>CAVTSP010000001.1:0-246744 GCA_963737375.1 uncultured Actinomycetota bacterium
GGACCGGCCGGATTGGCCGCGGCCGTCTATGGCGGATCGGAGGGTTTGGACACGCTGCTGTTGGAGGCGGTCGCGATCGGTGGTCAAGCCGCGGCCAGCTCACGCATCGAGAACTACTTAGGGTTCACCTCTGGCATCAGTGGCGCCGACCTGACTGGGCGCGCGATGATTCAGGCGCAGAAGTTCGGCGCCCAGCTCAACAGCCCGTGCCCGGTAGTCGCGGTCGGCGCGGACGCCGCCGAGTTGCGCGTCGAGCTGGCTGACGGCACTGCCGTAGCCACCCGCGCGGTTGTGATTGCCACCGGCGCGCGATACCGCACTTTGCCGCTACCGCGCTGGAAGGAGTTCGAGGGAGCCGGGATCTACTATGCAGCAACCGAATTAGAGGTAAGAATGGCCGCGCCCGATCCGGTCGCAGTCATCGGCGGCGCGAACTCGGCCGGTCAGGCGGCACTTTACTTGGCTGGCGCAGGCAGCCCCGTCGATCTGATCGTTCGCCGTGACGATCTATGCAAAGACATGTCCGCGTACCTTGCCGACCGCATCGTTGCGGACCCGCGTATCACGGTGCGGCTAGCTTCCGAAGTGAGCGCATTGGACGGCGAGATTCACCTCACCGCGATCACCGTCATCGACAACGCCAAACAAACCACCGACAGCGTGCCGTGCCGGGCACTGTTTTGCTTCATCGGCGCGGACCCGGCTACTGACTGGCTGCACGACGTCTATTTAGATCGCAGTGGATTCATCCTTACCGACGCCGAATTACCCTCTACAGCGTTGATCTCGACCTGGCCGCATCTCGGCCGACGTCCCTTACCCTTCGAAACCTCGGTGCCGGGCGTCTTTGCTGTCGGCGATGTGCGCGCCGGCTCGATGAAACGCGTCGCCGCAGCCGTCGGCGAAGGAGCCAGCGCGGTGCGCTCCGTGCATCAGGTCATCGAGCGAACGAGTCGCGTCTGAATAGAGCAACATGAAATCGCGCCATCGTGAACTTTCGGTGGCCTAGGCGAAGGAACGACCGTGGGACAACTCGAAGGCAAGACAGGACTCGTCACCGGCGGCAACTCGGGCATCGGGCTGGCCGCGGCGCAGCGGCTGGCCGCCGAGGGCGCGCACATCTTCCTCACCGGCCGCAATCAAGACACCATCGACGCGGCGGTAGCGTCGATAGGCACGGGAGCGACCGGCGTTCGCGCCGACGTCGCAAGCATCGAGGACCTGATAGCGCTCGCCGAAATGATCGAGGCCCGCGGAAGCGGGCTCGACTTAATCTTTGCCAACGCCGGCGGCGGGGAGTTTGCGCCGCTGGGTGACATCACCGTCGAGCACTTCGTCAACACCTTCACCACCAACGTCCGCGGCACACTGTTCACCGTGCAAACGATGCTGCCGCTGCTCAACCGCGGTGCATCAATTGTGTTGACCGGTTCGACTGCCGCTTACAACGGCACACCAGCATTCAGTGTGTATGCGGCAAGCAAGGCGGCGATCCGCTCGTTCGGACGGACCTGGGCTGCCGAGCTCGTCGGCCGCGACATCCGCGTTAACACCATAGTTCCGGGACCTGTCGAAACGCCGGGGCTCAAAGGGCTGGCGCCTAGTGGACAGGAGCAGCAACTACTGGACGATGAAGCGTCCAAGGTGCCAATGGGACGGCTCGGCAGGCCCGACGAGATCGCCGCCGCGGTGCTCTTCCTCGCCTCGGATCAGAGCAGCTTCATGACAGGTAGCGAGCTGTTCGTCGACGGTGGTGCCGAACAGCTTTGAACTACAGGTAGCTATCCGGCCGGGGCGCCGCCGCTGCAGTAGCGGCTCAGGCGGCCGGCTCGGCTCCGTGCTGCAGAACGGTGTCGGGATTGCCTTCGTCGGGAGCATCCGGCCAGCCCGGGTACGGCGGCGGGGTGCCGCCGAAGGCGGGGCAGTGCGAATGGTGGGCGCACCAATCGCAAAGCCGTGACGGTCGTGGCCTGAAATCTCCTGTGGCACCGGCAGATTGAATGGCATGCCACATCGCCATCAACGTCTTCTCGAAACGCAGCAGTTCGGCTTCGTCGGGGGAGTAGTCCAAGAGCTGACCGTCGGACAGATAGATCAGCCGTAGCCGCGTCGGCAGCACGCCCCGCGATCGCAGCAGCGCGACAGCATAGAATTTCATCTGGAACATGGCTTTGAACTCGGCGAGCGCCCGCGCCGCCGGTGGCGCCTTGCCGGTCTTGTAGTCGACCACCCGCAACTCGCCGGTGGGCGCGACGTCGATGCGATCGATGATCCCGCGCAGCAGCGTGCCGTCGGCGAGTTCGACCTCGATGCGCTGCTCGCAACTCTGCGGGTCGAACCGAGTCGGATCTTCCAAGCGGTAATAGCCGGACAGCAGCTTGCGGGCCTCGCCGAGCACATGGTTCTGCTGGTCGGCGTCCAACTGCTCAGCCAGCTCGGGTTCGGCTGCAAGCACCTGCTCCCACGCCGGACCGACTAGCGCGTCGACGGTCTGCGGGCCGCGTTCTGCCGCAGGCAGGCCGTAGAGCTGTTCCAGTGCGGCGTGCACCACCGAGCCGCGCACCTGCGCGGTCGACGGCGGTTCGGGCAGCCGGTCGATCGCCCGGAAGCGATACAGCAGCGGACACTGCTTGAAGTCGGCCGCCCGCGACGGCGACAGGGCCGGGCGCCGTCTGGTCGGTTCGCCCGCTGTGCCACTCATATCCGCAGCCTAGAAGGCAGGTCGGACAACCCCGCGCACTTCCGGCGGCGCGTCTGCTGGCAGGCTTGTCCGCTGTGTCTGCAACCGGCCCGTTCGTCATCGGTGATCGAGTGCAGCTCACCGATGCCAAAGGCCGGCATTACACGATGGTGCTCAGTCCCGGCGGCGAGTTCCACACCCACCGCGGCGCAATCGCGCACGACGAGGTGATCGGGCAGCCGGAGGGCAGCGTGGTCAAGTCGGCCAACGGCGACCAGTTCCTGGTGCTGCGTCCGTTGCTGGTGGATTACGTGCTCTCGATGCCGCGCGGGGCGCAGGTGGTCTACCCGAAGGACGCCGCGCAGATCGTGCACGAGGGTGACATCTTTCCGGGCGCCCGGGTATTGGAGGCCGGCGCCGGGTCCGGGGCGCTGACCTGCTCGCTGCTGCGCGCGGTCGGACCCGACGGGCAGGTGATCTCCTACGACGTGCGGGCTGATCACGCCGAGCACGCGCGCCGCAACGTGGATACGTTCTTCGGTCGCATCCCCGATAACTGGCAACTGGTGGTCAGCGACATCGTCGATGCCGATCTGCCCGACGGCTCGATCGACCGAGTGGTGCTCGACATGCTCGCGCCGTGGGATGTGGTCGACCGCGTCGCGCGGGCGCTGGTCCCCGGCGGCGTGCTGATGATTTACGTGGCGACCGTAACGCAGCTGTCCAAGGCGGTCGAGGCGCTACGCGCCCAGCAGTGCTGGACCGAACCTCGCGCGTGGGAGACGATGCAGCGCGGCTGGAACGTCGTCGGGTTGGCGGTGCGGCCTCAACACAACATGCGCGGGCACACAGCATTTTTGGTGTTTGCCCGCAAGCTGGCCCCGGGCGCCGTCCCGCCGACGCCGCTGAACCGCAAGCAGCGCCCGACCCAGCCGTCGTCGCCGGCATAGTCGATCACTCGGCTAGTCATCGCTGCGGCGCAGATCCCTTCGCGCCGAGAGCAATTCGAATTCCGGGTGTGCGGCGACCAAGCGTTCGGCAGCGTCGAGTACATCGACGGCGTGGGCTCGATCGGCTGCGGCCATCGCCACGCCGATCCCGGCCCGGCGATGAAGATCATGCGACCCCGTCTCGGCGACCGAGACATTGAATTTCCTCTGCAGTTCGGCGATTACGGGCCGAATCAGCGATCGCTTCTGCTTGAGCGAGCGCACGTCACCGAGCAGCAGATCGAACTCGAGCCAGCCGATCCACACCCGGGGTCAGCGACCCGGCGTCGTCGGCGGCTCGGCGGTGTCGGTCCGGAACGCCAGCAGGACGTCGGCGGTGCGGGCCGAGAGCTGCCAACCACCTTGGTACGGCTTGAATTCCATCGGAAACGCGAACCGGGGACCGTGCGAATTGGATGACGTGATGTCGACGTTGGCCACCACGTCTGCCGGATCCCGGTCCGACCAATTGACGCCGCGCACATCGAATTTCACCGGTGTGTAGCCGCCGTTGATCAACGCGTTGGCGAACTGGTCGAACACAGCGGCGCTCTCCGGGGTGGCGCCCTCGACCAGGTTCAGCTTCTGCGGACCCGGCACCGCGGCGTCAGCTAGCCGGTACAACACGCCTGACAACGCATCGGGTGCCGGCAACGGCGCGACCTGCGGGGCCGCCGCCGCACTCGGCGACGCCGATGTCGACGGCGCTGAGGTCTGCGGCGCTGCGTTGTCCTCGTCGTTGGAACATCCCGGAAGTCCGAGCACCGACGCGATTGCGGCGGTGCTCAAGACTGCGGTCAGGCGCCGGCCCATTCAGCGGCCGTCAGCGCGAACGCACAGCCGAAATCAGCGTCATCGCCGAGTCGTGTGACAGCTTCCAGCCGCCCTGATCAACGAACCGGAGGTACTCCGGCGTCGGGGCCAGGCGCGGACCGGACGCGGTGATCGTGGCCGTCGCGGCGCCGGGGCCGGCGGGCACGATGTTGGTGATGTTGAACGTCAGCGGCAGGCTGCCCTTGCTGGCGGCCTTCTGCAGTTCGTGATCGGCAAGGCCGACCGGATAAGGAATGCCGCCTTCGACGAGGTCGCCCTTGTTGGCGAACGACACGCTCGGGTCCTGCAAGGTGTTGAGAACGGTCGCCAGCTGGTCGGAGGTGGGCAGGTCCACCCCGACCGGTGTAACCGGGTCCAGCGGCAGCGGCGCGCCGAAAACGACGGGCTGAACGCCAGGCGACACCGCGGTAACCGATGCAATACAGGTCACACCTGCGGCGGCCGCGCCGATGGCAGCCAACGCCGCCATGCCTGTGGCTAGGGATTTCACGGTCACTGAGGTCCTCTCGGTAAAGCCAACTCAACATGATGTTAACGCTGATGCCAGTGTGCCCCATTTCGAGTTCCCGCATGAATCGGAAAACGCCGGTAGCGTCTACGTATCAGCCGCACCACCGTCCCGGAGCGGGAAAGGAGCGACCATGGGTGAGTTTGAGCGTGAACCGTTCGGTACCCCCCGCGAACCGGAGCTCTCCGCTGAGGACGCCGCCGAGTTGGAAGAGCTTCGGCGCGAGGCCTCTCTTCTGCGTGAGCAGCTGGACAATGCCGCCGGGGCGCACGGCTGGCCAGTCCACGCGACGTCCACCAGCTAGAGGCGCGAATCGACTCGTTGGCGTCGCGCAATTCCAAGCTGATGGAGACCCTCAAAGAGGCCCGCCAGCAACTGCTGGCGCTGCGCGAGGAGGTCGACCGGCTCGGACAGCCGCCCAGCGGCTATGGCGTGCTGTTGGCCACTCACGAGGACGACACCCTCGACGTGTTCACCTCCGGGCGCAAGATGCGCCTGACATGCTCGCCCAACATCGACGTGAGCACGTTGCGGAAGGGACAGACGGTTCGCCTCAATGAGGCTTTAACTGTCGTCGAGGCCGGCACGTACGAATCAGTCGGCGAGATTTCAACGTTGCGCGAGGTCCTGGCTGACGGCCATCGCGCTCTGGTGGTCGGCCACGCGGACGAAGAGCGCATCGTGTGGCTGGCCGAGCCGTTGGTCGCCGCGGATTTGCCCGAGGGTGTGTACGACTCGAGCGACGACGACCTGCGTCCCCGCAAGCTGCGTCCCGGTGACTCGCTGCTGGTGGACACCAAGGCCGGTTACGCCTTCGAGCGCATCCCCAAGGCCGAGGTCGAGGACCTGGTGCTCGAAGAGGTTCCCAACGTCACCTACAGCGACATCGGTGGGCTGGGCCGCCAGATCGAGCAGATCCGCGACGCCGTCGAGCTGCCGTTCCTGCACAAGGACCTCTACCGCGAATACGCGCTGCGCCCGCCCAAAGGTGTGCTGCTCTACGGCCCGCCCGGGTGCGGAAAGACGTTGATTGCCAAGGCGGTTGCCAACTCGCTGGCCAAGAAGATGGCCGAGGTTCGCGGTGAAGACGCGCGTGAGGCCAAGTCCTACTTCCTCAACATCAAGGGCCCCGAGCTGCTGAACAAGTTCGTCGGCGAGACGGAGCGTCACATCCGGCTGATCTTCCAGCGGGCCCGCGAGAAGGCGTCCGAGGGCACCCCGGTGATCGTGTTCTTCGACGAGATGGACTCGATCTTCCGTACCCGCGGAACCGGAGTTTCCTCCGACGTGGAGACGACGGTCGTCCCGCAGTTGCTCAGCGAGATCGACGGGGTCGAAGGTCTGGAGAACGTCATCGTGATCGGCGCCTCCAACCGTGAGGACATGATCGACCCCGCGATCCTGCGGCCCGGCCGCCTCGACGTCAAGATCAAGATCGAGCGACCGGACGCCGAATCGGCACAGGACATCTTCTCGAAGTACCTTGTCGAGACCTTGCCGGTGCACGCTGATGACATTGCCGAATTCGGCGGTGACCGTGGGGCGTGCATCAAAGCGATGATCGAGAAGGTCGTCGACCGGATGTACGCCGAGATCGACGACAACCGGTTCTTGGAAGTCACCTATGCCAACGGCGACAAAGAAGTCATGTACTTCAAGGACTTCAACTCCGGCGCGATGATTCAGAACGTCGTCGACCGGGCGAAGAAGAACGCCATCAAGTCGGTGTTGGAAAGCGGTCAGGCAGGCCTGCGGATCCAGCACCTGCTCGACTCGATCGTTGACGAGTTCGCCGAGAACGAGGACTTGCCCAACACCACCAACCCCGACGACTGGGCGCGGATCTCGGGCAAGAAGGGCGAGCGGATCGTTTACATCCGCACGCTGGTCACCGGCAAGAGTTCCAGTGCCTCACGGGCGATCGACACCGAGTCCAACCTCGGCCAGTACTTGTAGCGGCGGTCGCAAGCGCGGCGCTATAGGACTCAGCCGGCCAGTAGGGAATAGCTGTTGGTCAGGTCGTCCCGAAGTACCTGGGCGGCGTGCGTCGTCGTGTCGATGCTCAACGGGGCGGTCAGGGTTCGGGCTTGGTAGGTCCAACCGGGCGGCAAGTCGAGCCGCTCGCCGAGCCCGGGCAGATCGGACCGCGACAGGTTGGGATCGACGATCTGGCTCCAGGTCTGCATCAGCCAGCGCCGCAGTGCGGGGTCACACAGTTCGTAGACCTCTTCGCCGGCGTCGAAGGTGGAGACGCTGTGCCGGTGCACCTGGTTCGCGGTGTAGGGCGCCGGGTTCATCGCCGACAGCAGGGTCTGGGATTCCAGCACCATGTCGATCCCGCCGAAGTTCTTGATGATCCGCGGGCCCTGGGTCGGCTTCTCGATCTCGTTCATCAGCCAGTACCGCGGGCCGTCGAGTAAGGCTGTGGCAGCACCGTTTTCGGCCGCGATAGCCTTCGCGTCGAGCGCCGACCACAGCTCGGCGGGACAGTCGTTGAGGCCGAAGGTGTTGTAGACCGCGGCCTGCGGTCCCACCTCGCCGGGCGTCACCAGAAGGACTTCGCCGTAGCGCTTCCCGGACAGGTTTTTGGTGGACTCGGGCGCAGCAGAGGCAGGCACCCAGTGAAGGTAATCACTTCAGTGACCAGCGTCAACCAACCAGCACGATTAACGGCCCGGAAGTCGCACGACTTGGACGAAGAACTCGTCGATCTGGCGAATGACGTTCATGAATTCTTCGAAGCCGACGGGTTTGGTGACGTAAGCGTTGGCGTGCAGTCGATAGCTGCGCAGAATGTCTTCCTCGGCGGCCGAGGTGGTGAGTACGACGAGCGGGATATGGCACAGGTCCGGATCGGATTTGATCTGTTCGAGCAGTTGGCGGCCGTCGTATTTGGGCAGATTCAAGTCCATCAGGATCAGATCTGGACGTTGCGCTCCCTCATGTGCACCGCGTTGGTAGAGATAGTCGAGGCCTTCCTGTCCGTCGCGTGCAACATGCAACGTGTTGTGAATCTTGTGGTGCTCGAAAGCTTCCCGGGTGATGAGAATGTCGCCGGGGTCGTCTTCGATCAGCAGGACATCAATGGGGCCGCCCTTCGATGTCATCGCTGAGCTCCTTGGGCTGCGTCGGCGGGCCGTTCATCGCTGGCGACGCCGATAGGCAGAGTGAACCAGAGTCGAGTACCAATACTGGTGGTGGCGTCGACACCGATCGTACCGCCGTGCAGCTCAACGATTTTCTTGCACACGGCCAGCCCGATGCCCGTTCCGGCGTACGCGTCTCGGCCATGTAGACGCTGGAAGATGACAAATACCTTGTCGACGAACTCGGGCGCAATGCCGATGCCGTTGTCGGTCACGCTGAAGACCCAGTAGCCGTCATGCTCACCGCCGCCGCGTTCGTATTCGACTTCGATCTGCGGTGCGTGATCCGGGCGCCGGAACTTGACGGCGTTCCCAATCAGGTTCTGCCACAACATCGTGAAAAGAGTCGCGTCACCGAGCACCTGCGGAAGCGGGCCGCCTCCCCGGACCAGCTGTGCCCCGGACTCCTCCATCGCGACGACCAAATTGCCCAGCGCGGCGTCCAACGTGGCGTCGAGGTCGACGATCTCGTGGGCGGCCTTGACGCGACCGACTCGAGAAAAGGTGAGTAGATCGTTGATGAGCACCTGCATGCGTTTGGCGCCATCAACGGCGAATCCGAGGTATTCGATACCGCGTTCATCGAGCTCGTGACCGTAACGTTTCTCGAGTAGTTGGCAAAACGAGGCCACTTTGCGCAACGGTTCTTGAAGGTCATGGGACGCCACATAGGCGAACTGCTCCAGCTCGGCGTTGGACCGCCGTAGCTCGACCGCCTGCGTGTCGAGTTCCTCCGTTTGCATCTCCAGACGAGCCCGGTCTGACACGGAGGCGTCCAGTTCAGCGACGATGCGCTGCCGCATGTTGTCGACGTCTTCGGCGATCGCGCGGATGTCTTTGGGCCCGTGCACGGCGATGCTGTCGGCAAAGTTGCCCCCCACAATGCGCCGACACGACGCTGCCAGCGCCTGCAAGGGGCGGGTCACCGTGCGGCGCATCAACAACGCCAGCAGGAACGCCCCGGCCACAAACATTGCCGCCATCGCGAGCAGGAGCCGGTCACGCCAGCTGCGCATCGCGTTCAGCTCGTCCACCGCCGCGGTCTTTGCCGCTGCCAAATGGGCATTCTGGGTGTCGCACAGCGCTCGGATCCGGTCGAAATCGGCCTTCCCGCGGTCGGCGGTCTCGATGTCCACCACGGTCGGTGCGCCTGGGGTCACGGCGTCGATCAGCGGCCGCGCATCGGAGTCACGCCACGCCGATCCTGCACGCTGGATCGCGGTCAAATCGGCCAGTAAATCGACGCGATCACCGAGTCGAGCGGTGATGTCCGCCGCCGCCTGCTGTTCTGCGCGCTGCCCGTCGACGTAAGGCGCGAGGAACTGCCGGTCCGCCGAAATCAGATAACCGCGCAAGGATGTCTCCTGATCAATCAGCCCGCCCTGCAATCGATAGGCCGACACCCGCGCGGGCTGAATTTCGTCAGTCAACTGACGAGTCACCGCATCCGTGCGGTGCAACAAGACCGCTCCGGTTGCCGCGCCGGCCAGAGCCGTTATCCCGATGACCGACAACACCAGGGTCTGCCACCCCGCCACCGTCAGTCTTGATCTGAGCGGTGTCGGGTCCGCGACGGTGCTCTTCACGTGACGCTGCGCTCTACTCGCACCACCGCGACGTCGTCGTTGAAGCCGCCATGAGACCGGGCCCGATCCTCGGCCTGGTCGATGAGCGCATCGACAAACGCCGGGCCGGGCAGAGGTGCCAGCGGTCGGGCCAGTTCGAGCAAACCGTCCTCGCCGAGGCGTTGCGACCCGGGGCCTGAATACCCCTCGAACAAGCCGTCGGTCAACAGCACCAAACCACCACCCGCAGGGAGTTCCGTCGCATATTGCGGCCAGCTTTGACCGCCGAACCCCAGCGCGGGGCCACCCGGCGTCTCGACCCAATCCACGGTGCCAAGGCCGTGTGCCAGCATTCTGGGGTGGCCGGCGCGGACCGAGAGAACCTGCGGACTGCTAGGAGCGATCGCCAGGCTCAGCATTGTCGCGAATATTCCGTGGCCGCCGCCTTCAGCGTGCAGGATTCGCTCCAGTTGGCGCATCGCGGCTTCACCGTGAACGCCACCCAGCGTCAACGTGCGCCACGCGATCCGCAAGGCCACTCCAAGCGCCGCCTCATCGGGCCCGTGCCCAGCGACATCACCGATAACGACGTGCACCGTCCGGTCCGGTGTCTGCACGACATCGTAGAAATCTCCGCCCAGCAGCGCGCGCGCCCGGCTGGGACGGTAGCGCGTCACCACGTCGACTTCAGAGCCGTCGAGTAGCAGCGGGGAGGGCAGCAGACCACGTTCCAGCCGCGAATTCTCCTGGGCGCGAAGATCACTCGCATGTAGGTCCACCGCAATCAGTTCGGCACGTTTGCGTTCGATCGCGTACAGCAAGCTCCGCCGCAGCATTTCGGGTTCCACGCGCCCCTTGATCAAGTAGTCCTGCGCGCCAGCGGCGACCGCTGACACCCCGAATGCTTCGTCGTTCAATCCGGTCAGCACGACAACCGGAAGGGTGCCGTCCCACTCGGCTATGCGGCTGATGCCATCGAACTCGATTGCGTCCGGCAGATTCAGGTCCAGGAGCACGCAGTCAGGGCGCTCGTCGGAAAGGAATTCCTCGGCGCGCGCCATCGACGGCGCCCACACCACCCGAATATCGCTAGCTGAGTCGGCCATCAGTTCTTCCACCAGCACCGCATCAGCACGGTCGTCCTCGATCAGCAGCAGCGACAACGACCGCCGATCCGCCGCCGGAGCAACGTCGCGGCTGCGCGCGGGAACCGGATCCGGCCCATACCGCACAGGCTTGATCAATTCGTCCTCCACGCCGCCCCGCCGGGCCGACGATAACCCACGCGGGCAGCTAGGGGCGATGACTCCAGCGATGCGGTTTCGGCTGGTCCCTGGTGGCTAGGTGGTTGGGGGAACCCCACCTTGGGTCGCGAACCGGCCCGCTTCGAGAGCACGCCTAGGCTTGCGGGATGCAACGGATCATCGGCACGGAGGTCGAATACGGCATTTCGTCGCCATCGGACCCGACCGCCAACCCGATCCTGACTTCGACGCAGGCGGTGCTGGCCTATGCCGCCGCCGCCGGCATCCAGCGCGCCAAGCGCACCCGCTGGGATTACGAGGTGGAATCGCCGCTGCGGGATGCCCGCGGTTTCGACCTGAGCCGCTCGGCCGGGCCGCCGCCGGTGGTCGACGCCGACGAAGTCGGTGCCGCCAACATGATCCTGACCAATGGTGCGCGGCTCTACGTCGACCATGCCCACCCGGAGTACTCCGCGCCGGAGTGCACCGACCCGTTGGACGCGGTGATCTGGGACAAGGCCGGCGAGCGGGTGATGGAGGCCGCTGCCCGTCATGTCGCGAGCGTCCCCGGCGCCGCCAAGCTGCAGCTGTACAAGAACAACGTCGACGGCAAGGGTGCGTCCTACGGGTCGCACGAGAACTATCTGATGAGCCGCCAGACTCCGTTCTCCGCCGTCATCGCCGGGCTGACGCCGTTCTTGGTGTCCCGCCAGGTGTTCACCGGTTCCGGTCGAGTCGGGATCGGGCCGTCCGGCGACGAGCCCGGCTTCCAGCTCTCGCAGCGCTCGGACTACATCGAGGTCGAGGTGGGGCTGGAGACCACGCTGAAGCGCGGCATCATCAACACCCGCGACGAGCCGCACGCCGACGCCGACCGCTACCGCCGGCTACACGTGATCATCGGCGACGCCAACCTTTCCGAGACGTCGACCTATCTCAAGCTGGGCACCACGGCACTGGCCCTGGACCTGATCGAGGACGGCCCGGCGCACGGCATCGACCTCAGCGATCTGGCGCTGGCCCGTCCGGTGCACGCCGTGCACGCGGTCAGCCGCGACCCGTCGCTGCGTGCCACCGTCGCGCTGGCCGACGGTCGGGAAATGACTGCCCTTGCGCTGCAACGGATTTACCTGGACCGGGTAGCAAAGCTGGTCGATAGTCGCGATCCCGATCCAGGTGCGTCGAGGGTCGTGGAGACCTGGGCTCACGTGCTCGACCTACTGGAGCGCGATCCGATGGAGTGCGCCGAGCTGTTGGACTGGCCTGCCAAACTGCGCCTGCTGGAAGGTTTCCGGCAGCGGGAGAACCTGGCCTGGTCGGCACCGCGACTGCACCTGGTCGATCTCCAATACTCCGATGTCCGGCTGGACAAGGGGTTGTACAACCGGCTGGTGGCCCGCGGTTCGATGAAGCGGCTGGTCACCGAGCAGCAGGTGATCGACGCCGTCGACAACCCTCCGACCGACACCCGCGCCTACTTCCGCGGGGAATGCCTGCGCCGCTTCGGTGCCGACATCGCCGCGGCGAGTTGGGACTCGGTGATTTTCGATCTGGGTGGTGATTCTCTGGTCCGCATCCCGACGCTGGAGCCACTGCGCGGCAGTAAAGCGCACGTCGGAGCGCTGCTGGACTCGGTGAACAGCGCGGTTGAGCTGGTGGAGCAGCTGACCACTTGAGCTGCCGGCCGCGGCGGTCGTCCGGCGACAATGCGGGCTCCGGGAAGCCCGAGGAGGAGCCGGACATAAGGTTTCAAGCCAGGGCATTGCCGCCATTCACCGGTAGGGTAAAGAAATAGACGGACGTGTCTCACGGCCGATGATGACGCAGGAGGCAGCATGGCCCAGGAGCAGACCAAGCGCGGTGGTGGCGGCGGCGATGATGACGACCCCACGACCAGCACGGCCGCGGGTCAGGAGCGTCGCGAAAAGCTGACTGAGGAAACCGACGACCTGCTCGACGAGATCGACGATGTTCTGGAAGAGAACGCCGAAGACTTCGTCCGTGCATACGTCCAAAAGGGCGGCCAGTGACCTGGCCTTTCCACAATCGCCCGGCCAGCAACTCGGCACTTCCCGGAATCGCCACCGGCGGCCTTTCCTCCTTCACTGATCATTTGCGCCATTCGGCGCCGGAGCTGCTGCCTGCGCGCATGACCAACGTCGACGCCGTCACGCCCACTTCTGCGCTGCCGCACGGCACCACGATCGTCGCGCTGAAATACCCGGGCGGGGTCTTGCTCGCCGGCGACCGGCGCTCGACGCAGGGCAACATGATCGCCGGGCGAGACGTGCAGAAGGTCTACATCACCGACGACTACACCGCGACCGGGATCGCCGGCACCGCGGCCATCGCAGTCGAATTCGCCCGCCTCTACGCCGTCGAACTCGAACACTACGAGAAGCTGGAAGGCGTGCCGCTCACCTTCGCGGGCAAAGTGAACCGGCTGGCGATCATGGTGCGCGGCAACCTCGCCGCCGCGATGCAGGGTCTGGTGGCGCTGCCGCTGCTCGTCGGATTCGACATCGCCGACCCGGATTCGGAGAAGGCGGGCCGCATCGTCTCGTTCGACGCTGCCGGTGGATGGAACCTGGAGGAAGAGGGCTACCAGTCGGTCGGCTCGGGCTCGATCTTTGCCAAGTCGTCGATCAAGAAGTTGTATTCGCAAGTGACGGACGCGGATTCGGCGCTGCGAGTTGCTGTCGAGGCCCTTTACGATGCCGCCGATGACGATTCGGCTACCGGCGGGCCGGACCTGGTCCGCGGGATCTTCCCGACCGCCGTCACCATCGGGGTCGACGGTGCCATCAACGTCGGCGAGCAGCGCATCGCCGAGCTGGCCCGCGAGGTCATCCAAACGCGTTCGCGCACGGATACTTTCGGACCCGATGCCGATCGCGCGGGAAGTGATTCATGAGTTTTCCGTACTTCATCTCGCCTGAGCAGGCGATGCGCGAGCGCAGCGAGCTCGCGCGTAAGGGCATCGCACGCGGCCGCAGCGTGGTGGCACTGGTCTACTCCGGCGGTGTGCTGTTCGTTGCCGAAAACCCTTCCCGCTCATTGCAGAAGATCAGCGAGCTCTACGACCGCGTCGGCTTCGCCGCCGCCGGAAAGTTCAACGAGTTCGACAATCTTCGCCGCGGCGGCATCCAATTCGCCGACACCCGCGGGTATGCCTACGACCGTCGTGACGTGACCGGCCGGCAGTTGGCCAACGTGTACGCGCAGACACTGGGCACCATCTTCACCGAGCAGGCCAAGCCGTACGAGGTCGAGCTGTGCGTCGCCGAAGTCGCTCACT
Organism: uncultured Actinomycetota bacterium; assembly: GCA_963737375.1. Lineage (GTDB taxonomy): Bacteria > Actinomycetota > Actinomycetes > Mycobacteriales > Mycobacteriaceae > Mycobacterium. The sequence goes on from CAVTSP010000001.1 coordinate 14,265, forward strand.
ACGGCGAGACCAAACCGCCTGAGCTCTACCGGATCACCTACGACGGGTCGATCGCCGACGAGCCGCACTTTGTGGTGATGGGCGGGACGATCGAGCCGATCGCCACCGCGCTCAAGGACTCATACGCCGAGAATGCCGATCTTGCCGATGCTGTGCACATCGCCGTCAACGCCTTGAAGGCGGGCGCCGGCAACGGCAGCGAGGATGACACATTGAGCGTCTCGACGCTGGAGGTTGCCATTCTCGACACCAGCCGGCCGCGGCGAGCGTTCCGTCGGATCACCGGTGCCGCGCTGGAACGGCTGCTGCCTGAACGCGATTCTTCCGAGTCGTCAGACGACTCGGCGGAGGAATCGTCGAAATAGGCTCTGTGCCATGCTGATCGGCTTGCTGCTCGCGCTGGCGTGCTCGGTGTGTTACGGCACCGCGACGGTGCTGCAGGCCGCGGCGACCCGCTCGGTGAACTCCGGGGACAGTGATTCCGGAGTCGACGCCGCTCTGTTATTCCGCGCGCTGCGGCAATGGCGATACCTGGTGGGTATCGCGCTGGACGGCCTGGGCTTCGTGCTGCAGGTCGCCGCGCTTCGGCTGGTGCCGATTTACGTCGTCGCCGCGGCGATCGCTGCGTCGCTCGCCGTCACCGCGATCGTGGCCGCATGGGTGTTGTCCACGCGGTTGTCGGCGATGGAGTGGGCCGCCGTGGCGGTGGTCTGCGCAAGCCTGGCGATGCTCGGCGTCGCCGCTGGGCCGGAGGGCACTGGGCACGGCCCGCCCGGGCTGGGCTGGGCGCTGCTCGTGATCGGCGCCCTCGTGTTCGCCGCCGGTGCGGCGGCGGGGCGCTTGAGCGACCGGAGCCGCGCACTGGTGCTGGGGTTCGGGGCCGGTGCGGGCTTCGGAGTCGTCGAGATCGCTGTTCGGCTGATCGATTCGATCGACCTGACCCAGGCTTCGTTCTATACCAATCCAGCCGTCTATGCCCTGGTAGTCGGCGGTGCCGCCGGCTTTTTGCTGCTCACGTCCGCTTTGAGCCGTGGATCGGTGACCACGGCCGTCGCCGGGATGGTGGTCGGCGAAACGGTCGGCCCGGCCCTGGTCGGAGTGGCCTGGCTGGGCGATCGCACCCGCCCGGGCCTGGGCTGGATGGTGGAGGCCGGGTTCGCGGTCGCCGTCATCGGAGCGCTCGCGCTGAGCCGGTTCGGCGAGGCGCCCGAGCCGGCCGAGTCGTGAACATGGAGCATCGGCAATCGTTTTCGCGTTTGTTGACGAGCTGACAGCCGGAATCGGCGGCGCTCATCGGAGCTGCCTCCGACCCATCGGCGGGGGCTCCACACCAGTTCCGCCTTCAGCAAGTACGCTCGAATTGTGCAGCGGCGAATCATGGGCATCGAAACCGAATTCGGTGTCACCTGCACTTTCCACGGTCATCGGCGCCTCTCTCCCGACGAAGTGGCCCGCTACCTGTTCCGACGGGTCGTCTCGTGGGGCCGCAGCTCCAACGTTTTCCTGCGAAACGGGGCTCGGCTGTACCTGGACGTGGGCAGCCACCCCGAATACGCCACCGCCGAGTGCGACAGCCTGGTGCAGCTGGTCACCCATGACCGCGCGGGCGAACGCGTGCTCGAAGACCTGCTGATCGACGCCGAGCAGCGGTTGGCTGACGAGGGCATCGGCGGCGACATCTACCTGTTCAAGAACAACACCGACTCGGCGGGCAACTCCTACGGCTGCCACGAGAACTACCTGATCGTGCGCGCCGGTGAATTCTCGCGGATCTCCGACGTGCTGCTGCCGTTCCTGGTCACCCGCCAGCTCATCTGCGGCGCCGGCAAGGTGCTGCAAACCCCCAAGGCCGCCACTTTCTGCCTGTCGCAGCGCGCCGAGCACATCTGGGAGGGTGTCTCCAGCGCAACGACCCGATCACGCCCCATCATCAATACCCGCGACGAGCCGCACGCGGACGCCGAGAAGTACCGGCGCCTGCACGTCATCGTCGGCGACTCCAACATGTGCGAATCCACGACCATGCTCAAGGTGGGTACCGCGTCACTGGTGCTGGAGATGATCGAGGCCGGCGTGGCGTTCCGGGACTTCTCCCTGGACAACCCGATCCGCGCCATCCGCGAGGTCAGCCACGACACCAGCGGCCGGCGCCCGGTGCGGTTGGCCGGTGGACGTCAGGCCAGCGCGCTGGACATCCAGCGGGAGTACTACGCCCGCGCGGTCGAGCACCTGCAGACGCGCGAGCCCAATGCTCAGATCGAGCAGGTCGTCGACCTGTGGGGTCGCCAGCTAGACGCGGTGGAAAGCCAGGACTTCGCGAAGGTCGACACCGAAATCGATTGGGTGATCAAGCGCAAGTTGTTCCAGCGCTACCAGGACCGCTACGACATGGAGCTGTCCGACGCGAAGATCGCCCAGCTTGACCTGGCCTACCACGACATCAAGCGTGGCCGGGGCGTCTTCGATCTGCTGCAGCGCAAGGGGCTGGCGGCGCGGATCACCACCGACGAGGAAATCGACGCGGCCGTCGACCAGCCGCCGCAGACCACGCGGGCACGGCTGCGGGGCGAGTTCATCAGCGCCGCCCAGGCGGCCGGACGCGACTTCACCGTCGACTGGGTGCATCTCAAGCTCAACGATCAGGCTCAGCGCACGGTGCTGTGCAAGGATCCGTTCCGGTCGGTCGACGAGCGGGTCAAAAGGCTGATCGCCAGCATGTAGCTGTTACCGAACGAGGTGGCGGCGATCGTCAGCCGGGTGCGTCGGTTTTCAGTTGGCCGTGCCGCAAGAGAGCGCTGGCTGCGGCATCCCACCGTCTGAGTTGGGTTGCCGTGGTGAGGGGTTCGGGCAAGTGCCGCTCGATGTGACCGCGCAAGATTATTGCGCCGAAGCGCAGCAGGAGTGGATTGAGCACGCCCCAGACGGGATCCAGGTCGGGCCTTGTCTGCTCTCGTTCGGCGAATGTGTCGAATTGAGCTGTGCTGAGGCGCACGAGACCGTCGAAGATCGCCGATCCGACCGAGTCGCCCTCAACCAACGCGCGGCCGAGGTAGTCGAAGACGTCGGGTTGCTCGGCCATGACTGTCGTGAGCCGGTCGCCCATCTCGGCCAGCGCGTCATCTGGCGGCGACGGTAGTGGGGCCGCTCCCACCGCATCGCTGATGACGTGCACGACGTATTCGTCAACGGCTGCGATCAGCGTGGCTTTGGTGCCGTAGTAATGCTGGACTAATCCGACCGATGTGCCGGCGGCTTCGGCGATCGTCCGTAGCGAAGTGGCTGCGATGCCTCTCGCCGCACAGCTTTTCAAGGCGGCATCGCGGATCCGCTCAGAGCTTGACGGCTCGGCCGGGGCAGTTTGACGCGGGATTGGGAACCGCGTCTGCGCTAAATCAGCAATAGACGCAATTTAGCAGTACCGTGCCACAATATGGTTGTATTGCAAATCGGTACGAGCGTATCGCCCGTAGGGAAGGAGTGACGTTTGTCCCCGACGTCAGACATGCCACGCACCCGGTCAGCCGCGCCTTGTCTCGATGACGCCGACCGGTGGGTGGTCGGGGGCGACGACCCCGAGCTGAAGGCGTTATGTCGCGCCTGCCCGCGGCGTTGGCTATGCGCCAAGGAAGCCTTGAAGACCCCCGACGCCCAAGGCATGTGGTCGGGTGTGAACATTCCGGAACGAGGACGCGGTCGCGCGTTCGCATTGCGCCAGCTGCGCTCCTTGGCGGCCCACCACGAGCACCGGAAGACCGCGTGATCACGTCTGCCACCGCATGAGCACCGGGATGGCCGCTTCGTCGACGGCGGAGCTCAGATCGACCGGTGCTGTGGTCTGATGACGTTGTTGCGCAACCCGTTGCCCTAACCTGATAGAGATGGCGATCTCCAAAGTCGAACGGCTGCTCAACCTCGTCATCGCGTTGTTGTCCACCCGCAGCTACATCACCGCGGAGAAAATCCGGTCCAGCGTGGCTGGATACGCGGACAGCGCCAGCGATGAGGCGTTTTCGCGAATGTTCGAGCGCGACAAGAACGAACTTCGCGATCTGGGCATTCCGCTGGAAACCGGCCGGGTGTCGTCCTACGACCCGGTGGAGGGCTACCGGATCAACCGCGACGCGTATGCGCTGCCCGCTGTCGAGCTGACTGGCGACGAGGCCGCCGCCGTCGCGGTGGCCACCCAGCTGTGGGAGTCGCCCGAGCTGATCACCGCCACCCAGGGCGCACTGCTGAAGCTGCGGGCCGCCGGTGTCGACGTCGACCCAGATGCGCCGGTCGCCATCGCGTCGCCGGCCGGCAGCGTAGGGCTGCGCGGATCGGAAGACGTGTTGAACGCGTTGCTGGCGGCGGTCACCGCAGGGCAGGCCGTGCAGTTTCCGCATCGGCCGTCGCGGGCCGAGCCCTACACCGTGCGCACCGTCGAGCCGTGGGGCGTGATCACCGAAAAAGGCCGCTGGTATCTGGTCGGGCACGACCGCGATCGCGACGCCACCCGCACGTTCCGGCTATCCCGCATCGGCGCCGGGGTGACCCCGATCGGCTCCGCCGGGGCTGTCACCAGGCCCAAGAACGTCGATCTGCGCGAGATCGTCGCCAAAGCCGTCGGCGATGCGCCTACAGGCGTGCGCGCCCAGGTCTGGGTCGCCGAAGGTCGGGCCACCGCGCTGCGGCGCGCCGGAACATCGGTGGGCGCCCGGCCGGTGAACGGCCGCCACGGCGACGTCATCGAGGTGGACATCGGAACCACCGGCCGGCTGGCGCGCGATATCGCCGGGTACGCCGCCGACGCCGTTGTACTGGAACCCGCAACGCTGCGGGACGAGGTGCTGAGCCTGTTGCGCGCTCACGTAGGGGAGGAGCGCCCATGACCCCCGTGTCGACACGGCTGGTGCGACTGCTGAACATGGTGCCGTATTTCCAGGCCAATCCGCGGGTTACCCGCACTCAAGCGGCCTCTGAGCTCGGTGTTTCGGTCAAGCAGCTGGGGGAGGACCTCGACCAACTGTGGTTGTGCGGCCTGCCTGGCTACGGCCCGGGCGACCTGATCGACTTCGAATTCACCGGCGACACCATCGAGGTGACGTTCTCCGCGGGGATGGACACCCCGCTGCAGCTCACCTCGCCGGAGGCCACCGGGTTGCTGGTGGCGCTGCGCGCGCTCGCCGACATCCCGGGCGTGGTCGATCCGGAGGCGGCGCGCAGTGCCATCGCCAAGATCGAGACGGCCGCGGGAGCGGCCGGGCACGGCCACGACGTCTCGGCAGTCGACGAGCCGGCGCCGGTCGAGAGCCAGGCCTCCGCCGCGGTGCGGGGCGCGGTCCGCGACAACCGGGCGTTGAGTATCGACTACTACGCCGCCTCGCACGACACGCTGTCCACCCGAATCGTCGACCCGATCCGGATCGTGCTCGTCGGAGGCCACAGCTACGTGGAGGCGTGGTCGCGAGAAGCCGAAGGTGTGCGGTTGTTCCGGTTCGACCGCATCGTCGACGCCTCAGTGCTCGACGAGCCGTCTGCGCCACCGGAACCCGCGATCCAAGCGCCGCCAGACACGTCGTTGTTCGACGCCGATCCGGCGCTACCGTCGGCCACGCTGCGCCTGTCACCCTCGGCCTCGTGGATGTTCGAGTACTACCCGATGCGTCTACTGCAGGAACTGCCCGACGGCTACTGCGAAGCGGCGATGACCTATGCCTCGCAAGACTGGATGGCCCGCCAGGTGCTGGGGCTGGGGTCAGCGGTGCGGGTGCTGGGTCCAGACTCACTGGCCGCGCAAGTGGCCCGAGACGCCGCGGCCGCGCTGGAGGCCTATCAGGCCGTGGCGCGCTCAGGCTGATCAGACGGCGGCTGCGGTAGCATCGTGGGGACGTGTGGAGGTAAACACAAGTGAACGCTCTTGGCCCGTGGCACCTGGCCATCATCGCGGTCCTGTTGATTGTTCTGTTCGGCGCCAAGCGGCTTCCCGACGCGGCACGTTCATTGGGCAAATCGCTGCGGATCTTCAAGTCCGAGGTGCGTGAACTGCAAAGCGACAGCAAGCCCGAAACGTCCGCCACCCAAGCCGCGCCGGCTCAGCCGGTGCATTCCGAGCGGGTAGAGCCGCCGGCGGCTGACGGTCGCTCGGCCTAGCCCGGCACCGCCGCCACGGCGCCCGAGCGCCTATCACCGTGCGCACCACCGGTTTATTCAGACGGTTCGATCCGCGATCCCGTCGCAGCCGCACCAATCCCGACGCGACCATGTCGCTGGTCGCACATCTCACCGAGCTGCGGTCGCGGCTGCTGATCTCGCTGGCGGTGATCATTGTGACCACCGCGTTCGGCTTCGTCTGGTATTCGCACCCGATGTTCGGGCTGGAAAGCCTCGGCGAGTGGCTCCGCCACCCGTATTGCGCGCTGCCGGCGTCCGCACGGGCGGACATCGCCAACGGCCAGTGCAGACTGCTGGCCACCGCACCCTTCGACCAGTTCATGCTGCGGCTGAAAGTCGCGCTGACGGCGGGCATCGTGCTGGCCTGCCCGATGTGGCTGTACCAACTCTGGGCGTTCATCACCCCGGGTCTGTACAAGAAGGAAAAACGTTTCGCGGTCGCGTTCGTGGTGCCGGCGGCGTTGCTCTTCGTCGCCGGTGCGGTGCTGGCTTACGTGGTGGTGTCCAAGGCGTTGCAATTCCTGTTGACCGTGGGCAGCGACGTGCAGGTGACGGCGTTGTCCGGCGACCGCTATTTCGGTTTCCTGATCAACCTGCTGCTGGTGTTCGGGGTGAGCTTCGAATTCCCGCTGCTGGTGGTGATGCTCAACTTCGTCGGCATCTTGACCTACGCGCGGCTGAAGTCGTGGCGCCGTGGCCTGATCTTCGCGATGTTCGTATTCGCAGCGGTTTTCACGCCGGGCTCCGACCCGTTCTCCATGACGGCGCTGGGGCTGACGCTGACGTTGCTGCTCGAACTGGCCATCCAGATCGCCCGCGTGCACGACCGACGCCAAGCCAGGCGCGAAGCGCTGACCACCCTCGACGACGACGAAGCTTCGGTCCTCGACCCGCCGTCCGCGGTCGAAACGCCATCCTCGGTCGGGGCGCCGTCGAGCATCGCCGGACCTCATGACGACATCACCTGACGCGCTCACGGGTGAATTGGCCCGGTTCGCTGCGGAATTGGCATTCGAGCTCGACCCCTTCCAGCGACGGGCCTGCGCGGCGTTGGAGAAGGGTCATGGCGTGCTGGTGTGCGCGCCGACCGGAGCCGGCAAGACCATCGTCGGCGAATTCGCGGTGCACCTGGCCTTGGCGTCCGGGGGCAAGTGTTTCTACACCACACCGATCAAGGCGCTGAGCAACCAGAAGCACAACGACTTCGTGGCGCGCTACGGCAAAGAGCAGATCGGGCTGCTGACCGGCGACATGTCGGTGAATGCCGACGCCCCGGTGGTGGTGATGACCACCGAAGTGCTGCGCAACATGCTCTACGCGGATTCGCCAGCGCTGCGCGGACTTTCGTATGTGGTGATGGACGAGGTGCACTTCCTTGCCGACCGGATGCGCGGGGCGGTGTGGGAGGAGGTGATCCTGCACCTGCCCGACGACGTGCGGCTGGTCAGCCTGTCGGCGACGGTGAGCAACGCTGAAGAATTCGGCGGCTGGATTCAGACCGTGCGCGGCGACACCTCGGTGGTGGTCGACGACCACCGACCGGTCCCGCTGTGGCAGCACATGCTGGTCGGTAAGCGGATCTTCGACCTGTTCGACTACAGCGCTAATTCGGGCGCTCCAGGCGCCCAAGATCAGCGGCACGCGGTTGTCGACCCAAACCTGTTGCGCCACATCGCCCATCGCCGTGAGGCCGATCGGTTGTCCGACTGGCGCGGTCCGCGTCACGGAGGCGGCCGAGGAGGCTCGGGACGCTCGGGTTTCTACCGCCCGCCGTCGCGACCGGACGTGATCAGCATGCTCGACGCGGACGGTCTGCTGCCGGCGATCACCTTCGTGTTTTCCCGAGTCGGTTGCGACGCCGCCGTGTCGCAGTGTCTGCGCTCGTCGCTGCGGCTGACCACCGAGGAGGAGCGGGCGCAGATCGCCGAGGTGATCGACCATCGCTGCGGCGATCTCGAGGATTCCGACCTGGACGTGCTCGGCTACTACGAGTGGCGGGAGGCGCTGCTGCGTGGCATCGCGTCGCATCACGCCGGCCTGCTGCCGGTATTTCGGCACACCGTCGAGGAGTTGTTCACCGCCGGGTTGATCCGGGCCGTCTTCGCCACTGAGACACTGGCATTGGGTATCAACATGCCGGCCCGCACCGTGGTGTTGGAGCGGTTGGTGAAGTACAACGGCGAACAGCATCTCCCGCTGACGCCTGGCGAGTACACCCAGCTCACCGGCCGGGCCGGCCGGCGCGGCATCGACGTCGAGGGTCACGCTGTGGTGCTTTGGCAACCGGGCGAGGAGACCACCCAACCGGCCGAGGTCGCGGGTCTGGCGTCGACCCGAACCTTTCCGCTGCGCAGTTCGTTCGCGCCGTCGTACAACATGACGATCAACCTGGTGAACCGGGTGGGCACCGAGCAGGCGCACCGGCTGCTGGAGAAGTCGTTCGCGCAGTATCAGGCCGACCGTTCGGTGGTGAGCCTGGTCCGCGGCGTCGAGCGCGGACAAAAGATGCTCGACGAGGTCGCGGCCGAGCTCGGTGGCAACGATGCGCCGATCCTCGAATATGCCCGACTGCGCGAGCAGATCAGCCAGCAGGAGCGCGCGCAGGCCCGGGCATCGCGGCTGCAACGCCGGCAAGCCGTCAACGACGCGCTGTCGGCCCTACGCCGCGGCGACATCATCACGATCACCCACGGACGGCGAGGCGGGCTGGCCGTCGTGCTGGAGCCGGCCCGTGACAGCACCGACCCGCGGCCGTTGGTCCTGACCGAAAACCGTTGGGCGGGAAGGATTTCATCGGCGGACTATTCCGGCGAGTCGGCCCCGGTCGGGTCGATGACGTTGCCCAAGCGCGTCGAACATCGGCAACCCCGGGTTCGCCGCGACCTGGCGTCGGCGCTGCGTTCGGCCGCAGCCGGCCTGTCGGCGCCCGGTGGGCGTCGCGGCAAACGCACCGAAGGACGGGACGGCGACCCCGAACTCGCGGCGCTGCGGGAGAAGATGCGTCGTCACCCGGCCCACCGCGAATCCGATCGCGAGACCCGAACGCGGGTCGCGGAGCGCTACCTGCGGATCGAACGCGAGAACGCCGCATTGCAGCAGAAGGTCGCCGCCGCCACCAACTCGCTGGCCCGCACCTTCGACCGGATCGTGGGACTGCTCACCGAGCGCGGCTTCATCGCGGTTACTGACGGCGGTCCGACGGTGACCGACGACGGTCGGCTACTGGCCCGGATCTACAACGAGAGCGACCTGCTGGTCGCCGAATGTCTGCGCACCGACGCCTGGACCGGACTCAAGGATGCCGAGTTGGCCGGCGTGCTTTCGTCGGTGCTGTACGAAACACGCGGCGGCGACGGACCCGGGGCGCCGCGAAACGATCAGATCCCGACGCCGCGGCTCCGGCAGGCGCTGACGCAGACGCGCCGACTTTCGGCCGAACTGCGCGCCGACGAGCATCGTCATCGCATCACGCCGAGCCGCGAACCCGACGACGGATTCGTCGCGGCCATCCACCGGTGGGCCAGCAACGGCGACCTGGTCACCGCTCTGGCCGCCGCCGACTCCGAGGGCACCGGATCGGCGCTGTCGCCCGGGGATTTCGTCCGGTGGTGTCGACAGGTGCTTGACCTACTGGACCAGGTCCGCAATGCCGCCCCCCAACCAGAGTTGCGGGCGACCGCCAAACGCGCGATCGATGCGATTCGGCGCGGCGTCGTGGCAGTTGACGCCGGGTAGGCTAGCCGAGGTTACGGTTGCTACGGCGACCGACGCGAGGACTGCAATCAGCACTGAGAGGACCGAGACACGATGAGCGGACCGCAGGGAACCGACCCGACGCAGCCGTGGCAGCCGCCTCAGGGTGAAGGTCAGAACTCCGGCGAGGATCAGGCCCAGCAGGCGTCACCCTGGCAGCACCAGCCGGGCAGCGAGCAGGGCTGGCAGGCCTCCGGCGGCGAGCAGCAGACCTGGCAGGCGCCGGCATACACGCCCACCGAGTACGGGCAGTACCAGCAGCCGGCCACCCAGTACTACCCGCCGTCGCAGACGTACCCGCAGGGTTACCCGCAGCAGGGCCAATACCCCGGTCAGACCGCTGCCTACGGCCAGCAGCCGGGCCAATACGTGCCGCCGGGCCAGTACGGCCAGCCAGGCCAGCCGGGGCAATACGGTCAACCGGGCCAGTACGGCCAGCCAGGCCAATACCCGCAGCCCGGTCAGTACGCGGGCCCGTACGGGCAGCCGCCCGCCGGCCCGAAGCGTTCGAAGAAGACGATCGGCACCGTCCTCGGCCTGCTGGCCGCCGCCGTCGTCGCGGTGATCCTCGTGCTGGGTTTCTGGGCGCCGGGATTCTTCGTGACCACCAAGCTGGACGTCGGCAAAGCCGAGGCCGGCGTGCAGCAGATCCTCACCGACAACACCAACGGTTACGGCGCGAAGAACGTCAAGGACGTCAAGTGCAACAACGGTCAGAACCCGACCGTCACGAAGGGTGCCAGCTTCGACTGCGACGTCAGCATCGACGGCACCAAGCGGTCGGTGACCGTGACGTTCCAGGACAACAAGGGCACCTACGAGGTGGGCCGGCCCAAGTAGCGCCGGTTCACGACGCGGGCAGCGCGTCGAGCGCTTTTTGCAGCCGAGCGACCGAGGACCCGACTCCGAGTTGGGTCGCGAGCTCGGCGACCCGTGGCGGGTCGACAGCGACCAGCGGCAGCGCGTCGGTGGCCGTCGAGAACGTCGACCGGCGCGTCGGTGGCCACCTGCACCACCGGCCCCGCCGCCTCGATGTAGTCGGCAGCCGCCCGTAACTTGGCCCTGACGCCTTTGGCCAGCGAGGATTTCGGGTCGTCGACCGCTGCCAGGATGGCCTCCAGCGAGCCGTGTTGCGCCAGCAGCGTCGCGGCGGTCTTCTCGCCGACGCCCGGTACGCCGGGCAGCCCGTCGGACGGGTCGCCCCGCAGTAACGCCAACTCGGCGTAGCCCTCGCCGGCCCGATCGGCGGGAACGCCATAGCGTTCGGCCACCTCGACGGGACCCAGCAGCGTCGCGTTGCTCAGACCGCGACCGAGGTAGAGCACCCGGATGGCGACCGGCGCGTCGCGCACTACCTGCAGCAGGTCGCGGTCGCCGCTCACCACGACCACCGGGTCGCGTCGTTCCTGAGCGGCCAGCGTGCCGATCACGTCGTCGGCTTCGTAACCCGCGGCACCGCCGGTGCAGATGCCGAACGCGTCGAGAATCTCGGCGATCATCTCGACCTGAGGCGACAATTCGTCCGGTACTTCCTCGACATCGGTTTGCCCGCTTGGGTTTTCCTCTTCCACCCGATGCGCTTTGTACGACGGGATGCGATCGACCCGGAACTGCGGACGCCAGTCCAGATCCAGGCAGACCACCAGCCGGCCGGGTTTGTGTCGGGTGATCACGGTGGCCACCGAATCCAGGAAGCCGCGGACCGCGTTGACCGGGCGGCCGTCGGGGGAGGTGATCGAGGACGGGACGCCGAAGAACGAGCGAAACCACATGCTGGCGCCGTCGAGCAGCAACAGCGGTGCGGACATGTCCGTCATCCTGCCAGTAGCCTGAGGCCCATGGGTTCTGACCGCTTCGACGCAGAGGTCTACCGCCGCCGGGTGGCGGCCGCGACCACCGCCACCGCGAAGGCCGGCCTGGCCGGGCTGGTGATCACCCCGGGATATGACCTGCGCTATCTGATCGGCTCACGCGCGCAGACCTTCGAACGCCTCACTGCGCTGGTGCTGCCGGTATCCGGTGACCCGACGATCGTCATACCGCGACTGGAATTGGCGTCGCTGAAACAGTCCGCGGTCGCCGATCTTGGCGTGACGGTGCGGGATTGGGTCGACGGCGACGATCCGTACCGGCTGGTCGCCGCCGCGGTTGGTGGTGCTCCGGCCGCGACGGCGGTCACCGATTCGATGCCCGCGTTGCACCTGTTGCCGCTGGCCGATGTCCTTGGCACGCTGCCGGTGCTGGCCACCGACGTGTTGCGCGAGCTGCGGATGGTCAAGGACGCCGCCGAGATCGACGCGCTGCGCAAGGCGGGTGCGGCCATCGACCGAGTGCACGCCAGGGTGCCGGACTTCTTGCTGCCCGGACGTACCGAAGCGGACGTCGCCGCCGACATCGCCGAAGCCATTGTCGCCGAAGGACATACGGAGGTGGCCTTCGTCATCGTCGGCTCCGGCCCGCACGGCGCCGACCCGCATCACGAATACTCCGATCGCGAGATCCAGGTCGGCGACATCGTTGTCGTGGACATCGGCGGCCCCTATGCGCCCGGATACAACTCCGACTCGACGCGCACGTACAGCATCGGTGAGCCGAGTCCCGAAGTGGCGCAGCAGTATGCAGTTCTGCAGCGGGCGCAGCAGGCGGCCGTCGAGGCGGTGCGTCCCGGGGTGACCGCCGAGCAGATCGACGCCGCAGCCCGCGACGTGCTGGCCGAAGCGGGGCTCGCCGAATACTTCGTGCACCGCACCGGCCACGGCATCGGACTCTCGGTGCACGAGGAGCCCTACATCGTCGCGGGCAACGATCTCCCGCTGCAGGCGGGTATGGCGTTTTCCGTCGAGCCGGGGATCTACTTCCCGGGCCAGTGGGGAGCCCGCATCGAAGACATCGTGGTGGTGGCCGAAGACGGTGCTCAATCGGTGAATCACCGTCCGCACGAACTGATCGTGGTGTCCGTCTAGCCGGGACAAGTCGAGCACTGCGACCGCCCTGAGTATTAGGCTCACACGATGACCGATCACGACCGCGCCGCGGCCCGCCGAGAAATCACCAACGCTTTCATGAACGCGCTGGAACGACGGCACGAAGTGCTCGACCTGATCGTGGATGCCGACGACAGACCGTCGGCGGTCGACGGCATCGTCGAGTTGCTCGGCACCTCACGGCTGGGTGCTGAAGCGGTGATCGGCATGTCGTTCGATCAACTGACCAAGGACTCGCGCAAGATCATCGCCGCCGAGCTCGAGGACCTGAACAACATCTTGAGCTTCACGTTCAAGGACCGGCCGGCCAGCTCGGGCGACACGATGGCGCTGCGGGCGTTCTCCGGCAAATCCGATCACGACATTTTCGAAGCACGCACCAAGGACATCGGCGCCAAGGGCGACGGCTCGGGCGCTCCCGCCGCTGACCTCGACGACGAAATCCGTTCCGCAGAGGAGCGATTCGATGCCGAAGAAGCGGCCTGGTTCGTTGCGGTCGACGGCGACGACAAGGTCGGCATGGTGTTCGGCGAGCTCGAGGGCCACGAGGTGCACGTCCGGATCTGGATCCACCCGGACTATCGGCACCGTGGCTACGGCACTGCTGCGCTGTCCAAGTCCCGACCGGAGCTGGCGGCGTATTTCCCCGCGGTGCCGTTGGTGATCCGGGCGCCGGGCGCCACGCTCGTCTAGCGGCGCTAGTCGGTTTTGCGGGTCAACAGATCCGAGGACCCGAGTACCCGCTCGACCTGAACTTCGATGACCACCCGTCGCGGGTTCTCCCGTGGCGTGCGGTAGCGCTGCGCGTAGCGCAACTCGGCGTCGCGCACGGCGTCGCTCTCGCGGTTGACGCTCGCCCGACCCTCCAATGAGAGCCAGCGCGCCCCGTCGACCTGACTGAGCACGGCGACCTCGCCGCGGTCGGCGTTGACCGCCTTCTGCGAGCCACCGGTGGTGATCACGCGGGCGATGTGGGTCTTGGGATCGAAGGTGAAGCCGACCGCCACGACGTGCGGCGAATTGTCGGCGCGCAGCGTGGTCAGCATGGCGAGATGACGCTCGGTCAGAAATGCCAGCGCGTCGTTGGTCAGCCGGGCCGTGGAGTTCGCCATCACCGTTCACGCTAGCGCAGGACATAATCGCAGCCGTGGATGACACGGGCACACCGACAGTGCTGATTCTCGGCGGCCGCAGCGAAATCGGCATCGAACTCGCGGTGCGGCTCGCCCCCGGCGCGTCGATCGTGTTGGCGGCCCGCAACGCCGACCGGCTCGACGAACAGATCGCGGCGATCCGGGCGGCCGGCGCGGCGCGGGTGGGATGCGTCGAATTCGACGCGGACGACCTGGAATCGCACGGCCCGCTGGTCGATTCGGTCATTGCCGAGTACGGCCCGATCGACACCGCGGTGCTGGCGTTCGGCATCCTCGGCGATCAGAGTCGCGCCGAGAGCGACGCCGCGCACGCCGTCGCCGTCGTCCACACCGACTACGTCGCGCAGGTCAGCTTGCTCACCCATCTGGCTGCGGCGATGCGGCAGGCCGGCAGGGGAGCGCTGGTGGTGTTCTCTTCAATCGCCGGTGCCCGGGTGCGTCGGGCTAACTACGTCTACGGCTCGGCCAAGGCCGGGTTGGACGGCTTCGCCTGTGGTCTGGCCGACGCATTGCACGGGACCGGTGTACGGGCTGCTGATCGCCCGGCCGGGTTTTGTGATCGGACGGATGACGGCGGGCATGACACCGGCTCCGCTGTCCAGCACACCAGCACAGGTAGCGGAGCGAACGGCGCGGGCGCTGGCCAAGGGCCGACGGACGGTGTGGATCCCCTGGGCGTTGGGACCCGCGGCCGGCGTGATGCGGCTGCTACCGCAGTTCGTCTGGCGCCGGATGCCGCGTTAGAAATCGCCGCCAACGGCTGCCTCGGGCGAGTTCGCGTCGAAAATCAGTCCCATCGGCGCCAGCACCCGTAGCACCGTGTCGGCGACGCCTTCGTCGAGGTCGCAGACGAGCATCGAGCGCCACGGTGTGACGACCAGCGGCGCCTCGATCGCGGCCAGGTATTCCGCGACCAGCGCCGGCAGCACACCCAGCGGCACCGCTGCGCCCAGCGCCACCCGGCCATCGTCCTGCTCGATCCAGCCCACCGGCGCGCGGGTCACTTTTTGAAAGCCTTCGCCGAGCTGGGCACCAGGCAGGAGTTGCGAAGGATCCGCCAATTCGCTTACCCGCGCGGCGTTCTCGCGGAGGTCGACAAATCGCACCGCAACCGCAATCAGGGTGTCGACCACCTCGCGGGCGGTCAGCCGGACACCGGTGTCACGCCCGGCCAGCACCAGGGCGACGTCGCCTGCGACGACGTGCACACCGACGTCAGCACCCAGGCCGGACACGTCGTCGCGCCCGTCGTCGACACTGAACAGGAATCGGTCCGGCAGCTGCGCCAACACCGGCTCGGCCTGGATTGCGGCATCCAACTTCGTAATCCATGGCCGCACGTCGGCGATACCGCCCACCCTGCCGGACAGCGGCGAGGCGACGATAGTGCAGGCCGATGACGGCAGCAGGCCCGCCTCCGCCACCGCTGTAGCCACCGCCTCGGCATCGGTGACTCCCGAGATCTGCAGATTGCCGCGGCCCGTCAGCTCCAGTGCCGCCGAACCGAAAGCCGCTGACGCATGGGCCAGAGCTACCAACTGGGCGGCAGTCAACCTGCCGCCCGGCAACCTGATTCGCGCCAGCGAACCGTCCGGAGTGTGGTTCAGGACGTCCCAGCTCGCCGCGCATAGGCTTTGCGCTGGTCGACCTCGACGTCGCTGGTGAAAACGCGGCCGGACCCCAACGCGCGTCCCAACGCCTCAGCTACCCGCAGCGGCATCAAACGCTGACCCGCCACGGTCACGCCGATCGAACGGGGAACGAGGACGCGCGGTCTCGGTCGGGCGATCACTCCGGCGATCGCCCGTGCGACCTCATTCGGCTCGGCGTTCCTGAAGCCCTTCGCATGCCCGATGCCGGTAATCATCTCGGTATTGGTCAGCGTCGGCATGATCGCCGAGAAGTGGACACCGCTGCCGCGATTCTCCATGCGAACGGTGTCGGTGTAGCCCAAGACGGCATGCTTTGTCGCGCAATAGGTTGCGATGCCCTCGGTCGGTAACAGGCTGCCCAGTGACGCGATGTTGATGATGTGGCCGTGACCGCGCGGCAGCATTCGCTGCGCCGCCAGCTTGGTTCCGAGGATCACGCCGTAGACGTTGACATCGAGCAGCCGTTGCGTGGCGGCATCGGCCTCGTCGACCGCGCTGCCGACCGCGATGATCCCGGCGTTGTTCACCAAGACGTCGACGGGCCCGAGGCGCTCTTCAACGTTGTCGAGAAACTCGGTGAAGGACCGCCGATCCGTCACGTCCAGTCGGCGGCCAACCTTGAGGCCCAACTGGTTGCTTGCCTCCTTGACTGCCGATCGGTCGATATCGCCGATCGCGACCTTGGCGCCCAGCTCCTGCAGAATGGTCGCGGTTGCCAGGCCGATCCCGCGCGCCCCGCCAGTGACGGCAACCACCTTGTTGGCAACAGAGGAACGTTTCATCGTTGCTTGCTCCTTCAGGTTTTCCGGTTAAAGCCTAGGCGTCTTCAACGCCCTAGACTGACGGCATGGCACCGACGTTCGCAGACATCGCCAAGGCGCAATACATCTTGTTGACCACGTTCACCAAGGACGGCCGCCCCAAGCCCACCGCGATCTGGGCAGCCAATAAAGACGAGCGCTTGCTGGTCATCACCGGGGCGAATTCGTGGAAGGTCAAGCGAATTCGTAACACCCCGCGGGTCACGCTGGCGATCTGCGATAGGGCCGGACACCCGAAAAGTGAGGCCATCGAAGCGACTGCGACGATCCTCGACAAGTCGCAGACCGGACTCGTCTATGACGCCATCGGAAGCGAGTACGGCATCGTCGGCAAGGTGTTCAACCTGTTCAGCAAGCTGCGCGGTGGCGTGGCGAACAATGTCGGTTTGGAGTTACACGCCGCTTCGTAGGTGTTCGTCGAAGAACGCGAAGACGCGCGACCACGCATCGTCGGTGGCGGCCTGGTTGTAGCCGAATCCGGTGATACGCAGCAGCGGTTGGGCGGGAAGCTTGTTGGCGAAGCTGTGCCCCACCTTCGGATAGGACTTGACGTCGTTGGTGATGCCCTTGTCATCGAGCACCCGTTGCAGCTTCTCGGATGCCCCGCGGCCGATCGGATCCCGGCGGCCGAAGCTGGCCACTACCGGGCAGGCCCCGTCCAGCGTTCGGCTGAGCTCCCGCGGCAGCGGCGCGCCGTAGAACGGTGCTGAGGCGTCAAAACCTTTGGGCGACATGACAAGTGCAAACTGTCCGCCCATGCAGAATCCCGCGATGCCGATGCGGTCGGTGGTTTCCGGTAGGGCTTTCAGGTGGTCGCGGGCAGCCAGCACGTCGTCCAGCGAGCGCCCGCGTTGGGTGATCACCTCGCGGATGACCTTGGGCACGCATAATGCCCGACTGCCCCGGGCGAAGAGGTTCGGGGTCAGCGCGACATATCCCGCCGCCGCGACGTGGCGGTTGATCGATTCTTTGTCCGGCCCGTAGCCGATCGCGTCGTGAATGATCACCACGCCGGGCCAGGGGCCTGCGCCGTCGGGAATGTCGAGCAGGGCGTCGATCGGGCCGGCCGGGGTGTCGATCTCGATTGTCGTCACGTCAGACATCTAACCGCGTGACGGGGGTCTGCGGAACTCCGTTGGCCGTCTGCGACGTTGCCATCTCATGGTGTCGCGACTGTTTCTGCTCTACGTCGTCGCCGAGCTCGCCGTCGTGGTGGCGCTGGCGTCGACGATCGGGCTCGGCTGGACCTTGTTGTTGCTGTTGGCTGCGTTCGCCGGTGGATTGCTGCTCGCGGGCTCGCAACTCAAGGTGCAGCTCAACCGGCTGCGGTCCGGGTTGAACGCCGGCCAGTCGAAGCTGGCCGCCGACGGCATGGCGGTCGCACTCGGAACCCTGCTGGTGGTGATGCCGGGCCTGTTGACCAGCGTCGCGGGATTGCTGTTGCTGCTGCCGCCGACCCGCGCCGCCGCCCGCCCACTGCTCGGCGCGATCGCCGTTCGCGGTCTCGGTCAGCGCATCCCGCTGATCACGGTTAGCGGGCTCGGCCCGTACCACCGCACGCCGCAACCGGACTACATCGACGGTGAGGTCATCGACGTCACTGAGGTAACTGATCCGCCGTCTCTGCCACGCTTGCAGCCTGAATAGCTGCCCGGCTACCCCGTAGGTTCTATCGGCGTGACTGACGTCCCGGTCACCCTGCTGCTCAATGGCAGGGTGCACAGCCCCAGCCATCCCGACGCGACCGCAATGGCGGTGCGCGGCGGCGCCGTGGTGTGGCTGGGTAGCGACGACGTCGGCCGAGACCAGTTCGCCGACGCCGACATCGTCGATCTGGCCGGGGGCTTCGTCGCCCCGGCTTTCGTCGACAGTCATATCCACCTCACCGCCACCGGGCTGACGCTCACCGGTCTCGACCTGCGCGCCGCGACCTCGCTGCCGCACTGCCTGCGGCTGGTCGCCGACTTTGCGGCGGCCAACCCCGGTGAGCCGATCTGGGGCCACGGGTGGGATGAGTCGTCGTGGCCGGAGAACGCCGCGCCGAGCACCGCGGACCTCGACGCCGTGCTCGGCGATCGGCCCGCCTACCTGGCCCGGGTCGATGTGCACTCGGCGCTGGCATCCACCGGCCTGCGCCAGCGTGTCGACGGATTGACGTCGGCGGCCGGATTCGACGGACAGGGCCCGCTGGTCGCCGACGCCCATCACTGGGTCCGGGCCGCCGCACGTGGTCTGCTGACCGAGGGCCAGCGCGCCGAAGCCCGGCTGGCTGCCCTGCACGCTGCGGCCGCGAATGGGATCGTCGCCGTGCACGAATGCGCCGGCCCGCAGATCGGTGGCCTGGACGACTGGCGTGACCTGCGCACCCTGAGCACCCGCGCCAACGGCGTCGAGGTGGTCGGTTACTGGGGCGAGGCGGTGAGCACCCCGGCCCAGGCCCGCGCGCTGATCGACGACACCGGCGCGGCCGGGCTGGCCGGCGACCTGTTCGTCGACGGCGCGCTGGGGTCGCGTACCGCGTGGCTGCACGATCCGTACCGCGACGCCGACCACTGTGGGACCTGCTATCTGGACGCCGAGGCGGTCGCGGCGCATCTGCGGGCGTGCACCGAAGCCGGCGTGACGGCCGGATTCCACGTCATCGGCGACGCCGCGGTCGCCAGCGTGGTTGCCGCCCTCGAGCAGGTGGTCGACGACGTCGGCGTGCCCGCCGTCGCCCGGTGCGGTCACCGCCTGGAGCACTTGGAGATGGTCACCGCGGAGCAGGCGGCCAAGCTGGGCGGATGGGGAGTGATGGCCAGCATGCAGCCCAATTTCGACGCGCTCTGGGGCGGTCGCGACGGCATGTATGCCCGTCGTCTCGGTATCGACCGAGCCGGGCGTCTCAACCCGTTTGCGCTGCTAGCATCCCAAGGCGTGGCCCTCGCGTTCGGATCCGACGCCCCGGTGACCGGCCTCGACCCGTGGGCGACGATCCGGGCAGCCGTCCATCACCACACACCTGACAGTGCGATCTCGGCGCGTGCGGCGTTCGCTGCCGCAACCCGCGGTGGATGGCGGGCGGCCGGTGCCGGAAACGGTCTGATGGGCGGCCTGGTCCCGGGTGCTCCCGCCTCATACGCAGTCTGGGACGTCGACGAATTCGAAGCCAGCGCGTCGAGTGCTGCCGTGCGTCGATGGTCGACCGATCCGCGATCGCGGGTGCCGGCTCTGCCGCGGCTGGGCCCGACCGATCCGCTGCCGCGTTGCCGGCAGACGGTGCATCGGGGCGCGGTGATCCATGCCTAAGGGCATCGGGCGGTTCGACCGCCGGATCCGGCCTTTGAAGAGCACCGAGAACACCGACGTGTTCCCGGCGATCAAGGAGCCGATCAAGGACGACGAAGCCGTTACCGGTGAAATCCCCGTCCCAGCGGCCCCTGCGGACGCCGAGTTCACCAGTGAGATCCCGCCGGTCCCGGACTTCGACCCCGAACACGAGAACGACATCGACGATGACGTAGACGACGTCGCAAGCGACGCCGAATCGCCGGAACCCCAGTCCGAACCGATTGCCGTCGGCGCCGAACGGCTGGCGCAGGTGCGCGAGCAGGCCGCCCGGATCGGCACGTATCTGTGGCAGCGGTTGGTGTACCTGACCGCAGTTCTGGTGGCCTGGCTGGTCCGCGAGACGCGGATCCGGGTGCCTCAGGCAGCGCGATGGCTGCGGCCGCGGCTGAACCGCCTGAGCGCCACGATCATCGCCGGTCTGTTGCTGTGCGCGAGCTATCCGCGGTTCAACTGGTGGTGGGCGGCGATCCTCGCCTTCGGCGCGCTGGCCTGGGTGCTGACCCGGCCGGCGACCACGCCTGTCGGTGGCTTCGGTTACGGGTTCCTGTTCGGCCTGGCGTTCTATCTGCCCCTGATCCGCTGGATCAGCATTCTGGTGGGCGCTGTCCCGCTGCTGGCGTTGGTGGTGCTGTGCGCGGTGTTCCCGGGACTCTTCGGGCTGGCGGCCGTCACCGTTCGCCGGCTTCCTGGCTGGCCGATCTGGTTCGCGCTGTTGTGGACGGCGCAGGAATGGCTGAAGTGCACCATTCCGTTCGGCGGGTTCCCGTGGGGCGTGGTGGCCGCCGGTCAAACGTCCGGGCCATTTCTGCCGTTGGTTCGACTGGGTGGCGTCCCGCTGCTCTCGCTGGCGATCGTGCTCACCGGCTGCGGCGCCGCCGCTTTGGTGATAGAGACCGTGTCCTGGTGGCGGGCGTCGCAGCGCCGCCGCAATGCCGACCGGCCGACCGCCGAGGATGCCCGGGTCGCCGACGCCCCGCCCGCTGTCCTGCTGCCCGCCTTCTGCATCTGCCTGATGTTCTTCCTCGCCGCCGCGGTCTGGCCACAGGTCCGCCACTCCGGCACCGGATCGGGCAACGAACCCACCGTCACCGCGGCCGTGGTCCAGGGCAACGTGCCCCGGCTCGGACTGGAATTCAACGCGCAGCGACTTGCGGTGTTGGGCAACGACGTCCGGGAAACCCGCCGGCTGGCCGACGACGTGCGCGCCGGTCGCGCGCCACAACCCGACTTCGTGGTCTGGCCCGAAGACGCGTCGGAGATCGATCCGATCGACAACCCTGACGCAGCGCAGGAGATCGCGGTGGCCGTCGACGCGATCGGGGCGCCGATCCTGGTCGGCACCGTGCTCGACCTCGCGGAGCGGCCCGCGCATGAGCCGGCTCAGACGAACACGGTGATCGTCTGGAATCCGAAGTCGGGACCCGGCGACCGTCACGACAAGCGGATCGTGCAGCCGTTCGGGGAGTACCTGCCCTGGCGCGGGTTCTTCCGGCATCTGTCCGGGATGGCCGACATGGCCGGCTACATCGTCCCGGGCAAGGGCTCGGGTGTCGTGCGGGCCGGCGGCACCCCGATCGGGATCGCCACCTGCTGGGAGGTCAGCTTCGACCGGGCGCTGCGGCACTCCGTCCGCAACGGCGCCCAACTGCTCGCAGTGCCCGCCAACAATGCCAACTTCAACCAGACGATGAGCGAGCAACAGCTGGCGTTCTCCAAGCTTCGCGCTGTGGAGCTGGACCGCTACGCCGTCGTCGCCAGCAACGTCGGGATCTCCGCCCTGGTCACCCCGGACGGCCGTGAGCTGCAGCGGACGCCGTTCTTCACGCCCGCCTACCTGGACAACCAGGTACGTCTCAAGACGTCGATGACCCCGGCCGCCACATGGGGTCCGATCGTGCAGGGCGTTCTGGTGCTGGCCGCTCTGGCGGTCCTGTTCGCCGCGATACTGCACAATGGTTGGTTCGCGGATATCCACCGACGGCTGTCCGAGTTGGCCAACAGGGGTGCCCCCGCGTCGGAAGACTCCGATGACGACTCGTCCGATGACGATGCGGTGGCCGACGGTGACGAGGTGTCGACCGATGCCGAGGTCGACGAGGACGGCCGACATTCCGCCCGCCAAGGGCCAGAAAAAGGAGACCTATGACCCGCGCCGGCGACGATGAACAGGGCAGCGCGAACCCGAAGGGGCAGGAGGAGCGGCGCGCGTGACCATTGGCGATTCGGTGTCTCGGGGTGCGGGCGAACGCCCGACCCTGCGCACCCTGGTGATCATCCCCACCTTCAATGAGCGGGAGAACCTCCCGCTCATCGTGCAACGGCTCCGCACGGCCCTACCCGAGGTGCACGTGCTGGTGGTCGACGACAACAGCCCAGACGGCACCGGGCAGCTGGCCGACGACCTGGCGTCGGCGAACCCCGACCTCATTCATGTCATGCACCGCACCGTCAAAGACGGTTTGGGTGCGGCCTACCTGGCCGGTTTTGCCTGGGGCCTCAGCCGCGGCTACACCACGCTCGTCGAGATGGATGCCGACGGCAGTCACGCACCCGAGCAGCTGCACCTGTTGCTCGAGGCCGTCGATGGCGGCGCGGACCTGGTGATCGGCTCGCGCTACATCCAGGGCGGCAACGTCCAGAACTGGCCTTGGCGGCGCTGGGCGCTGTCCTGGACAGCCAACACCTACGCCCGGCTGGCGCTTGGCATCGGCATCCACGACATCACTGCCGGCTACCGCGCCTACCGTCGCGACGTGCTGGAAAAGATCGACCTCGACCACGTCGACTCGAAGGGCTACTGCTTCCAGATCGACCTGACCTGGCGCACCATCAGCAATGGGTTTGTGGTCGCCGAGGTGCCGATCACCTTCACCGAGCGCGAACTCGGCGTATCGAAGATGAGCGGATCCAACATCCGTGAAGCCGTGGTGAAGGTAGCCCAGTGGGGGATCGACGGCCGCCTGCACCGCAGGCGTGCCACGCCGGTCAATCAGTGAGCGCGAAAGCCATCAGCTGCCGCGACGGCGGGTTTTGATCAGGTCGAGACGCTCTTTGAGCAGTTCGTCGAGCTCTTCGACCGAACGGCGCTCCAGCAGCATGTCCCAGTGGGTACGAGGCGGCTTGACCTTTTTCGGCTCGGGCAGGTCACCCTCGATCAGGGTGCCCTCCATGCCGTTGCGGCACAGCCAGTTGCCGGGGATCTCGGCATCGTCGGCGAACGGAACGTCGAACTCTTCACCATTCTCGGTGCGGTAGCGCGCGATCTGACGCGGCGCCAAGTCGTGGTTGCGGTCGGTCTCGTAGCTTACGGCTCCAAGGCGACTGCCTCTCAGGACGCGATCGGCCATCGGTTAGCACTCCTCTTAATGTCTTCTCAGCAGCTAGCGCCTTGAACAACGTCACCGGGGGCGGCGTAGTTCCCGGGGTTCGCCGGGCCAGCTGGGCGACCCGACTGTCCATGATACCGGGATTCGGCTGGCCCCCCGACTAAAGTCGGCCCCGTGCCACGCCGAGTCCGCCCGCAGCCGTGCCGCTGGTGCGGCCGTGACGTCGCCGACAGCGGGTTGGGTCGCCGCCGTCAATATTGCCGGCAGTCGTGCCGACAGCGCGCTTATGAGCAGCGGGCGTCGATCAACGGGGTCAAGGGCGTGTCATTGCCCGCGGATGCGGTAGTCCTGTCCGCCGACGAGGCTGCTGACCTGTCTGACCGGGTCTACCAGGTGAGATGTGCCGCCGAGGACGTAGCCACCGCGCTGGACGAAGGTGCCGGGACCCCCGAACTACGCGAGCTGTGCGCCGCTCTTATGCAAGCCGCCACGGCCGCCGACGGGTGGCGCTGACCGGGCTTAGGCTCGGCTGACTTATGGCGGGTACAGTCTCGCCATGGATCGCTGGGCACCGGAAACAGTCGCGGAGCCAGGCCATGGGCGGGGTGGGCGAGTCGGCGCCCGCCAACGATGTTCTCGGGCCGATGAGCAGGTAAGCCGTCGTCTGCGCGGCGAGTGACTCTGCTCCTCATCCAGGGCCGCAATTCTTCATTGAGCGACGGCCGACGTTAGGCGAGGGGTAAGGACATGGCTGACCAACTTCAGCATGCAACCGAGGCGTTGCGTAAGGCGCTGGTACAGGTCGAGCGGCTGAAGAGCAAGAACCGCGCGCTGCTGGAGCGGTCCGGTGAGCCGATCGCCATCGTCGGTATGTCGTGCCGGTTCCCCGGCGGGGTGGATTCGCCGGACAGCTTGTGGGACATGGTCGCTGACAAGCGCGACGTGATGTCGGAGTTCCCCACCGACCGGGGCTGGGACCTGGCCAACCTGTTCGACGATGACCCTGACGCCCCGCACAAGTGCTACTCCCGCGCCGGCGGATTCGTCGACGACGTGGCCGGTTTCGACGCTGGGTTCTTCGGCGTGGCTCCCAGCGAGGCACTGGCCACCGACCCGCAGCATCGCATGCTGCTGGAGTTGTCGTGGGAAGCGTTGGAGCGGGCCGGAATTGACCCGACCTCGCTGCGGGGTAGCGCCACCGGAGTGTTCGCCGGAATCATCGCGCAGGGCTACGGCATGCTCGCCGAAGGCATCGAGGGCTACCGGCTGACCGGTATGACGTCCAGCGTCGCGACCGGGCGGGTGGCCTACGTGCTGGGGCTGGAAGGCCCGGCGGTGTCGGTGGATACCGCGTGCTCGTCGTCATTGGTCGCGTTGCACATGGCGGTTCAGTCGCTGCGGTCCGGGGAGTGCGACCTGGCCCTGGCCGGCGGTGCGACCGTCAACGCCACCCCGACGGTTTTCGTCGAATTCAGTAGGCACCGCGGTCTGTCTCCGGATGGCCGGTGCAAGCCGTTCGCGGGTGCGGCCGACGGCGTCGGCTGGTCCGAGGGCGGCGGAATGCTGGTGGTGGAACGGCTTTCGGATGCACAGCGGTTGGGCCACCGGGTGCTCGCGGTTGTGCGCGGTACGGCGGTCAACCAGGACGGCGCCTCCAACGGGCTCACCGCGCCCAATGGTCCGTCCCAGCAGCGGGTGGTGCGCACGGCGTTGGCTAACGCCGGGCTGAGCACCGGAGACGTGGACGTGGTCGAGGCCCACGGCACCGGAACGACTTTGGGTGACCCGATCGAAGCCCAGGCGCTGCTGGCCACCTACGGCCAGGACCGGGCCGAGGCGGGAAAACCTCTGTGGTTGGGCTCGATCAAGTCGAACATGGGTCACACCCAGGCCGCCGCAGGCGTTGCCGGCGTCATCAAGATGGTGCAGGCGATGCGCCACGAGGTGCTGCCGGCGACCCTGAACGTGGATGTGCCCAGCCCGCATGTGGATTGGACGGCTGGCTCGGTTTCGCTGCTCACCGAAGCGCAGCCATGGGAGCCCAACGGTCACGCCCGCCGCGCCGCGGTGTCGTCGTTCGGGATCAGCGGCACCAACGCACACGTCATCATCGAGGAGTCCCCGTCGTTCGAGTCGGCGCCGGTCGAGTCGAGTGAGCGCGTTGCCGCGCAACCGTCGGTGGTGCCGTGGGTGCTGTCGGCCAAGAGCGCTGCGGTGCTGGAGGCACAGGCTCTTCGCCTGACTGAATTCGTCAGTCTCCATGAGCAATTGGATGCAGCCGACGTGGGCTGGTCATTGGCGGGGCGGTCGACCTTCGAGCATCGGGCCGTGGTGCTCGGCGATGACCGCGGCCAGTTGCTGGCCGGTCTGGGTGAGTTGACGCAGGGATTGCCGGGTGGGTCCGTGATCACCGGCCACGCCACGCCCGCGGGCAAAACCGTCTTCGTGTTCCCCGGCCAAGGCTCGCAGTGGATCGGCATGGGCGTCGAATTGCTCGACACCGCACCGGTTTTCGCCGGACAAATGTACGCGTGCGCGGAAGCCTTCGCCGAGTTCGTCGACTGGTCGTTGATCGACGTACTGCGTGGCGCACCCGGTGCGCCGGGATTGGACCGCGTCGATGTGGTCCAGCCGGCACTGTTCGCGGTCATGGTCTCGCTGGCCGAAATGTGGCGATCGGTCGGCGTGCGCCCCGACGCGGTCATCGGACACTCCCAGGGGGAGATTGCGGCAGCCTACGTCGCCGGCGCCCTGTCGCTGCGCGACGCCGCACAGGTGGTGACGCTGCGCAGCAAGCTGCTGCTCGCGCTGTCCGGCCGCGGCGGGATGGCCTCGCTGGCCTGCGGACCCGACCAGGCTCGAGAACTGTTGGCGCACTACGGCGATCGGGTCAGCATCGCTGCGGTCAACGGTCGAGCTGCCGTCGTACTCTCCGGTGAGGAAGCCGCGCTCGACGAGATCGTCGCGCGGTGCACCGAGCGCGAAATGCGAGCCCGTCGCATCGATGTCGACTATGCATCGCATTCGGTGGCCGTCGACGAGATTCGCGGCCAGCTCGCCGAGGCGCTGGCAGGTATCGAGCCTCAATCGGCCCGCACGGTCTTCTTCTCCACCGTCACCGGCGCCGTCCTGGACACCGCCGACCTGAACGCCGACTACTGGTTCCGCAACATCCGGCAGACGGTCGAATTCGACCAGGCGGTGCGCACCGCATCCCAGAGCGGCTACCGGACATTCATCGAGTCAAGCCCGCACCCGGCACTGATCGCCGGTATCGAGGACACCGCGACCGGCTGTGTCGGCGAAGCCGACAATGTCACGGTCGTGCCGACCCTCGGCCGCGAAGACGGCGGCCTGCGGCGCTTCCTCAGTTCGGCCGCGCTGGCCTTCGTGGCCGGCGTCAAGGTGGACTGGCGGGCGGCGCTGCCGGCGGCAGGCTTCGTCGAGCTGCCAACGTATGCCTTTGAACGCAAGCGGTTTTGGCTCTCCGGCGATGGCGCAGCGGTCGACGCGGCCGGGTTGGGCCTCGGCGCCAGCGAGCATGCGCTGCTGGGCGCGGTCGTCGAACTGCCGGACTCCGGCGGAGTGGTGTTGACGGGTCGGCTGTCGACGGCCACCCAGGGCTGGCTGACCGACCACGCCGTCGACGGAGTCGCGGTGTTCCCGGGCGCGGGCTTCGTCGAGTTGGCGATCCGAGCCGGCGACGAAGTCGGTTGCGCGAGCGTCGACGAACTGAACCTGCAGTCGCCGTTGCTGTTGCCCGCCTCGGGCTCGGTGGCGGTGCAGGTGGTGGTCGACGCGGCCGACGAATCCGGCCAGCGCAGTCTGTCCGTGTTCGCTAGGGAGACAGCGGATTCCGCGTGGAAAACGCCACGCGACGGGCATCCTGTCGTCCGGCGCGGTCGAGTCGGCTGCGGATCTCTCGGTGTGGCCGCCCGCGGGCGCGACGGCCGTCGACGTGACCGACGGCTACCAGCGACTCGCGGAGCGCGGCTACCAGTACGGCCCGGCGTTCCAGGGTCTGACCGCGTTGTGGCGGCGCGGTGAAGAGTTCTTCGCCGAGGTGACGCTGCCTCAGGCGGCCGGCGGCGTCAGCGGATTCGGCGTGCACCCGGCGCTCCTCGACGCGGCGCTGCACGCGGCCGTAGTCACCCATGCAGGCGCCGGTGTGGCATTACCGTTCTCATGGCAGGGCGTGTCGTTGCACGCGGCGGGTGCGTCGGCGGTGCGGGCGCGGATCGCGCCGTCGGGGCCCTCGGCGGTGTCGGTGGAACTTGCCGACGGGCTGGGGTTGCCGGTTCTGACGGTGACGTCGATGGTTGCGCGCCCGGTTTCGCAGCAGCAGTTGACGGCCGCGCTTTCCGGCGCCACCGGCGATCGGCTTTTCGAGCTGGCGTGGTCGCCGGCATCATCGGCCTCACACGCCGAGACGCCGTCGTTTGAGGTGTTCGAATCTGCTCCGGCGGACGGCGATCCGGTCGCCGCGAGCTACGAACGGGTGCACACGGCGCTGGCGGCGCTGCAGACCTGGCTGGCCGAACACGAGTCGGGTGTCTTGGTGGTGTCGACCCGCGGGGCCGTAGGGCTGCCGCGGGAGGATGTCACCGATCTTGCCGGTGCAGCAGTGTGGGGGTTGGTGCGCTCGGCGCAGACCGAGCACCCGGGCCGCATTGTGCTGGTGGATTCCGATGCACCGCTGAGTGATTCGATCATTGCGGAACGTGCTGGCGGTCGGGAGAGCAACAGCTCGTGGTCCGCGACGAGACGATCTATACCGCGCGGGTCCGCGGCAGCCGTGCCGTCGACGGCGTGCTGGTGCCGCCCGCCGAGGGGCCGTGGCGCCTCGGCCTGTCCTCCGCGGGAACGTTCGAGAACCTGCAGTTGGAGCCGGTGCCCAACGCCGATGCACCGCTGGAACCCGGCTGGGTGCGCGTCGCCCTGCGGTCCATCTCCACCAATTTCCGCGACGTCATGATCACGCTGGGCATGTTCACCCACGATGCACTGATCGGTGGTGAAGGCGCTGGCGTCGTCACTCGAGATCGGTCCTGGCGTAACCGAATTCGCGGTCGGGCGACGACGTGTACGGATTCTTCCCGGACGGCAGCGGAACGCTGGTCGCCGGCGACATCCGGCTGTTACTCCCGATGCCGTCGGACTGGTCGTACGCCGAGGCCGCCGCGATATCGGCCGTCTTCACCACCGCCTACTTCGCGTTCATCGACCTCGCTGCCGTCCAGCCGGGCCAGCGGGTGCTGGTGCATGCCGGTGCCGGTGGTGTGGGGATGGCTGCGGTGCAGTTGGGTCGGCATCTCGGGTTGGAAGCTGTTCGTCACCGCCAGCCGTGGCAAGTGGGACACGTTGCGGGCGATGGGCTTTGACGACGACCACATCGGCGATTCCCGGACGCTGGAGTTCGAGGACAAGTTCCGTGCGATCGTCGGCGATCGTGGCTTCGACGTCGTGCTGGACTCGCTGGCCGGGGAATTCGTCGACGCCTCCCTGCGACTGGTCAAGCTGCGGGCGGGATCTTCCTGGAGATGGGTAAGACCGACATCCGCGACCCGGGAAAGATCGCCGAGGAGTATCCCGGCGTGCGCTACCGCGCGTTCGATCTGTTCGAGCCCGGCCGCAACCGGATGCACCAGTACATGCTGGATCTTGCTGAGCTCTTCGACGCCGGCGTGCTGCGGCCGTTGCCGGTGACGGTCTTCGACATTCGCCGTGCGCCCGCGGCACTGCGGTACCTGAGCCAGGCCCGTCATACCGGCAAGGTCGTGCTGTCGATGCCGGATGCGTGGACCCAGGGCACCGTGCTCATCACGGGCGGAACCGGCATGGCGGGTTCAGCGCTGGCGCGCCACCTGGTGGCCAATCATCATGTACGGCATCTGTTGTTGCTCAGCCGACGAGGTCCCGGATTCAGCAGGTGCCGCGGAGTTGGCCGCAGAGTTGTCGGCTGGCGGTGCCGAGATGTCGCTGGTGGCCTGTGACGCCGCGGACCGCGCGGCGCTGGCCAAGGTGATGGCCGACATTCCGGTGCAGCATCCGCTGTCGGCGGTGATCCATGCCGCGGGTGTGCTCGACGATGCGGTGGTGACCTCGTTGACGCCGGAGCGGGTCGATGCGGTGTTGCGGTCCAAGGTGGATGCTGCCTGGAATCTGCATGAGCTGAGCTCAAGATTCGAACGTGTCGGCGTTCGTGCTGTTCTCCTCGATGGCCGGTCTCGTCGGCTCCTCGGGACAGGCCAACTACGCGGCGGCCAACAGCTTCCTCGATGGGTTGGCGTCGCATCGTCGGGCGCACGGTCTGCCGGCGATCTCACTGGGCTGGGGCCTGTGGGACCAGGCCAGCGAGATGACGGGCGGGCTCGACGACGCCGGCCGGGCCCGGCTGGCGCGCACCGGCGTGAAGGCGCTGTCGTCGGGAGACGCGCTGCAGCTGTTCGACACCGCGATGGTCGTCAACGAGCCGTTCCTGCTGCCCGCCCACATCGACACGGCCGCAATGAAGGCCAACGCCGCGGTGGTCCCGCCGATGTTCGCCGATCTGATCAATGCGCCGACCCGCCGGCGGGTCGACGACTCGCTGGCGGCCAGCAAGTCCAAGTCGGCGCTTGCGCAACGCATTCACGGACTGCCGGAGAAGGAGCAGCACGCGGTACTGCTGGATCTGGTGCGCTCGCACATCGCGACCGTGCTGGGCACCACCACTGCCAGAGGCCATCGACCCGGACAAGGCGTTCCAGGAGTTGGGCTTCGACTCGCTGACCGCCGTCGAAATGCGCAACCGGCTCAAAGCCGCTACCGGGCTGGCACTTTCGCCGACGTTGATCTTCGACTACCCGACCCCGAGCCGGTTGGCGTCCTACTTCCGCACCGAACTCGCGGGTGTGCCGCAGGAAGTCAAGAACGTCTCGTCGGTTCGGGTCACCGGCGACGATCAGATCGCGATCGTGGGTATGTCCTGCCGCTACCCGGGTGGAGTGAACTCCCCGGAAGACCTGTGGGACATGGTGATCGAAGGCCGCGACGTCGTCACCGAATTCCCCAGTAACCGCGGTTGGGATCTGGCGAACCTGTACAACCCCGACCCAGACGTTCCGAGGCTCCTGCTACACGCGCGTCGGCGGCTTCGTCGAGGGCGTGGCTGACTTCGATCCGGCATTCTTCGGAATCGGCCCGTCGGAAGCGCTGGCGATGGATCCCCAGCAGCGGATATTCCTCGAGCTGACCTGGGAAGCTTTGGAGCGCAGCGGTATTGACCCGACCGCTTTGCGGGGCAGCGCCACCGGCGTATTCGCCGGGGTGTACGCCCAGGGCTACGGCATGGGTGCCGCGCACGCCGCCGAGGGCTTCCGGCTCACCGGACAGTCATCCAGTGTGGCGTCGGGGCGGGTGTCCTACGTGTTGGGGCTGGAGGGCCCGGCGGTGTCGGTGGATACCGCGTGCTCGTCGTCGTTGGTGGCCCTGCACATGGCCGCTCAGTCGTTGCGGTCGGGGGAATGCGACCTGGCGCTGGCCGGCGGCGTCACCGTCAACTCCACACCTGACATCTACGTGGAATTCGCCCGCATGCGCGGGTTGTCCACCGACGGCCGCTGCAAAGCCTTCGCCGGTGCTGCCGACGGCACCGGATTCTCCGAAGGCGGCGGAATGCTGGTGTTGGAGCGGCTTTCCGACGCACGGCGCTTGGGGCACTCGGTGCTGGCAGTGGTCAGCGGCTCCGCGATCAACCAGGACGGCGCGTCTAACGGGCTGACCGCGCCCAACGGCCCCTCACAGCAGCGGGTGGTCCGCTCGGCACTGGCCAGTGCGGGACTGACCGGGGCCGACGTCGAGGTGGTCGAGGGCCACGGCACGGGCACCACCCTCGGTGATCCGATCGAGGCCCAGGCGCTGCTGGCGACGTACGGGCAGGACCGGCAGTCACCGGTGTACTTGGGGTCGATCAAATCGAACATGGGCCACACCCAGGCGGCCTCCGGCGTCGCGGGCGTGATGAAGATGGTCCTCGCGATGCGCCATGAGATGTTGCCGGCGACTTTGCACGTGGATGAGCCCAGCCCGCATGTGGATTGGTCGATGGGCTCGGTGCAACTGGTCACGGAACCGCAGCCTTGGCCCTCCAACGGTCGGACGCGCCGGGCCGGTGTCTCGTCGTTCGGCATCAGCGGCACCAACGCACACGTGATCGTCGAGTCCGCCCCGCCGGTCGAGCAGACCGCTGACGCCACACCGATTTCGCCGCTGGCGGTCATACCGTGGGCGGTGTCGGCCAAGTCGACGGCGGCGCTGGAATCACAAGCCTCGCGGATGGCCGGATTCGTCGGTCCCCGAATCGAATTGGGGGTGGCCGACGTGGCTTGGTCGCTGGCGGGTCGCACCGCGTTCGAGCATCGTGCGGTGGTGCTCGGTGACGGCCGCGAACCACTGCTGACCGGTCTGGCCGAACTCGCCGATGGTCAGCCGGGCGGATCGGTCATCACAGGCACCGGGCTTAACGGCAAGACCGTGTTCGTCTTCCCCGGCCAAGGCTCGCAATGGCTGGGCATGGGCATGGGCTTACACGCCACCTATCCCGTTTTCGCCGAAGCATTCAACACCGCGGTCGGTGAACTGGACCGCCACCTGTTGCGTCCGCTGCGCGAAGTGATGTGGGGCCATGACGAAAGCCTGTTGAACACCACCGAATTCGCTCAGCCCGCACTGTTCGCCGTCGAGGTTGCGCTATACCGTCTGCTGGAATCCTGGGGAGTGCGGCCGGACTTCGTGATGGGCCACTCGGTCGGCGAACTGACCGCGGCGCACGTTGCCGGTGCGCTGTCGCTGGAGAACGCCGCGCTGCTGGTGGTCGCGCGCGGCCGCTTCATGCAGGCGCTGCCGGCCGGCGGCGCCATGGTCGCCGTGCAGGCTAGCGAAGACGAAGTGCGCCCGCTGCTGACCGACAACGTCGGAATCGCCGCGGTGAACGGCCCATCCTCGGTCGTGGTGTCAGGTGACGAGCACGCGGTGAACGCCATCGCGGAGCAGCTGCGTGCGCAGGGCCGGCGAGTTCATCAGCTTGCGGTGTCGCATGCGTTCCATTCGCCGCTGATGGAACCGATGATCGTCGAATTCAAAGCAGCGGCAAGGGAACTGACGGTCAACCCGGTCACCATCCCGGTGATCTCCAATGTCACCGGAGAACTGGCCGGCGACGACTTCGCATCGGCCGACTACTGGACGCAGCACATCCGCGCGGCGGTGCGGTTTGCCGACAGCATCCGCTACGCGAATTCGACTGGCGCCAGCCGATTCTTGGAAGTGGGCCCCGGTGGTGGCCTCACCTCCTCGATCGAGGAGTCGCTGGCCGAGGCCGATATCGCGTCGGTGCCGTTGCTACGCAAAGACCGTCCCGAAACTGACAGCCTGATGGCCGGTGTGGCGCGGGCGTTCGTGTCGGGCGTCGGCGTGGATTGGCGCGCGATGTTGCCCGGCGCCGAATTCGTCGAGCTGCCGACGTATGCGTTTGAGCGACGCCGTTTTTGGCTGTCCTCCGATGAAGCCGCGGTCGATGCCGAGGGACTCGGGCTGTTGGCCAGCGAGCATGCACTGTTGGGCGCGGTGGTCGAACTGCCGACCTCGGGCGGGGTTCTGCTGACCGGCCGGCTCTCGGCCGGGTCGCAGGGCTGGCTGTCCGATCACGCGGTCGGCGGAGTAGTCATCTTCCCGGGTGCCGGCTTTGTCGAGATGGCCATCCGCGCCGGTGACGAGGTCGGCTGCTCGGTCGTCGACGAGTTGACGCTGGCGGCCCCGCTGGTGATCCCGGCAACCGGTTCGGTGGCCGTGCAGGTGGTCGTCGATGGTGCCGACGAATCGGGCCAGCGTGCGGTGTCGGTGTTGTCCCGCGCCGACGCGCACTCGGGATGGACCCTGCACGCCGAAGGCATCGTGCGGCCCGGCGCCGTCGAGCCTGGCACCGATCTGGGTGCCTGGCCACCACCGGGGGCGACTCCGGTCGACATCGACGGGCTCTACGAGCGGTTGGCGGCGCGCGGCTACGGCTACGGCCCGGCGTTCCAGGGACTGACCGCTGTGTGGCGCCGCGGCGACGAGATCTTCGCCGACGTGTCACTGCCCGGCGACGCCGGGGTGTCGCCGGCCGGATTCGGGGTACACCCCGCGGTTCTCGATGCCACGCTGCACGCGATGATCATCGCCACCGAGGCCGACGAGGATGGCAAAGACGCTGTCCTGGTGCCGTTCTCGTGGCAGGGCGTGTCGCTGCACGCGGCCGGCGCATCGTCGGTGCGGGCGCGCATCGTGCCTTCTGGCCTGTCTTCGGTGTCGGTGGAACTGTCTGACGCGCTGGGGCTTCCGGTGTTGTCGGTGGCCTCCATGGTGGCACGTCCGGTGTCGCGGCAGCAGTTGATGGCCGCGGTGTCGGGTTCGGGACCCGACCGGATTTTCGAAGTGGTCTGGTCGCCTGCGGCGCTTGGATCCAATACCGAGACACCGTCCTACGACGTGTTCGAGTCTCAGCCCGCCGACG
The DNA here is from genome assembly GCA_963737375.1 of uncultured Actinomycetota bacterium. Classification (GTDB taxonomy): domain Bacteria; phylum Actinomycetota; class Actinomycetes; order Mycobacteriales; family Mycobacteriaceae; genus Mycobacterium. Next base: position 47,972 of record CAVTSP010000001.1, read on the forward strand.
ACGACGCGCTGGGCTCCACCTACCGTCGCACCCACGAGGCACTCGCCGCGTTGCAAACGTGGCTCGACGAGCATGATTCCGGAACGTTGGTGGTATCGACGCGTGGTGCGGTCGGACTGCCGGGGGAGGACGTCACCGACCTAGCCGGCGCCGCGGTCTGGGGAATGGTGCGCTCGGCGCAGACCGAGCACCCGGGCCGCATCGTGTTGGCGGATTCTGATGCGCCACTGGGTGATACGACGATAGCCGCGCTACTGGCGGCCGGTGAGCCGCAGGTTGTGGTGCGCGACGACACGGTGTTCGCGGGCCGGGTGCACGGCAGCCGCGCGGTGGACGCACTGCTGGTGCCGCCGGCCGGCGACGCGTGGCGACTAGGCATGTCCAGCAAGGGCACGTTCGAGAACCTGGTGCTCGAACCGATCCCGGACGCTGACGCAGCTCTGGACGCCGGTCAGGTACGGGTCGCGGTTCGCACCATGCCGGCCAACTTCCGCGACGTCATGATCGCGCTCGGTCTGTATCCCGACGAAAACGCTGTCATGGGCGTGGAGGCGTCGGGTGTCGTGATCGAAACCGCCCCCGATGTTCGCCGTTTCGCCGTCGGTGACCGGGTGACCGGGTTGTTCCCCGAGGGCACCGGCACGATGGCGATCACCGATGCGCGTCTGCTGATGGACATCCCGTCGGGATGGTCCTACACCGAGGCTGCGACCGCACCGGTGGTGTTCGCGACGGCCTACTACGCGCTGACCGCGTTGGCCGATGTCAAGGCGGGCCAGCGGATCCTGATCCACGCCGGCGCCGGTGGCGTAGGCATGGCCGCGGTGCAGCTAGCGCGGCACTTCGGGCTGGACGTTTATGCCACCGCCAGCCAGGGCAAGTGGGACACGTTGCGGTCGATGGGCTTTGACGATGACCACATCGGGGACTCCCGCTCGCTGGAGTTCGAGGGCAAGTTCCGGGCAGCGACGGGTGGTCGTGGCGTGGACGTGGTGCTGGATTCGCTTGCCGGTGACTTCGTCGACGCCTCGTTGCGACTTCTCGTCCCCGGTGGGGTCTTCCTCGAGATGGGTAAGACCGACATCCGTGACGCGGGTGAGGTCGCCGCGGAACACAGCGGCGTGCATTACCGCGCCTTCGACTTGTTCGAGGCGGGGGCCGATCACATCGAGCGGATGCTGTCCGACCTTGCTGCGCTGTTCGAGGACGCGACGCTGCGCCCGTTGCCGGTCACCACTTTTGATGTGCGGCGTGCGCCCGCGGCGCTGCGTTACCTGAGCCAGGCTCGTCACACCGGCAAGGTGGTGTTGACGATGCCGGATGCCTGGGCGTTGGGCACCGTGGTGATCACCGGCGGTACCGGAATGGCCGGTTCGGCGCTGGCGCGTCACGTCGTGGCCAATCACGCTGTGCGAAACCTGGTGCTGATCGGTCGGCGCGGCCCGGACGCGCCCGGTGCCGCGGAGCTCGCTGCGGAGTTGTCCGCCGGCGGTGCCGAGGTGTCGATCGTCGCCTGCGACGCCGCCGATCGGGTGGCGCTGGCCAAGGTGCTCGCCGACATTCCGGTCCAGCATCCGTTGTCGGCGGTGATCCACACCGCGGGTGTGCTCGACGACGCGGTGGTGACGTCGCTGACGCCGGAGCGGATGGACGCGGTGCTGCGGGCCAAGGTGGACACGGCCTGGAATCTGCATGAGCTGACCAAGGATTCGAACCTGTCGGCGTTCGTGATGTTCTCCTCGATGGCCGGGCTGGTGGGATCGTCGGGCCAGGCGAATTACGCAGCGGCCAACAGCTTCCTGGACGGCTTGGCGGTGCATCGCCGGACGCGCGGTCTGCCGGCGATCTCGCTGGGCTGGGGTCTGTGGGATCAGACCAGCAGCATGACCGGCGACCTCGAGGCGGTCGACTTCGCACGGTTCGCCCGCGACGGCATCGTGGCCATGTCCTCGACGCAGGCGCTGCAACTGCTCGATACCGCGATGGTGATCGACGAGCCGTTCCTGCTGCCCGCCCACATCGACACCGCCGCCCTGCGGGTGAAGTTCGACGGGGGCACCCTGCCGCCGATGTTCGTCGACCTCATCAACGCGCCGGCGCGACGTCAGGTCGACGACTCGCTGGCCGCCGCCAAGTCGAAGTCCGCACTGCTGCAACGGCTCGACGGTCTGCCCGAGGACGATCAGCAGTCGGTGCTGCTGGATCTGGTGCGCTCGCATATCGCGACCGTGCTGGGTAACAGCACCCCGGACTCCATCGACCCAGACATGGCATTCCAGGAATTGGGCTTCGACTCGCTGACCGCTGTCGAGATGCGTAACCGGCTCAAAACCGCCACCGGGCTGCCGCTTTCGCCGACGCTGATCTTCGACTACCCGAACTCCGCAGCGCTGGCGGGGTACTTCCGTCAGGAGTTGGTCGGCGCCTCGGCCGAGGTAGCCCCCAAAGCTGCACCCGGTGAAGCGGAGATCCAGCGGGTGCTGGCGTCCATCCCGGTCAAGCGACTGCGGCAGGCCGGAGTGCTGGACCTGTTGCTTGGCCTGGCCAACGAGGCCCATGGCGCAGACGCAGATCAAGACAAGGAAAAAGACCTAGCGACAATGGATCTCGACGACCTGGTCAACGCCGCTTTTCTCGACGACGACGACTAGCCCATGAGGATCGCTGTCACCGGGGCCGGCGGAGTCGTTGGTCGCGGCATCGTGTTACGCCTGCTCAGCGCGGGCCATGACGTCGTGGGCCTGGCTCGCCGTCAACCCGAAAGCTGGCCGAGCCAAGCGACCTTCGTGCAGGGCGACATTCGCGACGCCGCCGCGGTGCGGCAGGCGGTTGCGGGTGCGGAGGTCGTCGTGCACTGCGCGTGGGCGCCTAATCCGGCTTCGGGTCAACCCAGCGACCATGAGGTCAATATCGGCGGCACCGTCAACGTGCTCGACGCGGCACGCCACAGCGGGACCCGTCGCATCGTCTTCGCCTCGTCGGCCCACGTCTACGGCGTCGGCGGAAGTGGTCCGCTGCGGTCGGAAAATGATCCGCTGAAACCGGTGTCGGTGCTCGGCATGGACAAGGCTCGCGCCGAAGAGATGATCGTCGCGTCCGGAGCCGAGTGGGTGACGATTCGCGCCGCAGCGATTCTCGGCCGCGGCGTCGACAACTGGGTGCGGCGAGCATTGGCTTCCCCGTTCTTCCCCGGTACCGCGAACCGCACCCTGCAAGTCGTGCACAGCGACGACGCGCACCGGACCTTCGTCCGCGCCGCCGTCGACCCGGACGTCGGCAGCGGAGCGGTGAACCTCGCCGCACCCGGAGAGCTCACCCTCGGTGAGATAGCCGCCAAGCTCGGGCGGCCGCTGGCGCCCCGACTGCTTCGAAAGCTGAGTGTGGGGCCCGAACTCGACCTCCTGCTGAGTGCGCCATCGTTGGATACCGCTCTGCTGCAGGACAAATGGAATGTCAATCCGGCCTGGACCGCCCGGGACTGTCTGGACGACGTCGCCTTGGCAGTGCGTGGCCAGGTGAGCATCGGCCCGTGGTCGGCGTCGCTGCCGTGGCGATTGACGCGCGTGCAGGACATCCCGGCGGTCGATGTCCCGGCCGCAGACGGCGTTGCGACGGAGATGGCCGGCCCCGACGGCGGCAACGGCGAGTTCGATACACCGATCGACCGCCGCTTCCCGACATATCTGGCCACCAATCTGTCTGAAGCACTGCCCGGGCCCTTCTCGCCGTCGTCGGCGTCGGTGACGGTCAAAGGACTACGCGCATCGGGTGCGGTCATCGCCGGACGCCTGCGTCCTGGCGGACTGATCCAGCGCGAAATGGCTACGCGCACTGTCGGAGTGTTCGCCCACCGACTGTACGGCGCCATCACGACCGCGCATTACATGGCCGAAGTCGTGCCCTTCGTGAGGCCGGGGACGGTGGTCCGGCAGAGCCAGTTCTTCGGCCCGAGCGTGGCCTCCATGCCGATACACGGCGAGCACCAGCTACCGCCCGAATCACGCAGCGCCGCGGGCCCGCTGCGCACCATCCGCAACCTGGGTGTGTTCGGGGTCAACCTGGCCGGCCTGATCATCGGTGCAGACCGTGACACGGGTGACTTCGTTGAGGACGTCGCGCGACTGGAAGAGATTGCGGCGGGCGATCTTTCGCAGATCGCCGATGCGCGACTGCAGAGCTTGATCCTGTTGGCTCGCGACCACGTTGTCGACGGCTGGGTGCTGGCATCGGGGTCATTCTTGGCGTTCGCCGCACTCAGTACGATCCTGCGCGGTCTGAACGGACGCGACATGGTGCTGCCAGTCGGCCAGGAGTTGGCCAGCGCGGGTCCACTGAGCGCGGTGTATCGAATCGCGGATGCCGCGCACCGTGATCCCAACGTGCTCCGGATCCTGGCCGGTACCGGTGATCACCTCGACGAGCTGTCCACCCGGGCGCCGGAGTTCCACGCGATTCTGCTCGCCGAACTGAAGGCGTTCGGGCACCGCGGTCCCGCGGAGCTGGAGATGCGATCATCCAGCTACGCCGACGATCCGGAACTGATTCTCCGGATGGCCGCGAAATCACTTGCCACGCCAACCCGTTCGGAGACATCGCGCCCGTCGATCCCGCTTCGCGCTCGGCCGGTGGCGCTGCTGGCCGCCCACCAGATTCGCGACCGCGAAGTCCGTCGTGACCGGATGGTGCGCGCGAACTGGCTGCTGCGCAACCTACTTCGTGAGCTCGGACGCAGGCTGGTGAAAACCGGAAAGCTCGAGACAGCCGACGACGTGTTCTATCTGCTGGTCGACGAACTCGACGCGCTACCCGCCGACACTGCGGGCCTCGTGGCGCGCCGCCGCGCCGAACAGCGCCGGCTCGCCGACGTGGTACCACCCGCAGTCTTCAGCGGAGACTGGCGACCCATAACCGTCTCGGCACCGTTGCTTTCAGCCGGCCAGGGCCTGACCGGGGCCGGCGTCAGCGGCGGCCGCGTCCGCGGCCGGGTCCGGATCGTCCGGCCGGACACCATCGACGACTTGCAAGCCGGGGAGATCCTCGTCGCCGAAGTCACCGACGTTGGATACACCGCCGCGTTCACCTACGCGGGCGCTGTCGTCACCGAACTCGGTGGACCGATGTCACACGCGGCCGTAGTAGCCCGCGAATTCGGTATTCCCTGCGTGGTCGATGTGCACGACGCGACACGACGCCTCCCGCCCGGGGCGCTGATCGAGGTCGACGGCACCAGCGGAACGATCCAGGTGCTCGAACCGGACCTGCCGAGCGCCACCCCCTGACGTTCGCTACCGTCAGGTGATGCACGAACACACGGTCCGCGTGACGACTACCGCAGGGACCGTCGAAGGCTTCACCCGCGACGGCGTCCACCGCTGGCGATCCATCCCCTACGCCCGGCCGCCGGTGGGTGCGCTGCGGTTCCGGGCGCCCGAGCCGGCCCAACCCTGGCGGGGTGTGCGTTATTGCCACGGCTTCACCAAATGCGCGCCGCAGGAGCATCGCTACGCCATCCTCGGCGTCGGCAAATATCAGGCGATGGGAGAGGACTGCCTCACCCTCAACGTCACGGCACCGGAGGCAACGCCCACCGAACCGCTGCCCGTCATGGTCTTCGTGCACGGCGGCGGATACATCATGGGCAGCTCGGCCACACCGATCTACGACGGGGTGGCGCTGGCCAAGCGCGGCTGCATCTATGTCTCGGTCAACTATCGGCTCGGCGCACTGGGTTGCCTGGATCTGTCGTCGCTGTCGACGTCGGACGTCACCATCCACAGCAATCTGTTTCTCCGCGATCTGATCCTGTCGCTGCGTTGGGTCAAAGACAACATCGCCGTATTCGGCGGGGACCCGGCCAATGTGACAATTTTCGGCGAAAGCGCCGGTGCGCATGCCGTAGCGGCGTTGATGACCGCGCCGGACGCCGAAGGCCTTTTCGCTCAAGTGATTTCAGAGAGCCCGGCCAGCGGTATGACACGGCCCACCGATGTCGCCGCCGAGTTCGCGGCGCGCTTCGCCACCGTACTGGGAGCCGGTGAGCACGATGCCGTCGATGCGCTGATGAAGGCGACCCCGGCGGAATTGGTCGCGGCGCAAAACCGTCTGATCAACGACGGTGTGCGAGACATGTTGGGCGCGTTCCCCATCGGACCGGTATTCGGTGACGATGTGTTGCCATTGGACCCGGTCGATGCGATGCAACAGGGCAAAGCACATCGTGTTCCGCTCATCGTCGGGACCAACGCCGACGAGGGCCGGCTGTTCACCCGATTCCTACAACTGTTGCCGACGAACGAGCCGATGATCGAAGCGCTGCTGGCCGAAGTCGATCCGGTTGCACGGGAACGCATTACCGGCGCTTACCCGGACTACCCCGAGCGGTCGGCGTGCATCCAACTGGGCGGTGATTTCGCCTTCGGCTCAGCGGCGTGGGCAATGGCCGAAGCCCACGGAAGCCACGCGCCCACGTATCTCTACCGGTACGACTACGCGCCCCGGGTGCTGCGCTGGTCGGGGCTGGGGGCCACGCACGCCACCGAGCTGCTTGCGGTCTTCGGGTTCTACCGCACCAAGCTCGGCGCGTTGCTGACCGCGCCCATCGATCGCCGGTCAGCCTTGCGGGTCACCCGCGAAGTGCAAAGGTGCTGGCGATCATTCAGTCGCATGGGCAACCCTGGCGACGACTGGCCGACCTACACCGCCACCGATCGCGCGGTGATGGTCTTCGACCACAGGTCCCATCTCGAGTTCGACCCGCACCCCGAGCGGCGGCTGGCCTGGGAAGGGTTTTCCCTGGCGCGATGACGGTGGATGTGGTTTCGTGGATGAGCCATGACACCGCACACCGACAACGTCGTCGAACGGCCGGCCGACCTCAGCGCTGACTGGCTGACGGCGACCATCGGCGCCGGAACCGTAACCGATTTCACCGCCGAACGGATCGGCACGGGCCAGATGAGCGAGTGCTATCGGGTCCAGCTGAAGTACGCCGACTGTGCCGAAAGTGCGCCGGCCGACCGGCCGGACTCGGTGGTGCTGAAGGTCGCGGCCACCGACCCGATGAGTCGTCAAACCGGGATGACGCTGGGCCTCTACGAGCGTGAAGTGTCCTTCTACCGCGACATCGCTCCGCGCCTGCACGGTCCGGTCGCGCCGTGCTACCACAACGCGTTCGACGCGGCGTCGGGCATTTTCGACGTGCTGCTCGGCGATGCGACCCCGGCCGTCGTCGGCGATGAACTCCGGGGCGCCACAACGGAGCAGGCTCACACCGCCGTCACCGAATTGGCCCGCCTGCAGGGCCCGTTGCTGGGTGACACCACGCTCGCTGACGCGTCGTGGCTCAATCGCGACGCACCGATCAACCAGGCGTTGATCACCGCACTGTTCGCCGGATTCGTCGATCGCTACGGTGACCAGATCTCGCCGCAGCATCGGCTGGTGTGCGAGCGACTGGTCGGTGGCTTCGACGGCTACCTGGCAGAGGAGGCGGCTCACGACCGGATCCACGGTTTGATTCACGGCGACTATCGCTTGGACAACCTGCTGTTCGGCGCTGACGGCGCGGAACGCCCACTGACCGTGGTTGATTGGCAGACGGTCACCTGGGGTCCCGCGATGACCGATCTGGCCTACTTCTTGGGTTGCGCACTGCCGGTCGTAGATCGCCGTAAGCACTACGACGCGCTGCTGGACGGCTACCACCGCGCGCTCGGGTCGCAGGCGCCGATCAGCCTGGCCGATGTGCGCGAAGGAGTGCGCAGGCAGAGCTTCTTCGGGGTGATGATGGCCATCGTGTCGTCGATGCTGGTGGAGCGCACCGAACGTGGTGATGCGATGTTCATGACGATGCTGCAACGGCATTGCGAGCATGTGCTGGATACCGATGCACTGGCCATCCTGCCGGCGCCGGCGGCGGTCGAGCCGCTCCGCCCGTCGACTGATGACGAGTCGGCCCACACCCCGGCCGATGAGCCGCTCTGGAACGAGAGCTGGTATGCCGACTTCGCTGATGCGGCACAAGGATTCGGTGGTTGGATACGTCTCGGGCTGATCCCCAACCAGCAGACCGCCTGGCTGCATGCCCTGTTGTGCGGTCCGGGCCTGCCCACCGTCGCCATCGTCGACTTTGAGGTTCCGTTGCCGGCGGGCCCGTGGGCGGTGCGCACTGGTGCGATCGATTTCACGCATTCGGCCGTCGAACCGCTGCGAACCTACCGGGTAGCGCTTCGCGGCCACGGTCAGTCCTATGTCGATCCGGCCGGGTTGCTGCGAGGCGAACCCGGTGAACCGGCCGACGTGGAGATCGAACTCGAGTGGACCACCGACGGCACGCCATACCAATACCGGGTGGCAACCCGATACGAAATTCCCTGCACAGTAACAGGATCCGTTACCGTCGACGGTCGTCGCTACACCCTCGACGCGGTGCCCGGGCAGCGGGACCACTCCTGGGGAGCGCGGGACTGGTGGAGCATGGACTGGCTCTGGAGCGCGCTGCACCTCGACGACGGCACCCACGTGCATGGGGTGGACCTCAAAATCCCCGGGGTTCCGCCGATGAGTGTCGGATACGTTCAGGACCGCAGCGGGACGGTCACCGAGTTGCAAACCATCTCGCCGACGCAGACATTCGATGAAGACGGCCTCCCGGTCACCGCGACGCTGGCGCTCAACCCCGGTGGCATTACCGCGACGGTCGAGGTACGCGGGCACGCACCACTACGGCTGGTCGCCAAAGACGGCCGGGTCAGCCAATTTCCGCGGGTCTGGGCCACTGTGAGTACGGACGACGGGCGGTCCGGTGTGGGCTGGCTGGAGTGGAACCGTAATCTGCCATCGCAGTAGCGGGCACAGTGTCTGAAAAGCGTTGTCCACCAGACACATCAATCGTGGTGATGGGCGTGTCCGGGTCAGGTAAGTCGACGGTGGGCGCGGCGATGGCCGCCCGACTCGAGATCCCGTTCGCCGATGCCGACGCCTTTCATCCCGCAGCCAACATCGCGAAGATGTCCGCGGGCACGCCCCTCGACGACGACGACCGCTATCCGTGGCTGGCCGCCGTGGGCCGGTGGCTCGCCGACCATGAGCGCGGCGTGATGTCTTGTTCGGCGCTCAAACGCCGATACCGCGACCAATTGCGTTCGCACCGAGCGACTATCGAGTTCCTGCATCTGACGGGTTCACCGGAGCTGATCCACCGCAGGCAGGCCGAACGCACCGGACACTTCATGCCACCGTCGTTGGCGACGTCGCAATTAGATGTGCTCGAGCCGCTCGATTCCGACGAGCGCGGGTTGGCGATCGACGTCGGACAGAGCGTCGAGACCATCGTCGAAACTTTTGCCCGGTATCTCGCAGCTAGACCTTGATCACTTGGGTGCCGCCGGCCAACTCGTCGTGCTTGCCCTGCTTGCACGGGCTGGCGTTGATCGTCACGGCGATGACCGCGTAGGCGGCAAACGCCAGCAGGGGACCGAGGTAAGCCACCATTGCCAGCAAGGTGAACGAGTTGCGGATGGCCGATTGGAAGACGTCGGGCCTGGGCCGCCCGCCCGGGCCGAGGACGCTCAAGCCGAGCAGTCGCTTGCCCAAGCTCGCACCCTGGGTCACTTCGAGCAAGACGAAATAGCCGAACATCAGGACCCCGGAGAACAGGCCGGTCACCAAATACCCGTAGTCACGGAAGACGAACATCGTCAATAGGAACACCGCGATGTTCACCACGATGCCGTCGATCAGCCGGGCGAAGAATCGCGGTAGCAAGTCACCGGGGTGAACGTAGGGCCGCTGCGGCGAACCCGCCGGAAAGCGGTACGAGGGAAAGTCGGGATCGAAATCGGCTGACGTCATGGCGTGGGCTCCTTGCAGCGGTGAGCCTCAATTTAACCGCGCACGCAGTCCGATGTGGGCGACCTTGAAAGCCGGAAGACGCCTCGGCCCGATCAGCGCCAGCGGCGGGCTTTGACTCGTCCCTGGTGAGCCAGTTCGCCGCCGCGTTCGCGAGCCGTGTCGGCCAACTCGCTGCCCCGTTCGTAGGCTCGTTCACCCAGTTCGGCGCCGCGTTCGCGGGCGACGTCCGCCCATTCGCTGCCTCGGTCGCGCGCGATATCGGCCCATTCGCTGCCGCGCTCTAACGCCTTCTCGCCGAGTTCGCTCCCGCGCTCGCGCGCGGTCTCAGCCAGGTCGGCACCGCGCTCGCGCACAGCGTCGGCCAGTTCGGCGCCACGTTTGCGCGCGCGCTTGCGGGCCTTCTTGACGACGGGTGCGCTGCGCTCGACGGCGGTGCTGGCCAACTCCTCGCCGCGTTTGCGGGCAGCCTCAACCACGGGCGCGCTTCGTTCGGCCGCCGCACTGGCCAGTTCCCGACTGCGCTCGGCACCGGCGTGCAGGCCGTGCGTGATTCGTTCGGCCAGCTCGGAATCGAACACCGAATCGTCGGATCCCGTCAGCGGTATAGCCGACGTCACCGCCTCCGAAAGCCGGCTAGCCGCCCGCCTGCCACGCCATCCCAGTGACGGCTTGCCCGCGGTGTCGGCCGCGGCGATGATGAGTCCGCCCAACAGACTCAGATCGGTCAGCAGGGCGCGGCGCTGCTCCGTCTTACGTTGCGGGTCCTTTTCGGTCCAAAATAGATGCCCGCCAAGGCTGCCCGGTATCACCGTGATTGCCAGTGCCGCCGAGGCGATTCGCGGCAGTTTTCCGGTGGCGAGCAACAGACCGCCACTGACCTGAACGGCGGCGTTGATCCGCGCGACCGTCTCGGGGTTTGACGGAATCTTGTCTCCGTACGGCTCTGGCAGGCTTCGAAGCGCCGCGACGGTGGGCTCGGTGGCTTCGAGGGTGACCGACGGATTGCGTAACGTCTCGATGCCTTGGCCGATGAACACTGCGGACAGCAAGGGGCGCGCGACTCTGCGAATCAACATGACGGATGTGTTACCCAGCTTGTGCCCCATGCAAACCGGGCCGGCAGACAGCCTAAGGCGCTGGTGGGGGTGTTCGGTGGCGCACCCACAGCGGCAACACCACCCAGAAACCGAGTTGAGCGACGGCAGCGCACGCCCCGGCGATGGCACCCGCAGTGGTACTGGCCACCGCGACGAAAATGATCACGATGACCCCGATCAGCGCCAAGCCCATCAGCAGCAAACCTGCATACGCGAGCCGGTCCGCCGCGGATACCAGGAACTGGGTTCGGTGCCGGCGAAACAATAGGCGATGCATCCCGACCGGAGCTTCCAACAACACGGTGGCACCGACCGAGCACCCGACCGTCGCCAGGTAGACGATTCGCATCGTCGCACTCAGCACGTCGAAGCGGGGCTGAAACGGCAGCGTCAACAAGAAGCCGGTGAGCAGCTGGACCCCGGTCTGGACGACTCGCAATTCCTGCAGCAGGCTGAGCCAATTGCGGTCTAACCGTTGGGTTTCAGTCTCTGATCGCGCCGTGGTGTCCCAGGCCTGATCGCGTTCAGGATGGTCGACGGCGTTCATGGGCGTTGATCATGCCAGCCCGCGGCCTCCTGCTATGGCTTCTGGGTCAATAGGAGTCGCGCCGAGGTCTCCAGCCGATCGGCGATCTCGGTGTAGGACGCGTAACCCATTCCGGCCCGTACCAGAGCTCCCGCGTACAGGAGCTCGAGTGATTCGACCAGGTCAGGCGCGTGTCCGTCGCCCAAAGCGGTGACCAGGCGTTGATGTATTTCGCGGCCGATACGTAGCCGCAGATGCTCGACCTCGGGATCCGTACTGAGCAACGCGTTGGTGACCGCACCGGCCAGTGCGGGTTCGTCGGCAACGAGCAACGCGATCTGCCGTAGCACGGCGATCACGCGGACGTTCAGGTCCGGCGACTCAGTCGGCTGCACAGGGCTGGACGCCAGCCGCCGCCAGAAAACCTCCGCGACCAGGTGCTCTTTCGAGGAGAAGTATGTGTAGGCCGTGGCTGTGCCAACGCCCGCCTCCGCGGCGACCATACGAATCGTCAACCCGGAGAAGCCTTCTCGGCTCAGCACACCGATTGCTGCGTTGCCCAGTCGGTCAACGGTGTCGGCTTGCTTCGCGGTCAGGCGCCGTCTGGTCGATTCCCGAACTACCGGGTTGGACACGTGTCCGGACACTACTACACCGACCCGGGTGCGGCAACCGAATGACGGGCTCCGTGCACTACGTTCAGGGAATGGTGTCCTCTACAGATCGCACTGCCTACGACGAGCTGACCAGCCGGTTATTCGCCCTGGCGGATCGGGTGACCGGCTTCATGCCCGCTGACGAGGGCCGCACGTTGTACGACGTCGCGATGAGCTACCTCGACCACGGCGTCGGCGTCGAGATCGGGACGTACTGCGGCAAGTCGACGGTGCTGCTGGGTGCCGCGGCGCGAGCGTGTAGCAGCGTGCTCTACACCGTCGATCACCACCACGGCTCCGAGGAGCATCAGCCCGGATGGGAGTTTCACGACACGTCGCTGGTCGACTCCGTCACCGGGCGTTTCGACACGCTTCCCGCACTGCGCCACACCCTCGACGAGGCCGCGCTGGACGACAATGTGGTCGCGGTGGTCGGTAAGTCGACGGTGGTTGCTCAGGGCTGGCGCACGCCGCTGCAACTGCTGTTCATCGACGGCGGCCACAGCGAGGAGGCCGCGCGCAAGGACTATGACGGCTGGGCGAAGTGGGTCAGTGCCGGAGGCGCGCTGATCATTCACGATGTCTTCCCGGATCCGCGCGACGGCGGACGGCCGCCTTACGAGATCTATTGCCGCGCATTGGAAAGTGGCGCGTTCACGGAGAAGTCCGCGACCGGGTCGATGCGGGTGTTGGAGCGGACCGCCGGTGATTCCGGGGTGGCGGTTTAGCGATCCGACTGGCTGGCCGCGCACTCGCAGTCGTAGTCGCTTTCCAGGCCGCGCGGCAGTTCGGTGCCACGGAAGATGCCGTTGCCCGCGGTGGTGCGGGACAGTGCGTCGGCGGCGAGGATCACCGCGGCGCCCGTCCAGGTGGTGCGCTCGACAGGCCAACGCTTTCCGTCGCTGAACACCAGCCCGGTCCAGTACGAACCGTCTTTCTCCCGCAGGTGCTGCATGGCGGTGAACTGTGTCAGCGCTGCCTGCCGGTCACCTAGCGCGTCGAGGGCCAGCACCAGTTCGCAGGTTTCGGCTCCGGTCACCCACGGCCGGTCGTCGACACACCTGATGCCCAGCCGGTCGACGACGAAATCACCCCACCTGTCGGCGATCCGGGCCGTTGCGGCGCTACCGCGCATCGCGCCACCGAGGATCGGGTAGTACCAGTCCATCGAGTGATGCGGCTTCTCGGTGAAAGCCGAGGGATGGACGGCGATCGCATGTCCCAGCCGGCCGAGTGCGAGCTCCCATTCGGGTTGCGGCTCATCGAGCAAATTCGCCAACGCGAGCGCACACCGGATACTGTGGAAAATGCTCGCGCAGCCGGTCAGCAGCGCCTCGGTCAGTGGCCCAGAAGGGCTACGTGCCCAACAGATTTCGCCACCCTCAAGCTGAAGATCCAATACGAAGTCGATGGCGGCGCGCACCGTCGGCCACATCGTCGTCGCAAAGCCCCGATCGCCGGTGACCAGCACGTGATGCCAGACGCCGACCGCCACGTACGCGCAGAAGTTGCTGTCGCTGTTGGCGTCTTCGACGACGCCGGCGCGCAGTTGGATCGGCCAGGACCCGTCCGCCCGCTGTTGACGGCGACACCAGTCGTACGCGCGCCGCGCCGACTTCGATCAGCCCGGCCGCGGTGAGCGCCATCGCGCATTCAACGTGATCCCACGGATCGGTATGGCCGCCCTCGGACCAGGGAATCTCACCTGATGAATACTGAAGTGCCGCAATCGACTCCGCCGTCTGGCGGCACTGCTCGGGGGACAGGACGCCGGCGACGCCCGGTACTTTAGACCAGCTCAACGGCGGGTACCGGTTTCTCGAAGTACAACGCGACGCTCTTGCCGATCAGCGGGTTCAACGTCGATTCGGCCAGCCGGGTCAGCAAGGGGCGCTGCATCATGTCCCACACCAACATCCGGTGGTAGGCGGTGACTGCGGGGTGATCCGACTTATCAACGCCTACAGCACATTTGAGCCACCAGAACGGGGAGTGCAACGCGTGTGAGTGATGGGTGTGGGTGAATGTCATGCCGCGGTCGGTGATTTTGCCGCGTAGCTGGTTGGCTCGGTAGATACGAATGTGGCCGCCCTCGTTGCTGTGGTAATCGTCGGAGAGCAACCAGCAGACTTGTTCGGGAAGCCACCGCGGCACTGTGACCGCCAGCGTGCCGCCGACTTTGAGCACCCGAATCAACTCGGCGATAACGGCGTCGTCGCCCGGAATGTGTTCGAGGATCTCCGAGGCGATCACGCAGTCGAAGGTCTGGTCGGGATAGGGCAGTGCCCGGGCGTCGCCGACGACGGCTTCGGCACGGCCCGATGCCGGCACCTCGTGGGCATCCGCCATGCCGCGAAACATCGTGTCGACGTCGCTGATGTCGCTGGCGCTCTGATCGAATGCCACGACGTCGGCGCCGCGCCGGTACGCCTCGAAGCTGTGCCGGCCCGCACCGCAGCCGACGTCGATGACCTTACTGTCCGGGCCGATGCCGAGACGATCGAAATCGACTGTCAGCACAGCTCGCCCACCGCTTCGCTCGGATCACCGGCCGCCCCGGTGCGGGCGATGGCCTGCTCGTAGACACGCACCGTCTGGGCGGCCACCGATTCCCAGCTGAACACCTCGACGGCACGACGTCGCCCGGCCGCGCCCAGCCGTTTGAGTTCGTCGGGGGAGTCCAGCAGCTCGCCCACGACGCGGGTCAGCTCGGCAGCATCACCGGGCGGAACCAACCTGGCGCAGCCGCCGTCGGTTCCCAGCACTTCGGGTAACGCGCCGGCGCGACTGGCCACGATCGGTGTTCCACTCGCCATCGCCTCCACGGCGGGGAGTGAGAAACCTTCGTAAAGTGAAGGGATACAGGCTATTTCAGCGGATGCAAAAAGCCGGGCCAATTCGTCGTCGGACAGTCCGCTGGAAACGTGGACGATGTCGGAGATACCGAGCTCGGCGATCAACTTCTCGGTGGGGCCGTTGGGCTCGAGCTTGGCGACCAGCTGCAGCTCCAGGTCGTAGTGATGGCGGAGGTTGGCGACCGCCTGCAGAAGGTGCCCGACGCCCTTGAGTGGCACGTCCGCACTGGCAATCGCCATGACGCGGCCCGGCACTCGTGGTTCCGACGACGGCGCGAACATGTCCGTGTCGACGCCCAGCGGCACCACGTGAAGCTGGTCCGGGTGTACGCCGAAGTCGGTGGTGATGTCGGTCGCCGAGGACGACGAAACGGTCAGTAACTCGGGGATGCTGCGAGCTACCCGCTCCTGCATTCCCAAAAAGCCGTACCATCGGCGCACCGACGGCTTGCGCCACCAGCGTGCCGCGGCGAGATCCACCAGCCGGTCACGGGTGATCGGGTGGTGCACGGTGGCGACGACGGGCAGACCGGTCGCCGCGATCCTCAGCAGGCCGACGCCCAGGCTCTGGTTGTCGTGCACGACGTCGAAGTCGCCCTGTCGATCGGCCAGCAGTCGCGCGGCCCGCAGGCTGAACGTGCGCGGCTCGGGAAAGCCCGCGGTCCAGACTCCGGCCAACTCGAGGAGGTCGATGCGATCCCGGATTTCCCGAGGATGCGGAATGCGGAACGGGTCGGGCTCGCGGTACATGTCCAGGCTGGGTACCTCGGTCAGCACCACCCGCGGGTCGAGTTCTTCGGGGTAGGGCTGGCCGGAAAACACCTCGACGTGGTGTCCCAGTTCGACCAGGCTCCGGCTCAGGTGCCGGACGTAAACTCCCTGGCCGCCGCAGTGCGGTTTGCTGCGATATGACAACAGCGCAATCCGCATACTCACGCCCGATCTGAAGTGGAGGTGCCGAGAATCAGCACGGTGAAAGGTTCGGGCGAGGCCGCGACGAGCTTTCTGGACACGTGTCTGGACTATAGTTTGACAAACTACCTGATGCAACGCGCAGCTAGCGGCGTTGACGTTGCCGATGCTACCCAGTGGAATGGTCGCGGTGACTCTGCACCGGCCCGCTCGGCGATAACGTGGTGTCATGCGCGCGCTGGTCGTCGTCGACGTTCAGAAAGACTTCTGCGAGGGCGGCTCGTTGGCGGTGGCCGGCGGGGCAAACCTGGCGCGCGCGATCCGCGACTACCTGGCCGACGGCGCTGACTACCAGCACGTGGTTGCCACCCAGGATCTGCACGTCGATCCCGGGGACCATTTCTCCGATCATCCGGATTACATCTCGTCGTGGCCGCCGCACTGCCGTGTCGACAGCGTCGGTGCGGACTTCCACGCCGATCTCGACGCCGGCCGGTTCGAGGCAGTCTTTCGTAAAGGCGCTTACGACGCCGGCTACAGCGGCTTCAGCGGCCACGACGACCACGGCACCTCGCTCGCTGACTGGCTGCGGCAGCGTCAGGTCGACCAGGTCGACGTCGTGGGCATCGCCACCGATCATTGCGTGCGATGGACCGCGGCGGACGCGGCGAGGCAGGGCTTGGCTACCCGGGTGCTGGTGGATTTGACCGTCGGTGTGGGGGAGCACTCCACCGCAGCGGCTCTTGACGCCCTACGCGCGGCGGGTGTTGCGATCGTGGCCAGCCGATGACGGGCCCGACGGAACGGGCGCTGCTCGCGGCGGTGGAGCGCTCGCCGGCAGCCGCGGCCGCCCACGATCGCCAGGGCTGGGTGAGCCTGTTCACCCACGATGGACGCGTGGAAGATCCGGTGGGTTCGCCGCCGCACACGGGTCCGTCCGAGATCGGTCGGTTCTATGACACCTTCATCGGCCCGCGTGAAATCAGCTTCCACCGCGACCTCGATATCGTCGCTGGCTCGTCGGTGATCCGCGATCTCGATCTCGAGGTGGTGATGGGTTCGGCTGTCACCATGACGATTCCGGCTTTCCTGCGCTACGACCTGCGCCAGGTCGACGGTGACTGGAAGGTCGCGATGCTGCGCGCGTATTGGGAGCTGCCCGCGATGGTCCTGCAGTTTCTGGGCAATGGGCTGTCGGCGCTGCCGGCCGGCGTCCAGCTCTCGCGGGGACTGATGCGCAATCAGCGGCTGCGCGGCACCGCTGGTTTCGCGGCCGGCTTCCGGCGCGTGGGTTCACGACAGAAAACATTGGTCGACACGTTCGTGAACGCCGTGGGACGAGGTGACAGATTTGCCGCGCTCCAGGCATTGTCATCCGGTGCGACAATCGCTTTCGGTGACGACGCGGCGACGGACGTCACCCAGCTCATCGGGCGGTTTTCGGGCGCGACGGCGACGAAGCTGATCGCCGCGGGTACCACCGTCGCGGCCTCGGTCTCATCGGGGCAGCGGCGCGGCGTCCTGTTCGCCGATGTGGCCCGGGGCGGCACCGGAATTCAGCGGGTGCGCTATTTCGCACAGTGATGCGAACACCAGCCTCGGTCGCGGTAGACCCTTCGATCGGCGGACCTTGCTGCGCGGTGCCGGCGCGATCGGTGCGGCGTCGATGGCGCTGTGGCCCACCGCTTGCAGCTCGGACGACGACGCACTGACATTCTTCTTCGCGGCCAACCCCGAAGAGAGGGACGCCCGGTTGCGGGTGATCGAAGCGTTTCAGCGCAGACATCCCGACATCAAGGTGCGGACGCTGCTATCCGGAGCGGACGCATTGCTGCACGAGTCGATCTATTGCGCGGGCGGCAAGTGTCCGGATGTGCTGATGGCGTGGGAGTTCACCTACTCCGGACTGGCCGAGCGGGGAGTGCTGCTCGATCTCAACACAATGTTGGCGCAGGACAACAAATTTGCCGCGGAGATCAAGTCAGACAGTGTGGCCGCGCTCTACGAGACGTTCGCCTACAACGGCGGGCAGTACGCGTTCCCGGAGCAGTGGTCGGGAAATTTCCTGTTCTACAACAAGGCACTGTTGGCCGAGGCCGGCGTCCCACCGCCACCCGGGCGGTGGGATGAGCCGTGGAGTTTCGGCGAATTCCTCGACGCAGCCAAGGCGCTCACCAAGCGGGACAGAACGGGTCGGGTCACGCAGTGGGGATTCGTCGACACCTGGGCACCGTATTACTCGGCCCTGTTGTTCGGCATGAACAACGGTGTCCCGTGGTCAAATCCGCGGATCAACCCGACGCACCTCAACTTCGACGACGCCGCGTTCATCGACGGCATCCAGTTCTACGCCGATCTGGCCAACCGGCACAATGTCGCACCCACCGCGTCGGAGGCCCAGTCGATGGCCACGACGGACCTGTTCACCTCGGGTCACGCGGCGATGGCGCTCGGCGGGCATTGGCGATACCAGACACTCGACTGCGCCACCGGTCTGGATTTCGACATCACCGTCTTGCCGGTCGGACCGAAAGGCCATGGTGCCCACTCGAATATCGGCACCACCGGGCTGGCAATCGCAGCGAGCAGTCCGCGCAAGAAGCAGGCGTGGGAGTTCGTGAAGTTTGCTGCCGGCCCGGTAGGGCAGGCCGTGATCGCCGAATCCGGGTTGTTCGTGCCCGTGTTGAAGTCGGCGATCCACTCGGCAGGTTTTGCCAAGGCGCACAGCAGAATTAGAAATCTCGCGGTGCTCACAGGTGGGCCGGCACACGCCGAGGGTCTACCGGTGACTCCCGATTGGCCGAAAATCGCTGCGCTGATAGATCGCAACATCAGCCCTGTCCTTCGCGGTGTGCGTCCCGCAACGACGTTGACAGGTGCGTTGTCGCACAACATCGACGAGGTGCTGCGAACTCCATGACCTCTGCCGATACGTCTGCCGCGACCGTGGAACGGCGGCGCGGGCCGTCGAAGCGGCGCGCGCGAGCCGGACGCTTGTTCGTCGCACCGAACCTGGCCGCGGTCGTCGTGTTCATGCTGTTTCCACTCGGCTTTTCGCTGTACATGAGCCTGCACAACTGGGACTTGTTCACTCCTGCCAAGTACGCCGGCTTGTCGAATTACCGCGATCTGTTCACCGAAGACCCGCTCTTCAGCATCGCGATGCGCAACACCGTGGTCTATGTGGTGGGCACGGTCGTGCCGACCGTCCTCATCAGCCTCGCGGTGGCCGGTGTGCTCAACCGAAAGATCAAGGGAATCGCGTTTTTCCGGACAATCATCTTTCTGCCGTTGGCGGTGTCTTCGGTGGTGATCGCCGTCGTCTGGCAGTTCGTCTTCAACACCAACAACGGGTTACTCAACATTGTGCTCGGTTGGGTCGGAATCAACCCGATCCCGTGGCTGGTGGATCCGAAGTGGGCGATGACGTCACTATGCATGGTCAGCATCTGGCGCAGTGTGCCGTTCGCAACCGTCATCTTGTTGGCCGCAATGCAAGGTGTGCCGGAAAACCTGTACGAGGCCGCCCGACTCGACGGTGCGGGGGAGGTGCGTCAATTTGTGTCGATCACGGTGCCGTTGATCCGGGCAGCCGTCTCGTTCGTAGTCGTCATCTCGATCATCCACGCGTTCCAGGCGTTCGACCTCGTCTACGTGCTCACCGGACGTAACGGGGGACCGGAAACGGCGACCTATGTTCTGGGCATCATGTTGTTCCAGCACGCGTTCGCCTTCCTGGAGTTCGGCTACGCCTCGGCGTTGGCGTGGGTGATGTTCGCCATCTTGCTGGTGCTGACCGTCGTGCAGCTGCGGCTCGGGCGTCGCCGGGCGGCGCAGGAGGAAAAATCGTGGGCGTGACCGCGCGGGTGTTCAGACCCAGAGTTCTGCGTGGCGTCGCGGTGTACACCGCCCTCACAGCGATCGCGACCTGTGCGCTTTTCCCGATCCTGTGGGCGGTGTCGGGTTCGCTGAAGCGTGCGGGCGAAGTGACCACACCGACGCTGTTTCCCGCGCAGCCGCAGTGGTCGAACTATCGTGAAGTTTTCGCTGTGATGCCGTTCTGGCGGATGTTTTTCAACTCGGTCCTGTATGCCGGGTGTGTCAGTGCCGGGCAGGTGTTCTTCTGCTCGCTCGCCGGTTATGCGTTCGCACGGTTGCGTTTTCGGGGGCGCGATACGCTATTCGTCCTATATCTGGGTACGTTGATGGTTCCGCTGACGGTCACCGTAATCCCGCAATTCATCCTGATGCGGATTGCCGGACTGACCGACACACCATGGGCAATGATCGTGCCTGGGCTGTTCGGCAGCGCGTTCGGTACCTACCTGATGCGCCAGTTCTTCCGCACCTTGCCCGACGAACTCGAAGAGGCGGCAATCCTTGACGGCTGTACCCCTTGGCAGATCTATTGGCGGATACTGCTTCCGCATGCGAAGCCGGCGGTGATGGTGCTGGCGGTGCTCACCTGGGTCAATGTCTGGAACGATTTCCTCTGGCCACTGTTGATGATTCAGCGCAACAGCATCTCGACGCTCACTCTGGGACTGGTCCGAATGCAGGGTGAATACGTGTCGCGGTGGCCGGTGCTGATGGCCGCATCCATCCTCATTCTGCTGCCGCTGCTGTTCGTGTACGCGATTGCGCAACGCGCCTTCATTCGCGGCATCGCCGTCACCGGGTTGGGTGGGTAGCTCGTGGCTCCAGTGACTTTCGATCAAGCGACGCGGCGCTATTCGGGTGGGGCGCCCCCCGCGGTCGACCACCTCGACCTCAGCGTCGGCGACGGCGAGTTCGTGGTGCTCGTCGGACCCTCCGGATGCGGCAAGACCACGTCGTTGCGGATGATCGCCGGGCTGGAACCGGTCGACTCCGGGCGCATCTTGATCGGTGACCGCGACGTGACCGACGACGATCCGAAGGACCGCGACGTCGCGATGGTCTTCCAGAACTACGCGCTCTACCCACACATGACGGTCGCGCAGAACATGGGCTTCGCCCTCAAGATCGCCGGGCTGCCGAAAGGTGAAATCCGGGAACGGGTTCTGGATGCGGCGCGATTGCTCGACCTCGAGCCGTACCTGGACCGCAAGCCGAAAGATCTGTCGGGAGGCCAACGCCAGCGAGTTGCCATGGGACGAGCCATCGTTCGTCGACCGCAGGTCTTCTTGATGGACGAACCGCTGTCCAACCTGGATGCGAAACTGCGGGTGCAGACCCGCAATCAGATTGCCGGGCTGCAACGCAGGCTGGGCACCACCACCGTCTACGTCACCCACGACCAGGTCGAGGCGATGACCATGGGCGACCGCGTCGCGGTGCTCCGTGACGGTGTCCTGCAGCAGTGCGCTGCACCCCGTGAGCTGTACCGGAATCCCGTCAACATGTTCGTGGCGGAGTTCATCGGATCGCCGGCCATGAACTTGTTGACCGTCCCGGTCGTCGATCACCGCGTTGCTCTGGGGGACTGGTCGATCCCGCTTCCGCGCGAGATCAGTTCTGCGACAGGGGAAATCGTCGTCGGCGTCCGGCCGGAACACTTGGAGATCGGTGGAACCGGCGTCGAGATGCAGATCGACGTCGTCGAGGAACTCGGCGCAGACGCCTATCTGTATGGGCGAATCGCCAATGCCGACAACGCATTAACCCACTCGATTGTCGCCCGCACCGACGGCCAGGACCCTCCGCCGCGTGGCTCCCGAGTGCGGGTACATCCACAACCGGCGCACCTGCATTTCTTCGGCGTCGACGGCCGCCGGCTGCTGTGACTCCGGCGAATGACGTGAGGGTCTAGGCGGGAATCGAATTCGCGAGTCGGTCGAGGATGGTTGGCACGTCGGCACCGGTGTCACCGCGCTGGCACACCCGGACCGCGAATATCACGTTGTTCTTCACCCGCGCACCGTGTGAACATCCCCAGCCGTCGGCGTTGTTGTTGGTCAACTCGGTGTTGCGCCAGTTGGCGCTGGCCGGGTCACCGTTCTGAACCTGGAACTGCCACGTGGTCCCGGCGTTGTCGGTGGCCCGGTGCACCGAGATGTTGTTGCACCGATCCACGGACTTGAACGCGTTCTGGAAAGCTGCGGTCGCGGTCGCCGCGTCGACATACGCGGCAATCTCCTGCTCGACGACGTGTGCGTAGTTGTCTTTGCTCTCCTGTTGGCGCAGCGCACGGAACGTGGTGAAGTCGTTGCCGACGGCGGCCGTGTTGAGTCCGAACAGCACCGCGCACGCCGATTGATTGCCCAAGGCATAGGGCTGCAGCGGGGTCTTGAACTTCTGCTCGTAATTCAAAGTGCCGTTGATGATTCCGCCGGTGTCGTCCAGCGATAGCAGCAGCGCGTCCACCTTGCCGGGCGCGACCACCGCCGATGGCGAAGGGGTGGCCGGTGCCGGTGAGGATGTCGGCGCGGCCGCCGGTGGGGCAGTGGGGTCACCCGCGGCGACCTGCTGCGAGGTGGGTGTCGGCGCCGGCTTGTTGACCGACGGGTTGAGGGTATCTTCGTCGTTCTTGGCGTGCGAGCAGCCCACGGCGGTCAGCACAATCAGGCTCGCGCACGTAGAGATAAGTTTGACCTGCTTCATTGGATTCGCCCTTTCATATCATTCAGATCCGGCGTACGGCAGTGGCTTTCGCTCAACTCAGGACGGGAGCCCGCCCACCATCTGATCCATCATTTGACTGACCGACGGACCCGCATTGCCCATCTGGCAAATCTGGGCCCGCAAGATCGAGTTCTCGGCGGTGTGCAGGTCGACGTAGCAGTTCCAGCCGACCGGGTCGCCCTGGTAGAGCTGGGCCTGGTGCCACTTCGCATCGTTGCCGGCGACCTTGGGTGCCGAGAGCTCCCAGGTCGGCTTGCTGTCGAGGTCGGTGATCTGCACGGTCGTGTTGCACGCCTCGGTCGGCAGGAGGCCCTTGCTGAACACATTCTGAGCCGTCTGAGCGTCGGGGAAGGTCGCCACCGTCTGAAGCACGATGTAATCCGGGTCGTCTTTGTCGTCCTTGAACAGCGTGATGCGAAACAGATTCAGGTCAGAGCCATAGAATTTGGTCCCGGGAGCCAAAAGCGGTGCGCACTCTGGATGCTGGTCGAGTTGCGCTTCGGGCGCGGGTCTTTTGCCTTTCATTTGAATAGGCAAGTTGGTGCCGAGGATGTCTCCGACGGTCTCTGCCGTCAGCAACACCGAGTCGATGTTGGAACCCGTCACCTGAGCAGCTGACGAATCGGCTACCGCCACCGGTGTCGTCGCCATCAGCAGCGCGAGTCCCGCGCAGCCGAAGGTCAGAAGTTCACGTTTCATCGAGATTCTTGCCTCCTCTGATCTGAACCCTTAACGTCCGAAAGCGCTACTTGGGAATGGAATTCGCCATCTGGTCGGCCATCTGACCGACGATGTCGGCTGGGTTGCCGTACTGACAAACCTTGGCGGTGAACACGACGTTGCTCTGTGCGCGGAAATTGAAGACGCAGCGCCAGGTGTTCGGCTGCCCTTTGATCAAGTCGATCAACGTCCATTGGGCGCTGTGGTCACTGATGGCGGGAGCCTGCAACTGAAACTGTTCGTCCGGGTTGGCGCCGGCGGGCACCCGAGCCCCATCGCAACCACCCAGGTTCTTCAACGCGGTCTGGAAAGTCCGGGACGCGGTATCGGTGTCGGCGTAGGTCGCGACCTGCTGGTCGACGATGTGCTGGTAGGTGTCCTTGTCTTCGCGAGAATCGACCTCGCGATACGCCGTGTAATCGACGTTGGCGCCGTATGAGTTCGAATCGGGTCCCAACAGGGGACTGCAGTTCGACCGAGCGCCGAGATCGCGCGGGTCTGCCGGGTAATAGCCTTTATCGCTGACCCCCAGATTGGACCCCAGGATTTTGCTGACCTGCGGGATGCCCTGAATGACTGATTTGACCTTGTCGGGTGGGAGGAAGTCAGAAGGGGCCCGCGGCGCCGGCTTGTCCGGCGGCGGTATCCGGGCGCTGATCTGGTCCACTGCGGCCGCGGTTGCCGGGCCCCCGTTGGCCCATCCGCAATACAGGGCTTCGATGAGCACGTTGTTCTTCACGCGAACCGTGTGGCTGCAGCGCCAGCCCAGAATCTGCTGCTTATCGGTGAGTTGAAGCGACGAGAAGTTCGCCACGTCGCCGCTGAATGGCCCCGGCGCCAAGATTTTCCAGACAGCCGGATCCGACTTGGTTGAGATGGTGGTGGCATTGCACCTGCCGAGCGAACTGTAAGCGTTATGGAAAAGCTCGCTGGCCTTGGCAGCTGTTTCGAAGGTCGCGACGATTTGTTTGAACACTCCGATGAGGCTGTCGCCATTGGTCGCACTATTCGAAAGTCCGCGGTAGGCGGTGAACTCGCCGTCGCCAAGGGCATCTTTGGTGAGTCCCATCGCCAGAGCGCAACCCGGATGGTCGTAATCGCTCGACGAGACGCCGGGTGAAGTGATCTCGGTTCGATCGTTCAGCGGCATCCCGGCGATCTCGTCGACGTCTTCAGTGGAAAGCCCGAGGTTTTTGATACTGCTGGCGGGCAACGGTTTTGGCGGTGGCGCGGGGTTCGCGGGCGCCGCGTCTGCGGACTGCCCCGCCGTGGTCTTCTTCGCCTGCACCGGAACTCCAGCGGTCGTGTGAGTGCCGCAGGCCGCGAGCGTCAACGCAATAGCGGCGGCGCTACCCACCACCAGAAAACGACGCGGTAGTCCATGCATCATCAGTGCGGTCCTCTCGTCTTTGGTGCCGGCGGGGGGTAGGCCCCGCTGATGCTAGCCTGCTGCCCAATTTTGTGTGATTCATATGAGTTGGCTCGCGGTAGCGTAAACGGCAGGGCGTGAGCAAAATTCACCGAATCGGCGCAGAGGCGGTTTGGTTGTGAAGTACTTTTGCCGGTGGCCGGCACGCATGCTGAATCAATCCTCGAAGGAGTAGCGGTGATTCGTCTGTGGCGCTCAGAGAGCGCCCTTGTCAATCGTGCGGCCGTGCGTGTGGTGGCCCTGCTGGCTGCGGTCTACCTGGCCTTGGCCATGGGCGCCGGGCCGATCAGAGCCAGCTATCCACGACTGATCGCCGGTCCGATGGCCTGGCTGCTCGGCGCCTCCAAGGACTTGGGCCCGGCGCACCAGGAGCGCATCTCGCTGGCGGCCTCGCTGCGTCACTCCGCGCGCCCGGACGCGTTGATCGGCTGGACGCAGCACCATCACCTCGCTGCGCAGTGGCAGCCAGGCGCCGAGTGGGTCTACATCGAGGGCACGCCGGCCAACCTCGGCTCCGCGTTCGAGGTGGCGATCCATGACTACCGCAGCCGAAGCGGCCAGGTCTTCTACGCCGCCGCCCAGCAACCGTCGATTCCGGCCGCGCTGACGGGCGAGGTCAACGAACTCGGGAGCATCCTGGGCTACCAGCTGATGCATCGCGCTCAACCGCCGAACATCCCGCTTGACGTTCCCCGCGGCGGGCTCCGGCCGCCGGCCCTGCTGCGCACCTACAACGCCGAACCCCTGGCCCGTAACGGCTTCACCGGCAAGGGGCAAACCGTCGTTTTCTTCGAGATCGACGGATTCAAGCAGCCCGACCTCGACCATTGGGCCGACAAGCTCGGCTCGCCGCGCTTCACCCCGGTGCTCATCGGTGGCCAACCGGGCAAGGTCCTCGGCGAAACCGAGATGGACCTCGAAGTCGTTCACGCCATCGCTCCCGACGCCAAGCTGGTCGTCGTCAACGCGTTGGCCTTCGGTGGCTCGACTAGTTACGCGCAAGCGGGGCAGATGTACCAACTCGCCGACCGTCAATTCCCGGGCGCGGTATGGAGCACCTCGCTCGGCATCGGCTGTGACCGGATGGCCACCGCCGCCGACCTCGCGCCGGTGGAGTCTGCGGTCCAGATCGCGGAGGCACACGGCACGTCGGCCTTCATGTCGAGCGGGGACTCGGCAGGCCTGGAATGTGCGGATTTCAACGGTGATTGGTCCACACCGCCCGGGGAAAAGGATCAGGGTGTGAACGCCGTCGGCTCAGTGCCGGCGATGACCGATGTCGGGGGAACGACCCTGAGCACCGATGCCAACGGTGACTGGGTCTCCGAAGCCGCTTGGTTCGACTCGCCCATGTCGCAAGGCACCGGCGGGGGAGTTTCGCGGTTGTTCTCCCGACCGCCGTGGCAGAGCAGCGTGTCGTCGGCGTGGGATTCCACCCACCGACTGACCCCCGATGTCGCGGCTGACGCCGACCCGTACAGCGGTGTCAGCATCCTCGTCGACGGGCAGTGGATGGCCGGCGGCGGCACGTCGCAGTCGGCCCCGATCTGGGCGGCGCTGACCGTGTTGGTCAACCAGTTCCTGTCCGCCAACGGTGGCCAACCGGTGGGCAACATCAACCCCGTGCTCTACCAAGTCGCAGCCGGCGCAGCCAAACCGGCCTTCCACGATGTGGTGATGGGCGGCAACGCGGTGCATATCGCGGTGCCCGGCTACGACCTGGTCACCGGGTTGGGCACTCCCGACACCGACAACTTGGCGCACGACATTCTCGAGATCCAAAAAGGGGCCCGGCAATGACGACGAGCGTTGCCGCCGCCCAACAGCATTCAGCAATCGTGCAGTGCCGGGTATGCCACAGCGATGTTCCCAGCGGGGCATTCTGCGGATACTGCGGGGCACATCTCTACCAACTTCCCGGCAATGGACCCGACCGGCTGCGCTCGGACGCGTACGTTGCCGAACCGAACGAGCAGCTAGTCCGACTGTCGTTGATCAGCACGCTGTTCCCGCACCTGCTGCCGCGTTCACGGACGGCGTTTCGGGTAGCACTGGGCCTGGTGATGGTCGCGTTGGTCGTCACGGCTCTGCTGCGATCCCAAGCGGCGCTGATCGCGATCACCGTGTTCGCCGTGCCGGTGCTCTTCGTCGCCTACGTCCGACAGACCGGTGTTCGCCGTGATCTCGGGCTGCCGATCATCGCGCTGACGTCGCTGACCGGGTTGGCGCTGGGGGCGGGCTGGGCGCTTCTGACCGGTCCGCTGCTGGCCGACTCGTACCTCAACATGCTCGGCCCCGGCCACAGCGGCGTCCGACTGCTTGCACAGGGCCTGAGCATCCCGGTGCTCGGAGCGATCGTGATGGTCGCGCCGGTCATCCTTGCGCGTCTCTTCCGGCCGACCAGCCGGGAAGCGCTCGACGGGTATGTCATCGGTGCGCGGGCCGCGCTGTTCTTCACCGCAGCCGCGATCGCAGTTCGTGCTGTCCCTCAGCTTTCCAATGGGCTTGTCGCGCACCATAAACCGGTCGCGGTATTGCTCATGCAGGCCGGCGTTCAAGGCCTCGCGATGCCCCTGACCGCCGCTGCTGCCGGCGGCCTGACCGGCGTGGCACTCTGGTTCAACCGCCGCGGGCAATCCCAACGCGGCCCGCTGCGGCGTGCCGTCATCGCGGCATTGGCCGTTGTCGTCGTCCTCTACGGCGTGTTGGGCGTTGTCGACGTCGTGAGTGTCGCACCAGCAGTGCAACTCGGCCTGCATCTGATCATCGCCGGGATTGCGCTGGTGGCCTTGCGAATTGGCGTGCATCTTGCGCTGCTGCATGAGCAGCCTGACGCGGCTCAGGGAGGTGCCGCACTGTGCTTCCATTGCCGCCACGCTGTTCCCGATATGCCCTTCTGCCCGAACTGCGGAGCGGCAGCGCGCGCCTCCAGTCGCACTGCCCGCAACGCCAGGCGCGCCGTCGTCCAGGCGTCTGGCGGTGCGACGCCGGTCGGGCTGTTTCCCGGCTATGGCGTACCCCCGGGTTCGTACAGTGCGCCAGTGCCGCGATCGACATCGCCGGCCGGGCTGATCGCGGCCGTCGCCGCGGTGTTAGCGGTTGCGGTGGCAGCGGTTTCGGCCATCGCAGTGAAGGCGACTCCGGCCGAGGTGCATTATGCGTGCCCTCCTGACTGTGGAAGGCCACCGATCGGCCCGCCGGTCGGCGACGAACCCGGACAGGCTCCCGCGGCAGAGCCACCGGCCGCCACCCCGCCGAATGAGCCACCGGTTGCGATCAAGACGTATCCGCGATTCACCTCAAAGGACGGAGCGTTTTCCGTCGCGTATCTCCCAGCCGCCGATGTACGGAAGAGCGACGACGGCATCACGATGACCTTCGACCAGATGGACGGCGAGATCCGGCTGTTCGGAACGCCGGCGGACAATCGGACGCCGCGCCAGATCGTCGAGCAGTACATTGAGAAGAATTACCGAACAGCTCAGACGGCGTACCAGATCCCGAACGCGATGGTCGGCTACGAACCGGGTTACGGCGAGGTCGACGACTTCTCGCTGGAGAACCCCAACGCGGCCTCCAAACGCGGGCGGTTGCTCGTCATGACCGCGGTCAAGAACGGTTTGGCGCTCGTTGCGGTAGCCGAGGGCCCGATGATCAGGTTCACGCCTCGCACCTCTGGCCATCCGTCCGCTGTCAATATGATGATCGCTCAGCTGATGGGTAACTCGGTCAACAGCTTCACCTGGAACAAGCCGGCTGAGCAGTGAGCCGTTACCGTCGGCGATCCCTCGCGTGCGCCGTGATGGTGTTGGCGTTCGGGGCGCTGCCGGGCTGCGCACGCTCCGTTGACGGAACCGCGGTGAGCCCGCCCGACGCGGCCGCCTTGCCGCCATCGTTACCGACGGCGAAAAGTGCACCTCCACAACACGCTAAGTACTACGACATCAGTCGGCTCAGCCAGCTGGAAGGGCAATTCCCGCCGGGTTTCGACCGTGTACAGAACACCGCCCCGGCGCCCCTGGGGGCCGATGCGGAGAAGTTCTTCGCTGTCGGTGTCGGTGACATCGTGAAGGTCGACCCTCCACTGTGTCGATCGGTGCTCCAACCGGTGCGACCGCCCCAGGATGCGCAGTACACCATGATCGGCGGGCTCGGAAAGGGAGCGATCCTGCTCGGAGCCGTGAGTTCTCCTACACCGCTTGGGAAGCCGGTCGTCCCCAAAGGTTGTGAGCACGTCGCGGTCACCCAGCGAGTCGCCGGCCGGGTGGTGGTCGCGACGGTCACGCGTGCGCCCGGGCCGCCCATCGACGGGGTCGTCACCACCGAGTCCATCGCGGAGGCCGCCCAGGGGGCCACCAAGTCCTACGTCTTCGCGGCCTTCCTCAGCGATACGGTGGCCGTCACCGCCGAGGGTATTCTTCCCGGAAATCCCGACGCGGAAGATCTGTTGAGCGGCATGCTTGTCAAGGCCGTGGACGTCATCCGCGCGGCCTAGCGGAAATGACGGTGGATTGGTTGTGAAACCCGCGCACTTCACTCTGGCTGATACCGGCGAATTCGAGCCAACCGAGTTCGCGGGGAGCCACTGGGGCGACGATCATCTCAACGGGCCGGCTGTGGTGGGCCTGGCTGCGCACGCGCTCGAAAGCCATTGTGGATCAGATGATTTCATGCCTACCCGGCTGACAGTTGACTTGTTTCGCGCAGCGCGCTGTGTTGCGACCTCGGTGAGCGTCCGGGTGGTACGCGACGGCCGGCGAGTGCGCAGCGCGGAGTGCGATGTCTCCCAGGACGGCCGATTGGTCGCACGGGCCACCCTTCTGCAGTACCGACGATCGACGGCGCCACCGGGGCGGCTGTGGACCGTGCCGATATCAATTCCGTTTCCGCCGCCTCTGGGAGCGGGGGTGCAAACGGCACTGCACAGCGACGCCGCGGACTGGAGTCGCTCACCGGGTGAACACCAGAACGAATCCCGAAAGCGCTTCTACAACAGCGCCATCGACGTCGTAGCCGGGCAACCCAACTCGCAATTCCTTCGAGCGGTGATGGTGGCCGAGGCGACCAGCCTGGTGACGAACCTCGGCACGCACGGGGTCGGCTACATCAACGGCGATCTGACCGTCGGATTGGCGCGCCTCCCAGTCGGGGAATGGATTGGTGTACAGGCTGATTCGCATTGGGCCGACGATGGAGTGGCGGTCGGGACGGCGACGCTCTTCGACTCCTCTGGCGCTTTCGGATCCGCCATGACGACTGCGGTCGCCAATCCCGCTGCCCAAATCGACTTCGCCAATGATCCGTTCCCGCTGAAGATCCCATAGAGCGGCGGCGCTCACTCGCAGGAGGTTGCAATGGCCGGTCAGCGAACGGTTTTCAATCATGTCGGACTGTGTGTCGCCGACACCGCCCGGTCGCGCCGTTTCTACGAGGGCCTGCTGGATTTCACGTTCTGGTGGGAACTCGCGCCGCCGGACGAGGGCACCGGCCAACTGCTGGAGCTGAACGCGCCGATCGGCTTGCATGCGACCTACCTCGTGCGCGACGGCCTGGTGCTCGAACTGCTCGCCTACTCCTACCGCGTCCTGCGCGCCGGGTCGGATCGCGTGATGGATCAGGTTGGGCTCACCCACCTGTCGCTGTCGGTATCCGATCTCGGTGCGGCGCTGGCGCGAGTGGAAGAATTCGGCGGCTCGGTTGTGGACGGAAGCGTCTCCGATCATTCGGCGATGATCCGCGACCCGGACGGGCAACT
Source organism: uncultured Actinomycetota bacterium (assembly GCA_963737375.1). Lineage (GTDB taxonomy): Bacteria > Actinomycetota > Actinomycetes > Mycobacteriales > Mycobacteriaceae > Mycobacterium. Next base: position 78,377 of record CAVTSP010000001.1, read on the forward strand.
GCTGGAGCTGCTCTCGGATTCGTGGCTGGCCGTCTTGCCGCCGCGACCGAACCAGGGACCGGATGCAACGATCGACGCATGACGTCCGCACCTGAACCCGCGCGCGACTCGGATCCACACATCGTGCTCGGGCTGGTCGGTGACCCCGGTGCGGCTGCTTCGTTGGCTCGCGAACTCGCTGACACCGAGTTGCATGCCGAGCTGGAGAAGCGGTTGCCCGGTGCTCGCTGGTATATCGACGTGATGGAACGACGACTTGTACAGCCGCCTGCCACCGATGCTGAGATCGTCAAGGCTGCCCGGAAAACACTGCTCGAGAAGCAGTGGGACGTCATTGTCGTGTTGACGGACCTGCCGCTGCACGTGGATCAACATCCGGTCGTGGCTCATGCCAATCCGGTCAGCAACGTGGCGATCGTATCGGTGCCCGCGCTGGGGGCGATGGGGGCGCGCAACCGGACTCGCGAGGTGATCGGGCGATTGCTGGTGCGGCTGCTCGGATCGGCCGAAGAACGGGGTGCCGATGCACAACGCGGCGGCCGGCGGTCACGGCGGGTGACCGTGCAGCGGGTGCGGGAGCTCGGCAGCGACCCGGCCGATGAGGCTTTCTTCTATACCGCCCGGGTTCTGACCGGCAATCTGACGTTGATCAGCGGAATGGTGGCGGCCAATCAGCCGTGGCGGTTGTCGCTGCGACTATCCCGTGCGTTGACCGGCGCGGTGGCGGCGGGAGTGTTCGGGTTGGTGACCGCCGACATCTGGCGGCTCTCGGACGCCTACGGATGGGACCGGCTTGCCGGTACAGCGCTGGTGTCGATCGGCGCGACGGTCGCGACCCTGATCATCGGCGCAGAGTTGTGGGAACCCATCGTCAGCCGTGCAGTGCGCAAGCAGGTGATCTTGTTCAACATCGCGACCGCGCTGACCGTCGCGATCGGAGTGACCGTCCTCTATGTCGCCTTGTACCTTTTGGCGCTGATCGCCGCGTACTGGTTCGTGGTGCCGCAGATCTGGCGCGACCAGGTCGGGCATCCGGCCGCGCTGCGCGACTACTTCGAATTGGCTTGGCTGACTTCGTCGTTGGCGATGATCGGTGGGGCACTGGGTGCGGCGCTGGAACCGGACGAGGCTGTGCGCGCTGCGGCGTATGTCCAGCATTTCGAGGACGAAGCCGATATCGGCGAAGCTGCCTGAGGCTTTATTTCCTGATCCAGGCACGCTCCGTTGGTGGCGTCGACGTTGTTGCCGATCTGGCGATACGCGGGATTTCCCTGGTAATTCGGCGGCCGCGTTGCGCGCCAGCGCCCATAGGTTGAGAAACAATACGTCTGGCGATCGGAATCCAGGGACCTTCGGGGCGAAGATCACCCTGGAGGCGATTTCCTGGAGTCGGTGTGCACCACGTGGCGGCGGATCCGATAGACAAAGGAAGAAGCGATGATCCGTACGGTCCGCGCTACCGCGCGTGCGCTCGTTCTGGTCGCTTTGTTGTACGCCATCACCGCCGCTGCGCCGGTTGTATCGCCCGCTGCGGTCCACGCCAACCCCGGAGCTCCCGTCCCGCGTGTTGGCGGTGATGCGGGGATGTTCGGCGAGCCCGCTGTCGCCGCGGCGTTTTGGCGGGAGCAACACGCCTCCGACTGCGGGGAAATGTCGGTGGCCGACGTGGTTGGCCAGGTGACCGGACGTCAGCCGACCGAGCGGCAGATGATCGAATTAGCCGAAAACACCTCCAGCACAGCCGGTCCCGGGCCGATCTGGAAGCCGAAGGGCTTCACGGATATCCGAGACCTGCCAATACTGCTCCAGCACTATGGAATTAAAGCCGACAATGTGCAGACCGATCTCGGCGTACTGAAGCAAAAGCTGGGAGAAGGCCGCAAGATCATCGCCATTCTCAACGCCGAAACAATCTGGAACCGGCCCGGGAAGCGAAACTCTGGAAATCACTTCGTGGTGGTGACCGGTATCGACACCAGATCTGGTGTTGTCCATCTCAACGACAGCGCCATCAACACCGGGCGCGACGAGAAGGTCTCCCTCGCGACCTTCGAGCAGGCGTGGGCTCCGAACTTCCACTCAGCCATCGTCACCCAGTGATTTCAGGACAGGTTCAACGCTACGGCCGCGCGGATCAGCGCCTTCAATGCCGTGTCGTTGATCTTGTCGCCTTCGCGAATGTCTATGGCGCGGCGGGTGTTTCCGTCCAGGCTGGAGTTGAAGAGGCCGGCTGGATCTTTCAGTGAGGCGCCCTTGGCGAACGTCATCTTGACGACGCTCTTGTAAGTCTCACCGGTGCAGATCATTCCGGCGTGATACCACACCGGTACGCCCCGCCACTTCCAATCCTCGGTCACATCCGGGACAGCCGCTTTGATGAGCTTTCTGATGTGAGCAAGCGTCTCGCCCCGCCAGTCACCGAGCTCTTCGATACGGGCGTCGATCAACTCTGCGGGCGACGCAGTGTCGCCGGCCTTCTTTGCTGCTGCCATGTCGTCGAGTATCCCCGGTAGAGGGATCGAACCGGCTCAAGCTACAAGACGACGAACCACACGGCGACGTAGTGACTGACCGCCGCGGCTGCGGTGAACGCGTGAAAGAACTCGTGATAGCCGAAGGTGCGCGGCCACGGGTTCGGCCAGCGAATGGCGAAGAAGATAACGCCGATGTTGTAGAGGACACCGCCCGCGACGAGCAGGCCGACGACGATCGGACCTCCACCGTCGAGCAGGGTGCCGGCGAACCAGAGCGCCACATAGCCGAGCAGCAGGTACAGCGGTACGCCAACCCATCGTGGGGAGGACGGCCACCACATCTTCAGTGCTACGCCGGCTGCTGCGCCCGTCCACACGATGGCCAGCACTTCGGCTCCGGTGCGCGGCGGCATCGCCAGCAGGGCGAACGGGGTGTAACTACCGGCGATGAAGATGAAGATCGCCGAGTGGTCCAGGCGCTTCATCCACTTCAAGGCCACCGGGTTATGCCAGTGCTTGCGGTGATAGACCGCGCTGATGCTGAACATCGCAACAATGGTGACGGTGTAGATCAGGGTCGCAAGAACGGCCTTCTGAGACGACGTGATGCCCGCAACCGAGACCAATGCCAACCCGCCCACGGTGGCGATAGCGGCGCAGCAAAGGTGGATCCAGCCGCGTGCGCGTGGCCTCCCAATGAGCTCGGCGACGGTGTCGGCGAGACCTTGGGGCAGGTCGTCGACGGCCGGGACCACCAGATCGCCCGCTTGAGCAGCTGTCATCGGGTCTGCCCGGCGTGGCGTCACGGTCTACTCGTCGCTAGCACGCCTGTTCGAAGGAATCGAGAACGGCGAGCCGTCGCGGATCGCGACGACGCAGGTGTGAGGCACATTTCAGCGGCGGCCGTGGTCCGACCCTTGCCGACCGACGATCCCCAGGCCGGCAAGCCGCTTTCCATTTGAGCCACCACGACACGATACCTATGTCCGCGCACTTCAACTCTGGTTGCAGGCCACGGCCGCGCGGCAGTCCCATAACCATTCGAACATGCGGAGTGTGATGTCACCGAGCAACCGGACGCGCGGTCGGTGTGTCTGCGCTGGGGGTTTTCGGGGACTATCGTCTAGGCGATGCCTGTCCCCGCACCCGCAGCTGCGGCTCATGTGGAGGGCGTCGAACGGTTTTTGGCGAGTTACCGTTCGATTCCCTCGACGGCGGCTGTCCGACTGGCGAAGCCCACCTCGAACCTGTTTCGTGACCGCGCGAAACTCAGCACTCCCGGGCTAGACGTTTCAGGGCTGACGAACGTCATTTCGGTTGACCCGGACGCACGCACCGCCGACGTGGCCGGCATGTGCACCTACGAAGATCTGGTGGCAGCGACCCTCCGATACGGCCTGTCGCCGCTGGTGGTCCCGCAACTCAAGACCATCACGCTGGGCGGGGCAGTCGCCGGGTTGGGCATCGAGTCGGCGTCATTCCGCAATGGACTGCCTCATGAGTCGGTGTTGGAGCTGGATATCCTCACCGGCACAGGGGAATTGCTCACCGTTTCACCCCAGGAGCATCCCGACCTCTTCCGCGCGTATCCGAATTCGTATGGCACCCTGGGGTATTCAACACGGCTGCGCATCGAGTTAGAACCTGTCAAACCGTTCGTCGCACTGCGGCATGTGCGGTTCCACTCGCTGAGCGATCTGATGGCAGCGATGGAGCGCGTCATCGACACCGGTGAGTTCGATGGTGTCGCCGTCGACTATCTCGACGGCGTGGTGTTCAACGCCAGCGAGAGTTATCTATCTCTCGGTGTCCGCACTTCGGACCCCGGCCCGGCCAGTGATTACACCGGCCAGCGCATCTATTACCGGTCCATCCAGCACGACACCGGCACCGCAGAAGACCGGTTGACGATCCACGACTACTTCTGGCGATGGGACACCGACTGGTTCTGGTGCTCCGGTGCTTTCGGCGCACAGAACCCCCGTCTGCGACGTTGGTGGCCGCGACGCTACCGCCGCAGCAGCGTGTATTGGAAGCTGGTCGCACTCGACCGCCGGTTCGGTATCGCCGACCGCATCGAAAAGCGCAATGGCCGTCCGCCTCGCGAACGTGTGGTCCAAGATGTGGAGCTCCCACTCGAGCGCACGACGGACTTCCTGGAATGGTTCCTCGACGCGGTACCGATCGCTCCGATCTGGCTGTGCCCGTTGCGGTTACGCGATAACGACGGCTGGTCGCTCTATCCGATCCGGCCGGGACACAGCTACGTCAATGTCGGCTTCTGGTCGTCGGTTCCGGTGGGCGCGACCGATGGCGCGACGAATCGATTGATCGAGGAGAAGGTCGGTTCGCTGGACGGGCACAAATCGCTGTACTCCGACTCCTACTACAGCAGAGAAGAGTTCGACGGCCTCTACGGCGGCGAAACCTACAAGACCGCGAAGAAGATCTACGATCCCGACTCCCGCTTTCTCGACCTTTACGCAAAGGCAGTGCAACGACGATGACGACCACCAGGGAGCCGGCATCGACCGCGACAGGCAAGTTGAGCCTCGCCGAGATCCTGGCGGTCTTCTTCGGCGGCACGGAGTCTTTACGGTTCACTGCCTACGACGGCAGCAGTGCCGGAGTCGACGACGCGGCGCTGGGGATGGACCTGCTGACTCCCCGTGGGATGACCTATCTCGCCACCGCCCCTGGTGAGCTGGGGCTGGCCCGGGCATACGTCGCCGGTGACATCGAGGCGCGTGGTGTGCACCCCGGCGATCCCTACGAGTTGCTCGCGCTGCTGACCCACAAGTTGGCGTTCGCCAAGCCCTCACCGCGGCTCTTGGCCAACGTCATCCGTTCGATCGGTATCCAGCGCCTCCTGCCGGCAGCACCACCACCACAGGAGGTGCTGCCGCGCTGGCGCCGAATCGCCGAGGGCATGCGGCACAGCAAGACTCGTAATGCCGGAGCGATCCAGTACCACTACGACGTCTCCAACTCCTTTTATGAGTGGGTCTTGGGCCCGTCCATGACCTACACGTGTGCGGTGTATTCAGAGTCCGACGCAACGCTGGAGGCGGCCCAAGACAACAAGTACCGGCTGATCTTCGAGAAGCTGAGGCTGCAGCCGGGGGACCGGTTACTCGATGTCGGCTGCGGCTGGGGTGGCATGGTGCGCTACGCGGCCCGGCGCGGCGTCCACGCGATCGGCGCGACATTGTCGGCGGAGCAGGCTGCGTGGGCCCAAAAAGCAGTCGAGGCAGAAGGGCTCGGCGAGTTCGCCGAGGTGCGCCACTGCGACTACCGCGACGTCGCTGAAACCGGTTTCGACGCAGTCTCTTCGATCGGATTGACCGAGCACATCGGCGTCAAGAACTATCCGGAGTATTTCGCTTTCCTCAAGTCCAAGTTGCGCACCGACGGGTTGTTGCTGAACCACTGCATTACCCGCAACAACAACAAATCGAACTTCCGCGCGAGCAGCTTCACCGATCGTTACGTCTTTCCGGACGGCGAGCTGACCGGGTCGGGCCGCATCCTGTCCCAAATCCAAGACGTGGGCTTCGAGGTGATCCACGCGGAGAATTTTCGTCGCCACTACGCCATGACGCTGCGTGACTGGTCCCGCAACCTCGTCGAGCACTGGGACGAGGCGGTCGCCGAGGTGGGGATTGCCACGGCGAAGGTGTGGGGTTTGTACATGGCGGCGTCCCGGGTGGCGTTCGAGCAGAACAATATTCAGCTGCACCACGTGCTGGCATTAAATCTTGCTCCGCACGGCACCGACAGCCTGCCGCTGCGCCCGTGGTGGCAGCCCTAGCAGCCATGTCCCAATGGCCCTGCGGGAGAGCGGTTTTCGTCACTGTGACGTATTGCTATCGGTCAACCCGGTGGTCCCGATGATGGGGAAGTGTTTTCAGCCCGGCGCTGACGTGCAGAGGCTGCCGCGGGCGAGGCGTACCGCCACCGCGGCCTGATCCGGATTCACCCCGGCTTGGCCGGCTACCGTGCCGATCGCACCTTGCACACCTTGGCCGGTGTAGAGCGCGCGGCAGGCTTGCATCCCGGCTTGCAGCACAGCGTCATCGTCGCCGGGAAAGCCGGCACCGCGCGCTTGGTTGATGTATCGCTGTTGTTCCGGTGTGATCGGGATCGGCCACGCCGATGCGGTGCCGGCAGCAGCAGTCACTAGCGCGCAGGCTCCGAGCGTGGCTACCGCCACCCGAACGACGTTGTTGATCAGCGTGGCCATTGGAAGTCCCCGTTTCTATGTCAAGGCGGCGCGCCCGACACAACTCACACTAACCGGGATCTCGCATCGGTCGGCACGGGAATTGCGGACCGGAGGCTGGTGGATCGCACTGCGCCGCAGGCCAAATCTTCACAGGGACGTATTAGTGGTCGCGGCGGTACCGCTGGGCTACCGGTGGTGAATCTCGCCGATTCTCAAGTGCGTCCGTCGGTTGTTGAAGGATCGGAAAGGAATGCCGCTGGTCGGGGCGGTTGACGGAACATCCCAGGTCAGCAAACTGGTAACGGTGCGTGCTCAACAGGTGCGAGTTGATGCGCGGGGGAGAGGTTGGCGGCCCGTGCGTGGGCGCGCCGGTGCTGGGTGGTCGTGTCACTGCCGGACCGAGGGGTTTCCGACGGTTCATCCGACAAAAAGAGCACGCCGATGGCGGTAGCGAGGCCAACGGTGGCACACCCGATGGCAAGGACCCCAGCGCGCGATGTCATCACGCCACTGCTTCGCGCTTTGCCAATTAGCACGACCACGATTGTCAGGGCGAACGCCAGCGTTGGGGCGAGGGATCGGCCGGGAAAGGGCAATTCCCCATTACGCAGCAGGACCAACACGCCGATGGTGAGGAACCCGACCGCCGTGCGCTCCCATGCGAGTTGGGTGCGCTCGGTCTGCAGGCCGGACTCGCTGGTCGGTGTGATCACCCTTCAGCTCCCGTCAGGTGGTGTCACGACAAGCAAAACGATAAGCAGGACGGTCATCGCCACCAGTGCAACGCTGACGGCGAATGGGATGCGGCTGGCAGGCAGATCGGCTCCCTGACGCATGGCCTGCTGTATGCGCTGCCAACGCCGGACCGCGAGTGCGGCGAGCGTGCCGCCCGCGGCTACGAGCAGCATGCTGAGAACGTACCGCACGCCGTGAGCGCTGAAATGCGGTACGAGTTGCATCAGGGCGACGCCTCCGGCGAGCACGGCCAGCGAAGTACGAATCCACGCCAGGAAGGTGCGTTCGTTGGCCAGCGTAAACCGGTAATCGGGTTCGTGTTCCTCGGTCGGGTTCACGGTGACGCCATTGGGCTCATCGTTGACTTGATGGATCATATTTCCGATGCTGCGCGCAGCGAACCCGCGTCGGTAGCCGACTTCTTGGTGTCGAGCCACAAAGCGGCCTTGTGGTTGGATGAGCCATGGCACTGAGTTCTCGCATGCCCGAACTGTCGGCACTCGAAATCTTCCTGGCGGTGGCCAAAACGACCAGCCTCGGAGCCGCGGGACGGGAACTCGGACTGACGCAGCAGGCAGTATCTGCCCGTCTCACCTCGATCGAGGCCCAAGCCGGTGTCCGGCTGGCGGTCCGCAGCGTGCGGGGTACCCAGCTGACCCCGACCGGCGTCGTCGTAGCGCAGTGGGCCGACCGGTTACTGGAGGTGGCCCAGCAGGTCGATGCCGGGCTTTCTGCGCTGCGTGCCGAGAGCCGCAGCAAGTTGAAAGTGGCTGCGAGCCTTACCGTCGCCGAACAGCTGATGCCGCTCTGGCTGGTGTCACTACAAGCGGCAGCGGCCCGAGATGGCCGCAAGGCCCCGAAAGTTACTCTCACGACCACCAATAGCGAGCTCGCGATATCGGCGGTGCGTGACGGTGCCGCAGACCTCGGATTCATTGAAAGCCCTGGCGCGTTGTCGGCGTTGCGCAGCCGGGTCGTGGCGTACGACGAACTCGTCGTGGTCGTGCCTGCCGACCACAGGTGGGCTCGCCGGTCGAAAGGCGTCGGCGCCTCCGAACTTGGCCGAACCCCGCTGGTTGCTCGCGAATCTGGTTCGGGTACCCGTGATTCACTGACTGCTGCGTTGCGCAGCGTCCTAGGCGATGACTTCGCACAAGCGAGTCCGGCGCTGGAGTTGTCGTCGGTGACAGCGGTGCGCGCCGCGGTCCTGGCCGGTGCAGGACCCGCGGTGCTGAGCAGGTTGGCGGTAGCCGACGATTTGGCCGTGGGACGCCTGCGCGCGGTGCACGTGCCGGATCTCAACCTGCGTCGGGCACTGCGGGCCATCTGGGTAGGCGGACACACGCCTCCGGCCGGCGCGATCCGAGACCTGTTGAGTCACATCGGTACCGCCCGCCCGGCGTAGCTCGTCGTCCAGCGATTCCCCTCAACATTGCCTAAGTGCTGTAGCGCAGCCAGAGCGGCAACACCGTGTTTAGTCTCTGCATGAACTTTTGCAGACCCACCCGGTACTGGCCGGCTCCCAGTGGATCAATCCAATACTCGGGAAACGCAACACCGACCCCGAATAGGCCAGGAGCCAGAATACCGTTGGTCGGGTCGTAGTCGAGCGCTCCCCATTGGGGAGTCAGCGGAAGATGTCTGCGTTCAAATCCGACGGTGTAGACAACGTGGTCACACATCCGGAGCATCTTGTCGAACTCCTGATCACCGACCGAGCACCTCTCCAGCCGTTGCGGGTAGGTTCCATCGATGTTCTCGCGTGCCCAGTTGGCGGCTAGACCCTTGAGCCCGGTATCATCGAACAGCGTCCAATCATCAAGGTAAACAGCGTATTTCAGCGGGCTACGATAGAAGTTGATCACCTTCTTCACTGGAGTATTCAACAGATTCGGCAGCGCGATCATCGACGAGTGCGAAGATCCGAACACCGCGACCGTCGCGCCATCGAGCGGCAGCTGCGCCAGCTTCGCCGGATCAAGTGCATCCTCAATCGGAATCTCGTCAAGTTCGACGTAGGACAGCTTCTTCGGAACCGAGCCCACTGCAAGGACCACATTCTTCGACGTGATCGACTCGTGCTCCGTACGCACGGTCCACTGTCTATCGGCTAGTGCCAGTTCCGTTGCCATCGTGTGAAAGGTTCTTACCCGTTGAGAAAGGTGCTTCGAGATCCACGCCAGTGGCTCGGCTACGACACCGAGCTTGCACGTCTGCTCGGGATCGAAATTGTGCAACTCGAAAGCTGGTGCCTCGCTGAAGCGGAAAGACGGGGAGGCGGTCAAGTAGTCGAGAAATAACTTGACGCGGGTGTTGCTGGGGACAGCTCCCCATTTTGCGCCGAGATCTCCCACGCCGAATTCGGGGTCGATCCAGGCGATGTGCTCGCCCGCGATTCCGTGGTCGAGCAATCGGCCTACTGCAGCGATGCCCGCTGGCCCTGCACCGATCACAGTCCAGTTGTACTGAGTCATTTTCCCGCCTTTCGGGTGTGGGTATCTCGGCGTTGGAGTGATCACGCGGCCGATAAGCGCAATGTCGCGCGCTGGCTTCGATACTTCGCCCGGGAGGCGCGATGCAGTAGGGATGCCGTCGTTGTCAGCTCACAAGGTCGCTTTGTAGCTTCGGTAGACGCACGGGTTGTCCGAACAAGACGACCGCATCCACCCATGGACGCGAGCGTCCATGGCCGCGGACCGAACCTAACTCGGCTACGGTCGGATGCTGAGCAGTTTCTTCCGAGGTGGTTGCCAGCGGTCATCGCAACATTGGGACCGATGTGGAGGTTTGCAACTGGCCCAACAGCCTGTTGCCGCGCCGCCCAAGTCCTGGTGAGGATCCGATGGAATCGCTGATCACCCAGGCGCTTTTCGGCGATGCGAGCGTGTCGATGCTGATGGGATCGGCGCCTGACGGGGCCGGGACTCAGTTCCTGCGCACCCACACCGAGCAGCTCTATGAGCATCACACGATGATGAGTTTGAACATCGGCAACCGATCGTTCTGGATGACGCTGGCCGCCGGTGTCCCGGCGGTGCTCCAGGAGAACATCGAGGGCTTTCTGGTCAAGCTCCCCGAACCGCTGGGACTGTCGACCCGCGATATCGGTCACTGGGGAATTCATCCGGGTGGCCCCAAGATCCTGCGGGTGCTGGGCAAGCAGTTGGGGTTGGAGCCGCAACACTTGCGCGCGAGCTGGGACGTCTTGGCCAACGTCGGGAACTGCGCCTCGGCCACGGTGCTGCTCGTGCTGGAAAACATCCTGCGCGTCGACCAGCCCCGCCCAGGCGAGTACGGGGTCCTCCTGACATTCGGGCCGGGACTGACCATCGAGGGCGCGGTTTTGCGTTTTTGAACCCTATCGATTCCTTGTCGCGGCGACCTGGCCATACGCCGCACTGATGTCCGGAAGCGCAGGGAGACGCAACCCTGTTGCGGATGCTGCTCGTTCCGGCGTTCATGCACGTGATGGTCCGATTGAACTGGTCCCAAACCGCTTGCGCTGCTGTGCTGGCGGCTTGGGAGCAGCCCACCCGAGCCCATCAGCCGCAATGGCGGAGGATCCGTTGGCCTCGGCACCGCCGGGCCCCTGTCAAGATGATCGCGAGATCACGCTCAGCTCAATCGGTTTCGCGTTTCGAGCCGCGGTCCTGAGCCACGGTATCTAGCAGCGCCTCGACGGCGGTGCGGGGGAGCGCTTTAGGCAGAGCCCTCGCCAATTTGGGCCGGCCGACCAGCTGCTTGGGGGTTGGCGGCAAGTCGCTCGCCGGTATAGAGAAGGTGCACAACACATTCCAGGTGGACCAGCAGCGGCGGATCGATGCCGCTTCATGATCGGCGGCATAGGCGGCGAACGCCGCCCGCATCGAGTCCTTCTTTATGTCAACTACTTTCATGCCTCTGAGGTCGCCATCGGTGACTAGGTCAGCGATGGTGGCGAAGTGCTGACAGTAGATGCCGTGGACGACGAGTGGTGATCAGCCGCACTGACGTCTACTGGGTTGACCTCGGACCGCCGTCCGGAAGCCGCCCCGCGAACCGCCGGCCGGTGCTCGTAGTCCAGTCTGACCCGTACAACGCTAGTCGCCTCGCCACCGTGCTCGCCGCGGTGATCACCTCCAACACGGCCCTGGCGACGATGCCTGGCAATGTATTCTTGCCCGCAGCCGCAACAGGGCTCCCGCGTGATTCGGTTGTCAACGTCATGGCGCTTGTCACGCTGAACAAGACTGACCTCACCGATCGAGTAGGAAATGTGCCGCCGAGTCTGCTGCACGAGGTCGAGCGCGGGCTTCGTCGGGTGCTGGACCTCTAAGCTCCCGAAATCGACTGCGACACAATATAACTCGCAATAGTTAACTGGTAACGGTGCGTGCTTGACAGGTGCGAGTTCCCTTGGAGGAGAGGGCGCATCGCTTCACCTGTGCCTTTTCGGCGTTGTGAATCTACGACAATTCAGTACGCGCTTTGGCCTGCGTCTACGACCAAGCCACGGCCCTGCGTCACCCAGGACGGAACCGGGGCGCGGCGGACCAAAAGCGAACGCCCGATATCAGCTGGTCGACGTCGCGTTTGAGCATCACGGCGTGGCTGTAGGTACGTGCAGCGCTGGCGCAGTTATCACGGCACCGGGTGACCGTACTCAAAACCGATCACGGCGTCGCCGTGTGCTGGTGACGTGAACCTCGCTGAGCCAGTTGACGGTCCAGCCAACGTTGGACGTTGGTCGCGGGCATCGGGCCGCCATGTCCGATGTGCAGCGTGTGCGGACCCAGGTTCAACGCAGCCTGCAGGCTGTCGAGAGCCTGCTCGGGGTCGTCGTGAAACGGAGGGTTGGAGGGTCGGTACTGCAGCAGGCCCAGGAAGCCCCCGGTGAGCATGTCACCGGCGACAAGATCGCCCTGATCGAGCAGAACCGACACCGATCCCGGGGTGTGTCCGGGGGTATGGATTATGCGACCGTCGATGCCGTGCTCCTCGAGCCCATACTCACCTGTCAGCAGCAGGTCTGGCTGCAGAGGTCGGGTGACTTCGTTCGGTGGGGGTGTGCGGGTGAAGACGTGTCCGAAGACACCGATTGGCTGGCGTTTGGTGCGGTCGGAGTGTCCAGCCTGATATGTAGCCAGGTCGGCTTCGTGCGCCGCAACCGGAACACCGGTGCGGGTTTGGAGTTCCGCAGCAGCGCCGAAGTGGTCGACGTGGCCGTGGGTGACGATGATCATTTCCAGATCGGTGGGGTCGACGCCGGCGGCGATGACGCCGTTCCAGATGCGATCACCGCTGCTGGGCATGCCGCAGTCGACGAGGACGGGGCGTCGCCCAATCAAGAGAAAGGTGTTGACGAGGTGGTCGCCGAGGACCGGGATCTTGACGATCTTGGTGTTCATGGTGCCTTTCCATCATTCGGGACAAGTAACTTCCAAAACGGAAGTCGCCTACCGAAACTACCACACGTCTTCCATAATGGAAGTCGCTAAGCTAGGGGCATGCGCAATTCACTCGCTGCAGACAACTGCCCCGCCGGCCGTGCGTTGGACGTGATTGGCGAACGGTGGTCGCTGCTCATCGTGCGCGAAGCATTGGGCGGTGCCTGCCGCTTCGACGACTTCCGTAACCGCCTGCCGATCAGCGAAAATACGTTGACCCGACGCCTGGCCGAACTCGTCGAGCGACAGATTCTGGACCGTCAGCCCTACCAGTCCGAACCGACCCGCTACGAATACCTGCTCACCGACCGGGGGAAATCGCTGGTAACCATACTCGCGAGCCTAGCCGAGTGGGGTGATCGATGGACTGCGCCAAATCCGGCGGGGCCGACACCGCCGCCGGTCCCGACGTGGCTTCCTGCCGCCGAGGTGGGGCGCGATGGGGCACACGTCTAGTGGGCGGAATTCAGCCACCGTACTGCGCCAACTCGCTGGCGAGGGCCTCGGGTTGCCTCCCGCAGGCGACGCAATCAATATTGAGCGTGACGCCGCTGCATTTGCGGCACGCGGGTCGGTCATCGACGATCCCCGGCGAAACGCCCTGGTGCCCGCAGGCGCAGATCCCGGCGATACGTTTGGCGGTAGTTCCTCAGCAATGGCGACGCCGAACAATCTCGGTAAGTGGCCTAGTGCCGACCGGGGTTGCCGTTCGAACGACCTTGTCCCCGAACCTAATTCGTCACTGGTGACGTAATAACCCCAGTGTAGGCCCGGCGGAAGCGGGGCGGTAAAACAGTCCACACCGACCAGATGTCGACAGGCGCTGATTGAAGCTCGCAACTTTGCGCCTAAAACGCCGACCTGGCCCATCTCGCAAGACTGCAGGGCATCGTGGGCACGATGTGAGCACCCGTTGCCGGCCGCCACCAGGCGGAGCGGATCAATCGTCGAGTGGTTTGCAAGTTCTTCATCTAATGCAACTCGGTAGTTAACTGGTAACGGTGCGTGTTCAACAGGTGCGAGTTGCACCCAGCACGGGAGCTATGGCGCTGTCACTAGTCACCAGCCGCACCCGATGTTGCCGAATATCTCGCGTGTTTGGCGGGCGCAGGTCACCAGATCAAGGGAAACGGTCCGGCGTCGGTGTCCCTTGAGACCGAACAGTCGGAGTGCGAAGTCGGGTTATACCGAGTTATACTTTCTGCATGAAAACAGCTATCTCGCTTCCGGACGAGACGTTCGATCGCGTCGCGCGGCGGGCGAGCGACCTCGGCGTGAGTCGATCCGAGTTCTTTGCCCGAGCTGCACAACGCTACCTGGACGAGTTGGATGCACAATCGCTGACTGGACAGATTGACAGTGCGCTAGAACGTGTCCACGGCACCGACGAGCCGGAGGCCGCCGCCGTGGCTATCGGGCGTCGCGTGTTGGATGCCGTGGACGACGAGTGGTGATCAGCCGCACTGACGTCTACTGGGTTGACCTCGGACCGCCGTCCGGAAGCCGCCCCGCGAAACGCCGGCCGGTGCTCGTGGTCCAGTCTGACCCGTACAACGCTAGTCGCCTCGCCACCGTGCTCGCCGCGGTGATCACCTCCAACACGGCCCTGGCGACGATGCCTGGCAACGTGTTCTTGCCCGCAACCGCAACAGGGCTCCCGCGTGATTCGGTTGTCAACGTCACGGCGCTTGTCACGCTGAACAAGACTGACCTCACCGATCGAGTAGGAAATGTTCCGCCGAGTCTGATGCACGAGGTCGAGCGCGGGCTTCGTCGGGTGCTGGACCTTTAGCCTATCGAAATAAGCTGCGACACAACATAACTCGCAATATTTTGTGGTAACGGGGCGTGCTCAAGAGGTGCGAGTTGCTCGTAGGGGAGCGGTTGGGCATCTGCGGCAGGGTCTCACGGCACCTCGACGCCCGACGTGGCCGCAGGCCGCGCATCGCCGCAGGTGCAGCCACCAGCCATGGGTGGTTCGGCACTCGACGCAACCCAGAGCCGACAATTGGGCTAAGGGACCCTCGGCCGGCGTGATATGTCGGAAAAGCCATGCTGGCGAGCCACGGCCTCGGTGCCGGATTTACGTCACAGTGACAAATTAATGGGGGTGTGGGGCCCGGGTAACGAAACATCGCTCTGCGGAATAGTTTTCGATGACATGACACCCGCGCGAAGCGATCGTCCGCCGCTGTCGCACTTTTCCGGAATCGGCAACTGTCAGGCAGTCGCGGAATCGAAGCCTGAGCGTCGGCCTGAAATGGGCACAAGCGGTACCGATACGGCCGTCGTCGGCGGTCGAATCAACTGCCAGCTTTTCTCGGAAACAGGGCGAAATCGGAACACGTGCGAACCCTTTCACCTGGATGCAACTCGCAATGGGTTTTGCCGATAAGCGACATTATGTCAACTAAACCACTGCATATCGCATCTGATGAATCGTCGTCAGTCCCCTTGCCGACCACCGCTCCTCCCCGCGGTTTTCAGTTGCTGCGCAGGGCCTTCCGCTCACCGC
This sequence comes from uncultured Actinomycetota bacterium, assembly GCA_963737375.1. Lineage (GTDB taxonomy): Bacteria > Actinomycetota > Actinomycetes > Mycobacteriales > Mycobacteriaceae > Mycobacterium. Next base: position 93,752 of record CAVTSP010000001.1, read on the forward strand.
CCCTGCGTCGCAGGCATCACGCTGTCACGCCCACAGGTCTACCTGCTCGTGCACCAACGACCCGAACGAGTCTCTCTGAAGCTAATCGCCGCGATCTGCGATATCTTTGACTGCGGTCCAGGCGATCTCGTCACGGTCAAGAAAGCCGCTAGCGCTGGCCGAGAAAACGTCGTCGAACTAAACAAGGCTATCCGCCCCAAGCGTCCTCGGATCCTCAGCGATGACGATTGAACCGCAGCGTCGTAACACCGTTCGCGGACGACCCCAAAGTCACAGACGGATCAATGGAATGCGCTTGCTGCCACCGCGAGATGCGGCGCACGGTAGCAACATGGCCAGACGGCCGCATCTGCAATTCCTGCTACTACGAAGCGACCAGCCCTTCGGCTACTGCACTTGGCGATCAACCAGACTTTGGCGCGGATCAAGACCGATGTTCCCGGGGCGTCGGATATGATCGGTGGCGTAAATCAGGGCCGCCGTGCGGCGAATATCCGCTGGCGCGGGAGCGGCGCCTGATGCCGCGCCAGCTGTCGACTACGAGCGGTGTGCGGCAACGGGTGATCGAAACCATGCAGGCGTCGTGGGACCGGTGGCGCATTGAAGGCCGGATGTGTGAGCTCGAGCGTGCGTTGAACGCTGGTGAGTCGGTTGCGCTGTCCGGGAGTGAGCTTGCGCGCGCCGGGTTGCCTTACGGAGGGAGGGGCGTGCGCGGGAGCGGCTGTACCTGTTGGACGAGTTCGACCAGATCCGCGAGTACTTCGGCGATGTGTGAGTGTGCCGGCGCAGGTGCGGCCTGGGATAGATCACCTCTCACCGAGAGGCGACAAGTTGCTGCCTGATTTCTTCACAGAGGATCGCAGCGAGCTTTGGGACGCGCTGCGCAAGCGCGGGCCGGTCGTGTTTATCGAGGACAGCGTGTTTATGAATGGCTATTGCCTCACACGGGCCGATGACGTGCTCGCAGCGCTGCGTAACCCGGAAGTGTTTTCGCTTAACCCCGTTTTGGATCGGCCGGCCCATGCGCGTTGGCGCGCAATCTTGCAGCCGTTGTTGAATTCCCGTGCGGTGAATCAGATGCAACCCGCATTGAAAGATCAGGCCGCGGCGGTGGTCGAAGCGGTCGCCCCGCAGGGTAGTTGTGAGGTGATCGCCGATGTTGCGGAGCCATTCGCGGCTCAGGTTCTTCTCACAGTGTTGGGGTTGCCGCCGCAAGACGGGGATAGGTTGGTGCGCTGGGAGAAAGCGCTTTGGGCGATCCAGCGGGCGCCTCTGGCCGCGGTCCAAGGTGTCCGTTTCGCGGATTTGATGCAAAAAGTTGAGATGCTCGCCTATTTGGCAGAAGCTTTCGCGCAGCGCCGCGCCAGCCCTGATATTGCGGGTGTTATGTCCCAGTTGGTTGCCGGTGACGATGGGTTCGACGAAGCTGACGCGTGCGCGGTAGTTGAGATGCTGATCGCTGCGGGCATTACGCCGTTTAGGAGCGCGGTGGGTTTCGTGTTTCTTGACCTTGCCCGCGACCCGCGGCTATGCGCTTCGCTCCGCGAAAACCCCGTAGGGATTGAGGGATTCGTCGAAGACGTGCTGCGCCGCGAGCCGCCGGCCCCGGTGATCATCCGCAGGGCCGCTCAGAACGTCACCGTGGCGGGTGTCGAGATACCGGCAGGGGCCTGGGTCGGGTTGTGCGTCGGGGCGGCCATCCAAGAAGACATGGCGGCGGGCAACGGGTCGCGGGCGGACTACTGGGCGTTCGGCGGGGGCCCGCACCGCTGTGTGGCCGTCAGTCTGGCGAAGACAGCGTTGACGGTGTTAGTCAGCGAATGGTTACGCACTATCCCCGCGTTCGGGTTAGATGCTGAGTCCGTGCCGCCGGTTATCCTCGAGGAGGCGGTCCGGCTGTCGAGTTTGCCGCTGCGCTGGCATTAAGTCAGACCGCGGGCGGGTAATTGCCGTAGATGCCGCGCTGGTCGCCAGTTTCAGCTCAGCACCGCGCGACACACAGGCCAGTTACGCCCGCGGCAGTAGCCGACCGTAATGAAGCCTTCCGTTTCGCCGCGCCGCTCCCCTGCCGGAGACGCGTTTCGAGGAATAAGCACGAATCGAATATGGAGGGTTACCAGTACGCTACCTCTTGGACGAATAGCGTTGTAGTGCAACGTATTTCGCGGAACCAATGCGATGTCTTGCGACGGCGCTAGCTCGTCGATGAAACCACTCGGATGGCGCCCAGTGCTTTGTGCACCCGCACCTGCAGCCCTTCTTCGCGCCACAGCCGGTGGATCTCCTTCTTGTTGACCTCCCGGGACGCGATGTAGAACTACTGATCACGCTTTGAGTATGGCCGGAGGAGTTCGTCACACCGGAGCGGTTCCGCTATCGGTGAGCGTACGAAAGATGTTGCTTAGCAGGAGAATCCCTCGCGCCCGGATGGAACCTGGCTCGCAGGCCGTGCAGCTCCCCGGCTCCCGAATGGCGGGCGTGGCGCCATGGGTGCTTTGGCTCGGCAATCGCCGCAACTTGACTCATGAACCGGGGGGCGGTCGGTCACCGTGAAGGGGGTGTCTTCCCCACCGGATGCTCGGACCGGGTGGCGTCGCCGGGCACAGCACGCGAGGGGATCTGGGATGCGCGCCGGTCAGGATGGTCGATGTTGTCATGGTCGGCCAGTTGGGCGGGCGGGGTGGTCACGTCTTTTCGGGTTACAACGAGGTAGGTGACCAGGGCGATGATGGTGAGCAGGAACAACGCGCTGGTCACGGTGGTGCCCACTCCGAGGCCGCCGTTGCTGCGCGGCTGGGACAACAGGTCGCCCAGGGAGGCCCCCAGCGGGCGAGTCAGGATGTAGGCGGCCCAGAACGCAAGCACGGCGTTCAGGCGGAAGCCAGTGTGTGCGATGGCGATGACCGCGATCACTGCGCCGAATGCCAACGCGGAGATCGGGTAGCCCAGATGGAGGCGTTCGGCGATCAGGTCGCCGGCGGCGGTGCCCAGGGCGAAGGTGAACAGGATCGTCAGCCAGTAAAAGCTTTCCCGACGGAAGGTGTAAATGGTGTGGATGGACAGGGTCTTCTCGCTGGCGTACCAGCCGGCGAAGGTCGTCACGAGCGCGCCGCTGAAGATGATCGTGGTTGTCAGCAGCGGAACCCCAAAGTTGTCGGACAGGTTGTCGGTGATCAGGGTGCCGAAGACACTGATCAGGACGACCGCGAGCCAGTAAATTCCCGCTACATATTTGGTGGATCGAAACTGAAACCCCAGGGCGATAATCAGCAGGGTGCCCATCACGACGGTCGTCCAGGTCAAACCGAAGTTCATTTTGATGTTGAGGAAGTCGGCCACCGTCTCCCCGACCGTGGTGGCCAGGATCTTGATGATCCAGAAGTAGACGGTGACCTCGGGGACCTTGTTGAGCATCCGGCGGGTGGTGAAATCTGATCGGCTTGACACAGCTGCCTCCTTGGCGGGGATCGACACCTCGAAGGCTAGGGGCGCGAGGGTTAACGCCCGCCCCCCAGCGGGTAAGCGCCGAGTTTACCGGGGCTGGCCTCGGAGTCACCGCTGTCACCGTCGGCCAGGCGGACACGATTAACGGTCGAGCAGCGGCGCGCTCAGCTGCTCGAGATCGGCAGTGATCTCTTCGCCCGCCAGCCTTACGAGTAGGTGTCGATCGAAAAAGTCGCCGAGCTCGCCGCCGTTTCGCACGGCCTGCTCTACCGCTACTTTCCTAGCAAGCAGGCGTTCTTCGCCGCCGTCATCGAGGCAGAAGGCGAACGCCTGCTCCACGCGAGCCATCCCGACCCGGCACTCTCGCCTCTGGACCAAATCAGGGCCGGCCTCGACGTCTACATCGACCAGGCCGAAAACTCCCCCTCCGCCTACCGGATGGCCCACCAGCTCGGGTCCACCGACAGCGGCTTGGAACCAACCCGACAGCCGCGCAACATCGTTCAACGTGATTGTGTGCTCGACAGCCTGGCGGCATTCATCCCCATCGACGATGAAACCTCGCTCGCCGTCACCAGCTGGCTCGGGTTCACTCAGACCGCAATACTCGACTGGATCGACAACCCAGTTATCTCCCGTCAACAGCTCCACGACCTATGCATACGCACGCTGCAAGCCGTCGTCAGACTGCCAAACTGATCCCTGGCCTCCCCCACTCCGCCGCTCGGGAGGAATATGCACGAATCGAATATGGAGGGTTACCAGTAAAGAACGCCGTGCCACCGGAGGGAACAACCTTCTGTTGACCCGCCTGTCGCGGCACCGTGACCGTTCCAAATTCGTGGTCCAGCAATGAGTTTCATTGGTTCGGGCTACAGCCCGGATGGTACGACGTCGCCGTTTACCGTCACCTCGACTTGGCCGGTCTTCGCGTTGTAAGCGATCTTGCCGTGCTCGAAGTTCGACACGACCAGATCGCCGACGGCGTTCTCGTCGCTGGTCGGGAAACCCAGCGGACCCGCCGAACCGTTAGTGCCGGTGATCGCCGGCGTGCCGTCCGGGCCGCGTTGGATGTTCCAGGCCTCGCGGATCTTGCCCAGGGTGATGTAGGCGGGCGTGCCCGCCTCGTTGTTCTTTGCGGTGATCACGCCGCCCTGAAACTGCTGGAATACCAAGCCGCTCTCGCGAGTCCCCGCGTTGCGGTCACCCGTCAGTGGCTTGCCAAGAGCGTCCTTCTGATGCTGGGTTGCCGACGAATACTTGGCAGCGATCGGACCGGTCAGGGTCACTTCGACGTCGCTCTCCCCGATGAGCTTCACCTCCGTGGGCTGCGCTGGGATTCGTGACGTGGTGGTGGCGTTCACCCCGGCCTGCGGTGCCGACGTGTCGGCACTCTTGCCATTGCTGCAGCCCACGGCGATCAGCGCGACGGCGGCCAGGCCGACGACTGCCGTGTGGCGGTCGGCGAGGTTCTCATGGACTTCCTCTCGCGTGTCCGCGGTAGCCTCCCGTCAAACTTACGGGGCGGTCATACACGACGAGCCGGAGCACCTTAGCTGCTCTGCGTCTGAGCCTTTACTCCCCGTTCGTGCGTAGTTCCCAGGGCTGCATGCCGATGACGTCCGCAAGGTTGCGCTGCAGTGCGACGCCGTCCGGGATCGTGCGGTAGAAGATGCTCACCTCGGCGATCTTGCCGTCCGCGTCGAGCAGGACGAAGAATATGCCGTTGACGGTGGCGTCTCCGACTTGCAGCCGGAAGTGGGCGGCATGGTGGGTCTCACCGCTGAGGACCTCCATGTAGGTGTCGTCGGACGACAATCCGTTGACGGCCTTTATCGTCTCGACAGCGGTCTCGCGACCGACGACTGGATCATCGCCGAACGGGCCGTGCAGCACCACGTCCGCGGCGAGCAACCCGGTGAGGACGTCTTCGTCTGCGCCGCCGTTAATGCAGTCGACGAAGGACTCCAAGGTTTCGCGGTGCGGGGCGAACGTGGTTATGGTGACTTTTTTTTGAAGTTCAGCTGGCGGGAAAGTAATGGCCGTTGTCCAAATCGGCGAACAGACCGGGCTGCGCGGGTTCCCAGTCGAGGGTGTCGTGTGTGGTGCGGTTGGTCGCCGGGAAGGACCCCGTGACCAGATTCGTGTAGGGACCGAAGTATCCCGGCAGCATCATGACGTCCTCGGGGACGCTCACCGTGGGCAGGCCTAAATGGTTGCCAATGGCCTCGGCAATCTCGCCGAACGGGAAGCTTCCGTCCGCAATCGCGTGCCAATATCTGCCGGCCGGACCCTTCTCCAACGCCAAGCGAAACACGGAGGCGACATCGCGGATGTGCGCGGCGCACCACGGGTTGGCCCCGTCTCCGGGGTAGCCGGCGAAACCCTTCTCCTGCGCGAGCGCTATCAGCCCTGGAAGGAAGCCGGCACTATCGGTCGTGCTGTGCGCGATGAGGGGAAGCCGCACGATCGAAGACCGCACTCCCCGCTCGGCGAGGTCGACTACGGCGCGTTCCACGACGTTGCGAACACGCAGGGTGCCCTTGTGCTCATCGCCGCTGGGCAGGGCCGGGTCCTCCTCGGTGGCCGGCCGGCCCAGGTTTCCGGCCGAACCTATGCTGCCCGCCGCGACCAGGGGCTTTCCGGTTCCGGCGAGTGCCTCGCCATAGGCGAGCATGATCGGGAGCTCCGCGGCGGCCACGGCGTCGATCCCGCCGGATGGAAGCAAATCTTGCCTGTGCGCGACGTGGATGACGCCATCGGAGTCCGCGGCCGCGTCCTTGAGCCCGTCGAGATCCTCGATGTCGCCTCGACGCACCTTGGCGCCCAGCGCGGACAGGGCCGCCGCGGCCGTGTCTGACCGGGCTAGCCCGGTGACCTCGTGCCCGGCCCCGATGAGCTCGGGGATGATGTACGAACCGGCATGGCCGGTTCCGCCAGCGACGAAAACGTGCATGTGACTGTCCTCCTGCGGTTGGTGGGTGTGGGTGCGCTCAGCTGAGAACCGTGACGCTGAGAAAGAAGTTGGTGTGCTTGACGGAATGGGTCATGAGGCCCATCTCCAGCAAGCCCGCACCCTCCAGCCAGTGCGCCATGCTCAGGTCGCCGGTGTCCTGCGGGCGCAGTCCGAGGCTCTTGATGAACGCTGACACGCTCGCTTTGGCCTGCGCGTCATCGCCGGCCATGAACACATCCAGCGGGCCGCCCGCAGCCAGGACGTCGCGGAAGAGAGTGTTGAACGCCTTGACGATATGAGCGCCTTTGGTCGCGGCCTTCGCGATCTCCTGCGCGCCGGAACTGCCGTCGGGGGTAACAAGGCCCTTGGCATCGGGGGTGAAGGTGTTGGTGATGTCGACGATGATCTTTCCCGCCAGCGCGTCCCCGTACTGACTGACGACCGGCACGGCGCTGTCGAACAACACGGCGAGGATGACGATCTCCCCGCCCGGGACGGCTCCCCACGTTCCGGTCGTGGCGCCGTTGCCGATCTCCTTGGTCAGGGCTGCGGCCTTGGCCGGATCGCGAGAAATGATTTCGACGTCGTTGCCGCCCTTGACAGCCAGGGCGCCGATGGCGCTGGCCATGTTCCCCGAGCCGATGATGCTGATGCTGGTCATACGATGTCCCGTCTTGGTTGGCTATCGAGAAGGTTGATGTCTCAACCATACGCAGAATTGGTGATGCGTCAACCAACCGCGGTAGTATGGATGCCGATGGAACCGAACTGGCTGAACGCTCCTGAAGACCGCGCCTGGCGGGCCTTCATCGATGCGCATGATCAGATCGAGGTCCATCTGAACCGTCGCCTGCAGGAATCGGGCTTGTCCGGGGCCGACTATTCGGTCCTGGCGTCGCTCTCGGCTCTCGACCGGGGCCGCATGCCCGCCCATGCCCTGTGCAACGCACTGGGCTGGGAGAAGAGCCGCCTCTCCCACCAGGTGCGGCGCATGCAGAAGGACGGGCTGATCAGCCGCGAGCCCAACCCCGACGACGCCCGCAGCACCATGGTCTGCCTGCTGCCAGCTGGCCGCGCAGCCATCGAGAAAGCGGCCCCCGGGCACGTGGCGGACGTCCGCCGGAACTTCATTGACCTGTTCACCCCGGCTGAGCTCGACATGCTCGCCACCCTCAACGAACGAGTCCTGCACCACCTGGCCACAAACTACGACTCCCCCGCCGAAGACGAGCCTTCTTAACCTTCATGAGCCGTGAGTTTGCGCCCGACTAAGTGCAGAAGTATTGCCTATTGAGCACACAATTCGAAGGTGGCGAGTACGAACCGGTCAGTACGCCTCGGAGACCACCTGTGGCGGAACCGCCCGGCGCAATGGTGCGATTCCAAGTCGCGGGGGTGAGCACATAGTGCGTGCCAGATTGTGCGATGGTGCTATTCCACGTGTGCGAGACGGATTCGCCTGCCGGTAAGTCGAATTCGAGCTTCCAATCGTTCAGCGGCACGGTGCTCGAGTTGGTGATGGTGAAGTGCGCGATGAAACCGGTCTGCCATGCGTGTTCCACCGACAGCGTCGCCGCAGCCGCAGCCGCATGTGCTTCGGGGGCGACTAGTCCGAGGACGGCAACTAGCAATGCCGAAACGATTACGTGAAGTGCTGTGCCCCAGCGCTTCACGTAACTGCCCAGTCCGGTCATAGCGCCCAACACTAGAGCCGCACAGGCGATATCGGCGTTCGCATCGCGGTTACGCTGCAGTACCTATGCCTAACTGAAACCGTGATGAAATTTTCGCCTCGATCCACGCTGAACCATCTGTCGACGCGGCCAGTGCCCTCCCACGCGCTGGCCGATACCGCTGGTACCGCATAGTCTGACTCCGTGGAACCACGATCGCCGGCCGACGCGAGCTCCAAGAAGTTTGCGAAGGACCAACGCGGTCGCGACTGGCAACTGGCGGGCCTGCGGTCACGAGTGGCGATTGCTCGGGCTGCAGATAAAGTGCGTAGCGCGAACCGCAGTCACAATGCGGTCGACATGGTGAGGCGCGCTCGCCGCATGCTGCCCGGTGATCCGGCGTTCGGTGACTCGTTTTCCATCGCCGGCGACGGCGGTCCGCGTGCGGCCGCCCGGGCCACCGCACGGATGATGGGCGGCCACGAGTCCGCCTCGCAGCAGATGAGTTTAGCGGGACTTCAGGTGTGGCAGGCGCTGGCCGATCGCGTGGAAAGACGCTCGGGCGATCGCGATGCCACCCTCGTCTTCACTGATTTGGTCGGCTTTTCTGCCTGGTCGCTAAAAGCCGGAGACACGGCGACGGTAACGCTGCTGCGGCGCGTTGCACGGGCCTTCGAGCCGCCCCTGATGGATCGCGGAGGGCGCATCGTGAAGCGCATGGGTGACGGGATCATGGCAGTGTTTGACAACCCGACCGTCGCTCTGGCTGCCGTCGTGGCCGCCGACGAGGCGCTGCGATCGGTGGAGGTGAATGGCTACACGCCCAAGATGCGCATCGGTATCCACACCGGTCGACCGAGACGACTCGGTGCGGATTTACTCGGAGTGGATGTCAACATCGCTGCCAGGGTGATGGAGCAAGCGGCCGACGGTGGCTTGGTGATCTCCGATGCCACACTAAGCCGTATCTCGAAAGATCACATGGCGGAGTTAGGCGTTTCGGCAGAATCCCTTCGCGGAGAACTTATTTCAGGACGGGTCGAAGGAGTCCCGCCAGGGATGATGATGTACCGCCTCAGCACGTCGGAGCGCTCACGATCCAACCCCGGACTGGCGGCGGGGCCTGACCGCGGCTAGATCAGATGCCGGGCGAAGAACCGGGCTCCTTCGTCGATTTCGAACGACGGGACTCCCGTGTGTCCGCCCATATTGGCGTGCAGCGTCTTCTCCGTGGAGCCGAAGGCGTCGAACAGGTCCAGGGCCGCCTGCCGGTCGTTCCCTTCGTCGTCCCACTGCAGCAGGACGTGTAGCGGGATGGTGATCTGGCGGGCCTCCTGGAACGTGGCGGCCGGCACGAAACTCCCGGCGAAGAAGCCGGCAGCCGCGATACGCGGCTCGACCACCGCCAGTCGAATGCCGATCGCGATCACTCCCCCCGAGTACCCGACCGGGCCACTGATCTCGGGTAGCGAAAGAAGGGCGTCCAGGCTTCCCTGCCATTCCGGAACCGCCTTGGCCACCAGCGGGAGAATGAGACGGTCGACGATCTCCTCGATCGGCCCGCCAGCCGCCATCGCCCGGCGCAGGTCAGCGCGGGCCTGCTCGGCGACGGCCGAACGGGGCCGGTCACCGCTCCCGGGGAGCTCGATGGTGGCCGCGGCGAATCCGTATCCCGCCACGCAGCGCCGTGCCCGCCCCGCCAGCCGGGGGTACATCTTGTGCAGTCCGCCAGGGTGGCCGAGCAGGATCAGCGGTGCCGGTGCGGATGCGGATCCGGGTGTCCATAGGATGCCGGGGGTCCCGCCGAGGGTGAATTCGCGTTCGAGGACGCCGTCGTCGAGGTGCTGTTCGGATGTGAATTGCATGGTCGTGCCTTTCGGGAGTGCCCTTCAACGGCGCTCCCGGACGATCTATCGCCCGACCGTGACCCTAAGGCGGAGCACCCATGTCGATACTGCGTTCACGGGTACCACCTCCTCGTCCTCTCGCACGGCCTCCGTAAACCTAGCGGTGGTCGCGGTGGGCCGGCAACGGGTTTTTGCGTCGGGGGCGGCGAGGACGCAAGGCTATATCGGCGGTACGGGCGGCGCAGCAGGCGGCGTCGCAAAGCTTCTGGTGTCGAAGCGATTTCGAAGGTGACTATCGCTTAGGTTGGGCCGTTCGAATGCTTCTCCACGCTGGCACTCGACGGGCCACCAACACGCTCACACCGGCGGACAAAGATGTGCAGGAGAACACGGCGCTTTCAGTTGTGGACCCGCATGTTTGGCCGGCGTCCCCTGCGTCGCGGTGAGGTCGCCTGCGCGCGACCTACGGCGAGTCAGGCCCGTGCCAGCCTGGCGTACGCATATGTCTGGCGCTCTGGGGATCCCACGTCAGATACTCGGACATATCCTCGTGGCGACCCATCATGGTCGTCGAAGCTTCGAGGACCACGTCGCCGTGCTGATCGGTGCAGACGCTTCGTGTCGTAACGATGTCGGCGCCGAAACGCTCGTCCACCGACTCCACATACATCGTTCCGCGCAGCACATCGCCGGCAACGATCGGTCGGTGATAGCGAAAGCGTTGCTCGACTTGGATCATCTGAATCTGGTCCATGCCCAAGTCGACGTTGCCCAAAAAGTGCCGTTGGATCAAGGCGGCGAATACCGCCGGAAACGTGGGTGACGCGACGACCGCGGAGTAGCCCAACTCTTCAGCGGCCTTGTCATCAAGGGTAGCCGGATCAGTCGCCTTCACCGCCTGGGCGAAGACGCGAACATCCTCCCGGCCGACAACGAAGGGGTCGGGATAAGGCCACACCATGCCTCGAATGTCGGTCTTTAGCGCCATTGCTACGACCCTACGGCGCGCAGCACAGGATCGGAACTAACCGGGCCAGCGCGCCGATCTCACACCTAATTCGGCTCTGCTACCTGGGCCTGCCACCTACTGCGGCGTTGCTCGTCGGTCTGCTCCCACCACGGTGGCGAGCCTCGCTCGCCTAGAGCGACTTTCGCAGTCTGCACACCCGCTCGGGCGTCCGACTCCTGCGGTGTTCCGTTGGTATTGCGCACTTCTCGGCGCCAAGCCATCAATGTGTGCACGAGCTCGTCGCGACGGTCCTCGGGAATTGCGGGGTCGGTGGCACGCCACCTGCGACCGTTGATGACGATGTAGTGCCCGTCGTCGGTAGTCGCCCGTTCACTCACAGCTCAGTCCGCTCCGCGCCCCGTACTCTGCTGAAGTTCTTCGATGAGTTCGGATGCCCGAGCTTTGGTCAGGTCATCGGGAATGTCTCGACCTGCTTCCTGCCCCAGTGTGTGCAGATAGCTTCGCTGCGGTCCCGTCATGGGCTCGTCGCCGGTGACCCAATCTGCCGGATCCTTCTCCGCCGTTTCGTTCGGCGCCTGCTTCGCGTTCTCGCTCATGTGCGATCACCTCCGGCGGCGGAATAGCCATCGCACACACGTTCGAAACATCTCCCCTCGAGATGGGGTCAGTCGTCGTAGGCCGCCGCTTTTTGCTTCTTGTGGCTGATCTCGATGTGGTAGCCGTGCAGAACGGTCACGATCATCGAGATCGAGACGACGCCTTCGGCGATGAAGAAGGCCGCGAAATCGATGAGCGAACCGATCGGCGGGTACCCCCCTGCCTCGAGGCACGCCGCACTCATCCCTAACGGTTCCCGGCACGCGGACGTCGGGAAATCCACGAAACGAGAGAACATGTAGGGATGAGCCACCCTGTCCCTGATCGACGTGCGTCCTCCCCCGTGCGAACCATCGCCCGCCTCGTTCTCGGGGCCTTCCTGGGCTACACGGGGTTTAGCCATCTCACCTTCGCCCGGAACGCTTTCCACGCTCAAGTGCCGCCCTGGATTCCGCTGAACGCTGACTTCGTCATCACGGCGTCAGGCGTGGTGGAGATCCTGCTCGCGGTCGGCTTGGTGGCGCTGACGCGGTGGCGAGTGCCGGTCGGGTGCGCCGTCGCGCTCTTTTTTGTTCTCATCTTTCCCGGGAATATCTCTCAATTCGTCACGCACTCGGACGCTTTCGGTCTCGACTCCGACTTTTCCCGCGGAATCCGCCTGCTGTTTCAGCCGCTACTCGTGGCGTGGGCATTGTGGTGCACGGGGGCATGGGCGGCCCTCCGACACCGCCGATCACGAGCTCAGATGTAACGTGACGAGCGTGAATTTCTCCCGTACATGTTCCTCGGTTGGGCTCGCGGCGTGTGCCGCATCGGCTGTCTTGGCTATCGCCGCATGCAGCTCCGACAAGCCGGCGTCGTCGCCAAGCACGACGTCCCTTGCGGCCGCTCCGGCTATGACCGCAGCCGAGTCACCGCCTGCCACCGCAGACAGTGGCTGCCCTACCCAGGCGCCCGGCAACGGCGGCACGCCGGAGTGGACGCTGAGCGGGGCAACCGGCAGCGTCGCCGTGACGGGTTCGACGGACACGGCTGCGCCGCTGATCACCGTGACGCAGCCGTTCAGCGTGACTGAAACCGCGGTGCACACGCTGCGCGCCGGAGACGGCCCGGTCGTGGCGCCTACGGCGACCGTCTCGGTCTGCTACATGGGCGTCGACGGACGCGACGGCAAAGTGTTCGACAGCTCCTACGAACGCGGCACCCCGGCCCAATTCCCGCTCGATGGCGTCGTGCCGGGCTTTCAGAAGGCGATCGCCGGACAAAAGGTCGGCTCCACCGTCGGCGTTGCGATGAGTTCGGCTGATGGCTACCCCGACGGTCAACCGCAAGCTGGGATTCAGAAGGGCGACAGCCTGATCTTCGCGATCAAAATCCTCAGCGCCGGAAGCTGAGCTGGGCTAGCCACTCTGTTTGAGGATCGGCCGAAGATCATCCAGTCGGTCGAACAGGTGCCAGATGTAACCCGAAGAACCGTCTTCGCGGTGTGGATGCAAATCCGCCAGCAGCGGGTCGTTGCAATATGAGTCGAATGCGTCCCTGGACTCCCACTCGACGAGGATCAATACCTGGCGCGGCGCAATGTCACCGACTAGCGCCTCGCGGAACTCCCCCAGCGCCACCACACGTCCACCATGGGCGGATACCGCTGCGGGAGAACGTCGGGCGTATTCCAGATACTCAGCGCGATCAGCAATATCGAAAAGGTTCAACGCGTAAACGGACACGGCGGCACAGTACCCCGCCAAAAGTCGCCGTGCCGATGTATTCGGCACGGCGACTGTCGTATTCAGTTTTGTCGTCTTCTGCGCTCAGATGCACAGCCCGATCAGGAACGGCGGAACTGGCGGGCCACCCCACCCGATCGGTCCGGGTCCACCAAAGCCCGGACGGAAGCCGGGGCCACCCCAGCCGGGGCCGCGGAAACCGCGCCCGCCCCAACCCGGCCCGCGCCCGCCGCCGCCCCAATGGACCAGTTGTGCGTGCTGAACGGCGCCCGGACCAGGCTGCGGCGCCGGGGCGGCGCTAGCGGCCCCCGCCAGTCCGATGGCCGAAAAGCTCAGTGCGCCAGCGATTGCGCCCGTACCGATGATTTTCTTCAGGGTCATAAGGAGCTCGAAGAGCTCACCGACGACGCCCTGACCGAAGATCTGGCAAGCGTCTAGCTCACTGCGGGTGGGTGGCGACGTAATCCGCGGCCGGGAGCGGTGACGTCGCGGCATAACCGATGGGCAGCAACACATCTCCCGCCGTCGTGCGGCAGTAGACGTCCCATCGGTAGTAGCCGGCGAACGCCGCCGGGTCGCCGCCGATCAGCGCCGCGTACTGGTTGACCGCGCGAACGTAGTCGCTGGCGTGGTTGTACCGGTAGATGGCGTGATCGTGGTCGCTGGTGAAGTTGTTCGCGGCCAGATAGCGGCCGGCCGCGATGATGCTGTCGTGCGGCGAGTGGATGTCGCCGCCCTGACCGTAAGCCGCGAATGTCGACGGTAAGAATTGCATCGGACCTTGCGCGTCAGCCGTGCTCACACCGTCGATGCTGCCCAGACGGGTCTCGACGAGGTTGATCGCGGCCAAATAGTTCCACGCGACGCCGGTCTCCGACTCCGCCTGGTGATAGAGGCCCAATAATTGGTCGGCTGGAGCGGGCGGCACGATGCGCCACGCGGGCAACGTTGTGCGGGCCGGGGTTATCGCGTTGAGAGCGCGGCGGGCGTCGACGTTGCGATCGTAGGTGTCGAGCAGTTCCGCGGGAATGCGCGGTCGCGTGGTGGCATCCCAGTCGGGATGTTGCCCGATGGCGCGATAAGCAGCCTGCTGTCGATGCGCCGCCGCCACGAGCGCCGGCTCCCCGGTCGACGGATCGCGCAACGTGTGTTCGTCGGCGACAAGGTCGTCGGCCACCTGCGCGGGATTCGGCGCGAGCCGGGGCTGCGCACCGTCGGGAGTTTTCGGCACTGCGGCCACCGTCATGGTGGTCGGTGTGTTCGGGTCCGCCGCTGCCCTCGGCACCTGCGGTCCGGGCGGGTGCGAGCAGCCGGCCAGCACCAGCATGATGGCGCCCAGCGCTGGCGACGCGATTGCGCTTTTGCGGCTCATCGTTCACTTCCATCCACGGTTGCCGTCTGACTATAGAGCTGCGGGTAGTGGGAACCACGGAAAATCGATCGGTGGGGACCACGGCTGCGTCGGTGTTGGTGCTCCCCCGATGTGCACCGGGCAGTAAACAGCCTCCGCGACTTTGGCGAACTTCGACGCGGCATCGGGACTGAACCCGGAATTCTGTTGCGTCATGGCGTTGATCACGTCAGCTTCCTTGGCGCCCTCGTCCATCAATTCGCACACCCGCCGACCGGTCGACATGGCGTCAGGCGCGCTGTGGTAGGTGATTCCGGCGTTGGTGAGCCCGCGCAGGAATCTTGCATCGGGGTCCGGGTCGGCATGCGCCGGCGCGGCAACCGCGATCGACACAGCTGAGCATACGAGCGCCACGCGAATTCGCATGACTTCATCCTTATGGAAACCACGGTCATAATCCAGACCGGACCACCCCGTGGGGCTTCTTCATGAACGTCGGCTTGACGGGACATGACGTGCACCGCGATGCGTTGCCGCGTAACGGTTTCCTCGACACTGCCGGCGTCGACCGGCCGCGATTCGGCCCGTCGCGCCAAACATCTGAGTATAGTCTACTATATCTAGGGTGACGCCTCAGCTGCCCCGCCGTCTTGCCGAGCACCCGACCGTACGGAAAGTGATCGCCGATCGAGTCGATCGCCCGCCGCGAGCCGAAGTCATCGACGCCGACTGGCTCACGTCGATCTGCTTGGCTGCCGGAGCTGACGATGTGGCGTTCGCCTCGGTGGATGATCCAGAACTGGCGTCTGAGGTCTCGCATGTCGAGCAGGCGTTGCCCGGCACCCGCAGCTATATCTCGCTGGTCGTCAAGATGAATCGCGAGAACGTCCGATCGACGGCGCGCAGTGTGGCCAATCAGGAATTCCATCGCAGCGGCGAGATTCTCAATGAAGCGGCGCGTGAGATCACCCGCACTTTGGAAAATCGCCGATACCGCGCGCTGAACCCGTCGGCGACCTTCCCGATGGAGATGGACCGCTTCCCGGGCCGTATCTGGGTGGTGGCCCACAAGCCGGTCGCTGTTGCCGCCGGTCTCGGCGTCATGGGCATCCACCGAAACGTCATCCATCCACGGTTCGGCAATTTCATCTTGCTCGGCACGATTCTGGTCGACGCCGAGATCAGTTCCTACGGGCAGCCGCTGGACTACTCACCGTGCCTGGAATGCAAACTGTGCGTTGCGGCCTGCCCGGTGGGCGCGATCGGCAAGGACGGCGAGTTCGACTTCTTCGCCTGCTCGACGCACAACTATCGAGAGTTCATGGGCGGCTTCACCGACTGGGCGCAGACCATCGCCGACAGCTCTGATGCGGACGAGTTCCGCGCGCGGGTCAGCGACTCCGAAAACGCGTCGATGTGGCAGAGCCTGTCGTTCAAGCCCAACTACAAGGCTGCGTACTGCCTTGCCGTGTGCCCAGCCGGCGAGGAGGTCATCGAGCCATATCTCGACGACCGCAAGGAATTCATGGATCGGGTTCTAAAACCATTGCAGGACAAGCGCGAAACGCTGTATGTGTTGCCCAATTCGGCTGCCAAAGAGTACGCAGAAAAGCGCTTCCCGCATAAACCCGTGAAAGTCGTCGATGGCGGCATGGCCGGCCGCGTCGCCAGCCCGCCGCAGGACTAGGGCACGTCCGAGGGCGGCCAGTGCGAGCCCGGCGACACGTGGCCGGGCTCGGCATGCTCGCCGCGAGCCAACGGCACCCATTGCTCAGAGGGAGCGGGTTGCTTCGAGGACGGGAAGTCCCGCAGCTTGCCCGACGGCTGCGCATCCCATTTCGCGAATGTCAGCGGTGTCTGCAGCCAGGCGTGCAGCAGGTTGTAGGTCGCTTCGAGCGACTCGATGTGGGTGCGTTCCCAGCCATGGCTGCCGTCCAGTCCGAAGCCGACCAGCGCGGCGCGCGTTCCCGCGCCGGCTTCGATAGCGGCGGCGGCATCGGATCGGTAGTAGCGGAACACATCTCGCGCATAAGGAATCTTCTGTTCTTCGGCGAGGCGGCACAGCTTGCGGGTCAGGTGATAGTCGAATGGGCCGTGCATATCGGCCATCGGGATCGTGACGCCATCCTCGATCGAATGCTGGCCAGGGGCGCACACCGCATTGTCCACCGAAACGAGCTCGGCGACATCGGAAGGCAGTCCGTCGCTTGCTCCGTGGCCGACTTCCTCGGTGATCGTGACCATGATCGTGGTGCGGTGCGGCAGCACGACTTTTTGTTCGGAGAAGTTCCGGGCCAGTGCGAGCGCAACCGCGACGCCGGCCTTCCCGTCGAGATGACGCGAGACGATGAAGCCGTCTGCGGCGAGTTCGGGGCTGGTGATCAGCCCGACGAAGTCCCCCACGGCAAGGCCGAGATTGACCAGGTCTTCCCTCGACGAGACCTTGCGGTCGACGCGGACCTCGACGTGCTCCCAGTCTGTGGGTTGGGTGTCGATCTCGTCTCCGAAGGCGTGGCCGCTCGCCTTGAGCGGCATCACCGTGCCGGTGATGAATGCTTCGGGGTCGTCGCTGAAGATGCGTACCCGGGCGCCGGTCGCGAACCGGGCCGAGAAGGTTCCGACCGGAATCAGCTCGAGGCGCCCGTTGTCCTTGAGCCTGCGCACCATGCAGCCGATGGTGTCGGCGTGAACCACCAGTGCACGGTCGGTCTTCTCCGACTCACCCGGAAGTTCGGCGATGAGTGCGCCGCGCCGGGTCAACGAGAACGGCACGCCGAAGTCGTTGAAGATGTCGCCGATCAGTTGCATCACGGCGTCCGTGCGCCCCGATGGGCTGGGGGTCTGCAGCAAAGCCAGCAACGTGTCGATCATCCACGCGCGGTCGGACTCGGGCATGGCCGCGATTTTGCCCACGTTGTCTCCCTCGTGCTTGTTCGTGAGAATTACATCCAACCAGCACCCTTGCTGGGTACTCAGGCCCGCGTCGCGGCCCTGACGCCTACCCCCGAACGTACTGGTCCGCCCGAAAGCGTTCGATCGAGGGCTGACGGCCTGTGAGCGACCAGCCGCTGGCAGTATTAGCGGGATGGCTGTCACGGAATCTCGCCAGGTCGTCATCGAGGCGTCGGCCGACGACATCATGGATGTGCTGTTCGACCTCGAGTCGTTGACCGAGTGGTCCTCGACTCATCAGCAGGTCGAGGTACTCGAGCGCGACGAGGACGGACACCCGACCAAGTCGCGCCAGGTCGTCAAGATCGTCGGCATCACCGATGAGCAGGTCTTGGACTACGCCGTCCACGACGACGGCATCAGTTGGACGTTGGTCAGCTCCAAGCAGCAGCGTGCGCAGCAAGGCCGCTACACGTTGACTCCCGATGGGGACTCCACCAAGGTCCACTTCGAGCTGACGGTCGATCCGACCATTCCCATCCCCGGGTTCCTGATCAAAAAGGGAGCGAAGGGACTGATGGAGACGGCCACCGACGGCTTGCGGAAGCGAGTTCTGAAAGTGAAGAGCGCTAAGTAGGCGGTCCGAGCCAGGTGGTGAGTGCGCCGGTCAAACCGGTGTCGACCCCTTCTCCTGCCCAGGCAACATAGCCGTCGGGCCGGACCAACACCGCCGCGGGACCGGTCACCACGCCGAGAGCCGGAAGTTCCCACGCGCCTCCGTATTTCGCGTCGACCAGGCGGACGCGATCAGCCCAACCGGACACTTCGATACTTCCCTGCTCGCCGAAATTGATCAGCGCCGCGCGGCCGTGATGCAGCAGCGAATACACCCGCAGCGGGCCGTGCGTGGTGACCACGTCCAGATCCGGCATGCGCCGCCCGACCAGCGGATGTTGCGAGCCGAGGTCGTAATGAATGTCCAGCCCGGACATCATCGCGGCGAACCGTCGACGCGGTTCGTCCATGGCCAGTAGCTCAGTCATGATGTCGCGCAGCGCTATTGAGCCGTCGTCGTCGGGGTGGCGCAGCAGCTGCATCTGGGCCATGGTGTTGCGCAGCACCCGCGCCGCGATCGGATGCCGTTCGCGGTGGTAGCTGTCGAGCAGGCTGTCCGGGGCTGACCCGTTGGCCACCAGGGCCAGCTTCCACCCCAGATTCACCGCATCCTGGACGCCCGTGTTGAGGCCCTGGCCGCCGATCGGATGATGCACGTGAGCGGCATCGCCCGCGAGCAGAACTCGGCCGTCTCGATACGTGGCAGCCTGACGCGCCATGTCCGTCGACCTGGAAATCCAAGTGGGGCTGTGGATTCCATAGTCCGACCCGTACACGGCCACCACCGCCCGACGGAGGTCGTCCAAGGTTGGATCGCTGCCCGGACCGATGTGCTGTTCGGTCACCATCACCCGGACGTGTCGCCCGTCGGTCGGTTCGCTGAGCGCGTGCACGCCGAGGGCGTCATGACGAATGCCCCACTCGGGCTCCGTGCCGGATGTGACAGCCATCTCGACCTCGGCGAGCAAGTAGCTCATCGTCGCGTCCCATCCCGCGAACTCGATACCCACTGATTTCCGGACGGCGCTGCGTCCACCGTCGCAACCGACCAGGTAGCCCGCCCGTAGTTGCTGGTGGTCCGACAAATGGACGTCGACCCCGGTGCTGTGATGGCTGACGCCGACGACCTCGCGTTCGCGATATTTCGGAACGTTCAGCTCGTCGACCCAGCCGGCCAGTATGCGCTCGATGTGGTTCTGCCACAGCGCAAGTCCGTACGGGTGTCGAGTGGGAAAGTCGCTGATGTCCAACCTGATCTGAGCGAACCCCGCAACCTGCGCCACGTGGCCGCTCGCCAGAAAGCGATCCGCAATCCCCCGTTGATCCAGCACTTCGATGGTGCGTGAATGCAGACCGCCGGCACGCGTGCCGACGATGTCCTGGTTGGCGCGCCGTTCGACAATGGCGACGTCGATTCCCGCCACCGCTAATTCACCGGCCAGCATCAGCCCGGTCGGGCCTCCCCCGGCGATGACGACCGTATGTTCTGGCTTTGCATCGGTATGCATTGAGCAATCCCCCAAATCGCTGAATTTTATTTCCGGCCAGCCATTTTGGGGTACACCCCCGGTCTTGCGGCAAGCCCCGGGGTGCGCTATAAATTGAAGGTGAGGACGAGAGTCCTCTTCTTTTTTCGCAGACTTCGCTAATCGGGTCGCTTAATTCTGACCAAATCCAAATTAGGTCTTGACTCACTCCAGAGAACAGCGGCATATTGGGCTTCGTGTCGTCAACGTCGACGGATTACTCGGCACAGCTTCGGATGGCCGATCTGCGTGTGACCCGGCCCAGGGTGGCTGTGTTGCAAGCGGTCCACGGACATCCGCATGCTGATACCGAGACGATTCTGTCGGCGGTCCGCAGCGGACTTCCCGATGTCTCCCGCCAAGCGGTGTATGACGTTCTCAATGCTCTCACCGCCGTGGGTCTTGTTCGCCGGATCCAGCCGCTGGGCATGGTTGCCCGTTACGAGTCGCGGGTCGGCGACAACCACCATCACGTCGTGTGTCGATCGTGCGGCGTGATCGCCGACATTGATTGCGCTGTGGGTGACGCGCCGTGTCTGACCCCGTCCGACGACGACAACGTGCTCGAGGGCTTCGTCCTCGACGAGGCCGAAGTCATCTACTGGGGCCGGTGTCCCAACTGTTCGAGTGCAACCCCCGATCACTCCCGTGATCACAGCCCAACCCCCCACCCATGAAAGGAACGCAGTGTCATCTGATACGACCCACAAAGGCAGCGAAAGCGAAAATCCTGCCATTGACGCGCCAACGCCGAAAGGCGAAGCTCCCCGGACGAACCAGGACTGGTGGCCCAATCAGGTCGACGTGTCGAGGCTGCATCCTCAAGTGGCAGAGGCCAATCCGCTTGGTGAGCACTTCGACTACGCCGAAGAGTTCGCCAAGCTCGACGTCAACGCGCTCAAGGCGGACCTGATCTCGGTGATGACCACCTCGCAGGACTGGTGGCCCGCCGACTACGGCCACTACGGCGGTTTCTTCATCCGGATGAGCTGGCACGCGGCAGGCACTTACCGGATCTACGACGGCCGCGGCGGCGGCGGGCAGGGTATGCAGCGCTTCGCCCCGCTGAACAGCTGGCCCGACAACGCCAGCCTCGACAAGGCACGTCGGCTGCTGTGGCCGGTCAAGAAGAAGTACGGGAGCAAGCTCTCCTGGGCGGACCTGCTGGTACTCGCCGGCAACGTCGCCCTGGAATCGATGGGGTTCAAGACCTTTGGTTTCGCTTTCGGCCGCGAAGACATCTGGGAGCCAGAAGAAGTCCTCTTCGGTGAAGAGGGCGAATGGTTGGGCACCGACAAGCGCTATTCCGGTAAGCGCGACCTCGCGGAGCCGTACGGTGCGACGACAATGGGTCTGATCTACGTCAATCCCGAAGGGCCCGAAGGTAAACCAGATCCGGTGGCGGCCGCGGTGGACATCCGCGAGACGTTCGGCCGGATGGCGATGAACGACGAGGAGACCGCCGCGCTGATCGTCGGTGGCCACAGCTTTGGCAAGACCCACGGCGCCAGCGCGGACCCGGTCGGTCCCGAGCCAGAGGGCGCCCCGATCGAACAACAGGGTCTGGGCTGGAAGAGTCCCTACGGGAGCGGCTCGGGCAAGGACGCCATAACGAGCGGCCTCGAGGTCGTCTGGACGCCCACACCGACGAAGTGGGATAACTCCTTCTTAGAGACCCTGTACGGCTACGAGTGGGAGCTGACCAAAAGCCCCGGCGACGCGTGGCAGTTCACCGCCAAGGACGGTGCGGGCGCCGGAACCATCCCCGATCCGTTTGGCGGGCCGGGCCGGGCCCCGACGATGCTGGTCACCGACATCTCACTGCGCGAGGACCCGATTTACCGCGAGATCACCAAGCGCTGGCTGGATCACCCTGAGGAGCTGTCCGAGGCGTTCGCCAAAGCCTGGTACAAGCTGCTGCACCGCGATATGGGACCGATCTCCCGTTACCTTGGACCGTGGATTGCCGAGCCGCAACTCTGGCAGGACCCGGTACCGGCGGTCGACCATGAGTTGGTCGACGACAAGGATGTCGCTGCCCTGAAGGAGAAGGTGCTCGAGTCCGGCCTGTCCGTTCCGCAGTTGGTCAAGACCGCATGGTCGGCGGCAGGGAGCTACCGCAACACCGACAAGCGCGGCGGCGCCAATGGGGGACGGCTTCGCCTCGAGCCGCAACGGCATTGGGAGGTCAACGAGCCATCGGAGTTGGAGAAGGTGTTGGCGTCGCTGGAGAAGATCCAGCACGACTTCAACAACTCTGCCTCCGGCGGAAAGGCGATCTCGTTGGCTGACCTGATCGTGTTGGCCGGCTCCGCGGCCGTCGAGAAGGCGGCCAAGGCCGCCGGGCATGAGATCTCGGTGCATTTCTCGCCCGGTCGTACCGACGCCTCGCAGGAGAACACCGATGTGGAGCCGTTCGCGGTTCTCGAACCGCGGGCCGACGGCTTCCGCAACTACGCGCGGGCGGGTGAGAAGGCGCCGTTGGAGCAACTGCTGGTCGAGCGGGCTTACCTGCTCGGTGTGACGGCTCCTGAGCTGACCGTGCTCGTCGGCGGACTTCGTGCTCTGGGCGCCAACCACGGCGGCAGCAAGCACGGCGTATTCACCGACAAGACGGGCGTCCTGACGAACGACTTCTTCGTCAACCTGCTCGACATGAGCACCGAGTGGAAGACATCGGAGAGCGCGGAGAACGTCTACGAGGGCCACGACCGGGCCTCGGGTGCACTGAAGTGGACCGCGACCGCGAACGACCTTGTGTTCGGGTCGAACTCGGTGCTGCGTGCGTTGGCCGAGGTGTACGCGCAGGACGACGCGAAGGGGAAGTTCGTGCAGGACTTCGTCGCCGCGTGGGTCAAGGTGATGAACAACGATCGGTTCGACCTCAAGTAGCGTTCGGCGTCACCACAGCCTGCACCCCGCGAGCGAAAGTTCGCGGGGTGCAGTGCATTACGGCGACCGCAGATTCTCAGCGAACCCCGAACCAGTGGCCGACGAGGCGAGAGATTTCGACGTAGAGCGGGATCCCGATCGTGACGTTGTAGGAGAAGGTCAAACCCAACGATGCGGCCAGCGGTAGGGTCGGACTCGCCTCGGGGATTGCCAGACGCTGCACCGCAGGCACCGCGATATACGAGGCCGCACCGCAGAGCACCGCGAACAGGACATACGTTCCCGGCTCGAGGTCGGTATGGGTGAGGTAGGCGTAGGCGTGCGCGACGATGATCCCGAGCGGAGCAAACAGGTTGGGCGCCAACAGGCCGAAGAAGATGAATCCGCGCCCCGCAACCTTCAAGTCCCGCAACTTACTTGCAGCGGTCATGCCCATCTCGAGCAAGAACAGGCACAGCGCGCCTTGGAACGCTGTGATGAACAAGGAATCAGCGTCGTGAGTGACCTTGTGGCCCTGCAACCGGCTCACGAAACCGATGACGATGCCGCCGAAGAGCAGACACAGCCCCGGGTTGAGGAAGACCTCCCGCAGCAGCTGACGCGAGAAAACGCTCTGCTTATTGCCGATCCCCGCGGCATCTTGCCCGCGCGGACGTCTGCGCTTGGTCAGCGCGAACTGCACCCGCTCCTCGGTTTCGGGCTCGAGATCCTCTCCGAGGCCGGGCTTAGTCGCCGCGCCGGGGCCGACCTTCGCCAGTATCGGCGCAATGTAGCCGGGCTCGTCCGGCATGTTCCCGCTGACGTCCATGCCCCGATGACGAAGGCGCGCCACTAGATACAGCGCGACCAGGCACCCCGGAATCTCCATGACCGCCAACATGACCGGCATGTAGGCGTCGAAAGCCAGTCCGGCGCCGACCAGCACGGCGACGCAGGTGGCGAAAGTGCCCGCCGAGTCCGAGCCGTAGTACCCCGCGACCGTCGCACTATCCACCTGCCTCAGCCCGGTGAGTCGGCTCAACAGCAGATACGCCAGCACACCGATCACGGAGTTCAGCAAAAAACCTATGGCCAAGAAGCCCACGATCTGCGCGATGCTTGACGCCTTGATTTCGGCGAGCTCCTCCCCCCCGTGCCAACCGATGGCGATCAGCAAGTACATCGTCAGGCCTTGGTAAATCACGTACGGGAATTCGAAGTCCACCTTCAAGATCCGGAGCAAAAACCCGAAGTAGAAGAAAAGCAGCAGCGGCTTGAAGAGATTGTGCAGGAAGTTCTCGAGGAACGAGTGAAGCATTCAATCTCCTCTCATATTCCGAGCCAGCGAAAGTCACGAAATCGATTGTGAGGCATGGAATTACCGCCCTGACCAATTTCTCCCGCGGTGAGCGGGCTGTTCTACCATAGGCGTCTCGGGCCCCGTGCCGACGACATTGTCCACAGCGCTCGTGCAGAATCGTCAATCTCGGCGTGGCTGGTGTCAACCGCATTTTACGCATTGCTGACAAGGCAGGCCGCCCGGCGTCTGAGTCGACGAAAGCTAGTCAGGCGGACGTCGACAACTCCCGACCAAGCAACGATCTGCCGGTGACGGGCGCCGATATCTGGGCGCGGTGGACGCGTACTCGCCGGCCGACCCGTCGGCGCCGATCAACGACGGTCGATCGGATGCGGCATCAAGTGGCGTCGAGCGGATCGATGAGATCCCGGAATTTCGCCGCGGGATAGACCGTCGCGCCCGCCTGTCGGACCCGCTGGGCCAACGTGGCATCCGAGGTCACGACGTTGATTTCCTCGGGGCGATCGTCGGCGCTGACCAGTCGGACAATCTCGTCATCAGCCGAATTCGCTGCGGCTTTGGGCGCGTGGTGGATTGTGATCGACGACGAGCGAATCGACGTCGGACGCTCGAAGACCACGGACACGACATGGGCGTGTACCGACGCCCAGCGTTCGAGCTGTTCGACCAGCAGAACTCTGGCGCGTGGGCGGTCCCTCCACCAACCATCCGGTCGAGTCCCGATGACGTTCATGGCGTCGACGATCCACCGCACGTCGCCGACGGTACCCAGGTGCCCCGGTGGCAGGATGAGGACGTGAGCTTGCTGGCGCGCAACAACGTGAGGTTCGCCGGAGTCGAGGGTGGTCCCACGATCATGCTCGCTCACGGGTTCGGCTGCGATCAGCATCTGTGGCGACTCGTTGAAGCACGACTGGAGTCGAGCTTCCGGTTGGTTCTGTTTGACCACATCGGTTGCGGTGCATCGGACCCCTCGGCCTGGGATCCGAAGCGGTACCGGTCGCTGCAGGGATATGCAGACGATATTCTCGGTATCGTTGACGACTTGGACATGCGTGACGTGACGTTCGTGGGCCACTCGGTAGCCGCCATGATGGGAGTGCTCGCCGTCGCGACCGATCCGCGCCGCTTCGCCCGACTGGTCCTTCTCACTCCCTCACCCTGTTATCTCGACCAGGGCGACTATCGCGGTGGCTTCTCCCGCAGCGACATCGACGAACTTCTGGACTCACTCGAGAGCAACTACCTCGGGTGGTCGCGGTCGATGGCACCGGTGATCATGGGTACCCCGGACCGGCCTGAACTAGCCGACGAGCTCACTGACAGCTTCTGTCGCACCGACCCGGCATGCGCCCGGGTATTCGCACGCACCACTTTCCTGTCCGACAACCGTGCCGATCTTGCTCGAGTATCGTTGCCTACCCTGGTGATTGAATGTGCACACGACACGTTGGCACCCCGCGAGGTTGGCGCTTACGTTCAGCGGAGAATCGAGGGCAGCGAGTTGGTCACGCTCGACGCCGTTGGCCATTGCCCTCAGCTCAGCGCTCCGGACAGTACTGCAGAGGCCATCGCTGCATTCGCCGGCGCGACGTGACACCGGAGTCGGTCGCCCGCGAAAGCGCCTGGGACCTCTACGAGAATGCGCCGTGCGGTTACGTTGTGGCAGGACCTGACCGAAGCATCGTCAGCATGAACGCCACGCTGCTGGGCTGGCTCGGCCACGAGCCAAACGCGTTGATCGGCAAGCCTTTCACCGATCTGTTGGCCGTAGGAAGCCTCATCCACTACGAAACCCATTTCGCGCCGCTGCTGCAACTGCAGGGCCAGCTTGCGGGCATCACCGTCGATCTGGTGACCGCAGACGGTGGCCGACTTCCGGTGTTCGTCACCGCGAACATCAAGTCGGATAGCGACGGCCGACCAATCCTGATGCGCATCACGTTTCACGATGCGGGCGTGCGACGCTCCTATGAGCGAGAACTCCTCGACGAGCGGCAACGGGTCGAGCGCGAACGCGCGCGCGTCCAGGTGTTCGCGCGAACTCTGCAGCGCTCGTTGTTGCCGCCTCTGCTTTCACCTCCCGAGGGTTTGGAGGCGTCTGCCCACTACCACGCCGCTTCCGCCGACGATGTCGGCGGGGATTTCTACGACTTGTTCCCGCTGGCACATGACAAGTGGGCCTTCTTCATTGGTGACGTGAGTGGCAAAGGTGCGGGCGCTGCCGCGGTGACCTCATTGACCCGCTACACGCTGCGGGCCGCGGCAGCCTTCGATGCCGATCCGATCGAAGTGTTACAGAACCTGCACACAGTGCTGAGTCAAGAGTTCCGGGACACCGCAAATCAATTTGCCACAGTGATTTTCGGCATTCTCACCCCGGTCGATGGTGGATTCGACCTCCAGCTCGCCAGCGGTGGACATCTGCCTCCGCTGGTGCTTGGCGCAGACGGCAAGGCGCGCTACGCCGACATCGTCGGTGGCAATCCCGTCGGGATACCCATGGAGCCGAAATTCGTTGCCACGCGATTCCGACTCGGACCGGGCGACACGTTGGTCCTGTACACCGATGGGTTGACTGAGGCGCGGGTCGGTAGCGGCACAGAACGTTATGACTTCCATGGCGCACTGCTGAAATTCGCCGCCGAGCACGCGCCGGCCACGGCGTCGGCGATTGTCATGGCGATTCAATCGCTACTGGATGGGTTCGGTTCAGGTCTGGAGGATGATGTCGCCGTGTTAGCGCTAGGGGTACCTTCGCGATGAAATTTGCACTGGCCGCCTACGGGAGTCGAGGCGACGTCGAGCCGTGCGCCGTTGTCGGTCGAGAGTTGCAGCGTCGGGGTCATGATGTGCGGATTGCGGTACCGCCGAACATGGTGGCGCTCGTCGAATCGGTCGGGCTCGACGCGGTGGCCTACGGACCTGACTCCCACGCGCAGTTGAACACAGCGGCGGACTTTTTGGTCGGCAACATGAACAATCCGTACGGCGCTCTGCCTGAAATTGTCGAACGTGTCGCCCGGGTCTGGGTGGATAAGGGCACGGCACTGGCATCGCTCGCAGACGGCGCCGACCTGATCGTCACGGGCATGAACGACCAGCGGCTCGTCGCGAATATCGCTGAACAACAGGGCATTCCGCTGGTTGCGCTGCATCTCTTTCCGTCGCGGATCCAGCAGTCCGGCGAACTCGATGCAATGCTTGTCAAGCTGTCCGAACAGCCCCTGCGCCAGGCTCTGGGCATGCCGGATGTGCCGGAGCCGACGCCACCCCCGCTGGAAATCCAAGCGTACGACGAGCGTTGCCTCCCCGGGCAGCCTGACGAATGGGCAGAGCCGGGCAAGCCGTTCGTCGGCGCGCTCACCCTGGAAGCACCGACCGATACCGACGACGCAGTCCTGGCGTGGATTTCCGAGGGGACCGCTCCGATCTACTTCGGCTTGGGCAGCACACCAATTTCCCCACCTGCTGAGATCGTCAGCATGCTGATCGCAGCGTGCGCCCAATTGAACGAGCGGTTGTTGATTTGCACTGGGCCCAACGACTTGTCGGAATTCGATCGTTTCGACCACGTGAAGTTCGTCAGCGCGGTAAATCACGCGGCGGTCCTCCCCGGCTGCCGGGCGGCGGTTCACCACGGAGGCGCAGGCACCACTGCGGCGGCCATGCGCGCCGGTGTGCCATCGCTGGTTTTGTGGCTCTGGCTCGATCAGCCAGTGTGGGGGGCCGGCATCACGCAGCTCAAGATCGGTTCAGCGCAACACTTTTCGGCCGTGACTCAACACTCGCTAATTGCTCAGTTGAGATCGATTCTCATGCCGGATTACCTGACTCGGGCTCGCAATATTGCCGCCCAGATGATGTCGCCCCAAGAAAGCGCTTCCCGCGCTGCTGATCTTGTGGAGAACGCCGCTCAGGCCACCCAGATCACCGATTGAAGTCCCATTGCCCGTAATCGGTGGCGAGTACTTCGTCGACATCAATGTGTATGCCGCCAAGAAGTGGACCAGGAGTCGACGGACTGTTGACCACTTCTTGATACAGGACCGCGGCGGACTCACGCTGGCCGTGGGACCACGCTTTGGTCTGCCACGCCCACAGGTGCCCCGCTGTGCTCGAATGGCCGATCACTCCGTCGTTAATTGCCCAGCGGCAAGCCTGCGCGTGCCCGTAGATCCCAGTGCGCTGCACACCCAATATCGTGTTTATTCCGCGAAACCAATTGACTGCCAGGTTGTTCCAGATGTCGAGCGTTGATGTCGTCGTCCACACTGAAGAAGATCGGCGCGGAATCGCTGCCCCCGGCCGCCGTGTGGAGCGCCAAGGCGGCGTGCGCATCAGCCACGCCACCGTCGAACCCCCGGGTGAAGTCGGAGGGTGCCGTTCCGCCCGGTTTCCCGTACTGGAAGTTGCTGACGATGTGTAAGCCCGCAGCGCGCAACGCGTCTGCGTATCCCCGGGTGAGGGGCTTCGCCTCGAAGTTCGCGCCCGGCCGCGACTCGGACACGTAATTCACCACCCCGGCGTATCCGGCCGCGGCGATGTCATTCGGCGCAATCCGGCGCTCGGCGAAATCGATCAACCTGGGGTTGTCGGCCGACGCGGTGCTCCCTTCGAGCGTGGCGCCCAACGGCGCCAGGCCCAGCATTGCCGCTGCAGCACCGTATTTGGCAAGTTCGCGTCGTGAAATCATGATCCGGCCTCAGCGAGACAGGAGCGCGGTCGCACTCCAGGGTCGTCTGCCCGGGTGACGGGGATTCGGCTGTGGGCCCCATAAGGCCGGCCACATGAACATCGGCAATCGGCGAAACCGTCTGGCAGCCGCCATCAGGTGTTCGGATTCGAGGACTCGCCAGCCCAAATCCTCGAAATAGGCCAACCCGTTTTCCGGCGCGAAGACGAACGGCGCATTCTGCAGCATGCCGTTCTTGTTCATCAGCCTCTTCAGACCTGGCCCGCCGAAGTCAAACATCCACCACGCCACCTCAGGCCGATTGATCGCCTTCGAAAGTGCTTGGACGTCATGGTCTTCCAGATACATCAGCAGACCCTCGGTCAGAACGAGCGCCTTGCCGGCGCCATCCAGCGCGGTTTCGAAGAACGCCTTGCGAGCCACCGGGTCGGACAGGTCAAC
The DNA here is from genome assembly GCA_963737375.1 of uncultured Actinomycetota bacterium. GTDB lineage: Bacteria > Actinomycetota > Actinomycetes > Mycobacteriales > Mycobacteriaceae > Mycobacterium. Next base: position 122,679 of record CAVTSP010000001.1, read on the forward strand.
CGCTGACCGGGTCAACCGGCACCGGGGCGTCTGGTCGGCAAGCAACTCTGTCTTCTCCGCGAGTAACGGTGCCAGGTCAGCCTCGATCCACTGAAGATCAGAGGGAAGGTCCAATCGATACGGCCGGGTATCCAGACCGGCCGCGAGATTGAGCACCCGGTCGCACCCGTTGGCGATCGCCATGGCGATGGCGTCGTCGATGATCTTGGTACGCGCGACGAGCCACCAGCCACTGCGGCTCGTCACCGGAGTCTTGGCAACGATCGCGCGGCCCTGCTCCCCCGCAAGACGCTCGGCGAGCGGATCACGGAACAACGCGTCCGCCCGCGCTGATTCGGTGGCCCGATACAGCGCTGTCCATCTGGCCGTATCTGAAACGTGGGTGACCAAATGGCCTGCGTCTGACATACGTTGCGTTATAGCACTCGGCCGCTGGTGGAACCGGGGTTGGGTCGTGTACAAGGGTTTGATGGACGATCCGGCCGTCAGGCCCGCCAGCCCGCCCATGCTGCGTGCGGCGATGGTCCGGCGGTTGTATCGCCGAGCGGTGATGACAGCCCAGATCACGGTTCCCGCGGTACCCAGCATGATTGACGAGTACGTCAAGATGTGCGACAACGTTTTTGCCGCCTCAGGCGTCCATTACACCCCCGAGCAATCCGCTCAACTCAAATCGGTGCTTGCCGCCGAGTTGCTCAAGGCGTATTCAGCGTCATCGCGTTCGAACATCGTGATCTCGTTCCATGCTCCGTTCGGCATCGGGATGAACTACCGCGTCACAACGGAATCCGTGACGCTCGGCGGCGCCTACGACGGCTGGCTCGACACCCGGGAGGGTCCGCTCTTCGGCACCGAGCCAGATGCCCGGGTGTGGGCGCTGGCCGCCGAGACAGCCGATGCGGCAAGCCATCCGGTACTCGACGTCGGCGCGGGAACCGGTCGCAACGCTCTGGCTCTGGCGCGGCGCGGGCACCCGGTCGATGCAGTCGAGATGAGCCCGAAGTTCGCCGACATCATCCGGGCCGAGGCCGAGCGCGAATCCCTTCCAGTGCGCGTTCTGGCCGGTGACGTCTTCGAAACCATGGACGGGGTCCGCCGCGACTACGCGATGATCATCCTTGCCGAGGTGGTCCCCGATTTCCGCACCACGGGCGAGCTGCGTGGGATTTTCGAACTGGCCACCGACTGCCTGGCGCCGGGCGGACGCCTGGTGTTCAACACTTTCCTGGCGCGCGCGGGCTACACCCCCGACGATCCGGCGCGCGAACTCGGCCAGCAATGCAACACCATGATCTTCACCCGGGACGAATTGAGAATCGCGGTAAGCGATTTGCCACTCGATCTCGTCAGCGACGATTCGGCTTACGAGTACGAGAAAATTCATCTGCCCGACGGCGCGTGGCCACCAACGAGTTGGTTCGACGGGTGGGCCAACGGCCTCGATGTGTTCGACGTCGCGCCTGAAGACTCCCCCATAGAGTTGCGTTGGCTCGTCTACCGGAAAGCGTGAGGTTCGACAGTTATGGACGATGGGATCCATTTCGTTGACGCGAACGGACTGAACTTCGCCTACTTGGAGGAAGGCACGGGGCCATTGGTTCTGATGCTGCATGGGTTTCCCGATACCGCACACACCTGGGACGGTCTTCGCTCGCGAATCGCTGCCAAGGGATACCGCGTGGTCAGCCCGTTCATGCGCGGATACCGCCCCACCGCGATCCCGGCCCGCGATGCCGATCAAGAGACGTTGGCGCACGACGCCATTGCGTTGATCGACGCGCTGGGTGCCAGCGAAGCCGTCGTCATCGGCCACGACTGGGGAGCGTCGGCCGCCTATGGCGCCGCGGCCCTGGCTCCTGAACGAGTGACGAAGCTGTTCGTTCTCGCCATCCCCCACCCGGCCGCGCTCAAGCCGACGCTGAAAAAGCTCTGGGGTGTCCGTCATTTCGCGGCGTACAAACTTCCCGGGGCACCGAAACGCTTCGCGCGCAACGACTTCGCGGCGTTACCCGCGATTTGCCGGCGATGGTCGCCGAGCTGGAGCCCGGACCCGAGTGAGTTCGACGCGGTGCGGTCGAGTTTTTCCGACAGCGCGAGTGTGAACGCAGCATTCGGTTACTACCGGAAGCTCTCGCCGCTCCCCAGCATTTCGTTGAAGAAGCCAATTTCGGTGCCCACGGTCGTGTTTGCCGGGCTCGATGATCCCGTCGCCGAACCCGCGGACTATCGGCACGCTGCCCGCATGTTCACCGGTGACTACATCGTCGAAGAGGTTGATGGTGGCCACTTCATGCACCGCGAGCACCCCGACGCATTCGCGGAGCGACTGCTGAGATACCTCTGAACGGCTGCTATCGTGCAGGGCCTATGCCGGAAATGGATCGTCGCACCCTGATGTTCATGACGGGAGTCGGCGTGCTGGCAGCGGCTGTCCCGCTCCCGCAGGCTCGTGCCAACCCACGCCCACCGGCCGCTCCCGCGGGCGGCTACATCTTCTCCGACGATTTCGACGGCGCAGCAGGTTCGGCCCCGGATTCGTCGAAGTGGGCGGTGGCCACCGCGCGTGAACACATCAAAGACCCGACGCACTGGGAGCTGCCCGAAAACATCGGGCAGTACCGCGACGATCGCCGCAACGTCTTCGTCGACGGCAAGTCCAACTTGGTGCTCAAAGCCGCCAAAGACGGCCCCACCTTCTACAGCGGCAAAATCCAGAGCCACTGGAGAGGCGGCGTGGGGCACACCTGGGAAGCGCGGATCAAGCTCGACTGCCTGACCCCGGGTAGTTGGCCCGCCTACTGGCTGGGCAACGACGATCAGGGCGAAATCGACATCGTCGAGTGGTACGGCAACGGCAGCTGGCCATCGGCCACCACCGTGCACGCCAAGGCGAACGGCGGCGAGTGGAAAACCCAGAACATCGCGGTCGACAGCGCGTGGCACACCTGGCGCTGCCAGTGGGATGCGAGCGGCATCCGATTCTGGAAAGACTATGTCGATGGCGCCCAGCCGTACTTCTCCGTGTCGGCGGACTCGCTGCCGGATTGGCCGTTCAACGGGCCCGGCTACACCGTCTATCCGGTGTTCAATCTCGCCGTGGCGGGGTCAGGTGGCGGCGATCCCGGGCCGGGTACCTATCCGTCGCAGATGCTGGTCGACTACATCAGGGTCTGGTAAGGCTCAGACGCAAATGACGGGGTGAACCCGCAGGTCCACCCCGTCACTGGCGAAATGTCAGAAGCCGTTGCAGGTGGCCGCAATGTTGTTGATCACCGGATAGAACATCGAGGCCTGGCCCGGGTGTTTCGCCGCCTGCTGCTGAGCCTTCACGCGGCGGGCATCGGGTCCCGAAGCGAGGTAATCCTGCAGAAAACTCTGTGCGTCCGGGTGGCTGTCCAGCAGGCTTGCGTAAGTCGGGTTCTGCTGCGCCAGCGCCGCGTGCACCTGGTTGTAATTGCAGGTCGTGTTGATCGCCTGCTCCGACAGCCCGTCCGCGGACGCGATCCCCGCGCCGGCGAGCGCCGCAAGCGCCAGACCCCCGGCTGCAGCAGCCAGCTTGCTCATTGAACGCGTGACCATGTAGGAACACCTTCCGGATTACAAACCGCCGAACTTCGGCGTCGATAAGCAGAGTTTACCGGAAGGATCCGAAGGTAGACCTTGTCGACGATTGGACACATAAACCTCACAGGTCACACCTAGCCATTCATTGCACGGGTACTTTTGGGTATGTCCAAGGGCCCGGTACGCAACCTGGCAGTGGATTTTTACCGGGTATCCGGGGTGATCTTGATCGTGCTGGGCCATTGGCTGGCCGGATCGGTGACTTACCGCGACGGGTCTTTCGGTCGGCAGAACCCGTTGATGGATCAGCCGTGGACGCACTGGCTCACGTGGATCTTTCAGGCTGTGCCGATTTTCTTTCTGGTCGCGGGCTATGCCGCCGCGGTTTCCTGGGGCCATCGGCGCGCCGGCGACGGGATGTCGCGCCAGACCTGGGTGCGGCACCGACTCGCTCGCGTGCTGGGCCCGTCGGCCGTGTACGTCGCGGTGGTGTCGGTAATCGTCCTGGCGTCCGGCGCCGCGGGAGCGGCGGGCTCGCTTCTGGAATACGCGGGCTGGGCGGTGGCGATGCACCTGTGGTTTCTCGCGGTGTACGTGATCGTGGTCTCGCTCACGCCGATAGCGATTGCGGCACAGCATCGTTGGGGACTTCTTGTGCCGGCTGCACTCGCTTCTGGTCTTGTCGCCGTCGACATTGCCGCACTCGCCGGCCACGTCCCGTATCTGAATTGGCTGAATTACCTGCTCTGCTGGGGGCTGCTTTATCAAATCGGAATCGCCTGGCAGCGCGGCCATCTAGCCGGGATCAGGCCCGTGTTGCTGGCCGCTGGTTCGGCGGGTGCGCTGTGGCTGCTGATCTGGCTCGGACCCTATCCGATCAGCATGATCGGCGTGCCGGGCCAAGCCGTGCAGAACACCGAGCCGCCCTCGATGGCGATGCTGGCGTTCGGTTGCGCGCAGGCCGGACTGGCGATCTGCTGTGCGCCCGCGGTCAACAGCGCGCTGCGAGGCGCGGTGGCTCAGCGGATGCTGTCGCGAGCCAACACCAACGTGATGGCCCTGTACCTGTGGCACATGATTCCCGTGGTGATCGTGGCGGTCATCGCCTACCCGGCCGGGCTGTTGCCGCAACCGGACGAGGGCGGAACGCAATGGTGGCTCACCCGATTGGAATGGGTGGCGATTCTCAGCGTGGTGACGGCCGTTGAGCTGGCATTACTGGCGTGGGGCCGGCGCATCTTCGCCGCGCCGCTTCCTGGCATCAGGGTGTCACGAGGTCGCTGGGCCGAACCCATGATGCTGGCCGGGGCTCTGATGGCGTCGTACGGGTTCGCGTTCCTGGCCGCCGAAGGCTTCGCGCCGGACGGGCACTTCCCGTGGCTGACCGCGGTGATTTTCGCCGCCGGGGTGCTCTTGGTAGCGCTGCGTTCGCAGGATCGCGTGCCCGTTACCGCAATTCCCCTGCGGCAGTGACTGTTTGGCGCCTACCTCACGAGTGTGAGGTAGGCGCTACTCGCGTCAGGACGATGCGCTCAGCGCGGCCAGCGCTGCGTCGTAGTTCGGCTCTTGGGCGATCTCGGGCACCAGTTCCTCATAGGCGACATTGCCGTCGGCGCCGATCACCACGACGGCCCGGGCGAGCAAGCCGGCGAAGGGACCTTCGGCGATGGTGACGCCGTAATCCTGACCGAAGCTGTCACGGAACGCCGAGGCGGTCTGCACGTTCTCGATGCCCTCGGCGCCGCAGAAGCGCGCCTGCGCGAACGGCAGGTCATTGGACACGTTCACCACCGACAGGCCGCCCGCGGCGGCACTTTCGTTGAACTTGCGCACGCTGGTCGCGCACACCGGGGTGTCCACTGACGGAAAGATGTTCAGCAGCACCGGTTTGCCCTGAAACTGCTCGCTGTTCACCGCGCCCAGATCCGATCCGGTCAAGTTGAACGCAGGCGCCTTGGCTCCGACAGCCGGCAGGTCGCCGACGGTGTTGATCGTGTTTCCGCGCAAAGTTATCTGTGCCATGCGCACAGTCTGCCAAGCTCGACAGGTCGGCGTAGGGGCGGGGCTATTGACCAGCCACTGACCGACGCGCCGCGGGCTGTCATGCGAACACAACGAACCCCTATATAAGGTCTACGTGTGCCAGAGATGAATCGACGGAACGTCATGACGACGATGGGGCTGGGCGCGCTGGCAGCCGCGATGCGGCTCCCGCAGGCGTGGGCTCACCCGTCTCAGCCGGCTGCACCGGCCGCGCCCGCCGGGTCGCCCGGTGCTTACATCTTCCACGACGAATTCGAGGGACCGGCCGGTCAAGGCCCCGACCTCGCGAAATGGACGCCCCAGACCTGGCAGGACGACGTCTACCCGCCGGTAGACGGGATCTACAGCGCTGGGAACGTTTTTCTCGATGGAAAGTCCAACCTGGTCCTGCAGGCCACCCGCCAAGGTGACCAATACTTCACGGGCAAGCTGCGCGGCAACTGGCGTGGCCCGATCAACACCACCTGGGAAGCGCGGATCAAACTCGACTGTCTGTACCCGGGCCTATGGCCGTCGTTCTGGACCGTTAACGAGGATCCGCAGCCGGACGGCGAGGTCGACCTTTTCGAGTGGTACGGCAACGGCGAATGGGCACCGGGTACCACGGTCCACGCGGCATCCAATGGGAAGACCTGGGAAGGAAAGTCGATTCCCGGGATGGTCGACGACGCGTGGCACACCTGGCGAATGCGCTGGGATGAGGACGGTTTCAAATTCTGGCGGGACTACGTCGACGGCGCAAAGCCGTATTTCAGCGTTCCGCCGAAGCCGATCCACGTGTTCGGGGCTCCTCCCGAGGACAAGCGGTGGCCGTTCGGCAACCCCGGCTATTGGCTCTCGCCCATGTTCACGCTCGCGGTCGGTGGCGTCGGAGCGGGCGACCCCGCGGCAGGGACCTTCCCGTGCCAGATGCTTGTCGACTACATCCGGGTCTGGTAGCGATCACCTGACCGCCTCGATCACCTGGGCCAGGTTGAACTGCCAACGCTCGACCAGCCGGAAGCCCAGATCGTGCGGAACCGCAAAGGACGGCGTCGCTCCGTAAAGCGGGCCCGGCGGGAGCGCCGGACCTTGCTGGTGAGCCGGGATGGATTTGTCGGCCTGGGTGATGATCCACACGACGCGGCATCGGCTCAGCGGCTTGGCGACCACCTCGGGGATCAGGTTGGTGTCGAAGACGTCGTTGCGGGCCGTCGCGCGTTGCCACAGGGTGAGGTCGATGAGTTTCCGGTAGGCGTCGGGGCGCGCCGCCAGCAGTGGCCGCATCGGCGCGGGCATGAACGTGACCGTGTCGTTGACGAGTAAGCAGTCGCCGGGTGCCGCCTTCGCGGTAATGAGGTCGGCGACCTGGCTGTAGTCCATTCCGTACTTTGCGTACGGGTTACGTTGGGCTAGAAGATAATTCGGCGTAGCCACCACGGCGAACAGGCCAATGAGTGCTGCGGCTACCCGCGGCCGGGAAGCTACTGCGGCAACACAGGTGCCGAGGATCAGCGCCATCGCCGGCGCGGTGAAGGCCAGGTAACGCGGCGTGTAGATCGGGTGGACGAACATCGACCAGACGACGACCACCGCGGTCGGTATGAGCAGCCAGGCTGTCGCCAAGGTCAACAGTTGCCGACCCGAACCCGTCAGCTGCGCGGATGCCCGGAGCCACAAGACAATAGCCGCCGCCATTACCAGCGCCGACAGCAGCGCGAATGACGGGCTCCTTTCGAAATACTGTTGAATCGTCACATCTTCGATCGTCCGGTGCCCGATCGGTGCAATCCAACTGATCTGACGCGCCTGACCGGCAGCCGCGACAACAAACGGCGTTGTCACGCAACACGCCACGGCCGAGGTCAAGGCGAACCGTGTGCGCACCGTTTTGCCGCGCTGGAATACCCAGATGAATGCGACGTGCGCAAAGAACAACAGCACCAAGTACAGGTCGAGCAGAATGGAGATCGTCAGGACGATCCCGTAAGACAGCCAGGCCCAACAGTTGTCACGACGTGTGGCATAGACGAGCAGTACCGTCAGCCACACGGCCGCCATCATCGACAGGGCATACGGGCGAGCTTCGATACCTGCCCACGTTGACCTCGGCAAGATCGCGCACAGAACTCCGGACGCGATTGCGGCGTTGCGCGACGCGAACAACTTGCTGAGCACCACCACGCCCGCCGCGGTGCCGCCCACCGCAAGACCGCTTGGCGCCCGCGACCAGAACTCCGTGGGCGGGAAGACGTCGAACCAGCCGTGCATGAGCAGGTAATAGGCACCCTCGACGGCGTCGACGTTGCCCAACATCTGCCACAACTGCGGTAGGGAACGACTGTATGAGGCCGACACCGTCGCGGCCTCGTCGTACCAGAAAGACGGACGGCCGGCGCCGGCCAGACTGATCACCGCGCCCAGCACGCCGACCAGGCAGGGGTCGAGCCAAGTCCTGGGCCGGGAGTGATCGTCGCCGCTCTCGGCCGGGCCGTCGAACGTGCTGGGCTGCGGGCTGCGATCAGTCATCATCTGGGCTCGCTGGTCAGCGCCGCGACTGACGCACCCGGTACGTCGACGGCCAGGAGTGCCGGCTGTCGTCGCCGACCAGCGCCGTGCCTTTACTTCCTACCTTGACGGCGTACGCCTCTTCGCCGGCGCCGACTTCCCGGTTGGCATGCTCGGTGGCCAGGTAGTACAGCTCGTCGATGGTGGCTTCGTGATAGGCCACGAACGTGGTCTTGCGGACAATGTCACCCGCCGCGGCGGTCATCCAGTCCGGCACGATCCGGGTGGCGAGCGCGCCCAGGCCCAGCAGCGTGAACGGCGCCACCCAGTAGCCGACGTAGGCCGCGGGTGAGTGGGTATCGAGGATCGACGCGTCGGCGGCCGTGAACGCTGGGATCGTCGACGACACCGTCATAGCGCCGAACACCGCAACCCAGATCCACGTCAGCCGCGTGGTGATCTGGCCGAACACATCGCTGTTGACCACCGCCGCCGGCTGATTCGCCGAGGCGTACTCGTGCACGAACGATGTGCCGAATTGCCGGCTGAGCACGGTGACCAGCAAGATTCCTGCGAAACTCAGCGGCAACGCCCAGCGCTGAACCACCGACTGGCCCGCCAGCAAGGTCAGCAACATGATCGCCAGAAACGTTGCACCAGAACCGATTTCGAGCGATCTTCGGGGCGTGCGGGTGAGATATCCGACGGTCAATCCGGCGATGGCGATCGCGAAGGCCGCCGAAGACGCAACAAGGAACGGTGTGTTGCCGACCAGAGCCCAGTAGACCAGCCACGGCGCGAAGCCAAACAGAATGCCCACGGTTGGTCAGTGTATGAGCGCCGCCACACCGAGGGGAGCCTCGGGTGGCCAAGCGCGATGGGTCGGGCCGGCTCAGCGCTGCAGGCTGCGCAGGGTGCTCTTGGCGAATTTCTTCAACACGTCGTCGCGCCTGGACCCTGATTCCCTGGCACTGATGAGCTGGGCGTGCAGGCCGATCAGAAAGAAAGCGGCGCTGTCATAGGCGTCGACGTCATCGTAGAGTTCGCCCCGGATGCGGGCGCGCTCGATTTCGGCGGCAAGCAGCACAAATACCGGGTGTTTGGTCCAACTCTCGTCTTTGGGCGCCGCCGGCGAGAAGTACAGGCTGATGACATCGCGAAAGAGTGCAGCGCCCCAGCGGGTCTCGAGCGCGACGACGAGCCTGACGATTTCGTTCAGCACCACCGGCAGATCGTGGCGGGTGTCAAGGAACCGACTGAGCTCCTCGGCGAGGTAATCCTCGTCTCGGCGAATCAACTCGAGCAGGACGTGTTCCTTGGTGGGAAAGTGAAAGTAGAAGGTACTGCGCGCGACTCCCGCCGCCTCGACGATCGCGTTGATATCCGCCGAATGTGCACCGGCACGCTGGAACTCCACGATGGCGGCATCGAGCACCCGCGCGCGCGTCTTGCGGCGCTGGGCCTCGCGACCGGTCGCGATGTCTTGCACGCCACCATTCTGCCGCATGCGAGGTGTTCGTTGACAGATATCAGTCGAAAATGTCAGCTGAGTGCGAATACATGCATATTCGCCGGACACTGACGCGGATTTCGTTGTCATTTGTCAGCGAGCGTGCTAGATCTAGAACCGCGCGGTGCGGCGGCGAATTCGCGTCAGGTGAGGCAGGGACGGGTATCGATGAAGACCAGAGGTCAACGCATCCTGTTGTGGACTGCGCCGCCGGCGGTGGCGCTCTTTGCGCTGGCCTACCTGGCGTTTCCGGTGTTTTCACCGCCGCTGTCGCCGACCTTGACGCCCGATCAGGTGGCCGCGTTCTTCCGGGGCAACGTCACCGGCATCCTGGGCGTATCGATCCTCGGCAATCTCATTGCGTGCTCGCTGGTTCCGCTGTTCGCGGTGACCGCCGTGCAGATCTCCCGGGCTGCTACCTCGAGCCCGGTCCTTACCTATGCGTACGTCATCTGCGTCGGCGTGGGCACGACAGCTTTCATCCTCGCCGACTATTGCTGGGGCATGGCGGCTTTCAGGCCCGACCGCGACCCTCAGCTGATCAGTCTGCTCAACGACATGGCCTGGTTCTTCTTCGTCGCACCGGTCGGCACCATCATGGTGCAGAACCTGTGCTTCGCGTTGAGCGTCTACCTCGATGACCGTCCAGAGCCGATCTTTCCGCGCTGGGTGGCGCACTTCAACGTTGCGACCGTCGCACTGCTGGCGCCCAGCGCGTTCTCGATCCTCTGCAAAACGGGTCCACTCGCCTTCAACGGCCCACTGTCATTCACGTTGCGGCTGACGACATTCGCGGTCTACATCGCGGTGATGTTCTGGGCCCTGCTGCGCGCTGTCAACCACCAAGGGGACGATCGGGTGGTTCTCGCGTGAGCGGCAACGTGGCCGAGCACGCATCGTCGTGGCGCACGAACCCCAAACTCGATCAGTGGATCGCGTTTTGGAGCGTGCCCTTCTTCTTCAACTTGTTCGGGCTGGTGTTCGTGCCGCTGAGTTGGATGATGCCGCCACGATCACCCAGCAGCTCCACGCCGCACATCGTCGACTTCATGCACTCGCACAATCTGCTCATCGCGTGCGTGATCCTGACGCTGGCTTACGGGCTCGCCCCGGTGTCGAACGCCTGTTACCTGATGCAGGTCAAGCGGATGTCGGTCAGTCCGGCATTCCGCTATTCGATGATGATCGGCGCTATCACCGGCGCGATCGTCGGCATGCTCTTCCCGATGTTCTGCTTCGGCCTCGGCGCATTTCGCCCCGGGTACAGCTCGGCAATCCTGACGATGCTCTACGACTTCGGCTACCTGGCGTTCATCGGCTCGCTGGGCTGCTTCTGCGTCATGTGGATGGCCTTTGGTCTGGCTATCATTCTCGACGAGAACAACATTCTGCCAAAGTGGTTGGGCTACTACACCATTTGGCAATACGTGACCGAGCTGATGGCCGCGCCGGTCTGGATCACCAAAACGGGACCCTTCGCCTGGAACGGCTTGATGACCTTCTGGTTCGCCATGACTCTGTACGTCTCGTGGCAATTCATCGTGTACATCTGCATCTACCGGGCGATCAAGAGTCAACCCGAGGCCGAACTCGACAATGCGCCGGCTGAACCACCGCCCGCTGCCCTGGCGGCCCCAGCCGAGACTCGCGCATGACCGACGTCGCTCAAGGTTCGACTACCGGCGTCGATGAGTCCCCACCACCTGCCGCGCGCGGCCATGTCCCCGGCGACTCGAGCATGTGGTTTTTCGTCATCGGAGACCTGCTGATCTTCGGCGTCTATTTCGTCGGCTACATGTACTTCCGGGGCCAGAACCATGAACTGTTCCTCGCCGGCCAGGCTCAGCTGAATCTGGACATCGGTGCCGTCAACACCGTTGTGCTGCTGACAAGTTCACTCTTCGTGGCACTCGGCGTGGCTGCGGCGCGGGCCGGAAACAGGGCGGACGCGCTGCGCCGGTTCTGGACCGCGCTGGCCTTCGGCGCCGCCTTCCCGCTGCTCAAGATGTTCGAGTGGATCCCGGAAATCAGCAGGGGTCTCACGCCGGGGAAAGACCTGTTCTTCATGTACTACTACGTGATGACCGGCATGCACCTGTGCCATGTCGCCCTCGGTCTGGTCATCCTGTGTTTCGTTATCCGCAACGTGAAAGTGTCTCAGGTGCCTAAGATCTCGCTCGTCGAGACGGGTGCCACCTATTGGCACATGGTCGACGTTTTGTGGCTGGTCCTGTTCGCCTTGCTCTATCTGATGAGGTAAACGATGACGTCACTGATCCGTAATCCACTGACGATCGTGTGGGCGTTGCTCACGACGGTCACCATCGTGTCGTCGTTGATCGCCCTCGACGGCGGAGCATCGCACCAGATCAACACGACGGTCACGACCGTCGTGTTGCTGATCGCAGCGGTCAAGGCGTTCTTGGTGATATGGCATTTCATGGAGGTTCGCCGCGCACCCGTCTGGCTGAAGTTGACCACCGGTGGATGGGTGCTCGCGCTTTTCGCGTTACTGCTCGGCTTCTACTTCGCGAGCCTTTGATCCGTCGATGACTGAAAGCTGCTCAGGCGGTTAGCTTTTGCGCCAATTCCCAAGCAGTCTCAGCCATGCCGCGATAGCGTTCGCGATATTCATCGGTGCCGGCCCGCGAATCAGCCGCGTTGCCGTCCACGCCCCGACGCCAGACCCCAGCGGTGATCGAGGCCAGCCGGAACATCGAAAACACCACGAATACGTCGAGCGATTGCGGAAGCTCTCTGCCGGCATGCGCGCGGTAGCTGTCCAGGAAGGACTGCTGGCTGGGAAGCCCAGTGCCAGTGAGATCTTCATCGAGCACACCGCTTCTGCCGCCAGGCCCACCCGGCACGTGGTACGTCACGCAGAAATACCCCAAGTCGGCCAACGGGTCGCCGATCGTCGACAGCTCCCAGTCCAGCACCGCCACCACCCGCGGCTCGGTCGGATGAAGCAACACGTTGCCCAGCCGATAGTCGCCGTGCGCGATGCAGGCCGGAGCGTCATCGGGTGGCAGGTGCTCGGGCAGCCACGTCGCGAGCAGATCCATCGCCGGCATGTCCTCCATGCGCGCGGCCTCCCACTGCCGGGTCCACAGCGCTACCTGCCGTTGCATATAGCCAACCGGGCGGCCGAATCCCTCGAGTCCGACCGCGCGCCAATCCACCCGGTGCAGCGCCGCAAGCACCCGGGCCAGGTCTTCGTAGACAGCGGCGCGGTGCGCGGGAGTCTCCTCGCGCAGGACACGGTCCGGAAAGACCCGCCCCGGAACGTGATCCATCACGAAAAAGGTTGTACCGAGCACGGATTCGTCGTCGCACAGCAGCTGCATGCGCGGCACGGGCACGTCCGTCTCGGCCAGCGCGGCCATCACTCGGTGCTCGCGTTCCACCTCGTGCGCACGCGGCAGCAGCTTGCCCGGCGGCTTCTTGCGCAGCACGTACTCGCCGCCCGCGGTTTCCAGATGGAATGTGGGGTTGCTCTGGCCGCCCTGGAACTGTCGAACCGCCAGCTGACCGTCGAATCCGGGCAGCCGCCCGCGGAGATAGCGCGCCAGCGCAGCCTCGTCGAAGCGATGCGCAGGCAGTACCGGCACCAGCTCAGCCATCCCCGCCATCTGTCGCCCCTTGTCGTCCGCGTCTGCGAAAACCCTACCGAGGAGTGACATAGCGATGACCCGTTTGAGGGGAGCCCGACCATGCCGATGATCGACCTGACCTACCTGCGGGGCTCGGTGGAACCGCCGGCGCTGCAACACCTGACCGACGAGCTCGTCACCGCGCTGCTGCGGGCCGAGCGGGCACCGGACACCCCGTTCCTGCGCGACAACACCTTGCTGTATCTGCACGAGCTGGATCCAGGCGCGCAATCGGTCGGCGGCCGCGGCGCGGGTGCACCCCGGTTCCGTGTCGAGATGACGGTCTTCGAGGGTGCGCTGACCAAGGACCGCAAGGAGCAGCTGGCAGCCGACGTACACGCCGCGGTGTGTGCCGCCGCGGGAATCGAACCGGAGGGCGACCGCGCATTTCACGTCTGGACTCTGATTCATGAAATCCCCGAAGGGAATTGGGCCGGCGGCGGCAAGGTGATTTATTACCGGCAGGTCAAGGGTTTGGTCGCCGACGACACACCCTGACGGCGTCGCCTCGGTTAGTGTCCGGCTATGGACATTTCGTGCGCGTTCGCCACCTCATCGGACACCCCGAAGCATGTTGAACTGGCGGAGTCGCTCGGGTACCGGCGCGCGTGGCTCTACGACTCCCCCGCCCTGTATCCCGATGTCTGGATGATCCTGACGCGGTGTGCCGAACGCACCTCGCGCATCGGCCTCGGTCCGGGTGTGCTCGTGCCCAGCCTGCGGCACCCGATGGTCAATGCGGCCGCCATCGCCGAACTCGCCGATCAGGCTCCGGGTCGCGTCGCGGTGGCCATCGGATCCGGCTTCACCGGACGGTTCACGTTGGGCAAGCGCCCCCTGCCGTGGCGGCAGGTGGCCGACTACGTCCGATGCCTGAAGGCGCTTCTGGCCGGCGACACCGTTGAGTGGGACGGCGCCAGGATCCGGATGATGCACCCGTCCGGATATGGGGCCGAGCGACCCGTCGACGTGCCGATCCTGATCGGGGCCGACGGGCCGAAGGGGCTCGCGGTGGCGGCCGAACTCGGCGACGGCGTGTTCTCGGCTGCCGTACCTCAACCCGATGCCGTCAAAGCGGCCGACTGGCGGGCCCTGCTGTCCTTCGGCACGGTGCTCGACGAGGGCGAAGAGCTGACCTCGCCACGGGTCGTCGACGCCGTGGGCCCCGGAGCGGTGGTGATGTATCACGCCATCTACGAGCGTGGCGGAGCGGCAGCGGTCGACGGCCTGCCGGGCGGGCGCGGCTGGCGCGAGGCGATCGAGGCCCACCCCGCCAACGAACGGCACCTCGCGATCCACGAAGGACACCTGGTGCAAGCCAACGCGCGGGACAAACCGTACGTTGCTGACCTCATTCCGATGGCCAGCGCCGGCGCGTTGACGGGCACCGCGGACGAGGTCGCGGCGCGCGTGCGCGACCTTGCCGCAGCAGGGGTTACCGAGGTCGCCTACCAGCCGGCCGGCTCCGACATCGGGCGCGAGCTGCGCGCCTTCGCATCTGCTACCGGCATCGCGGGTTGAGTACTACGGTGTGGACATGATCGCCAAAGTGGTGGTGACGGCGCTGCTGGCCGCGTTGTTGGGATTCGCCGGGTCCATCAAGGTGCTTGGCGTTGCGCAGTCGCTGAAGATCCGCGATCACCTCGGTGTGAACCCGGTTCAGTGGCGGATGATCGGGGCGCTCGAACTCGCCGCTGTCGCAGGCGTATTGGCCGGCCTGGCGTGGCCGCCGATCGGCATGGCGGCCGCGGTCGGTGCAGCTCTGCTTCTGCTGGGCGCTATCGGTTTTCATGCTCGAGCGTCCGATAAAGCCGCAGACTCGGCTCCCGCGGTGATCGGTCTGGGCCTGGCCGTCGCGACGGCCATCCTTCAGGCGGGCTAAATCAAGTAGGTTGTCATCAGCGGCGGCGGACTACTACCTTGGCCTCAATGAACGACGTCGTCATCGCAGGGGCCGGCCCCAATGGACTGATGCTGGCGGGCGAGCTCGGATTGGCCGGCATTCGACCGGTCGTGCTCGAACCGCTGTCCGGACCCAACCCGCAACGCCGCGCGAATGGTATTACCGGCCAAGCGGTTCGGTTGCTCGACCATCGTGGTCTCTACACATTTCTGGCCGGGACGCCCGATCCGCCTCAACCGTCCCCATGGGCGATGTTCGCGGCGATGGCGCTGGATCTGACGCAGGTCCCGGACGCGCAGCAGTTCATGTTTCCCGTCAGCAACCTCGGCTGGTGCAGATGCTGGCCGAGCGGGTCCGCGACAAGGTGCCGATCTTCGTTGGGGGCACCGACTGGCGGGCTTCGAGCAGCACGCCGACGGCGTCGTTGTGCATGTCGACGGTCCTGACGGCTCGTACGATGTGCCGGCGAAGTACCTCGTTGGCGCCGACGGCGGCACCAGCCAGACACGCAAGCTCGCGGGGATCGATTTTCCCGGGATGACGTCGCATGACGCGGTCGCCCGGATGGCCTTCGGGGTGGTGCCCCCGGACGGCTGGGTTGATCCGGTTACCGGCGCACTGGAGATTCCCGGCTGGGGTCGGGTGCCGCCGACGCCGTTCTACCGTGCCGAGCGCGGTGTCTTCGCATGCCGCCAACTTGCCGGCAGGTCGATGCTCATCACTCTCGAACTCGGTCGATCGGCTCACGAGGACCCCATCGGCGACGACGAGGACGACACGCCGGTGAGCCTGCCCGAGATCGAGGCCAGCGTGAAGCGCGTGCTCGGGGCCGATGTCCCGCTGCGGCCGCTGTCGCCGGACGCTCCGCTTGACCTGCGCCGCTTCTACGGCATCAATTCGAGGATCGCGTCGCGGTACAGATCGGGCCGGGTTTTCCTGGTTGGCGATGCGGCGCATGTCCATTCGCCACTCGGTGGGCCGGGTCTGAACCTTGGTCTGCAGGACGCGGTGAACCTCGGCTGGAAGATGGCCGCGGTCATCTCCAACGGGGCCGATCCTGCACTGCTCGACACCTACGCGGCCGAACGCCGACCGGCCGCCGAACGCGTCGTCATGCACAGCCGCTCCCAATTGGCTCTGGTGCGGCCGGGAACCGAAGTCACCGCCTTGCGCGCGCTCTTCGCCGAACTTCTCGAGGATCCGGGTACCGTCCGTCGGATCAGTGATCTGTTGTCCGGCAACGACAATCGCTACGACATGGGGGCCGATGCGCATCCGGTGGCCGGACGCTGGGTGCCTGATGTCGCAGTAGCGGGTGGCGGCGTGAGCCGACGGGTGGCCGAACTGGCTCGGGCCGGTCGTCCGCTGCTGATCGACTTCACCGAGAACGAGTGCGTCGCCGCCGCGACTGCCGATGTCGCAGAACGGATTACCGTTGTGGTCGGCCGCCCGATCGGTGATGTACCGGCGACCGCACTGTTGGTGCGCCCAGATGGTTACGTGGCGTGGGCGTCGTCGGCGACCGAGCCCGAGGTGGGCGACCTTCGCGGCATCCTGCACACATGGTTCGGCATCGCCTCGACCTGACAGCGAAGAACGGTTATTTCGAACCGAGTTCGTCCTCGTACTTCTTCGCCATATGAGCGACGGCGTCGATCTGCGATTGCGCCAGTCCTTCACGCACCTCGCTGGCGCGCGTCGCGGCATCCAAGGTCGGCTGCGCCTGGCCCTGGAAATGCGGCATCACTTCGGCGGCAAACAATTCGGCTGACCGTTTGGTCGCCGCGGGGTTGGCCCACTCATGGCCCATCTGCAGCATGCAACCGAACCCGCCCGATTGATCCCACATCCGCTGTACTTGTTCGCGCGCCCGCTCGGGGGTTCCGATCACCCCGGCGCCGTTGTCGTTGATGACGTCGATCATCTCGTCGATCTGTTCGCCGGGCATGGTCATCTGCGGGAACGCCGCGACCTTCTGGAAATAGTTGAACCAGGGCGCGAGACCGAATTTCACGTCCTCGCGGGCCTGCTTCTCGGTCTCGGCGATGTGGAACGGGCTGACAAGGCTCCAGTTCTTGCGGTCGACGGCGGTGCCGAACACCGCGGCGCGCTCTTCGACGATGTCCCAGTGGTACTGCAGGGCGTTGAAGCCGTCGACGGTCAGCGTCGCACCGATCGACAGCAGACCGATGCCATGCTTGCCGGCCAGTCGCGCGCCGGTCGGCGATGCGACCGCGGCCACCGCCAGCGGGACACCGCCCTCGGAGTAGGGGGCGAGTTGCAGGCGGGCGTCGTGTAGTTCATGGGTGGGCGTTTTCGCCGACACCGTCTCGCCGCGCAGCAGCCGCACCACGATGTCGAGATTGGTGTCCAGCAGCTCGCGGGTGTCGGTCGGGGTCAGGCCGATCATCGCGGAGTCGCTGGGCAGCGACCCCGGTCCTACCCCGCCGATCACCCGGCCGTGTGTCAGGTGATCGAGCATCATCAGCCGGTCGGCGACCCAGAGCGGGTTGTGGTACGCGAGCGAGATGACCCCGGTACACAGCTTGATCCACTTGGTCCGTTCCGCGGCGGCGGCGATGAAAATCTCGGGTGAGGCGATGATTTCGCTGCCGGCGGAGTGGTGCTCACCGATCCAGGCCTCGTCGAAGCCCAGCGCGTCGAGATGCGCGACAAGCTCGAGATCGCGCTGAATGGCGAGCGTCGGGTTGGTGCCAGCGCGGTGAAACGGTGCGATGAAATACCCAAACCTGAGCTTGGCCATGTGCGGTCCCCTAGCAGTCGAGTTGCCCCGAACTTTAATCCGGTCCGCGCGTCGGGACGCAGGAGTTGGCGCCTCGAATCTGCCGAGAATTCCGGGTCAGGGCCCGACGGCGTTCAGCCCCCGCCGCAACCCACGCCCGGGATGCAACCGCCGCCACCGCCCGGTCCGCCGCCACCGCAGCCCACGCCGGGGATGCAGCCGCTGCCGCCGCCGGGTCCCCCGCCACCGGTCGGGCCGCCGGGGATGCTGCCGCTGCCGCCGCCGGGTCCGCCTCCGCCCGTCGCGCCGCCGCCGGGAGCTCCTGTCGGCGCAGGCGCCGGTGCCACGCTCGACGACGGGGTCGTCGTGGTCGTGGTCGTGGTGCTGGAGGGGCCGCCTTTGCCGCCGCCGCCACAGCCCACCGCCAACAGAAGCATCGCCGCCCCGAAGAACAGTGTCATCGCCGTGCGCACAGACTTCATCTGCAATCCCCACTCTCGTCTCGTGCTCCCCGACGTACCCGGGACGAGTGGGACCGAAACGCGTTGCCTACGAGGGTGGATCAACCGCGCCGGGAAAGCTGAGCATGGATCAAGGGAGCGATCATCTCCGCCATGTACGCGTGTCCGGCGTCGTTGGGGTGCACGCCGTCGGGGCCGATCAACTCGGGCCTGCCGACGAACCAGCCCTCACTGATCGGGTCGATGAACGTCGCGCCGAGGTCGTGGGCCTGGCCGCTGAGAATGTCGCGGACATAAAGGACATCGGGCGGCGGATCGGAATCCGTCCACGGCGGGCCGATCACCAGCAGCTTCGCCGAGGGCGCGATTCGGCGAGCCAGATCCAGGGTGTCGTGCGCCATCGCCGTCATCTGCATCGGATCGACGCCATGGTCGTTGCGCGAGCCGAAGAACACCACCAGCGCATCGTCTGGGTGGACGGCGCGGTTCGTCAGGTCTTCGAAGACGCTGCCGTGATCGCCGCGGACGACGTAGCCCGCCCTGCCTTCGGAGGCAACCGCGGGGGCGACCTGGACACCTTGGCGTGCAAGCGTCAGCCAGGTGCGGTTGGTCCAGGTGTTCGGACCCCAGCCGCCTTCGTCGGTGCCGGTGGTGTAGGAATCCCCGATCACCGCGATGTGGTCGATCGGCGTCCCCCGGGCGACGGTCTTACAGGGCAGCGACGCGGCGGGACTGTGCGTGACCAGTCCGGCCGTAACGGCCGCGACGACAACTGTGGCCAGACGACCCACCCGTACCTGCACTGTCCACCACCTCGGCCGCGTGTCACATCCGTACAAGCGGAATCGTAAAAGCACAAAGCTGAATTTTTGGCGTCGACGCGCTGGCATCCGATGGGCTACCGACGTGGGAGCTAGAGGCCTCGCGCCAAGGGGATCGTACTTGATCAGTATGCGGCGCAGTATCGCTCGCGTCACACGGTGGAGCTAGCCCGCGCGCGCTGAAAACGGCTGCGGCCGACCCTCGTGGGGTCCGTCGATCGACTGGAGCTTGCCGCCCTCGGCGGGTGCCTCCGGATCGGCGGCGTCGACGACGGGCCGCCCATCGCCGACCATCCTGCGCATCCAGAGCCGGGCAGGTTCTTCAACGAGGTGATAGAGCAGGGCCGCGCCGACGAAGGTCACCACGAGCACCGCGACCAGCAGCAGCTTTCCGTCGTTGCCGAACAGGGTGAGCTCGAACTGCTGCGCCGTCCAAATCCACGCGGTGTGCGCTAACTCGTGAACCATGTAGAGACAGAACGAGATTTGCCCGCCGTAGACCAGAGGTCGGGTGGACAGCAGCGCCGGCAAGCTGCCGGTACCGATCGCCAGCGTGAGCACCAGCGGTACGAACAAGATGTCGACAAGACCGCCGGTGTCGGAGACACCGTGCAGCGGGTGCGCATCGGACCAGTAAAGGAAGCCCACCACGCCGGCGAGCAGTAATACGGACGCATAGCCCGCAGCACGTCGACCTCGATCGGTGAGCTGCAAACGACTGACCGCGGCGGCGACCAGCGCCCCGGCGGTGAATTGCATGACGATTCGCGGCAGCCAACTCCACGGCGTGTAGAACTGGCCCGTCACCAGCAGTGACACCACGGGAGGGAGCGAGGCGGCGACCGCCAGCCAGACCAGGTTGCGGGCCCGAGTCGCGCGCGCCATTCGGAAGATCACCAACACCAGCAGCCCGAACAGCAGGTAGGCCAACCATTCAGCGCTGATGGACCACGCCGGACCGTCCCAACTCGAGTTGTCGAAGAACGGCTGGAACCACAGCTGCGCCAACAGGACCTGACGGACATAGCTGATCGCGGTGAACCGGTAAATCTCCTGCGAAGGTACGTGACCGACATGCAGCGTGAAGATGACCCACAGCGCGGCCAGGTGCAAGGTGACCAGATATACCGGCCACACTCTGGCCAGCCGAAGCCAGAGGAAGTGCAGGGTGGTGCGAGTCGACCACGATCCACCCATCCGGTCGAGGTAGTTCCAGGTCAGCACGAACCCACTGAGGATGAAGAACAGATCCACCCCTTGGGCCCCGCAATTGAGCACCGGAGTGAGTGCGTCGAGAAAACCGGGGGTCGCGTCGCGCAGCAGCGGACGGAAGTGAAAGAGCACAACCCAAACGGCGGCAACGATGCGAAGTCCCGTCAGGGACTTGATTTCTCCGCTGCGCACAACAATCTTTCCGTGAGACCACAGGTGTTTCGTTCACCACTGCGTCACTTACGACGGCGTTGGCAGGGTATCAGCGCACCAGAGCGAAGGCGAGTCGTCGCCCGGTGCGTCTCAAAGGCGAATGCGCAGGCAGGCAAGCGGAAGACATCGTTCCCGGCGCGTGTTGACCCGTCTAGCGTCACCATCAACACCACAGCTCCAGCGCAGGAGAAGTCATGAAGACCCGCCTCACCGAGTTCTTCGGCATCGAGGACCCGATTGTCTCCGCGCCGATGGCGCAGATCTCGGGCGGCAAGCTCGCTGCCGCCGTGTCATCGGGCGGCGGACTGGGCCTGATCGGGGGCGGCTACGGCGATTCCGCGTGGTTGCAGCGCGAGTTCGGTCTGGCAGGCGGGGCCAGGGTCGGCTGCGGCTTCATCACCTGGAGTTTGGCCCGCGCGCCCGAGCTGCTCGACGAGACACTGGAGTGGCAACCGGCGGCGGTCATGCTGTCGTTCGGCGACCTGCAACCGTTCGCCGAGCGCGTCCACGCCGCCGGGATTCCGGTGATCGCGCAGGTTCAGACCCTGCAGCAGGCGCGCGGGGCCCTCGATGCCGGCGCGGAGATCGTGGTCGCCCAAGGCGGTGAAGCGGGCGGGCACGGCATGACGGTGCGTTCGACCTTCACGTTGGTGCCCGACGTCGTCGACCTGGCCGCCGACCGAGCGCCGGAGACGCTGGTGCTGGCGGCGGGCGGAGTTGCCGACGGGCGCGGGTTGGCGGCTGCATTGATGTTGGGCGCCGACGGCGCGGTGGTGGGCACCCGGTTCTGGGCCTCCTCGGAGGCGCTGGTGTCACCGCGCGCCCACGAGCGGGCGCTTGGCGCCAGCGGGGACAGCACGTATCGCACGCGGGTCTATGACCATGTGCGACGGCTGGATTGGCCGCCCGAGTACAACGAACGGGCATTGAGCAATCCGTTCGTCGACAGATGGCATGACAACGAGACCGAGTTGTTGGCGTCGCTGCCCGATGCGGTGAAAACCTTTGAAGCCGCGGTTGCCGCAGAGGATTTCGGGGCCGCGGCCATCCTTATCGGTGAGTCGATCGGACTCGTCGACGCGGTTCGTCCCGCTGCACACATCATCGCCGATATGACATCGCATGCCGAGCGAGTCCTCACGCGGACAAGCGGCTGACAGATCCAACGGGCCGGCGCGTTGCGCCGTCCCGCATAACCTAGACATAGACGACAACCATCTGGTTGGCTCGGAGATGTGGCAAGGCTTGATGTGCCCGACGGCCCCGGCGGCGAAGCGGCGATGATCTGGACGCTGCGACCGCAACTCGGCGACATGGTCGAGCGGATGATCCACGGCGCCTATCAGCAGAGTGTGCTGCCGCCAGCGGAACGCGAACTGGCCAGAATGCGGATCGCGCAGATCAACGACTGCATCGCCTGTTCCGACTTTCGCGCGCCCTCAGTGATCGAGGCGGCCGTCGGGCCCGAGCTATATGCGAATGTCGCGGCATACGCCACATTCCCGGGCTACACAACCCGACAACGCCTGGCAATCGAGTACGCCGAACGTTTCGCGACCGACCACGGCTCAATCGACGACGCGTTCTTCGGACGGCTACGTGAAGTTTTTTCGGACCCGGAGATTCTCGACCTGACGCTGTGTGTCGCAGTCTTCCTCGGCTTGGGGCGCACGTTGAGTGTCCTCGGAGTCGATCAATCCTGCGCGATCGACGTGTGACACGACGCTAGGAGACGAGTGGACATTGCATCGGTTGACGAGTTGCTCACCACCACCCGATCGGTTCGCAAGCGCCTCGACCTGACCCGGCCGGTCGGCCGTGACGTCATCCTCGAGTGCATCGAGTTGGCGATGCAGGCTCCTACCGCGAGCAACGCGCAAGATTGGCGTTGGCTGGTGATCACCGACGCCGCCAAGCGCGCCGCGATCGCCGACATCTACCGCAGCATCGGCTCGGATTACCTTGCCGCTGCGGCCAAGGACGCGACCGATCCCCAGACCAAGCGGGTGTATGCGAGCGCGTTCAGTCTGACCGACACGCTCAGCGACGTTCCGGTGCACGTCATCCCCTGCCTGGAAAGCCGCATCGACAACTCCAGCATGTTGACCGCCGCGTCGGCGTGGGCGTCCATCATTCCGGCTGGCTGGAGCTTTCTACTCGCGCTGCGATCTCGCGGGCTCGGATCAGTCTGGACGACAATGCATTTGGCCAAGGAGCGAGAGGTGGCAGAGCTGCTGGGGATCCCGGACACCGTCACCCAGGCCGCGTTGTTTCCGGTGGCCTACACGATCGGAACAGACTTCCGCCCGGCGTCGCGGCCGCCAGCCGAGACCGTGACTTTCTGGGATGGCTGGGGTTAAACCCGAACTGTGTTGCGGGCAGGTGAAATTGTTTCTTAGCAAAGTATTAAACGCTGGAACACGTGACCTTAGAGTAGGCAATTAGCGTCTCAAACAGGTCGAGGTCATCGCTGACCCTGATATTGCGGTAACACTGTTTGGAAACGGGGGCGCGTCTAATGAATGACTCGATTAACACGGCAGCTTCGTACTTGGCGCCGCGCCGCGCCCACCTCCCTGTCGACTGCAATGGCGCCGCCGTGCGTGCCCAGTGCCGTCACCTCGCGACGGTGGTGACCATCACCGGTGCGATCGACGCGCGCAACGTCAATCAGGTCATCGAATACGCCCGGCGCTTCAACCTTCCGGACAACCCGTTTGTTCTCGACCTGACAGGCCTGGACACCTTCAGCGCGCAGGCGGTGCGACTGCTGTACGCCGTCGACGACGCCTGCACCGCCGCCGGCCTGGAATGGGCCCTGATCCCCAGCCAGGCCGTGAGCCTGACCTTGCTGGTAACCCACGAGGACATCAGCTTCCCGACTGCGACCACGGTCCACGAGGCGCTGCAGTACTTCGCCGATGCCACCACCGCGCGGCGTCGTCTATTGCTGCCCCTTTTCACCAAAACCGCGTAGTCGCGCATTTCGTCTCTGACGCGCGTTTTGCAAAGTCCGTATGCTGCTATTTGTGTCGTCTAAGCCAACTATTGCCGCCGCCGCGGCACTGATCGCGCTGGCCTGGGGCGCGTCGACCGGCCTGGCCACCGCCGATCCCGCCCCCGCGCCGCCTCCACCGGCCCCCGCGCCATCCCCCGGCCCGGCACCGGCCCCCGGACACGGACCTGCGCCTGCCCCGGCAAAAACCACGATCGACCACGACGGCATCTACAACGTCGGCACCGACATCGTGCCGGGCGTCTACACGTCGGCTGGCCCCGTTGGTAACGGCGTCTGCTACTGGAAGCGGCTCGGCGACGACGCCAAGCAGCCGCTCGACAACGCGATGAGCAAAAAGCCTCAGATCGTGCGAATCGACCCGACCGACAAGACGTTCAAAACGGATGGCTGCCAGGCGTGGGAGAAGAACGACGCCGCAGTCCCCGATCCGGGCAAATCCCCGGAACAGGCCGGGATAGGGCTGGGCATTCTGAACTCGCTGATCGGCGGCGGAGGCGCGTCAGCACCGCCGGCACCCGCCCCGGCACCGCCCAAGTAGTCGCGGGGCCGACCCACCCGTATGCAGACCGTCGAATACGCCGCCGGTCGCATGGCGGACGTCTTCGGCGAACCCTCTCAGCCCACGGTTCTGCTGTGGCACGGCCAGCAACCAGACGCGCGTTCCTCGGTACGGTCGCTCGCTGAGCTCGTTGCCGGACACGGCCTGGGCGTCGTTGCGCCCGACTGGAATTCGTTTGCCGCGGACGGCGGTCGCGCCGATCTGCTGGGCTCGGTGGACTTCACCCGCGACCGGGTCGATGACCCCGACGGTGTGGTGCTTGCCGGCTGGTCGATGGGAGGCCTCGCGGCTGCGGCGCTGACGATCCAGGCTCAGCAGCTTGGGGTGGCCTTCGCGCATACCGTGACTCTGGCCGGTGCATTCATGATCCCCGATCCGATCTTCAATGAGCTGCCGGCGACTCAACTCCGTCGCGCTGCACATTCGACCCCCTTCACTCTGCTGAGCGGCGTGGCCGACCGGGTCATCCCGGTATCGGTGGCCCACGACTTCGCCGCGGCGCTGCGGCATGCCGATTGGCCGGTGCAGGTGGTCGAGTTACCGGCCGACCATGGGTCGATTGCCGGCGCGGCCTATGACCCGATCGCAGGGCGGTATCACTGCGCGGCCGACGAGCGGTCGCTAGCGGTCGCCGCTGACGTCGCGGCCCACATCGCCGATGCCGGCAGGGGCGATCGCTGACTGGGACAGCCAGTCGCGCAGCTTGGCGTAGACCCGTGGGTGGTTGAGCAAGTCGAAGTGATTCAGGCCGGTCAGTATCAGACCATGCTCCTGCGCAAATGGAATACGTCGCGACCGACCCACGCCCGCAGCGCTTTTCGGGCGCACCAGATGGTCGCCGGCCAACATTCCGAGCAGCCGTGGCGCCACGGCGGAAGACACGAAGTGGTAGGTGGCATGCGGTAAGAACGGTGCCTCGTGGCAACGATCACGCAGAAACTCGTCAGGATCGGCGTCGCGCCAGTCGTCATCGAGACAGGCGCCATAGCGCAGATCCTTGACGCCGTCGCTGCGCGCGTTCAAAAAGGCTGCAATCGCCCGGGTTTCGGGCAACTTGGCCAGCGCCCACGCCGCGACGTTCACACCTTTTTCGATATCGGCGCCCAGATGCGGCGACCCCAGGCACACCACCCGGCTGACGGCGTCGGTCCAGTCGTGTTGCAGCTCGGCGCCGTAGTGGCACGCGCTGCGCGCCACCAGTCCGCCCATCGAGTGGCCCACCAGCACAAGTTCGGTGATGGGGACCGGCCACTGATTGTGTAGCAGGTCGAGTATTCCGGCCAGTGTGCGGCCGTTGACCGAAATATGCAGTCCGGTGTTGTAGCGCAACAGGATTGGGCTGTAGCCCAGGTCGTCATGCAGCCGCTCGCCGTAGCTGCGGCCGTCGTCGGTCTCGCGCGGCGCGCGGGACCAGGACCGCTCGGTCAGACACCAGCCATGCACAAAGACGACGACCCGACCGGTCGCCGCCGGATACGCCGCGGCCAGGTCATCGGTCGTCAGCGCCACCGATTTGCCGCCGTGTCGAACCACCATCGCGCCGGCAAGCGGGTTTTCATGCTCGGTTAACTCGTCGCCGTATATCCCGTTGACCGCGGCGAGGATGGCGCCGACCGTGTCGGTGCGTGATTCCAAGGCGTCGTCGACCTCGTTGCCCCAGATCTCGGCGGCGACCGTACCGGCGACGCGAGTCGCGCGACGCAGTCCGCGGTCGACCCCGGTGTAGATCGCCCGCGTCAGCCCGTCGTGGATGGTCCGAGTCGGTGCCGCCGACGGCCCGATCGAGTCGAACACCCGGCCGGCGATGCCTGCGTGCATGCCGCGCACCAGCGTGGTGAGTACCGAGGACGCCTCCCCCGCCAGATCGCCGACGGCACGAATATCCCTACGCTGCATGTCGCCCCCTTGGGTCAACGCGTGTCAAACTGACTCGACAAGTCGTCTAGCTGCTCAAATCCGCGCAATGAAGCCGGTTCTGAGCAGTCGGTTTGGTCACTCAGTATACAAACGTTTACTGTATGTGTCAGTTGTCAGTTGTTTCAAGCAACCGCGCATCACCCGAGCACTAGGAGCCCTGATGGACGCCGCCTTCTCGTTGGAGTTATCCGATGAAGTGGTGCAGGTACGCGACTGGGTACACGAGTTCGCCGACACGGTGATCCGGCCGGCGGCGGCCGAGTGGGACGAGCGCGAAGAGACTCCCTGGCCGATCATTCAAGAGGCCGCCAAGGTCGGGCTCTATACCCCCGACCTGTTCGCTCAGATGGCCGGCGAAGCCAGCGGGCTGGGCATGCCGACGGTGTTCGAGGAAATGTTCTGGGGCGACGCCGGAATCGCGCTGTCCATCATGGCGACCGGGCTGGCTGCGGCCGCTCTGGCCGGCAACGGCACCCCGCAGCAGATCGGCGAGTGGCTGCCGCAGATGTTCGGCAGCCCCGGCGACCCGCAGCTCGCCGCCTTCTGTTCGTCGGAACCCGGCGCCGGCTCCGACGTCGGAGCTGTCCGCACCAGAGCGAAATACGACGAGGCCTCCGACGAGTGGATTCTCAACGGCACGAAGACGTGGGCAACCAACGGCGGGATCGCCAACGTCCACATCGTGGTGGCGTCGGTGGAACCCGAACTGGGCACCCGCGGGCAGGCGACGTTCATCGTCCCGCCCGGCACCAAGGGCCTCTATCAGGGACAGAAATTCAAGAAGCACGGCATCCGGGCATCGCACACCGCCGAGGTGGTCCTCGATGACGTCCACATCCCCGGAGAGCTGATCCTTGGCGGTCGGGAGAAGTTCGAGCGCCGGATCGCCAAGATCCGGGAGGGGCACCGCACCTCGAGCCAGGCCGCGATGATGACATTCGAGCGTACCCGTCCGATCGTGGGGGCGATGGCGCTCGGCATCGCCCGCGCCGCTTACGAATACGCGCTGGACTACTCACTGCAGCGCGAACAGTTCGGCCGTAAGATCGCCGAATTCCAGGCCATCGCTTTCAAATTGGCCGACATGAAGAGCCGCATCGACGCGTCCCGGATGCTGGTCTGGCGGGCGAGTTGGATGCAGCGAAACGACAAGCCGTTCAACTCGGCTGAGGGTTCGATGGCAAAGCTGTACGCCAGCGAGACCTCGGTGTACGTCACCGACGAAGCCATCCAGATCCTCGGCGGCAACGGTTACACCCGCGATTACCCGGTCGAGCGGATGCACCGAGATGCCAAGATCTTCACCATCTTTGAGGGCACCAGCGAAATTCAGCGACTGGTGATCGGCCGGGCGCTGACCGGTCTGCCCATCCGGTGACGCATGCCGCTACGAAGCGGCGTGCGCCTCGTCGCCGGCGCCGTTGAGCGCCAGCGCTTCATCCCAGTCGGTGCCGTTGCTGCCATTGACGTGCTCCTCGACGGCCGGCGGCTCAGCCTCGTATTCGCCTTCGTCCAGCCCTGCCACGACGCGGATCGCCGCGATCAGCTGCTCCACCAGCGGCGTCTCCTGCGCGGTGGGCGTGCCGCCTTCTTCCAGCTCGTCGGGCAGTTCGCGCCGGAGCCCGAACCCGTTGGCCGCCTCGTGCGCCGACAGCTTGGCGTGCACGCGGGCGTTGTAAAGCTGTTGTCCCAGAGTCGATCCGGGCGCATCGGTGACCCGCTCCATCAGGTCGTCGTAGCGCCGCCGGACATCGCTGAGCGCAATCATCACGGTGGGCGTGGGCCGGCTGTGGCTTGCCGCCTCGGTCAGCGCGGCGCGCAGTTTCCGTAAACCGGTCAGCACCACCTCGGCGCGCTTCTGGAATTTCTTGTCTTCGGGAAAAGGCAGCGAATCGATAGCCGCCCGGTACATGTGCATCGCCGCGTCGGCGAGACTCACAATGGTTTGCGCTTCACCTTCGTGCTTGTCGAATTCGCCCATAACCCCTCAACTCTTTTATGGTGTTCAGCTCAGGTCGCGACGGGCTGACACCAACTTCCGTCCCGACCGCTGCAACGTAGAGGGTATGGGCAACCGCGTCGACTCGACAACAGTAAGGCGGCCATCATTCGTTGGCAGTCTTGGCTCAGCGAGTCCCAGAATGTGGGTATCGAGAGTTAGCGCAACGCGCCCGTGTAACACTGCCGTAATGGCCTATTCGATTGCTCGCCCCAAGCTAGAGGGCAATATTGCGGTCGGCGACGATCGCCAGCTGGGGTTTGCCGAATTCGGCGATCCGCAAGGACGCGCGATCTTCTGGTTGCACGGCACTCCCGGCGCGCGACGGCAGATCCCGGCCGAGGCCCGCGCCTACGCCGAGGACAATCACATTCGGTTGATCGGAATTGACCGACCTGGCATCGGGTCGTCCACCCCGCATCAATACGAGAACGTTCTCGCGTTCGCCGACGACCTGCGTACCGTCGCCGACACCCTGGGCATCGACAAGATGGCCGTCATCGGACTTTCCGGCGGCGGCCCGTACACGCTGGGATGCGCGGCGGCGATGCCTGACCGGATCGTCGCGGTCGGGGTGCTGGGTGGCGTGGCGCCCACGGTCGGCGCGGAGGCGATCAGCGGTGGTCTGATGTCCCTCGGGACGCTGGCGGCGCCGGTGCTTGCGGTGGCCGGACTCCCGATCCGTTTGGCAGCAGCCGCCTTTATCCGGCTGCTCAAGCCGGTCGCCGAGCCCGCGCTCTACCTTTACGCGCGGGTCTCCCCCGAAGGCGATCGTCGACTGCTGGTGCGGCCGGAGTTCAAAGCGATGTTCCTCGACGATCTGCTCAACGGTTCGCGCAAGCAACTGGCGGCCCCGTTCGCCGACGTCGTCGTCTTCGCCAAGGACTGGGGATTCCGGCTGGACCAGGTGAAGATTCCGGTGCGTTGGTGGCACGGCGACCGCGACCACATCGTGCCGTTCGCCCATGGGCAACACGTCGTCAGCAGATTGCCCGACGCGGTGCTCACCACGCTGCCGGGTGAAAGCCACCTCGCCGGCCTGGGTTTTGCCGAGCAGATTCTGCACACCATGATCGAGCTTTGGGACAGCATCGAAAAGAAGTGAATTCTGGTCAGGCCGCCACACCGTCGCACGCTGTGTGATAGATGGTGCGAGTGCCCGCGAACCCGCCGCTGACCAAGGACCAACGCAACTCGTTCATCGCCGCGCTGTTGGGCTGGACGATGGATGCCTTCGACTACTTCCTCGTGGTGCTGGTGTACGCCGACATCGCGAAGACCTTCCATCACACCAAAGCCGAAGTGGCGTTCCTGACTACGGCAACCTTGCTCATGCGTCCGGTGGGCGCGCTGATCTTCGGGCTCTGGGCCGACCGCGTCGGCCGGCGCCTGCCGCTGATGGTGGACGTGATGTTCTATTCGGTGGTCGGCTTTCTGTGCGCGTTCGCGCCGAATTTCACTGTGCTGGTTGTGCTGCGGCTGCTGTATGGCGTTGGTATGGGCGGTGAATGGGGCCTGGGCGCCGCGCTTGCCATGGAGAAGGTTCCAGTCGAACGGCGCGGCTTCTTCTCCGGTCTGCTCCAGGAGGGCTACGCGTTCGGCTATCTGCTCGCAACAGTGGCGTCGCTATTGGTGATCGATCACCTCGGGCTGTCCTGGCGCTGGCTGTTCGGGCTGAGCATCATTCCTGCGTTGATCAGCTTGATCATCCGGTACCGGGTGCAGGAGTCCGAAGTCTGGGAAGCCGAGCAAGACCGAATGAAATTGACCCGCACCAGGATTCGCGATGTCCTGCGCAACGCCGCCGTCATCCGCCGGTTCGTCTACCTCGTGCTGCTGATGGCGGCTTTCAACTGGATGAGTCACGGCACCCAGGACGTGTACCCGACCTTTCTGTCCGCGACCCACGACGGCGGCGCAGGGCTCTCCCACGCGAGCGCCAAATGGATTGTGGTGGTGTACAACATCGGCGCGATCGCCGGTGGACTGATTTTCGGCTCGCTGTCCCAGCGGTACGGCCGCCGCCACACCGTGGTGTTCTGCGCTGTGTTGGGCCTGCCGATCGTGCCGTTGTTCGCGTATTCGCACACCGCCGCGATGCTGTGCCTCGGGTCGTTCTTGATGCAGTTCGCGGTGCAGGGTGCATGGGGTGTGATACCCGCGCATCTGACCGAGATGTCGCCGGATGCCATTCGCGGCTTCTACCCGGGCGTCACCTATCAGCTGGGAAATCTGCTGGCGGCGTTCAACTTGCCGATCCAGGAACGGCTGGCCGAAACCCACGGCTACCCCTTCGCTCTGGCCGTGACGATCGGGCCGGTCCTGATCGCCGTCGCGGTGTTGACGGCGATCGGCAGGGACGCCACCGGCATCCGCTTTGGTAGCGGTCAAAGTAGCGCGACCGCTGTCGCCGACGACGTTGGCGGATAGGCTCAGCGGTATGTTGAGCTGCCTCAAGCGGTTGGTCCGCGGCGAGCTGGCTCGGCTGAAACTTGTGCAGATGTGGCACCTGGTCGCCGGCGCCATCGTGGCGGTCGCCGCGTTGTTCGGCGGCCTGGACAGCGTGGACGCCAAACCCAAGGTGTTCAAAGTCGGTCAGCCCTACAGCGACGGCGAGTTCACCACGACCGTCGACAAAGCGATACTGTTCGACGACGTTCGCGCCGGCAAGCACGTGGTGATGCCCGCCGTACCCGGACGCATCTACCTCGGCCTGGTGAGCACCGTCCGCAACGACGGATCGATCCAAGGTGGCCTGGGGCTGGGCGCCAGGGAAGCAGAATTCGATCTGCAGCAACCGAGCAAAGAGTTCATGGGAGCGTTCCGTATCGCCGACGCGGCGATGGTCACATCGCTGGGGCCGAAACTGACTGAGAAGGTGGTGTTCCTCTGGAAGCTGCCGAGCCGCGCGATTGCCGCCGGTTCCAGTGTGACCTTTCGAGTTTGGCAAAAGCAGCTGCGCGAAATGATGGTCACCTATGGCAGGGACTGGCTGGCCAGCGAAACCAGCTTCGCTCAGATTGACGTGCCCGTGGTGAAACAATGACTGAGGTGCGCGCAGGGTTTGCCAGACGAGCGGTTCTACCTCTGACAGCGGTACTGATTACCGCCGCCGCATTGTTGTGGCACCACTTGCCCGTTCCGACACAGATATACGCGCCCTTCGATGTGCACGGTAGCTTGGGCAGCCCGGTGCGTGGCCATTCCCTGGCCGTCACCGCCACCAGGGTGCGGGTGGCGCCCAAAGGGAAATTTGCGCTGAGCCAATACACCTCGCAGACCATCTCGCCCGTCGGGCGGTGGCTTGTGGTGGACGCGACGGTGTCGGCGATCGAAGCGTCGAAGTTGCCGATGGCAGATCTGGTGTTGGGCGGCAACACCTATCAGCCGTCGGTGCGCGTTCCTGCGCGTGGCATCGGCGTTCGTGTCGACCCCGGCCTGCCACAACACGGGTATTGGGTTTTCGATGTGGCGCCGGAACTGATTCAGCCGTCGATCCGCAAGCCACTACAACTGCGAGTGTGGTCCAACGGCGAGGAACGGCTCAACAGCCGTGTGGTGATCGATCTGGACAACCGGCCGCTGGAGCGCGACGACATCGTCACGGTGAAGCCGTACGAGATCGGTCCGGCGGCATGAACAGACTGTGGGTGAGGAACCTGATCGGGATCGCGGTTGCGGCCGCCGCGCTCACAACCATCTGCGTCGTCGAGCTGTCTCCGCAATGGTCGCTCTACCGACGGAGCGTGGTGCCGCAGCAGGTCGTGTCCCGCGGAGCGAGGGCATCGGCGCTCGGGCAGACGTGGCGGCTGGGTTCGGTCCGCCGCATCGCCAAGCTGCCGGAACGCCCCGGCGGGACGTCGGCGGTTCCGGAGGGCGCGACGTTAGCGGTCGTCACCATCGAACGGTCGGGTGCCCCGTCCACCGGGCTCTGCATCGGGGTCCTCACCGATGGGCGGCGGCGGTGGCAAGACCAGTCCAGCTCCGGGGTCGTCTACCCGCTCAGCCCCGGCGCTACCGAGTTCTGTAGCAAGCCCGGCCCCTTGCAGTTCGACTTCCTGCTGCCCAGCGACGTCGCTCCCAACGCGGTCGACGTCACCGACGCGAACGACGCCATCCTGCTGCGACTCATGCTCTGACTCCGCGGCCTCCTCGGTTAGCTGAGCGCGGCTCGCGTGCAACCAGCAGTATCCGAAAGCGGTGGCAATCAAGGCGATTCGCAGCGGCACCACGATCAGCTGTGAGACCACCCCGAGGGTAGGCATGAACGAATGCCAGAACGTCGCGTCGTTGGGGCCGATAAGCCACGCCATGGCTCGCAACAAATAGCCGTGGTCGCTGGACGCACTGTAGAAACTGCCGGCTGTATCGAGCCACGCCAGCGCCAGATAGGCGAGCACATAGGTCGCCAGTGCGACCGGGCCGCCATGCAGAATCAACCTGGCCGAGTCGACGATCGGCTGGTACTGCCCGGTCTTCGACAGTGCATAGTCAGACACCTTGCCCCGCAGTGGCGTGGGAACGACGACCCAGCCGCGCCGAAGCCGGGCTGAAGGCACCACTTTCTCGATGAACGCTGCGCCGCGCTCGCCCACGGTTCGGCGTGCCGCGGTGCGCCAGTCGGCCTGCGTCGACACGCCGTAGACGATGCCGACGACGGCCAGCCACATCAGCGGCACGCCCGCACCGCCGAATACCGTCTTCACCGCCCATGTCATAGCCTTCCACCCGATCTCGAGCGGCTTGACATGAGCAAAGAGTTCAGCTCGAGTACTGTTGAACCACACCACGATTCGACGCTTGGCGACCCAGCCGGCCGGGTTGACCAGGAAGGTGAATCCGGCTGACAGCGAGTAGCTCAGCACCAGAAAGACCCACAGTGAGTCGATGTAGATGCGCACCGCGGTGAGCCATCGCGGTAGCCGGGCGGCGAAGTAGCGCAATGGATATCGAATGATCAGCGCGGCGACGATGACGATCCAGGTCGTCTTGGGTACCGGCAGCGAGTGGGCGTCAACTCCGCTGAACGCCTGGTCCATCTGGTAATCGAGCGCGCGTTGCAGGTAAGCCAGCCAGTCGTCTTTGAACAGCTTCCATGCGAGGTAGATGGCGAAGAACGGCGCGACGATGGTGGTGAACAATTCGGCGCCACGCAACGACGGTCGCGGCAATTCCGCCAGCACCGGCACGCCGCGACGGACGACCAAAAACATCGCCACGTAGGAGCCCAACGTCGCCAAACCGGCGAAGGGCATGATCATCGCCGCCCAGAAGGCGTTGTTGTGCCCCACATAGGCGGCCCACTCAACGGCGCCCCGCCGGGCCAGCACGCCCACCAGATAACACGCGACTATCTGTGGCCAGTACCGCCATGCCAGCGCGAATGGCCGAAGCAGGTAGGACACCCGGTCATGCTAACGGTGTTGATCCAGCGTTTGACGAAGCAGATGCATGGCCACCGTCGTCGATCGCTCCCGGATGTCGTTGCGATTGCCGGGTAGTCGAAGCGTCCGGGTCGACGGCTCCCGGC
The DNA here is from genome assembly GCA_963737375.1 of uncultured Actinomycetota bacterium. Lineage (GTDB taxonomy): Bacteria > Actinomycetota > Actinomycetes > Mycobacteriales > Mycobacteriaceae > Mycobacterium. The sequence continues at coordinate 156,313 of CAVTSP010000001.1, forward strand.
CGGTCAGCGCCACAGTGAAGCAGACGGTCCCGACCGGCTTGTCGTCGGTTCCGCCACCGGGGCCGGCGACTCCGGTGATCGCCACCGCGGTGTCGGCGCCGAAGCGGCGTAGCGCGCCGGCGGCCATCGCCTCGGCCACCGGCTCGGACACCGCGCCATGCGTCTCGATGAGTGCCGGATCGACCCCGAGCAACTCGGCCTTCGCGTCGTTGGCGTAAGCGACCAGTCCCCCGGCCAGGTACGCCGACGCGCCCGGCCGCTCGGTGAGCCGTGCCGCCAGTAGTCCGCCGGTGCATGACTCAGCCGTCGCGATCCGTCGCCCGGCCAACAGCCGCGCGATCTGATCGTCCACCTGGGAGCCGTCTTCGGAGAAGATCTGCTGGCCGTGCCGGTCCCGCAGCAGCGCGGTCAGCTGACGGTAGGTGTCGGCGGCGTCGGGTTCGTAGCGGGTGACCATTTCGATCTCGCCGCGGCGCAGGCAGGTGGTGACCTCCAGCGCGGCGAAGTCCGGTATGCCGTCTTCGGCCTCGCGCAGGGTTTCGGCCAGACCGGACTCCGGCAGCCCGAACATCCTGATGGTGTCTTGGTGATAAATAGTTCGCCCGGCGATGGCGTCCTGCACGTCGGGTGTCTGCACCGCGGTCTTCCACATCGGTTGCAGTTCGCGCGGCGGACCCGGCAGCACGACGACGGTCGGCTTGCCGGGAATGACCACCCCTGGGGCGGTTCCGACCGGATCCATCACCACCGCTCCGACCGGAACCATGGCCTGCTTGCGGTTGGCGGCCCGAACTGCGTCGAAGTCGCCGGAACCGATGCGGGCCATCAGCTTCTTCAGGATCTCGGCGATCTTGTTCTCCAGCTCGACATCCAGCGTCAGCTCGCGGCCGCAGAACCGGGCGACGGTGGCGACGGTCATGTCGTCGGCGGTCGGTCCCAGGCCGCCGCTGGTGACGATCAGGTCCACACCCTCGTCGGCCATGAAGCGCAGCTGCGCCTCGATGTCGGTGGCGCGGTCGCCGCAGATGGTGATGTGAGCGAGCTCGACGCCCAGCTCGAGAAGGCGGTCGGCGAGCCACGGTCCATTGGCGTCGGCGACCCGGCCGGTCAGGACTTCGGTTCCGGTGACGACAATGCCCGCGCGTGCACTCACGGCTATGACATTAGGCGGGCGGGTCGGGCTGCGCGGACAGGTGCCGCTCGACCGACTCGGTCTTGCCGGTCATCGCGTCGCTGACGCCGGATCGCCAGTCGGCTTTGATCACCACGCTGACTCGGGTGGCTCGGGCCGCCACCGCTTCGACGGCGCGTTCGACGACGGCCATCACCTGACTCCAGCTGTCCCCTTCGATGACGGTGAACATCGAGTCGGTTTTGTTGGGTAACCCGGACTCCCGGACCACCCTGACTGCTTCGGCGACGATCTCGCCGACGCCCTCACCGACTCCGAGCGGCGTCACCGAGAAAGCAACCAGCACTGACATCTGGCGAGCGTACCCGCGCCGCATGGCAGCATCGGGCCATGCGCGTTCTGGTGCAAAGAGTCGCATCGGCAGCGGTGTCGGTGGACGGCCGGGTTGTCGGCGAGCTTCGGCCGGTCGGTCAGGGCCTGCTTGCGTTTGTCGGGGTGACGCATGACGACGATGTCGACAAAGCCCGAAGGCTCGCCGAAAAGCTCTGGCAGCTGAGGATTCTCGACGGTCAGCAGTCCGCTTCCGACATCAACGCGCCGATCATGGTGGTCAGCCAATTCACCCTGTACGCCGATACCGCCAAGGGCCGGCGGCCGTCGTGGAATGCCGCCGCGCCGGGCGCGGTCGCCGAGCCGCTGGTCGCCGAGTTCGTGCAGACGCTACGCACCTTGGGCGCGGACGTAGAAACCGGGATTTTCGGCGCCGACATGCGTGTCGAGCTGGTGAACGACGGGCCGGTGACCATTCTGCTGGAGTTGTGACGGCCGCAGGGGAAAATCCGTTGAAGTTGCGGCCGAGTGTGCAGGTTATAGAAGCGCTTTCGCGAATTCTCCGTCGACAACCTGCACAGTCAACGACCCTCTAGTCGGCAACGACGTATGCAGTGTCGCGGTCCCCGCGTCTCCACAGGACGCCGCCGGCGGCCGTCACTCCCGCCCGGATCAGGTCCCGCTTGAGGATCTTGGTGGTCGCCGTGTGCGGAAGCTCATCGTTGATCCGGACGAACCGGGGCCAGGCTTTCGGCGACAAGTCCGATTGAGTGGCCAGGAATTGCTCGAATTCGTCCGGCGTCAGGGACTGGCCGTCATTCAAGACGATGGCAGCCATCACCTGGTCACCCACTCCGCCATCCGGAACCCCATAGACCGCAACCTGATTGATCGGGGCGAGTCGTTGCAGAATCCGCTCGATGGGCGCCGCCGCCAGGTTCTCGCCGTCGACGCGCAGCCAGTCGGAGGTGCGCCCGGCCAGGTAGATCCAGCCGTCAGCGTCGCGATAGGCCAGGTCGCCGGACCAGTACATGCCGTGGCGCATCCGCTCGCTGGTCGCGACCGGATCGTTGTAGTAGCCCGCGAAAGGACCGGAGCCCTCGGTGTTGACCAGTTCCCCGACCGCGTCGTCGAAGTTGGCCAACGCGCCGTGCTCGTCGAAGGTCGCTGTCGCACATTCGGTCAAGGTCTGCGAATCGTAAATAGCGACGCCGGGATAGCCCTTGCCGATCGACCCGGGTGGGGTCCCGTCTTCGCGGGTGATGATCACCGCGAACTCGCTGGAGCCGAAGCTGTCCACCACGCGGCAGCCGAATCGCCGGGCGAACTCGTCGATGTCGCGGTCGGACGCCTCGTTGCCGAAGGCGATGCGCAGGGTGTTGTCCGCGTCGCCGGGTTGCTCCGGGGTGGCCAGCAGCAGCGCCAGCGGCTTGCCGACATAGTTGAGATACGTGACGCCGTGGCGGCGGACATCGGCCAGGAATCTCGACGTCGAGAATTGGGCCGGAACCATCGTCGCGCCACTCGCGATGGCCACGGCCCAGCCGGCAGCCACGCCGTTGGAATGAAACAGCGGCATCGCCAGGTAGCACACGTCGTCCGCGGTGACCTGGTACTGCCCCACCAAGCTTGCGCCGCACATGATCGCCATCACGTGTGAGAACCGCACCGCCTTGGGGTCGCCGCTGGTCCCTGACGTGAAGATCATCATCAGCGTGTCATCGAAACCGACCTCGCGGTGCGGGACGAGTGGCGGTGCATCGAAGAGCAATTGTTCATACCGCGCGGACGCGACGTCGATCACGATCACGTCGTGTAGGTCCAAGCCGTCGAGCAATGCTCGATGATCGGAATCAACAAGCAGCAGTTGACAATCCGATCGCCGGATATCAGAGAGCAGCCCGGTGCCGCGCCGGGTGTTGTTGATCCCGCACAACACGTAGCCGCCTAACCCGGCTGCCGCCATCGAGCGCAGCATGGCCGGCGAATTGCCGAGCAGGGCGCCGATGTGCAGTGGACGACCGGTGTCGGCGATCCCGATGAGTGCGGATGCTTCGGCGGCGGCCTCGGCGAGATGCTCACGCCATGTCCAGGTCCGTTCGCCGTGTGCGACCGCCATGGTGTCGTCCTGCATTCGAGACCGCAGCAGTCGTTGCACGGTCTCAAACATCGGTCGGCCGATACTTCAGCAGCGTGACCCCGGTGTCGGCAATGTCGCAGAACACCGGGCTCACCCGCATTCCGATCCGGACATCGGCGGGGTCTACCTCGACCAGTTCGGTGCTGAGCCGGGGGCCGGCGTCCCACTCGACGATGGCGAGGATCTGTGGCACCGCATCCGCCCACGGCGGACCGGTGGGTCGGCGCGCCACGGTGAACGTGTAGACCGCTGCGGCCCCGTCTATTTCGCGCCACTGCAGATCGTCGGCCAACGTACCCGGCGCCAGCGTGCGTGGATAGAACACATATCGTCCCAGGGACGGCGAGAACTGCACCAGAATCCGGTGCTCGGTAAGCCCATGCCAGAACGGCGCCGATACCGGGGTGGCCTCGGGAAGTGGTATCGCTTCGGTCATGTCAGTCACCGCCCAGTACTAGAGCGACTTGTTCACTCATGATGCCGCCGGTGCCTGTGACGAACGCCCGGTGGCAATTGGGGACTTGCGCGGCGGCGGCCCGGCCCATCACCTGGCGCGCGGCGTCGACCACGTGATGCATACCGCCCGCCATGCCCGCCTGACCGTAGGAGAGTTGCCCGCCCGCGGTGTTGAGCGGAAAGTCGCCGGCAAAGGTGAGGTCACGCTGGTTGACCCACGCCATGCCTTCGCCTTTTCCGCAGAAGCCGGCATCTTCGAGCGTCATCAGGACCGTGATCGTGTAGCAGTCGTACAGCGATGCCATGTCGATGTCCGACGGGGTCAGACCTGCCATCGCGAAGGCGCGTTCGGCGGCGCGTGACACCGGCGTCGTCATCAGGTCCTCGGCGTACGTCGCTGTCTTGAAAGCGATGTGTTCGCCGAATCCCCTGATCCACACCGGGCGGTGGCGCGCCCGGCGGGCGATGTCGGCGTTGGCGATCAGGACGCCGGTTCCGCCTTGCACGCGCATCACCGTCTCCAGCATGTGGATGGGATCGGCGATCATCGGGCTTGCCACCACGTCATCGACGGTGAGGGGCTTGCCGTGGAACACCGCCCCGGGGTGCGCGCACGCATTAGTCCGCTGGTCAACCGCAATCTTCGCCAGAGCCGTTGCGTCGTAACCGAAAAGAGCCGCGTACCGCTGAGCGATCTGCGCGTAGGGCCCGTTCTGCCCCACGTTGCCGTACGGGATCTCGAACTCCGCCTGCGGCGATCCGTACTTGTTGCTCGATGCGCCGTGCCAACCGGCCGGTGCCGGTGGATGTCGGGCGGAGGTCGGCAGCAGCGCGGAGCCGGGCACGACCGCGAGCACCGCGTCGCACAGCCCGAGTTCGACAGCGACCGCGGCCCGCCACACCATTGCCGCCGACGTGGCGCCGCCGAGGTCGACGCGTTCCCCGAAATTGACCGGAAGGCCGAGATACTCAGACAGCGTCGCCGGGGCGAACATGTCGGATTCCGCCAGACCGTGGCACACCAGACCGTTGACCACTGAGGCATCCACCCCGGCGTCGTCGACGACCATCTTGGCCAACAACGCGTACTGGTCGAGGGTGAACGACGGTGGCCGGGTCTGTTTGCGTTCGGCGGGCAACTCGGCGATACCGATGATCGCCGCCTCGCCGCGCAGGCCCGTCACGACTGGTCACCGCGCAACGGCAGCGCGACGGTGGCGGTCCCCGGCATCAACACGGTGTCGTCGCGTCGCCCGGCGATATCCAGGTCGACCAGACCGATGTTGTCTACTAACCGTTTTCCGGCGACGGCCCCGTCGAAGGTGAGCCGCTCCCCGGTCAGGGCGATCGCCCGGTTCTGCACGGCGTACTCGACCAGTCGGCCTCGCCCACCGATCCAGTCGGTGACGGCGCGGGCCAGCAGTGCAGCCTGCAGTGGACCCTGCACGATGACGTCGTCGTAACCCTCGGTGGTTCGCGCCCAGTCCTTGTCGTAGTGGATGCGGTGACCGTTGTAGGTTGCGGCGCTGAAGAAGAACAACTGCCGCTCGTCGGCCGTGACAGTCAGTGCCGGCAAGGTGTCGCCCGGGTGGACGTCCTCGTAGAAGATCTGCTCGCGGGTCACGGCGCTCCCTAGGGTCGGGCGATCATCGATGTGGTGGCTTCGGCGACCAATTCGCGCCGTTGGTTGTGATACACCGTTCGCCAGGTAACCAGGACGAATGTGCCGGAGCGGCCGTGCTTCTCGACGATCGACTCGATGGTCCGGACCATGTCGATCTCGTCGTGGTGGTACGCGGGCCGATGAAACGTCGTGCTCTCGCCGCCGGCCATCCGCCTGGGTGCCAGCGGAAACGCGAGGCTGCCCGACACCGCGCCCGACGACCCGTCCGGCCGCAGCTCGTCCAGCGCGGTGACGCCCAAGATGGCGTACTGCAGGTACAGCGGCGGGCAGATGATGTCGCGATAGCCTTGTGCACGAGCGTATTCGGGGTCGAACCAGAGTGGATTATGGTCGCCGACGGCGGCGGCCCACCGCTGCCAGTCGCGCCGGTTGACTTCACCCGTCGCGGTGGCGGCCACCGTTCCCACCCGCGCCGCCGACTCCGCGTCGATCATGCTCTGCTCGCTCACGCCCGCTCCTCCAGCCACGTCGATGCGATGTCCGCGCCACCGCCGAGCGTCGACAGCACCCTGGCTCGTTCGGAGAACAGATGCAGGTCTGTTTCGACCACGTAGCCCATGCCGCCGTGCAGTTGGTGCGCATCGAGCGTGATGAGTTTCGCCGCGGTCGCGGCATGCATCCGGGCAGTCGCGGTCTGACGGGTTGCGGTGTGGCCCTGCCCGATCCAGAACACCGCCGAATGGGCGGCGAGCCGCGCCGCGGCCAGCGCGACATGCATATTCGCCACCAGATGCTGCGCTGCCTGAAACGACGCGATCGGCCGGCCGAACTGTTTGCGTGCCATTGTGTAATCGACCGTGCGCTGCAGCACCGCCTCGCACACGCCGACCAGGTCCAACGACTGCAAGGCCACCGCGGCGTTGGCGGTCCGGCGCAGATTCTCGGCGGCCAGGCCCGCGCCGCTGAGACCGGCCAGCACCGCATGCGGATCGCCCACCTCGACGTCGTCGAACGCGATCCGGAAGGCGCGGTGGCCGCCCATCAATAGTTGCGCCTCGATCCGCAACCCCGCCGCGGCCAACGGCAGGACGAAGCCCATGATCCGCCCGCCATCGGCCGCGGAGACCACCACGAGATCGGCGAGGTCGGCGTCCGCGACGAAATCGACGACGCCGCTGAGCCGCCAGGTACCGGTGGCACCGATGCGGGCCCGCAGCGTCGGGACGATCCTGGCAGCGTCGCGGGCGCTCGACAACGACGTTGTGGCCCTGACACTTCCAGCGGCCAGCAAGGGAAGCCAGGCCGCACGCTGATCCGGCCCACCGAGCAGTTGGATGGCGAGGGCGGCCTGCAGGGTGTCGTGCACGATCGTCGGGCACAGGGCACGGCCGGCCTCCACGTAGAACACACCGAGCTCGGTCAGCGTACCGTCGGCGCCACCGTGTTCCTGCGGAAGCACGAGCCCGAACACGCCGGCGTCGGCCAACGATTTCCATAATCGCTCGGGTATCGGCCGGACGTCGGCGTCGCGCAGTTCACGCACCAGGCTCGTCGGACACTCGGCGACGAACAGCGCAGACAGCATCGCCGCCAGATCTCGCTCGTCCTGACTTGGTATCAGCTGCATGTGGTCAGCGTCCGTACGACGGCATGCCGTGGCCACGTTGGGCGATCACGTCGCGCAGCACTTCGTTGGTGCCGCCACCAAACCGCATCAGCGGCGAAACCCGGTAGAGGCGTTCGAACTTGCCGTCCTCGGGCGCACCCGGGCTGCGATAGGTGAGCAGGCCGTCGGGGCCGAGGAGGTCGATGGCCAAATCGGCTATCCGCTGGCGTAGCTCGCTGGTGAAGATCTTCTCGACGCTGACCTCGACGGTCGGGATCACGCCGCTGTCCAACAGCGACGCCGCCTGATATCCCATCAGTTCCGCCGCTTCTACATCGGCTTCAGCCTGGCTGAGTCGGCGGCGTAAGCCCGGTGTCTGTAACGGGGCTGAGCTGTCTCGCGCGGCCAGCGCGGTCAGGTCGTCGAGTGCGCGTCGTAGATCTCCGGCGTTCGTCAGCGCGCCCCGCTCGAGATCCAGCGCGCCGGTGATGTATGTCCAGCCCCGATTGATTTCGCCGATCAGGTTGCCGACGGGCACTCGCACCTCGTCGAAGAATGCCTCGTTGGTGCGATACCCCGACCAGGCGTACAGCGGGCGGATCTGGATGCCGGGCAGGTCGGTAGGAACCATGATCACCGAAATGCCCCGGTGCCGTGGCGCACTGGGATCGGTACGCACACAGAGCCACTCATGCGTTGCGCGGTTTGCGACACTGTTCCAGATCTTGGATCCGGTGATCACCCACTCGTCACCGTCGCGGTCTGCCCGCGTCCGCAGACTGGCCAGGTCGGTGCCAGCCTCGGGTTCTGAGTAACCGACCGCGCAGATCAACTCGCCGCGAGCGATCGGCGGGAGGAACTCGAGCTTGTTCTGCTCAGTGCCATGTCGCATGATCATCGGCGCCACCGACGTCACGGTGAGGTCAGGACCCGGGACACCCCAGTACTCGAATTCCCGCATCAACAGATGCTGATACACCGCACCCAGCCCCAGCCCGCCGTATTCCGGCGCCCAGTTCAGCCCGAACCAGCCCCGCTCGCCGATCCTGCGCCGAAAGGCCGCAACCTCCCCCGTCCGCAATTCCTGACCGTGCTCGCTCAGTTCGGATCGCAGCGCCGGCGTGACGTTCTCGGTGAGGAATGCACGGACCTCGGCCACCCAGGCCGTCTGCGCCGCGTCGAGTTCGAAATCCACCATCCTTTTACTAGCGGGTTCTGGCTGCTTACGCCCGCGCTTTGGAAAAGGAACTTAAAGTCGTCGACGTGCATCGGACGCCGGACAGCCCCGCGAAAGTGCACCTACCGAGGGCGTTACCCGGGAAATACGTCGGCCGTTGCACTCGCGCGGATGTGATCGAGCGGAGAGGCGCCTGATGCAGTTCTGGTCTGGCACACCGTTTATGGAGACAGCGGACGCTCTGGCGATCGCCCGCATGCTCGACGAGTGCAGCTATGACGGCGTCATCTGCGCCGATCACTTGATTTATCCGCGCAATTTGCGGTCGCCGTACCCGTCAGCGGCCGGAGTGCCGCCGTGGCCACCCGAGACGGCCTGGCCCGATTCGTGGATCATGATCGGCGCGATGTCGTCGACCACTCGGCAGTTGCGGTTCTCCAACGCCATCTACGTCGCCCCTTCCCGACCGCTGGTGGAAGTGGCGAAGCAGGTGGCGACCGCATCGGTGATTTCCGGCGGCCGGGTGTCGCTGGCCGTCGGCGCCGGCTGGATGCGTGAGGAATTCGAGTTGCTGGGACAGGATTTCAGCACCCGTGGCAAGCGACTCGACGAGATGATCCCGGCATTGCGTGCGTTGTGGCAAGGCGGCTGGGTGTCGTGGAGTGGTCGTTACTACGAGGTGCCCGAGTTGATGCTCGAGCCTCACCCGCCGACGCCGGTGCCGATCCTGTGTGGCGGCGAATCGGACCTGGCGCTGCGCCGGGCGGCACGGCTGTGCGATGGCTGGGTCGGCACCGCCTACGTCTGGGACGACGCGGTCCGATATGTGCAGAAGCTGACGGCGTTGCGGCGTGAATACGGTCGCGACAGCCAGCCCTTCGAGATCATGCTGGCCTTGCTCGAGATGCCGTCAGCCGATCTCTACCGACGCGCCGAAGACCTCGGCATCACCGCGGTGATGTGCGCACCGTGGATGGCCGAGAACGTCACGCCGAGCGATCGCGCGGGGTGCCGCGCAGCGATCGAAAGGTTCGCCGAGACCGTGATCGCGCGGTGTCGATAGCTGCTAGGGCCGCTAGCGGCTAGCGGCCGCCGGCGGTCAGAACTTGTGCGGGACGTCGTTGACCAGTCCACCGTCCATGACGAACTCGGCTCCGGTCGAATACGACGACTCGTCGCTGGCGAGGAACAGCACGAAGGTGGCAACTTCTTCGGAAGAACCGGGGCGCCCGAGCGGGACGGTGACCATGTCGTCGGGGAAGTGCTTGGTCATCGGGGTGCGGATGAAGCCCGGGTGGATGGAGTTGACCCGGATGTTGTGCGACGCCAACTCCAGGGCCGCCGATTTGGTCAGTCCGCGCACTGCCCACTTGGAGGCGACATACGGGTGCACCATGACCGCGCCCCGCAGACCCTCGATCGACGAGACGTTGATGATCGAACCGCCGCCGGCGGCCTTCATCGGCTCGACCACGGCCTGGATGCCGTGGAAGGTGCCGTTCAGGTTGACGTCGATGACCTTGTTCCACTTGTCCACATTGAACTGACCCAGCTGGCCGAGCGCGACGATGCCGGCGTTATTGACCAGCACGTTGAGCTTGCCGAAATCGTTGACCGCGGTGGACACCGCGGCCTCCCACTCGTCGGGCTGGGTGACATCGAGGTGGACATAGCGCGCGGCGTCGCCGAGCTCATCGGCAAGTTTCTTGCCGTCATCGTCGAGAATGTCGCCGATGACGACCTTGGCGCCTTCGGCGATCAGGGCCTCGGCATGCGCGGCGCCCATCCCCCGAGCGCCGCCGCTGATCAGTGCAACTTTTCCGTCCACGCGTCCCATGACGCGACACGCTACCGCAGCGGGGTTGCAGATTAGAACTTGTTCCACCCGCACTACAGCAACCGCGAACGGGGAAACAATCAAACGATGAGCGCTACGAATTCTCTTCTGACCGCATGCAGCGGATTCCTCTTCGCCGTGTTGTGGATGGACCTCATCTTCGATGCTCAGGTCCTCGCGGACCGGCATCCCGGCGGTGAATTGCCTGAGTCGGTGTTGGACTCCATCTCGCGCTACTACCGGCGCGCGGTCACCGAATCGCGACCGATGAGTCAGGTCATCGGTGTGGTCATGGTGGTGTTCCTGGGCGCGTTAGGGTTCCGGGCGGTCCGGGGGCATGACCCGGGTTGGCTGATAGCGGTGTCGACTGTGCTGGCGGGTGCGCCGATTCTGCAGGCCGCGACGCATACGGTGCCCAATGCCGTTCGACTCGGCAGCCGTTCTGGCAGCCCCGACACCCAAACCGCCCTGGCGCGGTCCATCTGGCGTGACCATGTGGCTTGCGCGGCCTGCATGCTGGCGTTTCTGGTGCTGTGGGTCGTCCACGACGCCGTGTGGTGAACGGTCCGCGCGAAGTGATTTCACCCGGGTGGTCACAGTCGAGGAGTTTCGTACTAAACTAGAACACGTTCCAGTTCGCCTACGCTGCGGTAAGCAACCACGTGAGGATCTTCCAATGCACACTCCCATCTGCGACGAACTCGGCATCGAGTTTCCGATCTTCGCGTTCACGCATTGTCGCGATGTTGTGGTTGCGGTGAGCAAAGCCGGTGGTTTCGGCGTGCTGGGGGCAGTTGGGTTCACGCCCGAACAGCTCGAGATCGAGCTCAAGTGGATCGACGAGAACATCGGCGATCACCCTTACGGCGTCGACATCGTCATCCCGAACAAATACGAGGGCATGGACTCACACCTGTCCGCCGAAGACCTCGCCGAGTCGCTGCGCAAGATGGTGCCGCAGGATCACCTCGACTTCGGCAAGAAGATCCTCGCCGACCACGGCGTGCCGGTCGAAGACAGCGACGGCGACACCTTGCAATTGCTGGGCTGGACCGAAGCGACGGCAACGCCCCAGGTCGAGGTAGCGCTCACGCACCCCAAAGTGAAGATGATCGCCAACGCGCTCGGCACCCCGCCGCCGGACATGATCAAGCACATCCATGACGCTGGGCTGAAGGTCGCCGCGCTGTGCGGCTCCCCCTCGCAGGCCCGCAAGCACGCCGATGCCGGCGTCGACATCATCATCGCCCAGGGCGGTGAGGCCGGCGGCCATTGCGGCGAGGTGGGCTCAATTGTGTTGTGGCCGCAGGTCGTCAAGGAGGTCGCGCCGGTTCCCGTTCTCGGCGCAGGTGGTATCGGCAGCGGTCAGCAGATCGCCGCGGCCCTGGCGTTGGGCTGCCAGGGTGCATGGTCCGGCTCGCAGTGGTTGATGGTCGAGGAGTCCTCGAACACCCCGGTTCAGCAGGCCGCGTACGTCAAGGCCGGCAGTCGTGACACGGTCCGCAGCCGTTCGTTCACCGGTAAGCCTGCCCGGATGCTACGCAACGACTGGACCGAAGCCTGGGAGGCGCCGGACAACCCGAAGCCGCTCGGTATGCCGTTGCAGTACATGGTTTCCGGTATGGCGGTGCGGGCGACCAACCGTTTCCCCAACGAATCGGTCGACGTGGCGTTCAACCCGGTCGGTCAGGTCGTCGGGCAGTTCGCCAAGGTCGAGAAGACCGCCACGGTCATCGAACGCTGGGTGCAGGAGTACCTGGAGGCGACGAGCCGGCTCGACGACCTCAACGAAGCCGCTGCCGTCTAGTTACTCGTCGACGGCGGGGCCGCCGGTGAAGACCTCTCTGGTCCGCTCGACCGCGTACGTCGCGATGTCGATGGAGTTGTGCACGATGTCACCGGTGCCGCCGGCGATGTCGCCCTTGATGATGTGGCCGGCGTTTTCGACGATGTCCGCGGACCGCTCGACGGCGTTCGTCACGATGTCGCGGGCGGCGTCGATGGCGTCTTTCGGCTTGAAGGCCATGGCTGTCTCCTGAGTCTTAGGGGAAGTGCAAGATGCTCGTGTCGGACGGGAATCCGCCGCCCTGGCCGTTCGGGGCCCCGCCACCGGTCAGTTGACCGATCTGCCAGCCGTGTTCGGTGCAGAGCATCGCCTGCCCGTCGGGCGACTGGGCCGATGATCCCTTGGGGTTGTCGCACTTGGCGCCGACCTGCTGCACTCCGTAGAGCGGATAGGTGATCACCCAGTACCCCGTCTGCGCTGCCGGGAACTGGTTGATGATGAAGTGGCACGCCTCGGCTTGACCGCCGGGGCCGCGTCCGAAAATGAACCGCTCGTAGTTGTCGCACGGCGCACCGAGCGATGCGTCATAGTTCATGCCCGGCACGTCGCCGTCGTAATTCCCGGGGTCGGCGACGGTAAGCGGGGCCAGGCCGACGGCCGTACCCGTGAGCGCAGCGGCGACGAGCAATTCGCGAATCATGACCCACCTTCGGTGTCGCGTTACCGGGCTCTCCAGTGAGCCCGGGCACTTGGAGGAAAGCATAGTCAGTGCCGTCGGCGCCATATGGCGTTTCGTCAGCGTTCGACGGGTCGGTAAGTGCAGATCAGGACACCGGTGGCGGTAGTCGTCGCGGATACGAGCTGAAGTGCGCGGGCCACGCCGTCGTCGGGGAACAATCGCTTACCCCCGCCGAGCAGGATCGGCTCGATCATCAGGCGGTATTCGTCGACCAGTCCGTGCGTGACCAACTGCGCGGCCAACGACGCGCTCCCCATCACCTGCAAGCCCTCGCCGTCGCGGGCCCGCAACTCGCGTACCGCACCGATCGCGTCGTCGGCCGGCAGCAGCGTCGATCCGGCCCAGCTGAGATCGGGTTGGCTCAGCGTCCGCGACGCCACGTACTTCGGAATCGTGTTCATTCGATCGGCGAACGGGTCGCCGGCCCGGTCCGGCCAGGCGGCGGCCATCGCCTGCCAGGTTCGGCGTCCGAACAGCAGTGCCTCGGTCGCGGCCATGATGTCGCCGATCGCGGGACCCATGGTGTCCGGGTCGAAATACGGCATCGACCAACCACCGTGGGCGAATGCGCCGTCGGTGTCCTCCCCCGGCGCCCCGGGCGCCTGTACAACACCGTCGAGGCTGATGAAGTCGCTGACAATGACGCGCATGGCGCAATCCCTTCGTGGTTCCATTTCCGGCACTAGGTCCAGACCAGGCACCGAGTCGAAACTCATCGCGGCCCACCGCGAGAACACGTTCCAATCCATCAGCTGGCAATCCGCCCGGAAGCCGTTCCATCTCGACTGTTGCGGTGCTTTACTGGGCCACAGCGTGTCATGCCCAAGTCGTCTTCATCCCTAGGAGTGCCACCGATGCCGACTCCGAATCTTCCTGCCGGATTCGATTTCACCGATCCCGACGTCCACGCCGAACGCCTACCGGTCGAAGAGCTGGCCGAGCTGAGGCGGACCGCGCCGATCTGGTGGAACGAGCAGCCGATAGGCGCGGGTGGATTCGACGACGGCGGGTTCTGGGTGGTGTCCAAACACAAAGACGTCAAAGAGATTTCGCGTCGCAGCGATATTTTTTCCAGTCTGGAGAAGACTGCGCTACCCCGCTACAAAGACGGCACGGTGGGCGAGCAGGTCGAGCGGGGCAAATTCGTTCTGCTCAACATGGACGCGCCGCAGCACACTCATCTGCGCAAGATCGTCTCCCGCGGCTTCACGCCCCGGGCCGTCGAGCAACTTCGCGAAGACCTGCGCGAGCGGGCCCGCCAGATCGTGGCGAACGCGGCAGCGCACGGATCCGGCGACTTCGTCGAGCAGGTGTCGTGCGAGCTTCCGCTGCAGGCCATCGCCGGACTTCTGGGTGTGCCGCAAGAAGACCGGATGAAGTTGTTCCATTGGTCCAACCAGATGGTCGGCGATCAGGACCCGGAGTTCGCCGGCAACGATGCGATCGATGCCTCGATCCAACTGATCATGTACGCCATGCAAATGGCGGCCGATCGGGCCGCGAACCCCGGCCCCGACATCGTCACCAAGTTGGTCGAAGCCGATGTCGACGGCCACAAACTTTCCGACGACGAGTTCGGTTTTTTCGTCATCCTGCTCGCGGTCGCGGGTAACGAGACGACCCGCAACTCGATCACCCAGGGCATGATGGCGTTCACCGACTTTCCCGATCAGTGGGAGCTCTACAAGAAGGAGCGTCCCGCCACCACCGCCGACGAGATCGTGCGATGGGCCACCCCGGTGACATCGTTTCAACGGACCGCGCTCGAGGATTACGAGCTGTCGGGCGTGCAGATCAAGAAGGGTCAGCGCGTCCTAATGGTCTACCGCTCAGCCAACTTCGACGAAGAGGTGTTCGAGGACCCGTTCGCATTCAACATCCTGCGTGACCCGAATCCGCACGTGGGATTCGGTGGCACCGGCGCGCACTACTGCATCGGCGCGAACCTGGCCCGGATGACGATCGATCTGATGTTCAACGCCATCGCCGACGCCATGCCCGATCTGGAATCGATTGGCACACCCAGAACGTCTGCGTTCGGGCTGGCTGAACGGCATCAAACACTGGCAGGTCGACTACCACAGTGACGCCTCAGCCAAATGTCCTGTCGCGCAGTAGGCTACGGCTATGTCGTCACATAAAGCAGTTCAGGTCAAGTCCGCGGGCGCACCGCTGGAGCTCGCCGACGTCGAGACAACGCCGCCGGGCCACGGCGAGGTGCGCATCAGCGTCAAGGCCTGCGGCATCTGCGGAACCGACGCCCACTTCGTCGCCGGTGACTTCCCGGGCCTGTCCTGGCCGGTGACGCTGGGACACGAGATCGCGGGCGTGATCGCCGAAACCGGCCCAGGCGTCGAAGAATTCACGGTCGGCGATCGGGTTGCCGTCGGCTGGTTCGGGGGCAACTGTAACCACTGCGCGCAATGCCGCAAGGGCCAGTTCATCACCTGTTTGAACGGCAAGGTTCCGAGCTGGCACTACCCGGGCGGCTACGCGGAGTCGGTGACGGTTCCGGCCACCGCGCTGGCCCGCATCCCCGCGGAGCTTTCCGACGCGGAAGCTGCCCCGATGGGCTGTGCGGGCGTAACGACGTACAACGCGCTGCGGCACACGAAGGCACTGCCCGGCGACCGCGTGGCAATTCTCGGTGTCGGCGGCCTCGGGCACTTGGGGATCCAGTTCGCCCGGGCAATGGGTTTCGAGACCATCGCGATCAACCGCGGTACCGCCAAAAAAGAGGATGCCCTCGAACTCGGTGCGCATCACTACGTGGACGCGACGGACGGTGACGTCGCCGAAGCACTGAACGACCTCGGCGGCGTCGCGGTGGTGCTGGGCACCGCCGGCGCCTCCAAGGCGATGGCAGCCACCGTCGGCGGGTTACTCCCCTTTGGCGAGCTCATCACCATCGGTGTCACGCCCGAGCCGCTGCCGATCAGCCCCCTGCAGCTGATTACACCGGGGCTCAGCATCATTGGCCACCCGTCGGGTACTGCGAGCGAGATCGAAGACACGATGCAGTTCGCGGTGCAGACCGGGGTGCGGGCGTGGATCGAGGAACTGCCACTGTCGAAGGCCGCGGAAGGCTATGCCGCGCTGGAACAGGGCAAGGCTCACTACCGCACTGTGTTGACGGTTTGACACGAGACGCACGCGCCGCCGAATGGAGCCTCGACGGCTCTGACGGTGACCTACTGATCCGAACCGGTGTCGCCGGTCCGGCCGCCGCGATGGGACACCGGCTGACCCTCGCGATGCGGCAGTGGCGAGCGACGGCTCGGTGGGATGGCGACGAGCCGGTGGGCGCGGAGTTGATCGTCGAGGTCGGTTCGCTGGAGGTCGTCCGCGGCGAAGGCGGCGTCACTCCGTTGTCCGGACCGGAGAAGATCCTGGTGCGCAGCAATGCGTCGCGATCGCTCAACGCCAAGCGCTATCCGCGAATCACGTTCGAGGCCAACGCCATTGACAAGACTGACGAAGGGTACCGGCTGACCGGGACCCTGACGATCCAGGCGACCTCCCGGGAGCAGGTTGTCGATGTGCGCACCGAGGACCAGGGAGCGAACTGGTGGCTGTCCAGCGAGACCACCGTCCGGCAATCCGACTTCGGCATCAAGCCGTACTCGCAGCTGCTCGGCGCGTTGAAAGTCGCTGACGACGTCGTGGTGTCGTTCACCGCGAAGCGTGCCAAGTAAACGCTGACGGAGGTAAGCGCGATGCGGATCGGAGTGGTGTTCCCGCAGACCGAGATTGGGGCCGACGCGGGTGCTGTTCGGGCCTACGCGGAGCATGTCGAGGGGCTGGGCTACGCGCATCTGCTCGCGTACGACCACGTCGTGGGCGCCGACACCACGGTTCACGCCGGCTGGAACGGTCCCTACGACATGCACAACACCTTCCACGAGCCACTGGTGACATTCGGCTACCTCGCGGCGGTGACAAGCACGCTGGAGTTGGTCACCGGCGTCGTGATCCTGCCGCAACGGCAGACTGTGCTGGTCGCCAAACAGGCGGCCGAGGTCGACTTGCTCAGCGGCGGCCGGCTGCGCCTGGGGGTTGGTCTCGGCTGGAACGCGGTCGAGTACGAGGCGCTGGGAGAAGACTTTTCGACGCGAGGCAAGCGCTGCGACGAGCAGGTCGTCTTGATGCGCAAGCTGTGGACCGAGCCCAGCGTCTCCTACGACGGCGATTTTCACCGGGTGACGGGCGCGGGGCTGGCGCCGCTGCCGATCCAGCGGCCGATTCCGGTGTGGTTCGGGGCAGCATCGCCGCGTGCATTCCGGCGGGCCGGCCGGCTTGGTGACGGTTGGTTTCCGATGGTGGGACCAGGACCCAAACTCGAGCGGGCGCGTCAGGAGGTGGCGCAAGCCGCAACAGATGCCGGCCGGGATCCGGCTCGAATCGGCATGCAGGGCCAGGTTTCCTGGAACGGGAACGCCGAAGACCTCGCCGAAGGTCTCCGGAGTTGGGCGGACGCGGGCGCCTCGCATGCATCGGTCAACACCATGAACGCCGGGCTGGAGTCAGTCGACCAGCATCTCAGCGTATTGACCACCGCAGCCGAAATAGCCAGGCAATTCGCAGATTAACGCTGCCGGCATCGTAGACGATTAGGGTGTCGGCGCCCCGGGCGGTGGTGGCGGCGGAGGCTGGTCCGGGTCTTGCCCATGAAGGCGTTGCAGCAACTTGGTGAGCAGCGGGTGCGGGTTGGGTGGCTCCTCCGGCGGCGGCGGAGGTGCCACCGGAGGTGGCGGAACGGGTGGCGCAGCGGGCGCGGCCGCGTGGACCTCGACCGGCGCCTGCGCGACGACCGGCTGCCGGACAACCGGTTCTTCCACCGGAGCGGGCTGCGGCGCCGGGCGGGCTGCCGGTGTCTTGACCGCGGCCGGCGGCGCGGGAGCCTCGGCGATCGGTGCGCTCGCCGCGCGGTGGGCCACCGGCCTGGCCGGGTTGGGTGCGTGGTGGGGCACCAGGTGCGGACCCAGCGCCAGTGACAGCGACGCCACGAATGTGACAGCACCGGCGGCCAGCATCGTCACCGCACCGGCGTACGAGCGTTTTCTCGCGGCATCGTGGTCGTGGCGCCAACTGTTGACCGTCTCGAGCATCTCGGCGTCGGTGAATTCGGTGCTTTGAGCCGATACGAGCGCTGCTCCCCGCGCCAACGCCAGCTCTGCGCCGACTTGGTTGATGACCGGGACCGGCAGCGTCGTCAGCTGCGGCGACAAGGCGTCCACGTCGTCTTGCGCGCCGACGATCACGATGCCGCCGGGTTGCCAGGAGCTGCGATCGAACAGCGCCGTCAGCCAATGCACCAAATGCCCTGGCCCGCCAGACAACTGCTTGATGGCCGTCTGCGGTTCGCCGTCTTCGGCGTCGACCATGACGACAATCGTCGAGTCGCCGTCCAGTACGCACACCGCAGCCTGGTCATAGCCGACGACCGGGGCGATGGCCCGGGCCAGCATGTCGCAGGCATCGTGCAGCCGAACCGGGACGATGTTGTCGAATCCGGCGTCGGTCAGCGATTCCACCAGCAGCGCCGCTTCGGCGGCCGATTCGTCGCTCCAGGTGACACCGACAACATGAAGTCGCTGATCGAACCCGGCTGCGGCGGCCTGCGCTTCCAGCACGGCGGCGTTTGCCTGTTCCGAGGTGTAAACCGCCTGCATTCCGGCGGTGGGGTCAACGTCGAAGTCGTCGTGATCGAGGATGGCGCCGTCGGCATCGCGGCCTTCCACCAAGACCCAGCCGACCGACGTCGATGTCAGCGACAGTCCAACTACCGTGTCCAAATCTGCACCTCAATCGCGGCCCAACGCCCAAACGCCGCACCCGGCGAACATGAGAGTTGACGTACTGGTTCGCGGGCGGCGGAAGGACCGGGACAGCGTGGTCTCGTCGGTCTACCCCGGGTCACCCTACGCGTTCGTCGCGTGGAAATGCGACCCGGGGATCGGCGGCGGGGCCATCGCGGACGGGGACACGGTGTTGCCAGAAACAGCCGATTAACGGCTCTAGCACAGGCTCCATGCAGGTAGCAGTGGTTGCTGCGAAAACGCGACATCACTGTGTCTTGATCGACATATCAACACCGGCACGGTAGGTTTCGCGGTAGTGCGTGATGCCGTCGACAAGGGGCCTGATATGGCATATGTAAGCGACAAGATCCGTGGGTGGGCGCGGCGACTGTCGGTCGTCGCAGTGTCAGCCGCGGCTCTACCGGGCCTGATCGGCCTCATCAGTGATACCCCGACGGCGAACGCATTCTCCCGTCCCGGTCTCCCCGTCGAGTACCTCCAGGTGCCGTCGGCGTCGATGGGCCGCAGCATCAAAGTCCAGTTCCAGACCGGCGGCAACGGCTCGCCTGCGGTGTACCTACTGGACGGGCTGCGGGCGCAGGACGACTACAACGGCTGGGACATCAACACCGCCGCCTTCGAGTGGTACTACCAGTCGGGGTTGTCGATCGTGATGCCGGTCGGTGGGCAATCCAGCTTCTACACCGACTGGTACAACCCCGCCTGCGGCAAGGCCGGCTGTTCGACCTACAAGTGGGAGACCTTCCTGACCAGCGAGCTGCCCGGATACCTGGCCTCGCAGAAGAGCGTCAAGGCGACCGGCAGTGCGGCGGTCGGTATCTCGATGGCCGGTTCATCGTCCATGAACCTGGCGATCTACCACCCGGCGCAGTTCATCTACGCCGGTTCGCTGTCCGGTTACCTCAGCCCGTCCACCGGGAAGGGCCCGATAGGCCTGGCGATGGGTGATGCGGGCGGCTACAAGCCCAGCGACATGTGGGGGCCGGACAGTGACCCGGCATGGGTACGCAACGATCCCACGCTCAACGTCGACAAACTCGTCGCCAATAACACCCGCCTCTGGGTGTACTGCGGTAACGGAACCCCGAACGAACTGGGCGGTGGCAACTTGCCGGCCACGTTCCTCGAGAGCAATTTCATGATCGGCGGCAACAGGAAGTTCGAGGACGCATACAACGCTGCGGGCGGTCACAACGCCGTGTTCAATTTCCCGGCCTACGGCACTCACAGCTGGGAGTACTGGGGAGCCCAGTTGAACGCGATGAAGGGTGACCTGCAGGGCGCGCTGGGCGCTCACGCCGGCTAGACCTCCGAGCAGAACTGCGCTTGACGGTGATCCGTCAAGCGCAGTTTTCGTTTGTGGACACGGTCAGTGCAGGCGGTCGGTGATATCGGTCCATTCCGCTTTAGCGCCACGGTGATCGCTCATGTCGTGGCACTGGCCGTAGATGCGTGCCACGCCGTGCGTCAGGGTGTCGCGGTCCGGGTAGAGAATCGCGTTGACGCCGTCCTTCGACAGATTTCGGCCGAACATGTGCTGGTTGGGCGCCGGCCCCTCCCGCCAGCCGCGGGCCACCATGGCGTCGGACACGCCGCGAAAGTAATGGTCTGCGTCGATATCGGACGGCAGTTCGAAGTCCATGTAGACCGCGCCCTGGTAGGGCGGATCGTCCCGGTTTTTGCACGACATCAGCAGATAGCCCGCCGTCGGCGCACGAAGCCCGGTGATCGAGACGATGTCGCGAGCGTGTTGGACGACTTCGGTCTGGGTTTGCGCATCGGTAGCGGCCGGGCCGGGGTGCTCCACAGCATTGTTCGCCGAGGCATGCAGCCGGTCGATCGCCAGGTAGGCCCCGCCGATGATCAGGGCCGTCACCGATGTGGCGGCGATCAGCGCCTGAGTCGCCGGTGAGCGCCCGCCCGTCGGTGAGTCGTCGGCGTCATTCACGGGTGATCACGCACCGGGCCGGCTGCCGAGGTGTCAGCCCCCGAGCGCCGCGATGAGCTCTTTGATCCGCGCAGCTTCGTCGTCGGTCGGAATTTCCTCGGCCTCGATGGCGTCGAGGAGTTCGGGCGTGAGCCCGACGCCGTTGGCGGTCTCCTGTGCCGACAGCTTCGCGCGCCGCCGGATGACGTAGAGCTGCTGGCCCAAGGTCGCACCGGGCGCCTCCGACGCCTGCGACATCAGGTCGTCGTATCGGGTGCGAACCCCGCTGAGCGACACGATGACTGAGGGTGTCGCGCGACCGCGGGTCGCCGCCTTGGTCAGTGCCGTCTGCAGCTTGCGCAGACCAGACAGGATCACGTTGGCGCGGCCGGAGAACTCCGGGTCGCTGGTGTCGGGCAAGGCCTCGATGGCTGCGGAGAACATCTGCATCGCCGCCTCGACCAAGCTGACGATGACGGGCGCTTCCCCGTCATCCGGTCCGCCGTCGTTCTTGGACCGCTTCGTGCTGTGGTAATCGTCGATGATGATCACTCCGTCGGGATTGCGATTTTGAGACGTCGAAAAACGCTAGCGTGGATCCACCGTCTGGACAAGGTTTGGCCCAACTCGCGGACCGGTCGCCCGTGGGCATGCTTGGATCAGCCCATGCAGGGATCTGCGACAGTTCACATAGCGGCACCGGCGGACCAGATCTGGGGCCTGATCACCGACGTCCACAGCATCGGCAGCTATTCCCCCGAGGTATTCGAAGCCGAGTGGCTGGACGGCGCCACCAAACCGGCACTGGGCGCGCGGTTCCGCGGCCACGTCAAGCGCAACGAAATCGGCCCGGTGTACTGGACCGTCTGCCGCGTGACAGCATGCGAGCCGGGCCGCGAATTCGGTTTCGAGGTGCTCCTCGGCGACCGGGCAGTCAACAACTGGCACTATCGCCTCGCGCCGTCGGGCGGAGGCACCGACGTCACCGAGTCATTCCGGATGGCCTCCTCGCCGTTCGTCGGCGTCTACTTCTGGCTGTTCGGTGGCTTCTTGCGGCAACGACGCAATGTCCGGGACATGACCAAAACGCTGCACCGGATCAAGGACGTGGCAGAGGCATGAGCGGACAGTGGTCGCGCGACGAGATCGAATCGGCCTTCGAACACCACAAGCAGGTGGTCGTCGATATCGGGTCCAGTTGGGATTGGTCGCGGTTCGCCGACCAGTTCACCGAGGACGCGACCTACGTCGAGCACACGTATGGGACGATGCACGGCCGCGAGCAGATCCGCGACTGGATCGTCTCGACGATGAACGCCTTCCCGGGCAGCGAGATGCCGTTCTATCCGACGTCCTGGCACTCCATCGACGTTGACCGCGGCTGGGTGTTCTGCGAGTTCCAGAATCGGATGCGCGATCCTGGCGACGGAAGCGTTCACCAGGCGGCCAACCTATCGGTGATGAAGTACGGCGGCGACAACTTGTGGAGTTACGAGGAAGACGCCTACAACCCGATGAACTTCCTGCCGATGGTCCGGTCATACGTCGAGCGGAGTCACGCCATGGGCACTCTCACCGACGATGCCATCACGTTCGCGACAAACATGAACTGGGAGTTGGGCTGACGACGGGCAGCCGCCTCGGGTCGTAGGCTGGGCGACAGCACTGCCCGAGAATGTGGAGGCCTGACTGGTGGCGATCGATCTGAAGCAGAGATTGCACTGGCTGGCGCTGCACGGCTTCGTCCGCGGCGGCTCCGCGATCGGTGCCCGACGGGGTGACCTGCAGGCCCGGCTGATCGCCGATCCGACAGTCAAGGCAAACCCGGTGCCGTTTTACGAGGAGGTGCGGGCCCGCGGTCCGCTGGTGCGGTCCAGGATCGGCTACATCACCGCGGACCATGCGATCGGCAACGAGCTGCTTCGATCCGATGACTTCCGGGTGCTGTCGATCGGATCGAACCTGCCCGCGCCGCTGCGGTGGCTCGAGCGCCGGGCCCGTGACGAACTACTGCATCCGCTGCGTCCGCCGGCACTGCTGGCCGTCGAGCCGCCCGACCACACCCGCTATCGCAAGACCGTGTCGTCGGTGTTCACCCACCGGGCCGTGGGCGCGCTACGGGACGGGGTCGAAAAGACCGCCGAGTCGTTGCTGCACGAGCTGTCTCACGAGCCTGGCGTCATCGACATCGTCGACCGGTATTGCTCGCAGCTGCCGGTGGCGATCATCAGCGACATCCTGGGAGTGCCAGAGGGCGATCGACAGCGCATTCTCGAGTTCGGTGAACTCGCCGCGCCCAGTTTGGATTTCGGGCTCCCCTGGCCGCAGTACCGCCGCGTTCAGCGCGGGCTCGCCGGATTCAACCTCTGGTTGGACACTCACCTGGACAAGCTGCGCCGCGATCCCGGTGAAGATCTGATGAGCCAGCTCATCCGTAAAGCCGAAAGTGGTTCGTCGGAAACGTATCTCGATCACGAGGAGCTTCGGGCGGTCGCCGGTCTGGTGTTGGCGGCGGGTTTCGAGACCACAGTGAATCTGCTGGGTAACGGCATTCGGATGCTGCTCGACAAACCTGAGCACCTCCGCACACTCAGCCAGCGGCCCGAGCTGTGGCCGACCGCCGTCGAGGAGATCCTGCGGCTTGGAGTCCCCAGTCCAACTCACGGCACGAATAGCGCTGAGCGACACCGAGGTTGCGGGCCATCCGGTAGGTCAGGGCGAGCTGGTCATCGTCTACGTCGCCGCGGCCAACCGTGATCCGGCGGTCTTTGCCGATCCCAATACGTTCGACATCGAACGTGACAATGCCGGCAAACATCTGGCCTTCTCCGGCGGTCGGCATTTCTGCCTGGGCGCGGCTTTGGCGCGTGCCGAAGGCGAGGTGGGGCTGCGGGCGTTCTTCGATCGCTTTCCCGACGTACGTTCCGCCGGTGCGGGCAGCCGCCGCGACACCCGGGTGCTGCACGGCTGGTCCACGCTGCCGGTGGCGTTGGGACAGGCCAGATCGATGGCCGCGCGCTAACCGCCCTTGTTGCCGCCGAAGTAGCACTCCAGCGTCGTGGTGCAGACCAGCTGGCCGGTGCGGTTGAACATGGTGCCCTGTGCCAATCCGCGACCACCGATACCACTGGGTGAATGCTGTTCGTAGAGCAGCCAATCCGACAGATCCGGCGGGTGATGAAACCACATCGCCAGATCCATCAGCGCTGAGAAGCCCGGGCCCAACGGGGTTGTGCGGCGGGCGATCATGGCCGACTCGAGCAACGTGCGACCCGCGACAAATGTGGCCAGGCAGTCACCTATCACCGGGTCGGCCGGCGCAATGCCGTTGGGACGCCACCACATTCGGATGCCTGCGGGCGGCGCCTCGGCAAGGTCGACAGCGAGCCTGGCCGACGGGTCCACGTAGCGATAGTCGATGGGCTGCTCGCGCACCCACCAGCCACCGAGTTCATCCGCGTGATCGCTGTGCTGCTCGGCGAAACTCGGCACGGATTCGGGATCCGGGAGATCGGGTGGAAGCTGCTGGTAGACAGTGCCTTCGACGGATTTACTGAACGACGCGACGCCCTCCAACAGCACAGAGCCGAACTGGCGGGCCGTCACACGCCGGGCCGAGAAGGTGCCGCCGTCGTGCAGCGCGGTGACCTCGAAGTCGACGGGCCGCCGGGCGTCGCCGGCCCGGAGGAAATACATGTGCATGCTGTGCGGCAGGCGGTCGGTCGCGGTTCGACTCGCCGCCATCAATGCCTGCGCTGCGATGTGGCCACCGGAGATGTGATGCGCGATTTCGTCGATCTGGTTTCCGACGAAAAACTCCGCGTTGACCTGTTCGAGGTCGAGCGTGTCGAGGACTTGGCGCAGCGTGATGGCGGGCGGCGGAAAGGTCACGCACGCATCATGCCGTCAAGACAGGTAGCGGCCAAACCACTCCAGCACCCGCCGCCAGGAGTCCTCGGCGGCGGCCGCGTTGTAGCGTGGCCCGCCATCATTGAAAAAGGCGTGGTCGGCGTCGGGTTCGATGACGATGTCGTGGATCAGCCCGGCGCGCTCGAGGGCGGCTTTGGCCGCCGGCTCCGACGCGGTGACGCGCTTGTCCAGGGCTCCGTAGAACGCCAGCACCGCGGTCGCTTTGTCACCGCTGAAGTCGGGATTGTCGGGTAGCGGACCGTAAAACGGCACCGCGGCCGACAAGCGGGCATTGTGGGAGGCCAGCAGTTGCCATACCAGTCCACCGCCGAAGCAGAAACCGACGATGGCGATTTTTCCGCCCGGGACGCGGTTCTGGAGCTCCTGGATGCCGGAGTTCAGGTCGGCCAGGAACCGGTCCTGGGGTGCGGCGGCGAGGGCGGCGGTGGCTTTGGCGGGGTCGGTGAATTGACCGGTGCCGCCTTCTTCGGACAGCAAGTCGATGGCCAGCGCCGAGTAGCCGGCTCCAGCGAATCGTTCGGCCACCGAATGAACCCAATCGGTGAGGCCCTTGTTCTCGTGGATGACCAGTACCCCACGACGGGCGTTGTGGGCCTGGGCCCACGCGCCTTGAAGCTCACCGCGCGGGCCGGCCCACGTGATCGGCTCAGTAGGCAACGCCTGCTTCGCCCCCGGCGCCTCGACTCCCTCGCCCGAACTCGAGTGAAGCGGTCGGTTTTCGTTGTCACCGCATGCCGCGATCAACGCGGCCGCGGCACCGCTGCCCAACCCCAGCAGCGCCAGCCGGCGCATGGCTTCGCGTCGGGTCAGCAATCCTTCGACGTGGTCGGTCGCTATCTCTTCGGCGATGTATTGCTGTAGCGAACTCATCCAGGCGAGTATGCGCCACAAACGGTGGTCGCGCCCGGATGACGCTGCCGCACTGGGTCAGTCGAGGCTGTTCGGATCGGCCACCGGGATCAACAGATGCGACGGCGTGGGCCCGCCTTGATGCAGCTGATAGGTCCCCCCGGCCAGAGCACGGCGCGCGGGCACGGTGGGGACGAGGTGCGGGAAGTCGAACGTGGTCAACGTCAGACGTAACTGGTGACCTGATTCCAGCAGCGCGGCGGTCGGGAAGATCTCGACGTCGTAGCGAGTGAGCTCCCCTGGAACGACGGGCTTGACCGCCGCCCGGGTGCTGAGGTGATGCGGCTTGAGCACCGTGCCGTCGGGCAGGTACCAGGTGCGTTCCGGGTCCAGCGCGCGGTGCGAGCCCAGCAACGCGCCCTGGGTCAGCGGTCGGGATGAGCCGTCGGGAGCGACGTCGTCGATATGGGCGACCCACAGTGACTCGGTGGTGTCGGCGGTCGCCTGCAGGGTCAAGGTGATCGGTCCAGCGATCAACGTCGGGCTGGCGAAGGTCTCGGTGGTATAGATGAGCGCCCCTCGCTGCACCCGCCGGTTGTCCTGGTCGTAGCGGGTGTGTCCCCCGCGCTGAGTGCGGATGAAGCTGGTCATCCCGAGCGTCCACTGCTCGACACTTCGGCCGGCAACCGGACCACGGCCCACGTATTTGACTGTGGCCGTAGAGGTTTCAGGATCAGGTTCGGCGGTCAACCGACCTGGATCGGACAGATAGAACCGGGTCGGGGTCGCCGCCGGAAGCGGGTATTCGCGGGCGTGGAACCAGCGCGGGCTTCCGATGGCCTGGAAGGTCAGCGGCGCCCCGGAGATCTTCGCCTCGGCGTCGTCGTTCAGCCAGTAGTCGAACCAGCGCAGCTGCAGTGCGTGAAGGTGCAGCCCGCCGTAATTGGAGACGTGGTACCAGGGGCCCATCATCAGCCGCAGCTGGTCGGAGACCGGCTGGCCGGGTTGCATCGGCTGTTCGTCGGGCCGCCCGGCGAACGCATTCTGCAGCGCGGCGTAATTCAAGGGAGCGCCGCGCTGGAAGGCGTCGTGCCACCCGCCGACGAGGAAGACCGCCACCTTGTTCGCGACGATCTCCGGTAGCACCGTCGCGGGCCGCAGGTCTTCCCAGAATTCTTCGTCGAACGCCGTCTCGCCGCCGGCCACGGCGTCGGCGACCAGCGGCCGGAAGAAGCCGCGCTGAGCCCGTCCGCGCTGGCGTACTCCGGCGATGCCGCCGGCGCGTGGCCGCGGATGCTTGCCGCGATTGATCACTTCCAGCACCGGGTTGACGACGTTGAGCAGGTTGTAGACCCCGCCGTAGGCACGCACCGTGCGCAGGTGCGGCGCCCCGCCCATCGCCGCCGCATCGCGGTAGAAGTCACGCGCGGCCATTACCGGGAAGATCGCCTTGAGCGGTGAGTTCGGCCCGACAGCGGCCGCGGTGAACAGCTGGTTGATCGCCAGGTAGGACACCCCGAACATGCCGACCCGCCCGTTGGCGTTGGGCAGCTTGGATGCCCAGTCGACCAGCTCGACCCCGTCTTGGGCTTGTCGCGCGCCGAACATCTGGAAGACACCGTCGGAGACGCCGCAACCCCGGACGTCGACCATCACCTCGATGTAGCCCCGCTTGATCAGATACGGCGTCGGTCCGCCGCCGATCTGGGCGGCCGGCGGCGGGGCTTTCTTGCCGTACGGCGTCAGCGATATCAGCACCGGGAACGGTCCGGCGGCCGGCTCGCCGGTGTCGCGGTCCGTGGGGTAATGGATGTCGGCGCGTAGTTGCACCCCGTCGCTCATCGTTATGGCGACGTTGTGGTGAATGTCCACCCCGTAGTGCGCCGCTCTGGGCGTCCAGGGCGGTGAAAACGGCGATGAACTGGTTTCGCGGACGCGTCTGCGTCGTGATCGCAGCGTTGGCATCCCCACCTCCTGCGAGCATCGTTGCCTGCGCAGACTGTAAAGATGCGGTGATCCTTGCCCGGCACGGGGGTTGCCTGTAAGGCTTGTTCCATGTCGGTTGACGAAGCGGTGATCGGTCTGTGGAAGGCGTTGTCGGTCCGGGACTGGGAGGCCGTCAAAACCTTTCTGTCAGCGGACTGCGTCTACGTCGACATGCCCGTCGGGCCGACCCTGGCCGCACGGGGACCCGACGACATCGTGAAGCGACTCAAGGTCGGGCTCGAGCCGCTGGCCGGCTACGAGAACCACGACGGAGTGCTGGTGTCCAACGGCTCCGACGTCCTGTATGAGCATTCCGAAACGTGGAATTGGACGAGCGGGGAAACCGCTGTGCTGCAATTTGTTTCGGTGCACCGCGTCGAAGACGGCAAAGTGACGCTGTGGAAGGACTACTGGGACATGGGCGGATTGACCAACCATGCCCCGGCCACGTGGATGGAAGATCTGGCACAAGCTGATGTGAGCTGGGTCTTTGGGATGCGACTGGATCTTTGAGCGACTGGACACGTCTGATCGAGCCTCTTTTCATCAGAAGTCGCCGCTCGCCGGATCGGCACAGAGCCTGCGTCACGAGGTGGTCGGTAGCGCGCGCATGCGAGAGACGCATAGGCCCGCCCGATAACATCCATAGGGCAATATTCATGTGCAGCGCAGCCTGGAGCGTCACACTGGATCCGCGCCAGTCGGCAGGAGTCCGTCGACGCTGGAGAAGACCTAATGGGGAACGTTCCGATGTCGGCGGGTGGGCGTGCTGGCGGTGGGGTTGGGCATTGGGGCCGGATGGGCGCAGATACCGGTGGCTTCAGCCGATTCGTCGGGCGACTTGAGGTCGGCGGTTGATGGTCTGGTGAGCGGGGCCGTCCCGCCCGGCGACACCCATAGATCTGTATATCTCGTTCGACGGCTACACCGTCTACGACGGCGGCGGCAGCGCCCCGCTGAAACCACCGGGGGAGTATGGCTTGGCGATCGCCTATGGCGACGACAGCTACGCCAGCGCCACCGGCGGCACCGGCGACTATGCCTTGGCGGGCGGCACCAACGCTCTCGCCCTCGCCGGCGGAGAATCCACCGATACTGGCGCGAATTACGACTCCGCCATCGACATCGGCAACAACGCCGACCCCGCTACTACGGCGCGGCACGCGGCGCCTTCGCCGGGAACGCCGACCTGGTCGGAAGCGCCAACGCCGGTACCGGCGTCGCTACGACACCGCCATCGACATCGGCAACAACGCCAACGGCGCCAGATCGGCGTCAACAACGTGGCTTGGTCGGCGCCGGGGCTGAGCGGAGATGCGGCGCCGGGGCGGTACAGCGGCATCGGAGCCGATGTTGGGATCGATGACGGAGAAGTCGATGGTTCACGCCGTCTTCGGAATGGTGACGAAGCCCGCATTGAGTTCGGCGGCGCTACCGGTACTTCAATTACGCCTCGCGGGCTACGGCAACGACAACACCGCGATCGGCACCACCGCCAACGCCGCAGTCGACGCGTCCGACGGCAACGACAACTACGCCTACCTCGACGGCCCCGAGCATCAGCTTTGAGGAACGCCGAA
Source organism: uncultured Actinomycetota bacterium (assembly GCA_963737375.1). Lineage (GTDB taxonomy): Bacteria > Actinomycetota > Actinomycetes > Mycobacteriales > Mycobacteriaceae > Mycobacterium. Next base: position 185,234 of record CAVTSP010000001.1, read on the forward strand.
GCCGGCGCTTCCAACATCGCTTATGTCTTGGATCCCTTCGACGCCGCGGGCTCGCCCGACAGCGCGTCGCCGTGGTGGCTTTAGCAGCGACCTGGCCGAAGAGCTGCTTGAGGAAGCCGAAGCTGAGGCTGCCACAGTCAATTTGTTGGACGAATCGTCTCCGTGTACGGTAACTTTTCGGGGTCGTTCGAGAATCGCCCGTCGCTGTGGCGGGTTCACAGCGCAGTAGGCCCACGAGCGACGCACGCGGCGTAGGTCGAGTCCAGCGGATGGCGGTCTGGGTCCGGCTCGCGGACGGTCACTGACTCCGGCTGAGCATCTTGCTGAGAATTTCCCAAGTCAAAGGGATTACTTCTCAGTCTAACCTCGGCTACCTGGGTCCGGAAATCGGACTATCAGATGGGGCAATTCATGGCGCGAGCTACTCGTTCCGCATCATCGCGGCGTCGCGCTCGCCGGCGCCTGCCTCATCGCCGACATCCGGCCGCCCGTCGCTGCTCGACGCGCAGCACCGATCGGTGCAACTCACCACTGCCGGCGAGATCAACTTCCCCGAGGTCGGCTGGAACGACATGGTCGCCAACACCACGGCCAACTGGAACGGGCTGATGGACATGTACGACCACACCACCGCGATCTATTCGCTGCCTGACGCGGTGTACACCGCAGGGTCTGACGCAGGTGTTCAACGACCTGTCGACGGAAGTGCAGGAGTTGGCGAAATATTCAGCCGCGTTATCGGCGTACGACGCAGCGGTGGCGGCGCAAAATGGAGAGCTGGATCCGACTGGCGTCCTTCCGCCCATTCCCACATTTCCGGACCTCTACGGCGACCCGGTACTGAACCCGCTATCAGCGCTGACCTTGTTGGTGCAGAATGGCCTCAGCTCGAATTTTGGCGCGAACGCTGCCGAGGTCGGCTGGACCGGCATTTACCAGAACATGCTGCCGTCCATTAATGACATACAACACGGAGTTCAGCGGTATCTCCACGCAGCTGGAAAACCTGTTCACCGGCGGTAGCTTCTCGAGGACCGCGATTGAACTGACTTCACGAACATCGGGACCGACTTAACGAATGTCGAAAAGTTTCTCTCACTGGCGCCCACCACACTGTTGAATGACTACCTCAACGGCTTTCAGGTGCAGTCGGCCGCCCCGGACCCGCTCGCCGGCACCATTCCGTCTATTGGCGATGCGTACACACTGAACGCGCCCTTCACCGCCAGCGACAACGTCTCGATTACTCCGGAATTCGGCCTGCTCACGAACCCCGAGGCCGTATTCACCACCGACACAAGCGGCTTCGGTGACGGTAACCTTTCGAACTTCCTGGGCAGCTCGCCCTGGAGACCGGCACGCTGCATCCTTGCTGCAATCCGAGCAGACGCTCTCCGACGAGCTGTTGACGGTGACCTCGACGGTGCCCGGCAGCGGCGTCACGGCTCCGGATCCGACCGGTGTGCTGACCATCTTGGGCCCCGACACCTTGAGCTTCAACGTCGACCTGTCGACAACATACCGGTGATCGGTCCGATGCATCGCCTTCATCAATAACGACGATCATTCCTGGCACTCAACGGCACACTGACAGACCGCCGTGAATGCGGTCAACACCGCGATTGGCCTGGCTGAATGACGCGATTAGCGCCCGTCGTCAATGGCGTCATCGGCATCATACAACGGGTACCGTGTAGCAACACCATTCATCGGTGCGGCGACTTGATCCTTTTTGCCGGCGCATTGGACGTGAGCGACAATCGGTAACGTAACTGGGCGCTATCCTCATGTTCCAGACTATCCCCACCTCAGATATTCCCACGATCAGCACCATCGACCCAAAGGTGGGCGGCACCTACAATCTTCCGGGTATCACCGAACCTGGCGTGCCTGCTTATGTTCGTGGATCTCACGCAAAACGAGATGGCGATTCTGGGCAGCTTCGCCGGCCTGGCCGCACCGGTAACCGGAACGGTGAGCAGCGCCGACCTCGGCAACTTCCTGGCGCCCGATCCGATCATGAACCTGGGCACCTTTTTCGATTCGACAATGGCCAGCCTTTTGGACATCATTCCCAACGACCCGGTGCAGATCACCGCCACGTTGCCGCTCGACTGGGCCAACCTGGTGGTGGAAAGCCTGAACGGATTGTTCACCGCCCCCTGATGTGGAAGCAGCACACGGCTGGCGGTGCACAACTGGCTCCCTCGTACCAGCCGTGAGCAACCTCAGTGGGCTCGGTCAGAATGCCGTGAACAGCTCCAAGAACGGCGTGAAGGCGGCATCGAAAGTCGTTCCGAGGGCGCTGAAGTCGGCTCCGATCGCGCCGAGCATCGCCACCGCACTCTCAAGCGTGTCGGTATCAGTGAGTCCTGTGCCGCCACTGATCGCTAGACCGTCAACGTCCCAGCAAGCTCACAGCAGGGCCGTGAAATTTAGCGTGACCGTGCCTGAGGTCGCCGACATGCCGCCGTCCACATCGAATGAACACGATCGCGTTGGCAAGTTCCTCGGTGCTGCTCCGTCGAAGAAACGGGATCGTGGATACCAGCGTTTGCACCGACAATCGATGACGGCCATGGGCTGCAACACAACGGACGCCTGGTCGATTCCGAGCCCGTTCGTGCGCGCTGGATTCAGCCGCCGAGTTCGGCGATTTGCTTGAGGCGCTTGAGGGTGTCGGCCGCGATACGGCCCACCTGACCCACCGCCACGCGGTCGGCAATGTAACCCCAGATACCGCCCGGCGCCTGATACGAGAGCCGGAACGTCACCTTCGTCTGGCCATCGCCCGCGTCGCGCAACCGGATCCGACCACGCAGCGTCATGCCGGTGATACCGACCCAGGCCATGTCGCGCCGATCGTCGAACTCGACGACTTCCATCAGGCCGCCCACCGGCACCGAGCCGACTTTCCAGTGCACGAAGTATCGGGCGCCGACACCGAGCGCCTGGTCGTTGGCGCTTTCCCAGCGCTCCAGACGGGTCATGAACGACGGATATCTGTCCGGTATCGCTGACGATCTTCCAGACCGTGTCGCGGTCGGCGTCGATGACGTTGCTGCGATCGACGCGCATCAGCCGATCACCGGGAATCGGCGTCGTGAGGCGAGACGGTCGACAGCGCCCTGCAGGCTGGCCATCACCTTGTCGTGCACGGCCTGGTCGTCGCCGTCGACCTCGATGGGGTGCTGGACTTCGATAGAGATCTTGGTCGGCAACGGGATGTGCCCGGCGAGGTCGCTGATATTCAGGCCCCACGGGAGTGCCAGCGAAATCGGAATGCTCTTGAGCCGCAGCAGTTTATCCGCCATCAGCAACTTGGCCAGCCACTGCCCGCGGGACAGGAACAGCGCGGCTTCCTGGCCGCCGACACTGGCCACCGGCACGATCGGGACGCCGGCTTCGCGGGCCAGCTTCACGTAACCCATCCGGCCGTCGAAATCGACCTTGTGCCGTTCCCACGACGGACGGAAGACCTCGTAGTCCCCGCCGGGATAGACCAGCAGTGCGGCGCCGGACTCCAGTGCCAGTCGCGCGTTGTCGGGGTTGGCGGCAACGGTGCCGAACTTGCGCAGCCAGCCCAGCGGCGGCGCCGAAACGACGAGATTGTGGGCCAGCTGATAGAACGGGCGCTCGACGCCGAAGTAGGAGCAGAACGCCAACGTGAACACGAAAGTGTCGGGCGGGACGTTGCCGCCGCTGTGGTTGCCGACGAGAAGGACCGGACCCTGCGCCGGAATCCGGTCCAGGTGCTGGACGTCGGCGCGGAAATACAGCGATGCCAGCAGCCACGTTCATGGGTAGTTGATCGCGAATGTAGTCGGGGTCCCGTTGGTCCAGATCAGCTTTCGGGACGCGCGATGCGACTTGCTCCCGCACCCAATCCTTGAGGTCGCCCAGCGTCGTCGCCATAGCGCGGTCTGTACCCGGATTTGATCTGCGTCACACCTGTCCGAGCCGGTAGATGCGGGCCGAGGTGTCGTGCGCGATCAGGTCGACGACCCGGATGGCGTCGGTCAGACTCCAGTCGCCGTCGTCGACGAAACCGCCCAGCACGCGGCGAATACCATTGCGCCACAACGCCGTGCTGAGGTAGTGCAGCTCAGCCGGGCCGAAGCCGTCTGATGAGTAGACGATCTTGCGGAACGGCGCCAACTCCAGCAATCGCGCGATGAATGCCGGTGCCCGTGCGCCCAGGTTGTTGATGCTCAGGCCGCCGTCCACGTAGACATTGTTGAACGCCTGGGCCAGGTAGCCGGCCTCGCGCTCGTAGGGATAGCAATGCAGCAACACGATCGGGGTCTCGCCGGACTGCAGGAGAAAGTCCCGCAGGTACAGGGGGTTGGCGCTGCGCAGGTCGCAGTCCCGGTCGCCGAAGCCCACGTGGAATTGCAGCGGTTTGCCCACCCGCAGCGCCTGATGCAGTCCGAAGCGCAGCAACACCCGATCCGCGAGCCGGATGCCGCCGCTGTCGCGCCACTTCGCGGCCGCTGTCGCCACCTCGGCCGCCGACGGCTCGCTCAGGTCGCCGTCGAACCCGCCGCGGTAGGCCAGGATGGATTTGGTGCCGACCGCGGTGGCGGCGCGCTGTCTCAGGATGTGTTCGAACGACGATGCGTAATCGCCTGGTGAAGCCGCTGCCTGTTCGGCCACCTGTTCGATGCGAACGACTTCGTGAGCACGGCCGCCGGATAACTCGGCGACCTGCGCGAGATCGGCAACGCCGTCCGCGAAGCCGGTGTCGACCAGCCAGTCGCTGACGCCCGCCGCCCCGAGGAAGATCCGCGCAAGCTCGGTTTCGCTGTGCTGACTTCGGTGTTGCCAGTAGTCCGCCGGCTCGGCGTGTGCAGGCAGCCCAAGCAGTGGCGCGCAATGAGCGCGGACCGCGAAGCCGACTTGGGTGTCGAATCCGGAGTCGAAGTCGGCGAGGGGCTCGGTGTTGGCTTCGTTGAGGGCATTCTCGAACCGACGCCGGTCCCCCGCCGCCACCCAGCAGCCGTGCATGTGCTGATCGATCAGCGGCACCCTGGCGATGTGCTCCGCCAGCGCCGACTCCGTTACACGCTCCATGCCATCCGGAACTTATCGGCCAGTTGTTCGCGGTTGAGGTGGGCGTAGTGCTCGTGTTCGAAACGGCGGACCGCGACCGTGGCGTCGACGGCGGGATCGCCGAGGATGCGTCGCAGTCGTTGCGAAGTATCCAGTGCTGCAACGGTTTGCGCTTGCAACGTTGACAGCGCCGCGATGCCGGCCTGGCTGCGATCGGCGTCGCTCAGCGCCGCCGGGTCGACCTTGATCTCGGTGGGCAGCACCGCGTTGTCGGTGATGCCGTCCAACGCCAAGCCCAGGATTGCGGCCGTCGCGAAGTACGGGTTGGCTGACGGATCTACCGGCTTGACCTCCACATTGCCGCCGTGCGGCTTACCCGGCCCGCTGACCACGAAGCGCACTGCCGCTTCTCTGTTTTCGGTGCCCCAGCAGACGTAGGTGCCCGCCCAGTTGCCTGGATGCAATCGCGATCCGGACACGATCGAGCCGCAGAGTATCCCCTGGGCTTCGGGCAGTCCGCGCAGCAGTCCGGCGATCGCGCTTTCACCTTTGCTTGTCATCCCGTGGGCGCCCGCGCCGTCGGAGAACAGTGGTCCGGCCGCATTGGTCAACGAGAAGTGTTGATGGGCACCGCATCCGACGTCGCCGACAAACGGCGCGGGCGAGAAACTGACCCGCATGCCGTAGCGCCGGGCGATCCGGCTGACGATGATCTTGGTGGCGACCAGCTGATCGACGGATGCGACCGGTGATTGCGGCGCCAGGGATATCTCGAACTGATTGATCCCGTATTCGGGGTGCAACTGTTCGATCGCGATGCCGGACAACGACGTTCCGGCGATGACATCGCGGACGAACGCTTCGTGTTCGAGTACGCCCGCCAGCCCGTACTGCGCCCATGCCGTCGATGGCAATCGGTGCCCGTCCGGTGCGACGAGCAGGAACTCGATCTCGTGGCCGACCATCGCCTCGATCCCGGCTTCGCCGAGTGCGGTCTCGATCCGCTGCAGCGTTCCGCGGCTGCACTCGGGAACTCTGGTGCCGTCCTGCTCGAAAAAGGATCCCGGGGCCCACGCCAGTCCGTCGCCGAGAATCCGTAACGCGGACAAGTCAATTCGGACCCGCTGATCGCCGACGACACCGTTGTGATCGGTGAACGCGATACCCGTTTGGTCGATCGCGAAGGCGTGCCACACCAGGCTGGCGCCCAACCCGGGATCGGCAAAGGCATTGGTGCGGCGAATCGGCACGGTTTTGGCCAGGGTGAGACCGGCAGGATTGATCACCGTGCCGATGACGGCGTCCACCCCTTCGGCCTCGAGATTGGCGATGGCCGCGGCGGCGAGGGGTGTGGTCGTCATCTGCCGGAAAGCGGAAGTTGGCCCCGGGCTAACGAACTCGGTGCGTCACACCCGGCTGGGCAAGGTGAGCTTGCAGGACTGCGCGATGTCCAGGGTGCGCAGCACGCGTCCCATGCCCACCCACAGCGCGCACGACAGCGCGAGGTCGGCGAGCAGCTCCTCGGAGAAGTGTTCGTTGCAGCGGGTCCAGAAGTCCTCGTCGTCGCGCAGCGCGGTGTGATCGGTGGCGAACCGGTAGGCGAACTCCGCGGCGATGCGCTCCTGGTCGCTGTAGCCGGGCCAGGTGCGCCACTGGTCAGCATGGTCGTACAGGTCTTCATCGACACCCGCGGCCGGTCCGTCGGCGTCACGGGTGTTGACGCATACTTCGCATTCGTTGCTGTGCGCGATGACGATACGGGCGAGTTCCCGGGTGCGCATCGGCAACCGGTTACTGCTGTAGACCGCGTTGGCGAACGCACCGATCGCGCTGCCCAAGTCGGGCGATTTCCGGACCCAGCCGGCGAGGTCGTCGTCAGGGAACGTTCCGATGCGGCTCATGGCGAGATAGTACGCCTCCGGCTGTCGTATCCGGAAACCCCAAAATGCCTCGAGGCACTGGTCGGGCCGTGCCGTTATCGGTCATTCGGGTCACGTCCATCAACAAACGGCGCCCCTTATTCGACACCTTAACTTTAGATATATGTCGAACGCTATTTGATTTCTAGACATGTAATGAAAAGCTCGCCCGCACGGCTCGGACGAAGACCCGCGCATCGCATCATCGATTGCGGGCTCAGAGGACTCTTCAGCCGAAATCTATTGTGTAGCAACGTGATCCTGAGATGCTGCGGCGGCAAATCGTGTCGGTCTCCTTACCGTTGACGGCTTCCCAAGGCAAGCTTTTTTACTGAGTTTCACCAAAGCGCTCACTAATAGAAACTCAGGCTCGCTCAGAATTCATATATGTATTCAACGTCTTCTGAGATAGGCTTGGGCGGCCGGCGACCCGTCGGGGGTTGGGCATTCAAAACTCATGAGCAAGACGCCGGCAATGGGGCTGCAACCGCTCGTAGATCCATATCGACACATACCCGGACTGGAGGCTCGCACGTGAGTCGCAACGCTCGTATCTCAATGCCGCGGGGCCGCCGGATAGCCTTGAATTCCGGCATGGCCGTCGGCGCCGCCGTTATTGCCGCGTCGATCAGCTTGGGCACCGCACCCGCGGCACACGCCGACGTCATCGGTTCGGATGCGGCCAGCGACCTGATAGGGGCAGTCGATCTGCAAGCGGTTAGCCGCCGCGGCTGTTCCCGAAACGCAAGCGGTCAGCTACTTGATCGAGGCATTCGACCCGAACTCGTTCAACGCCGCGGGGGTGCCAACGGACGCGCTTGGCCTTCTGGGCTACAGCCTTGACACATACCTGTTGGTTCCCAGCGGCATTGATACCGCGCTCGAACCGTACGTCGTGGATTTGGTGGGCACGATCACGGGGGGATCCGGGCCCCCGGTTGAACCGGCGGCGATCAGCGACTTGGTCAATGCACTCGACCCGGAGGCGTTTACCGGGGGTCTCTCCGCCACACCGACTGACGAGCTTGGCATTCTGGCCTTCGACCTCGACACGTACCTGTTCGGAGCCCAGCGGCATTGATGGCCTGATCTACCCGTCCATCGAAGAGTTCATTAATTCGCTGCCCGCTGCCGCCGCCGCAAGTGTCGCTGCGGACCCGGTCATCGACGGCTTGCTGAATTCGGTCACGCTCTTCTGATCTCGGTGCTGTTCGGCACCGGTCTCGCGGCGCAGCAGTGCGCCCGGCTATCGCCGCGGAGGGCCCGAGAGGAATTTTCTGGGTGGCAAGGTCGGACAGCTTGGGCTGATCGTCGTCCCAGTCCGGTTGCGCGACGATCCGGTGCGTGATCCGGTTGAGCGCGGCCTCGACCTGAGCCCGGTCGAGTCGGCCTTCGAAATTCGCTGATCGGGTCAGCTTGTCGATGATCCAACCCTGCAACAGGGACGAGAGGAAGTCGACCTCGCGTGCGCCGGCCGGGGTGAGCCACAGCCGGTCGACATCACGTTGCGCGTAGCCACCGCGGACCAGCCGGTCGAAGGTGGGCTCGAGGACTTCGTAGGGAATCCCCAACTGCTCACCGATGTCGGTCAGCCGGGCAATGCCCAAAGCCTGCTGATAACGGTTGATGCGAAGCAGCGCCCACAACTCCGCGACGTCGAGTCGGCAGTCGGGTCGCAGGGCGATGCTGCGCAGCCGCATCCCCGGTTCGCCGCGCGTCAGGCGAGCGATCGCGGTCTCCAGCATCTCCTCCGGCGTCTGCGCGGTCGGCATGGCGAACCCGTCGCCCAGGTCGGCGGCGTTGTTGCCCATGTCGCGCAACGGCACCTCGCGCAGGAACAACGCCAGCACGAAGCCGACGAGTGCCACTGGTGTTGCCCACAAGAAGACTTGGGTGAGCGACGCGGCGTAGGCGGCGACGATCGGCGCAGCCTGCGCGTGCGGCAGCCGGTGCAACGCCTCCGGTGAATTCGCCGCCGCCGGGGAGGCACCCGAGGCCGCCAATGCGGGGCCGATCCGGCCGTGCAGGAAGTTGGTGAACAGCGAGCCGAAAATGGCCGCGCCGAACGAGCTTCCGATTGTCCGGAAGAAGGTCACCCCCGAGGTGGCGACGCCGAGGTCTTCGAATTTCGAGGTGTTCTGCACGATCAAGACCAGCACCTGCATGCACGACCCGATGCCGGCGCCGAGGATGAACAGATACACCGATTGCAGCAGCATCGATGTGGATGGACCCATCCGGGACATCAGCAGAAAAGCGAGTGCCATCACCGCCGTTCCGGCGACGGGAAAGAATTTGTAGCGTCCGGTCCGGCCGACCAGGACACCGCTGCCCATCGACGTCGACAGCATGCCCACGACCATCGGCAGCGTGCGCAGACCCGAAGTTGTCGCCGAAACCCCGTCGACGAACTGCATGTAGGTCGGAAGAAACGTGAGCGCGCCCAGCATGGCGAACCCGACCACAAACGAGAGCACACAGCAGACCGTGAAGACCGGATTGGCGAACAGCCGGGTCGGCAGGATCGGCGCGGATTCCGGTCCAGACGAACGGCTTTCGACCCAGACGAAGATGCCCAGTGCCGCCACCGAGCCGACGAACAGCCCGATGATCGTCGCCGAACTCCACGGATAGGTGGTGCCGCCCCAGCTGGTGGCCAGGGTCAAACCGGTAGCTCCGAGGCCCACGAACAGAATGCCGGCGTAGTCGATCACCGGCTTGGCGCGGGCGGCCAGCGACGGGATCGCCGCCGCCGCAACGAAAAAGACGACGATCGAGACCGGCACGTTGATCCAGAACGCCCATCGCCAGGTGAGGTGGTCGGTGAAATACCCGCCCAGCAGCGGGCCGATCACGGTGGTCACACCGAATACCGCGCCCAACGCGCCCTGGTAGCGGCCGCGATCCCGCAGCGGGATGACCTCGCCGATCAGCGCGGTAGCGGTAACAGCGATGGCACCGCCGCCGATGCCCTGCAGCGCGCGGGCGCCGACCAGCATTGCCATCGATTGCGACAGCCCGCACAGCACCGATCCGGCGACGAAGAACAGCACCGCGGCCTGGAATATCCGCTTGCGGCCCAACACATCACCGAGCCGGCCGGCCAGCGCGGTGATGATCGTGGAGGCCAACAGATAGCTGGTGACGACCCACGACTGATGGCCCGCCCCGCCCAGGTCAGCGACGATCGTGGGCAGCGCGGTAGCGACGATGGTTTGGTCCAGCGCCGCCAGCAGCATTCCCAGCACGATCGCCAGGAAGACGAAATTGCGCCGCTGCGGGCTGACGAACGCGCCGCTGATCTCCGGGTCTGGCGGGGTTGTCCTCTGCGCTCTGGTCATACGCAGCAGCTATACCCGCTCAGTGGTTGGCTATCCCGGTCGTCGGCGGCCGCGACACGCACTGGGCCGAATAGAGCTCCTCGCCGAGCTTGTCCATCAGCTGAAGTTGCGTCTCCAGGTAGTCGACGTGGTTCTCCTCGTCGGCGATGATGCCTTCCAGCAGGGAGGCGCTGGTCGAGTCTTGCTTTTCGCGGCACATGATGACGCCCGGCCTGAGACGGTTCAGCACGTCGTATTCGATCGCCAAGTCGGCCTCGAACTGCTCGCGCAGCGTTTGACCGATGCGCAACGAGAAGAGCCGCTGGTAGTTCGGCAGCCCGTCGAGCAGCAAGATGCGGTCGGTGATGGCCTCGGCATGACGCATCTCGTCGAACGATTCGGCGCGGGTGTGGCTCGCCAGTTCGGTGAAACCCCAGTTCTCCTGCATCTTGGAGTGCAGAAAGTACTGATTGATCGCGGTGAGTTCGCTGGTCAGCTGTTCGTTGAGAAGGCGCAAAACATCAGGATCACCTTGCACGATCGCTCCTTTGTATCCCCTGAAACGGTTTCGAGTCGCGGCGATCAGACGGTGAAGTTGGGCTGCAACGTCACCGCACGCCGACCATGAATCTAGTCGAGTTTACGACGTGCGGCGTGCTGATTCACACCGTGTGGGCGGACCAATTTCACTAAAAGTGCTGGTCAAAGCCTTACCTAAGTATGGATAGCCTTTGCAAACCTAGTTAGGTTAGACTTGCCTACATGCGGACAGCGCCGTGCTCAGAAGCCCAGATTTTCGGGGTGCGCTGATGTACGTCTGCCTCTGTGAAGGCGTCACCAGCCAGACCGTCTCTGACGCGGTCGCCAGCGGTGCATGCACCTCCAAAGAGGTCGCCGCGAGATGCGGAGCGGGTCTCGACTGTGGCCGCTGCCGGCGCACCGTCCGGGCGATCATCGAGGCGGCCGCACAGTTGCAGCCCACCGGCTCGTAGCGGTCAGTTATCCCGCTTGGCGGCGAAATCCGCCAGCGCCGCCGCATTTGCCTGACCACCCAAAAGCTCGGCGAAATGGGCATTCTCGCGTTCGGTAGCCGCCGCGATATCCGGTCGGATGGGTTCGACGATGGACTGCTTGACCGCGATCAGGCTCGGAATCGACCGGGCGGCCAGAATTTCGGCGTGCTTGCGGGCCTCGTCGAGCAAGTCGTCGGGTTCGCACACCTTCCAGACCATGCCCATGGCCAGCGCCTCCTGCGCGCTCACCCACTCCGAGGACATCAACAGCCACGCCGCGTTCTGCCTGCCGATCAACTGCGGCAGCAGATACGACGATGCCGCCTCGGGCGCGACGCCCAGGCTGGTGAACGGGCACTTCAACCGAGCCGTCGACGACATGAACGCCAGGTCTGCGTAGCCCAGAATGGTGGTGCCGATACCGACGCCGACGCCGTTCACGGCGCAGATCAGCGGCTTGGGGAATCGGGTCAGGGCGTCGATCATCGCGGTGAAATGTGAGCCCTGGTTCGCCATTTCGGGATTGGTGATGCGCGCCTGCATCTCGTTGAGATCGTTGCCGGCGCTGAACGCGCGCCCCGTCCCGGTCAGCAGCACGACGGCGACTTCGGCGTCCTCGGCGGCCGGCTGCAGAGCCTCGGCGGTGGCTTCATAGAGCGCCTCGTTGAAGGCGTTGAGCACGTCGGGCCGGTTCAGCGTGAGAGTGCGGACCCGGTTCTGGTCGTCGATCTGAAGAATCACCGGCATCTCCTCAACTGTCGAAGGGTGTCTTGAGCACGTAGCGGCTGGTCGGCACGGTGTCGATGTTCTCGTTGGCGCCGAAAGCCGATGTGCTGGCGACCATCCGGGAGAGTCGCTGCTGCAGGTCGGCATCGTCGGTTGCGCCGAAGAACGCCTTCAGATCGGTGACCGCCTCGATCGGGAACAGTTCCTCGACGATTCCCGCCAGCTTCGGCGCGTCCGGCGTCAGCGCGCGAACGACCGCGTTCTGGGTGTAGCCGAAGGTGGACTGCGTCTCGATCGCCACCGGTGTGTGATCCCGCTGCCAGCGCTGCAGCCAGCTTGCGTAGTCCAAGCCGGCCGGTTGGCGCAGCAGCGCGACGTTCGCCAAACCTGTTGTCCGGCTGCCTAGTTCAAGCGGCGCCAGCAGCGGAGTCGATTCGGTGACCAGATAGGCCGCGACGTGATCGCACTCGGCCGCCAGCAGTTGCAGGGCTCGGGCGATCTGCTCCCCGTAGTTCTGCTGTGTCCAGATGCTCACCACGGCGGCCGCGGGTGGATCCAGTGTCGTCAGGGTCATCAGCGACTTGCTGACCGCGAGGTCGCGGACGTTGACGGTCAGTCCGGCGACCCCGAGATCCAGCAGCGCCTCGGCGACCGGTCCTCGCTGCCGCTCGCACCAGTCCTCGTCACGGTCGGCGGCCAGCAGGACCGCAACTACTTTTTCCACAGTCGAAACCTATTCCGCGGGATCGCGCGCCCAGCGCGGTTGGATGAAAACGCCCTCTGCCTCGACGGTGACGCCCTCGGCGTCGGCGAGGTGGCCGACGGCGTAGGTCTTCACTCCCTCGGTGCGGGTGATCACGGCCTCGGCATGCAGGTCTCCGAGCCGGGTCGCGCGGAGATAGCGGAAGCTGATCGTGCCGGTCAGACGTGGATTGATGCCGTCGCTGGCCGCCTCCCCCAGCAGGTGGTCGAGCACCAGCGCGGCGACGCCGCCGTGGACATGGCCTGGTGGGCCCTCGTATGCGGCGCCCAGATGGAAATCGCACACCGACGTCCCGTCCGCGTCGCGCTGGATCTGCACCGGCGGCGCGATCGGATTGCGGATCCCGATGACGGCGTTGCCCCAGGCCATCCGCTCGCCCGTGGCCAGGTAGCGCACGCCGAAGCTTCCCTCGGTCTGCTTTTGCCGCAAACATGCTGTGGCCGAATCGATCTCGGCCTTGGCTGCCGCGACAGCAGCGGCGTCCACCTCGGTTCGGACCGTCGCGTCGATCAACTCCCGAACAGACTCGGCCAACGGCTGGTAGAGCGCCCGCAGCCGTTCAACCTCTTCGGCGCTGATGTTCTCCAGGGTGAAGTCCAGCATGAGGCGAAACTAGAACACGTTCACTTCGGGCGGCGTGGTGGGGTGGGTATGGCTACTTCATCGGCCGTACCTGCTGGTCGTCGGCGAGCAGCTCGCCGATCAAACCGGCAAGTTGCCGATACGGTCCTTCACGTCCGCTGGACGACCGGAACACCAGTCCGATTCGACGGCCTGGTCGGGGTGTGGCGAAGTGGGCCAGGGCCAGGCGGCTGCGCACGCTCTCGACCGCCACCGCGCTCTGCGGAATCAGCGTCACGCCCAGCCCGCCGGCGACGCACTGCACCGCGGTGGCCAGCGACGCGGCCCGGGTGTTGGCCAGCTCGGCGTGCACACCCGCCCTGCGGCAGACGTCCAGCGCCTGATCCCGCAGGCAATGTCCCTCGTCGAGCAGCAGCAACGGCAGCTCGGCCAACGCGGCCGGCGACACCCGCTGCTTCCCGGACAGCGGATGGCCCGGTGGCAACGCCAGCACGAAATCTTCGTCGTAGATCGGGATCTCGGTCATGCCACTGGCCTCGGCCGGCAACGCGATCAGCGCGGCGTCCACCGACCCCTCGCGCAGCCCGGTCAGCAGTCGGTCGGTCTGATCCTCGATCACCCGCAGCGTCAGCCCGGGCAGTCGATCGGCCAGCCCGGCGAGCAGCGTTGGCAGGACATAGGGTGCCACCGTCGGGATCAGGCCCAGCCGGATGGTGCCCTGCAGTGGATCGGCCGACCCTGCCGCCGCGGCGGTGAACGCCGTCGCCGCCTCGATCACAGCCTGCGCCTGTGGCAGTAGCGCGCTGCCCTCGGTCGTCAGGAAAACCCGACGCGTGGAACGCTCCACCAGTTGCACCCCGAGGCCGGTCTCCAGGGCCGAGAGCGCCTGCGAGAGCGTCGACTGGCTGACGCCGAGAGTTGTTGCAGCACCGCCAAAGTGCTGCTTCTCGGCCACTGCGACAAAGGCCCGAAGGCCGGCGATCGTCGGCTGATAACTCTTATCGGTCATACCTATCAGTGTAGTGGGAAAGATCACCTTTCATTCAAAGTGTGTTTCCGGCAGGATGGTGACAGCAGAATTCTTGACTAAATCCAATTTGAGTGGAGGACCGACCATGGCATTGCTGACCATCGGCGACCAGTTCCCGACCTACCGGCTGACGGCGTTGATCGGCGGAGACCTGTCCAAGGTCGACGCGCAACAGCCCGAGGACTACTTCACCACGATCTCCAGTGGTGACTTCGACGGCAAGTGGCGGGTGGTCTTCTTCTGGCCGAAGGACTTCACGTTCGTCTGCCCGACCGAGATCGCTGCCTTCGGCAAGCTGAACGACGAGTTCATCGACCGCGACACCCAGGTGCTCGGCGTCTCAGTGGACAGCGAGTTCGTGCACTTTCAGTGGCGTGCCCAACACGACGACCTGAAAAAGCTTCCATTCCCGATGCTTTCGGACCTCAAGCGCGAATTGGTCGAGGCCACCGGCGCGCTCAACGCCGACGGTGTTGCCGACCGCGTCACCTACATCGTCGACCCCAACAACGAAATCCAATTCGTCTCGGTGACCGCCGGCTCGGTGGGTCGCAACGTCGACGAGGTGTTGCGGGTGCTCGACGCCCTGCAGTCCGACGAGCTGTGCGCATGCAACTGGAAAAAGGGCGACCCCACGCTGGATGCCGGCGAGCTGCTCAAGGCATCGGCCTGATCATGAGCTGGCGGCGACGATGCACAGCGAAGCGATGAGAAGGAGGGGCGCCAATGAGCGTCGAAAATCTGAAAGAGGCGTTGCCCGAGTACGCCAAGGACCTCAAGCTCAACCTCGGCTCGATCAGCCGAAGTACTGTGCTCAACGCGGAACAGCTGTGGGGCACGCTGCTGGCCAGCGCCGCGGCCACGCGAAACGCCCAGGTGCTGGCCGAGATTGGTGCCGAAGCGGCCGATGAGCTGTCCGCCGAGGCGTACCAGGCAGCACTGGGCGCCGCGTCGATCATGGGCATGAACAACGTGTTCTACCGCGGTCGTGGCTTCCTGGACGGCAAGTACGACGATCTGCGTCCGGGGTTGCGGATGAACATCATCGGCAACCCGGGCGTGGACAAAGCCAACTTCGAGTTGTGGTCGTTCGCGGTGTCCTCGGTCAACGGCTGCGGGCATTGCGTGACCGCTCACGAGCACGCCCTACGGGAGGCCGGCGTCGATCGCGAAGTGATCCTGGAGGCGCTCAAGGCGGCGGCGATCGTCACCGGGGTCGCCCAGGCGATCACCACCGCCCAAACGCTGGCGACAGCCGGATAGCCACTCGCCCGTACACTTCGGGCTTGTGGTCGTCACTGACGTCGATCTGCAGCATCTGCGACGCTGCGTCGAGCTCGCCCGCACCGCACTGAACGCCGGACACGGCCCGTTCGGTGCGGTGCTGGTAGCTGCCAGCGGACGGAGTCTGCACGAGGACCACAACCGCGTCACCGATGCCGACCAGACGTTGCACGCCGAGACGGGCGTGATCCGGTGGGCAGTGGCGAATCTGGCTCCGGTGCAACGCATTCGGACCACTGTGTATACGTCGTGCGAACACTGCCCGATGTGTGCGGCCACACACGCGTGGGCGGGGTTGGGACGAATCGTCTACGCAACGTCGAATGCTCAGTTGACCGGCTGGCTGAACGATTGGCACGCGCCGCCTCCGCCCGTAGCCATGCTGCCGATCAGGACGGTGGCGCCGCGGTCCGTGGTCGACGGCCCGGCGCCCGAACTCGAGGATGAGATGAAAGCTCTGTACGAGGCCAGGTACCGGCGGTGAGCGAACCCGCTTGGGTCGAGCATGTGATCTGGTGGCACGTCTACCCGTTGGGTTTCGTGGGCGCCTATCCGTCAGACAATGCGCCGCAGGCACACGAACACCGGTTACGGCGCATCGCCGATTGGTTCGACCACGCAATCGCGCTGGGTGCCTCCGGAATCGCGCTCGGGCCGATCTTTGCCTCACGCACCCACGGCTACGACACCACCGACCACTACCGCATCGATCCGCGACTCGGTGACGACGACGATTTCGACTATCTGATCGCCGAGGCGCGTCAGCGGGGTTTGCGAGTCCTGCTCGACGGGGTGTTCAACCACGTCGGCACCGACTTCCCGCGCTACCGCGAAGCCGCACACGACGAGGCGGCCGCGCGCTGGTTCCGAGGCCGGCCAGGCAGGTTCCACACCTTCGAAGGCCATGACGGCCTGCTCACGCTGAACCACGACAACCCCGAGGTCGCTGATTACACCGCCGACGTGATGTCGCACTGGCTGCAGCGCGGAGCTGACGGCTGGCGGTTGGACGCTGCTTACGCGGTGCCGCAACGTTTCTGGACGTCCGTTCTGCCGAAGGTCCGTCAGTCGCATCCTGACGCGTGGTTTGTCGGTGAGCTGATTCACGGCGACTACGCCGCGGTGGTTCGCGAAACCGGGTTCGACTCGGCCACTCAGTACGAGCTGTGGAAAGCGATCTGGAGTGGGCTCAACGACGGCAACTTCTTCGAGCTGGACCATGCTCTGCAACGTCACGCCGGGTTCGTCGAAAGCTTTGCGCCACTGACCTTCATCGGCAACCACGACGTCACCCGGATCGCCAGCCAACTGGAGCGTCCCGAACATCTCGCCCACGCCCTTGTCGTCCTGATGACCGTGGGCGGTATTCCCAGCATCTACGCCGGCGACGAGTTCGGTTACCGCGGTGTCAAGGAGGAGCGGTTCGGCGGCGACGATGCGGTGCGTCCCGAATTCGGTTCTCCGCCAGCGCAACTAGATGAGCGTGGTGTCGAGATCTGGTCGCTGCACCAGTACCTGATCGGTCTGCGCCGACGGCATCCGTGGCTGTACGCCGCGTCGACATCGGCGCTGCAACTGGAAAATCGCCAGTTCGTGTACCAGACCCGGCACGGCGATGAGGCGTTGATCGTGGCGCTCAACATCGACGAGACTCCGCTGCGCGTCCGGCTGAAACAGGGCCCGGCAGAGGTGATTGCCGGCAGCGGAGCGCCCCCGCCCGAGGTGGTCGATTCGGTCACCGTCGAGCCGCATGGCTGGCGGATTCTGCAGCCGGTTCACGCCAGCCGCTGAAGGGTCAGCGGATCTTCCTGGCCGTCGCAATAGCGGGCCAGCAGCTCGACGAAATCTCCGTTCTCGTCGGTGGCGCGGGCGAACAATGTCATCGACGAACGGACTTTCATGTCGTCGGGCGATCCGAAGATCTCGCCGAGTGAGCGATTCTGCACGGCGTTGACCAGTCGGGTGCACTCGCGCAGCCGCGGCCCCAGCACGTCGTGTCGAAGAAAGGCCTGCGCTTCGGCGAGGGACGAGATCGCATACCGGGCCGCGGTAGCGCTGCTGCCCAGGCCGGCGATCTGCGGGAAGATGAACCAGATCCAATGGCTGCGCTTGCGGCCGGCCCGCAGCTCGTCGACGACGCCTGCGTACACCCGGGCCTGCGCGTCGACGAAACGTTGCAGATCGAACGGGTCGCTTGCGAATTCCATGTGCCCTACGGTGGCACAGTGATCAAACGGCGGATGCCGAAAGCGCGTGACCTCGCGCCGCTGATCCGTTTTCGCAAGCCGCGGCTCGACCGCGTTCAGCGCCGGCTCGACGATGCGCAGACCATCGACGACCTTCGGCGCCTGGCGAAGCGCCGGACACCGCGGGCTGCTTTCGACTACACCGATGGCGCGGCCGAAGAAGAGATATCGCTCGAGCGGGCCCGACAAGCGTTTCGCGACATCGAGTTTCACCCGACGATCCTGCGCGATGTCAGTAATGTCCGAACCGATTGGCAGGTGCTGGGCGGACCGGTCGCCCTGCCGTTCGCGATCGCTCCGACCGGCTTCACCCGGCTGATGCACACCGAGGGCGAACTCGCCGGGGTCCGGGTCGCCGCGTCGGCCGGCATCCCGTTCTCGCTGTCGACGCTGGGGACCGCGTCGATCGAGGACGTGGCAGCCGTTGCGCCGCAGGGCCGCAAGTGGTTTCAGCTGTATATGTGGCGGGACCGGGAGCGGTCGATGGCGCTGGTGAAGCGGGCCGCGGACGCGGGTTTCGATACCTTGCTGGCCACCGTCGACGTCCCGGTCGCGGGCGCGCGGCTGCGCGATGTGCGCAATGGGATGTCGATTCCGCCGGCGTTGACGCTGCGCACCGCGTTCGACGCCGCGCTGCGGCCGCGCTGGTGGATCGACCTGTTGACCACCGAACCGCTGTCGTTCGCGTCGCTGGATCGCTGGTCGGGCACCGTCGGCCAGTATCTGGACACGATGTTCGACCCCAGCCTGACTTTCGACGACCTGGCGTGGATCAAATCCCAGTGGCCGGGCAAGCTCGTCGTCAAGGGCATCCAGACTCTCGACGATGCGCGCGCCGTGGTGGATCTCGGCGTCGACGGCATCGTGTTGTCCAATCACGGTGGCCGCCAACTAGACCGGGCACCGGTGCCCTTTCACCTGCTGCCCACGGTGGCGCGCGAACTCGGAGCCGATACCGAAATCCTGGTCGACACCGGCATCATGTCCGGCGCTGACATCGTTGCCGCGGTCGCACTGGGCGCGCGCACCACCCTGATCGGCCGCGCCTATCTGTACGGGCTGATGGCCGGCGGCCAAGCGGGTGTCCGCCGCGCCGTCGACATCCTGTCCGCGCAGTTGATCCGCACCATGAAATTGCTCGGCGTCACGTGCCTCGAAGAGCTCACGCCCGCCCACGTGACGCAGCTCCGACGGCTAGTGCCCGTGGACCGGCCGGTCTGAGGCACTACGCGGGGTCTGTTCTGGTCCTTTCGCGACCAATTCGGCGGCCACCACTGCGACTCGGGTGTTGGATTGCTGGGAGAGTTGGACGAGTAGGTCGAACGCCCGTACGGCGTCGACACAGAATCGTTCCATGATCATGCCCTTGGCTTGACCGATGACGTCTCGGCTGTTGAGCGCGGACCTGAACTGCAACGCTTTGTCGTCAGCGATGAACGCGTTTGCGACGTGAGTCGCCAGCATCGCGCCCAACGCCTCAGATTCGAGGGTGAAGGCATCGGGCGTGAGTCCGAACAGATTCAATGCCCCCATTCGCCCGTTGTGGGTGAAGAGCTGGAACGACAACATCGCATGCACACCAGCTTCGACCGCCGCCTTGGCGAAAGAAGGCCATCGCGGATCCTTGCCCAGGTCATTGCACGAGATCACCGAGTGACCGACCGCAGCGTCCAGGCAAGGTCCTTCACGGAACCGCCGCTGCATACCGTCGAGGTCGATGGCGAGCTGTGAGGTCGCAGCCATCGACCGAAACAGGTCGGGACCCGAAATCAGCAGAACATCCGCGCAGTGCACACCGGCAATCAACTCAACCGCCGCGTTCGTCACGCTCTGTAAAATTGCGTCGATTCTGGCTGGGCCAGCAGCCTTTTCGGTCAACCCGGCCATGGTTTTGCGAAGTAGCTCGGAATATTCACGGTCATCCATGACGGCACCATTTCCGCATTGGTGGAGCGAGGTGTCCGCGCAAGCAACGATGATGGAAAAAATCGGCTCGAAGCCGTCACATTAGGAGAACCCGACGCACAGCAAACGCGCTGTCTGCGAGTCGACACTACGCCCATACCGCAGCCGGCGCGTCACGATGGGCCAGATCACGCCACGTGCGAACGGCGTGGCCGGTGAATTCGGCTCCCGGACTTGCCGTTACCGCTTCGACGATTTTCGATGCGTGGCGCTGCGCAGGACGATGTCGACTGCCGCAGCGATAACGTCGTCGTCCGGCAATGCGCCGAACATGATGGACGGGCAAGCCACCACACCGGTGAGCATCGAAAGGGCCGCCTCGAGTTCGGCACCGTCGAAGAGTTCTCCGAGCATGGCGCGCATCTGGCTCTGGCCGGAATTGTTGATCCTGTCGCGGATCTCGCGCATCTCCTCGACCGACGCCCACTGGGCCATCCCGGTCAGGATGAGGTCCAGACGCATCTCGGTGATGCCCCCGCGGAAGGCCGCTAGCTCACCGATGATGTCGTTCCGCAGATCTCCACTTCGTTCGTGGTGCGGTAATTCGCCCAGCGCATCCACCGCGAGCACGATCAGATCCACCCGCGACGGCCAGTGCGTATACAGCGTCGTTTTGGAGTAGCCGGCCAGCTCAGCGACCCGCGCGTGCGTCACGGCATCGGAACCTTCGTCAGTCAGCACTTCGAGCGCTGCCCGCGCGACATCCGCACGGGTGCGAGCCACCCGCACGTCTTCACTGGTGCCGGGCGCTTTGTCGCCCGTGCCAGGTGTCATCTGTGCACTCCGCCTTTGCGCTCGCCTTGCCTGAGTTGAGCCGCCTCAGAGAAGTTAGCCGATGAAGTCCTGATTTTTGTAATGGAAGATCCCGTCACTAATGTACGTTTAGACCAGTAGTGTACCGGGAAGTGGTTACCGTACGGGTTGGCCAGAAGGCCGACTCGGCCAGATTGCCCATTCCATGAAAAGGAATTTCATGTCTGCCATCCTTTTTGGTTCGATCAGCACCCTCGTCGACACCTCCGAGCTGCAGCGTCGCGCGTTCAACGAGGCATTTCGAAGCCCACGGTCTCGACTGGCAGTGGTCGCAGCCCGACTACGTGGCGATGCTCGAGTCCAACGGCGGCGCACAGCGAATCGCCGACTACGCGGAGTCCCGCGGCGACGACGTCGACGCCGACGCGGTGCACGCGACGAAATCGCAGATTTTCCAGGAGTTGTTGGCAACGGCTGGTCTGAAGCCGCGACCCGGTGTGCTCGCGACAGTCAACGAGGCCAAGCAGCGCGACATCAAACTCGGATTCGTCACCACGACCTCGCCGGAGAACATCTCCGCGCTGCTGGAGGCGTTGAGCCCGGACATCGACGCCGACACATTCGACCTGATCGTGGATCGCGATTCGGTGGAGAGTCCGAAACCGGACGCTGCGTCATACCTGTTCGCTCTGGAGCAGCTCGGCGAAGCCGCCGACACCGCTGTGGCCATCGAAGACAACGTCGGCGGAGTCGCCGCCGCCTCAGCCGCCGGCGTCACATGTGTCGCCTTTCCCAACGAGAACACGGTGGACGGCGACTTCGCCGCCGCGGCAACGACCGTCGAGTCCCTGGATGCCGGGCAACTGGTCGGTCTCGTCGGATAACCGCGCTGATAGCGCCGATCCCCCACCCTTCCCCGCAGCAAGGACATCGTCATGAGTGATATGCAAGCGCGAGTCATCAACAGTCCCCGAGCTTTTCACATCGAGGGCTACGAGAAGATCGAATACGACCTGGTGTACGTCGACGGCGTCTTCGGGCCGGACAGTCGTGAATTGGCCGACACGTATCGTCCGTACGGCCGAGTCCTGATGGTCGTCGATGAAACCGTCTACGACCTGTACGGCGGCGACATTCACGCCTACTTCGATCGGCACGGTATCGAGCTCACAGTGATGCCGGTCCAGATCCGGGAGACCGCCAAATCACTGGAAACCTTCGAAAGAATCGTCACGAGGTTCAACGACTACGGGCTGGTGCGCACCGAGCCCGTGCTGGTCGTCGGCGGTGGATTGATCACCGACGTCGCGGGATTCGCTTGTGCGAGCTATCGCCGTAACACGCCCTACATCCGGATCCCGACCACGCTGATCGGGCTGATCGACGCCAGCGTGTCCATCAAGGTCGCCGTCAATCACGGTAAGCACAAGAATCGGCTCGGCGCCTACCACGCGTCGCAGAAGGTACTCCTGGACTTCTCCTTCCTCAAGACACTTCCGGAGGACCAAGTCCGCAATGGCATGGCCGAGCTGATCAAGATCTCGGTGGTCGGCAACGCCGAAATCTTCCAGCTGCTCGAGGAGCACGGCGTCGACCTGCTGCACACCAGGTTCGGACATCTGAACGGGACACCCGAGTTGCGTTCTGCCGGCGAACGTCTTACTCACCAAGCCATCGCCAGGATGCTCGAACTCGAGGCGCCCAATCTGCACGAGATCGACCTCGACCGGGTGATCGCCTTCGGGCATACCTGGAGCCCCACTCTCGAGCTCACGCCGCCTGACCCGTTCTTCCACGGACACGCCATCAACATCGACATGGCGTTGTCGACGACGCTCGCGGAACAGCGAGGCATCCTGTCGGTCGACGAACGCGACCGAGTGCTCGGATTGATGAGTGACCTGGGCCTTGCGCTGGACAGCGAGCACCTGACACCGGAATTGCTCAGCGAAGCCACCAACGCCATCTTGAAGACTCGCGATGGCATGTTGCGCGCGGCCGTGCCGGCGCCGATCGGCGAATGTCTATTCCTCAACGACGTGACCGTGGAAGAACTCGCCGAAACCCTGGTGCTGCATCGAAAGGTCTGCCTGGGCTATCCACGTAGCGGAGACGGAATCGACATGTTCACCTCGACGACGTACGGCAGCTGTCATGCATGATGTGGTGCCGCTACGGCCTCCACCGGGGACCTCAGCTCCGCGCACTCTCGTTGCAGGAGTCGGCGCCACGGCCGTGAAGTCGAGCGACGGGCGGCCCGCCACCACGATTCGGACCTTGGTCACGTTGGTCGGCCTGCTGATCACGTTGCCGTTCGACGCAGTTGTTGTCGGCGTCGCGCTTATCGGCCGCGCGCGGACTCCGACAACGGCTTCGCCCAACAGCTCCTCCCGGACCGTGCTGATCACCGGCGGCAAGATGACCAAGGCACTTCAACTCGCCCGGTCCTTTCACCGCGCGGGCCACCGGGTGATCCTGACCGAGACGGCCAAATATCGGTTCACCGGTCACCGGTTCTCTCGGGCAGTCGATGCCTTCTATTGCCTTCCCGAGCCGGCCGATCCCGCCTATGACGCCGCGTTGTACGAAATCGTCCGCTACGAAGCGGTGGACAACGTCATTCCGGTATCAAGTCCCGTTGCCAGCATTTACGACGCGCGGGCACGCTACACACTGGACAGCATCTGCGAGGTCATGCACGCCACCGAGGACGTCGTAAGCATGCTCGATGACAAGGCGGAGTTCTCGAAAGTCGCGGTCGCTCTTGGCCTTCGGGTTCCGAGCTGGGTGCGCATCACCGACCCGCGGCAGATTCTGAACTTCCGCTTCCCCGCGGGACGCAGCTATGTGCTCAAGCAGATCGCGTACAACCCCGTCGGGCGACTGGATGCACCGAGGCTCTCCAAACGAACGCCGCAGCGTAACGCGGCGCTGGCCCACTGGCTGCCGATATCGGAGGAAAACCCTTGGATATTGCAGGAATTCATCGCAGGTCGTGAGTACTGCACCCACGGCACGGCGATCAACGGCCGGCTGCAGGTACATGTCTGCTGCGAATCCTCCGCATCCCAGCTCAACTACGCGATGGTCGACAAGCCGGAGATTCGTTCCTGGGTCGAGCAGTTCGTCGGCGCCCTGGGCGTCACGGGGCAGTTCTCGTTCGATTTCATCGAGGCTGCGGACGGGACTGTCTATGCCATCGAATGCAATCCCCGGACCCACTCGGCGATCACGACGTTTCACAATCACCGGCAGCTGGCTTCGGCGTATCTCGAGGACGGGCATCCGGTGATCACGCCGCTCGTCGGCGCCCGCCCGACATACTGGATCTATCACGAGCTGTGGCGTCTGTTCACCCAACGCGGCCGGCGCGCGCGACTCCATGGCATCGTGCGCGGCAAAGATGCCATCTTCGCGTGGTGGGATCCCTTGCCGTACTTCATGGTTCACCACCTCCAGATTCCGGCATTGCTGATCGACAATCTGATCCGCCGCCGGGGCTGGTTGAAGATCGACTTCAACATCGGCAAACTGGTCGAACCGGAAGGCGACTGAATGCCTTCCGCCGCCGGGCCGCTGAGGCTCCTCCACCTGGTCGGCTCGGCCGTGGACGAGTTCGGTGCCGATCTCTCCCGGCTGTATGCCGAGGCGTGTCTGAATGCGCTGAGCCGATCGGCGAACTACGCCATGCACATCGCTTACGTCTCGCCCGACGGATCCTGGCGATTCCCGGCACAACTCAGTATTCCCGCCATCGAAGAAGCCCCGGCACTGACGCTCGCGGAAGCTGTCGACCACATTCGGACGCTCGACGTCGACGCGATGATCCCGCAGATGTTCTGCATCCCGGGTATGACCACCTACCGGGCGTTGTTCGACGAGCTTGGTATCCCCTACCTCGGCAACCCAGCCGACGTGATGGCGGTCGGTGTCGACAAACACCAGGCCCGGTCGACGGTCGCGGCCGCCGGCGTGGCAGTGCCCGAAGCGCAGGTGCTCGGTCCCGGCGAGCGGCCAACGCTGCCGTTTCCCGTCGTGGTCAAACCGATCGACGCCGACAACTCTGTCGCGGTGTCTCTCGCGCGTAACCCTGACGAGTACGACACTGCTGCCGCTCTCGCGCTGGCGCACAGCCGCGCCGCACTGGTCGAGACGTACGTCGAGCTGGGTCGAGAAGTGCGCTGCGGCATCATCGTTCGCGACGGCGAACTGGTCTGCCTGCCGCTGGAAGAGTACGCAATGGATCCGTTCAGCAAACCCATTCGCACCCGTGACGACAAACTCGCCCGAACCGACAACGGCGACTTGTATCTCGTCGCAAAAGACCGCTCGAGAGCGTGGATCGTTGTCGACGACGACCTTCTCACCCAACGGGTGTGGGCGGCGGCGCGACGCTGTCACCTCGCTCTGGGTTGCCGGCACTACAGCTTGTTCGATTTTCGGATCGACAGGGACGGCCAGCCCTGGTTTCTGGAAGCCGGGCTCTATTGCTCGTATGCGCCCGGCAGCGTCATTGCGGTGATGGCGTCCGCCATCGGTGTCACCGTGCCCGAACTGTTGGAGATCGGGCTTTCCGAGATGAAACGCGAAGGAACACCATGCTTGACGTCAATGCGTTGACCCCCGTCGGCGCCACGGTGACCGGACTTCAGGTCGACACTCTCGACGCTGATACCGCCGCGGCAGTGCGTCACCTGCTCGCCGAGCACGGCCTCATCGTCCTGCGCGGCCAGCGCGCCGACGACGCGAGCTTTCTCCGCTTTCTCCGAAGTGTCGGTCCGACCATGTTCACTCTCGGAGAAACCCCGGTACCCGGACAGCCGGAACTCAACGTGGTCAGCAACATCTGCCGGACACGTCCGCAGCGATCGAGTTTCCACACCGATACGAGTTACGTGCGACAACCGCCGGCCTTCACCGCTCTACGGGCGGTGGTAGTGCCGGACCGAGGTGGGCAGACGTTGTTCACCAACCAATACGCCGCGTACGAGACATTGCCCGCCGACATCCGGCAGGAGATACGCGGCCGCTGCATCACGCACGTGGTGACGGGCTTGCAGCTCGGGGCGGATGCGGAGACGTCGGCCGCGCATCCGATCATCAATGTCCACCCAATGTCCGGCCGCCCCTATCTCTACCTGTCGACTCCGCAGCGCTGCTCCCACATCAGCGGCATGTCGCCGGAGCAGGCTGCGGACATGGTCGAATTCCTGTTCGCGCACTCCACCCGAGCCGACAACGTTTATCGGCACACCTGGTCGCCCGGGGATGTGGTGATGTGGGACAACCGTTGTGTCCTGCACCGCGCCGACCA
The DNA here is from genome assembly GCA_963737375.1 of uncultured Actinomycetota bacterium. Lineage (GTDB taxonomy): Bacteria > Actinomycetota > Actinomycetes > Mycobacteriales > Mycobacteriaceae > Mycobacterium. Next base: position 211,201 of record CAVTSP010000001.1, read on the forward strand.
TGCGGGCGTGCTCGGAGACCGAGTGATGCACCGTGGAATGGTCGCCGACGGCAGCCGGGAACAAATTGGAGTCAGTCCAGGTTGAGCGCATCAGACTTAACTTTGGAGGAATGATGGCTGAAGCCAAATCAGTGCCGGTGTTGTTTGTCAGCGACCCTGTGGTGTTACCCGGAATGGTGGTGCCGATCGCGCTGGACGACGCCGCCCGCGCCGCTGTGGACGCCGCGCGAGCCACCGAATCGGGCACTCTGCTGATCGCCCCCCGACTTGACGACCGCTACCCGTCCTACGGCGTTCTAGCAACGATCGTTCAGGTCGGCCGGATCCCCGGCGGTGGCACCGCCGCAGTCGTGCGCGGCGAGCGCCGCGCCCACATCGGTGCGGGCGCCAGCGGACCGGGTGCCGCTCTGTGGGTCGAGGTGACAGAGGTTGCCGACGCCGAGCCCACGGACGAAAACCGTGATCTCGCAACCGAATACAAGAAGCTTTTGCTGGCGATGCTGCAGCGCCGCGAGGCCTGGGAGCTCGTCGACGTGGTCAACAAGCTGACCGACCCGTCGGCCCTGGCGGACATGGCCGGCTACGCGTCGTATTTGACCGACGTGCAGAAGCGTCAACTGCTGGAGACCGAAGATGTCGCCGAGCGGCTGCAAGCGCTGATCGACTGGACCGGTGACCATCTGGCCGAAGTCGAGGTCAACGACAAGATCGCCGGAGACGTTCGCGAAGGCATGGAGAAGCAGCAGAAGGAATTCCTGCTGCGCCAGCAGTTGAACGCGATCCGCAAGGAGCTCGGTGAGGAGGGAACCGGCGGGCCAGGAGGGGAAGCCGACTACCGGGCCCGCGTCGAAGCGGCCGACCTGCCGGACAAGGTTCGTGAGGCGGCGCTGCGCGAGGTCGGCAGGTTGGAACGCTCCAGCGAGCAGAGCCCCGAAGGCGGCTGGATCCGTACCTGGCTCGACACCGTGCTCGACCTGCCATGGAACACCCGGACCGAGGACTCGACCGACCTGAAGGCCGCCCGCGAGATCCTCGACGCCGATCACCACGGTTTGGACGACGTCAAGGACCGCATCGTCGAGTACCTGGCGGTCCGGGCCCGTCGTGCCCAACGGGGACTTCAGGTCGTCGGCGGTCGTGGCTCCGGTGCGGTGATGGTGCTGGCCGGCCCGCCTGGGGTCGGCAAGACCTCGCTGGGCGAGAGCGTCGCCCGGGCCCTCGGCCGCAAGTTCGTCCGTGTCGCTCTTGGTGGGGTTCGCGACGAGGCCGAGATCCGCGGCCACCGTCGCACCTACGTCGGTGCGCTGCCCGGTCGAATCGTGCGTGCGATCGGTGAAGCGGAATCGATGAATCCCGTTGTGCTGCTTGACGAAATCGACAAGGTCGGCTCGGATTTCCGTGGCGACCCGAGTGCGGCGCTGCTGGAGGTTCTGGACCCGGCGCAGAACCACACCTTCCGCGACCACTACCTGGACCTGGATCTGGACTTGTCCGATGTGGTGTTTCTGGCGACCGCCAACGTGATGGAGAACATCCCGTCGGCGCTGTTGGACCGGATGGAGCTGGTGCAGATCGACGGCTACACCGAGGACGACAAGGTCGCCATCGCGCGCGACTTCTTGCTGCCTCGGCAACGCGACCGCGCCGGTCTGACCGACGATGAGGTCAGCGTGACCGAGGCTGCGTTGCGCAAGATCGCCGCCGACTACACCCGAGAGCCGGGCATGCGGCAGTTCGAACGACTGTTGGCCAAGGCATTACGCAAGGTCACCACCAAGATCGCTGACGAGGCGTTGACGATCGACGAGCCGGACCTGGTCGACTACCTGGGCCGGCCGCGCTTCACCCCGGAGTCGGCGGAACGCACGGCGGTGCCGGGCGTGGCGACCGGCTTGGCGGTGACCGGACTAGGTGGCGATGTGCTCTACATCGAGGCAGGTGCCAATGATGGTGAGCCCGGTTTGCAGCTGACCGGTCAGCTGGGCGACGTGATGAAGGAGTCCGCGCAGATCGCGCTCTCCTACGTGCGTGCCCATGCCGAGGAGTTGGGCGTCGACCCCGCCGCGCTGAACCGGCAGATCCACGTGCACGTTCCTGCCGGCGCCGTCCCCAAGGACGGGCCATCGGCCGGTGTCACGATGGTCACCGCGCTGGTGTCGATGGCTACCGGACGCGAGGTCCGCGGCGACGTCGGGATGACCGGGGAGGTGACGCTAAACGGTCGGGTGCTGCCGATCGGCGGCGTCAAGCAGAAGTTGCTGGCGGCGCAGCGGGCCGGACTCAAGACGGTCTTCATCCCGCAGCGCAACGAGCCTGACCTGGACGATGTGCCCGCCGAGGTGCTCGAGGCGCTGGACGTCAGGCCGATGACCGACGTCGCCGAGATCGTCGCACTGGCACTCGAACCGCGTCAGGAGACGGTGACCGCCGCTGCGTGACATCCGCTAACCTGCGGTGATGCAGTGCCTGATGTCAACCCGGTTTGTCGTCGATCTCTAGATGACCAACCGGGTTGACTTGGACCGAGGCGGAATAATGACGGCCTATCTCATCTCGATCTGCCGAAGCGTTGTCCAGGTGAACGCATGAGCTATGACACCGACCTCGCCGATCGCGTTCGCGAGCTGCTGGGCCCGATCCGCGGGGTCGACGAGAAGCGGATGTTCGGCGGCTTGGCGTTCCTGATCAATGGCAACATGTCCGTGGCCGTCAGCAACCAGGGCGGCCTCATGGTGCGGGTGCCACCCGACGACACCGAAAAGCTGCTGGCGCGAGCTCATGTCAACCCGATGGTGATGGCCGGCCGTGAAGTCCGCGGATGGATCCGCGTCGAGGCTGACGGCGTGAAAACCACACGGCAGCTGGCCGACTGGGTGACCCGCGGCGCCGACTTTGCCCGCGGGCTGCCACCCAAATGACCACCACGTTTGCGAAGCCGGAGGACGGGTACGCGATAGCCCATGGCATCGGACTCGAAAACATTTGTCATCGTCGGCGGCGGGCTCGGCGGAGCCAAGGCGGCCGAAGCGTTGCGCGAAAAAGGCTTCGACGGGAAAGTCGTGCTGATCGCGGAAGAGGAGCACCTTCCCTACGAGCGGCCACCGCTGTCGAAAGACTTTCTGGCGGGCAAGAAAAAGCTCAGCGATTTCACCGTGCACGATTCGGACTGGTACCGGCAGAACAAGATCGAACTGCGCACCAGCACCGAGGTGTTGTCGATTGATCCGACCGAGCACACCGTCACACTCTCGGACGACACCAGTCTTCATTACGACAAACTGCTGCTGGCCACCGGATCGCGCTCGCGATGGCTGGACATCCCGGGTGCTGAATCCACCGGAGTGCACTACCTGCGCACGGTCGACGACGCCTCGAACCTGGACACCACCCTCAAGGAGGGAACCTCGCTGGCCGTGATCGGCGCCGGGTGGATCGGGCTGGAGGTCGCGGCAAGTGCCCGCCAGCGCGGCGTCGACGTCACCGTGGTCGAAACCGCGAAGGTGCCCCTGAGCTGTGCGGTCGGCGAGGAAGTCGGCAAGGTCTTCGCCCAGCTGCATCGCGACCACGGCGTGGATCTACGCCTGGAAGTCGAGGTCAAAGAGGTCACCACCGAGGACGGCAAAGCTACCGGCCTGAAGTTGGGCGACGGGTCGACGATCACCGCCGACCGCGTGCTGATAGCGGTTGGCGCTCAGCCCAACATCGAATTGGCCGAGCAGGCCGGTCTGGCGACCGAAGACGGCGGCGTGCTCGTCGACGCATCGCTGAAGACCAGCTCGCCCGATATCTACGCGATCGGAGACATCGCCGCCGCCGAACACCCGCTGTTCGAGGAGCGGATCCGCACCGAACACTGGGCCACTGCGCTCAAGCAACCGGAGGTTGCCGTGGCCGGCATGCTCGGCGAGTCCGGTGAATACAAAGAGTTGCCTTACTTTTTCACCGACCAGTACGACTTGGGCATGGAATACGTCGGCCATGCGCCCGACTTTCAGCGGGTGGTGTTTCGCGGGGACGTCAAGAGCCGGGAATTCGTGGCGTTCTGGCTCGATGCCGACAGTCGGGTGCTGGCCGGGATGAACGTCAACGTCTGGGATGTCCTTGACGACATCAAGAACCTGATCCACAAGAAGGCGCCGGTGGATCCGGACAAGTTGGCCGATTCGCAGGTGTCACTGAGCGACGTGCTCAGCTGACCGTGATGACGTCGGGCAGTCGTAGCCCTTGAAACCGCTCCCGCTCGGCGCGCCGACGTTTGATTCGTAGCCGGGCATCGGACGGCAGCGTGACCGCCTCGTCGCAGGTCAGATAGAAAATCTCGCCGGCCACATCGATCAGTTCGTGCGCGACGAACCGAGAACCTAGCTCGCGCAACGTCATTCGAAGCTCATGCGTGAATTGAATCGTGGTGTCGTAAGCCGTTTCCCGAGAAGCACGGGCGCTGGCCGCCAACCGTTCGGACAGCTTCTCCCCTGCCGCAGCCGATGGCATCCGCTGTGGAAGCTCGGTCGCGGCCCGGCCCGCCGCGGCAAGCAGGATCGCCGGATCGTCATCGATCATCAGGTTGGCCAGCTCCACCTCGCCCGGACCACGATGCCCGATGCTGCTGACCGCGGCGGCGAAGGCCGCGCCGACGGTCTGCGACTGGGCACTGATTCCGGCGAGGTCGCCGTCGACAGCCAACGCACACAACTGCAGATCGCCGCGGATCAGCGCTGCCAGCGACGAGCTCTTCGCGGTAACGGCATTGCTGTCCACCAAGGCGCCCATCCCGGCGATGGCGACGTGCACGCCGCGGCGCTCCACCGTGGCCGCGGTGACACCGCTGTCGATCAGCCACAACCCGGTCAGTGCCCAGCCCTGATGAATTCTGTCGCGTAGTAGCCGGACGCGCGCCTGCAACTGGGCATCGGAGAGCGAATTCAGTTGCGCCGCAGCAAGATGTTCAGCCGTCGCCGCCGCGACGTATGCCTGGGTGTCTGCCTTGAGGTGCCGCAGCAACGCCAACGCGCGTTTGACCACGACCGCCTTGGCAGTCGCAGATCCGATCAGCCCGCTTTGTCTCGGGCGGCCCAACGGAAACAGCGAGTCGACCGGTGAATTGCCCAGCGAGGCCCGCACAATCTCGCCGAGGTCCCAGCCGGGCAGCTGTTCTGCCGCTATCGCGCTGGCCGAAACGCCAACGTAGGGGTGGTGACCGAATACCGCGACCGCCCTGCTTTCCCACTCGGCGGCAACGACATCGCCGCGCGCCATCACCGGGGCCATCATCCGCGCCGCGGCACGCAAGCCGGGGATCTGGACGTCGAGCGTCATGGGGGTCAACGGACCCGGCAGCGTCGCGGCCAATGGAACGGCGCTGAACACTGCGAAGCGCGGATCGACCCAATCGTCGAATTCCCCCTCCTGCTCGTGTGGCGCGGCCGGCCGCAACGGCGTCCCGTCCAACGGCTCGATCGGCAGGCCGACTTCGATGGGCAACGGCAGACGTCCCGGCAAGGCCGCCGCGCCCGTGGCGTCGAACTTGCGAGCTTCCAGCCCGCGCGCGGTGTCGGCGATGGCATCGGTTGTCGGCCAGGCGAATTCGAACCGCCACGATTCCTGCAGTGCCGCGAGGTTGAGGTCGGGTGTCAGCTGGGCCCAGCCCGGCACGCGCGCGCGCCGCGGGCGCTGCCCGGCCGATCGCAGCATGCTGCGCGCGGCGGTGACATCGATCGAGTCCGGACTCGCCAAATCGACGACGCCGGCGACGTCGGTGGCCACGGCGAGCACGAGAAACCGAAGCAGATCGTCGAAATGCAGCACCCGTACCAGGTCCACCGCGGACGTGCTGTGCAGCAGGCTGGCGACGGTGCGGCAGATCATCCAGTCGAGCTGGCGGCCCACCAGCGGCGCTGTCCGCACCACCAGGCTCGGTGCCCAGCCACTATCCACCAGCGTCTCGGCCTGCGCGTAGAGCGTCGGCTCCCCGGCCGCCGCAGATACGTAGATCAATCGCGCACCGGCACGTGCGGCCGCATACGCCACCCGGACCAGCCCGTCGATTCCGGCGCTCCCGGGCGCGCCGGGTTCGATCGGGGCCAGATGCAGGACCACATCGGCGGCGTCGGCCAGCCGCTGCACGACCGGGTCGTCAAGTGACGCCTCGACGAAGTCGACGTCGGGATGGAGGTTCTGGTGCGGGTACGCGGCCACGCCGGTGACCGTATGGCCGGCCGCAACCAATTGCCGGGCCATGGCACGCCCGAGCAGGCCGGTGACGCCGGTCAACAGGATCCGCACCCCCGAGCACCTCCACGGCCTCTAGTCGATTGGAAGACCATAATCGCGTGAAGCGGTTACAGACAGGTTTCAGCTAACCCTGTTAACTCATTGCAATGTGGCGGAACCGTCGGCGTGGACGGCGACCTTGGCCCCGCCGATGTCTTCGTGCACAGTGGCTGCCGCCGCTGACGGGTCGGTGATCAAGGCCAGGGTGCGCCGCTCGTCGGGGGTGCGAACCGACAGGAAAGCCTTCTCGGGCTGGCCATCTCGATCGAACGGTGTCGTCCAGGCTTCGATGGTGCCCACGCCTTCCCATTCCACCGCGGCCGTCCGGTTCGGCTCCCGATCTACCGCGGGTTGGACGTCTTCCCAACGGAATTCGGTCTGGGGCGGCTCGGTCCCGTATACGCCGAAACTGTGCTTGGTGAGGTAACCGCCGTTGGCGGTGATCAACCCGCGACGTCCGGGATTGGCGGTCAGCAGTCCGGCCATCGTCGCGATGGAGTGCGCGACATAGTTGTTCCACGGCCCGCCGGCAAACGTCAGCCCGCCGGTAACCGTCAGGGGTCGGGCCGGATCGTCAACCGGGAGCCCGAGTTCGGCGGCCGCGACCTGCACCGCGGAGGGGAAGCACGAATACAGGTCGACGTAGTCCATGTCGTCGATGCCCAAGCCGGCCAGTTCCAGCGCTCGACCACCGCCGATCCGGATCGCCGGCGACCCATGGAGTTCGGCCCGCTCGCTGATCGAATACGTGTCGTGCGCGTCGGTGCCCGCGTACGGGTAGACCCATCGATCGGTCGGGATGCCCAACCGGGTGGCGGCCTCCACCGACGTCAGGATCAACGCGGCACCCTGGTCGACCATATTGTTGGAGTTCATCAGCTTGGTGTACGGCCAGCTGATCATCCGGTTCGTCGGTCCGGGTTGTGAAATCTCTTCGGCAGTAACGGGTTTGCGAATCCAGGCATGCGGATTCTGAACCGCAACCTCGTTGAACCGCGCCCACAATTCCCCAATGCGGTGGCGGTGGTCATCGACAGACTCCCCCGTGCTGACCCGCAGGGCCTGCTCGAACATCGGGTAGATGTACGCGGGGCGGTCCAGCTTGATGCGGATCTCGGCATCCCCGGCCATCGGCACGTTCTCGTCGCTGCCCTCGGGTTGCGGAATCGAGTTGTCCTGCTCGGTGCAGGTCAGCCGCTGCCCGTCGGCTCGCAGTTGCGTTCGGGTTCGCCACATCTCGGCGCCGGCCACCAGCACTACGTCGGCGCGTCCCTGCTGGATGTCGGCGCACGCCCGGTTCACCAGCGTCTGTGGGACGTTGCCGCCGATGCCGCTGTAGCGAGTGGTGAATTGGCCGACGCCGATGCGCTGCCCGAGCAGCAGCGCCGGGTCGCGGTAGTACACCGACAGCAGGTTGACCACCCGGATCGAGTCGATCGCCTCCAGCACGCGCGCGTCGGCGGCTTCGCGCGCAGCGGCGGCCATCAGATCGACCGGTTCGAGGGTGTTCTCCTGGGCCGCCTCGCGGTGGTTTACCTGGCCATGGGCGACCAGCACCGGCGTTCTGGGGTTGACGGGCATCAAGCAAGACCTTCCGCGGTGTCGGTGGATGCGAACAGCACCCCGTCATGGATCAGTTGGTCGGTTTCCTCGCGGCTCATGCCGAGCACCTTGTGGCAGATTTCACGGGTGTCTTGTCCGGGCAGCGGCGCCGGACGCTGAGGCGCCGGCGGGATGTGCCGGAACGGCGCCGGGCCGGTCTCGGCGGCCAGCGGATGGTCGAACAGCGGATGGCGCATGTCGCTGTACAACTTTCGCTCGCACAGTTGGGGATCTTCCAGGATGTCTGGGGGGCGGTTCATCTGCCCGGCCGGGACACCGGCCGATTGCAGAGCCTCGGCGACCTCTCGCGGTGTGCGGTCCCGGGTCCACGTCGAGACGTGCGCAACCAACTCGCTCCGATGCGCCAGTCGCGTCTCGCCGGTGGCGAACCGTGGATCGTCCGCCAGCTCAGCGAGTCCGAAAACCGTACTGGCCGAACGCCAGTCGTCGTCGGTGCGGATCGAGATCGCACACCACTCATCGTCGCCCGCGCACGGCACAACCTGGTGGAGGCTGGTGTCGTCTTCCAATTCGATGTTGTCGTCGGCGCGGGCCGCGTCCGTGACGTAGCGCGTGTCGAGTTGGTTGACGACGGCCTCCGCCTGCGAGACGTGCACGCGCGCCCCAGTGCCGGTGCGGTCACGATGGATCAGCGCCGCCAGCGCGCCGATCGCGGTGATCCGTCCGACCACGTGATCGGGAAACACGGTCGTGGCGTCGTAAAACCGGTGTCGCGAGCCGGAGTCTTCCGGCCGCGGGTGTGGGTCAGTCCAGAGCTTGCTGACGCCCGCGGTGCCGCGCACCAACGGGCCATACCCCAGCCGGTTGCTCCACGGCCCGCGGTCGCCGAACGCACTGCTTTCTGCCAGCACAACGCGCGGATTCAGAGACCGCAGGGTTTCGTATGGAAAGCCAAGTGCAGCAAGAGTTCCCGGCTTGAAGTTGGCGAACACTGCGTCGGCGTCGGTGACCAGTCGGCTGAACACCTGTTGGCCGGCGCTGCTGCGAAGGTCGAGGCCAAACGCCAGGTTGTTGCGATGTGTCCACGCGAAGGATTCGCTCATGGCTTCACCGACGCGGGCCTGTCGCAGTCCGTCCGGGTAGGCCGTGCTCTCGACCTTGATCACCTCGGCGCCCAGATCGCCGAACAGCCGGCTGAGTTCGCCACCGGCGACGATGACGCCGAGGTCGATGACGCGCAGCCCGTCGAACGGGCGCAGCCCAGATTTAGCGGGCGCCGCTATCGTGGCAGCCTCGGCGTTCCATTGCGCATTGTGGGCGCCTGCCGGCGGCGCTGGTGCGCGAAAACCGATGTGCTGGCCGTTGACCGAGTAATAGCCCGTCGGGATGGTGCTGCACACGCCGGGGACAAGCTCGGCGTCGGTGACCGCGCCGACGGCCTGGAAGTGGTCGGACGCCAGGATCTGTGTGGGATCCAGCACGGCGGATATCGCCACACCGTGCGACTGTCCTTCTGCTACAAGTGCTTTCATCGTCTGATCGGCGAACAGTCGCTGGACCAGTGCGCCGATCTGTGGCCAGGCCGCGAACCGAGCCGCGATGACGTCGTACTTCGGATCCTGAAACTCGTCAGGTTCCCCCAGCCAGCGCCTGAGTCCGTGCCACTGGCGTGGCGACATCACGCACAGCCGGACGTGGCCGTCCTGGCAGGCATAGATCGGATAGGCGTCCTGGTTCTTGGGGCGTCCGCGCCACCGGTCCGGTCGGCGGATGCCGGCCGCGGCCTGACCGTGCGCCCCGAACGCCGGGTCGAGTGCCATCACCACGGCCTCGAACCGGGAGAAGTCGATGTAATCACCTGTGCCACAACGTAATCTGTTGTAGTAGGCGACCAGTGCCGACCAGGCGGCCTGGACGGCGGCGGTGGCCGAGGCGATACCGTCGGGCGGTGATACCGGTGTGCCGGTGGTGGGACCGGACCGCGCCAACGCACCCGACAGCGCATAGAGCACCGGATCGGTTGCCCGCCACGCTGCGCGGGGTCCCGTCGTGCCGAAGTCGGTGATCGACAACCCCACCAGGTGCGGGAACCGATCGGCGAGCTCTTCGCAGGAGGTTCCGTACGCAGCGGCCCGGCCGGGAAATCCGCTGTCGACGACGATGTCGGCACTGCCGGCGAGTTTTATCAGCCGCTCGCGGTCGTCCGGGTCGGACGGGTCGAGCACCGCGCTGCGCTTGTTCGCGTTGTGCAGCGCGAACCGCACGCCGGTGCCCCGCAGCGTGGGCCGACTCGTCCGGGACGGGTTGCCGCCGGGCGGCTCCACCTTCAGGACGTCGGCACCCAGGTCGGCCAGTATCCGGGTGACGGCATCGCCGTCGTCGTCGCACAGGTCGAGCACCCGGAGCGACGCCAGCAGCCCTTGCAGCGGGTCGCCGCCGTCGAGCCCATTCGCGGGCGGCACGGCGTTGTCAGGCATCAGGCCAGCGTAGTTGGCAGGTGTCAACTTGAGTCACTTGCCTCGTTGTCATCGGTAGCCTGGGGAGATGTCTGGCTACGAGAGCGTCGCGGCGGAACCCCACCCGCTGTTCGCGCAACTCTCGGCGCTGCACCAGTTGCGGATCCAGGTCGATGTCGCGGTCGTCGTGGTCGTGCTGACGTTGACCAATCTGATCGCGCACTTCACCACGCCGTGGGCCAGCATCGTGACAGTCCCGGTTGCCGCGATCAGTTTGGTCGCCTGGTTGCGGGTCAATGGTCTGGGTTGGGCTGAACTCGGTCTGGGCCGCGAGCATTGGAAGTCGGGCGCCGCGTACGCCGCGGGCGCCATCGCGTCGGTGATGGCGGTGATCGCGGTGGGCGCACTGTTGCCGCTGACCCGGCCGATGTTCATGAACCAGCACTACGCGACGATCTCTGGCGCGCTGATGGCGTCGATGATCATCATCCCGCTGCAAACCGTCATCCCCGAGGAACTGGCGTTCCGCGGCGTACTGCATGGTGCCCTGAACCGGGCGTGGGGATTTCGGGGTGCGGCGTTGGCCGGCTCACTGCTGTTCGGGCTGTGGCATATCGCGACGTCGCTGGGGCTGACAAGCAGCAACGTCGGCTTCACCCGGATCTTCGGCGGCGGCGTGGTCGGCATGTTGGCTGGGGTGGTGTTGGCGGTGGTCGCGACCGCCGCGGCCGGTTTCGTCTTCAGCTGGCTGCGACGACGCAGCGGCAGTCTGCTGGCGCCGATCGCACTGCATTGGTCGCTCAACGGACTGGGGGCGCTCGCCGCTGCCCTGGTCTGGCAGCTGTCCAGCTGAGAAGTCGCTAGACCAGGAGCACCGCCGCCCCGGAGATGCGGCCGGTGCTGAGATCCGACAGCGCCCGATTGGCTTGACTCAGTGGATATTCCGGTGTTGTCACAGAGATGTGGTGTTCGCCGACGAACTCGAGGAAGGCCCGCGCGTCAGCACGGGTGTTCGAGGTCACTGAGCGAATCTGACGCTCCTGGAACAGATGCCGCTGGTAATTCAGCGCAGGAATGTCGCTGAGATGGATACCGGCGATCGCCAGCGTCCCGCCACGATCCAGCGCCTCCAGCGCCCGCAGTACCAAATTGCCGACTGGTGCGAACAGGATCGCAGAGTCGAGCTGCACCGGTGGCGGACCGGCGGCACCTTGTGCGGACGTGGCGCCCAGCTCGAGCGCCAGCTGCTGAGCCGCGACGCCGCGCGTCATCACGTGCACCTCGGCGCCTTGGGTCAGCGCGACCTGCGCGGTGATATGCGCGCTGCCGCCGAACCCGTAGATGCCCAGCCGGCCGCCGGCAGGAAGCGCTGCGCGCTGCAGCGACCGGTAGCCGATGATGCCGGCGCACAACAGTGGCGCCAGTTCGCTGTCGCTGTAGCCGCCCGGCGGATGGTGGGCGAATGCCGCAGGGATCGTTGCGAATTCGGCGTATCCGCCGTCGGCGTCCCACCCGGTGTAGCGGGACTTCGGGCACAGATTCTCATCGCCGCGCCGGCAGTAAACGCATATCCCGCAGGTGTGCCGCAGCCACGCGATGCCGACCCGGTCGCCGACGTGGAACTCACCATCGGCGTCGGCGCCGACTTCAACCACCTCGCCGACTACTTCGTGTCCGGGCGTCACCCTCTCCCGGTGCACCGGGAGATCGCCCTCGGTGACATGCAGGTCGGTGCGGCACACTCCGCAAGCACGCACGGCGATCAGAAGTTCCGACGGTCCGGGCTGCGGGACCTGGGTGCTGACGTATTCCAGCGGTTCGGTGCCGATCGGACCCGGGTGGGCGACCTGCCACGCGCGCATCGTGGTGAGGATCGCGGCGGAGGTCAGCCGCGCGACTTGACCACCTTGTAGATGAACAACAGCAGCACGGAGCCGACAAGCGCACCCAGGAACGAGTGATTGATCGGCGGGGTGACAGTGAATTGGTGCGGCGGGAAGACGACGCTGCCGAGCGTGCCGCCGACGTAGGCGCCCACGATGCCGAGGATAGATGTTGCGATCAAGCCCAGCGGCTGACTACCGGGAACGATCAGTCGCGCAACGAGACCGACGATGAGGCCGAGGATGAGCATCCAGATGATGTGCAGAATCACGACCGGCTCCTAGCGTATTGATTTGTATGCAGCCCACTTCCGGACTGTTTCCGGTGTACCTCGCCAGCCTAACGAGCCGAGCGCCCGGTAGGGAATGTTCAGCACATCCAGGCTAGGTCGACACCCTGCCGGGAGCCGGTGCCGGACCGTTGCCGCCGGCGGGCTGTCCGGGCGGTGGCGGTACGACAGGCGCAGGCGCCGGAGCGCCCGGAGCGGGGGCCGGAGCTCCCGGAGCAGGTGCCGGAGCCGGCGCGCCGGGAGCAGGTGCCGGAGCGGGAGCGCCCGGCGGAGGAGGCGGACCCGGAGCAGGCGCCCCCGGCGCTGGTGCCGGGCCGGGAACCGCGCCTAGCGGTCGTACCGATTCGGCCAGCCCCTTCGCGCCTGCCTTATCGACGGGGTCGCCACCGGTGCCCAGCCAGACCACGAAAAAGCGTTGGCTCGGCGCGCCCGCCGGGCCTGGCGCGCTCACCACGCCCGCCCAGATCTGGCCGTTCGGCTTAGTGGCGTCGCTGAACTTCACCTCGTAGTACGAGGCTCCGCCGGCCGCGCCGTTGGCGCCGAGCGGGATCGTCTCCTGGTTCACCCGGGTGCCGGGGTAGGGCATGAAGAACTCACCCATGTCCGACGCCAGCCGCGCCGCGGCTTTCGCGTTGTCGGGTTCGGCGCTGGCGTAAAGCTTCTGGTCCAACTTGCCGAGCACGACGCGGGTGTCGTTGGCGACCGGCGGTGGCTGGCCGGGCGTCGGTGCACCGGAAATCTTGCTGAGCAGCGCCGAACCGTAGTCCAGGTGCGTCGCATCGGATTCCACCCAGCCGGCGGGAAGGACATAGCTGAAGCCACCGACCGGGTTGTCGATCCGGCCGGCGTTCGGGTCGACCGGGGGCGGGGGCGGAACATTCGGGTCCGCCGGCGGCGCCCCGAGCGGGGCGGCGGGCGGTGGAGCAACGGCGGGACCACCGGGGCCCGGTGCCGCGTCCGGTACCCCAGGTGCAGGAGCCGGGATCGGAGCCGGAGCCGGCGCGCCCGGGGCGGGCGCCGCAGGGTTCGGGGGCGGCGCCGGCACCGGATCGGCGCCGGCTGCGGCCGGCATCGCAAATGTGATCGATACGGCACCACCGATTGCAGCGATAACGCGCGTCATCCAGCGGTTTTTGGGCCGTGTCGAATAGCGGTCCACCTGGTCCATGACCAAAAAATCTACCGTGTTACACCCGTGACGCAAGTGTGAATAGCGAACGTTGCGGCCGCTTTTTCGTCGGCTGCGAGCACGCGTACCGCCGCAAACTTGCAGATCACCGCTTCGGCCGTGCGTCGCGGGTGGTTTTGGTGACGATTCGCTAACGCCGGCGCCGCCGGGCGCGTCACCGCTTAGGGGCTGGCGAAGCCGGCCTGGCTCAGCACCCGTTGGCCCGTCGCACCGGTCACCAGGTCGACGAACTTCTGCGCCAGCGCTGATTGCGCTGCCGTCTTGAGGGCGACGATCGGATAGATGTTCACCGCGTTGGCCGACTCCGGAAATCTGACGGTGTCGACCCTGTCGCCCGCCTTGTGCGCATCATTCATGTAGACAAGCCCGGCGTCGGCCGCTCCGTCAGTGACTCTGGCGAGCACCGCGGCCCCTATCGACTCCTCGCTGGCTGGATCGAAATGCACGCCGGTGTCGTCCTCGATGTGTTGCACCCCCGCTCCGCATGGCGCCGACGCCTGGCACACCGCGACCCGCACGTCAGGCTTGGCGAGGTCGGCGAAGGTCCGAATCTGCTTCGGGTCGCCCGGGGCGGTGACGATCACCAGGGTGTTGGACGCGAAGTTGACCGGATCGCTGCTCGTCAGGTCCGCTTTGACCACCGTGTCCATCTGGGCGCTGTCGGCCGAGGCGAAGACGTCGGCTTTCGCGCCCTGAGCCAACTTGTTGGCGAGTTCCGCCGAAGTCGCGAAGTCGAATTCGACTGTGGCGCCAGGATTGTCGGTTTGGAACTTGCCGGCAATCAACGTAAAAGCCGGTTTGAGCGGAAGGGCGGCGAACACCATAATCGAGGTGATCGGCGCACGACTCGACGACGAGTGCGCCGTCGCCGCTGGCTGCGGCTTCTGCCCGCACCCGCTCAGATTCACCAACAGCGCCAGCACCAGCAGGCCTGACACCCCGAAGGAACGGCCGGTGCCCAGGCGAGATGTCACAGTGCTCAGCGTTGTCCAAACGGTGACCGCCTCGTGCCGGATTCGGAGTTTCATATCTAGCTACCGTCCAGTAACATAAGGAAACGTTAATGCCATACACGCCCTGAAATCCCAGGGACCGGCGTTGCGGTATGCCACCATCGAAGCATCGGATGACCGTTGCTCTAGGCGGAAACCGCAGCTGCTCTGAACGAGCCGGCACCTGGATTCAATGCTGAATACAAGGAGGTCATGGCGGTGGAGGTACTGGTCACCGGAGGCGACACCGAACTGGGTCGCGCCGTTGCTGAAGGATTCCATAACGACGGCCACACGGTCACTCTGCTCGGTGTACGGCGAGACGACCTCGAGGTAGCCGCCAAGGAGATCGAAGCGGACGCGATCGTCTGCGACAACACCGACCCCGCCGCGCTGGCGGAGGTTCGCCACCTGTTTCCCCGCCACCTCGACACCATCGTCAACGTTCCGGCGCCTCGCTGGGAGTCCGGTGACCCGCGCGCCTACTCGCTGTCCGAGCTGGCGACCGCCTGGCGCACTTCGTTGGACGACACCGTGCTGTCGGCGGTGCTGACCCTCGAAACGGTCGGCGATCACCTGCGATCCGGTGGCTCGATCATCAGTGTCGTGCCGGAAAACCCCCGCCCGGGTAGTGCCGAGGCTGCGGTCAAGGCCGCTCTCGCCAGCTGGGTTGCCGGCCAGGCGACAGTGTTCGGCACCCGCGGTATCACCGTGAACGCCGTCGCGGCCGGACGCAGCGCTCAGCCCGGTTACGAGGGCCTGACCAGCGTGCCGCCGTCGGTTGCTGCCGAGGTCGCCCGGATGTCGTTGTTCTTGACCAGCCCGGCTGCCCGCCACATCACCGGGCAGACGCTGCACGTCAGCCACGGCGCGGTGCGGCAATTCGCCTAGCCGCGCTTCGCTTAGCGCGTAATTCGCGTCAGCGGCCTTGGCTGCCGCGCGTCGGTCGCTAGGCTGGATTTTGTGACCATTCGACTTGGCTTCCAAATCCCCAACTTTTCCTACGGCACCGGCGTCGAACAACTTTTTCCCACCGTAATCGCGCAAGCGCGCGAGGCTGAATCAGCGGGTTTTGACTCGGTTTTCGTGATGGACCACTTCTACCAACTGCCGATGCTCGGCTCCCCCGACCAGCCGATGCTCGAGGCCTACACGGCGCTTGGGGCACTGGCGACGGCGACCGAGCGAGTTCAGTTGGGCACCTTGGTGACTGGCAACACCTATCGGAATCCCACGTTGCTGGCCAAGGTCATCACCACCCTCGACGTGGTCAGTGCGGGGCGCGCGATTCTAGGCATCGGCACCGGCTGGTTCGAGCTCGAACACGACGAGCTCGGCTTCGAATTCGGCACCTTCACCGATCGGTTCAACCGACTCGACGAGGCCCTGAACATCATCCTTCCGATGCTCAAGGGTGAGCGACCGACCTTCGCCGGTAAGTGGTACCGGGCCGAAAATGCATTGGCCAACCCGCGCTATCGCGATCACATCCCGCTGATGATCGGTGGCAGTGGCGAGAAGAAGACGATCCCCCTTGCGGCTCGGCACTTCGACCATCTCAACGTGATCGCTGGCTTTGACCAACTAGCGGGCAAGGTCAACGTCGTCCGACAGCGCTGCGAGGAGATCGACCGCGACCCCGCCACACTGGAGACCAGCATGCTGCTGACCGTGCTGCTCGACGACAACGTGAAGCCGGACCAGATTCCCGAGGAGATGGGCGGGCGCATGCTGGCCGGCAGCGCCGACTTCATCGCCGAGCAGGTTCAGGCCAAGGTGTTGGACGCCGGCATTGACGGCGTGATCATCAACATGCCGTTTTACACGCCCGGTGTCATCACCGCGGTCGCGGAGGTGCTGCGTCCCGTCGTCGGGGTCTGACCTTGCAGCGAGGTACGTCACCTGCGACACCGCGGGTGTGGGTGATCACACGCGCGTACGTCGATAATTGCAGGTCCGGGCGACTAACGTATGGGTGAAGCCAGTAACCGCTGAGGAGCGACCACGCCATGAACGCCCTGCCCGAAGACACCGCATTGAACCGTCGACACCGGGTGGTAGTCATCGGATCGGGATTCGGCGGTCTGAACGCGGTCAAGAAGCTCAAGCGGGCCAACGTCGACATCAAATTGATCGCTCGCACGACCCATCACCTGTTTCAGCCGCTCTTGTATCAGGTGGCGACCGGCATCATCTCCGAAGGCGAGATCGCGCCGACCACCCGCGTCATCTTGCGCAGGCAGCGCAACGTCCAGGTCCTACTCGGCGACGTGACCCATATCGACCTGAGCCGCAAAGTCGTTGTGTCGGATCTCTTGGGTCATAGCTACGAAACCCCCTACGACAGCCTGATCGTCGCGGCCGGGGCCGGGCAGTCCTACTTCGGCAACGACCAGTTCGCCGAATTCGCGCCTGGCATGAAGTCCATTGACGACGCCCTCGAACTGCGGGGACGCATCCTGAGCGCATTCGAGGCGGCCGAACGTTCCAACGACCCCGAGCGGCGGAAGAAGCTGCTCACGTTCACCGTGGTCGGCGCCGGACCGACCGGCGTCGAGATGGCCGGCCAGATTGCGGAATTGGCTGATTACACCCTAAAAGGCGCCTTCCGCCACATCGACTCCACCAGGGCACGGGTCATCCTGCTCGACGCCGCTCCCGCGGTGCTGCCGCCGTTCGGCGACAAGCTCGGCAAGCGAGCCGCCGCGAGGCTGGAGAAGATGGGCGTCGAGATCCAACTCGGGGCGATGGTGACTGACGTTGATCGCGACGGCATCACAGTCAAGGACTCCGACGGCACCATCCGGCGCATCGAATCGGCGTGCAAGGTGTGGTCGGCTGGGGTCTCTGCCAGCTCCTTGGGCCGGGACCTGGCCCGCCAGTCGGCCGTCGAACTCGACCGCGCAGGCCGGGTCAAGGTGCTTGCCCGACCTGTCAATTCCTGGCCACCCCAATGTGTTTGTCGTCGGTGACATGGCCGCGTTCGATGGCGTTCCCGGGGTTGCGCAGGGCGCCATCCAGGGAGCCAAGTACGTCGCCACCGCGATCAAAGCTGAACTCGCCGGCGCCAATCCGGCGGATCGCGAGCCATTCCAATACTTCGACAAGGGCTCGATGGCAACCGTATCGCGGTTCTCCGCGGTCGCCCAGATCGGCCCACTGGAGTTCAGCGGTTTCATAGCGTGGTTGGCGTGGCTGGTGCTGCACCTGGTCTACCTGGTCGGCTTCAAAACCAAAGTCAGCACACTCTTGTCATGGATGGTGACGTTCCTGAGCACTCGGCGCGGCCAGCTGACGATCACCGAGCAGCAAGCCTTCGCCCGCACCCGACTTGAACAACTAGCGGTGTTGGCGGCCGAGGCGCATGAGGGCGAGACGGCAAAGGCCGCCAGCTAATTGGTCGCCTCAGCCGGCTTCGGCTTCAAGGTTCTGCAGTCGTACCTGACCGCGGGCCACCAGGCGGTCGTCCGAGTCGATGATGGTGACCTGCCATAGTTGCTGGCGCCGCCCGCGATGAATCGGAATCGCCGTCCCGCGGACCGTCCCGCTGCTGATCGCGCGCAAGAAGTCGGTGTTGTTGTTGACACCGACCACCGAGCCACCACCACCGTTGGCGTTGAGCCAGGTGTAGGCCGCGACGCTGGCCAGGCTCTCCACCATCGCGCAGTGGACACCGCCGTGCACGATGCCCATCGGCTGCAACAACTTTGATTGGACGTCGAGCTGAGCCTGCGTGCGGTCCGGGCTGATTTCGGTGAAGACCAGCCCTAACTCTTTGTCGAACGGCGCCTCGGGCATTTTTTGCACGCCACTGTGTCTACACGGCCGGCAAACACCCGGGTCGTTCCGGGGTGTTGGAACTTCGGTGCAAGACTTACCGGCAACCGATACTGTGGGCTTCAAAACCTCTGTGAGCCTAGCGGGAAGCTCTCACGACCAATCCATTGCTGGAAGGGAAGACATGTTAGCGGCGACGACCGAGCCGGTGCGGTTGCCGCCCGGTCCCCGGACTCCGAAGCTGATCCAGACTGTCCAGTTCCTGGTGCAGAACCACGCCATGTTCGACAACATCTGCGAGCGCTACGGCAGCAACGTCGTGAGCGTCAATCTGCCCCACAACGATCACGCGGTGGTGGTCAACGACCCGGCGCTGGCCAAAGAGCTGTTCAGCACCGGCACCGAGTTGATCCAGCGTCCGCCGTCGGGCAATGGGTCGATCGGTGGGGCGTTCGGGCCGGGATCGACGTTCAGCCTCGCCGGCGACGAGCACCGCGATCGCCGCAAATTGCTGGCGCCGCCGTTTCACGGCAAGCGGATGCGCAGCTACGACCGCATCATTGAAGAAGAGGTGGAGCGCGAGATCGCGACCTGGACCGAGGGCCAGGAATTCGAAACGCTCGAGCCGATGCTGCGGATCACCGTCGGGGTGATCCTGCGTGCGGTATTCGGCGCCGAAGGTGCTGCACTGCAAGAACTTCGGGAGACCGTGCCGGCGATGGTGACGCTCGGCTCGCTGCTCGTCGTCTGCCCACCGATCGTGCGCACGAACCTCGGGCCGTGGAGCCCGTGGGGGCGCTACGTCAAGCAGCGGCGCCGGTTCGACGCCGTCATTGCCGCGCTGATCGCCGAGGCCCGCGCCGATCCAGCCATTGAAGAGCGTAAAGACGTGCTGGCACTGCTGCTGCAGGCCCGCTACGAAGACGGCGAGCCGATCTCCGACGACCACATCGCCGACGAGCTACTGACGCTGCTGGGGTCCGGTCACGAGACCACCGCGTCGTCGTTGGCCTGGGCGCTGGAACGGCTGAGCCGGCACCCAGACCTGTGCAAGCGGCTGGCCGACGAGGCCGATGCCGGCGGTGGCGAACTGCGGCAAGCCACGATCTGGGAAGTGCAGCGCACCCGACCGGTGCTGGACGGCACGACGCGCCGAACCAAGACGCGAATCCGGTTGGGCGACTGGGTCCTTCCGGAGGGCACCAACATCATCATCAGCATCAAGCTGGCTCACGCCTCCGAAAATGACTTCCCGGACGCCGGGTCGTTCAACCCGGACCGCTACATGGGCACCGCTGCCAAGCCCGTGGCGTGGATCCCCTTCGGCGGCGGCGTGAACCGTTGCGTCGGTGCGGCCTTCGCCAACTTGGAGTCGGACGTCGTGCTGCGCATGCTGCTGCGCGAATTCCGTTTCGCGCCAACCGATGCGCCCGGCGAGAAGGCGTTCTGGCGTGGCGTCGCGACCGTGCCGGCGAAGGGTGCACGGGCGACCGTGTACCGCCGGGCCGACAAGCCGGCGGCCGATTCCGACTCGCTGTCCGTGGCTGACCACAGCGGCGCGTAACGCACTGGCATACTTGCCGCTGTGACAGGCGGCCTCAGGCAATACGTGAAACCCCTCGGCAGTTATTCATGGTTCAAGTTGGCCATGAACAAATACTGGTATCCCTTCGTCACCCGCAGGTGGGATCAAGACGACGTCGTCTTCCTCAACTGGGGCTACGAGGAAGACCCGCCGCTGGGCCTGCCGCTGGCCCCGGAGGACGAGAAGAACCGGTGGGGCATTCAGCTCTACCACCGCACGGCGACCCAGACCGACCTCACCGGTAAGAAAGTGCTCGAGCCCAGCTGCGGCCACGGCGGCGGCGGGAACTACGTGATGAAGACGTTGCACCCGGCCTCCTACACCGGGCTCGACTTCAACCCCGACGGCGTCGCGTTCGCCAAGCGCCGCTATCCGGTCGCGGGCCTGGATTTCGTGCACGGCGACGCCGAAAACCTGCCGTTCCCGGACGAGTCGTTCGACGCGGTGCTCAACGTCGAGGCGTCGCACGCGTACCCACACTTCGACCGCTTCCTCAAGGAGATGGTGCGGGTGCTGCGCCCGGGCGGGCACTTCCTCTACGTCGACTTCCGCGGATTCCTCGAATACGACGAATGGGACGCGGCGCTGGCCGCCCTCCCGATGCGGATGGAATCCAAGCGCGAGATCAACCCCGAGGTGCTGCGCGGGCTGGACAACAACTCGGGTCGATACCTCGAACTCGTCGGCAGCCGGTTGCCGGTTTTCCTGCGGCCCTTCGGCAAACTGTTCGCCGGCGCACCAGACACCTTGATGTACAAGGAATTGCAGCGAGGGCGCCTGTCGTACCGGATGTACCACTTCATCAAGGACTGACGCGCGGACCGCGCGTCTGCTAGACACCGGCGAGCCCCGTGCGTAATGCACGGGGCTCGCCGTATCGAGAGACCGGGGGTCACTGCAGCCCTCAGGACACCGTCTCGGTCATTGATCGCTCGATGCAAGGAGCATAGGCAAGGCTGCCCTAATTTCGCAAGGGGTTGCCCGTGTGCGCGGTCGCGCCGCCGACACGCCGCGAACCGGCAGGCCGAAGCCGACCAGCGCGTCCAGCACTGCTTGACCTCGCAGCATGGCGGCCAGTTCGTCGGTGCCGGCCAACTGCGGCACTTGAGTCGCTGACGCCACCACCATCGCCCCGACGGTGTGCCACATGGCCGCGATCGGCAGCGCGCCGCTGCTGACCACGTGCAGCTTGGCGAACAGGGGTTCTAGGGTGCGGTGGCAGCGGTGGGCCACCCAGGTCGTCAGCGCCGCCTCGCTCGGCAGCCGAACCACCCCGTCGCTCAATGCGTCACCGACGCACGGGTCATCGGGCAGCACCCGCACCGTGGGGTCGACCACCCCGGCCCAGTCGATGACGCCATCGGAGTCGACGTGGACCCATAGGTTCTCCAGCCCGGTGTCCCACGCTCTGGCTTCCAGCACCACCAGCGCAACCACCCGTCCGATCACGGTGTGGACCAGGGTTGCCGCCAATTGCTTTGCGGCGCTTCGGCGATCCATGTCGATCGCGGCCGCGTCGAACATGGTCTTCAACCGATCGGTGCTCAGCGCCGAGGTCAGCGGCCACCAGCGGCGCACCGACACGTCACTCAGCACCGCGACGCCGTAGACCCGTGGGCATTGCGGGTACAGCTCGCGAAGGCGCCGGCTGGACTCGTGCAACGGCAGCACGCGGTCAATGGTCATGGCCGCGATCAGCGGGTCGTCGATCAATATCGTCACGTTCGCCTCCTGTTGTAAGGTTAGCCTAACCATATGATCCACTTCGGATCCATCGGGACCCTCACAAGGGACGGACGCGCCACCGCGAGCGGCACGACTTTTGACGGCAGGGCGGCCGTGTCCGGCGGGAGACGTACGACGGCCGGTAGTAAGCGCGAGTACGCTGGCTTCGTTGCCAAGGAGATGAGCAAACATGGCTAAGCTGACGCGGCTCGGGGATCTCGAGCGCGCGGTGATGGATCACCTCTGGTCCGCTCCCCAACCGCAGACCGTTCGTCAGGTGCACGAAGCGCTGGCTGAGCAGCGCGATCTGGCCTACACGACGGTGATGACCGTGCTGCAGCGACTGGCGAAGAAGAACCTGGTCTCGCAAATTCGCGACGATCGTGCGCACCGGTACGTGCCAGTCCATGGGCGCGAGGAACTGGTCGCCGGACTGATGGTCGACGCGCTCGACCAGGCCTCCGACACCGGCAGTCGCCACGGCGCACTCGTGCACTTCGTCGAGCGCGTCGGCGCTGATGAAGCAGAGGCGCTGCGTCGCGCGCTCGACGAGTTGGAATCGGGTCATCGAAAATCGCCGCCTGGTGGCGCTCGACCCGCGGACTGAGGGACACTGGATCAGTGTCTGGGCTGGCCTTCACCGTACTTGCGGTGATACTTGTCGGCCCGGTGCCCGTTCTGCTGGCCCGCGCGACATGGCCGTTGCGAGCCCCGCGTGCAGCGATGGTGCTCTGGCAGGCGATTGCCGTCGCCGCGGTGCTGTCGGCGTTCAGTGCCGGCATCGCCATCGCCAGCCGATTGTTCGTCCCGGGAGCTGACGGGCGGCCGACTGCCAGTCCCGCCGCCGAGATCGGCCGGCTCGGCTGGCCCCTGTGGATTCTCGACGTCGCGGTCTTCGGGCTCACCCTGCTGATCGGTGCCCGACTGCTGGTGGCTGTCGTCCGGGTCGCGGTCGCCACCCGTCGGCGCCGGGCCCATCACCGTATGCTGGTCGACCTGCTCGGCTTGTCGCCCGATGTGATGGCCGCGCGGGCCTGCGCTCGCGGCCGCGATCTGCGCGTGCTGGGAGTGGCGCAGCCGCTGGCCTACTGTCTGCCCGGAGTGCGCAGCCGCGTAGTCGTCAGCGAGGGCACGTTGGACTCGTTGACCGAAGACGAGGTCGCCGCGATCCTCAGCCACGAGCGTGCGCATCTGCGCGCCCGCCACGACCTGGTGCTCGAGGCCTTCACCGCGGCGCACGCCGCGTTCCCCCGATTCGTCCGCAGCGCAAGCGCTTTGGACGCCGTGCAATTGCTGGCTGAGCTGTTGGCCGACGATGCTGCGGTTCGGGTGGCCGGGCGCGCTCCCCTGGGTCGCGCGCTGGTGGCCTGCGCGTCTGGCCGCGCGCCGATGGGTGCACTTGCCGCCGGTGGCGCGCACACCCTGCTGCGGGTCCGGAGGCTGTCCGGTAGCGGCAACAGCCTGTGGGTGTCGACGGCCGCCTACCTCGCAGCCGCGGCTGTGCTGGTCGTGCCGACCATCGCGCTCGCTATCCCCTGGCTCACCGAACTGCACCGGCTGTTCACCGCCGCCTAACCCGGCAACCGGCCACGCACCGCACTATGGCGATACTTTGCAGAGACCTGAATCCCGCTGTGCCACAGTGGTCGGTGCAAGGCCTTGGATGAAGTCACGAAATTGAGAGGCGCACACATGAGCTCGTCGGAATCAAAGACCGGTACCGCGCAGATCGGCGTCACAGGCCTTGCGGTGATGGGCTCCAATCTTGCCCGCAACTTCGCCAGTCACGGCTACACCGTGGCGCTGCACAACCGGTCGATCGCCAAGACCGACGCGCTGCTCAAAGAGCACGGCGACGAGGGCAAGTTCGTCCGGTCGGAGACGATCGAAGAATTCCTCGATGCGTTGGAGAAGCCGCGCCGGGTGATCATCATGGTCAAGGCCGGTGACCCGACCGACGCTGTGATCAACGAGCTCGCCGACGCGATGGAAGACGGCGACATCATCATCGACGGTGGCAACGCGCTGTACACCGACACCATCCGCCGCGAGAAGGCCATCAGCGAACGAGGACTGCACTTTGTCGGCGCCGGCATCTCCGGCGGCGAAGAAGGCGCGCTGAAGGGACCGTCGATCATGCCCGGCGGCCCTGCCGAGTCGTACAAGTCGCTGGGCCCGTTGCTGGAGGAGATCTCGGCGCACGTCGACGGCGTCCCGTGCTGCACCCACATCGGTCCCGACGGCGCCGGGCACTTCGTCAAGATGGTGCACAACGGCATCGAATACTCCGACATGCAGCTCATCGGCGAGGCCTACCAGCTGCTGCGCGACGGGCTCGGCAAGACGGCACCGGAGATCGCCGATGTGTTCGCCGAATGGAACAAGGGCGACCTGGACAGCTTCCTCATCGAGATCACCGCTCAGGTGTTGCGCCAGACCGACGCCAAGACCGGCAAGCCACTCGTCGACGTCATCGTCGACGAGGCCGAGCAGAAGGGCACCGGGCGCTGGACGGTGAAGTCCGCGCTCGACCTCGGTGTGCCGGTGACCGGTATTGCCGAGGCGGTGTTCGCCCGCGCACTGTCCGGCTCGGTGGCCCAACGCAAGGCCACTACCGGCTTGGCTTCTGGCGACCTGGGTCAAAAGCCAAGTGATCCAGAGCAGTTCGTGGACGACGTCAGCAAGGCGCTCTACGCGTCGAAGATCATCGCCTACGCGCAGGGCTTCAACCAGATCCAGGCCGGCAGCGCGGAATACGACTGGGGCATCACCCCGGGCGACATGGCCACCATCTGGCGCGGCGGATGCATCATCCGGGCCAAGTTCCTCAACCGAATCAAAGACGCATTCGACGAGGACCCCGATCTGCCGACCTTGATCGCCGCGCCGTATTTCCGCAGTGCCATCGAGTCGGCCGTCGACAGTTGGCGCCGCGTCGTGGTGACCGCCACCGAATTGGGTATCCCCATCCCGGGCTTCGCCTCGGCGCTCTCGTACTACGACGCGCTGCGCACCGAGCGACTGCCCGCCGCGCTCACCCAGGGCCTGCGGGACTTTTTCGGCGCACACACTTATGGACGGACTGATGAGGACCCGAGCAAGAAGTTCCACACCCTCTGGAGTGGAGACCGCAGCGAAGTGCCTGCTTAGCGGTCCCCGATGAAATTTCTGGACGGGCATCGCCCGGCGTACGACCTGACGTACGACGACGTCTTCATCGTGCCCAACCACTCGGACGTGGCGTCACGTTTCGACGTCGACTTGTCCACCGACGACGGCTCTGGCACCACGATCCCGGTGGTGGTGGCCAATATGACCGCGGTGGCGGGTCGGCGGATGGCCGAGACGGTAGCCCGTCGCGGCGGGATTGTCGTTCTGCCGCAGGACCTTCCGATCACCGCGGTGCAGCAGACAGTTGACTTCGTCAAGAGCCGCGACCTCGTGGTCGACACCCCGGTGACATTGGAGCCCGATCACTCGGTCTCCGACGCGCTGGCGCTGATCTCCAAACGTGCGCACGGCGCCGCGGTCGTGACCTTCGAGGGGCGGCCGATCGGCCTGATCACCGAATCATCCTGTGACGGTGTCGACCGCTTCGCCCGGGTTCGTGACATCGCGATCACCGACTTCGTCAAAGCGCCCGTGGGAACGAATCCGCGGGAAGTTTTCGACCTGCTCGAACACGCGTCGGTCGATGTCGCTGTGATGACCGCCGCCGACGGCACCCTCGCCGGTGTGCTGACCCGGACCGGCGCGATCCGCGCCGGGATCTACTCACCGGCCGTCGACCCCCAGGGCCGGCTGCGGATCGGCGCGGCGGTCGGCATCAACGGCGACATGGTCGCCAAGGCGCAGGCCGTCGCCGAGGCCGGCGTCGACCTGATCGTTGTCGACACCGCCCACGGTCACCAGGTCAAGGCCCTGGACGCGATCAAGTCGATCGCGTCACTGGACCTGGGTGTGCCGCTGGTCGCAGGCAACGTGGTGTCGGCGGACGGCACCCGCGACCTGGTCGCTGCCGGCGCGTCGATCGTCAAGGTCGGCGTGGGCCCGGGGGCGATGTGCACCACCCGCATGATGACCGGTGTGGGCCGGCCCCAGTTCTCCGCAGTCCTCGAATGCGCTTCGGCGGCAAGGCAACTCGGCGCGCAGGTGTGGGCTGACGGCGGCGTGCGGCACCCGCGCGACGTGGCGTTGGCGCTGGCCGCCGGCGCATCGAACGTGATGATCGGATCGTGGTTCGCCGGCACCTACGAGTCCCCCGGTGACCTGATGCGCGACCGCGACAACAAGGCATACAAAGAGAGCTACGGCATGGCCTCCAAGCGGGCGGTGGTGGCGCGCACCGCCGCCGACAGTGCCTTCGAGCGCGCCCGCAAGGCGCTGTTCGAGGAAGGCATCTCGACATCGCGGATGGCGCTGGACCCCGCCCGCGGGGGTGTCGAGGACCTGCTCGACCACATCACCTCCGGAGTCCGCAGCACCTGTACCTACGTCGGTGCGTCGACATTGGCTGAGTTGCACGAGCAGGTGGTGGTCGGCATCCAGTCCGCCGCGGGCTTCGCCGAGGGGCATCCGCTGCCATTCGGGTGGTAGACCAGCCGGTTACGGGCGTGTCGGCACGGCTGCGCGGACTCGGGCGCCGCACTCCTTCGCTACCATCAGAGTTCACTCCATGAGTGGATACGTCGAAGAAGGGGTCCCCGTGCCGCAGGCACCCGCGCCAACCGGCGTGTGTGACGCCGACTCAGAGGAGCCTCCTTCTCGCGGAGTGATCGCGATCGCGGGCGGAGCCCGGGTGAAGCGGGTCACGACCGTTCGAGGGTGGCCTCGATGAATGTGCTCGTCACCCTGCTCAGCCTGCTGGCCATCGTGCTGCTCACAGCCGGTACGGCCCTTTTCGTCGCCGCTGAATTCTCCCTGACCACGCTCGAACGCAGCACCGTCGAGGCCAACGCCCGCCGCGGTGGCCGTCGTGACCGATACGTCCAGCGCGCCCATCACAGCCTGTCGTTTCAATTGTCCGGAGCGCAGTTGGGAATCTCGATCACGACGCTGATCACCGGATATCTGACCGAACCGTTGGTGGCAGAGCTGCCGCACCCGGCCATGGATGCGCTCGGGGTGCCCCACCGGGTCTCCAACGCGGTGCTCACCTTCGTGACGTTGCTGGTCGTCACGTCGCTGTCGATGATCTTCGGTGAGCTGGTCCCGAAAAACCTTGCGGTGGCCCATCCCCCGGCGACCGCGCGAGCCGTCGCCGGCATGCAGTTGCTGTTCTCCTGGCTGATGACCGGGCCGATCCGGCTGACCAACGGCGTGGCCAACTGGATTCTGCGCAAGTTGGGCGTCGAGCCCGCCGAGGAGCTGCGGTCGGCTCGTTCGGTGCAGGAGCTGGTTTCGTTGGTGCGCACGTCGGCTCGCAGCGGCTCGCTGGATCCGGCGACCGCGGCGCTGTTGGACCGGTCGCTACGGTTTGGTGAGCTGACCGCTGAGGAGTTGATGACCCCGCGATCGAAAATCGTTGCGCTGCAAGTTGATGACACCGTCGCCGATCTGGTGGAAGCGGCCGCCGAGAGCGGTTTTTCGCGGTTTCCGGTCGTCGATGGTGATCTCGACGAAACGGTCGGCATCGTGCACGTCAAGCAGGTATTCGGGGTGCCGGCGGCCGAGCGTGAGCTCACGCTGGTGACCGCCGTCGCGCAGCCCGTCGCGAAAGTGCCCTCCACGCTCGACGGCGACGCGCTGATGGGGCAGATTCGGGCCAACGATCTGCAGACCGCGATGGTCGTCGACGAGTACGGCGGCACCGCGGGAATGGTGACCGTCGAGGATCTGATCGAGGAGATCGTCGGCGACGTTCGCGACGAACACGATGACGCCGCACAGGATGTGGTGGCCGTCGACAGCGGGTGGCGGGTGTCCGGCTTGCTGCGCATCGACGAGGTCGCGACGGCGACCGGCTACCACGCTCCCGAAGGCGAATACGAGACGATCGGCGGGCTGGTGCTCGAACAGCTCGGTCGTATTCCGGTCATCGGCGACGAGGTGCAGCTGGGCGGGCACGACCACGACGGGATCTCGCACGCCTCCGCGTGGCGGGCCAGAGTGCTCCGGATGGACGGCCGCCGCATCGACCTGCTCGAGCTGACCCAGCTGCCGGATCGTGCCGATTCCAGCGTCGGGCGAGGCCGCTGATGGGCGATCTGTTCGCGCTGTTGGCGACGATCCTGCTGATCGGGGCCAACGCGTTTTTCGTGGCCGCCGAGTTCTCACTGATCTCTGCGCGGCGGGATCGGCTCGAAGCGCTGGCCGAGCAGGGCAGGCCGGGCGCGTTCACGGTGATCCGGGCCGGCGAGCAGTTGCCGCTGATGTTCGCGGGTGCGCAGCTGGGTGTCACGCTGTCCTCGATCCTGCTGGGCCGGATCGGCGAACCGGCCGTCGCCGATCTGCTGCGGCGCCCGTTCGGTCTGCTCGGTGTGTCTCCCGCGCTGCTGCACACCGCATCGTTGCTGGTTGCACTCGGGATCGTGGTCACGCTGCACCTGCTGCTCGGTGAAATCGTTCCGAAAAACATCGCGATGGCCGGCCCAGAACGGGCGGCGATACTTCTCATCCCGGTCTATCTGGTCTATGCGCGGGCGGTCCGGCCCGTCGTCAATTTCTACAGCCGCTGCAACAACGGGATCCTGCGGGCGCTGCGGGTACATGCCCGCGACGAACTCGACATCACCGTCTCCACTGTCGAGCTCAGCGAGATGATCGCCGAGTCGGTGTCCGAGGGCCTGCTGGATCGCGAGGAGCACACCCGGCTCACTCGCGCGCTGCAGATCCGCAACCGAGCCGTCGCCGACGTGGCGGTTCCGGTCGCCGACATCCATGCGGTGCCGGTGGCCACGGCGGGCTCCGGCCCGACCGTTGACGTCGTCGAAAAGGCCTTGGCCGCAACGGGTTACTCGCGATTTCCGGTGATCGGCGTCGACAACAGCTTCGTCGGCTACCTGCATATCAAAGACGTGCTGGCGCTGGCCGGCAATCCGAAGGCCGTGATCGATGTGGCCAGAGTGCGGCCGCTGCCCCGCCTCTCCGAGTCGCTGAGTGTCCCCGAGGCGCTGTCGCGGATGCGCCGCAGCAACAGCCACCTCGCGCTCGTCACCGCGCGCGACGGCGGCGCTGTGGTGGCGATGGTCGCGTTGGAGGATTTGGTGCGCGACCTGGTCGGCCTGGTGCGCGACGGGTCAGGGCGTGCCTGACGCCACCCACCGGTTGGATGCCGAGCAATGGATAGGCCGCGCCCGCGACCACGCCGTTCGCGTCGAGGGATTTGTCGCCCCGCACGCGAAGCGGGCTCGGGTCGGTGAGGCGCATCCGGTGTGGGACTTCCTGTTCAGCTACTACAGCCTGCGGCCGAGGCAGCTGCGCTGCTGGCATCCCGGCTACGGGGTGGTGCTCGCGGGCGACGAGGCCATCCGCCGATACCGGGGCCGCCGAGGCTACGCCGTCGACGCATCCGGCGTCGCCGTCAGCCGCGCGCATCTGATCAGCCGGCTGGAGACGATCTCGTTCGTGGCGGGGTTACTTCGTGCGACCGCTCAGCGGCCGGCCCAGTTCAACTGCTTCGGGTTGCACGAATGGGCCATGGTCTATCGCAGCGGTGACGTCCGCCACGATCGCGTGCCGTTGCGCCTCGGCGCCGCGGGCACCGACACCGTGGTCGATGCTGAGATCGCAGGACCGTTGCGCTGCAGCCACTTTGACGCGTTCCGATTTTTCACCGCCGAAGCGGCGCCGCGCAACGCGGGTTCGCCCAGCCGCGCCACGCAACAGGATTGGGAGCAGCCGGGCTGCCTTCACGCGAATATGGACCTGTACAAATGGTCCTACAAGTTGAGCCCGCTGATCGACTCCGAGATGCTGCTCGACTGCTTGGAACTGGCTGCGGTGGCGCGCGAGATCGACATGCGAGCCAGCCCGTACGACCTCAGCGGCTATGGGTATGCGCCGATCCACGTCGAGGACGCGGCGGGCCGCGCCGAGTACGTGCGCTGCCAGAAAGCCATCGCCACCCGTGCCGAGCCGTTGCGGGCGGCGCTGCTGGAACGGTGTGACCTGCTGCTGAAGGTTGCCGGTTACCAGTAGTCAGGCGGTCGGCCGGTAGGCTGAGTTCTGATTTCGGTAGGCAAGTGCGGAGGAAATGATGACTGATCGCGTGTCGGTGGGGAACCTGCGCGTCGCCCAGGTGCTGTACGACTTCGTCAACAACGAGGCTCTGCCTGGCACCGACATCGACCCCGACAGCTTCTGGGCCGGCGTAGACAAGGTCGTCACCGACCTGCAGCCGAAGAACCAGGACCTGTTGGCGCGACGCGACCAATTGCAGGCGCAGATCGACAAGTACCACCGCCAGCACGTCATCGAACCGCTGGACCCCGAGGGGTATCGCGCGTTCCTCACCGAAATCGGTTATCTGCAGCCGGAACCCGCCGATTTCACCATCACCACCGCCGGCGTCGATGACGAGATCACCACGACGGCCGGGCCGCAGCTGGTGGTGCCGGTCCTCAACGCGCGGTTCGCGCTGAACGCCTCCAACGCCCGGTGGGGCTCGCTGTACGACGCGCTGTACGGCACCGACGTGATCCCGGAAGATGACGGCGCCGAGAAGGGCACCAGCTACAACAGGGTCCGCGGCGACAAGGTCATCGCCTACGCGCGCAAGTTCCTCGACGAGGCGGTTCCGCTGTCGTCCGGCTCCTGGGCCGACATCACCGGGCTCAGCCTCGAAGACGGTCAGCTGCAGGTCGCGACCGCCGACGGCTCGGTTGGCCTGGCCGACCCGGAGAAGCTCGTCGGCTACACCGGGGAGCTCGGCTCCCCCGAGTGGTCGGTGCTGCTGGTCAACCACGGGTTGCACCTCGAGATCCTGATCGACCCCGAGTCGCCCGTCGGTAAGACCGACGCCGCCGGGATCAAGGACGTCGTACTGGAGTCGGCAATCACCACGATCATGGACTTCGAGGACTCGGTTGCGGCCGTCGACGCCGACGACAAGGTGCTGGGCTACCGCAACTGGCTCGGGCTGAACCGGGGTGACCTGTCCGAAGAGGTCGACAAGGGCGGCAAGACCATCCACCGGGTGCTCAACCAGGACCGCACCTACAAGACGCCCGACGGCGGCGAGCTGACGCTGCCCGGCCGCAGCCTGCTGTTCGTCCGCAACGTGGGTCACCTGATGACCAACGACGCCATCGTGTGGAGCGAGGGTGATCAAGAAAAAGAGGTGTTCGAGGGCATCCAGGACGCGCTGTTCACCGGTCTCACCGCGACTCACGGCCTCAAAGCCGGGGACGCCAACGGCCCGCTGACCAACAGCCGCACCGGATCGGTGTACATCGTCAAGCCGAAGATGCACGGGCCCGACGAGGTCGCGTTCACCTGCGAGCTGTTCAGCCGCGTCGAGGACGTCCTCGGCCTGCCGCAGGGCACGCTGAAGGTCGGCATCATGGACGAGGAACGCCGCACCACCGTCAACCTCAAGGCGTGCATCAAGGCCGCCGCCGACCGGGTGGTGTTCATCAACACCGGCTTCCTGGACCGCACCGGCGACGAGATCCACACCTCGATGGAGGCGGGCCCGATGATCCGCAAGGGTGCGATGAAGAGCACCACCTGGATCAAGGCCTACGAGGACAACAACGTCGACACCGGGCTCGCGACCGGCTTCAAGGGCAAGGCGCAGATCGGCAAGGGCATGTGGGCCATGACCGAGTTGATGGCCGACATGATGGAGCAGAAGATCGGCCAGCCCAAGGCCGGCGCCACTACCGCGTGGGTGCCCTCGCCGACCGCGGCCACGCTGCACGCCATGCACTACCACTACGTGGACGTGGCATCGGTGCAGGACGAGCTCGAAGGCAAGAAGCGCGCCACCATCGACGAGCTGCTGACGGTCCCGCTGGCCAAGGAACTGGCCTGGGCGCCGGAGGAGATCCGCGAGGAGGTCGACAACAACTGCCAGTCGATCCTGGGCTACGTGGTGCGGTGGATCGACGCGGGTGTCGGCTGCTCGAAGGTCCCGGACATTCACAACGTCGCGCTGATGGAAGACCGTGCCACGCTGCGGATTTCCAGCCAGCTCCTGGCCAACTGGCTACGGCATGGCGTCATCACCGAGGAGGATGTGCGCGCTAGCCTGGAGCGGATGGCTCCGCTGGTGGACGAGCAGAACGCTGGTGATTCCGGGTATCTGCCGATGGCTCCCAACTTCGATGACAGCATCGCGTTCCTGGCCGCCCAGGAGCTGATTCTGCAGGGCACGCACCAGCCCAGCGGCTACACCGAGCCGATCCTGCATCGGCGCCGGCGCGAATTCAAGGCTCGTGCTCATGAGTGACGTCGGTTCGGGGAATCTCGACTATCCCGATGACTAGCGGTCGCAGCCATCTCTGGCGCTCAGGAGGGGACCGGCATGGGTAGGCACAGAGCTCCCGACGATGACGGCGAACCGATCGACGAGCCGTCGGATGATTATCCCGAGTCGGAGGACTTCGGAGATGCCAGCGGCTACCGAGAGCCTCCGGGTCCACCGGTCGACGAACCGTCTTTCCCGGGTGCCGACCCGGCGCCGCGTTATCCGAGCCGCCCGCCGGAAGATTTCTCCGACGAATCTCCTGATGACCCAGGATTTTTCGGCTTCGACGAGCCAGCAGACGATCCCCGGGACGAATTCGCGACTCCGGAGCGGGACCTGCCCGCTGCCGACATCGATTCGCCGGACGATTTCCCTGACTTTCCGCGGCGCGACCCAGTCCCACCGGCTCCGCCCTCGGGCCCGCCGACCGGCGGCCATCGAGGCCTCCCCGGTTTCAGTGGCGGTCACCGCAACGAGGAGGGACGGCGCGGCGTCAGCATCGGAGTGGTCGCAGCGCTGATCTCGGTCGTCGTGGTAGTCGGCGTGGTCATCCTGTGGCGTTTCTTCGGAGACGCGCTGTCCAACCGCTCCCACAGTGCGCGATGCGTCGGCGACAAGCAGCCGGTCGCCGTGATCGCCGACCCGTCGATCTCCGACCAGGTGCAGCATTTAGCGGAGCGTTTCAACGGCATCGCCGCGCCGGTTGGTGACCACTGCGTGGCCATCGGGGTGAAATCCGCCGGGTCCGACGCTGTGGTCGACGGCTTCATCGGAAAGTGGCCCGCAGATCTGGGCCAGCGACCGGCGCTGTGGATCCCGGGCAGCTCGGTGTCAGCCGCGCGGCTCACCGCGGCGGCGGGCAAGGAAACCGTCACCGACAGTCGATCACTGGTCACCTCGCCGGTGGTACTCGCGGTACGACCCGAACTTCAAAAAGCCCTGGGCGACCAGAAATGGTCGACACTGCCCGAACTGCAGACCAAACCCGACTCGCTGGCGGAGCTAAAGCTGCCGACATGGGGTTCGCTGCGTCTGGCGCTGCCGCTCGGCGGCAACAGCGACGCCGCCTACCTCGCCGGGGAAGCGGTGGCCGCCGCGTCGGTGCCGCCCGGTGCACCGCCGACCGACGGCAACGGCGCGGTCCGCACGCTGCTCGCCGCACAGCCCAAGCTGGCCGACAACTCGCTGGGCGAGGCGATGAATGCGCTGCTCAAGCCCAGTGATGAGGCGACCGCTCCGGTGCACGCGGTGGTCACGACCGAACAGCAACTGTTCGCCCGCGGACAGTCCGAGTCCGACGCCGGGAGCACGCTGAGCTCGTGGCTGCCGCCGGGTGCCGCCGCGGTCGCCGACTACCCCACCGTGCTGCTCAGCGGATCCTGGCTCTCGCAGGAACAGGTCACGGCGGCCAGCGAGTTCGCCCGGTTCATGCACAAGCCCGATCAGTTGGGCGAGCTGGCCAAAGCCGGCTTCCGCGCCGAGGGCACCAAACCGCCGAAGAGCGATGTGACCAACTTCCCCGCGCTGCCGTCAACGCTGTCGGTCGGAGACGACGGGACGCGCGCCGCGCTGGCCAACACCATGTCAGCACCGGTCAGCGCGCCGGCGGCGACCATCATGGTCGAGCAGTCGATGACCACCGACGAAGGCGGCAAGACCCGGCTGGGCAACGTGGTCAACGCCCTCGACGACCGGATCAAGGCTCTGGCGCCCAACGCGGTGATCGGACTGTGGACCTTCGACGGCAAGGAGGGCCGCGCCGAGGTGCCGGCGGGCCCGCTGGGCGATCAGGTCGACGGCAAGCCGCGCTCCGAGGCGCTGGCGGCGGCGCTGGATAAGCAGCATGCAACCTCCGGCGGAGCGGTGTCTTTCACCACGCTGCGACTGATCTATCAGAACGCCCAAGCCAATTTCCATGCTGGACAGACGAATTCGGTTCTGGTGATCACTTCCGGGCCGCATACCGATCAGAGCCTCGGCGGCCAGGGTCTGCAGGATTTCATCAAGCAGGGCGCCGACCCGGCCAAGCCGGTCGCAGTCAACGTCATCGATTTCGGGTCTGACTCCGACCGGGCCACCTGGGAGGCTGTCGCCAAGCTCTCCGGCGGTAGCTACCAGAACCTCGCCACGTCGGCGTCGCCGGAGCTGGCCACCGCGGTCACCAACTTCCTGAGCTGAGACACCGACTCACACACATTTCGACACATCACCTGGTGCTGCCGGCGCCTCTGCGTGCCAAAAGTGTAGGGAAATCCCTTATTGATCGTCCGAGGCATTGGACACAGGATTACTTAAGCATCTGCTCAGGTGCTTGTAAGTCCGTTCTTAGTCCCCTCAGAGGAAGTCACTCGCATGGAAAACGCCGTACGCCCCTACGCCGCAATGGGCACCGCCCTCCTAGGCGCCGCCCTGATCGCCGTCATCCCGGCCGTCGCGCCGACGATATCCGCCATTCACGTACAGTCGCCCGCCGTCGAGCTCACGGCCACTGCCGACGCATTCCTGGATCTGGCCAATGCGCTGGATCCGTCCGCGTCAACCGACGGTCTGATCGGTGTGGCGAACAACCTCGACTCGTTTCTCGACCTGTTCGGCAACCCCACCGTCAACTTGGCCGACACGCTGGCCACCGACTTCATCGGATACCTGGACGTCGGGAGCTCGGTGAACTCCATACCTGCGTTAATCGAGGGGCTGGACAGCGACCTGAACACCGGCCTTAGCGCTCTAGACGCCGACATCACCGGCGCCATCACCACTCTGGACACCGATTTGGCCACGTCCTTGAGCGTTATCGATGGTGACCTCAGCCCGCTGACCACAATCGCCAGCGAACTGGGCGCGGGCGGCGCACTGAATACCGAACTTGGCGACATCTTGACCGCCCTCGGCCCGACCGGCGAGCTCGGCACTCTTGGCCACCGACATCACGGGCGTCAGCACCACCCTGAACGATCTCTTCGGCGGGGGTAGCGAAATCCTTACCCTGTTGGGATACCTCACTTACCTGCCCGGAATTGAGGCTGCCTTGTAAGGCCAGCGTCTCTGCGCATCACCGCACCTCGGACGGCCGGCGGCGGACCCAGCAACGCTGCGAAGCGTGGACGCCGCCGGCTTCCGGCCCGGCAACTCGAGCCGGAAGCCGTTTAGTGCCTTTACTCAGATTAGACACAGGAAAAATTCGAGGGCGCTGGTCGGGTTGGCGCTCGCCGGGGTGCCTGGATGGGGTTACGGGCGCCAGTTGACATGCCATCACCGGTCATCGGCGTGGTGGATCGATTCACATTAGAGTTTCTTCTAATCACTCAGGCGGCGCTCAGGTAGAGTCTCCCGTTGTCAACGTTGTGTGACGCCCATCACACGGTGGTGTTCAACAAGGAGCCCGCTATGCAAACTGCCCTTC
>CAVTSP010000002.1:0-167216 GCA_963737375.1 uncultured Actinomycetota bacterium
TCTTCAGCATGGGCTCGAAGTCCAGCGGGCGCGCAAAACCCATGCCGTTGATCATGATGTCGGCCACCGGGTAGTGATCGTTGAGCGCGATTTCACTGACCGTGAGCGTGCGGATCTTGTTGGACTGGGTGCTCATCAGCAGCGCGAGCTGATCGGAGGCAAAGCCGGGGAAGATGCCCGACGCATAGAACGACGCGCCTCCGGCGTGGGCGGCGGCCGCGAGTTGGTCACGCCACTCGGTGGCGAAGTAGGACGGCGGATAGATCAGGCTTGTGGTCGACGTCGATACGACGTTGATGCCCGCCGCGAGCAAGGCGAGGTAGTCCGGGACCGCGCCCGCGTCACGTTGCGGACCGCTGGCGGCATACACCACGCAATCCGGCTCGAGCGCAATCAGCGCGTCCGCGTCGTTGGTGGCAGCCAGCCCCATGTGGTCACCGCCGGCAAGCTCGCCCGCATCCTTACCGACTTTGTCGGACGAATGAACCCACACCCCAACAAGTTCCAGGTCTGGCCGATGCCGGATGGCGTCAATCGCGACCGAACCGACCCCGCCGGTCGACCAGACGACCACGCGTAAGGGTTCAGCCACCTCCATACTCACTGTTGGGCCATCTGAGCTTGCTGGTGGGCCGCCACTGCTGCCTCCAGGTGCCGCCAGGCCACCTCGGGGTCGAGGCCGCCACAGAGCGGGTGCAACGGCAGCGGCTTCCCGGCGAGAACGAAATCCGTTGCCGCAGAAGGTGTAAGAATCCGATACGGCCCCTGCGCCGCTCGCAACTCGGCCACCGTCCGGGCTCGGGTGATACTGGCCACCGAGTCGTCGCCGTGCCGGTACGCCGCGGCCATCGCCGCGTCGTGCAACAGGTGCGGACCCAACTGCTCCCACGCCTGATCGACGTCATCGGCAACGAAAACCACCGTGGGAGCGTCTGGCGCCGGAAACTGGACGAAGCCCGGAACCTTGCCCAGTCTGCGACACTGCTCCTCGTAATACGTCCGCAATTCGGGTCGGTCGATCTGGGAGATGAAGCCCAGGCCGTGCGTGGCTGCCCTCCGTACGGCGGCCTTGCTGCCGCCGGCGATCATCATCGGAGGCCCGTTCGGCGATGTACATCGCGGTGTGACGCGAACGTGCCGGCCCCGGAATTCGACCGGCTCACCGCGAGCCAGCGGAATCAACACGCTCAGATACTCGTCGGCGAGCCTTCCGCGAGAAGCCATCTCGACGCCAAAGTGGATGTACTCCTCCCCGCGATGGCCCACGCCGAATACGTAGGAGACCCTGCCGCGGCTGATGAGGTCGAGCACGCTCATCTCCTCGGCCAGGCGCACTTGGTCCCACAACGGCAGCGGCACCGCGGCCAGCAAGATCGCCATCTGCTGGGTTCTCGCCGCAACGGCCGAAGCGAGGATCAGCGGGGTGGGCAGATGTCCGTCGCTGGCCCCGTGATGTTCGGAGAGCACCGCCAGCGCCGCCCCGCGGGTCTCGGCCCACTCACACATGTCCGACACCGCGGAATAGTGACCAGCGGCCGGCCCGGCCCAATCAGGAACCCTCATGTCGAAACGCAGTGTCAGCACAACGACTCAGACTTGTTGGGTGGCAAAGACATTCTTGGGAATGGTCAAGGGCAGGTCGACGGCGCTCAGGAGCCCTGGCGGCGCCTTGACGACGTAAGGGACGGCGTTGACGACGCGCATCGCGGTGGCCACCATGGCGCCGGCACCCGAGGTCATCGAGCCGATACCGGCTCGTCCGGGGTCGCGCAGGGTTGCTGCCAAAGTGCAGTCGATGTCGGGGGCGCCGGTGATCACCACGCGGTAGGACAGGTCGCCGATGCCGCGCGGCCAGTCCGGGGCAACGTTGTGCGCCAGTCGCGTGACGTGTTCGACAATGATGGCCTCGCGCCCGTCGACGACGCCGATGGCCTTCATGCGGATCGCACCGCACGTTCCCGCCTCGACGGTTCCCATTGCGACTTCGAGGGTTTCGTTGGTCACGGCGCGGTCGAAGTCCTCGCGTACTTCTTCGACCTCGACGCCGAAGGCATGACCGATCAAGCGGAGTTGGCCGGCCCATTCGCCGGCGATGGCGCCAGGGAATGAGATCCACGGCTGATAGTCCAGCGGCTGACCGAAGCCCAGTCCATTGATCATGATGTCGGGAACGCCGTAGTCGTCGTACAACCCGATCTCATAGGAGTGGATCGACTCGATCGACGACGATTGGGTGGACAAAACGAGCGGCAGGTAGTCAGCGGCGAAACCGGGTTCGATGCCCGAGGCGTAGAGCGAGACCTGCCCCTGTTTGGCTGCAGCCACCATCTGTTCGCGCCACTCGGCGGGCTCATAAGCGTGCGGGTTCACCAGTCGGGTGGTGCTGGTCGTGACGACGTTGATCCCCGCCTCGAGTAATTTCACGTAATCGGGAATCGCCAGCGCGTCGCGTTCGGGTCCGCTGGCCGCATAGACCACGCAATCGGGTTTCAGGGCGATCAGGGCGTCAGCGTCGTTGGTCGCCTTGACGCCGATCGGAGCGCCGTTGGCGAGCTCCCCGGCATCTTTTCCCACCTTGTCGTCGGAGTGGACCCAGACCCCTACGAGCTCGAGATCGGGGCGGTTGGTGATGGTGCGGATGGCGATCGATCCGATACCTCCGGTCGCCCACACCACCACGCGGTACTTGCCTGCGATCATCGCTTCCTCCTCTATGCTGTTTTCACTGGCAGTCGGGCCCAGCCACGCACGCTGGAAGTTCTCGCCCTGCTGGAGTTCTCGTAATCGACGTCCCAGTCGGTCCACCGCTTGAACACTTCTTCGAAGGCGACCCGCGCTTCCAGGCGGGCCAGCGAGGAGCCGAGGCAGAAGTGCAAACCTTGACCGAAACTCAAATGGCCTGCCTTGCGGTGGATGTCGAACCGGTCCGGCTCGACAAAGTGCGACTCGTCACGATTGGCCGATGCGTTGAGCAACAGCATGTAGGAACCCTCTGCCACCGTCCGCCCATACAGCTCGGTGTCCTGGGCGACGTACCGCCCCTGCACCGGCGATGGCGGCTCATACCGCAACGTCTCCTCCACCGCGGCCGGGATCAACGCAGGGTCAGCGGCGAGTTCTCTTCTTTGGTAAGAGTTTTCACCGAGCAGCTCACCCATGAATCCGATCAGCCGAGCGGTGGTCTCACCGCCTGCGCCGGCGATCATCGCGGTATAGGCGATCACTTCACCGCGCTCGAGCGGGCGCATCGTTCCGTCGGGTTCCTCGACCTGCGCGTTGAGCAGCTCTGTCATCAGGTCATCGGACGGATGCGTCGATCTCCATTCAATGTAATCGGCGAACTGGGCGATCGACTCCTCGAGGGTGGTCGCGCTGAGCAGGCTGCCCCCGGATTCGACGGTGATGCTTTTGTCGTTGCGCTCGCGGATCTGTTGTTGTCCCTCTTCGGGAATGCCGAGCAGGTAGCCGATTGTCCGCATCGGCATGATCGCGCCGAGATCGTCAACGAAGTCAAACCCGTCCTGGTCGCGCAGCGGATCCAGTGCACGCGAACACAAGTCACGCACCAACCCCTCGACCGCCAGCATACGGCGGGGGGTGAAGACCCGTGACAACAGGCGGCGGTGTAAGTCATGCAGCGGTGGGTCTTCCCACAGCAGGATGCCCGGCGGTATATCGATGCCGCTGAACAAGACGTCGGCGGTGGTGCCGTGCCCGGAGCGGTAGGTCTGCCAATCGTGCAGTGCGGGCGAGACATCGTCGTAGCGGCTGAGCGCGTAAAAGTTGTGCTTGTCGTTGTAATACAGTGGGGCCTCGGCGCGCATCCGTTTCCACACCGGATAGGGGTCGTCATCGATCGCGTGGTCGAACGGGTCGTAATACAGCTCGACTGTTGAGTTGCTCAAGATCTGCCTTCTGCTAGCGGGGCTGGTTGGGGGTTCCCGGGAAGAGCTGTTCGGTGGGTCCCGCGGTCACCCAACCGCCAAGTTTCGTAATCAGGTGTGGCGCAAAGACTGCGCCGTAGACGAGGTGTCCGACGACGACAACGGCCACCACGGACAGGACCGACGACTGAACGCGGGTTTTCGCCTTGCTGTCAGCCCACATCTCGATGACGTTGCGCCCCTCGGCATCGGTTCGGCCGAGCAGATACGTGAAGACCATCATCTCGATGCCCATGGCCAGCGAGTCGTACAGCGGGTACTGGTGTTTGGTCCCTTCGAATATCGCGAGTCCAGGTATCACGTAGCCGTAGTAGAAGTTGCCGAAGTGGGCGCCGGTGATGGCGTTGAACACGAACGCCCACGTGAATCCAACGACGAGACCGACCGTGAGAAGAGTTGTCGGCCTGCGCCAGTGGAACTTTGCGCTCAGCCATCGTCCGAGAGCGGCCCCGATCAGGGCTGGAAGCACGAAATAGGACACGTAGCCGATGGGCACCGACGATGGCAGACCTCCCCACGTCACGTTCAACGGCCACCACGACGGCATCCTGGGCAGGCCGGGCGGGAATTGTGCGTACATCGCCCAGTCGTAGGGCGACTCGATCCAGGAGAACGACAGTGCCGAAATGCTGAGCAGCAGCAGCGGATGCAGTCGACGACGTCGGTAGCTCAAATAGATGCCGATGAGAATGAACGCGATCCCCGAGACGTAAGCGAAGTACATCTGCCCCTCCAACAGGGGCGTTATCTTCGCGTTCACGGGCGGCCCTCGTTGCCCGGAGTGCGCCGCGCTTCCGGGTCGAAGCGGAGAACCAGGCCGAACGCCAGAGCAATCAATCCGAACAACGTGCCAAGCATGATGACAGCACCCACGTCCAAGACCTCTCCCTCGAGGAATCAATTCTTTAGATAGTGGCGACTATCTTATAAAGAGTCAACCACCAAAGGTGGTTTGAGTAGGGTGCAACGGTGCCCCAGCGCTCTTCCGCGAAAATGCCTGCCGAGACCGAGCCCCCGGCCCAGGGCTCGCGCCGGCCGCGGGGAGCGCCACGGAAACTTCTGCTCGCCGCCGCCCGCGACCTGTTCGCCCGCCAGGACTACCGCAGCACCACCACGCGTGAAATCGCCGAAGCCGCAGGCGTTACCGAACACCTGTTGTTCCGTAATTTCGGCTCAAAAGCAGGGCTGTTCCGCGAAGCCCTCGTCCTGCCGTTTACTGAATTTGTCGAGGACTTCGGGCGCACCTGGGATGCTGTCGTCCATGAGGAGGCTGATGAACAAGAGCTGACTCGGCGCTTCGTCGGGCAGCTCTACGACCTCTTCGTCGAACACCAAGGTCTGCTCTTGACACTCATGGCAGCCCAAACACTCAGCGAGGACGAACTTGCCGAGACCGGTATCGCCGACATCAGACGAGCGCTCACCCTGCTCAGCCGAATCGGCGCGGAAGGCATGCGAATCCGCGGCATGCGCACCAGCAACCCCGATCTACCTGCCCACTCGACCGTCGCCATGATTGCGGGTATGGCCGCACTGCGGTCGACTTATTTCGGGACCCGGCCGCCGCCGCGGCAAGCGATCGTGGACGAACTCGTCCAATCGGTATTGCACGGATTCCTGCACCGCCAGGATTGACGATCAAAAATTGTGTCGCACAACAACTTAGGTGTCGGCGCGGGTCCAGAACGTTTTGCCCTCCGTGGCGATGCAGATCAGAATCAGCCCGTCGGGCGCCTGCGCAACGTAGTTCGTCCACTGGTGGCAGTCGGCGTTCTCTTCCTTGATCCCGGCCATCGGCGGGGAGCGGAACCATCGCGGCTGATATCGCCGGGGCGAGCCGCAGAACATCAGCCGTCCGGGTTGCGTGGCGGGCACATAGCCGCCGGATACTCCGAATGCGTAGTAGGTGGTGTTGTCGCACGGGGCGCCCAGAACCATGTTCGGCGCGATGCCTGGGGTGCAGGCCGGGTAGTCGCAGACAGTCGGCCCTGCGGCAGCCGTCGGCGGCATCAACGCGCCGACTCCCATCAGCGCAGCCACCATCACCACGATGAAACGCACCGAATCAGTTTTGCATGGGCGATAAGAAAATTCTCTTCTTCGGAGAAGATCGCATACACACGCCATCACATGATATTGCACGTCCGCATAGCGCATCCGGCCAGCGACTTTGGAGTGATAACGTGATTCTCCGTGTGTAGTCCGGAACGAACCCTGGGTCGCGGTGCGCTAGCGCCGGCTATTGCGTTGGACCAGTGACGGACTCCGACGCCGACCCATCGACCACCGAGGCTCCAGATTCGCTCGCGGCAGCAGAAGAAGAGCTCGTCCGTGCCGAGCGGCGCGCCGCGGCAGCACGAGCACGCGCTGCCGAATTGCGGCGGGAGGCCGAGGCCAGTTCGTGCGAACAGTCCGAACCGACCGAAGACGCTGACGTGGTCGAGGCCAAGCCGGCTGCCTCGCGATCGAGGCATCGGTGGCGATGGCTGCTCCGTCGTCCTACCCGAAAAGCTGTCGGTGTCGGCACCGCAATCATGGTCATCTGCGCCTCATTCGCGGCCAGCGGTTACATCGTGTGGCAACACCGCAACCTCGTGGAGCGGCAACAGCACGCCGCGGAGTTTGTCGCAGCGGCCCGCGAAGAAGTGGCAGCAATGATGTCGATCGACCCCGCGCATGCAGCGGAGAATATCCAGCACACCATCGACGACGCGACGGGCCTACTCAGGAGCCAACTGGAAGTGACATCGACCTACGTGGTCAAGAATGCGCAGGATGCGCGGATCACCACGAAGGCCACCGTGGAGGATGTCGCGGTCGAATCGATGACCGATAACTCGGCAGTCGTCCTGGTCGTCGCGAAATCCGACACCATCAACCCCGACAAGTCGAAACGGCCAACAGTGTTCTGGCGACTCAGCGTCAACATCGATCGGGACGGTGGCCGGCTCAAGATGTCGAAAATTGATTTCGTCCAATGAATTCCGAATCAAAGTCGCCGCTCGACGATGCGGAGATCGTCCAAGAGGATGCGGACTCCGATGACGCCGGCACCGAAACTCCTTCGGTCGGTGAGTCGCCCGCCGAAACTATGGGCACGATCGACCGGTTCGCCGCTAGCCTTCTCGTGCACTGGTGTCCAATTCTTTTGACGGCTTCGGTGATCGCTGCAGTGGGTCTGGCCGCGTGCTTGTTCGTCCTGCAATACCGCCCAGATCGACAGATCGATGACGCCGCCGCGCGGCAGGCCATCCATGCGGCCTCAGACGGTGCTGTCGCTTCGCTCTCGTACACCTCGGACAGCATGGCCCGTGACTTCGCTGCCGCGAAGGCACGTCTCACCGGAGACTTTCTCGCCTACTACGACAAATTCACCAAGGACATCGTCACGCCGACGGTGCAGCAAAAGCACATTACGCAGACGGCTACGGTGCTTCGGGCGGCCATAATCGAACTGCACCCGGACACAGCCGTGGTGCTGGTATATCTCAACGAAAAAACCACGAGCAAGGAAAAACCAGAACCGCTGACTACCCCGAGCAGCGTGCGAATAACGCTCACGAAGGTCAACGGTTCCTGGCTGATTTCGAAGTTGGATCCATTCGGATGATCAACCTGTGCAGCGTTGATCCGAATCGTTACCCCGCCAATAGCGCCGGTGCTATTCTCATCGCACGAG
This sequence comes from uncultured Actinomycetota bacterium, assembly GCA_963737375.1. GTDB lineage: Bacteria > Actinomycetota > Actinomycetes > Mycobacteriales > Mycobacteriaceae > Mycobacterium. Next base: position 7,624 of record CAVTSP010000002.1, read on the forward strand.
AACGCCGCTACCGGTGTCGATAACGTCGCGTGGGCATTGTCGCTAAATGCCCGTCGAGGAGCACACGATGCGTTCAGCTGGAACGACGATCACCGGGATACTTTTGGCCGCCAACGTATTCAGCGTTGTGGGTGCGCCATCGGAGGCCCACGCAACAACGAAGGAAGACGTCGCGATCAACGGGACGTACCGCGTAACGTCAAATGGCAACTGGGCCAAACTCAATGATCAGTACAACTACGAGCCGACCGTCGTCAGCACCTGGACAATCAGCTCCTCATGCTCCAATTTTCAGACCTGCGACGGCACGGTGAGGAGCGACCAGGGCTGGAGCGCGCCGGTCACCATGGGCGACGGGCTCATGTGGTACGTCAGACATGACGTACCGAATTGGGAGCGCTGTCAAGACGGCACCGCGTTCACCGGGCAGCAGATCTTCTACTTCTATCCAGTCGATCCCGCGGGTACTGGTGAATACCGACTCGGGTCGGCGGTGATGGCTGGGAAGGACAAGACGATCGGCCCGAGCGGCGCCTGCGGGCAAAACCAGTGGCTTGGCATCGAACTGCCGCTGCGGCTGGACAAGATCGGCTGACCAGCCACTAGGAGCTTTAAGTCGGAAACAGGTCCTGCCACGTCTTGGGTGTCGTCGCGGTCGCCAGATCGGATTGCTGGTACAACGTCCCGTCCGGGGCCACGTAACGACCGGTACGCGGATCGTACGGCGCAACCGCGACCGACGGGATGGGCTTAGTTGCCTTGCCGCCGAACGAACTTGGGGCCGCCTGCGGCCGGCCTCCGTCGATCACGGCCGGTGGCCTCGCGGGCGCAGGCGGCCGGTGCACGGCGGGCGGCGTCGGAACATCGAGCGGCGCTATGGGCGGGAAGTCCTTCGCCTGCGTCGACATGTTGGCCGACGACGGCGCGGGTGGCGCGGCGGCGCCCTTCGTGCCGGGTGGCGGAGTTGCTCCCCGCGGCCCGGGGGGTGTCCCGCGCGGGATAGCTCCCAGTGGCAGCGGTGTTCCCTCAATGGGTCCGAAGATTCTCTTGTCGGCGGTGACTCGATCGTCAGGCGGAATGCCCTGGGAAATCAAGTTTGGATCCAGGGGGGACGGACCGAGCACATGCTGACGCATCGCTAGCGGCATGAACGGCTTGTCGCTGTTGCAGATTTCGACGGTGGGCGCGCGCTTTCCGGGGTGTCCCATGCAGGGATAGTTGCGGGCGCCGCGAACCGAAAGCGGCGAATCCTGCGGCAGTTTGCAGTACAACCCGTCGGGGGTGTCGATGTCGCTGGTGTCGGACGGGGATCGCCACATGTTTTGCGGCAAGAAGCCCACCGTGCAGATGGGCGGATCGTCGACCGTGAATGCGAAGTCACCCTTGGCCCAGCCCTCGGTATGGTTGAACGGTCCCGCCGATTGCTCGATGGCAACGGCTGGCGGCAGCAACACCAACAGCTGCTCCAGCGAGGGGTGGTAAGTGACGCCGATCTGCCCGATGGTGGTCAGGTTCGCCAGCAACACCGGCAGCGTCGGCTTGATCTGCTCAAAGAGCCGCGACGCCTCGTCCGCGGCACCGGGACCGTTTTGCAGCAATGTGCGAAGCCGGGAATCGTCGGTCGCCACCACGCCGGAGAGCCCGGCCAGGCTACGCGCCCAGGTGCGAACGGAGTCGGCGGTCTTCGCCTGCGAGTCCAACAGCGGCCCACTGTCTTCGGTGAGCGCTCGGGTGCGCTCGACAACACTGTTGGCGTCGGTAGAGATTCGCGACGTCGCGTCGGACAACGATCCCAGATCGTATCCAGCGCCGTTGAAGGCTTGGAACGACTCGTCGAGCAATTGACCGATCTTGTTCTTGGGCAGGCTCTTAATCAAGTCACTGACCTGATCGAGCATCGGCCCGACCGCTTGCGGAATCGTGGTGTCACGCATGGCAATAAACGACTTGTCGCGCAGATACGGCGCCGAATCGGTTCGTGGCCGCAAGTCCACATACTGCTCGCCCACCGCGGACACGCTCAGCACATCAGCTTGCAGGTTCGCTGGAATCTTGGGCGAGGTGCCTAGCGACAGCGTTGCTTTGGCGCCGTTCGCCGTCAGCTCCACCTTGGTGACCTTGCCGACCTGCACGCCCCGGTAGGTCACGTTGGAGAACTGGTATAGGCCACCAGTGGCCGGCAGCTCGAGGTAGACGGTGATTCGACCGATGCCGAGCAGGGTCGGCAGCTGAATGTAGAAGAGGACCATCGCGATGATGCCGATCATCCCGACGATCGCGAAAATCGCCAACTGAATCCGCACGAAACGCGTCAGCATCTATCCGCCTCCCTCTGCCGGCGGAATGCCCGGTGGCGGGGCAGGGTTCGGCCCGGCCGGCGGCGAGGCTGGTGGCCCGGGCACGGGGCCCGGTAACGGACCAAACCCCGGGGGCGGCGCCGCGGGTCCCGGTAGCGGAGCGCTGAATTGGAGATTCGGTTGCGCAGGTCCGGGCGGCGGGGCTTGGGGGCCAGCCGGCGGAACGCCAGGCGGCTGCGGCGGGCCGGGCGGCTGCGGTGCCACGGGACCAGGCGCCTGTGCGGCACCCGCGCGCATTGGATCATAGGTGTAATTCAGGTAATAAGGTTCCCCGGGCGCGGGTATTTGCACTTCCCCGAGTTGTCCCCAGTGCGTCCCAAGCAGCAGGCTGTTCTTGAGTTTAGGAATAGTAAAGTCGAACTGAAACTGTATGTTGAAGTAGTCACCGCGAACGGCTCGATCGACGAAGTTCTGGGTGAACGGGAAGACCGTCGCCGCCGCGAACGCGAAGCCAAGCCCCGGTCCGACGTCGGCGAGCGCTCGGATGGTCGGCTCCAGGTTTTTCAGATTCTTGACCAAGTCGGCCTGCGTGTTGTTGATCAGCCCAGTGGCGGTGTTGCTAAACATGCGCAGGTGATCCAAAGCCCCCGTCAAGCGCGGCCGCTCCTTGATGAACACCTCGAGTGCCGGCGGTACCTTGCGCAGCGCCTCGGTCAGAACGTCGCGCTGTCCTGCGAATGTCTCGGCAAGCCGGTTCAGGCCCTGGATCGACGTGACGATGGTGTCCCGCTGCTGGTCGAGTGTGCCCACGAAGGTGTCGAGCCGGTTGATCAGGTCCCGAACAGCGCCCTCGCGCCCCGACAGGGCGGCGCTGAAATTGTGGATGATCTCCCCGATCTGGCCTAGCCCGCCGCCGTTGACGACCAACGACAGCGACGACAAGGTTTGCTCTGTCGAGGGATAGGTCAACGACCGATTCAGCGGGATGGTGCAGGATGGGGTCTGTCGCCCACCTTCACAGCGCTTGAGCCGTCCGGTTCCCGGTTGGTCAAGCGGCGTGTTGAGCTCCACATGCATGGATCCCAGCAGGCTGGTCTGGCCGACGCTTGCCACCACGTTGGCGGGGATGACGACACCGCGCTTCACCGAGATCTCGACGTCGGCAATCCAGCCTTTCTCCGGGTCGTGGGCCGGCTTCATCAAGCCCACGCTGCCGACCACGACGTCGTTCATCATCACCGGCGAATTCGACTCCATTGTCACGACATTCGCCAGCTCGACGTGATAGACGTCGGCGCCCGCTCCCCGCCCCACCGCCCCGGGCAACGGTAGCGAGTTGAGGCCGTGGAAGGCGCACCCGGAGACGGTCAGCGCCACGCAGGAACCGATGGCAAGTGCCCGGCGGACCGCCAACCGGCCCATGCGTAATCGCCGGGCGGTCATGGCTGTGTCCCTTCCGCCGGCAACAGCGGTGGCGGCGGCGCCGGTGTCGACGGCGGCGGCGGCAGCGGCATCGCCGCGCCCGGTATCCGGGGTAGCGGAACCGACGGTGCCGGGCCGGGTACCACCGAGTCATCCTGCAGGCCGGTGTACGCCGACACCGCGGGCGGGATCTCGGGCGGCCCAGGCTTCGGGCCCTCGCCGCCAGGAGCGAGGCGCGGTTCGCTGTAAACAACGTTGGCCGGGTCCACCGCTTTCTGGAGGATCGGGTTGAGCGGGAACGGCAAGTTGTTGAAACTGGTCGTCCGCAGACCGGGACCCAGGAACAGCGCGCACAGCTTGCCCGATTCGACGGCGGTGACGCTCTCGACGGTCTGCAATTGGGTGCAGCCGGGGATGGGCAGCGGAACAAGCATGCCGGACCACGTAGGGTTCGCGAAGTTCATGAGCCCGAACCCCCCCACAATAGTTCCGGTGTCGGCGTTGTAATCGTTGAAGAAGTTGGCGAGCGCGTTCGGCGCACCATGTAAAACGTTCTCCAGAGCCATGTGCTGATCGACGATAGGCTGGAGGGCATCGCCCAAACGAGCAATCTGTTCGCTGGTTTGGTCGCGGGTTTCGGCGATGAATCGCTGCACTTCACCCACTGCGGTCGACAGATCGGTCAGGGCCGCATCCAGGTCGGATTTGCTGTCGTTGACCACGCTGGTGAGGGTGGCCAGCCGGTCGTTGAATTGCACCATTTGGACGTTGCTGTCGCGCAGTGCGGTGACAAAGGTCTGCAGATTCTTGATGATGTCGACGATGTTGCCGCTGCCGTTGGCGAGGATGCGCCCTACCCCTGACAGTTGAGCGAGTGCTTGCCGCAACTTGTCGCCATTGCCCTGTAGTGCATTGGCGGCGCTATCGACGAACCGCGCGATCGAGGGCGTTGACACCTTGGGGTTGGGGCCCAAATCCGTTGCCAGCCGCATCAATTGGGTTTTGACCTCATCCCACTCGATCGGCACGGCGGTGCGATGTACCGGGATCACCGCCCCATCGGCCATCACCGGGCCGCTACTGCGGTAGGCGGGAGTGAGTTGGACATAACGGGCGGCCACCAGATTCTGGGTGACGATGACCGCTTTGGCATCCGCCGGGATCGGCACGCCGCGGTCGACCTTGAGGGTCATCTTGGCCTGCGTGCCCGCCGGCTCGATGGACTGGATCGTGCCGACCTTCACCCCTGAGACGCGGACCTCATCGCTCGGGTAAATCGCGGTGGCGCTGGTGAAGTAGGCGGTGATTGTCCGCGGACCAAAGAACATGTCCCGCACAAGCAGTCCGGTGCCGCCGACAATCAGCGCCGCCAGCACAACCGCCGCAATGGCCGTGATTCTGTTACGCGGGATCCGCGGCATCCGGGAGATCATTGTCCCCCTCCGATCCGGCCGCCCAACGTACAGCCAGGGCAGGGCGGAATACCGTTATACAGCTGCGGCACCAACGACCGCGGTACGGTCGACGGGAATCCCGGACCACGTCCGGTGTCGAAGGTGCGGAATCCCCAGAGGTAATCGAGGAACGGTCCGAAGAGTTCCGGAAGAGAGACGTTCGGGGCGAACGCCGAGTAGGCGTACATGCTGGAGATTGCCTCGCCCGTCGTGATCTCAAATTTTGCCAGGCCGGGCAGTGCTTTGCTGATGTTGTCGCGGTTCTTTTCCAGCACCGCGGTCACCGAATTCAGCTTTTCCAGCGTAGGCGCCAACTTGCTTTCGTTGTCGTGCACCAATGCGGACAACTGTTTGGCCACCGTCGAGGTGTTGGCCAACAGCGAGACGATCTCTTGTCGGCGCGTCACCAAGACCTGAAGCAGGTCGTCGGAGTTGAGGATGAGCTTGTTGACCTGTTGGCTGCGTTCCGACAGGATTCCGGTCACACTGCTGGCGCTCTTGAGTAGCTCAGCCAGGCTCGTGTTCCGATTGTTGAGGCTTTGCGACAACCGGCTCACGGCATCGAAAGTGGGCCCCAACTGGGGGGCAATTTGGTTGAGCGTCGCCGACAGCGTGTCGAGGGACTGGTTCAACGTCGCTGTGTTGGTATCGCCGGCGTAGGACGTGAAGTCGCTGACCGCGTCGGTCAGCGAATACGGCGATCCGGTGCGGGATATCGGGATGACGTCCAGCGGATGCATCGTTGCCGAACCGGCGGACTCTAAGGTCAGAACCCGTTCGCCCAGCAGTGTGCCGGTGCGGATGTGCGCACTGGTACCCGTTCCCAGTGGAACATTGCCTTTCATCGTGAACGTCACCAGCGCATCGCCGTTGCGCAACGACACGTCCGACACCGTGCCGACTTTGATTCCCGACACTGTCACAGCGTTGCCGGTGGCAAGGCCGCCGGCTTCAGAGAACAACGCCTGATATCGGACGTTGGTCGCCAACGACACGATCCGATCGGGCGACAGACCCACCAGGATGAGCATCGCGATCAGGACGGCGCCGATGAATCCGGCTTTGATCAGCCCGGTTCCGCGGTATTTCAGCATCAGTGCCCCTCCGGTTCCGGTTCTTGACACCTCTTTGCTTCGGACCTGAACCAGGGGGCCACCACCGTCTTGCCCTGCAGGTCCGTCCCACGAAGTGTGAAATTGCAGAGGAAGTACGGGATGGTGGCACCGAATACGCCGAGTCGGACCAGCTTGCGGTAGTTCTTTGGCGCTTTCTGTAGCGCGGCGTCGAGGCGGTCCTTGTCGTTATCGAGCAGCGGGGCCAGCCGACTGAGCTGCTCGATGGTGCCAGACAGCGGTGGTCGCGCGTTGGTCAGCAGATCAGCCAACGAAGCGGTTCCCTTACTCAACGCGTCGATGGCGGGGGCGATGGTGTTGCGGTCGTCAGACAATCCGGTGACCAGCCGCTGGAGCCGATCGATTGCGGTAGAGAAGTTGCCGCCGTCCTTGTCGAGGGTAGCCACCACGGTATTCAGGTTCTGGATCAGTTGCTGAATCGTTTGGTCGTTGTCGCCCAATGCATTCGAAAACGACGTCGCCTTCGAGAACAGCGACTGCAACGTGCCGCCCTCGCCCTGGAATACCTCCAACAGCGCCGACGAGAGCGCGTTGACATCGTGCGCGTTCAAGCCTTGAACAACGGGTTTCAGCCCGCCGAGCAGCAGGTCGAGGTCAAGCGCCGGCGCGGTGTGATCGATACGGATCTGCCCCCCGGCCGGCAACCGCCGGGCCGAACCCGGGCCGTCGACGAGGTCGAGGTAGCGGTCACCTACCAGATTGAGATACCGAACCGCCGCCTTGGTGCCGTCGGTCAGCACGACACTACGGTCAGCGTCGAATTTCACCACCACCTTTTTATCCGGTTGCAGCGCAATACCATTGACGGTGCCGACGCGGATGCCGGCGACCCGCACCGAGTCTCCGTTTTTCAGTCGTGACGCATCGTTGAAGACTGCGGAATATCCGGTTGTCGCTCCGGTGCGGTACTGGCCGAAGATGAAGAACAGGAACGCGGTCAGCACCGCCATCACGACGGCGAAGACACCGAACTTGATGAGCGTCGCGCGCAGTGAGCCCCTCATCCCTGTTGTCCGACCTGAGCAGAATTGCGTGGCGGGCCTTCAATCGGCCCATACAACAGCTGTTTGAGGCCATCGAAGTTGAGCAGCAACTGCTGGTTCCCGTACTGCACCGGGTTGGCACCGTCGTCGATGACAACAACCTTCGGATTGGTGTTGAACGGACGCTTCGGAAGGTCCAAACACTGCGGACCACCCGTCGCCGCGACCTTGGGTAGGTTATCCGGATACCGATAACGTTCGGCTCCCCACGTGAGGCTTGCAATGATATTGATGCTCGGTTCCGACAACGGTGGAGATTTCGCCATCTCTGCGAGACCCGCCAAACCGCACCACAGCGCTTTGTTGTACTCGTTGGTCAGATCGGTGGTCGGCCGCAGCAGATGGAAGACATCCGTCAAACCCTTCCGGTTCGCCGACAGGACGTCATTGCCGACGTCGGCCAGACCGATCGCGCTGATCAGCAGCGCGTCGAGGTTGTGTTGCTCGTCGACAAACGTCTGGCTGATTTTCACCGAGTTAGCAACGGTTTCCACAAGGTCGGGTGCCGCGTCGGCGTAGGCGTTCAACACCGGCGTCGAGAGCGCGATGTCGCGACTCAGCGCGGAAAGACTTGGCTGGTACTTTGCCAGGAACGAGTCGAAGTCGCTGAACGCTTGCCCGATCTTTTGGCCCCGTCCGCTGAGCGCCTGCGAAATAGCCCCAAGGGTTTCGTTGAGCTTCGCCGGGTCGAGCGTGTCCAGCACCGATGTCAGCTGCTTGAACACCGAGTTGACCTCGACGGTGACATGTTGACTATCGAGCACCTGACCGGCGTACAAAGCGTGCGCTGACGGTTCTGCCGGAGGCACCAGCTCGACGAACTTGGCGCCGAACACCGTTGGCGACGTGAGGTCGACGACCACATTGTCCGGAATCAGGTGTCGTCGCGGATCCATCGCCCACGGATCCATCGCCAACTTCAGAGCCGCACATCCGCCTGTGAAGTCGGGCGGCACCGTCGAGGTCGGGTGAAGTCCGCTCCGTGCCGTACTGATGCATTGGTCTTCCGACAGCGCCTCGATCGAGTCGACCTTGCCCACCTGCACACCGTGCATCTTCACTTTCGCGTCCCGGTTCATCACCAGACCGGCCCGTGGCGACAGCACAGTCACCGACATACTTTTGGTGAACGGCCAGCCGCCCCGGAACAGGAGCACGGCGACTGCAACGATCGCGACCATGACCGCTACGGTCACCAGACCCGTCAGTGCGCGTATGCCGTTGTGGGGCATCGAATGTGGTCCCTATCCTGAGAGGTTGAAGTTGCCGTTTGAGCCGTAAATCGACAGCGAAAGCAGCAGCGTTACCGATATCACGACGATCAGGGAGCTACGTACCGCATTGCCGGTTGCGACCCCTACGCCCTCCGGTCCGCCCGACGCGAAATACCCGTAGTAGGTGTGCAGCAACAGAACCGAGAGCGCCATCAGGAGGGCCTGCAAGACGGACCACAGTAGGTCGATCGGGTTCAGGAAGGTGTCGAAATAGTGGTTGTACAGGCCGCCCGACTGGCCGAACAACACCACGGTGGTGAATTGGCTTGCAAGAAAAGACAATATGACGGCGATGCTGTACAGCGGCGTTATCGCCAGCATGCCGGCCACGATCCTGGTGCTGACGAGGTAAGAGATCGGCCGGATCGCCATCGATTCCAGTGCATCTATCTCTTCACTGATCCGCATGGCGCCCAATTGCGCCGTCACGCCGGCACCGAAGGTAGCCGCCAAACCGATTCCCGCAACGACTGGTGCCAGAATGCGGACGTTGATGAATGCAGACAGGAAGCCGGTGAGCGCTTCGATGCCGATATTGCCCAGCGAGCTGTAACCCTGGACCGCGAGCGTGCCACCGGCGGCCAGCGTCAGGAAACCAACGATCACGACGGTTCCGCCGATCATCGCCAATGTCCCTGCGCCCATACTAATTTCGGCGATGAGACGGATAATCTCTCGTCCGTAGCGAGTGATTGCGAAGGGTATGCCGGCCAGCGCCCTGCCGTAGAACAACGTGTGGTCACCGATGGAATTCAGGGTGCCAAGTGGTCTGCGCCAAAGCCCGAGCACCTGGAACGCCCGCGGGTACGTGGCTCTCAACGTCTTCACCGTCACGGCAGCATCCCCATCACTTCACCGTGAATCGGATGCCGACAGCGGTGACGACCACATTCACCACGAACAGCGCCATGAAGGCGTACACCACGGTTTCGTTGACGGCGTTGCCGACTGCCTTGGCGCCCCCACCCGAGATGGTCAGTCCCCGGTAACACGCCACCAGACCGGCAATCAGGCCAAACAGCGCCGCCTTGACGCAGGAAATGATCACCTCCGGCACTCCGGTCAACAAGGTGATGCCTGCCGCGAACGCACCAGGGTTGACATCCTGCACGAACACCGAGAACACGTAGCCGCCGATGATTCCAATGATGACGACCAAGCTGTTGAGCAATAACGCGACCAAACCGGCCGCGAGCATCCTGGGCGTCACCAATCGCTGGACGGGGTTGATCCCCAGCACCTCCAACGCGTCGATCTCCTCGCGGATGGTGCGCGAGCCAAGGTCGGCGCACATCGCCGTCGCACCGGCGCCGGCGACGATCAACACCGTCACCAGCGGACCCAGTTGAGTGACCGCGCCGAACGCCGCACCCGCGCCGCTGAGATCCGCAGCGCCCAACTCGCGCAACAGAATGTTCAGAATGAAGCTGACGAGAACCGTGAACGGGATGGCCACCAACAGCGTCGGTGCCAGAGCGACGCGCGCTACAAACCAGGACTGCTCCAAGAACTCACGAGCCTGAAATGGTCGCCGAAACGCAAACTTGACCGCGTCGGCGCCCATCGCGAAAAGCCCGCCGACGGCCTGCATCGCACCGGAAAAGCCGCCAGGCAGGCTGATCCCGGTAGACCAGCGCTCGGGTCCCTTAGTCGCCATCAATGCCTGCCCTCCCCCCGTGTCGTCCGCCGAAGTCGGCGCACCCGAGTAACGCGGGCCAGCCCATCCCTACTTCTTTAAGCGTCCGGCGATTATGACCCATGCCGCGTGCGGCGGGAGTGAAAACTGACAACTGAAGGACCTCCGAGTTAAGTGACGGCACCGATAGTTTTGAGCTCGATGATCCGGTCCCAGTCCAATCCGAGCTCCAGCAGGATCTCGTCGGTCTGCTCCGCGAACCCGGGCGCGGGCCCCGATACCGGTGCGGCCACGTCGAACTGCACCGGGTTGGCGACCAGTTCGAGTTCTCCTGCCTGCACTACATATTCGTTGGCCCGTACTTGAGCGTCGCCGGCCGCCTGCAACGTGTCCTGCACTGGAGCCCACGGCCCGGCGAGAGTGGCGAAGCGTTCGCTCCACTCCGCAAGGCTGCGGGTGGCGATGGCCTTGCTGAGGATCTGGACGGCCTCAGCGGTGTTGGCGGCGATCTTCTCGTTGCTGTCGAACCGGGAATCGTCGGCCAGCTCGGGCCGGTCGATGTGGCGGCAGACGTCGGCCCAGAACTTGCTGGCCTGCATCATCACGAAAGAGATGTAGCGACCGTCCGACGTGGCATAAAGGCCGACCAGCGGATTGATCGGAGACCCGTGCACCCCGGGCGGAAAAGCCTCCATGCGCTGGTTGAGGTGCACGGTCAAGGCCACGGTGTGCCCCATCGACCACAGCCCGCTGCCCAGCAGTGAGACGTCGACGACCGACGGTTCACCGGTGCGCTCGCGCTTGAGCAACGCCGCCGCGATGCCACCGGCAAGGTTGGTTCCGGAGATGGTGTCGCCGTAGGCCGGCCCGGGTGGGCCGACCATTCCTTCGGTTCCGGGTGGAGTGATGGTGGCGGCGGTTCCGGCTCGGCACCAGAACGCGGTCATGTCGTAGCCGCCTTTTTCCGACTCCGCGCCGCGCGGGCCCAGGGCACTACCGCGCGCGTAGATGATCGTCGAGTTCACCGCACGGATGTCGTCGACGTCGATGCCGAACTTCCGTCGGTGCCCGGGCAGAAAACTGGTCAAGAAGACGTCCGAGCGACGGGCCAACTCGTAGAGCACCTCTTTGCCCTCGGGCACCGACATGTCCAGACCAACGCTGCGCTTGCAGCGGTTGGCGTGCTCGATGTTCGGGTTGGGGTCGCCCTCGACCCGCAGCAGGCCGGTCTGCCGCAGACCCCGCTGCGGGTCCCCGGTCACCGCGTGCTCGACCTTGACGACGTCGGCGCCCCACTCGGCCAGCACCGCACCCGCGGACGGGACGAACCCGTACATCGCGACCTCGAGGACGCGGATCCCCTCCAGCGGCCTGGTCACGCAGACCCCGCAGCGGCAACCGCCGGGACGGCAATGGTCTTGCACTCCAAGAATTCCTCCAGCCCTGCCACGCCCATCTCGCGTCCGACGCCCGACTGCTTGAAGCCACCGAACGGAGCGTCCGCGCTGAAGTAGTTGCCGCCGTTGACCGAAAACGATCCGGCGCGGATCCGGCGCGCGACATGCCAGAGCGCGATCTTGATCGGCGCTGAACACCGCGCCGGCCAGGCCGAAGATGGAGTTGTTGGCGATGCGCACCGCATCGTCGTCATCGTCGAAGGCGATCACCGCCAGCACCGGGCCGAAGACCTCTTGCTGCGCGATCTCGCTGTCGGGGTCGACGTTGGTCAGCAACGTCGGCGCGTAGAAGTAGCCCGGATCCAGCCGCTTGCCACCGGTGACCAGGGTCGCGCCATCGGCGACCGCTCGTTGCACCATGTCGTCGACCTTGTCGCGCTGGCGCTCGTTGATCAGCGGTCCCATGTAGGTCTTCGGATCGGCCGGATCGCCGTGGCGCACGTTGGCGAAGTTCTGCGCGATCAACTCGACGATCTCGTCGTGGTGCTTCTTCGGCACCAGCAGCCGCGAGGTCAGCGCGCAGCCCTGGCCGGCGTGGGTGACCATCGAGAACGCCGCGAAAATGCTCGCGCCGGCGAAGTCGGCATCGTCGAGCAGGATCGCCGCGGACTTTCCACCGAGTTCGAGGAAGACCCGCTTGACGGTCTCGCTGGCCGCGGCCATGATCCGGCGCCCGACGGGAGTCGACCCGGTGAACGTGATCACGTCAACATCCGGGCTCGTCGTCAACGCTTCTCCGACAGCCGAATCCGACGAGCTGAGCACGTTGACCACGCCGGGCGGGATATCGGTGTGGTTGGCGATCAGCTCGCCCAGCGCCAACGTGACCAGCGGAGTGTCCGGCGCGCCCTTGAGAATGACGGTGCATCCGGCCGCCAAGGCCGGCGCCAGCTTCGCCAATGCCAGCTGGTTCGGGTAGTTGTAGGCGATGATCGCGCCCACCACCCCGGCGCCTTCCTTTTCCACCCAGCGCCGATGCCGCATGCCGCGCGATTCGATTTCGCCGAGCTCCTCGGTCATCGAGTAATCGCGCAACAGGTCGGCGTAGTAGCGGACGATCTTGATCGGCTCGTCGAGCTGGGCACCCTGGGTGAGGGCGCGCGTCGCGCCCACCTCCGCGATGGTGAGCGCGCGCAGTTCCTCGGCATGATCGAGCAGCGCCTGATGCAACTGCTCGAGGCAGCGAACCCGAAACGCGGCGTCGGTCGACCACGTCGTCGTGTCGAATGCCCGGCGCGCGGCCGCGATAGCCTGCTGCGCTTCAGCGACTCCCGGCATCGGGAGCGTGACCGATGACGTCACCGGTGGCGGGGTTGACCGACGCGAAGACCCGGCTGGTAGCGACCAGTTGACCGTCGATCAACAGTCTCCGGTCGGCTGCCGGCTCCGACCCGCCATTGGTCGATGGGTTACCACCCACAGTGACGGTGGCCGCATCCTGCAATGGCATTCCGGTTTCCTCCAAATGGGGATAATTCCATTCTCATCCCGGGCGAATCTTACATTCCGCCTACGAGAATTCAACAAAACGGGAGAAACGAGACCGACGTCCTCGTGGCCGCTACCGATGTTCGTTATTTGCACCGTCGTCGCAGCTTAAGTGCGGTTTCTGGGCCGTCTTGCGAGCGCCTACAACGTGAGAGTAAGGTTCTCATATTCGGAAGGGAGATTCTTTGTGTGTGGCACGGCCCCTACCCCGGTGACCTCATGAGAACGGCTGTTGTCACCGGCGGCGGCTCCGGAATCGGCCTGGCCATCGTGGAGCGGCTCCGCAAAGACGGACTACAGGTCGCAAGCCTGGATCTCAAGGCTTCCGACAGTCCATCGGCGTTCACCGCCGATGTCACCGATCGCGGGCAGATCGACGCCGCACTCTCCGGCATTCGCGAGGAACTCGGGCCGATCACCGTTCTGGTCAACGCCGCCGGGCTCGATGGATTCAAGCGCTTCGCCCATATCGAGTTCGCCGACTGGCAGCGGCTGATCGACGTCAACCTCAACGGGGTCTTCCACATGATCCAGGCCGTGCTGCCCGACATGCTGGACGCCGAATGGGGACGCATCGTCAACATCTCCTCGTCCAGCACGCACTCCGGCGCCCCGTTCATGTCGCACTACGTCGCGGCCAAATCCGCCGTCAACGGACTGACCAAATCGCTGGCCCTCGAGTACGGGCCGAACGGCATCACCGTCAATGCGGTGCCACCGGGTTTCATCGACACCCCGATGCTGCGCAGCGCTGAGCAGCGCGGCAACCTCGGCGACATCGACAAGACCATCGCGGCAACGCCGGTCCGCCGGATAGGTAAGCCCGAAGACATCGCGGCGGCCTGCGCGTTTCTGGTGTCCGAGGAAGCCAGCTACATCACCGGCCAGATCCTGGGCGTCAACGGCGGCCGAAACACCTAGCCGTCAAACACAGTTCGGTGGCAGACCAAGAGGAGAAGTTGTGGGAGAAGCGCAGGGGCGGGTAGCCGGCAAAGTTGCGTTCGTGACGGGCGCGGCTCGCGGCCAAGGGCGCAGTCACGCGGTTCGACTGGCCGAAGAGGGCGCCGACATCATCGCGGTCGACGTCTGCCGGGACATCGACACCATCGGCTACCCGATGGCAACCCCGGAGGATCTCGACGAGACCGCGCGGCTGATCGAGAAGACCAATCAGCGAGTGGTGATCGCGCAGGCCGACGTTCGCGACGCGGCCGCTCTGCAAGCGGCTTTGGCGACCGGCCTGGCCGAGTTCGGCAAGCTCGACATCGTGGTGACCGCGGCCGGCGTGGCCGGCATGAAGGGACAGCCGCCGCTGCAGGCCTGGTCCGACGTGATCAACACCAATCTGATCGGAACGATCAACGCGATTCAGGTTGCGCTGCCGCACCTCAACGAAGGCGGGTCGATCATCGCGACCGGATCGACGGCCGCGCTGATGGACACCTCCAAGAAAGACAACCCCGGCAAGGACCCGGGCGGCATGGCCTACGTGCACTCCAAGCGAGCACTGTCGAGCTACGTCCACGACCTCGCGACCGAACTTTCGGTGTTCGGCATCCGGGCCAACGTCGTGCATCCGACGAACACGAATACCCCCATGCTGCAGAGCGAGCCGATGTACCGTTCGTTCCGGCCAGATCTGGAGAACCCGACTCGCGCTGACGCCGAACCAGTTTTCGGTGTGCAGCAGGCGATGAAGATTCCTTTCGTCGAACCGGAGGACATCAGCAATGCGGTGCTGTGGCTGGCCTCCGACGAGGCCAGGTATGTGACAGGTATGCAGCTGCGCGTCGATGCCGGCGGATACCTCAAGTGGTACGACTACCGCACGTAAGGGAAGCCAGTGAAAGTTCGGGTTGATTCAGATCGCTGCCAGGGGCACACGCTGTGCTCGATGATCGCGCCGGATTCATTTGAGCTCGACGACATCGAAGGTCACGCGTCGGCCGTGTCGGAAGACGTTCCGGCAGAACACGAAGACGCCGTGAGAGAAGCGGCGCAGTCCTGCCCTGAACAAGCCATCCTGATCACGGAGAGCACATCGTGAGCATCGAAGACGACACTGACAGCGATCGCAAGAAGAACCGCTACCACTTCGACCGGCATACCCCTGAGTACCGCGGCCAGTTCGAGAAGATCACCGAAGAGATCCACGACAAGTGCCCGGTCGCGTGGACCGACACCTACGACGGCCACTGGGTCGCCGGCGGCAGCAACGCGGTGTTCGAGCTCGCCCGCTGCCCGGTGGTGTCCAACGACCACGACATCAACGGCGAACGCCGCGGCTATCAAGGTATTTCGATCCCGAAGGCCAAGCGTGCCAGTGGCGTCCGCGGCGGCATTCTGGAGATGGATGAGCCCGAGCACCGCATCTATCGGACGGTGCTCAACCCCTACCTGTCGCCGGCGGCGGTGAAGCGCTGGGTGCCGTTCATCGACGAGGTGACCCGCGCGTGCCTCGACGAGAAGATCGAAGAAGGCCACATCGACTTCGTCGACGATCTGGCCAACATCGTGCCCGCCGTGCTGACTCTGGCGATGCTGGGCATCCCGCTGAAGAACTGGGCGATCTACAGCGAGCCGGTGCATGCCTCGGTGTACACCCCGGAGCACTCCCCCGACATCGACAAGATCGTCGCCATGCACCGGCAGATGGGTCTGGATCTACTGACCAACATGGTCGAGATCAAGGAGAACCCCCGGCCGGGAATCGTCAACGGGCTCTTGCAGTTACGTATCGACGGTGAGCCCGCACCCGACCTCGAGATCATGGGCAATCTCGGGTTGGTCATCGGCGGCGGGTTCGACACCACCACCGCGCTGACCGCGCACTCGATGGAATGGCTCTCGCAGCATCCCGATGAGCGCGAACGGCTCAGCCGCGAGCGCGACACCCTGCTCGACTCCGCCACCGAAGAATTCCTGCGGTACTACACACCGGCGCCCGGTGATGGTCGCACCTTCTCCGACGACGTCGAACTCGAGGGAACGCAGTTCAAAGAGGGCGAGCGGCTGTGGATCTCGTGGGCGATGGCCAACCGCGACCCGTCGGTCTTCCACGATCCGAATCAGATTGTCATGGATCGTAAAGGCAACCGGCACTTCAGCTTCGGCCTGGGCGTTCACCGCTGCATCGGCTCCAACGTGGCGCGGACGGTGTTCAAGTCGATGCTGACCGCGGTGCTCGACCGGATGCCGGACTACGTCTGCGACCCCGACGGCACCGTGCACTACGAGACCATCGGCGTCATCCAGGGGATGCGAAACCTGCCGGCCACCTTCACGCCCGGTAAGCGACTCGGCGCGGGCCTGGACGAGACGCTGGAGAAGCTTCAACGGATCTGCGACGAGCAGGAATTGGCCTTGCCGATCACCGAACGCAAGGAAGCCGCGGTCATAGACTGAATGATTTACCCCGGTGGTACTGAACTTGGCGATACCACGCAAATCCAGTACCGGACGGCATATATTCAGCCGACCCAGGTCTTCCAGGAGACGAACGGAAGGGGCAGAACGTGAAGTCGTTGGCGCTGAGCGTTCCGTTGGCGGCAGCGGCAGTGGCGCTGGCTCCGGTAGTCCACGCCGGGATGCTGATATGGGAACTACGAGGTACATACACCGCGCGATCCGGGCCACTCGTGGCTGTGGGCAGTCCGGCCGTGCGAACCAGTTCAACGCGAGGATTGCGTCCACGTGCAAGCCATACCCAGGCCCAACGGCCAAGCGACACCGTGGGCGGCAGACGCACATCTGGCGAACGGCCACTTACACGATGAGCGTCGATGTACCCGACGGCGTGCGATGCACGGTCTACTTCCTGCCGTCGCATGACATGTACACGTGGGATGCGGTGACGCTGACCGGTTCGGTGAGGACTCCACCTTTGACGCCGGCTGCGGTAACGCGACCGGGCGGCACCGCCAGCTGGCCGTTCAGCCTCGTCCGATACTGATTCAGACTCGTAGCGGGCGGGTAGTCCGAGCACTCGCTGGGCGATGATGTTGCGCTGGATCTCCGAGGTGCCGCCGGCGATGGTCCCGGAGAAGCTGCGGGCGTAGCGGTCGAACCAACTGCCGAAGTAGTGATCGAGGTTCATCGGTTCGTAGCGTCCGGTGAGCGCTGGGTGCACCAAACCGTCAGATCCTGCTGCGGCCAAGGCATTTTCGCAGGCTTGGCGTTCAGCCTCGGAACCGAGCAATTTGAGTACCGAGAGCGCAGGCACATCTTCTTCACCGCGGGTCGCCCGCGCGAGCGCCACTGATCCGAGCAGTTGAAGTGCCTGACGGTCCATGATCGTGGTGGCGTACTGGTCGCGCTCGAGTTCATTCGCCGGATGGAAGTCGGTCAAGACATTGTCGAGCCGATCAGCGAACCCGAGCCACATCATGGTCCGTTCGTGTCCGAGTGAGCCGTTGGCCACCCGCCAACCCTGGTTGAGCGGTCCGACCAGGTTCTCCGCCGGCACTCTCACGTCCTCGAAGAACACCTCGTTGAAGTCGAGGTTGTCTTGGCCGCAGATATCCGGGAACGGTCGCCGCGTCACCCCGGGCGTATCGGTGGGGATCACCAGCGCGCTGATCCCCTTGTGCTTGGGGGCATCTGGATCGGTGCGCACGAAGGTCAGCAGCACATCGGCATCGTGGGCGCCCGACGTCCACACTTTCTGCCCGTTGACCACGAAGTGATCGCCGTCGCGCACCGCTCTGGTCCGCAGTGAGGCCAGGTCCGACCCGGCGCTGGGCTCGCTCATGCCCAGCGATGCGGTGATCTCGGCCCGCAGGATGGGCACCGCCCAGCGCTGCTTGTGCTCATCGCTGCCGAATGAAATCAGCGAGGCGGCAATGATATTCACGCCTTGCGGGTTGAAGCTGTGGTAGATCCGCCGCTTGCACAGCTCTTCCAGGTACACATACTGCTGCAGGACGGTGGCGTTGCGGCCGCCGAATTCCGGCGGCTGAGTGGGTAGCAGCCACCCGTTGTCGAACAGCAGCCGTTGCCAGCGGCGAGCCCAATCCGGCATGTGCGACACCGACTTCGGCCGCTCCAATGCCTCGGCCGCGGCCGCAGGCACGTGCTCGTCGAGGAAGGCGGCGAACTCGGCGCGGAATGCCTCGACGTCTGGATCAAAGGTGAGCTGCACGGTACTCCTCGGTAACCCTCGCCCGGTGTTCGGCGGTTCCGCCGAGCATGAGCTCGCCTGCCTTGGCTCGTTTCAACGCGAACTGCAGATCGTTCTCCCAGGTGAAGCCCATCGCGCCGAACAGTTGCAGGCCGTGGCGGAATACCAGCGACTGGCATTCACCCGCAGCAGCTTTCGCCATCGCGGCGGCCAGCCGACGGCGCGGGTCGTTCCCGGCGATCGTCAACGCGGAGTAGTAGGCAAGGGCACGCGCCCGCTCGATCGCGACGTGCATGTCCGCGGCCTTGTGCTGGACGGCCTGAAACGATCCGATCGCCACCCCGAACTGCTGGCGGCTGCGCACGTGGTCGAGAACCAGATCCAGGATGCGTTGGCACGCACCGACCGTGGTGATCGCCATGCCCATCAGGGCGACGTGGTGCGCCCGCTCGGTGTCGACGCGCACGCGAGCGGCGTCGGGCAACCGCAGTCCGCTGAAGGTCAGGTCGGCAACGTGCAGCACCGGGTCGAGCACGGCGCTGCGCCGTTTGGAAAGCTGCCCATCCGCGTCGTCGGCTTTGACGACGAACACCGCGGCATCGGTGACCACGGCAAGCCACTCGGCGCGATCGCCGTCCAGCACGTGCCGGGCGGTGCCGTCGAGCACCCACTCGTCGCCGTCGCGGTGCGCGCTTATCCCGCCGTAGACGGCGGTGCCGGACGCCCGCGCGTCGAACCGGTCCCCCACCAGCGGCGCGAACTGACTCATGGTCGCCAGGAAAGGAGTCGGATCGGTCGCGCGCCCCAGCTCTTCGAGAACGATGGCCAACTCGACGGTATTTTCCGGGTCGCTCATCTCGGTCCAGCCGTGTTCGACGTAGGCCTTCCAGACCGGAGCCGGGTCCACGCCGTCTTCGGCAACACTTCTGACCAGTGCCGGGGGGCAATTCTTGCCGACGGCGTCGCGCACGGTTTCTTGCCAGAGCCGCTGATCGGCGTCGAATTCCAGCAGCATCCGGCCAGCTCCTTAGCTCAGTTAACGTGCGTGAGAATACTATTCTCTTAATAGCACAGTGACAATCTCGCCGAGAACACCCTCGAGGCGGGGTGAACGTCTGCGACCAGACCGAACGAGCGGGCCGCCAAGGGTCACTGTCGGCCGCCGCGAAAAGGGAGAATGATATTATCGCTAATGAAGAACTGCACTACCGTCGATGCGCTCCGATTAAGGCCCCTATCAGGGCCGATGAATAATCGAAACGCTTACCGGAAACCCGTTGATTAGCGGCGAACGGGGATGTTAGTTTGGCTAGCAGACTACTGACGGCCTGGACGCAGTCAGTCGATTCGCGGAGGTTGGTTTAGGTGATCGAGCACCCGGACGGGACGCGGACGCCGCTGATCGACGCCAGCGTGCACATCTTCTTCTCGTCCAACAAAGAACTGCGCTCGGTTCTGCGCGAGCCGTTCAAGAGTCGCGGCTTCCCGGACTACGAGATGGACTGGTACGGCGCCCCGGGCGGCGAATACGCACCCAAAACCAAAGGTCCGGAGCGGCAGTACCCGGGCTCAGACCCGGAATTCGTTGGCAATGAACTCTTTTCGAATCGCGGTGTCGACATCGCAGTTCTGCACCCGATGGCGCGTGGCATCATGCCGGACCGCCATCTGGGTAGCGCCCTGCACGCCGCCCACAACGAGATGATGGTGTCGAAGTGGCTCGAGCACAGCCAATTCGGCGATAAGTTCCGCGGCACGATCCGGGTCAACCCCGACGACATTGCCGGCGCGCTGAAAGAGATCGAGAAGTGGCGCTCGCACCCTCGGGTGGTCCAGATCGGCGTCCCACTGCAGTCGCGTGAGGTCTACGGCAAGCCACAGTTCTGGCCACTATGGGAGGCGGCAGCCGATGCCGGGCTTCCCGTTGCCGCGCACATCGAGGTCGGCTCGGGCATCGCCAATCCGCCGACCCCGAACGGCAACACCCGCGTCTACGAGCACTACGTCAGCTTCATGGCGCTGAACTACCTGTACCACCAGATGAACATGATCGCCGAGGGCGTCTTCGAACGCTTCCCAGACCTGAAGTTCGTCTGGGGCGACGGCGCCGCGGACTTCATCACACCGTTCATGTGGCGGATGGACACCTTCGGCCGGCCGCACCTCGAACAGACCCCGTGGGCGCCCCGGCTGCCCAGCGAATACCTGCCGGGACACATCTACTTCGTCCAAGGCAGCCTTGACGGACCCGGCGACACCGACTTCGCCGGCGAGTGGTTCGGCTTCACCGGCAAGGACGACATGGTGATGTTCGGCTCGAGCTACCCGCACTGGCAGTGCGGTGACATCACCAAACTGCCCAAGGCGCTGTCGCCCGAACAACGGGAGAAGCTGTGCTGGCGCAACGCGGCCGACTTGTACGGGATCGACATTTCGGCCGCTCTCGCGACCGGCTAGTCGCAGAATAGAAGCAACCCAGGGAGAGCGAGGATATCGAGATGACGCTGACCCATTCTCAAGAGCGTGTTCCCGCCGCGGAGCGCATCGCAGTCCGGTGCGTCGACTCGGACGTCCACCCGACGCCCCGGCGCGGGGAACTCGTCCAGTACATCCCAGAGCCGTGGCGCAGCAAGTACTTTCTGAGTCGCGACGTCGGCGACCAGATCTACTACGACGCCCCCGACTACGCGCACGCTTACGCGATGCGCACCGACGCATTCCCGCCGGATGGCGAGTTCGCCGGCAGCGATCCGGACATGGCGTTCCGGCAGCTGATCATGGAAGCGGGCTCCGACATCGGCATTCTGGAACCCGGCGCCTACCCGGCGCGGATCCCCGAGGCGCAGCACGCGATGGCGGCCGCCTTGAACGACTGGCAGGCCCATCACTGGCTCGACAGCCACAACAACTGGCACGAGCGGTGGCGCGGATCGATCTGCGCCGCGATCGAGGAGCCCGAAGAGTCGGCGCGCGAGATCGAGAAGTGGGCCGGGCACCCCTACATGGCGCAGATTCTGATCAAGGCCGAGCCGCGGCCGCCCTGGGGTAATCCGAAGTACGACCCGATCTGGGCCGCAGCCACCAAGCACGACATGCCGGTGAGCTGCCACCTGTCGCGCAGCCAGTTCGACGAGTTGCCAGCCCCGCCGGTGGGTTACCCCAGCTACAACCACGACTTCATGGTCACGTACTCGCTACTGGCCGCCAACCAGGTGATGAGCCTGATCTTCGACGGCGTCTTCGACCGCTTCCCGACGCTGCGAATCGTGTTCGTAGAGCACGCATTCAGCTGGATCCTGCCGCTGATGTGGCGGATGGACGCGATCTACGATGCGCGCAAATCGTGGCTGGACATCAAGCGCAAACCGTCGGAGTACGTCAAGGAGCACATCAAGTTCACCACCCAGCCGCTGGATTACCCGGAGGACAAGACCGAGCTGACCCGCGTCCTGGAGTGGATGGAGTGCGAGAAGATCCTGCTGTTCTCCTCGGACTACCCGCACTGGACGTTCGATGACCCACGCTGGTTGGTCAAGCATCTGCCCAAGCACGCCCGGGACGCCGTGATGTACAAGAACGGCATTGCGACATACCACCTTCCGGAGACGGTTCCCGTCCTCGAGGGTCAGGTCCGGGTGCTCTGAGTTGCCTGCCGAGAAAACTGGGCCAGAAACCACCCGGCCCCAGCCTCCGCTCGCCCAGCCCCGTCTTGCCCAGGGCCGCGAGCACGTTGTCGCCACCGTTGACGAAATCCCTTCGGGCAAGCACAAGCTGGTGCCGATCGGACGGCACGGCGTGGGCGTCTACAACGTCAACGGCACCTTCTACGCGATCGCGAATTACTGCCCACACCAAGGGGGTCCGCTGTGCTCAGGGCGAGCCCGGGGGCGCACGATCGTGGACGAGACCGCTCCCGGCGATGCGGTCATGGTCCGTGACAAGGAATACATCTACTGCCCCTGGCACCAATGGGGTTTCGAGCTGGCGACCGGCACGACAGCGGTCAAGCCGGAGTGGAGCATCCGCACCTACCCGGTACGAATCGTCGGTAACGACGTCCTGGTACAGGCCTGACCAACGGGAGAATCTGTGTCCTCTATCGAGGTGAACGGTGGCAACGTCGTCTACGAAATCCTCGGCGAGTCAGGCGATCTGATCGCACTAACACCGGGCGGCCGGTTCAGCAAGGATATTCCCGGCCTGCGCCCGCTGGCCGAGGCGCTGGCTGCGGGCGGCTACCGGGTACTGCTGTGGGACCGGCCCAACTGCGGGGCGTCCGACGTCCAGTTCTACGGGCAGAGCGAGTCGCACATGCGCGCCGAGACCCTGCACAAGCTCGTGACCGGACTGGGATTCGACCGGTGCATCCTCGCCGGTGGATCCGGCGGCGCAAGGGATTCCATGCTGACCACCATGCTCTACCCCGAGCTCGTGGAGAAGCTGGTGGTGTGGAACATCGTCGGCGGAATATACGGCAGCTTCGTGCTCGGCTCGTACTACATCATTCCCAGCATTCTCGCGGTGCGAGGCACCGGAATGGACGGCGTGGTGAAGGTGCCGGAATGGCGCGAGCGCATCGAGGAGAACCCGGCCAACGAAAAACGCTTCCTCGGCTTCGACTCCGAGGCGTTCCTCAAGTTGATGCTGCGGTGGCTCAACGCCTTCGTGTCCAAGCCTGGCCAGACGATTCCGGGCGTCGACGACGAGATGTTCGATCGAATCAAGGTCCCCACCTTGATCATTCGTGGCGGCGAGAACGACATGGATCATCCGAAACGGACATCGCTGGAAGTCAGCTGCTTGATCAAGGGATCAAAACTGATCGACCCACCCTGGCCGGAGGACGCCTGGGAGCGCGCTTCCGAGGCTCGCGCTCAGGGCAAAGTGAAGCACTTCAACATGTTTGACACCTGGGTGCAGGCCGCACCGCCGATCCTGAAGTTCCTGGGATCCTGATGCGACTACACGGTGCGAATGCGGACTTCGCAGTTCAGCGACGCCTCCAGCGCGGTGTGAACCCGGCTTTCCGGGATACGCTCGAGGTCAGCTTCCCGCAGTGTCACGTCGACGATGTCGAAGCCGTCATCTCCGGGAGTTCGGACAATGTCGGCGGTGAGCCCGAATCCGGCCAGCACTCCGTGCGCATCGTCATCGGTTCCCCGGCTGACAAAGGTGATCACCCCTGGGACCGGTCTGGTCGCAAAAGCATTGGCGCACAACTCGATCGCCGCCTGCTTGGCCCAGTCGGCATCGTCGCAGGCGATCAACAGCTCCACCTCGCGGCGACCGGCGGGCATGACCCCGAGATCCTTCATGATCACATCGCCACCCACGTGGCCGACACGCTCGAGGAGCACGGCCATGCCCTCCGTTAGTTGTGCAGGCGCCAACGCGTTGTCCGGGTCGACGTTGATGCGCACGACTGCGGTTCGCATGTGCGCAAGCCTAGCTGTGACGCCGGGAGCCAGCTGATGGAGACCAGCGCTGCGCCGGCCGTCACCATCGGCTCGTCGCCCGGGTTCGCCCCGAGGCTGCTGATCAACGACGGGGGCCGAGAAGATCTGACTGCCTACCGGGCCCGCGACGGCTACCAGCCACTCGCCGGGGCCGATGAACTGCTCGGCCAGGTCGACTCCAGCGGATTGCTCGGTCGTGGCGGAGCCGGCTTTCCGCTCGCGGTGAAGCTGCGCGCGGTTCGCGACAACGCCCGCATCGCCGGTGGGGCAGTCGTCGTCGCCAACGGCGAAGAGGGAGAACCCGCTTCGATCAAGGACCGGTGGCTGCTGCGGCATCGGCCGCACCTGATCCTCGATGGACTGCGGCTTGCCGCGGCGATGGTGTCCGCCGAACGCAGCTACGTCTACGTGTCCGATCCGGAAGCTGCCCGCAGTGTGGACGCCGCACTGACCGAGCTAGGGCACGACGCCCTCGGCGGCCTCGCGGTCGAGATCCGCAGCGTCGAACCGGGATACGTCGCCGGAGAAGAGACCGCCGCCGTCCGTGCACTCAACGGCGGTCCGGTCAAGCCGACCGACAAGCCGCCTCGACCCTTCCAAGAAGGGGTTGGTGGACTCCCCACACTGGTCAGCAATGTGGAAACGCTGGCCAGCCTGCCCTATCTGCAACGCCATGGCTCAGCCGAATTCGGTTCGCTGGGCACGGCCGCCTCGCCCGGCAGCTTCCTGGTCACGCTGACGGGCGCGGGCCGCGCGCCCGGCCTCTACGAAGTCCCGCACGGCCTGGCATTCACTGAACTACTTGCCCTGCATGCTATTTCGCCCGAGCGTGTTCGTGGCGTGCTGATGGGCGGCTATTTCGCCGGCCTGCTCGATCGCGCCGTGCTCGACGCCACGCTGGACCACGAGACACTCCGTAGCCTCGGCAGCGGCCTGGGAAATGGCGCGATCTCCGTGATCACCGACGACTGTCCACTCGCGGTCGCCGCGTCGGTGCTGGCCTACTTCGACCGCGAGAACGCCGGCCAGTGCGGTTCCTGCTTCAACGGAACCGCGGCGATGGCGGCCGTCGCGGGCGCACTGCGCGACGGTGTCGCCACCGAGGAGGACGTGGCCCGGTTGCGACGCTGGTCGGTCGTGCTCCGCGGGCGCGGTGCCTGCGCGACGCTGGACGCAGCGACCAACATCGCCGCGAGTCTGCTGGGGAGGTTCCCCGACCTGGTCCAGAGCCACCTCGACAACGCCTGTCAGACATGCCAATCGGGTGCATTCACGGCTGACCGCCCGTACCAGGTGGAGGAGTTGTGAGAATTCGTCTGGACCGCACGATCTGCGACGGCTTCGGTGTGTGCGCCAAGCACGCGCCGGACTACTTTTCTCTCGACGACTGGGGGTATGCGTCGCTGGAAGGCAGTGGTGAGGTCGCCGAGGTCGATCGCGACGACGTGAAGCGGGCACTGCTGGATTGCCCCGTGCACGCGATCACCGAATGGGGCGAGCATCGCGAGGCCGAGCCGCATGACAGGTCCGTCGGCACCGAAGATCCGGCCGAGAGCCTGAAAACCGAAGCAAACGAAGCGGAGTGGGGGTTCACCCGTTGACCGGCCGCCCGCTGCCACTGATCACCGATGACAACGAGTTCTTCTGGACCTCCGGTGCCGACGGGAAGCTGCGTCTTCAGGAATGCACCGATTGCGCCGCGCTGATCCATCCACCCGCCCCGGTGTGCCGGTACTGCCGCTCACACAATCTCGGCGTGCGGGCGGTATCGGGCCGTGCGACTCTGGCCGGTTTCACGATCAACGAGCGATTCAGCTTGCCCGGGCTTCCCGCGCCGTATGTCGTCGCGCAGGTCGCCGTCGCCGAAGACCCGCGGGTGCGGCTGACCACCAACATCATCGAATGCGAGCCTGAGCAACTGGAATTGGGCCAGCAGGTCGAGGTGGTCTTCGAGCAGCACGAGGACGTCTGGCTCCCGCTGTTCCGTCTCGTTGACGGCGCCGAACTCGGGGCGTTGCCGATCGACGAGATCGAGCCGGAACGCTTCGGTGAGTTCGTCCGGCCGATGCTGACGGCGGAGAAGTTCGAAGACAAGGTGGCGCTCACCGGCGTCGGCATGTCCGAGATCGGCCGGCGGTTGATGGTGCCGCCGCTGTCGCTGACCGTCGCAGCCTGCGAGGCGGCGATCGCCGACGCCGGGCTGACCATCGACGACATCGACGGTCTCTCAACGTATCCCGGCGGCGGCAACCTCGGTGGCTTCGGAGAAGGCGGGGTCACCGCGCTGGAAGCCGCCATGGGCATCCGGCCGACGTGGCACAACGGCGGCATCGAAACCTTTGGCCCCGGTGGCTCGGTGATCGCGGCGATGCTCGCCATCGCGGGCGGGCTGGCCCGCCACGTGCTGTGCTTCCGGACGCTGTGGGAAGCCACCTTCAACGAGCAGATGAAGCAGGGCAAAATCGTCCCGTCGGGCGGGCGCCGGGCCGACTGGCTCTTGCCGTTCGGCGCCACCTCGGCGGCACACACATTGGCGCAGAACGCACAACGTCACTTCCACCGCTACGGCACCACCAAGGAGACGCTCGGCTGGATCGCGTTGAACCAGCGCGCCAATGCCGAACTCAACCCCACGGCGGTGTACCGCACACCGATGACGATGGACGACTACCTCAACGCGCGGCCGATCACGTCGCCGTTCGGGCTCTTCGACTGTGACGTGCCCTGCGACGGCGCGATCGCGGTGATCGTGTCCGCCGTCGACGCCGCCCAGGACACCGCCAAACCACCGGTGTACGTCGATGCCGTCGGCACCCAGATCATCGAGCGGATCGATTGGGACCAAAGCACATTGACCCACGAGCCTCAGGTGCTGGGCCAGGCCGCACATCTGTGGTCACGCACCTCGCTGAAGCCGCAGGACGTCGACGTCGCCGAGCTGTACGACGGGTTCACGATGAACTGCCTGTCCTGGATCGAAGCGCTGGGGTTCTGCGGTATCGGCGAGGCACGAGACTTCCTCGACGGGGGCAAGAACATCGCCCGCGACGGGCAGCTGCCGCTGAACACCCACGGCGGACAGCTGTCACACGGCCGAACCCATGGCATGGGCCTGCTGCACGAGGCGATCACCCAGCTGCGCGGCGAGGCCGGCGAACGCCAGGTCGCCGATGCCTGCGTCGGAGTCGTCAGCAGCGGCGGCCTGACGCCGAGCGGGGTACTGCTGCTGCGGGCGGATCGGTGACGCCGCCGTCGACGATGCAGAGCGCAGCGATGAGGAGGAGCGGCGTATGACGCCGGTGCAGCCGAGGCTCGTCATCGTCGACGGCGTGCCGATGTCTGCGTTGATCGCCGAGGCGCCCAGCCCGCGCGCAGTCATCGTCGCGATTCACGGCGGTGGCACCACCGCACTGTATTTCGACTGCCCCGGCCACCCCGAGCTGTCGCTACTGCGCACCGGCGCGCAGCACGGGTATACCGTGGTGGCGCTCGACCGGCCCGGCTACGGCAGCTCCGCCGCCTACCCCGACGCAGTGGCCCAACCCGAGCAACGGGTCCGGCTCGCCTACGGCGCGGTGGATCGGGTGCTGGGCGAACGACCGCGTGGCGCCGGGCTTTTCCTGATGGCCCACTCCGGCGGGTGCGAACTCGCATTGCGAATGGCCGCAGAAGGGTCTGCCGAGCAACGCACCAACCTGCTCGGTGTCGAACTTGCCGGCACCGGACGCCGCTACCATCCCGCGGCGCGCGAGATTCTCAAAGCGACAACCCTGGAGCACCGCCCGTCAGGCATGCGCGAGCTGCTCTGGCATCCAACCGAACTGTATCCACCCGAAGTGCTCAGCGGCGCAACCATTTATCAAGGTGCGCCACCCTACGAAACCCAGATGGTGAGGAACTGGGCCCGCCAGGACTTCCCGGCAGTCGCGCCCGGCGTGCGAATCCCGCTGCAGTTCAGCGTCGCCGAGCACGAGAAGATCTGGCTGTCCGACGAGCCGGCACTGGCCGAGATTGCGTCCCTGTTCGCCAACGCCGCCAGCTTTCAGGTCAACGAACAACCCGGGGCCGGGCACAATATCAGCATCGGTCACACGGCCGCCGCCTACCACTCGACCGTCTTTTCGTTCTTCGACAACTGTGTGGAGACCCACTGATGGACGTCGGGTTCATCGGCCTGGGCAGCCAGGGCGGACCGATGGCGGGCCGCATCATCGAGGCCGGCTTCCCAACCACGCTGTGGGCCCGCCGGCCAGCCTCGCTCGAACCGTTCGCCGGCACCGCCGCCACCATCGCCGGATCTCCGGCGGAGCTCGCCGCGGCCAGCGAACTTGTCTGCCTGTGTGTGGTGGGCGACGCCGACGTCGAGGAAGTCGTCACCGGCGAGAACGGAGTGCTGGCCGGGCTCAAGCCGGGGGGCGTGATCGCCATCCACAGCACGGTGCATCCCAAGACCTGCCATGGATTGGCGGAAACGGCTGCCAAGCAAGGCGTCTCGGTGATCGACGCGCCGGTGAGCGGTGGCGCACCGGCGGTCGCCGAGGGCCGGCTTCTGGTGATGGTCGGCGGTGACGACGACGACGTCGAACGGTGCCGGCCGGTGTTCGCGAGCTACGCCGACCCGATCGTGCACCTCGGCGCACTGGGCTCCGGGCAAACCACCAAGCTGCTGAACAACCTGCTGTTCACCGCCAACCTCGGGACGGCAGCCACCACGCTGGCGCTCGGTGAGTCGCTGGGCGTCCTACCCGACCGTCTCAGCGAGGTGATCTCGCGTGGCAGCGGAAACAGCTTCGCGCTCAACGTACTTGGCGGTGACACCGGCGGTCTCGCTCGCCTCGCCGAAATGGCCGGCACCTTGCTGCAAAAGGACGTCCGCCTGCTCGCCGACGTCGCGAATTCCGCGACCGTTACCGGTGTGGCTGTGCTGGACGCCGCCGACGCGACGCTGTCCCTCATGGAACATCCGCGGTGAGAGTCGGATTCATCGGCGCCGGACGGATGGGCCGGCCGATGGTCGGTCGACTCGTCGATGGCAGTCACCAGGTCCGCGTGCTCGGCCGATCTGACCAGAAGCGCTCGGCAATAGCCGAATTGGGTGCCGACGCGGAAGACGAGATCGTCGCGGTCTGCGCCGACGCGGAGGCGGTGGTGCTCTGCGTGTTCACCGACGAACAAGTGCGGGATATCTGCCTATCCGATGGCCTGGTCGCGGCGATGCCCGCCGGCTCCACCCTGGTGCTGCACACCACCGGAAGCCCCCGCACCGCAGAGGCCGTCGCCGAGCATCGCTGCGCCGCGCGGCGTGCAGGTGGTGGACGCCCCCGTCAGCGGTGGCCCGCACAATGCGGCCGCCGGCGCGCTGACGCTGTTCGTCGGCGGCGCCGACGACGCGGTCGCCGCGGTGCGGCCGGTCCTGAGCTGTTACGGGGATCCGATCTTGCATGTCGGACCGCTGGGCGCGGGCCAGAAAGTGAAGCTGGTCAACAACGCGCTGTTCGCGGCGCAGGTCGGCCTGCTCTCCAACGCCGTCGGACTAGGTGCGCGACTCGGCGTCACCGAGTCGGCGCTGCTCGCCGCCCTCCCACACGGCAGCTCGGCGAGCCGCGTGCTGGACCTCGTGGCAGCCGGCGGTTCGGTGGCGTCGTTCATCGAATCGGCAGGCGAATTCGTGGGCAAAGACATCGCGGTGGTCCGACAAATCGCCGCTGAACTGGGCGGCGACCTGAGCGCCCTGGATGACGTCATCGATGCGGGCGTTGCGGGTGCGAAATGAGGTCTTTCCGGCCCGCGAGAAGGGGTCTACCGTTAGCGTTACAGTCGAGCGTTCCGTCGTAAAGGTTCCAGCTGCCCAGGGCCTGCAGGAGGGTGTCATGACCAAGCCACAAGTCGTCTTCCATCCGTTCTCCGAGGAGTACTTCGAGAACCCGTTCGACATCTACCGACGAATGCGTGAAGACGCCCCGCTCTACTACGACGAAAAGGAAGACTTCTACGCAATCACGCGTCACGAGGACGTGGCGGCGGCGTTGAAGGACCACGAGACCTATTCGTCGAGCCGTGGCTGCGACCTGTCGATGGTGCGCAAGGGTCTCTCCCCCGAGATGAGATCCATCATCTTCATGGATCCACCGGACCACCGGCACATGCGCAGTCTGCTCAACAAGGCCTTCACTCCCCGCGCGGTCCAGTCCCAGACCGAGACCGTTCACGAGGTGATCGACAAGTACCTGAGCGCGGTCGATCCCGACAACTTCGACGTGGTGCAGGACTTTTCCGGACCGTTCCCCGTCGAGGTCATCACCCGGATGGCCGGCGTGCCCGAGGAGTACCGCCAGCAGGTGCGGCACTGGATCGACATCAGCCTGTCCCGCGAACCGGGACAGATCGACATCAGCGAAGCCGGCATGCAGGCCAACATCGATACCGCGATGTACTACTTCAGCCTGGTACAGGAACGGCGGCAAAACCCGCAGGATGACATGATCAGTAAGCTGATCGCCGCCGAGATCCCCGGCGAAGACGGTCAGACCCGCCAGCTCGACGACATCGAAATATGCGGTTTCTCCACGCTTTTGGGCGGTGCCGGCGCCGAGACCGTCACCAAGTTGATCGGCAGCGCAGCCATACTCTTCGCCCGCAACCCGGACCAGTGGGAGAAACTGCAAGCAGACCGCAGCAAGCTCGCCGGCGCGGTTGAAGAACTGCTGCGCTATGAGGGCCCGGTGCAGTACAACGTCCGCTGGACTCTCAAAGAGGCGCACACCAGCGGCGGCACGATTCCCGCCGGCAAGCCGGTGTTCGTGATGAACGCCGCGGCAAACCGGGACCCGGACGCGTTCACCGAGGCCGACACGTTTGACATCGACCGCGACCACACCGAAGCGCAGCATCTCGGCTTGGGCTACGGGATTCACAGTTGCCTCGGCGCGGCGCTCGCCCGGATGGAAAGCCGGGTCGCGCTGGAGAAGCTGCTCGACTTCATGCCCCGTTACGAGGTGAACTGGGATGGCTGCAAGCGGGTCACGATGCAGAACGTCGCGGGCTGGCTGAATGTCCCGGTGAAGGTTTTGCGATGAGGTGGACCGCATGACGAAGAAGATCGAGGTCGACTGGGGCCTCTGCGAAAGCAACGGGGTGTGCATGGGCGTCATCCCGGAGGTTTTCCGGCTCGAGGATGACGACACGCTGACCGTGCTGCAGGAAGAAGTCACGCCGGACAACGAAGAGCAGGTGCTCGACGCGATTCGGCAGTGCCCGCGGCAGGCCATCTCGATCAGCGAATAGCCGACAGATCGAGCGCGACGCCGCCCGATTCTGATGCTCCTATTCATGTCAAGCGACTTCTAGCCAGTTTCTGTAGGTCTCGGCGAAGGTGTCGTCGCGTTGCAGTCCGCGTTCGATGCGGGAGATGAGGGTGGGCCAGACACCGAAGTGGTTGGCTGCGGCGGTGACGGTGATGTTCTTGGCCTGGCGGGCTGGGCGCAGGTCGGCGTATTCGGGCACGGCGATCTGGCGGGTCAGCAGTGTGAAGATTTCGCGGGCGATGGCCCGTTTGAGCTTGCGCAGAATCTCCATCTTGGTGTGTCCTTTGAGCAATTGACGCTGCGCGTAGTCCTTGGTCGGTTGGTGACAGGACAGGCGCACGAGGGCGATGCGATGCAGTGCGTTGTTAGCGGCGCGGTCCCCGCCACGGGAGAGTCGGTATCTGTTGGTCTTGCCCGATGATGCGGGGACCGGCGCCACGCCGCACAGCGCGGCGAATGCGGCCTCACTGTGCAACCGGTGTGGGTTGGTCCCGGCGGTGATCAACAGTTGGGCGGCAGGTGTCCGGGCCGACGCCGTAGGCCGCCCGCAGCCCGGGATTGGCTTCGGTCACGAAGGTATCGATCTGGGCCTCGAGAGCCTCGGCTTGGGTTTCGAGGAACTGCACCCGCTGAGCGAGCATCTTCGCCGCGGTGAGCACCGACTGGGCCCAGGGCTCGCTCTGCGCGTCGGGGCGGCAGCGAGCAAGCGCCTCGATCAACTTCAATATCGTTGACCCACGGTACTTCTCACGCACAGAGTCCGGTGCCGACACGAGCATGGCCTTGATTTGGTTGATTACCGCGGTGCGGTGCTTGATCGCCGAGCGACGAGCGATGTGCAAGGCGCGCAGCCCTGCTGTGATGTCGTTCTTCGGGGTGGCCAGCCCGTCGCCGGCCAGAGCGGTGCGGGCAGCGCTGTAGGCATCGAGTGGGTCGGACTTGCCCTTGAGTCGTCGGGTCGATTTCACCGCGCGGGTGACCTCGACGACCTCGATGCCGGCAGCGGTGAGCGCCCGGGTGAACCCGGCGCCGTAGCTGGCGGTGCCCTCCACCCCGATCCGCTGCACCTGCCCCAACGAGGTCAGGAATGTGATCGCCGCGGCGTAACCGGTGCGGATGGTCGGAAACTCGCGGTCACCGATCGCCGCACCGGTCGCCGAGATCGCTGCAACGTGGATGGTGTCGGCGTGGGTGTCTGCACCGGCGACGATGAGCGCGGATTCTGTCAAGATGATGGTGTCCCTTCTGACGAGCGTTGGGTAGGGGCACACACCGGCCAGGGCGGGCAGACAAGACATTGATGAGGAACGGCCAGGCTCCTGATTAGGTCATGTCCGTCCTGTCCGGCGTGAACAAGACGCGCACCACGCAGGCCGGACAGATCAAGTTAAAGACAACCCAGCAGGGCGTCAGTCAGACCCAGAGTCACGACCTGTGTGGTAACGCTCTTCCATCATCAATGTCGGACCCCCCTGGCATAATCGAATGTATGTTCGATTCGACAATGCAGCTGCTCCGCGCGGCGGCGCGGGCCGAGAACCGTGCTGCGGGGCAGCGGTTGACGGTGATCGGCGAGCTGGACCTTTTGTGGCTGAGGCATTTTGGTGAGCGCGAGACCTGGGGCACCGACACTCATGATGCAATCACTGACGAGATTGCTGCCGCGCTGGGCATCACACGCGGGATGGCGGACAGTTATTTGGACTACGCGCGGGCAATGCGGTTGCGGCTGCCGCGTGTGGGTGCGCTGCTGGTGGCCGGCGATATCGATTACCGGACGTTTCAGACGATTGTCTACCGCACCGATTTGATCGCCGACCCCGACGTGCTGGCCGCCGTCGATGCCACGTTGGCGGTCAAGGTGACGCGGTGGCCTGGAATCACCCAAGGCCGGCTGGGTGGTTACATCGACCGAATCGTGGCCCGCACCGACCTCGATGCCGTACGGCGGCGTCGCGAGCGCCGCGGCGACCGGGAAGTGTCGGTCTGGGGCGACGCCGACGGATTGACCGAGATCTTCGGGCGGCTGCACACCACCGACGCCCACGCGATCGACGCTCGGCTAGATGCTCTGGCCGCGACGGTGTGCGCTGACGACCCGCGCACCCGCAATCAGCGTCGCGCAGATGCCATGGGCGCGTTGGCAGTCGGAGCCCACCGGTTGAGTTGCCTCTGCGGACAAGCGCATTGCCCGGCTGCGGCCACACCCGCGCCGAGTCCGGTGGTGATTCACGTAGTTGCGAATCAGGCCGGGGTCGACGGCGCCGCGCCAGGATCGATGATCGGCAGCGACGCGCTCATCCCCGCCGAGCTGCTTGCCGAGCTCGCGAAATCGGCCAAGCTACGGCCGCTGATCCATCCGGCGGATGCATTGCCCGAACGTGGCTACCAGCCGTCGCAAGCGCTAGCCGACTTCGTGCGTTGCCGAGACCTGACCTGTCGCTTCCCCGGCTGCGACCAACCCGCAACGCGCTGCGACCTCGACCACACCATTCCTTACGGCGACGGTGGCCCCACACATGCTTCCAACCTGAAAGCACTGTGCCGGCAACATCATTTACTCAAAACGTTCTGGGGCTGGCGTGACCGACAACTGCCCGATGGCGCCGTCATCTGGACATCACCCTCGGGACAGACCTACATCACCACCCCCGGCAGCGCGCTGCTGTTCCCCACCCTGGGCGCCCCTACCGCGACGCTAGATCCCGTAGTCGAGCGCGCGCGTTGCGGCGACCGCACAGCGATGATGCCCAGGCGTCAGCGCACCCGCGCCGAGAATCGCGCGAAATATGTTGCGTCCGAGCGGCAGCGCAATCGCGCAGCGCGACAACCGGCGTCGGTGCCGATTGTCGCAAACGACGAGCCACCGCCCTTCTAGGTCAGCGGGCATTAAGAATCCATCAAGCGGACACGGCTACTTTTCGAAGCAATGAATCGAAAGGAAGCCGCCGCTATGAAGAAGATCATCGTCGGGGCCCTGCTGGCCGGCAGCATCGCTGCCACCGGGCTCGCCACCGGAGTCGCACAGGCCGACCCATTTTCGCCCCAGCCCCATTCTTGGTGCCCCGGACAGGGATTGCCGTACCGCGGCGTCGAATGGAACATGGGTGTGTGCCACACCTGGTACATCGTTCCGATGGGTCAGGGCAACGTCCGTTTCGCGGGAACTACCGACGGCAGCTTCGTTTTGGCAGACGTGCCAGCGCCGGTCTACAACCCTCCGCCGCCGCCTCCGCCGTCACCGCAGCCTCCGCACCCCTTCTGCACCCCGCGCGGCGGCTTGATCATCATCCCGCCGATCTGCGACGAGATCGGCGTGCACTAGGCGTAACTGGATGCGGCTCAGGCAAATCCGGAGATGATGACCGCATTGCAGTCGGCCGCCTGCTGGCGCAATTTCGCGGCTGCCTGGTAGGCATCGGACTCGTACCAGGCGCGAGCGGCATCCACCGATTCGAATTCGAGCACCACGGTCTGGTCGCCGTGCCAATCGCCCTCGAGGACGGCGGGTTTGGTGTCGACCGCGAGAATGTTGACTCCGCCCATCGCCGCGCCGGCCGCCCGGCCGTAGGCCTTCATGCCTTCCGGATCTTTGATGGCCTCGGTGAGAATGACGTATCCCTTGGGCATAGTTGATGAAACTCCTTGCTATTTCTGCGCTGATGGCCTGTTCGGGGCAGCACTCGATGGCCTCCTGGGTGGCCGCCTCCAAGTCCGTCGGCACGTCGGAGTCGATCGCTTCGGCGTAACCGTCGTCGGTGAGGCTGAACACATCCGGGCACAGCGTGAGGCACATCCCGTGGCCGCGACAGCGTTGATCGTCTACCCAGACCTTCATGCCGGCGTGAACTCCAGGTGCAACTCGGTGAGCCCGCGCAGGATGTAGGTCGGAACAAATTGGTAGCGGCGGTCATTCGCCGGGCCATGATGTTGCTCGCTGATCTGGATATCGGAGGTTCGGTCGAGGAGTCGTTCCAGGGCCACCCGCGTTTCGGCGCGCGCCAGCGGCGCTCCGGGGCAGCTGTGGATGCCGCGGCCGAACGAAATATGTTGGCGCGCATTCTTTCTGGCCGGGTCGAACGTGGTGGGGTCGTCGAATCGGCGCGGATCGCGGTTCGCCGCTGCCTGCACCACCATCACGGTGGTGCCCGCGGGCAGGTCGACCCCGCCGACGTTGACCGGCCGCCGGTTCAACCGGAAGTCGCCCTTGACCGGGCTCTCGTGGCGCAGCGACTCCTCGATGAAGTTGGGCACCAAACTGCGGTCTTTGCGTAACTGCGCCTGAATGTCCGGCCGCTCCCCCAGCGTCTGCAGCGACGCGCCGAGCAGCCGAACGGTGGTTTCCTGACCCGCCGAAAAGACGTTGGCCGCAACCCGAGCCACGTCTCCGACCTCAGGTGTCGAACCATCCGGGTAGGTCGCGGTGGCCAAACCGGTCAACACGTCCTCGCGGGGCGAAGCGCGCCGGTCGGTGACGTAGTCGGAGAACAGGCCATAGAGGAATTCCAGCGGGCTGTGCGCCAGAGACTCTTTGCCGGTCCCGCCGACGCCGCCACCCGAATGCTGGCGGATGCCCTGGACGAACTTGTCCCGGTCCTCGAGCGGCACGCCCAGCAGGTCGGCGATCACCAGCAGTGTGAACGGGCTGGCGAAGCCTTTGATGAACTCGCCGTGCCCGGGCGCCAGGAAGTCGTCGAGCGCCTGGTCGGCCAGCGCCCACATGGCGTCCTCGTTCTCCTTGAGGCGCTTGGGGGTGATCAGCCGCATCAACAGCGAGCGGTGGTTGGTGTGGGTCGGCGGGTCGAGCGCGGGCAGCTGGTCGCTGAAGGGCAGCTCGTCGCGGTGCTGCTCGATCAGCTCGGTGATGTCGTCGTTGCCCTTGTCTTCGAGGCTGACCGGGAAACCGGGGAACGGTCCGGTCACCGAGTTGCACGAGGACCACGTCTCGGCGTCATTCAGAATGGCGCAGGCTTCCTCCCAGCCGGTGACCATCGTGACGTCGTGATGCTTTTCCTTGGTCACCGGGCATTGTTGCCGAAGCGACTCGTAAAAGGGATAAGGGTCCCCGATGAGCTCTGTGCCGCGGAAAAAGTCCGGCTCTCCTGCGTCGTTCACTATTTCGCACCGTTCCAATCTCGATCAGTGAGAATGTGCCTCTCAGAGATGAGTATTAGATTTCCATAGAGCATGCCGCAACGTCAACGCGCTGCGGAATCGTGGGTCAGCCGGCGGGAACGAGATCGGCTTCCACCGAGGGGCCGGACATCACCCGGCTGCGGAAGGTCTCGATCGCCGCGATCGACGGGGCGGCTATACCGGCCGCCGCGAACGCCTGCGCCTTGAACGCCTGAGCCGCCGCGCTGAGCCGGTGCTCGACGAGGCTGACGTGAGGGTCCAGCTCGACCGGCCAGGTCTGTCCCCACAGCGTGACCTCGGTGGCGCCCTGGTCGAGCGCCTGCAGGACGCCCTGCCGCACACGTGAATCGCAGTCGAACAGGTCGGCCGCAGCGGCCAGAGTCTGCGGCGGCGGTCGATGCCCGACCGTCGCCAGCGCGTACTCGAGGTCGAGAATCTGGGCGCCGAGGATCTGCAGCGGGCGCTCGTCGGCATGGTCGGCGAGCAGGACCGTCACGTCCCACCCGGCCATCGCCCGGTCGAACAGCCAGCCGCCGGCGAAGCGCACCACGTCGGCGACATCGGCGGCGACGACGTCGAGACGGTATCTCACGCCGGATTCGGCGGTGCCAAGTCCCGGGCCAACGACTCCGAGTACTCCTTGAAGACCTCGGTCAGTGGTATCGACGGGTTGATCAACCATGTCGTCTCCATTCCGGTGATGAAGGCAAGGATTTGCGTTGCCTTGACGGTCACATCGATGTCCATGCGGAAATTCGCCGGCGTCCTGACCACGCCGGATGAGCGCGGCGATGATGTCGTTCGCGGCCTGGTAGCGGGCAGTAAGGCGATCGTGCAGCGGAGCGTCCGGGTCGACGTTCTCCGCCAGCAGCACGCTGTAGGTGCCGACCAGTTCGGGCGAGCGGTAGTACCGGTCAGCGACCGCGGCGACTTCCGAGATCAGGTCACCGGCGCGGTCGGCGTGCGAGTCGTCGTCGGCGTCCCGGATGTCGAGCACCGCGTGAAGCAGTTGTTCTTTGGACTCGAAATGATGCAGCAGGCCGGCCGGGCTGACCCCGGCTTCACCGGCGATCTGGGCCAGCGTCGTAGTGCGCCAGCCGTTGCGGGTCAGCAATCGCTGCGCCACGGCCAGGATCCGCTGTTTGCGATCCTCACCCTTGGCCCGCAGCGACTCGTAAGGCCGTGTCTCAGGCACCCGACTCCTCTGTCCAACCAACTAACTGAACACACAGTAGGTTGGTTGGACGACTGTGACAAGGGTCTCAGCCAAAGATTTTCACGCCGCCGTCTCTACAAACCGAGCGACTTGGCGATGATCACCTTCATCACTTCGCTGGTGCCGGCGTAGATGCGCGCCACCCGCGCATCGGTGTACAGCCGGGCGATCGGATACTCCATCATGTAGCCGTAGCCGCCGAACAGTTGCAGGCAGCGGTCGATAACCCGGGCCTGCATCTCGGTGCAGAACAGCTTCACCCTCGCCGCGTCGGCGGCCGACAACTCCCCTTCGACGTGTAGCGCCACCGCTCGGTCCAGCATCGCCTGGCCGGCCTCCACCTCCGTGGAGCAGGCCGCCAATTCGAATTTGGTGTTCTGAAACGACGCGACCGGCTGGCCGAATGCCTTGCGGTCCTTGGTGTAGTCGATCGCCGCCGCGATCGCCGAGCGCGCCTGCGCCACCGATCCGACCGCCACGGTCAGACGTTCCTGCGGCAGGTTGTGCCCCAGATAGCCGAACGCCTCGCCTTCCTCGCCCAAGACGTTCTCGACAGGGACACGGACATCGACGAACGAGAGTTCGGCGGTGTCCTGGACCTTGCAGCCCATTTTCTCCAGTTCGCGGCCCCGGGTGAAACCCGCCATCCCATCCTCGACGACGAGCAGCGTCAGGCCCTTGCGCCGGTTGTCCGGGTCGGTAGCCGTGCGGGCCACCACGATCACCAGGTCGGCCTGCATCCCGCCGGTGATGAATGTCTTCGCGCCGTTGACAATCCAATGGTCGCCATCACGCACGGCCGTCGTGCGCATACCCGCGAGGTCTGATCCGGTTCCCGGTTCGGTCATCGCGACGGCGGTGAGCAGCGTTCCGTCGGCCAGGCCGGGGAACCAGCGCTTGCGTTGCTCTTCGTTCGCGTAGTGCAGGAAGTACGGCAGGATCACCTCGAGTTGGGTGCGCACCGTGGACAGCGTCACCAGCGCCTTGGCAGCCTCTTCCTGCAGTACGACGTTGTAGCGGTAGTCGGGCATGCCGGCGCCACCGTATTCCTCGGGGATCGCCATCCCGAGCATGCCGAGCGCACCCATCCGCTTGAAGACGTCGCGCGGCATCCGCCCGCCCTTTTCCCACTCGGGGTAGGCGGGCACGACCTCCTTGTCGATGAAGTCGCGGGCCAGCTTCCGAAACGCCTCGTGATCTTCGGCGAACAGGTCTCTACGCATGAATTTTCCTGTCAGGAAACAAGTTCGACGATGGTGGCGTTGGCGGTGCCGCCGCCCTCGCACATGGTCTGCAACCCGTAACGAATCCCGTTGTCGCGCATGTGGTGCGCCATGCGCGTCATCAGCACCGCACCCGATGCGCCGAGCGGATGACCCAGCGCGATGGCTCCGCCGAGCGGGTTCAGCAGATCCGGGTCGGTACCGGTTTCGGCAAGCCATGCCAACGGAACTGGGGCGAAGGCCTCGTTCACTTCGAACACTCCGACATCCGAAATCGAGACTCCCGCTTTGGCCAACACTTTCTCGGTGGCCGGGATCGGACCGGTGAGCATCAGCACCGGGTCGGCACCGGTGACCGCGCCGGCCACGTATCGCACCAGCGGGGTCAGTCCGAGCTCGACCGCGATGTCTGACGTCGTCACCAGCAATGCGGCTGCCCCATCGGAGATTTGGGACGAGTTGCCGGCGTGGATCACCCCGGCTTCGTCGAACGCCGGCTTGAGGCCGGCCAGTTTCTCTACCGTCGTGCCCCGTCGTATTCCTTCGTCGGCGGCGACAACAGCGCCGTCTTCCCCGTGCGGGGGGAAGACCGGGACGATCTGGTCGGTGAAGGCGCCGCTGTCCTGGGCCGCCGCGGCGCGTTCGTGAGACAGCGTTGAATACTCGTCGAGCCTGGTGCGGGAGAAGCCCCATTTCTTGGCGATCATCTCCGCCGAGATACCCTGATTGAACGAGAAACCGTCATAGCGCGCAAGTACTTTGGGGCCGTAGGGCTGCCCGCTTGCCCGGGCCGAGCCCAGCGGCACCCGGCTCATCACCTCGACGCCGCCGGCGACCACGACGTCCTGCTGGCCCGACATCACCGCCTGCGCGGCGAAGTCGAGCGCCTGCTGGCTGGAGCCGCAGGCCCGGTTGATTGTGGTGCCCGGGATGTGTTCGGGCCAACCGGCGGCCAGCACGGCGTAACGGCCGATGTTGCTCGACTGGTCACCGACCTGCGACACACAACCCCACACCACGTCGTCGATGACGTTCGGGTCGATGCCGGCACGTTCCACGAGCTCGTTGAGCACGACCGCCGAAAGGTCGGCGGCGTGGATGGCCGACAGACCACCGTTGCGCTTGCCGACCGGAGTCCGGACCGCCTCGACAATGACTGTTTCACGCATTCTTCTGCTCCGATCTCTTGACCGCCCATAGACCCGTGAACGACGGGTCACGCTTCGCGGCGAAAGCGGCATACGCCTCCGCCGAATCCACCGTGGCAAAGTTACCGACCTGTGCGCGCGCTTCGTTGGCCAGCGCGTCACGCATGGTCCGGTCGGCGCCCTCGTTCAGCAGCGCCTTGCTGTGCGCCAATGCAATCGGCGGTCCGGCGGCCAAACGGTCGGCGACGTCGGTGACGAACGCATCGATCTCACTGGCGTCCACCACCCACGTCACCAGGCCCAGCGCCCGAGCTTCGGCGGTGCCGATGGTCTCGGCCAACAGCACCAGCCGCTTGGCCTGTTGCAGACCAACGATTTTCGGTAACAGCCACGAGCCGCCGAGGTCGACCGACAGCCCTCGCTTGGAAAAGATCTGGGAGAACGTCGATTCCGGCGTCGCCACCACCAGGTCGCAGCCCAGCGCCAGGTTCCAGCCCGCCCCGACCGCGACGCCGTTGACTTTCGCGATTGTCGGCACCGACAACTCGTGTAGCGCCAGCGCGACGTCGGTGAGCCGTTGCAGCTTGTGGACGGGATGGCTGTCGTCCGGGGTAGAGATGTCGGCGCCGGAGCAGAACGCCCCATGCGCGCCGGTGAGCACCACTGCCCGTACGCCGTCGTCTTTGCCGGCGGCGGTGAGTGCCTGCGCCAGCGCGATCCAGAGCTCACGGTTGATCGCGTTCTTGCGGCGCGGCCGGTTGAGGGTCAGCGTCCGCACGCCGTCGCGGTCGCTGGACAGCAGTACGGGCTCGTCGTCGGCGGTCATCAGCTGTAGGCCGGTCCGATGGCGCCTTGCACTCGCAGAGCGTCGATTTCTTCAGAGCCGTAACCGAATTCGGTGAGCACCGCATCGGTGTGCTGCCCCAGACCGGGAACCGCGCCCATCGGAGCCTGGTAGCCGGCGATGACGGGCGGTGGCAGCAGCGCCTGGATCGGCCCGGCGGGCGTGTCGACTTCCCGCCAGCGGTCACGCGCCGTCAGCTGCGGGTGGACCAGCACTTCGCTGGGCAGGTTGTATCGCGAATTGCCGATCCCGGCAGCGTCCGCGGTTTTCTGCACGTGGTCCAGGTCGTGCGCCCCGCACCAGGCGCCGATCGCCTCGTCCAAGATGTCACGGTGCGCGCAGCGACCGGAATTGTGGGCGAACCGCGGGTCGTCGGCGAGGTCGTCGCGCGCAATGATCTGTCGTGACAGTCGTTGCCACTCAGCATCATTCGTGGTCCCCAGCACGACGGTCTGCCCGTCGGCGGTGCGGTACGAGCCATAGGGCGCCACTGCGGGCGAACTCATGCCCAACGGCTCCTGGTCGATACCGGAATACCGGGTGTACGTCAGCGGGTAGCCCATCAATTCCGTCATGGTGTCGAGCAGGCTGAGCCCTATCGTGTTGCCGTGGCCACCGGGCGTTGAGTGCGCGTCGCGTGAATACAGCAGCGCCAGAATCGATAACGCCGAATACAGCCCGGTGCTGATGTCTGCCACCGGCGGGCCGGGTTTTGCCGGTGCGCCCGGATTGCCGGTGATGGCGCAGGCGCCGGACTCCGCCTGGACCAGCAGGT
The DNA here is from genome assembly GCA_963737375.1 of uncultured Actinomycetota bacterium. GTDB lineage: Bacteria > Actinomycetota > Actinomycetes > Mycobacteriales > Mycobacteriaceae > Mycobacterium. The sequence goes on from CAVTSP010000002.1 coordinate 49,049, forward strand.
CGTAGGCACGCTTGTGCGACAACGGTCCGCCGGGACCGTACCCGTCGATCTCGACCGCGATAACGTTCGGATGCCGCTGCTCCAGATCAGCGGCCCCGATGCCGAGACGGGACACCGACCCCGGGGCGAGGTTGGACACCAGCACATCGGCACGGTCCAGCAACCGGTGCAGAATGTCGCGCCCTGCCTCGGTTTTCAGGTCGAGCGTCACCGACTCCTTGCCGCGGTTGGCCCAAACGAAGTGCGCGGCAAGCCCGTTGACGACTTCGTCGTAATAGCGGGCGAAGTCCCCACCCTTCGGGTTTTCGATTTTGATAACCCGCGCACCGAAATCGGCGAGCACCCGCGTGCACATCGGCGCCGAGACCGCCTGCTCCAGGGCCACCACGGTGATGCCCGTCAGCGGCCCCCGGTTCTGCGGCATCACATCACCGACCGGTTAGGTCGAACAGCGACACCATCAGTAGCTCCTCGGCATTCCCAAGACGTGCTCGCCCAGGAAATTGAGGATCATCTCCTGACTGACCGGGGCAATCTTCATCAGCCGCGCCTCGCGGAAGTACCGCGACACGTGGTACTCCTCCGAGTAGCCCATCCCGCCGTGCAACTGCAGCGCCCGATCGGCCGCTGCAAATCCGGCGTCCGCACAGAGGTATTTCGCGGTATTCGCCTCGCGGCCAGAAGGTTTCCCGTTGTCGTAAAGCCAGGTGGCCTTGCGCAGCACCAGTTCCGCGGCGTCCAGGCGCGCCAGCGAGTCCGCCAGCGGGAACTGCAGCCCCTGGTTCATGCCGATCGGGCGGTTGAAGACAACGCGCTCGTTGCCGTATTTGACCGCCTTCTCCAGCGCGACGCGCCCGATGCCGAGCGCCTCGGCGGCGATCAGCATCCGCTCCGGATTGAGACCGTCGAGGATGTACTTGAAGCCCTGCCCCTCCTCGCCGACGCGGTCCTCGACCGGGACGATCAGATCGTCGATGAAGACCTCGTTGGAGCTGACGGCGTTGCGGCCCATCTTCTTGATCGGCCGGATGTCGACGTGGTCGCGATTGAGGTCGGTGAGGAACAGCGTCATGCCGTCGGTCTTCTTGGTGACCTCTTCGAATGGCGTCAGTCCGCGTCAGCAGCAGGATCTTCTCGGACTCCAGCGCCTTGGAGATCCAGACCTTGCGCCCATTGATCCGGTACGTGTCGCCTTCGCGCTTGGCGAACGTCGTGATGCGCGAGGTGTCAAGGCCCGCACCGGGTTCGGTGACGCCGAAGCAGACGTGCAGATCGCCGTTGACGATTCGCGGGAGGGTCCTGGCCTTCAATTCGTCGGAGCCGTGCTTGACGACGGGCTGCATGCCGAAGATCGTCAGGTGAATGGCGCTGGCGCCGTTCATGGCCGCACCCGACCGCGCTACCTCCTCGAGCAGCAGCGTCGCCTCGGTGATGCCGAGTCCGTGTCCGCCGTACTCCTCGGGGATCGTCATGCCGAGCCAGCCGCCGTTGGCGATCGCGTCGTAGAACTCCTGCGGGAACTCGTGCGCTAGATCTTTTTCCATCCAGTAGTGGTCGTCGAACTTCGACGCCAACTCGGCGACCGACTTGCGAATCAGCTCTTGGTCATCGGTCAGCTCGAAGCTCATCCCACCGCCGGCCACTACGAAATCTCCTTTGAACAGTTCAAGCACCGGCTCTCGGGGTGCGTCAGTCCTTGTTGCCGGTCAGTTCCTTCGCGCTGGCGGCGAAGTCCGCGAAGCTGGCGCCAGCGTGATTGTGCTTCGAGAGAGCCTGGATCGAAACATCGTGCCCCTCAGCGGCTTTGCGCAACGCGCCGACCGTAGCCTGCGCTTCGGTGATGTGGCTGAACGGGTCAAAGGAGTACCAGCGCATCGCGTTTTGATACGACATCTTCTTGATCTCGTCGTCCGGCACGTTGTTCTCCGACAGCACTTCCCAGAGTTCCTCGGGGGCGCCCGGCCACATCGAGTCGCTGTGCGGGTAGTCGGCTTCCCAGCAGATGTTGTCGATGCCGATCATGTTGCGCAGCTTGACACCGACCTTGTCGCTGATGAAGCAGGTCAGGAAGTGCTCGCGGAACACCTCACTGGGCAGCTTGCCCTTGAAGTCCTGGTGGGTCCACGTGGAGTGCATTTCGTAGGTGCGGTCGGCACGCTCGAGGAAGTACGGGATCCACCCGGTGCCGCCCTCGGACAGGGCGACCTTGAGGTCCGGGTATTGCTTGATCGGCTTGGACCACAACAGGTCCGCCGCAGCCTGCACGATGTTCATCGGCTGCAGAGTGATCATCACGTCCATCGGCGCATCAGGCGCGGTAATCGCCAGCCGGCCCGAGGATCCGATGTGCACGTTCATCACGGTGTCGGTGTCGCACAACGCTTTCCACAACGGCGTCCAGTAGTCGTCGTGGAAGCTGGGGTAGCCCATCGCGGCCGGGTTCTCGGTGAAGGTCAGGGCGTGCACACCCTTCTTGGAGACCCGTCGTACCTCTTTGGCGCATTCTTCGGCGTCCCAGATCACCGGGATCGCCATCGGGATGAAGCGGGCCGGGTAGGCGCCGCACCAGTCCTCGATGTGCCAGTCGTTGTATGCCTGCACCAACGCGATCGAGAAGTCGTGGTCTTCGGTGGCGAACAGCCGTCCGGCGAATCCCGGGAACGACGGGAAGCAGATCGAGGCCAGGATGCCGCCGGCGTTCATGTCCTTGACTCGCTCGTCGACGTTGTAACAGCCGGGGCGAATCTCGTCGAGACCCTGCGGCTCCAGCCCGTACTCCTCTTTGGGGCGACCGGCGACCGCGTTCAGCGCCACGTTGGGAATGATGGTGTCGCGGAACTGCCAGGTGTCCGATCCGTCCTCGTTGTGCACCAGGCGCGGGGCGTCGTCGACGTATTTCTTCGGCAGATGGTCCTTGAACATGTCCGGTGGCTCGACGGTGTGGTCGTCGACGCTGATCAGAATCATGTCGTCTTTGTTCACTGCCCGATCCTCTCCGTGGGGGCGCTCAAGGCCCGCCTGGTCTTTGGCTCGCGGTTATCTCGTGATTGTCGCCAAACCGTGGTCGGCCCGTGGACGAATCGCTATCGCCGCTGGCTTCTCCGGTGTATGAAAACTAGCTTCTCTAATCACGAGAATCAACATCTTGAGGCTACCCCTGCCACGTTCAGGCATGCATTGGGGCTGTCCGCCCGGCCGCCCGGCAGAGCAATGTCACCGCAGGTGAGGTACCGGAGATTGACCAATCCGGGAGTTCATGGAAATCTATTGATCAAATATGAGAATATGATTCTCTTACCTGAGGAGCCTACATGCGTCTGCCCCCGCTACCGGCGGACCAATGGGACGACGCTGCCCGACATGCGGTGTCGGTCATGCTCCCCGAGGAGCGGCGCAACCCGGCCGACGCCGGCAACGTGCTGTCCACCCTGGTCCGTCATCCGAAACTGACTCGCGCCTATCTCAAATTCAGCACCTATCTGCTGTACGGGTCGACGCTGCCGCCGCGGATCCGCGAGCAGGTCATCCTGCGCGTCGCACACCGCCGCGACTGCGCCTACGAGTGGTCGCATCACGTGGAGATGGGCGACAGAAGTCGGCCTGACCGCCGCCGACATCGAGACGGCGCAGACGGGCCAGTCGAGCGATGCGTTCTCTCACGCCTTGATGCGCGCCGTCGACGAACTCGACGAGAAGACCACCATCTCGGATCAGACCTGGGCGACCCTCGGCGAACGACTCGACGAACAACAGCGGATGGACTTGGTCTTCACCACCGGCAACTACATCGCACTTGCAATGGCACTGAACACTTTCGGCGTCGAGGTCGAAGGCGACCACGACGGCGGAACACAAGAGAGGTAAGGACGTTGGCACACTTCCCCAAGCCCGACGCAGGTAGTTGGACAGAGAACTATCCGGAACTGGGTACCGCGCCGGTGGATTACACCGACTCGATCGATCCGGCGTTCTTCGAAGCCGAGCGTGACGCGGTGTTCAAGCGCACCTGGCTGAACGTCGGTCGGGTGGAGCGCCTTCCGCGCACCGGCAGCTACTTCACCAAGGAGCTCCCGTCGGCCGGCAAGGGCATGTCCGTGATCATCGTCAAGACCAAGGACGGCTCGGTCAAGGCGTACCACAACGTGTGCCGTCACCGCGGAAACAAGTTGGTGTGGAACGACTTTCCGAACGAGGAGACCTCGGGTACCTGCCGGCAGTTCACCTGCAAGTATCACGCCTGGCGCTACGACCTCGACGGCAAACTGACCTTCATCCAGCAGGAAGAGGAGTTCTTCGACGTCGACAAGAGCGACTACGGTCTGGTCGGGGTCCGCTGCGAGGTGTGGGAAGGCTTCATCTTCATCAACCTCGACCAGCACGCCAAGCCGCTGACCGACTACCTGGGATCGTTGGCCAAGGGCATCGAGGGCTACCCCTTCCACGAGATGACCGAGACCTACTCCTATCGGGCCGAGGTCGGCAGCAACTGGAAACTATTCATGGACGCGTTCGCCGAGTTCTACCACGCGCCGATCCTGCACCAGGGCCAGTACACCAAGGAAGAAGCCGCCAAGATCCAGAAGTACGGCTTCGAGGCGCTGTACTACGAGATGGCCAGCCCGCACGCGATGATCTCCACCTGGGGCGGCCAGTCGCCGCCCGTGGACATGAGCATGGTCAAGCCGATGGACCAGGTGCTGCGCAGTGGTTTGTTCGGTCCTTGGGACAAGCCTGAGGTGATGGCGAACCTCACTGAGCTGCCGGAGGGCATCAACCCGAAGAAGGTTCGCCAATGGGGTATCGATGAGTGGCATTTCTACCCGAACATGATGCTGCTGATCTGGGAGCCCGGCTGGTTCCTGACCTATCACTACTGGCCGACCGCCGTCGACAAGCACATCTTCGAGTCCACGCTGTACTTCGTTCCGCCGAAAAACGCACGGGAGCGGCTGGCCCAGGAGTTGGCCGCCGTCACCTTCAAGGAGTACGCGCTGCAGGACGCCAACACCCTGGAGGCAACGCAGACCATGATCGGCACCAAGGTGGTCAACGACTTCCCGCTGTGCGACCAGGAGATCATGCTGCGCCACCTGCACAAGGTGACCAACGACTACGTGAAGGAGTACGCCAGCAATGGCCACCACTGAAAAGCTGCTGCCCGCCGAATTCGTCGCTCTGGAGCCATATCTCGACTGGGATCTGGCCACCGAGCCCGAGCGTTACGCCAAGCGGCTGGCCACCTCGATGGCCGAGATGCAGGCGTTCTACGACGTTGCGTTTCCCAAGCTGAACGACGTCATCGACTACTGCGACAAGTTCCCGATCGACGACCTGCCCGAGGACGCACGTACGCTGATGCATCTGATGCAGTCGCTGGTCATGATCTCGTTCCCGATCGAGGCGTGGAAGCAGCCACGGGTGCCCGACAGCGGGGCGGCCTGGGTGGAGCTGATCCGCGAGCCGGTGATCTAGCCGGTGCTCACGCTCAAGGCTGCCGGGCTGCTCGACGTCGACGCCGGGGAGATTGTCTCGCCCGGCATTCTGCGCATCGAGAACGACCGGATCGTCGGTGTCGGCGGCAAACCCGAAGGTGAAATTATCGACCTCGGGGACTCGATCCTGCTGCCCGGACTGATGGACATGGAAGTCAACCTGCTGATGGGTGGGCGCGGGGAAACGCCCGGGTTGTCCCAGGTGCAGGACGATCCCCCGACGCGCGTGCTGCGTGCGGTTGGCAATGCCCGCCGCACGTTGCGGGCGGGATTCACCACCGTGCGCAACCTGGGCTTGTTCGTCAAGACCGGCGGTTATTTGCTCGACGTCGCGCTGGGCAGGGCCATCGACGCGGGCTGGATCGACGGACCCCGAATCGTCCCTGCCGGCCACGCGATCACGCCAACCGGCGGGCACTTGGACCCAACGATGTTCGCTGCGTTCATGCCGGGCGCACTCGAGCTCACGGTCGAAGAGGGCATCGCCAACGGGGTCGACGAGGTCCGCAAGGCGGTGCGTTATCAGATCAAGCATGGCGCCCAATTGATCAAGGTATGCGTCTCGGGTGGCGTGATGTCGTTGACCGGTGAGGCAGGGGCGCAACACTATTCAGATGAAGAACTACGTGCGATCGTCGACGAGGCGCATCGGCGTGGGCTGCGCGTGGCGGCACACACGCACGGCGCCGAAGCGGTGAAGCATGCCGTCGAAGCGGGGATCGACTGCATCGAGCACGGGTTTCTGATGGATGACGAGGCCATCCAGATGCTGGTCGACAATGACCGGTTCCTGGTGACGACCCGCAGGCTGGCCCAGGCGATGGACGTATCTCGTGCTCCGAAAGCATTGCAGGACAAGGCGGCCGAGATGTTCCCCAAGGCGGAAACGTCGATCAAGGCCGCCTACAAGGCTGGGGTGAAGATCGCGGTCGGCACCGATGCCCCGGCTATCCCCCACGGCAAGAACGCCGATGAGCTCGTCACACTGGTCGAGTGGGGCATGCCACCGCTTGCGGTGTTGCGGGCCGCCACGACAGTCGCGGCCGAGTTGATCAATGTCACCGACCGAGGCCGGCTGGCCGAGGGCCAGCTTGCCGACATCATCGCGGTGCCGGGAGATCCCTTGTCCGACATCAGCGTCACCCAGAAAGTGGGCTTTGTGATGAAAGGCGGCAAAGTTTATGTCGGAGCGAATTGAGGACCTCGTAGAGATCCAGCAATTGCTGGCTCGCTACGCGGTGACCATCACGCAGGAAGATATCGACGGCCTGGTCGCGGTCTTCACCCCGGACGGTACGTACAGCGCGTTCGGCGAAACCTATTCACTGGACCGGTTTCCGGTTTTGGTGGACGCTGCCCCCAAGGGCCTGTTCATGACCGCGACCCCGGTGATCGACTTGGACGGCGACACCGCGACCGGAACCCAGCCGTTGTGCTTCATCGACAACGCCACGCATGACATGCGGATCGGCTACTACAAAGACAACTATGTGCGGACTGACGACGGGTGGCGGCTGAAAACCCGTGCCATGACGTTCATCCGGCGTAGCGGCGTACACGACTCCGGCCGTCCGCATGCAGTAGGACGCCCTTCCTCCAACCCTGCATGAAGGTCGAGCAGTTCCGGGCGGATCTTCGGGCGTGGCTCGACGAACACGACCTGACGCCCGGGCCGGATCACTCGCTGCAGGGCCATATGCGGCAATACACCCGGGTGCTCCGGGCACTCTACGACGCCGATTGGATGCGTTACGGCTGGCCGGAAGAAGTCGGCGGACTAGGCGGTCCGGCAATACTGCGCGCGGTCGTCGGCGAAGAGGTGGTCGGCCGCCGTCTTGCCGAACCGGGCCCCTACTCGATGCTCGAAGTGCTCACGCCGACCATGATCGACTACGCCCCTGCAGAACTGGCCGCCGAAATGGTACCGCGGCTACTGCGGGGCGAAGAGCAATGGTGCCAAGGCTTTTCCGAGCCGGGATCGGGTAGCGACCTGGCGTCGCTGACCACCCGCGCGGTCCAGGACGGCGACAACTGGATCGTCAACGGGCAGAAGGTCTGGACCAGCTTCGCCCAGTTCTCCACCCGATGTGTGCTGCTCACCCGAACCGCGCCCGGCTACGACGGGATCACCGCGTTCTTCGTCGATCTGGATACACCGGGCATCACCATTCGGCCGCTGCAGACGATGCACGGGGTCGACGAATTCTGCGAGGTCTACTACGACGACGTCGTCATCCCCGCGAGCCGAATGCTCGGCCAGCCCGGGGACGGCTGGCGGCTCGCGATGGACCTGCTGCCGTACGAGCGGTCCAGTTGCTTCTGGCAGCGAATCGCGTATCTCTACTCGCGCTTCGACGAGCTGATCGCAGAAGCATCCAATCCTGACGAATATGAGCTCGGCGCAGCATATCTCGCGCTCCACACCTTGCGATGCCGATCTCGGAACACCCAGCACCGATTGCTTGAGGGAGCTCGACTCGGACCCGACACCTCCATCGACAAGGTGCTGTTGGCAGGCGCCGAGCAAAAGCTCTACGACACCGTGCGCGATCTGCTCCCCGGCACACTGGAGCTCGACGACACACCGTGGCGGTCCGAGTTCCTCTACTCCCGGGCGGCGACTATCTACGGCGGCACCGCCGAGATCCAGCGCAACATCATCGCGCGCCGCCTCCTGGATCTGGGCAAGGAGTGAGCGTGGACAGCGAATCCTTGCACCTGCTGGAAGACGGCCTGCGCAAGACGATGACGACGGCATCGGGCCAGCGGCTCGATGCCGCACTGGCCGAGCTGGGCTGGCTGGAGATGCTCGACGAAATGCCGGACGCCGCGGTCCCTTTGGTGTTCCGGCTGCTCGGCGAAACCGGCGCCCACGCCCCGGTGCTGAACGACGTCGTGCTTCGTGCGGCCGGCCGCGACGGCGGTGGCACGATACCGCTGCCCTACGCGGGTGGTTCCTGGATCGAATGGGAGCGCACCGACCAGCCGAGCACGGCACTGGGTGACGACCTACCGATACACCGCGTGGCCCAAGGCGATTCGGTGCCGGTTGGAGCAGGACGACATGCACTTGGCTGGTGGCTGGTGGGTGCGGGCCGCGCGATGCTGGCGCTGGCACGCCAGCACGCGCTGGACCGCACGCAGTTCGGTCGGCCTGTCGCGTCTTTCCAGGCGATCCGGCATCGGCTGGCCGAGACGCTGGTCGCCATCGAGGGCGCGGAAAGCACCCTGCTTGCCGCCGCGGCTGAGCCGGACGAACTGAGCTTTCTTCTCGCCAAGGCTGCCGCCGGCCAGGCGGCATTGACCGCCGCGCGGCACTGCCAGCAGGTACTTGGCGGTATCGGTTTTACCGCCGAGCATGAACTGCACCGGCACGTCAAGCGTGCGCTGGTCCTGGATGGCCTGCTCGGTAGTTCCCGCGAGCTGACGCGTGAAGCCGGAGCGGTGTTACGCGCCAAGGGGTTTGCGCCGCGACTGCCGCCGAGCTTACCCTGAAACCCGCTCGGCATTACCCGCCCGAGGTGCTCGTCGATGGATTTAGCGGCAGTCAGTTTCGCGGCAGCCCGAGAATCCGTTGCGCGATGATGTTGCGCTGAATCTCCGACGTTCCACCGGCAATGGTCGCCGCGAAGCTACGCAGATAGCGATCAAACCAACTCCCGTAGTGGGAATCCAGGTTCAGCGGCGCGTACGGACCGGTGAACGCCGGGTGGACGAGGCCGTCGACCCGGCTGGCGCCGAGCACCCGTTCGGTCGCGGTCTGCACGGCTTCGGATCCGAGCAACTTGAGCACCGACTGACCGGCCACGTCATCTTCGCCGCGGGCGGCCCGCGCCAGGGTCACCGAACCAAGCAGCCGTAGCGCCTCGTAGTCCATTACCAAGGTGGCGTAGCGATCGCGCTCGAGGTCTCCGAATGGCTCGAAATCGGCTGTCATCTCCTGCAATTGGTCCGCATAACCCATCCAGAGCATGTTGCGCTCGTGGCCGAGCGAACCGTTGGCGACCCGCCAGCCCTCGTTGAGCGGGCCGACGAGATTCTCGACCGGCACCCGTACATCGGTGAAAAACACCTCGTTGAAATCGAGGTCATCGCGACCCGCGACCGATGCGAAGGGTCGGCGCGCCAGACCAGGACTATCGGTGGGGATCAGCAGCACGCTGATCCCCTTGTGCTTGGGCGCATCGGGATCGGTCCGCACGAAGGTCAGCAACACGTCGGCGTCATGGGCGCCCGAAGTCCACACCTTTTGCCCGTTGACCACGAAGTGGTCGCCGTCGAGAACCGCAGCCGTACGCAGCGACGCCAGATCCGACCCGGCACCCGGCTCACTCATGCCCAGCGACGCGGTGATCTCGGCCCGCAGAATCGGCACCGCCCACTGGTGCTTCTGCTCCGGCGTCCCGAAGGACAGCAGCGACGCGGCGATGATGCCGACGCCCTGCGGGTTGAAGCTCCGGTAGATCCGTCGCCGCGACAACTCCTCGGCATGGACGTACTGCTGCAACACGGTGGCGTCGCGGCCGCCGAACTCGGCCGGGTTGCCGGGCAGCAGCCAACCGTGGTCGAACAGCAGTCGCTGCCACGGTCGTGCCCACGGCGGGATGTCGGACGACGATTGCGCACGCTGCACCGCTTCGTACTCGTCCGGCAGGTGCTCATCGAGAAATGCCACAAATTCGGCCCGGAATGCCTCGACGTCGGCATCGAAGGATCAGTTGCATGAGCCCTCCGTAAATCGCATTCCGCTTCCCCGCAAGGCAGTGAGAGAATACTATTCTCGCGAAGAGAAAGTTACAATCTCAGACACGTCGTCCCGCGAGGGGGAGAGCACACAAATGACACGGCGTTCTCCGGTAGAGTCCAACCATGTTCTCCCCTCGCGGCAATCATCTGAGCCGCCCGTGACCAGCCCCAGCGAAGAGCCGGCCTGGAAACAACGCGCCGTCGAACGATCGATCAAGACGGCGAAGCTGCGGGCCGCGCAGCGCGTCCAACGCTTTCTGGACGCGGCGCAGTCCATCATCATCGAAAAGGGCAGCACGGACTTTACCGTCCAAGAAGTGGTCGATCGCTCGCGGCAGTCGCTTCGCAGCTTCTACCTGCAGTTCGACGGCAAGCACGAACTGCTGCTGGCGCTCTTCGAGGACGCCCTGAGCCGTTCGTCGGACCAGATTCGCGCCGCGACGGCCAACCACACCGACCCGATCAAGCGGCTGAAGGTCGCCGTCGAGCTGCTGTTCGAGGCTTCGCGCCCGGACCCGACAGCCAAACGGCCGCTGTTCACCGACTTTGCCCCGCGACTGCTGGTTTCGCATCCGGACGAGGTCAAGATCGCGCACGCACCGTTGGTCGCTTTGCTGACCGAACTGATGGAAGCCGCCAGCGAGGCCGGCGAACTGCGCGCAGGCGTCAACGCCAAGCGGATGGCCGCGATGACCATGCAGACCGTGATGTTCATCGCGCAATCCAACGGCGGGACTGACGAGGCGACGGTTAATCCCATCACCGCCGACGAGGTCTGGGACTTTTGCGCACAGGGATTCGTCGGCTCCTAGCGATCCGAGAATCCGCTTACCGGTCAGAGAGAATTTAACTTACACTGACCGCGTGCTCGAGCTCTGGACCGACCTGCTCGGCTGCCTGGATCTGCACCGCGCAAGCGATTCACCCGACGGCGACGACGTCGTGGCGTTCGATGGCGTCAGTCAACAGTTGGACTATCACCGCGTGTTCGGTGGGCAGCTGCTCGGGCAGTTTATCCGGGCCGCGACGCTGGCCTGCCCCGGGAAAACCGTCAAGTCATTACACGCGGTGTTCGCCCGCGAGGGCCGGGCTGCCGAACCCGTTCGCTACCGGTCGACCCGCCACCATGAGGGCCGATCGTTTGCCTCGTTGACCATCACCGCGCGTCAACCGCACGCCGTGCTGGCTAGCGCCGCGGTCTCCATGCACGCATGCGAGGACGGCCCGGAAAACCAAGACTGCGAACCGGTTTCGACGCTGTTGGATGAAACTCATCGAGTCGAACTCGACCTGATGCCGTGGGAGACCCGCTGCGCCGACGATCTCGGCGCAGCGGCAACGGGTCCGCCGCGGATCGAGGTCTGGATGCGGACACCGCCCGTCGACGTGGCGCTGGCGCCGGCACTGACCGCCTACGCCACCGACCTCACCCTCATCGGCACCGCGCTGCGCCCGTTCGACGGATTCAGCCACCGCGGCAACGGGACACAGTTCACCTCCGCCGTCACCTCGCACACCGTGTGGTTTCACCAGCCGTTCCGCACCGACGATTGGCTGCTGCTGCGACAGCACAGCCCGGTGCTCGCGCACGGCCGCTGCTTCGGCCGCGGCGATGTCCTGACCGCGGACGGCGCGCTGGTCGCGTCCTATGCACAAGAGGCGCTACTGCGGTTTCGCGACGACAGTGAATTGGTCGGCGCATGACGCCAAAGTGTTCGCATATCGCACCCAGGAAGCCATTCCGAGAAGGTCATTCTCTATCTAGAAGAATGCTAAGTAGCGAAAACGGATTCCACGTTGACACTCGTGGCCGCCTGATGACAGAGTTGCCGCAGATCCTGAGCGCTATCGACCATGCGCGCGCGGCGAGAGGCGAAACCCTGTGACAGTGACTGCACCGGACGGCGTCTATTACGACCCGTACGACGTGGAGATCAATGCCGACCCCTATCAGGCGTTTCGGGCAATCCGCGAAGAGGCTCCGCTGTATTACAACGAGCAACATGACTTCTATGCGCTCAGTCGGTTCGCCGATGTCGACGACGCGATCGTCGACCACGAGACGTTCAGTTCTGCCCGTGGCGCCATCATCGAGTTGATCAAGGCCAACATCGACATCCCGCCCGGCGTGATCATCTTCGAGGACCCGCCGCTTCACGACGTGCACCGCAAGCTGCTGGCTCGCATGTTCACGCCCCGCAAGATCACCGCGCTGGAACCCAAGATCCGCGAGTTCTGTGCGCACAGTTTGGATCCCATCGTCGGCTCCGGCCATTTCGACTTCGTCAGCGACCTTGGCGCCCAGATGCCGATGCGGGTGATCGGCATGCTGCTCGGGGTTCCCGAGGAGTACCAGGAAGCCGCCCGCGACCTGACGAACGACCAGATGCGCACCGAGGCCGGCAAACCGATGAAGTTGGCAGACGACGGCATGAACACCGGTGAGTTCTTCGCCGAGTTCATCGACTGGCGCGCCGAGCACCCATCCGACGACATCATGACGGACCTGCTGAACGTCGAATTCGTCGACGAGAAGGGTGTGACGCGACGGCTGACCCGCGAGGAGTTGCTGACCTACATCAGCGTGGTGTCCGGCGCCGGCAACGAGACCACCACTCGGCTGATCGGGTGGGCCGGAAAGGTTTTGGCCGAGCATCCCGACCAGCGACGACAGTTGGCCGAGAATCCGGCGCTGATTCCCGCGGCCATCGAGGAACTGCTGCGCTACGAGCCGCCGGCTCCGCACGTCGCCCGCTATGTCACCAGGGACGTCACCTACTACGGGCAGACGGTGCCCGAAGGCAGCGCGATGATGATGCTGATCGGCGCGGCCAACCGCGACCATCGCCAATTCCCGCCGGACGGCGATGTTTTCGACATTCACCGCGAGCCACGCCAGCATCTCGCTTTCAGCGTCGGAACGCACTACTGTCTCGGCTCGGCGCTGGCCCGGCTGGAAGGGCGCATCGCGCTCGAAGAGATCTTGAAGCGCTTCCCTGAATGGGAGGTCGACCTCAGCCGAGCAGCATTGTCTCCCACGTCCACCGTGCGTGGCTGGGACACGATGCCGGCAATCATCGGTTGAGCCACAGCAGATTTGAGTTCAGGCACTAACGACGAAATGAGGAAATGATGGCGGGTCGGGTCGAAGGCAAGGTCGCATTCATCACCGGCGCGGCCCGCGGTCAGGGTCGCGCGCATGCGGTGCGGTTGGCCCAAGAGGGTGCCGACATCATCGCGGTGGACATCTGCAAGAAGATCGACACCGTGGATCTGATCGCCGCCTCCACGCCCGAGGATCTCGCCGAGACCGCCGACCTGGTCAAGGGCCACAACCGCCGGATCTACACCGCCGAGGTCGATGTCCGTGACTACGACGCGCTCAAGGCCGCGCTGGACACCGGCGTCGAGCAGCTCGGCAAGCTCGACATCATCGTCGCCAATGCCGGCATCGGCAACGGCGGCCAGACGCTGGACAAGACCAGCGAGGCCGACTGGACCGCGATGATCGACATCAACCTGAGCGGCGTCTGGAAGACCGTGAAAGCCGGTGTGCCGCATCTCCTCGCGGGCGGCAACGGTGGCTCGATCATCCTCACCAGCTCGGTCGGCGGCCTCAAGGCCTACCCGCACTGCGGTCACTACGTCGCCGCCAAGCACGGTGTGGTCGGACTGATGCGCACCTTCGCCGTCGAGCTCGGCGCACAGAACATTCGCGTCAACTCGGTGCACCCGACCAACGTCAACACCCCGCTGTTCATGAACGACGGCACGATGCGGCTGTTCCGTCCCGACCTGGAGAACCCGGGCCCCGATGACATGAAGGTCGTCGGTCAGCTGATGCATACCCTGCCGATCGGCTGGGTCGAGCCCGAGGACATCGCCAACGCGGTGCTGTTCCTGGCCTCTGACGAGGCCCGTTACGTCACCGGCGTCACGCTACCGATCGACGGCGGCAGCTGTCTGAAATAGCCGGGGCCGCCTTCGTGCGCGCAGCCACATCGGCTACCGTCGCGCCATGAGCGGATTTGAGTATAAAAGCGCCGTCATCACCGGTGGCGCGAACGGTATCGGTCTCGCGACCGCAACTGAGTTGGCAAGGCGCGGAGTGCGTCTCGTGCTCGCAGACGTCGACAAGCCTGCGCTGGAACAGGCCGTCACGCACTTGCACAGGCAGGGATTCGAGGCACACCCGGTGATGTGCGATGTCCGGTCCCTGGAGGAGATGACGCACCTGGCCGACGAGGCATTTCGCCTTCTCAGCCGGGTCGACGTGGTGTTCAGCAACGCCGGCATCGTGGTCGCAGGCCCGATCGCGCAGATGACGCACGAAGACTGGCGCTGGGTAATCGACATCGACCTGTGGGGCTCCATCCACGCCGTCGAGGCGTTCCTGCCCCGGCTGCTCGCGCAGGGCACCGGTGGCCATATCGCCTTCACCGCGTCGTTCGCCGGCCTGATGCCCAACCTTGGCCTCGGCGCTTACAGCGTCGCGAAGTACGGCGTCGTGGGGCTGGCAGAGAACTTGGCCCGCGAGGTCAAAGACAACGGCATCGGTGTGTCGGTGCTCTGCCCGATGGTCGTCGACACCAAGCTGATGTCGAACTCAGAGCGAATCCTTGGCGTCGACTACGGATTCTCGGCGACCAGCACGCCGGCCCAACCGGACACGTTGGACGTCGACGAGGTCGCCCGCCTGACCGTCGATGCGATCGCAGCGAACCGCCTCTACGTGCTGCCGCATTCGGCGGCCCGCCGGTCGATTCGCCGGCGATTCGACCGCATTGACCAGACGTTCGACGATCAGGCCGCGGACGGCTGGGGCCACTGACGACTGGGCTGAAGGTCACTGGGTGGCAGCCCTTTTCGCGGCGCCGGGTACATGGCCGATGACGCCGTCGGCTTCCAGCTCGGCGATCTCGGTATCGCTGAGCCCGATCTCGGCGAGCAACTCGTGGTTGTGCTGACCCAGCAACGGCGCCGGACGCAGATGAAACCGGTCGGGGCCCGCCGAAAACCGCACCGGCATCGTGCTGTGTGGCGCAGCCGGATTGAGCGGGTGACCGACGTCCTCGAAAAAGCCGCGGAACTGCAGTTGCGGGATCTCGGTCTGGCGATGCGGCTGCATCACCTTGGCGACCGGAACACCGGCATCCCAAAGGAGTTCGACGATTTCGTCGCTGCCGCGACTTTCGCACCACGCGCCCAGGTGCTCGTCGATGAGGTCATGCCATTCTCGGCGACCATCCGCTGTCGACAGCTTCTCGTCGAGCGCCCACGCCGGCCGGTCCAGCGCGCCGCACAGCCCGGCCCACTGCTCGTCATCGGCGACGGCGATCGCGACCCAACTGTCAAGGCGCCCAAATTCGTCGACATCGTTTGAGCGGTAAACGTTTTGGGGTGCCGCCGACGGCCCCCGATTGCCCGCCCGCTGCAGCAAAGCCCCGTAGGCAGAGTATTCGATGACCTGTTCGGCGGCGATGTTGAGCGCGGCGTCGATCATCGCGGCCTCGATCATGACGCCCCGGCCGGTGGTACGGCGAAACTCCAGCGCGAGCAGCAGCGCGTTGACCGCGTGAATGCCGGCGTTCGGGTCGCCGATCGAGTACGGCTCGTAGGGATTGCGGTCGGGATACCCGGTCAGCCAGCTCACCCCGGACGCGGCCTCGATGACGTAGGCGAACGCGGGGTTGTCGCGCCACGGGCCGTCCAGGCCGAACCCGGGCATTCGCAGCAGGATGGTATCCGGCCGGATCGCCTGTACCGCTTCGAAGTCCAGGCCGATCTGATCGAGTACCCGCGGGGTGAAGTTCTCGACGATCACATCGGAGGTTGCGATCAAGCGGCGCAACAGGTCCCGGCCTGCCTCAGTCTGCAGGTCGAGGGTCAGCCCCTTCTTGTTGGTGTTCAGCGCGGAATAGATCGGCGACTTCTCCCACCACCGGTCCTCGGTGATCGGGATGCCGGCGATCATCCGGGTGCCGTCCGGCTTGCGGGTGGACTCGACGTGGATCACCTCGGCCCCGAGCATCGCCAGGAAATGGGTACACGCCGGCCCGGCCCAGAACGTGGTGATGTCCAGCACGCGTAGACCGTCGAACGGCAACCGCGCTGTGGCAGGTGCAGGCGTCGGACGCTGAGGAATCGTCGGCCGTGACTGCTGGTAGTACGTAGTGTGCTCCCCGAGTCGTGGAGCCGGTTGCGGTGCAACGAGTGTCGCGGGTTGCATCCGGTAGGGCGGGCCCGGCTGCTGGAACCCGTCGCGCGGGTTGGTCGACGAATGAGGCCCGGTGCTGGAAGTGCTCCAGCTCGGTGATGTTGGCGCCGTTGGCGACCGGGGCGTTGGGAATTCGGAAAGCGGTAGCGAGTTCGCGAATGTCGTCGGCGTTCTGGCTTTCGAACCACTTGTAGATCTCGGCGGCCTTTTCGTTCGCCATCTCGGTGATCGACAGGGGCGAGTCCTCGTCGATCCAGTCCTGCTGCCCGACCATCGCGCAGAGGTCGAACCACTGCTGCGCGGTGCCGCACCCGACGTCCACCAAACCGTCTTTGGCACGGGCGATTCCGGGGACGGTGAGTTTTCGGGCATCCCGCCACGGCCGACCGAGCATCTGGAAGAACGTGACCGGGTAATAGGTGAGACCCAGAATCTGCGCTTCGAGCATCGACAGGTCGATGAGCTCGCCAGCCCCTGTCTCGAGCTGACGCAACCGCGCCGCCAGCGTCGCAGCACTGGCAGAGGCGCCGGTGAGATAGTCGCCGACGCGGCCACCGACGAATACCGGTGCGCGATCGGCGGATCCGCGGCCCAGACCGACGATGCCGCCAGACCACGCCTGCAGGGTGAACTCGGTGGCTGGGCGGTCGCTCCACGGGCCGTCCAGCCCGAACGGGGTGATGGACGTGACGAGCAAGTGTGGATGCGACTCCCGCAGCGCCGACGGCGTCAATGACTCAGCCACTGTTGATCCGCGCGACCACACCACCGCGTCCGCGGCTGCCAGCAGGTCGTCGATGAATGCCGTGTCGGTTTCTGGGTCAGAGACCACGCTGTGCTTGGAGCCGGCCAGAAATCCGAACAATGCTCCGTCGCTGCCGTCTTCGATGGAGGCCCGCGACGCCGACCATCGTCGCAGCGGATCGCCCTGCGGCGATTCCACTTTGATCACCCGTGCACCACCGTCGGCCAGCAGCTTCGTGCAGTAGGCACCGGCGATTCCGGTGGAGAGCTCGACGACGGTGTAGCCGTTGAGCGGGCCGGCGCCCGCCATGGTCACGCGCCGACGGCGACGTTGGCCGAGGGGCTCGACGTGAGGACCTCAGGACCGTCGGGGGTGATCAGCACCGCCTCTCGCCCGAACACCGCGCCGACACCCGACTGCCAGACGTAGCCGGTGACCGCCAGCACCATGCCCGGCTCCAGTTGTTCCTCGGCGGCTGTCGCGGGCAGATGCTGCGTCACCACCGGCGGGTCAAATCCCAGGCCGAGCCCCCGCGCGATGGGCATCGGCGGCAGTTGCTCGCCGGCAGCCTGATAGGCGGCCAGCAGGTCGATCGCCGGGGCTCCTGGTTGGCACGCTTCGTACAGCCTGTCCCACAGCGCATCCCAGCGCCGATACAGATCTGCCGAGCCGTTGACGTCGCCGACCGGCCAGGTGCGGCCCACCTCACCGGTGTAGCCACCATCCAGGACGCCGGCGGAGAACGCCACCAAGTCGCCGTCCCGCACCAGCCCGTCCGCGCTGGCCCGTCGCCACGGGTGCTCGCGCGAGGTCACCCACGCGGCATCCTGGGTAGACGGCGTGCTGACACCGCCGGCCGCCACCGCCTCCAACAACACTCCGGCCAAGGCCTTTTCGCTGATCCCGGGTCGTAGTTCGGCGACGGCCGCGGCCAGTCCCGCCTCGGCCACCCGGATGGCCTCCCGAAGCGACAGCACCTCGTCGGTTGTCTTCATACGTCGGGCCGCGCGCATGGCCAACTCGCCGTCGACCAGCTCGGCATTCGGGAACGCCGTCGGCAGCAACTGTGCAAATCCAGGTGAAAGCGCGTCGGTGCCAACACGTTTCGCGGTCGACGCTCCTTCGATGCGTTGCAGATTGGCGATGGTGTTCATCGGGTTCCAGGAGATGCCGTACAGATTCTCGTGCGGGATGTCATCCGGCACACCCTCATCCCACGTGCTGAGCAGGTGGATCGCACCGGTCTTGCGAATGATCACACAGGTCGGTGCAAACGGTCTGGTGCCGGCTACCCACAACTGTGGTGTGCCGGAAACGTAGCGGACGTTGGCCTGGCGTCCCAGCACCAGCACGTCGAGGTCGTGTTTTTCCATCTGCGCCAGCGCGCGTTCACGGCGACCGGTACGCAGCGCGCGGCTATCGGCCAGAACTTCAGTGCGAGCCACGTCAGCGCTCCCCGTATGGGTCATAGGGATAGTCGGTCAACCGGATATGCCCATCCTCGGTGATGATGATGATCTCTTCGCTGCGATAACCGCCGGTGCCTTCCTCCCATACCACCGGTTCCAGCACCATCACCATTCCCGCCTCCAGAACGAAATTCTCGTCGAACTCGTCGCCGAGATCCGTTCCGATCATGGGTGTTTCGGCGGCGTTCACACCGATGCTGTGGCCGAGGTAGAAGTGCGGCAGCCAGGGCTTGGTGCCGCCGTTGGCTTTGGTCGCTGTCCTGCCCAAGTCCGCGACAGTGGCACCGGCGCGGGCCACGCCCAGCACGGCGTCCATGATCTCTTGCCACTTGTAGTACTGAGCGTGCTGCCGAGGTGTCGGCTCGTCGCCGACCACCCAGGTCCGCCCGAAGTCCGAACAGTAACCCTGGTAGGTGATGCTGACGTCGGTCCAGAGCACATCACCGGCGGCCAGTTCGCGCTCAGTTGTCAACAGCGGCAATGCCAAATCCCCGTGGGTGGTCCACACCCCGTCTGCTTTGTACTTGGGCATCACCTGCCAGATCGGCTCCAGCATGCTGGCCATCGCGCCCAGTTCGAACGTCCGGCGGGTGAACTGCGCTGACAGGTCGATCTGCCGAATTCCCGGCGCGAGTGCGGCCTGCACGTCGACCATCGCGGTGTCGGTGATCCGCACCGCGGTTCGGATGCAGGACACCTCGTCCGGGGTCTTGATGAGTTTTGCGGCGCCGACAACTTGAGCTGCGTCGACCGGGCGTCCGGACCGGAACAGCCGGGAATGCGCACGCCGCATGGCCCCGGTGAGTTCGTCGACAGCGATGACGGCCGCGGCCGGAATGAGTTCTTCGATCACCCGCGCGAAATTCTCGACGCCCTCGTCGAATTCCAGATACACCGGTCCGTGCAGATGGTCTGCGGGTAAACCGGATTCCGATGACGCGCCTTCGCGGAATGGCAGGAATACGTGCGGGTGTGGGTCGTCGGCCAGAACGACCGCGACCGGTCGTTCGACGTAGGACAGTCCGGCATCGCCCAGTGGCCAGCTCACTCCGGCCGCGTACACAACAGCGTTGTTGCCCAACAGGATCAGGGCATCCACACCGCGATCGGCCATCGCCGACCGCAGCCGCGCACCGGTTTCACGACGCATCCGCCCGATATCCGGTGTGTCCGGAATATCCAGCGCGGACGAAAGTGCGGGCAGAAACGAAGTGGTCGAGGTCATCGAGCGGCCTAAAGCCCCAGGAATTCGGTGATGTTGCCGCTGACGATCCGGGCGGCCGACTCCGGGCCGACCGCGTCGACGACCGAGGCCAGCGACTTTTCCGAGTAGCCGAAAGTGCTTTCGTTGTGCGGGTAGTCGCTGGACCACATCACCTTGTCCACACCGATCTGGTCGATCAGCTGCAGACCCAGTGGGTCGACCATGAACGATGCGCTCATGTGGGTGTCCCAGTAGTAGCGCACGTCGTGCTCCAGCGGCCGGTTGAACATGTGCTGGTAGGACGCGACCAGATGCTCGGCATCCTGCAAAGCCCATGGGACCCAGGCGATTCCGCCTTCGAACCAGCCGACCCGCAGGCTCGGGTGGTCGTCAAGGATCCCGGTGAACAGGTACTTGGCGAACTGCTCACGGAACCCGTCGATGTTGATCATCATCCCGACGACGACGCTGTTGAACTGACACGGAGTCTTCGGTGGTGTCTCGCCGATGTGATGGGCGACCGGAAGCCCGGCGGCTTCGATCTCGTCCCATACCGGCTTCATTGCGGTGCTGCCGTAATCGATGACTTTGCCGTCATCGTCCTTGCCCGGGTTGATTGGCAGCAGGAAGGTCTTGAGCCCCAACGATTTCAGTTCGGCAAGTGTCTCTTTGGCGCCTTTGGGATCCCACCAGTTGATCAGCCCCACGCCGTAGAAGTGGCCGCCCGACTGCTCCTGCAGTTCGGCCATGTATTCGTTGTAGATGCGGAAGGCCAGCTCCCGAAGTTTTTTGTCGGGGTAGTGGAAGAGTGCCAGGACGGCGTTGGGGAACGCGAGTTCCTTTCCGACGCCGTCCTCACGCAGTTCCTGAATCCGGGCTTCGATATTGGTGCTCGCCGCGCCGGGCAGGTCGTCGTACTGCATCAGCACGGCGCTGAAATCGCCCGGCAGGAACGACTGCCCTTTACGTCCGACTTGGTAGGCGCCGTCCTCGTACCAGATCCGCGGTGCCGCGTCTTTGAGCTCGTCCGGGAAGCGGTTGTAGAAGATGTCGGCGGCGATCGAGATGTGGTTGTCCGCCGAGAAAACGATGGTGCCGTCGGGCAGACCGGTGTCGGTGCCGTCGGCGTGGCCGTGCCGATCCTTGGGCGCGCCGTAGCCTCCGGGTGGGTACAGCGAAACAGTGCTCGTTTGAGGCGACATCAGTGGCCCTCCAATCGGATCCAGACTTCTTCGGCAGTAGTTCTCTCGGGTCGGCCGACGAGGGTATTCACCAGGTCACCGGTAGTTCGTAAACGCCATACGCAAGCCGGTCGTGCTTGAGCGGAACATCCTCGATCGGCACCGCCAGTTCCAGGGTGGGAACGCGGCGAAACAGCGTGTGGAACACGATCTGCAGTTCGGCGCGGGCGAGCTGCTGGCCGACGCACTGGTGCCGGCCGTAGCCGAAGGCGACGTGCTGACCCGCGCCCGAGCGGTGCAGGTACAGCCGGTCGGGTTCGCTGAATTCTGATGCGTCCCAATTGGCCGGCGCGTTGTCGATGATGATGCCTTCGCCGGCGCGGATGGTTTCGCCGGCGATATCGATGTCCTCGGCGGCGACGCGGCGCTGGCCATTCTGGATGATGGACAAGTACCGCAGCAGCTCCTCGACGGCGTTGGCGACGACTTTCGCATCGTCGGTATCGCGCAGCACCGCGGCCTGATCGGGGTGTTGCAGCAGGGCCAGCACACCCAGGCCGATCATGTTGGCGGTGGTCTCGTGTCCGGCGATCAGTAGCCCGGTGCCGAGTTGCGCGGCTTCCTTGACGCTGAGCTCGCCGGCCGTGACCCGCTCGGCCAAGTCGGACACCGCGTCCGCTGACTCTTCTGGGGGGCACTTCATCTTGGCCTCGACCAGCTGCGCCAGATACTTGTGCAGGCTCATCGCGCCCTTCATCGTGTCCTCGGCGGCGGCGTACCGCGCGAGGCCGACGTTGGCGTGATGCTGGAACATCTCCGCGTCTTCGTACGGCACGCCCAGCAACTGGCTGATCACCAGCGAGGGCACCGGCAGCGCCAGCGCGCTGACGATCTCGCCCGGTTTCGGGCCGGCCAGCATCGCGTCGATGGAGTCGTCGGTGATCTGCTGGATCGCCGGTCGCAGAGCTTCAACTCGCTTGAAGGTGAACGGCTTTGACAGCATCCGCCGAAACCGGGTGTGCTCGTCTGCGTCCGAGGTGAACACCGATCTCGGTCGCTTGTACACCGTGGACAGCATGCCTTCGTTCCAGTGCGGAAAGCCGGGCCGCCGGTCGTCGACGCTGACCCGCGAATCGGAGAACAGCGCGCGCGCCGCTTCGTAACCGGTGATCAGCCAGGGCGTGCTGCCGTCCCAGATCTTCACCCTGGACAGCGGCCGAGCCTTGGCCAGCTCCATCATTTCCGGCGGGGGCGCGAAAGGGCAGCCGCCGGCGCGGGCCATCGGATAGTCGGGGGCGTCGGCAATCGCCTCAGTTGTGCTGCCGGTGAGTGTGTCGGACACGTCTCACTCCTCGATGTGGATGGCTAGTGCGGGGCAATTGGCCTCGGCTGTGCGGGCGTTCTCGGCCTGCTCAGCGGGCGGGTTCTCGTCGAGCACGAGGACGACTCCGTCATCGTCGCGCTGGTCGAAGATTTCCGGCGCATGCATCACGCAGTTCCCTGACGATGCGCATTTGTCTTGGTCCACAGAAACTTTCATCTCTACTTCTTCACTCGTGCGGCGTTACGGGCGCCAGCCACAGTCCCACCACGGCGTCGATCAGGCGCGTACCAGCGGTCTCCCAGGACGTCCACGGCGCGGATGCGCCTGCGGCCAAAGCCCGTTCACGGTCGGCGCAGGTGTGCATGAGCAGGTTGCGGGCCATCAGGTTGCGTTCCACCCGGACGTCAGCGGGCAGCTCCGGTAGACAACGGTTGATCCCGTCAATCACCTGAACCAGCGATTCAGAGGTGAGCGCGTCCTTGACGATGATGTTGTAGTAGGCGGGGTCGGTCATCACCTGCGCGGCGAACCGGGCATACCAGCTGGGATTGCCCAACGCCGCCAGATGATCGGTGAGCGGACGGACCAAGCAGGCGACCCAGCTCCGGGTGTCTTCGGACGTACACGTCCGCGCGACCATGTCTTCCCGCAGCCGTTCGATGGGCTCCCGGTGTCGCTGCTCGATCGCCCGCACCAGGTCGGTCTTGGTGCCGAAGTGATAGCCGACCGCCGCGTTGTTGCCCTGGCCGGCAGCCTCGCTGACCTGCCGATTGGAGACGGCGAAGACGCCGTGCTCGGCGAACAACCGCTCGGCGGCGGTCAGGATCGCCTCCTGGGTGGTGCTGGCCCGATCGCTGCGCGCGGCCCTCGCGGTGGTCACCCGGTCAGTCAACGCGCCTGCCGTGGTTAAGTCAAGCGATTGATTTAATTCTCCTGCTCGGTCGAGCGCCGGACCGCCTTGCCTGCGGCAGTCCCGCCGTCGACGCGCAATACGGTTCCCGTCACGTAGCGGGCCCGATCGCCGGCCAGGTACAGCGCGGCCTCAGCGACATCGTCGGGCGTGCCCTCGCGCTGCAGCGGGCGGTCAGCACGCATCTGCGCGCGCAACTTCTGTTCGAAACGCTCCAGTTTCTCGCGATCCTTGCCAACCGCCGAGGAGGCCAGAATCGGCGTGGGAATGCTCCCCGGCGCGATGCAATTGACGCGAACGTCGAAGTGCGCCAACTCGATTGCTGACGATTTTGTGAACATGATGACCGCGGCCTTGGATGCGCGATAGGTCATCACGCCGCCGCCGGCCTGGATGCCGCCGATCGACGAAATGTTGATGACCGACCCGCCACCGCTCTTGGACATCTGCCGGGCGGCGTCGCGGGTACCTGCCATCACGCCCAAGAGGTTGACCGCCATGACGCGTTGGAAATCTGCGAGGTCGTCGTCGAGAAAGCTCCGGTGCAGCCGACTGGAGATTCCAGCATTGTTCACCATTACATCGAGGCCGCCGAACTCGTCGGCCGTTCCCTCGACCAGAGCGCCGACCTGTTCGGTGTCGGAAACGTCCACCAATCGAAAGACCGCCTCGCCGCCCAGTTTGGCGGCAAACTCTTCCCCCCGGTCGCGCGCGACGTCGGCGATCACTACCCGCGCGCCCTCCGCCAAGAACCTCTCGACAATCCCGGCGCCGATGCCCGACGCGCCGCCGGTGACGATCGCAACCTTGCCGAGCAGTTCGTTGACCATGACAAAGAGTTAATCGGCGCGGTATCTCTTAAGTCAAGCGATTGATTTACCGCGCACATAGCTGGCTCCTAAATGCCGATGCTACGTTCGGCTTGGTGAACCCGTTTGTTTACTTCGAATCCACACGGCGTTGGTCAAGAGCAGCCACGCTTCCGTATGTCGGGACCGTGTGGCCCGTGCTGGGCCGGCGGCGCAGTAGAAGGTGCCATCAGGCCGACCGTTCAAAGGAACTGATTTGAGATTTAACCGATTTGGCGCTGCGGTAGGCATGTTGGCTACCGGCGCGCTCCTGCTGTCCGCATGTGGGAACAACAACACCGCCAGTGAAGGCGGAGCAAACTCCGGGGCGTCGTCGGCGAACGTTCACTGCGGCGGAAAGCCGACCCTGAAAGCCAGCGGATCGACCGCCCAGGCCAACGCGATGGCCCGCTTCGTCAACGCGTTCGAGCAGGCGTGCTCGGGTCAGACCCTGAACTACACCGCCAATGGCTCCGGCGCCGGGATCAACGAGTTCACCGGCAAGCAAACCGATTTCGGTGGTTCAGATGTGGCACTGAGCGACGACGAGCACGGCAAAGCGCAGCAGCGCTGCGGCTCGCCCGCTTGGGATCTGCCTGTGGTGTTCGGCCCGATCGCGGTGACCTACAACGTCAACGGCGTGATCTCGTTGAACCTCGACGGGCCGACCACGGCCAAGATCTTCAACGGGGCGATCAAGAATTGGAACGACCCGGCTATCACGGCGCTCAACGCCGGCACTCCGCTGCCCGATCTGCCGATCCATGTGGTGTTCCGCAGCGACCAGTCGGGAACAACGGACAACTTCCAGCAGTACCTCGCCGGCGCCTCCGACGGTGCCTGGGGCAAGGGCAGCGGGAAGTCGTTCAACGGCGGTGTCGGCGAAGGCGCCAAGGGCAACGACGGAACGTCGGCTGCCATCAAGAACACCCCGGGGTCGATCACCTACAACGAATGGTCGTTCGCGCAGGCGCAGAAGCTGAACGTGGCGAAAATCGTCACCTCCGCGGGCCCCGACCCGGTCACGATCAGCGCCGACTCGGTCGGCAAGACCATCGCCGGCGCAAAGATCAAAGGTCAGGGCAACGACCTGATCCTCGACACGCTGTCGTTCTACAAGCCCACCCAGCCGGGCGCCTATCCGATCGTGCTGGCGACCTATGAGGTTGTCTGCTCCAAGTATTCGGACAGTCAGATCGGCACGGCGGTCAAGGCGTTCTTGCAAGCCACCATCGGACCCGGTCAGAATGGCTTGGCGGACAACGGATACGTCCCGATTCCGGACGCCTTCAAGTCGAGGTTGTCAACCGCGGTCAACGCCATCGCCTGATCACAACCCATCATGTCGACCGCGACAGCACCCGCGCTGCGGGCCAGCGAGGCAACTGAGGCGCGGGTTGGCGACCGACTGTTCAAGTCGGTCGCCGCCCTCGCTGCCTCGACGATCACCATCGTGATCGGCCTGATTGCCATCTTCCTGCTTGTCAAAGCCATCCCGGCGCTGCGCGCCAACCACGCGAACTTCTTCACCAGCGCGCAGTTCGATACCACCGACAGCAACAACCTGGCGTTCGGCATTCGTGACCTGTTCATGGTGACGCTGCTCAGCTCGCTGTGGGCAATGGTGCTCGCCGTGCCGATCGCGATCGGGATCGCGGTGTTCCTGACTCAGTACGCGCCGGCGAGATTATCGCGTCCTTTCGGCGCAATCGTCGACCTGCTGGCCGCGGTGCCGTCGATCGTCTTCGGGCTCTGGGGAATCTTTGTTCTGGCACCACAACTCGCGCCGATCGAGACCCAGCTCAACCACAAGTTGGGCTGGTTGTTTCCGTTCAAAGCCGGCGACGTATCGCTGGCCGGCGGCGGCAACATCTTCACCGCCGGTGTCGTACTTGCCGTGATGGTCCTGCCCATCATCACCTCGGTGTCGCGAGAAGTGTTCCGGCAGACCCCAACCAGTCACACCGAAGCCGCGCAAGCGCTCGGCGCGACGAAATGGGAAGTGGTGCGGATGACCGTGCTGCCCTACGGCCGCAGCGGTGCTGTCGCCGCGTCGATGCTCGGTCTGGGCCGCGCGCTGGGCGAGACGGTGGCCGTGCTGATCATTCTGCGCGCGTCCGCCTCAGCCGGCCACTGGTCGCTGTTCGACGGCGGCTACACCTTCGCGTCCAAAATCGCTTCGGCGGCAAGCGAGTTCAGTGAACCGTTGCCAACCGGAGCCTATATATCGGCGGGCTTCGTCCTGTTCGTTCTCACCTTCATCGTCAATGCCGCAGCTCGTGTGATCGTCGGCCGGACAGTCAAGGCATGAGCGCTCCGACGCTCGAGCTACCGGTCAAGGCGTCGGCGATTCAGCCGATCAGTTTCCAACGCAGGATCAAGAATGCCGTCGCGGCAACGTTTTTCGTTCTCTCGTTCGGCGTGGCACTGGTGCCCCTGGTCTGGCTGTTGTGGATCGTCATTCAACGCGGCTCGTACGCCATTGTGCAGCCCCACTGGTGGAGCCACTCGCTGCGCGGCGTACTGCCGGAACATTTCGCGGGCGGCGTCTATCACGCGCTGTACGGCACTTTGGTGCAGGCCGGCGTCGCGGCAATCATCGCTGTCCCACTGGGTTTCATGACCGCGGTCTATCTGGCGGAATACCGGTCCGGCCGACTGGCCCGGTTCACCACCTTCATGGTCGACGTGCTGGCCGGTCTGCCCTCGATCGTGGCGGCCCTGTTCATCTTCAGCCTGTGGATCGCCACGATGGGATTCCAGCAGAGCGCTTTCGCGGTGTCGCTGGCGTTGGTCTTGCTGATGTTGCCGGTCGTGGTGCGCTCCACTGAGGAGATGCTCAGACTGGTACCGCAAGACCTGCGAGAAGCCGGTTATGCCTTGGGTATTCCCCAGTGGAAGACCATCATGCGGATCGTCGTTCCGATCGCGATGCCGGGCATCGTTACGGGCGTCCTGCTGTCGATCGCCCGGGTCATGGGCGAAACCGCGCCGGTGCTGGTGCTGGTCGGCTACAGCCAGTCGATCAACTTCGACATCTTCAACGGCAACATGGCATCGCTGCCGTTGCTGATCTACTCCGAACTCAACAACCCCGAGCATGCCGGCTTCCTGAGGGTTTGGGGTGCGGCACTGACACTGATCATCGTGGTGGCGGTGGTGTATCTGGTAGCCACAGTGGCCAACTGGGTGATCGCGCTGCGCCGCCGCTGAGCTCGGCCGGCCCTATCCCGAACACCCGGCAACGCGGAGTTTGGCCACTCTGTCGTTCCCGCGGTCAGCCACATAGACGTTGTTGTCTTTGTCCAGCGCCAGCTGCAGCGGGGTGTTGAGACCGTTGAGCGGCAACGGAGTCGGAGCATTCGAGTCGGGCGGCAACTTCAGCACCTGGTTGTTGTCGTGCTCGCTGACATAGACGTTGCCAGCAGCGTCCACGACCACGCCCCAGGGCACGCTGATCCCGGTGAACGGGAGCACGGACTGCTCGTCTGGAGCCGCCGGCCAGTTTCACCACCCGGTTGTTGTCGGAATCGGTGACATAGACGTTGCCGGCGCCGTCGACAGCCACGCCATCGGGGTTGTTCAGACCGGTGAACGGCAGCACCGTCGGGGTGTTGGTGCCGGCCGGCAGTTTCACCACGCGGTCGTTACCCCGGTCTGCGACGTACACGCTGCCAGCGCCGTCGACGACAACACCCTCGGGGTAGCTGAGGCCGGTAAACGGCAGCTGCGTCTGGTTGTTCGAGCCCGGGGCCATCATCACGACGCGGTGGTTGAAGTCGGTGACGTACACCGCTCCCGCGGAGTCGACGGCCACCGCCTGAGGCTGGTACAGGCCGGTGAACGGCAGCACCGTCGGGGTGTCGGAGCCGGGGGTCAACTTCACCACCCGGCCGTACATGCCCTGATTGGTGACGTAGACGTTGCCCGATGCATCCACCGCCACCCCGCCGGGCGAGAGGCGGAAGTTGAGGCCGTTGAACGGCAGGATGTTTTGCCCGCAAGACTCGCCGGCCGATCCCCCGTGCGGCCGCACCGCATAGCCGAAGACAGCGACGAGAAGTACCGCTGCCGCGCCGATGATCATCCACAGCTTGCGTCGATCACGTCGCCGCGGGGCGGTGGCGCTGAAGTCCGGATGCTTTGTGCCGGTGGATATTCCGTTCGAGGAGGCGCCGGGGCGATGACTCCAGCCGCCCGGGGCGACGGGCGGCGCCACCCATCTGCCGGCACCGACGCCGGCGACCGCGGGACGGATCATGGTGTTCGCGTTGGCGGCATCCTCGGTGTGCTGCAGGATGCTCTCGGCCTGGTGCTGATCGGGTGCGGTCAGCGCGTGCAGTGCGGCGTCGGCGAGGTCGCCGGCGCTGCGATAGCGCTGCTCGGGATTCTTGGCCATGCCCTTGGCGACCACCTGGTCCAGCGCCACCGGCACCCGGCCGGGCCTCAGCTGGCTGGGCCGCGGGGCCGGCTCCATCAAGTGCGCGGCGACCAACCGTTCGATGCTGTCGGCACGGAACGGCGGTGTACCGGTGAGACATTCGCCGAGCACGCAGGCCAGCGAGTAGATGTCGGATCGATAAGTGACCTCGTTGTCGCTGAGCCGCTCGGGGGCCATGTACTTGTAGGTCCCCATCGCCATTCCGGCTTGGGTAAGCCCGGGATCGGTTCCGGCGCGGGCGATTCCGAAATCCACCAGGTACGCGAAGTCGTCGCCGGTGATCAAGATGTTTTCCGGCTTCACGTCGCGGTGCGTGACGCCGTTGGCATGCGCGGCATCCAGCGCGGCCGCAACCTGACGGACGATCGCTACCGCGCGCGGCGGGCTGATCGCCCCGGTCTGTTTCAGGATGGTGGCCAGGTTCGCGCCATCGATCAGGCGCATGTCCAGATAGAGCTGGTCGTTGATCTCGCCGTAGTCGTGAATCGGCACGACATGGGGCTCGGTCAGCCTCCCGGCCGCGCCGGCCTCACGTTGCATCCGGGCCCGGAACGTCGGGTCGTCGGAGTACTCCGGCGATATCAGCTTGAGTGCCACGATCCGGCCCTTGCGGGTGTCTTCGGCCTCATAGACCTCACCCATGCCGCCGCGTCCCAACAGTCGCGTCAGCCGATAAGGCCCGAACCACGACCCGGACCGCGATCCCGCTTGACTGCTCGTCATCACGAAATACCGTTCACGGCCGCAGACAGTTTCGACTGAAACGAACTCGGCATCGGGATGTAGCCGTACTGATCCAGGCCGTCTTGCCCGGCCCCAATAGTGGCCTGCATGAACGCTTTTACCGCGGCGCCGGTCGACGAATCGGGATACTTCGAGCAGACGATCTCGTAGGTGGCGAGCACGATCGGATAGGCGCCCGCCTGAGACGGCTTGTAGAACGACGAGGTGTCGACCACCAGATCATTGCCCTGCCCGGCGAATTTCGCCCCGGCGATCGTCTTGCCGACCGAGTCGGTGGTGATGGCGACCGGATCAGGGCCGGCCGACGTCACGATCTGGGCCATGCTCAATTGGTGGCCGACCGCGAACGACCATTCGTTGTAGGTGATCGACCCGTTGGTCGACCGCAAGGCCGACGAGGTGCCCTCGTTGCCGGTCGCGCCCTGGCCGACGCCTCCGTCGAACGTCTCGTCGGTGCCTTTGCCCCAGGCGCCGTCGGACGCGGCCGCCAGATACTTCTGGAAGTTGTAGGTCGTGCCGGATTTGTCGTCGCGGAACACGACGCTGATCGGCGTCGCCGGCAGATTGATGCCGGAATTGAGCGCCTTGATCGCCGGATCGTTCCATGTGCTGATGGCGCCGTTGAAGATCTTTGCGGTGGTGGGACCGTCGAGATTCAGCGCGCTCACGCCATCGAGGTTGTAGGTGACCGCGATCGGGCCGAACACCGCCGGTAGGTCCCAGGCGGGTGAGCCACAACGCTGTTGTGCCTTGTCGGGTTCGCCCTTCGCCGGGTCCAGCGGCTTGTCGGAACCGCCCAGATCAGTCTCGTTGCTGACGAACTGCTGCACACCCGAACCCGAGCCGTTCGCTTTGTAGTCCAGCGTGAAACCCGGGCAAGCGCGAATGTAGGCGTAGACGAACTGCTCGACCGCGTTCGTCTGGGCGGTCGAGCCGCTGGCCAGGAGCTTCTTCTTGCCACCGCAGTCCACCGGTACCGACTGCTGGCCGGACCCGGAGGTGCTGTTGCTGCTGCCGCATGCCGATAGCGCAAGGGCGCCGACCACCAGCAGGATCAACGCCGCGGTACATCGGCAGACCTTCACCCAGGCTCCTCTCGACGACGGGCTCACCGTTAACAGCAAACAGCCTCGAGCTTAATAAAAGATGAATGCCACCTTTGTGTCAGCTTTGCGTGGGGCTGTTCAGCCCTGGACAGAAGCCAGAAAGTCCAGCAAGACCAGGTTCACGTCGGCCGATCGTTCGAGCTGAGGGCAATGGCCCGCCGACTCGATGACGGCCGATCGCCCGTCCGGAAGCTGATCGGCGATCGCCTTTGCCCACCCGGGTGGCAGCAGCTTGTCGCAAGCGCCTTCGACCACCAGCGCCGGGACCGCGACGCGTTCGTAGGCTCTCCTGCTCGACGGTGCGGGCGGTGGTGAGGCACCCGGACGACGGAAGCGAGCCGCGGCGAGCGCCTCCCACGCGCCGGGAACGATGCTGGATTCGTACCGGCGCGCGACGTAGGCCTCGTCGGCCGGATACTTCGGGTCATGGAAGAGCGCCTCGACGATCCGCCGCATGGCCGGCCTTGTGGCGTCGTAGTCGTAGAGCGCTTCCATGTGCTGGTTGCGCTGGATCTCGCCGCCGCCACAGATGGCCACCAGGCTGCGCATCGGCAGCACCGGCGACGCCGAGGTGGCGTCGACGAGCAGGTTGATCGCACCCATCGAGTTGCCGATGAAGTGCGCCGAGCCGATGCCGAGTTCGTCGCAGAACCGGGCAATGTGCCGGATCCGCATGCCTCGGCCGTCGTTGAAGTCGACGACTTTCGCCGATTGCCCAAATCCCAGCATGTCCGGCGCCAGCACGCGGTACCGCGCTGCCAGCGCCGGTATCGTTGCCTCCCAGCCGATTTCGGCGCTGACTCCGAACTCCCCGCCGTGCAGCAGGATCACCGGGTCGCCGTCGCCGGCCTCCAGGTAGTGGGTGGCCAGACCGTCGATCGCGATGGTTCTGCTGTGGATCTGCATCGCACGCCCTACTTGATCGCGATGGGATTCACCGGAGAGCCCACCGCACCAACGAATCTCAGCGGCGGCGCGATGAGCTGAAACTCGTACACCCCGTCGGCCGCGCAGTCAGCCGCCAATGCGTTGAGATCCCAGTACTCGCCGAGCATCAACCCCATGTCCCGCAGACACAGCATGTGCATCGGCAGGAGTGTCCCTTTCACACCGGATATCGGGTCTTCGACCATCAAGTTGTCGGCGGCCACCGCGGCGATGTCGTGATCGTGCAGCCAGGACGCGCACTGCCAGTCCAGTCCCGAGCCGGGCTCGCTGCCGTTCCCGGTCTGCAAAAACCTTGCCCACCAACCGGTTCGCACGAGAACGATGTCACCGCGGCCGATCGTCACACCCTGCGCCCGTGCTACGTCGTCCAGTTCGGCCGGGGTGATCGGGTTGCCGAGTTCGAGGAACGTCTCCACCCCGCGGTGGCGAACGAGATCCAGCAGCACACCGCGCGAGGTGATGCCCTTGCCGTCGACTTTGTCGATGCCGCAATGTTTTGCGCCGAAGCTGGTCACCGAGTCGGCCGGAAAGCCGTTGTAGAGCTTCTCCTCGTAGTAGACGTGCGCGAGTGCGTCCCACTGGGTAGCGGACTGCAGCGCCATGATCACCATGTCGTCGTTGAAGCGGAAAAGGTCGTCCTGGAAGTACTTACCCATCTCCTGCGCGCCGGGGTTGGCCGCCCAGTCCGGCCCGAATTGAGGTAGCGAGTGCGCGTCACCACCGTCGACCGTCATCACGTGGATCGGGTTGTGCCGGAACTTGAATGAGCCCTGGGGGCCGGAGGCTCCGAAGTCGACGCCGAGCGGGAACACTTTGCCGTGCTTGACCAGGCTGGCCGCCTCTGCCACCTTCTCCGCGGTGATGAAGTTCAGCGTTCCGAGTTCGTCGGCGTCTCCCCACCGACCCCAGTTCGATACCTCGCCGGCGACCCGGCGGAAGTCGGTCAGGCTGGCCACTATGCTTGCCCTTCGTCGAGTTCGCGCGCCATCGCAGCGCCGATGTTACCGCCGTCGACCCACAGTACTTGGCCCGAAATATAGCTGGCTGCTTGGCTATTCAGGAAGATCAGCGCCGCTGCCTGTTCCCCGGGATCGGACACCCGGCCCAACGGTTTAGGGATGTCGTCGAGAAAGTTCTGGCCGTACGCTCCGCGTAGTTGATCCAGAATCGGGGTCTCGGTAACGCCCGGCCCGGTGCAGTTGATCCGAACACCTCGGCCGCCGAGCGCGGTGGTCTTGCTCATGGTGTACAGAATGACCGCTTCCTTGGACAACCGGTAGCCCCCGTCGGCCAGCGCGTCGGGGTTGCGATGGCACCAGTCGACGCCATCGGACATCGTCCGGGTGTTCAGCAGGCCGCCGGTGACCCGCTGATTCTCCCGATATCCCTTGGCTGCCAGCGACGAAACGCTCACGATGGAAGATCCGGCGGGCATTTTCGCCACCAGCGCCTCGGTGGCATGCCGTAGGCCGAGGAAGTTGATCGTGACCACCAGTAGCGGGTCGCCGATTCCGGAGGAGACACCGGCGACGTTGAAGAGCGCGTCGACCTGATCGCCGACCGACGCCACACCGCGATCGATCGACTCCGGGTCGGCCAGGTCGACGGCGTAGAACTCGGCGATCTCGCCGCTCGGTGGTTGTTTGTCGAACCCGACGACATGGGCGCCCAGCTCGGTGAGCTGCCGGACGACCTGCGCCCCGATGCCCGACGCGCAGCCGGTGACCACTGCGCGGCGCCCGTCGTAGCGCCACAGCTCGTCGATGTGCGCCAATGACTACGGCTTCGACTCGTCTTTGAGCCGCTGAGCGGCTTGGACGCGACCCTCGTTGATTTCCGCCATCGCCTCGGGAATCTCACTTGCGGTGAACTTTCCGCCACGGCCGGTGGGTAGGCCGCCGAAGGAGTAGCTCTCGTCGAACTTCGGGGCGCTGGGCTCGGGACGGCGCGCCTCGACCTTTTCGATGACCGGTTCCAGACGCTTGGCCTTCTCGGCCACCGCCTTGCGGTCGCGCTCGATGAATTCCGGCAGCACCTCTTTGCCCATCAGCTCGATGGACTCCATGGTGCCTTCGTGGCTGCGCGGGTTGAGCAGCAGGATGATCTCGTCGACGCCGCTCTCTTCGTACCCACGCAGGAACTCACGAACGGTGGCGGGTGAGCCGATCGCTCCACGGCCCGGCCCGTAGGCCAGCGTCGGATCCTTCTCGCACTCTTCGAGATAACGCTCCCAGACTCCGGTGCGGCCAGGAGTGTGGACGCCGGTCATGTAGTAATGCATGATCCCGAACGAGAAGAACCCGCCGCCCATGCCGAGGCGCTGCACGGCCTGCTCGTCAGTCTTGGCCACCATCATCGACAGGTCGCCGCCGATGGCGAGGATGTTCGGGTTGATAGCGGGAGTGACTGGTACGCCGCTCTCTTCGAGTTCCTTGTAGTAGCCGTTCACCCGCTCGGTCAGCGGGCCCGGGCCGGTGTAGGCGAAACTCAGTGCCCCGAGGCATTTCTGGGCGGCCATCTGCACCGACGCCGGCCGGGTGCAGGCGACCCACACCGGCGGGTGTGGCTTCTGCAGCGGCTTGGGGACGACGTTGCGGGCCGGCATCTCGATGTGATTGCCCTTGAATCCGGTGAAGGGTTCTTCGGTCATGCAGCGGATCGACACCTCCAGCGCCTCTTCCCACTGCGCGCGCTTGTCCGCGGGGTCGATGTTGAAGCCGCCGAGTTCGCCGATCGAGGACGATTCGCCGGTACCGAATTCGACACGCCCATCAGAGATCAGGTCCAGGGTGGCGATCCGTTCGGCGACCCGGGCCGGATGATTGACCGCCGGCGGGAGGTGCATGATGCCGAATCCGAGCCGGATGTCCTTGGTCCGCTGGCTCGCTCCGGCCAGGAACATCTCCGGCGCGGTGGAGTGACAGTACTCCTCGAGGAAGTGGTGCTCGGTGAGCCAGCAGGTGGAGAAGCCGGCCTTGTCGGCGGCCTCTACCTCGTCGAGGCAGTCCTTGAGCAGGATGTGCTCGTCGTCGTCCGACCAGGGACGGGGCAGAGCGAATTCGTAGAACAGCGAGATCTTCAACTGGTACCTCCCGGAACAATGGATTGCGTTGAGTTTTGGTTGACAAGGTGTTTGGCGGCGACGTAGCCGAAGGTCATGGCGGGTCCGATGGTGGCGCCGGCGCCGGCATAGCTGCGTCCCATGACCGCGGCCGAGGCGTTGCCCACGGCATAGAGACCGCGGACCACCGTGTCGTCGGCGCGCAGCACCCGCGCGAATTCGTCGGTGCGCAGACCGCCTGAGGTGCCCAGGTCGCCGAGAACCATCCGGAAGGCGTAGTAGGGCGGATTACCCAGCGGATGCAGATTCGGGTTGGGCAGGGTGGGGTCGCCGTAATAATTGTCGTAAACGCTGTCACCTCGGTTGAAATCGTCGTCGTGGCCGTTGCGGGCCAGTTCGTTGAAACGTGTTGCGGTGTTGCGCAGTTGATCAGCCGGTACGCCGATCTTCGCGGCGAGTTCGGCCCAGGTCCCGGCTGACTTGACCACGCCGGATTCCAGCCAGGCTTTGGGGATCTTCCGGCCGGTGGGGACCGGGGCGAACGGGATTTTCGGTATCGGCAGATGGCCAGCGACCACGTAACGCAGGAATGATCGGCGGTCGGTGATCAGCCAACACGGTATGTGGGTGACGCCCGATTCCTGACCTTCGATCATCGCGTGACCGAAATCCATGTACGGCGCCGCCTCGTTGATGAATCGCTGACCCGCACCGTTGACGATGAACTGCGACGGCATCATCCGCTCGTTGAGCATGAATTGCATTCGGCCGTCCGGCCATTGGATTGCGGGAAACCACCAGGCCTCGTCGAGCATGTCGGCGGCGGCCCCGACCTGCTGGCCGGCCCGGATACCGTCTCCGGTAGCCGCCGGATTGCCGAAGCTCCAGTCCTGATCGACGGTCGGCTGGTGTTCTTTGCGCCAGGCCATGTCGTGATCGAAGCCGCCGGTCGCGACGATCACACCCCGGCTGGCGCCGATCCGTTGTGGCGTAGCCGTCTTTCATGACCACCGCGCCGATCACCGATCCGTCGTCGTTGGTGAGTAGCTGTGTCATCGGTGCGTCCAGCCACAACGGGATGCTCCGGTCTTTCATCGCCAGCCGCAGCCGCGCGGCCAACGACTGACCGATAGCCGCCATCCGGTCGCCGAAGACCCGGGCCCGGAACATCCGCCACACCAGCTTCACCAGGACGCCCTTGCCTGCCCAGGATTGCCGTACTTGATAGAACGAGCGAAGCTCTTTGGGGCCCAGCCAGATTCCGCGCGGCGCCAACGCCAGCGGCGTCAGCAGGTTCTGCTCTTCGTCGGCCAGCGTGCGCAGATCGATCGGCGGAACATTGATGGTGCTGCCGAGTTCGGAGCCACCGGGTAGTTCCGGGTAGTAGTCGGCGTACCCGGGCTTCCAGACGAATTCCAGCCAGGGGCTGAGCTTCTCCAGGAAGTCCATCATGTCCGGCGCCGAGTCGACGTACTGCTGAATCCGCGCGTCGCTGACCAAGCCGTCGGTGATCCGGCGCAGGTAATCGACGACCTCGTCGGGCGGGGGCGAATAGCCGGCCCGCCGTTGCGCCGGTGCCCCCGGCACCCAGATGCCGCCGCCGGACAGTGCGGTGGAACCACCGAACTGGCTGGACTTTTCGACGACCAGCGTCTTCAGCCCGGAGGCTTCCGCGGCCAGCGCCGCCGTCATACCGCCGCCGCCAGAGCCGATCACGAGTACGTCGACAGTTGTGTCGAAGGTGTCTGTCATACCGGCACC
This sequence comes from uncultured Actinomycetota bacterium, assembly GCA_963737375.1. Taxonomy (GTDB): domain Bacteria; phylum Actinomycetota; class Actinomycetes; order Mycobacteriales; family Mycobacteriaceae; genus Mycobacterium. The sequence continues at coordinate 85,246 of CAVTSP010000002.1, forward strand.
GCTGTCCTGACCGCGAACCCGGCGATCAACTCCGGCGCCGGGCGGTAGTACCGCACGCCCGTCTCATATGGGCCGGCCGCCGCCAGCGCCGCGAAAGCCGCTACCCAGGTGCGGATTTCGTGTGCCGAGTTGCCGCCCTCGCTGGCGATGAACGCATTCGACCAGGTGTCCAGATCGTCGAGATGCCCGCCGTCGACGATGTCGAGGAACTTCTGATCGAACTCAGGGTTGAGCGCACGAAGGCCGCTCTGGCCACCTGCGAAGCTCTTGGCCGCTTCCATCACCGCTGTCTGCCGCGCCGACCGCTGCTCCGGAGTCATCGGCACGGCCGTTCACGATCCGATCCACCATCTGGGGTGTCGCCGTCGACAGGGTCGGAACCGGCGGATCATGCGACAGCCCACCGGATCCCACCACCAGCACCCGCTTGTTCAGGGTGGCCAGATAGCTGCCGACCGCGGTGCCGAGCGTGCGGCAGCGATGCAGCGGGCCCAGCGGCGTGGCAACCGAGTTGATGAAGATCGGTATCACCGGGCGCGCCGTAGCGGTGCCGAAAAGCTTCTCCAGCGGTTGAACGGTGCCGTGGTCGACGTCCATGTTGGCCGAGATGGCCACGTCCACACCGGCCGACAACACCGCCTTGGCGCAGGCAACCGCGGTGGCTTCGGGAACGTCGAGTGGGCCCTTGTGCGTGCCGTAGTCGCCGACCCCCTGCGCGTCGGTACCGATGCAGAACGGCGGCATCGTGCGGTAGAAGAAGCCGTTGTAGTGATCGGGGGCAAAGATGACGACGATCTCCGGGTTGAAGTCCGCGACGAAATCCCTTGCCTGCGTGAGGGCGCCGTCAATGTCGTCAAGGAGGTCCTCCGACGGCCCAGGCAGATTGAGTAGCGGGCTGTGGGACATACAGCACAGGGCTAGCGGCACGGGTTCCTCCCGGTGTCAAGGTGAGGACGTCGAAAAGCGATGCACTCAATTCGGGGCCGAGCTGGGCGATACAGGCACCCGCGATGCAGCGATCGGGGCGCAGGAACACTACCGACTCCTGGTGCAGGTCGAACCAGGCTTTGAGCTGGCCGGTCCGGTCACCGACCACCACCACATCAGGATCGTCGTCGCCTTCCCAGTGCAGCTGAGTCAGCGGCCGGGCCGCGACGAGTTTCGCCCCCAGCGCCTGCCAGTCCGCAAATGCTTTGGCGCCGAGGATCTCCCGCGGCTTGTTGTTCCAGCACATCACGGCGAACCCGCCACCGAGGACATCGTCGAGCAGGACGTTCTGCTGCTCTCGGGTATCGACCCGGGGTTGCACGAACAACGTTCCGACCGGCGAATCTGCCCGTCGCGGCTCAGGATGCACCACCGCACCCTGCTCGTATCGCGGCATCGGTTTGAACCGCATCTCGAGCACATATCGTTTGAGCGAGGGCACAATTGACGCCGATCGCACCAACAGGTCGCGGGCCGCGGCGACGTGGCGGTTGGTCGGCGAGATGACCCGTCCCACCATCGTCGACAGGTCGATCATCGCCCGCGCGTGCTTGCGGCGCTCGATGTCGTAGGTGTCGAGCAGGGCGTCCTCGGCGTAGCCGTTGACCACGGCGGCGAGCTTCCAGCCGAGGTTCGTCGCGTCGCGGATGCCGCTGTTGTAGCCCTGCCCTTGCCATACCGGCATCAGGTGCGCGGCGTCGCCGGCGAGCAGCAGGCGTCCCTTGCGGAAGGCGCCGGCGATCCGGGAGTGATGGGTGTAGAGCCGGTGGCGAATCACGTCGACCCGGTCGGGATGCGGCACCATCGACGCCAGCATCCGGGTGAGGAAAGCCGGGTCTTCTGCCTGCTCGTCGGTCTCGTCGGCGTGAATCATGAACTCGAAGCGGCGAATTCCGTGCGCGATCGAGATCGAGGCGTAGGGGCGGGCGGGGTCGGCGCCGACTTCGCTGTTGGGGTGTCCGAGCGGATCGTTGGCGACGTCGACCACCAGCCAGCGGGTCGGCGACGTGGTGCCGTCGAAGGAGACCCCCATCAGTCGCCGGGTGACGCTGCGGCCGCCGTCGCAGCCGACGACGTAGCGGGTCCGGACACTCTGCCGGCCAGTTCCACCGTCGAGGTCGACGGTGACCGCGTCGGCCGCTTCGGTATAGGACGCCATCGCCCGTCCCCACTGGACCTCGACGTGTCCGAACCTCTCGAGTCCGCGAAGCAACTCGGCGTCGACCAGCGGCTGGACGAAGCCATTGCGTTTGGGCCAGCCGAAACGTGCGTCAGGAGGAGCCATTTCGGCGAGTATCCGGCGCTTGGCGTCGACGAATCGCAAGATCTGGTTGGGCACGGTGTGCGGAAGGACGTGCTCGACCAGGCCGATCGCCTGGAAGGTGCGCAGCGACTCGTCGTCGAGCCCGACGCCGCGCGGGTAGTCGATCAGGGTGTCGCGCTCTTCCACTACGAGCGTGCTGACACCTTGCAGACCAAGGATATTGGCCAGGGTCAGGCCGACTGGTCCGGCGCCGACGACGACGACATCGACGTCGACGTCCTGGTCGCTATCCATCGTCACCGGCCTAGCAGGAAATCGATATGCAGGCGGTCGAATGTCTTGGCGTCCTCGTACTGCGGCCAATGGCCACAGCCGGACATCACCTCGAATCGCGCGCCGGGGATCATCGACGCGATTCGGCTGCCTTCGGTGACGTCGGCGGTCGGGTCATCGCTGGTCCACAACACCAGGGTGGGCGCGGCGATCGAGCCGTAGTCTTCTGCGTGCAGCAGGTTACGAGCGCGAATTTCGGGATCCTGCAATGCCATGATGTCGCGCATCGCCGAGACGAAACCCGGCTGGCGGTAGACCCGCTGTCGGCTCGCGACGAGGTCGTCGTAACCCTTCGACTTGTCGGCCATCAGCCATGTGATCCGCGCCTGCACGGTTTCCCAGGTCGGGTTCTCGGCCGCTGCCATCGACAGCGTGATGATCCGCTTCATCACCTCGGGGTCGGCTTGCGAGCCGCCCGCGGTGTTGAGCACCAACCGGTCGACCTTCTCCGGATGCTCGGCCGCGACCCTGGATACGACCCACCCACCGAGCGATTCGCCGGATAGGTGGGCGCGCTTGACACCGATCGCGTCCATGAAAGCCAGCAGATGGTCGATGTAGTGGCGAATCTCCAACGGGTGACCGGGTTTATCGGTGTAGCCGTGACCCAGCATGTCGATCGACCACGTCGAGAAATGCTCGGCGTGCGCCTCCAGGTTGCGCACGTATGCCTCCGCGTGCCCACCGGAGCCGTGCAGCAGGATCAGCGGCGGCTTGCTCTCGTCGCCGGCATGCAGGTAGCGAGTTCGCACACCGCCGGCATCCAGGTACCCCTGCACGAACGAGACACCTTGCAGGTCACTCCACACGCTTTCGTGCTCGGCCACCGATTCCTCTCTTGCCGCCCTCGGCGGAAATCAGGTTCTCGTTTCCCGTCAACACTGTGTGCTAAAATCGCACACTAATGTGCACTATCTATAGAGCATCACTCTCGGCGCGGTCTCTGTCAAGCAAGATCGCGGGCCGCTGACATGCGCGAGGTCACGACAACCACTGCGCCCGGCTCGCAAACGCTGGCCCGGGGACTCACTGCTTTGCAGCTGGTGGCCGATGCCCCCGCGGGCTTGACCGTGCAGCAGGTCGCCGACGGTATCGGCGTGCACCGGACGATCGCCTACCGGCTGCTCGCCACGCTGGCCCAATTCCGCTTCGTCGCCAAGGGCGAAGACGGCCGCTACCGCCCGGCTGCCGGCTTGGCGCAGCTCGGTGCGTCGTTCGACCGCAATGTGCGACAGCTCAGTGTGCCGATCCTGCGCGCTCTGGCCGACGACCTGGGCACGACGGTGTCGCTGCTGGTAGCCGAGGGCGATCAGCAAGTGGCCATCGCGGTGATTGTTCCCACCCAGGTCCCCTACCAGTTGGCCTTTCACGAGGGCAGCCGCTACCCGCTCGATCGGGGTGCCGCGGGCATCGCGCTGCTGGCGAGTCTGCCTCCGCGCCCAGACGAGCGCGATCTGGTCGCGCGTGCCCGCGAGCAGGGCTGGGTGATCACCCACGGCGAAATCGAGCCGAACACTTACGGTTTGGCGGTTCCAGTGCATCGCGACGTACCGTCACCGCCGGCGTGCATCAACTTGATCTCGCACCGCGAGGACGTGGTGATGCGAGGCAAAGACGCAGTTGTCAAGGCAGCCAAGGAATTATCGGAGATCCTCTGCTGACGTGGGCGGGAAGGAACTACAAGCGCATGCCGTCTTGGGACCATGAAGTCGACGTCGTCGTCCTCGGCAGCGGCGGAGCCGCACTTGCGGCCGCATTGACCGCAGCCGCCAACGGCGCCTCGGTCGCGGTCTACGAGAAGGCCGCGACCGTCGGCGGCACCACCGCGGTTTCGGGGGGCGTGGTGTGGATACCCGCGCACGACCGTTCGCCCGACGGCGAACTGTCGGTCGACGACGCGCTCAGCTATCTGCGGGCACAGGCACTGGGATCGATGGATGACGCGCTCGTCGACACCTTCGTCCGAACCGGCCCGGCGATGCTCGACTTCATCGAGTCGCACAGCGGTTTGCGCTTCGAAATCGCCACCGGCTTCCCGGATTACAAGCCGGAGCTGCCCGGCGGACAGCCCGGCGGCGGTCGCTCGTTGAGCGCGACGCCGTTCGATCTGAACCAACTCGGCGAGTGGCGCGATCGGATCACCGCGTTTCCTCAAGACTGGTCGAATGTCGGCTTCGACGCCGAGACCAGGGCTCGCCTGTACGCGGGAAGCGACCCGAACGCCGACCTGTGCGTGGCCGGCACGGCGCTGATCGCCGGACTGTTGAAGGGGTTGCTCGATGCCGGCGTCACACCGCAGACCGATGCCCGGGCCGAGGAGCTGATCGACGAAGACGGGCGGATCGTCGGGGTCCGGATCGATGTTGATGGCCGGCCGTTGACCGTGCATGCCCGTCGGGCGGTCATCCTGGGTACCGGCGGATTCGAGTGGGATCCGGCTCTTGTCAACGCTTTTCTACGCGGACCGATGCGCGGCGCCGTCTCGCCGCCCAACAACACCGGTGACGGACTGCGGATGGCGATGGCCCACGGCGCCGACCTGGCCAACATGGGCGAGGCATGGTGGGTGCCGATCGTGCAGATCCCAGGCGACACGATCGACGGGCACCAGCGCAGCCGCAGCGTACGGCTCGAGCGAACCCGCCCGCGCAGCATCATCGTCAACCGCCTCGGCCGGCGATTCGTCAACGAGGCCTGCGATTACAACTCGATGGCCGGCGCCTTCCACTACCTCGACCCGCGTGAGGGCTACGTCAACGACCCGGCCTGGATGGTGTTCGACTCACAACACCTCAAGCGCTACGGATTCTTGGGCGTCGACCCCGACGGCCCGGTTCCGGATTGGTTCTGCGAGTCGGCGGACCTCAACGAGTTGGCCGCCACGACCGGGATCGCCCTCGACGGGCTCGACCGCACCATCGAACGGTGGAATCAACAGGTCGGCGAGGGTGCTGATCGCGACTTCGGCCGTGGCTCAAGCGCTTACGACGGCTACTGGGGTGACGAGCACGCGACGACGTTGGCCTGCAAGACGCTCGGCGCGATAGATACTGCGCCGTTTTACGCGGTCCCGGTATCGGTCGGCGCGATGGGGACCAAGGGCGGGCCCCGCACCGACCGCGACGGGCGCGTGCTGCACGTCAGCGGCAAGCCGATCCCCGGCTTGTTCGCCGCCGGCAACGCGATGGGCGGGGTGACCGGACGTGCTTACGGCGGTGCCGGCGGAACCATCGGCCCAGCAATGGTTTTCGGTTATCGCGCCGGGCACGCCGCAGCGACTGGAGAGTCGGTCGACTAGCAGTCCGGCGTCAGCGTTCCGCGAGCGCTTTGGCCAGATCGATTGTGCCGGTGCGGATCGCGGCGACAACGCCGCCGTCGACCAGCAGATCAGTGCCGGTGACGAACGACGCCGATGGTCCGAGTAGGAACTCGGTGGCGGCCGCGATGTCCTCGGGTGTGCCGAGGCGTCGCAGCCCGGAGTTCTCCACCATCGCCCGCATCAGCGTGCCCGATTCGCTGTCGAGTTCCAGCCGCCCCATCGCCGTCGAGATGACTCCGGGGCTGATCGAATTGATCCGGGCGCCGCGTTCACCCCAGGCTCCGGCGGCGGCTGCGACCCGAATCTGGTTGGCCCGCTTGGCCAATGGGTAGGCCATCTGGCTGCTGGTGATGTTCGAGCAGGCATCGAGGCTGAGCAATTCCTCGGCAGGCGCGGTCGCGAATAGGCGCTCGACTTCCGGATCGAGCGCGGGCATCATGTGGCCGGCCATGCTGGCGATGACGACGCCGGCACCGCCGGGTTCGATCACCCGGCCGAATTCGTCGATGCTCAGTGCGACACCCAGCAGGTCGACGGCCAGCACCGCCTCCGCCGACGCCTGCACCGGCGAGAGTCCGGCGGTGTGCACCACAGCGGTGACCCGCCCGGCCGCCTGGGCCGCCTCGGCGACTGCGGCTACCGAGCTACGGGAGGTGACGTCGACCTCGCGGGTCAGCACGTGATGCCCGTCCTCGGTGAGCGAACCCGCCGCCGCTTCCAGGCCCGCGGCATTGATGTCGGCGAGCACAATGGTCCGACCCGCTCCGCTGCGGCGGGCAACCGAGACCCCCATGCCGCCAACGCCGATGATGACCAGAACCTCGTTGTTTGTCATGAGTCTCCTTAGGCGGGCGCTTCGGTGACGGTAGCCGAGCCCATGCCGCCGGCGACAACCCCCGGCCGTATGAGAATATTATTCTCTCAATCTGAGAGTGCCAATTGCAAGAAGGGGAATAGTGATGCAGATCAGCGGGAGTTCGGCCATTGTCGTCGGCGGCGCGGGCGGCCTGGGCGAGGCCACGGTTCGCCGGCTGCACGCCGCGGGGGCCAAGGTGGTGATCGCCGATCTAGCCGACGAAAAAGGTGCGGCGCTGGCCAAAGAGCTCGACGCCCGTTACGTCCGCACCGACGCGACGAACACCGAAGACGTGAACGCAGCCTTGGCCGAAGCGGAATCGCTTGGTCCGCTTCGCATCTCGGTGGATGCTCACGGCGGACCCGCGAGTGGCGGGCGGCTGATCGGCAAGGACGGTTCACCGCTGGACCTGGATGGCTTCAAGACGACGATCGATGTCTACCTGACCGGGGTCTTCAACGTCCTGCGGTTGGCCGCTGCGGCCATCGCGCGCCAGGAACCGCTCGACGAGGGCGCCCGCGGCGTCATCATCAACACCGCGTCGATCGCCGCCTACGAAGGCCAGATCGGCCAGCTGCCGTATGCGGCGGCCAAAGGCGGCGTCGTCAGTATGACGCTGGTTGCCGCCCGCGACCTGTCCCCGCTCGGTATCCGCGTCGTCACCATCGCGCCTGGCACGTTCCTGACGCCGGCGTACGGCAAGGCGGGCGACCAGCTCGAGGCGTACTGGGGCCCGCAGGTGCCCTTCCCCAAGCGGATGGGCCGGTCCCCCGAATACGGCGCATTCGTGCAGAGCATCGTCGAAAACGACTACCTCAACGGCGAAGTCATTCGGCTCGACGGTGCGCTGCGCTTTCCGCCAAAGTAGCGGGAGACACTCGAACGTGAAGCCAGCTGCACACTCGTTGCCGAGCGTGAGCCCAGCTTCACATTCGAGGCCGAGCGGCTTAAGGCTTCAGTTCTTGCCGGCGTTGAACTTGGCGACGATCGCGCGGAAGTCCTCGGTTTGCATGGACTGATTCTCCGCCGACAGCGCGTAGTCGATGGTGGCCAGCACCGCTCGTTCGAGATGCACATTGAGGACGCGCTTGGTGGCTTCGACCGCCTGCTGCGGCAGCTCCAGGATTTTCTTCGCAGCCTTGATCGCCGCATCGAGCGGGTCGGCCACGGCGTGGTTGGCCAGGCCGAGTTCGACGGCCCGAGCCGCGGGGATCCGGGCGCCGGTCAGCGCGTACTCCTTGGCCAGCAGCAAGCTGATATGCAGCGGCCAGGTCAACGGCCCACCATCGGCCGCGACCAATCCCACCTGCACGTGCGGGTCGGCCAAATAGGCGTCCTCGGCCATGTAGACGATGTCGCTCAGTGCGACCAGGCTGCAACCCAGCCCGACGGCCGGCCCGTTAACCGCGGCTACCACCGGAATCCGGCAGCGCGCCATACCCAGCACGATCTCGCGCCCGTCGGTAATGGTCTTGGCCCGCAACGCCGCGTCATTGGCCAGCTCCTCGAGGTACCCGAAGTCACCACCGGCCGAAAAAGCCCGCCCGGCACCGGTTATCACGGCGGCGCGGGCACTGAGGTCGTCGCTCAGCCGCTGCCAGAGCTTCGCCAGCCCGTGGTGCAGGTCGTCATTGACGGCGTTCAGCGACTCGGGCCGGTTCAAGGTGATGATCCGCAGCGGCCCGTCGGCTTGGACGTCGATTTCGGTCGGCATGTCGTACATGTCAGGCTCCTTCAATGGTCGTGACCCGCTTCACCCGGGCTTCGCCCGCCTTCGCGATCACTCCTACAACCCCAGGATTCGTGAGGCGATGATGTTCTTCTGGATCTGCGACGTGCCGCCCATCACGCTCTGCGCGCGGCTATAGAGGTAGGCGCTCAACGAGTTCGGGTCGTCGATGCCACCGACCGCCAGTGCGGCGTGGCCGACCGACTGCTCGACCCAGGTCATCAACAGCTTGTCCAGCGACCCGTCCGAGGTGTGGGTCAGCCCGTCGAGCTGCTCGGACAGCCGCCGCCGAACATGGTGGGTCAGCATCTCGGTTTGCACTGCGGCCCAGGCAAGTTCCGCATTCGGCGACCCATCGGTGCGCGCGGCCAGCTGACGAACCAGCTTGCCGTAGCGCGCCGCGTAACCCAGTGTGGACGGCTCTCGTTCGTGCCCGACGACGGTCATGGCAAGTGGCCACCCCTCACCGGGGGCGCCGACCATGTTCTCGGCCGGTACCGTCGCGCCGTCGAACAGCACCTGGCCGAATTCGGTGGTGACGCCGTTGATCATCTGCAGCGGACGCTGTTGCACACCAGGCTGTTTCATCGGAATGATGAAGGCCGATATGCCACGGTGCCGCTTGGCCTCGGGATCGGTTCGGGCCAACAGCAGACACCAGTCCGCGACGTCGGAGTAGCTGGTCCAGATCTTGTGCCCGTTGATGACGTAGTTGTCGCCCTCACGGGTGGCGGTAGTCGTCAGCGACGCGAGATCCGAACCCGAGCCCGGTTCGCTGAAGCCCTGACACCACCGCTCGCTGCCGTTGATCATCCCGGGCAGGAATCGCGTGCACAGTTCTTTGCTGCCGTGCCGGCTCAGCCCCGCGACCAGGTAGCCCAGGCTGGGCCGCGGCGGCGCCTCGGCCCGTGCCAACTCGTCGTCGAGGATCACGTCATACACCGGCGGGAGTTCCTGCCCGCCGTATTCTCGCGGCCAGGACAACCCGAAGAAGCCGCCCTCGTACAACGCGCGGTGCCAGTCGCCCTGCCGAGCCCAATACTCGTCGCCCGAACTGGGAAACTCCTTGGCGTGCAGAGAAAGCCACGATCGCAGCCGGTCCCGAAAGGCCGCTTCGTCGGGCGAGTCACGGAAGTCCAACGCTGATCTCCTCCAGCTTGACGGGCCACAGTTGAGTCGAGGTGAGCGCACGGCGCAGGAATACGTGCGCCAGGCACTCCCAGGTGTTCCCGATACCGCCGTGCACCTGAATCGCGGTCTCGCAAACGGTCCGCGCGGCGCGCGCGCAGTAGACCTTCGCGAAGCGTCCGGCCCGGATGGCCTCGGCCGGGTCCAACTCGTCGACCGCCCAGGCGGCGTGTCGCAGGATGCTCACCGAACCCTCGATCAGCGCCAGGCTTTCCGCCAGCAGGTGCGCGACGGCCTGATAGGAGCCGATCGACTTGCCGTACTGTTCACGGATTTTCGCGTACTCGCAGGCGAGGGTGTGCGCACCGCGTGCCGCACCGACCAAGTCGGCCGACGTGGTCGCCAGCGCGAGCGCCAGCCAACGCTGGGCCGCATCGGAGTCCAGATCGCCGACAGCGGAGGCCTTTCCGCCGAGGTCGGCAACGGCTCGCGTCAGGTCGACGGCGTCACGGGCAGCGCCCACTTCCGCGGCCGACACCGTCGTACCGTCCAGCGTCAGCGCGCGTCGATAGCCTCGCGCGTCGATCGCCTGACCACCCACCGCGATGGTCGACCCGGAGCCGTCGTCGCCAATCCGACGGGCCAGGTCGTCGGCCAGAACCGGGCCCAGGAACGGGGCGTCCACCAGTCCGCGACCGAACTCCTCGGCGACGATGGCCACTTCCACCGCGGACGCTTCGTCGGAGCGCAGCGATCGCCAACCGGTCAGCTGAATCTGCTTGTCGAGGCGCGCGATTCGCTCGCCGTCGGCGAGGTCGTGTACCGATCCCGGACCGAGATCGTCGGCGAGTTTCGCGGCTGCATCTCGCAGCTGTTGTTGTTCAGCTGTCAGACGTACATCCATAGCGCTCCTTGAGAACTCGGCGTAGCACCTTCCCCGAAGGCAACCGAGGTATTTCGGATACGAACACGACACGACTCACACGTTTGTAGGACGCCAGGCGCTCGCCGACCCGCGCGGTGAGCTCGGCGGCATCGACCGGCTCGCGGGTGGCGACGGCGGCGACGACCAGTTCCCCGTCGGTGCCGTCGGGGATGCCGAACACCGCGCAGTCTTCGACCGCCGGGTGTCCATGGAGCACGGCCTCGACTTCGGCGGGTGCGACCTGAAAGCCACGGACCTTGATCATCTCCTTGGACCGATCGGTGATCCGCAACCATCCGTCGGCGTCCAGGTAGCCGATGTCACCGGTCCGGTACCAGCCGTCGCACAAGACATCTCGCGTCGCCTCGCACGGCAGATAGCCGGCCATCAACGACTCGGCACGGGCCTGGATTTCGCCGACCTCACCCGGGCCGACCGGCCCACTGGTCTGCAACGACACCACCCGCACCTGCACGCCCGGCACCGGTCGGCCGACGGAATCGAGCCGCGCGCCGTCGAGCGGGCTGCAGGCGATCACCGGTAACTCGGTGGTGCCGTAGGCGGGAACCCACCCGACGCCAGTGCGACGGGTGACAGTCTCGGCAACGCTGGCGCTCACCGGCGTCGCGCCCCACATGATGTACCGCAGCGAGGACAGATCGTAGGACTCGAGCCGCGGGTGCGAGGCGATGGCCAAAGCGATTGGTGCGACGGCCATCTCGACGGTAATCCGGTCGTCTTGAATGTGCTGCAGCATGCGGTCGATATCGAATCGGCGATGCAGTCGCATCCATACGCCGGTCTGCAACGCCGTCATGATGTTGAGCAAGCCGAGAATGTGCGACGGTGGCGTCGCGATCTGAATGCGGTCGTCGGCGGTCAAACCCAAGGCCTCGCGCCAATGATCCCACCGCAGACCTGAAGCGAATGATGCTTGTGCCGAACGGCTTTCGGAAGACCGGTCGTCCCGGAGCTGAACGCCAGCACCGCGTCGGCGTCGAGCGCTGGTCCGGGTCCGGTGTGGGCTTCGCCCTCGACGATGGGCTCGTCGAGATGCAGCATCGGCATCAGATCCGACAGCACGTCGTGATCGCCGACGGCGTGCGACGGACTCGTCAGCGCCAGGGCATGCTCGACCTCGTGCCGCTTCCATGCCGGGCTGATCAGGACGACGACAGCGGCCAGCCGCCAGATGGCGTGCAGCGCGACGACGAATTCGGGACGATTGGACGCCATCAATGCGACCCGCTCACCGGCCCTCACACCCCGCTCGCGCAAGGTGGTTGCCAGCCCGTCGGCCAACGCTTCGAGCTGCGGCAGCGTGTAGTGCCGCTCCTCGAAGACGAGCGCGGTCGGAGACATTGAGAAGATCCTATCGTTTTGAGAGAATAGTATTCTCTCAAGCGAAGAACGCAAAGTGTGGAAGGTGTGCGGATGGTGGAACGCCACGTGTTCCAGCGGGCCACGGTGACTCGGATCATCAAGGAGACCGCCGACAGCCGTACCTATGTACTCGCCCCGGAGGAGCAGCCGTTTTCCTACCGCGCCGGGCAGTTCTGCACGTTCCGGGTGACCGTCGACGGTGAAGAGCTGTACCGGTCGTATTCGATGTCGAGCGCACCGGAGGTCGACACCGAGCTGACGACCACGGTCAAGCGGGTGACCGGCGGGAAAGTGTCGAATTGGCTGGTGGACAACGTGGTCGAGGGCGACGAGCTGACCATGACCAGAGCCGCGGGCACCTTCGTGCTGAGTTCGACATCGGCGCCGCTGCTGGCCTTCGCCGGCGGGAGCGGCGTGACGCCGATCCTGTCGCTGGCCAAGAGCGCGTTGGCGGACACCGATCGCGCGGTGCGCATTCTCTGCGCGGACCGTGATCGGGGTTCGGCCATCTTCGACGCGGCGCTCGACGACCTGATCCAGCGTTATCCGGGCCGCTTGTCGGTAGACCGGCACCTCGACGACGAGCACGGGTTGCTGGATTCGGCGGGCGTCGAGAAGTTCGTCGGCGGGGACACCGGCGCCGACTGTTATGTCTGCGGGCCCGAAGGTTTCATGGCCGTGGTCCGGTCCGCGCTACCGGATACTGCGAACGTTCTGGTCGAGGACTTCGACGCATCGCCGCCGGTCAAGGCGCCGGCACCGGAGGTGTCCGAAGCCGCGGGCGACGTCGACTCGGGCGGCACCGTGAACATCCGGCTGGACCGCAAGAAGGTGTCGGTGCCGCAGGTGCCCGGGGAGACGCTGCTGGAGAGCGCGCGGCGGGCCGGCCTGTCACCGCCGTTCAGCTGCGAGGCCGGCAACTGCGGAACATGCATGGCCAAGTTGATCGAGGGCGAGGCCACCATGCGTACCAACGACGTTCTCGAAGAGGACGAGATCGCCGACGGCTACATCCTCACCTGCCAAGCCGTGCCCGATACTCCGTCGATCACAGTCCTCTACGAGTAGATTCGCGCGACAACGCTTTCCGCAGTTCGGGAATGGAATCGGTCATTCCGGGGCTGAAGCGCAGTAACGACCCGGAAAGGACGCCGCACCATGACCGACCTTCCTGCCTTCGCTGACGTCGCTTCGGCCGACCAGGGGCTCGTGGTATTCACCACGCTGCGGCGCGACGGCAGCGCTCAGGCGTCCGTCGTCAACGCCGGAGTCCTCCCCCACCCGCTGACCAACGAACCGGTCGTCGGGCTGGTGGCCATTGGCAGTGCCCGCAAACTCGGGCACCTGCGCGCCGATCCGCGCACCACGGTTACCGCCCGCGCCGGTTGGCAGTGGGCCACTGTCGAAGGGACGGCGCAGCTGATCGGACCCGACGACCCACATCCCGACGTGGACGATGAGCGGCTGCGGGTGATCCTTCGCGAGGTCTTCACCGCGGCCGGCGGCACTCACGACGACTGGGATACCTACGACCGGGTGATGCGCGAAGAACGCCGTACCGCGGTGCTGATCTCACCGGATCGCGTCTACACCAATCCGGGGCGGGGCTAGCCCAGTCCGTGATCAGCGGAGCTGGGCGCCCAGTTCCGCGATGACCTCGCGGGTCCGCCGTTTCGATGCGATCAGCTCGTCGCGGTTGTCACCGATCGGCAGCAGCCGCACCGACAGGTCGGTCACTCCGGCGTCGGCGAAGCGGCGCATCCGCGCCAGGATGGCGTCCTCGTCGCCGGCCGCGCAGATGTCGCCGACATCGCGGGCGTCGCCGTAATCCAGCAGCCGCTGATAGTTCGGCGATACCTCGGCTTCGCCGAGGATCCGGTTGGCCCGCTCCTTAGCCGCATCGACTTCGCTTGTCGCACAGAGACACACCGGAATCCCCGCGACGATGCGCGGTGCAGGCCGACCGGCGTTGTCGGCCGCCTTGGTGATTCGCGGCACGACATGCTCGGCGACCGAACGCTCGTCGGCCATCCACAGCACGGTGCCGTCGGCATGCTCGCCGGCCAGCGCCAGCATCACCGGACCGAGCGCGGCGACCAACACCGGCAGCGGCGCGACCGGGGCCAGATCGTTCGGGTTGTGCACGGTGAAGTGGTCGTTCTCGACGTCGATCTGACCCGGTCCCGCGAACGCGGCGTGCAGCACCTCGAGGTAGTCACGGGTGTAGGCCGCCGGCTTCTCGTACGGCAGGCCCAGCATGTCCTGGATGATCCAGTGATGCGACGGCCCGACGCCCAGCGCCAACCGGCCGCCGGTGGCCGCGTGCGTCGATAAAGCCTGACGCGCCAACGCAACCGGATGCTGCGCCTGCAGCGGTACGACGGCGGTGCCGAGTTCGATGCGGCTGGTGCGGGTGCCCATCAGCGCGACGGCGAGCAGTGCGTCGAAGTCGTTGGGCACCTGAGGGATCCAGGCAGTGTCCATGCCCGCGCCCTCGGCCCACTCGATGTCGGCGAGCATCTTGCTGACTTTGCGCGCGGAATCACCGCGCTCGGCGCCGATCATTACTCCGAGACGCACGGATCCTCCAAAGTGTCGTTATCTATCACCGATAACGTACTTGCCAAAAAAGAGAATGCCAATACCGCAGCCTTGACCTGCGAGGATGCCTCAGGCGCGGCCGAGAATCTCGCCGTGCGGGATGCCCAGCCAGCCATCGGGAGCGGCGGCCCATTGCCGCCACGCCGATGCGATCTCGTCCAGATCCGCAGGGGTTGCCATCCCGGAGTCCACCAACTGTCGCGCCAGTACCGACTCGACGATCCGATCGGACCACATTCCGCCCCACCAGTCGCGGGTCTCCGGCGTGGCGAAACACCACAGGCCGCCGCTCGGGGTGACGTCGGTGAACCCGGCGCGCTGGGCCCAGGACAGCAGCCGCCGGCCCGCGTCGGGTTCACCCCCGTTGACCCGCGCGGCCGCCGAGTACAGCGCCATCCAGCGGTCCAGTGCCGGAAGCTGTGGGAACCAGGTGAATCCCGCGTAGTCGGCGTCACGGCAGGCGACGACACCGCCCGGCTTGCACACTCGCCGCATCTCGCGCAGCGCCTGCACCGGGTCGGCGACGTGCTGGAGCACTTGATGGGCGTGCACGACGTCGAAGGTGTCGTCGGGAAAGACCAGCGCGTGGACATCCGACGTGACGAACTCGATGTTCGACTGACCGCGCTGCTGCGCCTCGGTGCGCGCCAAATCCAAAGCATCAGCGGTTAATTCGACAGCAGTAACCTGCCCGGGCGCGATCCGGGAGGCGAGATCGACGGTGATGGTTCCCGGTCCGCAGCCCACGTCGAGCACCGACATTCCGGGCTGCAGGTGCGGCAGCAGATAGGCCGCCGAGTTGTCCGCGGTGCGCACCCGATGCCCGCGCAGCACTGACTCGTGATGTCCATGGGTGTAGACGGCCCGATATTCACTGGTCATGGCGCGACCTCCTTGCGATCGAATCTTGTTCGAGCTCAAGGTTACCGCCGACTGTTTCATAATACGAAAAAGTCATCTCATATAATGAGACGCCTAGTTGACCGGCACGTTGAGGATCGGGCGCTGTACGCCTGCCCCGGCGCCGTCGAAATGCCACCATTCACCGGAGTACGCCGACAGCCCGGCGGCACTCATGGCATCGCGCAACCTCGCCCGATTGGCCCGCTGGCCGATGCTGACCCCGTCGGTTGCGAAAGCCGTTGCTCGCGGCGAGAAGTCGTCGAAGTCGGTACCCATGTCGACCAGGCAATGTGGACATTGCTCGGTCATATTGCCCAGCGTCACATCCACCGAGCGTCCCGACTCGTGGCTTTTCGCATAGTTCCCGGGCTTGGCCACCCACGCCGGGTTCGGCACGACGTCGAACATCTTGACCTGAACATCGTGCGGGCGGTAGCAGTCCCAGAAGACGAGAAAGTCTCCCGTCGACGCCAGCGCTTTGGCGGCGGACGCGAGCCCGGGGGCCAGGGATTCGTGCACCAGGCAGCGCGCGCCGGCCGGATACAGCTGGGTATGAGTGAAGTTGTTCGGTGTCGCATAGCGCAGGTCGATCAGCGCATTGGGAACGACTGAGCGAACGTCGACGAATCCCGCTGCCCGCGCCTCGGGGCTCAGCGGAGGGACGTCCGCATTCGCAGTCACGCCACGGCTCAATGCGGCCAGCAGGAACAGCGGACACAGAAGCCGGAGCATGGGTTCAGTATGGGACCGGCTCAGCTCCAGTCGATGGCCGCCGCGCGCTCTTGGACGCCTTGGACCCTTTCGGCGATCTGGGCTGCTACCGCGCGCTGTTCGTGTTCCATTGTGCCGGCCAAGGTTTCGGCCTCGGCGACGATCTGCTTGAGCAGGTCGCGATGGTCTTCGATCATCGTGATGGTCGCATTTCTGATGGCCACGACCGCAGAGCCTCGAGCCTCCGACGGGGAAAATCCGCTGGTGAGCAGCGGCGGCAACATCTGGCGCTCGAAGGCCGTCATGTCGCGAGACAGGTGGACGTTGAAGGTCGCCAGGAAAGGATCCCGGTCGTCGAATTCAACACTGCAAATTTTGAGCTGATCCATGACCGTTCCTTCTGCCGGAGAGGGCGACCTGCGCCCGCGTCACCGCGAATTACATGTCTGTAGTTTACCGGCGTTTCGCGGTGGACGGGAAAGCCGGACTTATGCTGGCAAGGATTTTGTCGGACGCGTCAAAGGAGACCGTCATGACCGTCGGTACCGCTGCCCTGAGGCTCGCTGATGCTGATCTGCCGACGCTGGATTACAGCGCCGACGAGAACCCGGCGCAGGTTTATCCACGCCTCCGCGAGGCGCAAGAACAGGCACCCATCGCGATCGGCCCCTTCGGGCCCGAAGTTCTCTCCTACCCGATGGTCCGAGCAGTGCTGCGGGACAAGCGGTTCCAGGTGCCGCAGGGCATCGTGCTGCAGGCACAGGGCGTCACCTCCGGCCCGTTGTGGGACAAGGTGATCACCAGCATTTTGTGCCTGGAGGGCGACGAGCATCAGCGGCTGCGGAGCTTGTGCTCCAGGGCGTTCACGCCGCGAACGGTGGCGCGCCTGCACGACACCATGGTCGGCGTGCTGGGCGATCTCGTCGATGGGGTCGCCGGGCGAGGCTATTGCGATGTCGTGGAGGACATCGCGCGCCCTTACCCCGTCCCGATCATCGCCGCGCTGCTCGGCGCGCCGCGTGCGGACTGGCAGCGCTTCGCCTCGTGGGCCGACGTGATCTTCCAGGCGTTCAGCTTTACCGCCGACATCCATGCGCTGCAAGAGAGCGTGATGCGGGCGTGGGGCGAACTCGACGACTACGTCGACGACATGGTTGCCCAACGCCGGCACAGCCTGTCCGACGATCTGATCTCCGACCTGATTCGCGCCGAGGACGACGGCGATCGAATCGACGCCACGGAGCTGCAGATGCTCGCGGGCGGCCTGCTGTTGGCAGGCACCGACACCACCCGCAACCAGGTCGCCGCGTCCGTGCAGGTCCTCTGCGAGCACCCCGATCAGTGGGAGTTGCTCCGCGACAATCCCGACCTGGCCATGCCGGCGGTGGAGGAGACCATGCGCCACTCGCCGATCGCGGGCGGCGTGCTGCGCGTCGTCGCCGACGATGTCGAGCTGGACGGCTACATCTTCCCCGCCGGCTCGATGGTGCTGGTGAATACCTTTGCAGCCAATCGCGATCCGAGCGTCTACGACGACCCCGATCGGGTTGACATCACCCGCGCGGGCGCGCCGGCGATCTTGACCTTCGGCGGCGGGGTGCACTACTGCCTGGGCGCCAATCTGGCGAGGCGCGAGATTGCCGAGGCGCTGAACGTGTTGACGAGTCGGCTACGCAACCCGCGGATCACCGGGCCGGTGCCCTGGAAACCGATCGTGAGTCTGAGCGGGCCGAAGAGTCTGCCCATCGAATTCGACTAGCACTGAAGTGGCCAGGGCCGGGATCGAACCGGCGACCTTCCGCTTTTCAGGCGGACGCTCGTACCAACTGAGCTACCTGGCCGGAAGGCACTATGTCCAACCGAAGTGCCTCACCACAAAAAATGGCGACCCTGACGGGACTCGAACCCGCGACCTCCGCCGTGACAGGGCGGCGCGCTAACCAACTGCGCCACAGGGCCTTGCTTACTGCTCGCCCGACGTTGCCGCCGCTGCGCGTACCCCCAACGGGATTCGAACCCGTGCTACCGCCGTGAAAGGGCGGCGTCCTAGGCCACTAGACGATGGGGGCCAGAACCGAATCACTCCGGGGTACTCACAACGTGGTTCGTTGGAGCCCAGTCAGCTTAGGTCACGGGGGGCCGAATCCTCAAACGGCCACCCAGTATCCTTGTGCCTCGCCGCCCCTATAGCTCAGTTGGTAGAGCTACGGACTTTTAATCCGCAGGTCCTAGGTTCGAGTCCTAGTGGGGGCACCAGAGACGGCGGATGACGTCGGTTGATGCTTGGACGTTTCGGCTTCGGGTGATGCATGCAACTCCATTGCGTGCTTGAGGCCGCAACCGGCGGGTATGCCCCTCGCTATGTCCGCCGTGAGCCGTTGCGGCTCGAACAAGCTTGTCCCCCGGCTCGTGAATCTCCGCTTCACCGGCGCACGCGACAGACTGCGAACTCAGCTTTGGCCACTGCCCGTGGCGGGGATCGTGCTCGCGGTCGTGGCAGGCGTGCTGATACCGCACTTCGACGCCCGCGTCGACGCCAATTTGCCGTCGTGGTCGACCGCCGTGCTCTTCGGTGGTGACGCCGGCGTGGCGCGCAGCCTGCTCGACGCGATCTCCAGCTCACTCATCACTGTCACGTCCCTGACGTTCTCGCTGACCGTCGTCACGTTGCAGCTCGCGAGCAGCCAATTCTCGCCACGGTTGCTGCGAACCTTCACCAGTGACACCTTCGTGCAGTCGACGTTGGCAATCTTCCTGTCGACCTTCACGTACGCCCTGACGGTTCTGCGGGCTGTCCGCAGTGGCGACACCGGCGGTACGGCCTTCGTCCCGAGAATCTCCGTCACGTTCGCGTTCATACTGGTCGTCGTCAGTGTCTTGGGTCTGGTTCTGTTCCTGGCACACCTCGCCCGGCAGATCCGGGTGGAGACCATGCTGCGCGACGTCCACGACGATGCCATCGCCACCGTCCAGGGTTCGACCAATCCGCTCGAGGAGGCGCGCCTGCTACCCCCGCTGCCCCACCGCCCAACGCACGCGCTCGACATCTCAGCGCTCTCGTCCGGGTTCTTGACAAGCATCGACGAAGGCGAATTGCTTGCGGCTGCAACAGAAGCGGATGCATTCTTGAAGATCGACTGCCACCCAGGAAACTCCATCGTCAAGGGCGTTCCGATCGGGACCGCGTGGTCGACCACCGATGACCTCGTCGGCGAGACCTTCGAGCGGATGCAGGCCGCGGTCCGCGGTGCGATCAAAGTCGGCTACGAGCGAACGGCAGCCCAAGACGTTGCGTACGGGCTGCGCCAACTCACCGACGTCGCCAATAAGGCCCTGTCACCGGGAATCAACGATCCGACGACGGCCGTACACGCACTGGGACACATCTCGGCGATCCTGTGTCAGCTTGCCGGCCGCGATCTGAACTCGATCGTGCTCCGCGACGGCGACGACCACGTGCGCGTAGTGCTGCGCCGACCTAGCTTCGCTGAACTGCTCGACGCCGCCATCACCCAACCCCGACGCTATGGTTCGTCGGACCCGCAGTTGCTCAATCGAATTCTGCAACTGCTCGAGGAACTGGCCTGGCACCTCGATGACGCGGCGCCGATTCGTCAACAGCTGGAGCGCCTGCGAAACACGGTGTCGCAGTCCGACTTCGACGCCATCGAACGCGGACAGCTATCCGACGCGGCGAAGCGAGTCGAGTCCGCGATCGACCGCCATGTCGACAGGAGCATTCCGTGATCACCCAATCGCCGCTGACTGATGCGGTTCGGATCACGGGGTTCAGCTGGTCGGGCCAATCGGCAACGTCTCTATAGACGGCCTATCGATCAGTCCCGCACGGCGTTGAGATAGGTGATGTCGCCGAAGGCTTGGGCAAGCTCGGTGTCGGCGTAGGTGAAGCCGTTGGCCGCGTGCATTTCAGCAACCTGGCGATGCGCCACCTGCCAGCCCCGCTTGGTGAGGTCCTCGATGATGTGGCTGCGCTCGTAGTGGTACACCAAATCGTTGAGGTCGAGTTCGAAACCCAGCTTGGTCATCCGGTCGTGGTGTTCTCGCCAGCGCGGATCATTGAAAATCGTTGTGTCAGGCACGAACTCAGACGCCAGCTGACTCCTCGGAGCGCTCAGCGCGGTGATGCTGCCGAACAGCGCGTCCTGCGCCTCGGGCGGCAGATACACGACCAGACCTTCGGCGCTCCATGCCGACGGCGACTGCGGATCGAAGCCCGCTTCCTGCAGCGCCGCGGGCCAGTCGTCACGCAAATCGACAGCGACGGTGCGACGCTCGACCGTCGGCTCGGCACCGAGCTTTGCCAGCGTCGAGGTTTTGAACTCGATGACCTCCGGCAGGTCGACCTCGTAGAGCACGGTGCCCTGCGGCCACGGCAAGCGGTAGGCGCGGGCGTCCAAACCAGCCGCGAGGATGACCGCCTGCCGGATACCGCTACGCGTCGCATCGACGAAGAAGCTGTCGTAGAACCTGGTCCGGACCGCCATCCCGCGGGCCATCCGGGCCGGGTCGAAGTCGGTGCCATCGGTCACCGGGATCTCGCCGTTGACGAGTCGGGTGTAAACGTCGATGCCCACCGCACGCACCAGCGGTGCGGCGAATGGGTCGTCGATCAGGCCGGCATCGGACGACAGCGCCCGCTGGGCGGCGACCATCGTGGCCGTCGCACCAACACTCGTCGCCAGATCCCAACTGTCACTCTCGCTGCGTAGAGACACCAGGACTCCCCTTTCCACGTACAAATTAATATAGATCAGCTACTTATTTGCTCGGCTCGCGGATGGAGGACCCGTGATGGACTTCGCGCAGCGGACCATCGACCTGGCTCGGCAGAACGTCATCGAGGGCGGCCGGCCGTTCGCGACGGTGATCGTCAAGGATGGCGAGATTCTGGCCGAGAGCGCCAATAAGGTTACCCAGAGCCATGATCCGACCGCCCACGCGGAGATCCTCGCCATCCGCGCGGCATGCGTGAAATTGGGCACCGAACATCTGACCGGCGCCACCATCTACGTGCTGGCCCACCCGTGTCCGATGTGCCTGGGCTCGCTGTACTACTGCTCGCCCGACCAGGTCGTCTTCCTGACCCAGCGCGACGAGTACGAGCCGTACTACGTCGACGACCGCACCTACTTCGAGTTGGCCACGTTCTACGACGAGTTCAGCAAGGACTGGCAGGACCGGCGACTACCGATGCGCTACGACCCCCGCGCGGACGCGATCGCGGTCTACCGCGAGTGGCGCGAACGCAACGGAGACAAAAGGCCTTAGACGTTGGGGCAGTAGTGCTTTGGATCGCCCCGCTCGTCGAGCGGCGGCAGGTTGCGGGCCGGCGTCTGCACCAGCGGGGTGTCGACGGGGATCCGGCCGCTGGCGCGGTCGAAGCCGGCCCGGGCCCGCGGATGCTTGCGGAAGCGCGGGGGCACGACCGCGAAGATCATCCGGACGAGGTCGCCGAAACGGCGGTGCAGCCATTCGTCGCGGCGTGACCAGCTGTAACCCATCAGCTTGCGGACCGGCGGGTCATACAGGCCGACCGTGACCCAAACGAAGAACGGCGAAATCAGCTTGCGCTGCAGGGCCCACAGCGGACCCGGAATCCATTCCGCGAAAGGCGGTTTCGGCAACTCGGTCAAGTTGAGCACCTCGCGCGCTGCGAAGTTGTTCTCCAGCACCTCGCTGCACATGTGATCCCAGTAGACCTGGAAGTCTTCCCAGCTCTTCGGCACCGGACGCATGCTCATGCCGTACATCCGATACCACTCGACGTGCTCGTCGAACAGCTGACGCTTCTGCGCCTCGGTGATTCCGCCGCAGAACCGTTCGGCTACATGGATAGTGCCGACGAAGAACGTCGAGTGCGCCCAGTAGAAGACGTCCGGGTTCATCGCGTGATAGCGGCGACCCTGGCCATCGGTGCCTTTGATCTCGAGGTGGTAATCGCGGACTTCGGCCCCGGTGGTCGGGGCGCGGTCGCCGTCGAAGACCACCCCACCGATCGGATACAGCGACCGCAGCAATCGCGGCCAGCGCTCCACGGAAGAACGTCGAGTGGTCTTCGACGGCCGCGCCCAGTTGCGGATGCATGTTCTGCATCGACCCGGCCCACGGACCCTGCAGCATGCCGCGCCAATCACCGAAAAACTGCCAGGTCAGCGAGTCGGGGCCGAGCGGCTGCGGCGGGGCCTCGTATCCCAGCGGCGAAACGGGGCAACCCGACGCAACCGGGGAAGACTGCGACGTATCTTGAGTCACTGGCGACTTTCCTGTCCATGTCAGGCAAACTGACTACATGCGTTGTCAAACTAGTCTAGGAGGGACGTGGCGTCCGGTCAACGTTCGCGCCGCTGGTCCGGTGTCCCGTTGGAGGACCGACAGGCCCTTCGGCGAGATGAACTCGTCGCCGCGGGCGTGACACTGCTCGGCGAGGCCAGCGGTCCCGCACTGACTGTGCGGGCGGTGTGCCGGCAGGCGGAACTTACCGAGCGCTACTTCTATGAGAGCTTCGCCGATCGCGACGAGTTCGTCCGCGCCGTTTACGACGACGTTTGCGCCAGGGCGATGTCGGCACTGATGTCGGCGACGACACCGCGCGAGGCCGTCGAGCGGTTCGTCGCGCTGATGGTCGACGACCCGGTGGGCGGCCGAGTGCTGCTCCTGGCCCCAGCGGTGGAACCGGTGCTGGTCCGGTCGGGTGCGGAGTGGATGCCCAACTTCATCGACCTGCTGCAGGGCAAGCTGACCCAGATCGGCGATCCGGTCCGGCAGAAGATGATCGCCACCAGCCTGATCGGCGGCTTGACCGCGTTATTCACCGCTTACCTGGACGGACGGCTGGCGGCCACCCGCGAGCAGTTCATCGATTACTGCGTGGACATGCTGCTCAGCCGGGTCGCCTCACGCTCGCCGTCGCAGTCGCCGTGACGCGTAAAGTCGCGCCGGGCGAGAACTTGAATGTCACCGGCATCAACAGATATATTTACTGAGACCGACAGACACAGATAACTGGGAGGCGTCGTGCCGGATCGTCAGGACCTCGACCTGTTGCGTGAACTCGAGCCGGTTGTCGAGAAGAACATGAACCGGCATCTGAGCATGCACAAGCCCTGGAACCCGCACGACTACATCCCGTGGTCGGACGGCAAGAACTACTACGCCCTCGGCGGCCAGGACTGGGAGCCCGGACAGTCCAAGCTGTCCGACATCGCGCAGATCGCCATGGTCCAGAACCTGATGACCGAGGACAACCTGCCGTCGTATCACCGCGAGATCGCGATGAACTTCGGCATGGACGGTGCCTGGGGCCAGTGGGTCAACCGCTGGACCGCCGAGGAAAACCGGCACGGCATCGCGCTGCGCGACTACCTTGTCGTGACCCGCGCTGTCGACCCCATCGAGTTGGAGAACCTGCGCATGGAGGTGGTGAACCGTGGCTTCAGCCCGGGGCAGAACCAGCAGGTTCGAGAAGATCTATTCGCCGAGAGTCTTTTCGACTCGGTCATCTATGTGACCTTCCAGGAGTTGGCCACTCGGATCTCGCATCGCAACACCGGTAAAGCCTGCAACGAGGCGATCGCCGACAAACTACTGGCCAAGATTTCCGCCGACGAGAACCTGCACATGATCTTCTACCGCGACGTCACCGAGGCCGGGTTCGAGATCGCGCCCAACCAGGCGATGAGGTCGCTGCACAAGGTGCTGCGCAACTTCCTGATGCCCGGCTACCAAGTGCCTGAGTTCCGGCGCAAGGCCGTGATGATCGCCGTCGGCGGCGTATACGACCCGCGCATCCACCTGGACGAAGTGGTGATGCCGGTGCTGAAGAAATGGCGCATCTTCGAGCGCGACGACTTCACCGGCGAGGCCGCCGCGATGCAGGAAGACCTGGCGCTGCTGATCAAAGAGCTCGAGATGTCCTGCGACAAGTTCGAGGTGTCCAAGCGGCGCCAACTCGAGCGGGAAGCCCGCACAGGCAAGAGGGTCACCGCAGCCGAGCTGCATCGCACCGAAGGCACGCTGTCCCTGAGCCGGCGGTAACCGGCATTGCGTATCGGTCCTTTTCCGCTGGCCAGCCCGGTGGTGCTGGCACCCATGGCGGGCGTGACGAACGTCGCCTTCCGCACCTTGTGCCGCGAGCTCGAGCAGGAACGTGTCGGCACCGTCAGCGGGCTTTACGTCTGCGAGATGGTAACCGCACGCGCCCTCGTCGAGCGGCACCCGGTGACCATGCATATGACGACGTTCTCCGCCGAGGAGTCGCCGCGCTCGCTGCAGCTCTACACCGTTGACCCGGCCACCACGTACGCGGCGGTGAAGATGATCGCCGACGAGGGGCTCGCCGATCACGTCGACATGAACTTCGGGTGCCCGGTGCCCAAGGTCACCCGTCGAGGCGGCGGCGCGGCGCTGCCGTACAAGCGGCAGCTGTTCGGCCAGATCGTCAACGCCGCGGTACGCGGCACCGAAGGCACCGACATCCCGGTGACCGTCAAATATCGGATCGGCATCGACGACCAGCACCACACCCACCTCGAGGCGGGCAAGATCGCCGAATCCGAGGGCGCGGCGGCGGTGGCACTGCATGCCCGCACCGCGGCCCAGCGCTATTCGGGAACCGCCGACTGGGAGCAGATCGCCCTTCTCAAGCAACACGTCCAGACGATCCCGGTGCTGGGCAACGGCGACATCTTCGAAGCCAATGACGCGCTGACCATGATGGCCATCACCGGCTGCGACGGCGTCGTCATCGGTCGCGGCTGTCTGGGCCGGCCGTGGCTGTTCGCCGAACTCTCCGCGGCGTTCACCGGCAGCCCGGCACCGATACCACCCAATCTGGGCGAGGTCGCCACCATCATCCGCCGGCACGGCGAGCTGCTCAGCGAACACTTCGGCGAAGACAAAGGCATGCGTGACATGCGCAAACACATCGCTTGGTACCTGCACGGCTTCCCGGCCGGCTCGGACCTGCGGCGCGCACTCGCCCTGGTGAAAACCCTCGACGAGCTGAACCGGCTGCTGGGCCACCTCGACGGCGATACGCCGTTCCCGACCGCGGCGAGCGGGCCCCGTGGCCGTCAAGGATCGCCGGCGCGGGTGGCGCTGCCCGAGGGCTGGCTGGCGGACCGCGACGACTGCACGGTTCCGTCCGGAGCCGACGTCATGCACTCCGGCGGTTAGCGTTCGGCGACGCTTCAGGTCGGAACGAACGAGAAACCGGACCCCGTAACACCGTCGAGACCCTCCCGAGATCGCGTAAACGGTGCTGTCTCGATAGCATGTGGATCTTGTTGCATCATGCGCCGGTGGCCGAACCCAGTGCCGTCGTCGCGGTACGGCTGAACAGGGACGACGCGACCGTAACGGTCGCGCGGATACATTGCGCTGCATCGTCGCGCTGCGCCGAGGTGCGCACACGAGCAGCGTCGGAGATTCGGAGGCCCGTAGAACATGAGTGACGGTGATTCAGCCACTCACGGTTCCGACGCCGATGACATAGGGCTTACCGGAACTCCGTCAGGATCGCGAGGCGCCGCGCCGTGGGAGCGCTTCGGTCCGACCACGCAGACGGCCACCATCGCCCACCGCTGGGTCGGCCCGTCGGCGATAACGGATCCGGCCGAGCCGGCCCACCCGGAGAATCACGCCGCCGCCGGCAGCCACACCGAAGGCGGTCTGACCGTCGCGGATCTGATCGCCAAGGTCGGCGTCCCGGTCGCCGATCGGCCCCGTCACCACCACCACGCGGCCCCCGAAACCGTCGAGCCGGAACGCCAACCGCCCGCCGACGAGCCACCCAACGACTACGACGCCTACGCGTTGATGAGCCCGGCGGACTACGCCGACGAGCTTCCCGACCTGGATGCCATCCGCCGCAAGTCGCTGCTCGGAGATGCCGACGTCGAGCAGACCACGGTGCTGCCCACGACGCCGGTCCGGTCCCGGCCGGCCCTTCTGGTCGACGCCCCCGCTCCCGTGCTGGACGAGGACGAGATCGACGACATCGCGCCCAGGCGCAAGCGTCACCGACACGGTGCCCTGCTCGTTTTCGGCCGCCTGGCGGTTGCCACCGTCGCGGCGGCGGCGCTGGCCATGACCGGCGGGGCATACCAGTGGAGCACGTCGAAGAACCACCGGCTCAACACCGTCAGCGCGCTGGACCTCGGGTCGCGCGACATCGTCGACCCGAGCGCGCAGTACGGCGACGAAGACTTCCTGATCGTCGGCATGGACTCCCGCGCCGGAGCCAACAGCACCATGGACGTCGGCACCACCGAGGACGCCGGCGGCGCCCGGTCGGACACCATCATGCTGGTCAACATCCCGGCCAACCGCAAACGCGTTGTCGCAGTGTCGTTTCCGCGCGACCTGGCCATCACGCCGATCCAGTGTGAGGCGTGGAACCCCGACACCTTCGAGTACGGCCCGCTCTATGACTCGGACACCAAGAAGTGGGGCCCCAAAAACGTCTACACCGAGACGAAGCTGAACTCGACGTTCTCGTTCGGCGGACCCAAGTGTCTGGTGAAGGAAATCCAGAAGCTGTCCGGGTTGAGCATCAACCGCTTCATCGCCGTCGACTTCGCCGGCTTCGCGAAGATGGTCGACGCGCTCGGCGGCGTGGAGGTGTGCAGCACCACCCCGCTCAAGGACTACGAACTGGGCACCGTGCTGGCGCATTCCGGTCGTCAACTGATCGACTCGAAAACCGCGCTGAACTACGTGCGGGCCCGCAACGTCACGACCGAGAACAACGGCGACTACGGCCGCATCAAGCGTCAGCAGCTGTTCCTGTCGTCGCTGCTGCGGTCGCTGATCTCCAAGGAAACGTTCTTCTCGATGAGCAAGCTGAACAGCGTCGTGAACATGTTCATCAGCAACAGCTACGTCGACAACATCAAGACCCGCGACCTCGTCCAGCTCGGCCAGTCGGTGCAGGGTATGAACGCCGGCCACGTCTCGTTCGTGACCGTGCCGACCGGCATCACCGACGAAAACGGTGACGAGCCGCCGCGCACCTCGGACATGCGGGCGCTGTTCGACGCCATCATCAACGACGATTCGTTGCCCGGCGAGAACGACATGAACGCGACATCGAGCCCGCCGACCACGTCGGCCAACGCCCAGTCTTCTAAGGGGTCGCAGGCCAGCAAGCCGGCGGACCCGCACCCCGAGCATCTGCAGGCCGTGGCCGCCGCACCCCAAGACGTCACCGTGCAGGTATCCAACTCCACCTCCAAGTCCGGTCTGGCGACCACAGCCAGCAACCAGCTGAAAAAACGCGGATTCCGAGTCAAGTCGCCCGACGACTACCCGAACCCCCTCAAAACCACCAAGGTGCTGTTCTCTCCCGGCAACGAAGAAGCCGCCGCCACGGTTGCAGCCGCGTTCGCGAACTCCAAACTCGAGCGGATCACCGGAACCGGGCACGTGGTGCAGGTGGTCCTTGGCTCGGACTTCACCACGGTGGGCGCTCCCCCGCCGGCGGGCTCACCGGTCAGCTTGCAGGTCGAACGCAACACGACGACCCCGTCGACCAAACTCCCGGAAGACCTGACGGTCACCAACGCCGCCGACACTCACTGCGAGTAACCCGACCGCCGGAGTCTGCAGCTCAACCCGGCATTCACCGCAAGTTCACGCTGCACTTCGTGCCGGTTCACGCCGTACCGAAGATCCGGAAAGTACGCTTGAGTCATGCGCACCGCCTACCACGAGCAGCTCTCTGAGCTCTCGGAGCAGCTTGGCGCGATGTGCGGGCTGGCCGGTGCTGCGATGGAGCGGGCAACGCAGGCGTTGCTACAAGCCGACCTGGTCCTCGCCGAGCAGGTCATGTCCGACCACGAGAAGATCGCCGACCTGAGCGCGCAAGCCGAAGAGAGCGCCTTCGTGCTGCTCGCCTTGCAAGCGCCCGTCGCGGGCGACCTGCGCTCGATCGTGAGCGCGATCCAGATGGTCGCCGACATCGACCGGATGGGCGCGCTGGCCCTGCACGTCGCGAAGATCGCGCGCCGGCGTCATCCTCAGCACACACTGCCCGAGGAAGTGAACGGCTACTTTGCCGAAATGGGCAGGCTCGCCGTGGACTTGGGCAACAGCGCACAGGAAGTGCTGTGGTCGCGGGACCCGGAGAAGGCCGCCCGCATCCGCGAAGAAGACGACGCGATGGACGACCTGCACCGCCATCTGTTCACCGTGTTGATGGACCGGGAGTGGAAGCACGGCGTGGCCGCCGCGGTCGACGTGACGTTGCTCGGCCGCTTCTATGAGCGGTTCGCCGATCACGCCGTCGAGGTGGCGCGCCGGGTCATCTTCCAGGCGACCGGCCGCTTCCCCGAAGACGAGACCGTCGCCCAGTCCGGCTAGCCGAAGCGGCCCGAGATGTAGTCCTCGGTGGCCTTCTGTGTCGGGTTGGAGAAGATCTTCTCGGTGTCGTCGATTTCGATCAACCGGCCCGGCTTACCAACCGCTTCGAGGTTGAAGAACGCGGTGTGATCACTGACCCGCGCCGCCTGCTGCATGTTGTGGGTGACGATGACGATGGTGTACTCCTGCTTCAACTCGGCGATGAGATCCTCGATCGCCATCGTCGAGATCGGGTCCAGCGACGAGCACGGCTCGTCCATCAACAGCACGTCGGGTTGCACGGCGATCGCCCGCGCGATGCACAGCCGCTGCTGCTGACCGCCGGACAGCCCGCCGCCCGGCCGGTCCAGCCGATCCTTGACCTCATCCCACAGGTTGGCGCCGCGCAGCGCATATTCGGCGGTGTCGTCGAGGAGCTTGCGGTTCCGCATGCCCTGCAGCTTCAGGCCAGCCACCACGTTGTCGCGAATTGACATGGTAGGGAACGGGTTTGGACGCTGGAACACCATGCCGATCGCACGCCGCACACCCACCGGATCGATGCCCGAGCCGTAGATGTTGTCGTCGTCGAGGAGCACGGTGCCGTCCATGCGAGCACCGGGCGTCACCTCGTGCATCCGGTTGAGCGTCCGCAGCACCGTGGTCTTGCCGCAACCCGACGGCCCGATAAACGCCGTCACGCTGCGCGGCAGAACCGACAGCGAGACGTCGGCAACGGCCTGGAACGCGCCGTAGAAGATGTTGACGTCCTTGAGGTCCAACCGCTTAGCCACCGGAGTTCCTGCCTAACCTTTCGGGTGCAAAGAATTGCGAGACGACCTTGGCCACCAGATTAATGGCGGCGATCAGCAGAATCAGCGTCAGGCCGGCACCCCACAGCCGATCCGTAGGAATCGGGCTGGTGCCGGCACCGGCCGAGGTCTGGTCGTACATCATGCCGGGCAACGAGCCCATGAAACCGTGGAAGATGTCGAAGTTCATCGCCTGCGAGTAGCCCACCAGGATCAGCAGCGGCGCGGTCTCACCCATGATCCGGGCGAGCGCGAGCAGGATGCCGGTGATGATGCCGGACATCCCGGCCGGCAGGACGATCTTGGTGATCGTCCGCCACGTCGGCACACCCAGCGCGTAGCTGGCCTCACGCAGTTCCACCGGCACGATCTGCAGCATCTCCTCGGTGGTGCGCACGATCACCGGGATCATCAGCAGAACGAGCGCCAGCGATACCGCGAAGCCGGATCTCGGGAAACCGAGCGTGGCGATGCACAGCGCATAGACGAACAGCGCGGCGACGATCGACGGCACTCCGGTCAGGATGTCCACCATGAACGAGGTGATCTTGCTCAGCGTGCTGTCGCGGCCGTACTCGACCAGATAGATGGCGACGAAAACCCCGATCGGTATGGAGATGGCCGCGCACACCAATCCTTGCAAGACCGTGCCGACAATGGCGTGGTACGCACCGCCACCGGACAGAAAAGCCGTCATATCGGCCTGCGAATGTGTCCACCACACAGCGGATTTCACCGCGCCGAAGCCCTTGGCCACCACCGAGTACAACACCCAGATCAACGGCACCAATGCGACGCCGACCGACAGGCTCACCAGCACGGTGGCAACGGCGTCGGAGACGCGGCGGCCCAGGCTCACGCCGGTGAACGTTCGCGCCTTGAGGGGGCGGTCCAGTATCGTCGTCATCGGGTTGCCTTGCCCGAAACAGCCTGGCGAGCAATGGCATTCACCAGAAGCGTGAGCAGAAACAGCGTCAACCCCGCCGCGATGTAGGCGCCGGCCTTGTACTGGTTGTTGAATTCGTATGCGGTTGCCGCGATCTTGGTGGCGAAGGTGTAGCCACCGTCGAACAGCGACCAACCGAACGCTGCCTGCGTACCGCGCAGGATGATGAGCAATGCGACGGTCTCCCCGAGCGCGCGGCCCAACCCCAGCATCGCGCCGCTGATGTATCCGGACCGCCCGAACGGCAGCACCGCGGTCTTGACCACCTCCCAACGGGTGGCGCCGAGCGCCAGCGCGGCTTCGATGTGGCCCTGCGGCGTCTTCATGAAGACCTCGCGGGTGACTGCGGTGATGATCGGCAGGATCATCACCGCCAGCACAATCCCGGCGATGAAGATGGTCCCGCCGCCCGACACCGACGCGTTGCCGGTCGCGAACAGGAACACCCCACCCAGATGCTCGTTGAGCCACGTCGCCACCGTTCGCAGCCGCGGGGCCAGCACGTAGAGACCCCAGACCCCGTAGATGATCGACGGGACCGCTGCGAGCAGGTCGACCACGTAGGCCAGCGGCCCGGTCATCCGCCGCGGCGAGTACTGGGCAAGGAAGATGGCGATGCCCAACGCCACCGGCATCGCCAGTGCCAGGGCGAACAGCGCCACCATCACCGTCACCTGGACCAGGTCGAAAACCCCGAAACGCATCGCCTCGGTTTTCGTGGTGTCCCAGTTGCCGGCGTAGGTGAAGAAGTTGACCTGATTGCGGGCCAGCGCCGGGATCGCGCGCATCAACAGGAACAGCCCAATCGCCGCGATCAAGCCGATGATCAGGGCGCCGGAGCCCTCGGCCAGGTTGCGAAACAGCCGGTCGCCACGGCTGGGTTTGACGACGCCCCAGCTCGGCGGGGCACCGGCCACCGCCCGTAACGAAGCGACAGCGGCGACCCCACGCGAACCGGTGTCGGCTGGATTCGGCGTGGTCACTGTCTCCCCATCAGTTGGCTGCTCTCGGCCATAGGGTAGTTCGTTCGGTCACCGGATCGCGTTGATCGCCGTGAGCAAGCGCTTCTTGAACTTGTCTGGCAGGGGGATGTAGCCGGCGGTCGACAGACCGCCTTGCGCGTTGTCGGCGGCCACGGTCAGCAGGGATTTGACCGCGGCGCTGGTCGCAGGGTCATAGCCCTTCGAGCAGACGATCTCGTAGGTGGCCATCACCAGCGGATAGGCGCCCTCGGCGCGGGTGCGGTAAATCGAGTTCAGGTCGATTTCCAGGTCGTTTCCGGCGCCGGCAAACGTGGCGCCGTCAATGGCCTCGCGGGCCGCGTCGTCGGTGAGCGCGACCACGTGGCTGCCGTTGTTGATCTGCGCGTAGGGCACGCCGCTTTGATCGGCGAAACCTTTTTCGACGTAGCCGATCGTGCCGGACTCAGAGTGCACCGCCTGGATGATGCCGGCGGACTTCTGCGCGCCCTCGCCGACGCCGCCCTGGAACTCACTTCCGGCGCCTCGCTCCCAGCTGTTCGGGGCGGCCGCTTCCAGATACTTCTGAAAGTTGTCGGTGGTCCCCGAGGAGTCCGACCGGTAGATCGGCGAGATCCTGGTGTTGGGCAGCGACGCACCGGGATTGAGTCCGACGATGGCCGGGTCGTCCCAGGAGGTGATCGCGCCACTGAAGATCTTGGCCAGCACGTCGGCGTTGACGACGAGTTGCTTGACACCGTCGAGGTTGAACGCGATCGCGATGGGCCCGAAGACAATCGGTAGATGCCAGGCCGGATTGCCGTTGCAACGATCAGCGGCCGCGTCGATCTGATCGCCGCTCAGCGGGGAATCCGAGCCGGCGAAATCCACGTGCCTGGCGATGAACTGCTCACGTCCCGCGCCCGAGCCGGTTGGGTTGTACGCCAACTGCTTACCGGGGCACAGC
This sequence comes from uncultured Actinomycetota bacterium, assembly GCA_963737375.1. Classification (GTDB taxonomy): domain Bacteria; phylum Actinomycetota; class Actinomycetes; order Mycobacteriales; family Mycobacteriaceae; genus Mycobacterium. Next base: position 117,429 of record CAVTSP010000002.1, read on the forward strand.
TCAGACCAGTCCATGTTGAACAACGCGATCGCGTTCAGCTGCGCGGTGGACCCCTCGGCGGTCAGGTCGGGCTTGCCGTCGCAATTCACCGGACTCTTCGGCGCCGTCATACCGTGCAGGTTGCTGTCGCTGCCGCAGCCGGTGGACACCGTGCCCGCGAGCACGGTAACCACCAGGGCTGTGCGCACCGCGTGGAACATCACCGATCTCGCTTCCTCAATGATTCTGTCTGCCAGCGACTATCCCTGCCACGGAGTCGACCACCGGCGAAACTATGCGTTGGGTGTAGACGGTGTCCGCCGGAATGGTGAACGCGGGGTGAACACGTCAGCCGCGGGCATACGCGGTGTCCACGCTGTACTGCGCAAATCCCAACCTGCGATAGGTCCGCAGAGCCGCGGTGTTGTCCGACTCGACGTAGAGCATCACCGTCGGTTCCGCGGCCTCGCTCAGCCGCTGCGCCAGGTGCGCGATGCCCACCGCCGTCAGCAGACCACCCAGACCGCCGCCCTGCGCGGCGGGGTCGACGCCGACCACATAGACCTCGCCGAGGCCCGCCTTGTCGGAGTGCACTTTCGTCCAATGGAAGCCGAGCAGGGCGTCGGTCTGCTCACTGAAAGCCAGGAACAAGCCCTCGGGGTCGAACCAGGATTCGGCACGTCGCTCGGCGAGGTCGGCACCCGTCCAGCCGCCCTGCTCCGGGTGCGTCACGAACGCGGCGTTGTTGACCCGCAACAACTCTGCGTCGTCGGACGCCCCGGCGTAGGTGCGGATGCGCACGCCGTCGGGCACTTCGGGCTCGGCGATGTCGTTGAGGTCACGTCGCATCTGGACGAGTTCGCGGACCGGCGACAAGCCCAGCGCCGCCGCGGTCGCGCGCGCCGAGTCCAGTGTGCCGTGCGCCCAAAAGCGGTTCAGCCCATCGGTTTTGGATAATGTGGCGCGGATCATCGCTGCGCCGATGCCGCCTCGGCGCGCGTCCGGATGCACCACCAACTCCGCCATCGCGGACCCATCCGCCGGTTCGGCGGACAGATTCAGATAGCCGAGGACCTGCTCGCCGCTCGCGTCGGTGGTCAACAGATGTTCGGTGCGGTCGTGCGCCAACTCGCGCACGACCTGCTCACCGACGGGTGCCACCGCGTCGGATTCGCTTGCTGCAGTGATGAGTTCACGGACATGTTGCTGCTCGTCGGCGGTCAGTGCCGCCCGCCATTGCGGCGCCGTCACTGGCTGTGGAGCGGATCGGCGAGCGGTTCTTGGCGAGTGTCTGCGTCGGGATCGTCGTCGTCGACGACGGTCTCGCTGCTCGGTGGCCGGCCCCGAGTGGGCCGCACCGCTTTGTAGCCCACGTTGCGCACGGTCCCGATCAGCGCTTCGTATTCCGGGCCGAGCTTGGCTCGCAGCCGACGCACATGCACGTCGACCGTTCGAGTGCCACCGAAGAAGTCGTAACCCCATACCTCGTGCAGCAATTGAGCCCGGGTGAACACCCGGCCGGCGTGCTGGGCCAGGTACTTCAGCAGCTCGAATTCCTTGTAGGTGAGGTCGAGCGGACGGCCCCGCAAGCGGGCGGTGTACGTGCCCTCGTCGATCACGAGTTCGCCGAGGCTGATCTTGCCGACGCCCTCCTGGTCCTGCAGGTTTCCTCGCCGGCCGATGAGCAACCGGAGCCGGGCGTCGATCTCGGCCGGCCCGGTGCCGGGCAGCAAGATTTCGTCCAACCCCCAGTCGGCGTTGACAGCCACCAACCCACCCTCGTTGACAACGACCACCACCGGGATGGACCGGCCGGTGGAACCCAGCAGGCGGCACAGGCCGCGTGCCGCGGGCAGGTCCAGGCGGGCGTCGACGATCAAGATGTCGGCGCTGCCTGCCTCCAGCAGCGACGAGACGTCCGGCGGCGCGGAGCGCAGGGTGTGGGCGAGCAGCGACAAGGACGGCAGAACCACGTCCGGATTCGGCTCGGGGGTTAGCAGCAGCAGGTCCAAGCAAGCCCCTCCAGCGTTTATGGGAAAGGCGTCTCCCAAAATTCATGGTTGGGATACGAAGTTTAACGGCCAGGTCACTAAACGATAGCTTGCAGCCTGGTCTTTCGCGCGGCGACGATGCAGACCGGGACGGTCTGAGGAGGAGCCGCGCCATCCTGACCGGCGCGGCGACGATGCAGACCGGGACGGTGACAGTGCACACCCGGAACCGCGGGTAGGCCACAATATGCGGATGCGTAAGGCGCTGGTTGGTGTGGCGGCTGTGCTGCTGGCCGTCGTGGTGGTGCTGCTCGCCGCGGTCGGCGTCGACTTCGGGACCAGCATCTACGCCGAGTATCGGCTGGCCCGGGTGGTGCGCGACACGGCCCGTCTCGGCTTCGACCCGTTCGTCGCGATCATCGCGTTTCCGCTCATCCCCCAGGCGATGCGGCACCGCTATGACGACGTGGAGATCAAGGCCACCGCCGTCGACCGCCCGGTGATCGGGAAGGCGACGCTCGAGGCCACCATGCACTCAGTGGGCCTGACCGACGCGTCATGGCTGATCAGGCCGGACGCCAAGCTGCCGATCGGCAAGCTGGAAAGCCGGATCATCATCGACTCGCGGCACCTCGGCAACTACCTGGGCATCCGTGACCTGATCGTCGAAGCGCCCGCCAAAGACACCAATAACGCCACCGGCGGTACCACCGAATCCGGCATCTCCGGCAGCCGCGACCTGGTCTTCAGCGGCACCCCGCGGGCGGCACATTTCGAGAAGCGGGTCAGCGTCGCCGTCGACCTGTCGATGGCCGGCGACGACAAAACCACGCTGGTGTTCACCCCCACCGGCGTGCTCACCGGACCGAACACCGCCAACCAGCCGGTTCCCGACGACAAGCGCGATGCGGTGCTGGCCGCGTTCGCCGGGCGGCTGCCCGATCAGAAGCTCCCGTTCGGGGTGACGCCCACGACCCAAGGCGCTCGGGGATCGGACGTGATCATCGAGGGCATCACGTCGGGATTAACGATCACTCTCGACGGGTTCAACCGAGCATGACTTCAGCACTGGTAGCGGTGGTCGCAGCGCTGGCGGTGGCAGCACTCATCGGTTGGTTGATGACCCGTCGGGCCGGCGAGGTCCAGGCGACCGATCCGAAGGCGTCGGACGACGTCGACACCTCTGACCTCGGCCTGTCCGCTGACGGACCGACCGTCGTGCATTTCAGCGCATCGTGGTGCGGACCGTGCGCTCAGGTGCGCCGCGTGGTCGATCAGGTCTGCACCAGCTTTGGGGACCTCGACCAGGTCGCGCACGTAGAGATCGATATGGACGCCAATCCGGGCGCGGCACGGCGCCTTTCGGTGTTGTCACTGCCGACCACCTTCATCTTCGACGCGGACGGCCGGCAGCGCTACCGCACCGCGGGTGTACCGAAAGCCGATGACCTGCGATCGGCGCTGGCACCGCTGTTGGCCCGATGACATCGCCATTGGGTAAGCTGCATGACGTGTCCGCCCGCGTCGAGCTCATGCTCACCAGTCGCCGCACAGTTGATCTGTGCCGCGTCGCGGGCTGTTGCTGTTGTTGTAGCTGCTGAATAGCCGCGCCTTTCGCGCCGCGCTCGGAGCAGCCAGAAACCCCCGTGGCGCGCGCCGCCACAAAAGTCGTGCATAGAGCAATTCAGGAGCAGCATCATGTCGAACCCCAAGACCCCCGATCAGGTTGACGTCCGGGGACCGCGCTTCGCGGCCTGGATCACCACCGCGGTGCTGGTCACCACCCTGCTCGTCGCCGGCGTCAGCCCGCCGGCCGCCGCGATCATCCTCGGCGTGCAGTCCGTCGTCTTCGCGATCGGCGCACTGGCCGGGCCGCGTCGCCACCCCTACGGCCTGGTGTTCGCCAAGCTCGTCGCGCCGCGACTGAGCCCGGTTCGCGAGCGTGAACCCGTCGCCCCGCTGCAGTTCGCCCAGCTGGTCGGGTTGCTCTTCGCGGCCCCGGCGGCAATCGGATTTGCAACTGGCGCTTCATTTTTGGGCGTCGTGCTGACCGCGGCGGCATTGGTCGCCGCGTTTCTCAACGCAGCCTTCGCTATCTGCCTGGGCTGCCAGCTCTACCCGCTCGTGGCGCGCCTGAAGCCGGCCCACAGCACCTCCTAGCGATCGAAAGGATCCCCCATATGGCACGCTCCGACGTCCTGGTCTCCGCAGACTGGGCCCAGAGCAATCTCGATGCCGATCACGTGGTCTTCGTCGAGGTCGACGAAGACACCAGCGCCTACGACGACGGCCACATCGCCGGAGCGGTGAAGCTGGACTGGCGTACCGATTTGCAAGACCCGGTCCGCCGTGACTTCGTCGACGCCCAGCAGTTCTCCAAACTGCTCAGCGACCGCGGTATCGCCAACGGCGACACCGTCGTTCTCTACGGCGGCAACAACAACTGGTTTGCCGCCTACGCGTACTGGTACTTCAAGCTGTACGGCCACGAGGACGTCAAGCTGCTCGACGGTGGCCGCAAGAAGTGGCAGCTCGATGGGCGTGCGTTTTCCACCGACAAGGTAGATCGCCCCGCCACCAGCTACACCGCGAAGTCCGCCGACAACTCGATCCGGGCGTTCCGCGACGAGGTGCTGGCCGCGATCAACGAGAAGAACCTGGTCGACGTGCGCTCGCCGGACGAGTTCTCCGGCAAAATCCTGGCGCCGGCCCATCTGCCGCAGGAGCAGAGCCAACGTCCCGGCCACATCCCGAGCGCGATCAACGTGCCGTGGAGTAAGACGGCCAACGACGACGGCACCTTCAAATCCGACGACGAACTGGCCAAGATCTACGCCGACGCCGGACTCGATGGGTCGAAGGAGACGATTGCTTACTGTCGAATCGGGGAACGTTCGTCGCACACCTGGTTCGTCTTGCAGGAGCTGCTGGGACACCAGAACGTCAAGAACTACGACGGCAGTTGGACCGAATACGGCTCCCTCGTTGGGGCCCCAATCGAGTTGGGAAGCTGATTATGTGCTCTGCGCCGAAGCAAGGACTGACTCTGCCGGCCAGCGTCGACCTGGAGAAGGAAACCGTCATCACCGGCCGCGTGGTGGATAGCTCAGGTCAGGCCGTGGGCGGTTCGTTCGTGCGACTGCTGGACTCCTCGGGCGAGTTCACCGCCGAGGTCGTCGCATCGGCCACCGGGGACTTCCGGTTCTTCGCGGCCCCCGGGTCGTGGACGCTGCGTGCGCTGTCGGCCGGCGGTAACGGCGATGCGATCGTCGAGCCGACGGGCGCGGGCATCCACGAGGTGGACATCAAGATCTCCTGACCGGTTCGCCGCATTAGACTCGTCGTCGTGGTTCTGTTCTTCGAGATCTTGCTCATCGCGGCCGTCGTATTCATCTCCTGGTTCGCGCTGTACACGCTCTATCGGCTGATCACCGACGAATCGTGACTCCCAAGACCACGCCGGCGACGACAGCGACGACCCGGCCCGGACACCCGGCTCCGGCGATCGTGCGGTGGCGGCTGCCATTGAACGCGCGAGGGCGACGGCGAGCCGCAACGTCCCGGTCTTCGACGACCTTCCGGTTCCTGCGGACACCGCCAACCTGCGTGAGGGCGCCAATCTCAACGACGCCCTGCTGGCGTTGCTTCCGCTGGTCGGGGTGTGGCGCGGCGAAGGGGAAGGGCGCGGGCCCGATGGCGATTACCGGTACGGGCAGCAGATCGTGGTCTCCCATGACGGTGGCGACTATCTGAACTGGGAGGCGCGGTCCTGGCGGGTCAGCGATACCGGCGAGTACGAGGGGCCGGACTTGCGTGAAACCGGGTACTGGCGCTTCGTCAACGAACCCGACGACCCGACCGAGTCGAATGCCATCGAGTTGCTGTTGGCGCATTCGGCCGGGTACGTCGAGCTGTTCTACGGTCGCCCGCTCAACCAGTCATCGTGGGAGCTGGCCACTGACGCGTTGGCTCGCAGCCGGTCCGGCGTGCTGGTCGGCGGAGCCAAGCGGCTCTACGGCATCGTCGAGGGTGGCGATCTGGCCTACGTCGAAGAGCGGGTGGACGCCGACGGCGGACTGATTCCGCATCTATCCGCGCGGCTCGCGCGATTCGTCGGCTGACGACCTGACCGGTTGACGCAGAAGGCTCGAGGGCTGACCCGGAAAATGGGCAGCCCCCGAGCCGTAGTTCCAGGCTGGACAGACCGGAGGCTCGGGGGCTGGGTGACTGCGGGGAATTCGCCAGCGCAGTGATGCTGGTTCTTTCCAGCCGGGTGCTGCTAGCGGGCAGCCACCTCACAAGTCCAATAAGCTATCAAGTTCTCAGACCACCTCCCTTCTTGTGTAAAAGCGAAGGTACCCGCTGTGCGCCGCTCCGACAACTGATTTCAGCGGTCGCTGACGATGGCGGCATCGACCAGCTGGGCGAATTCAGCCGTCAGCGGAGCCCGCGGCAACGCGCGGCCGTCAAGAGTGTGCACTCGCGCGGCGAGCGTCATGCTCGATACCAGCCAAATTCCTTGCGCGGCAATCAGATCAGCGACCCGCAGGGCGCGATAGTCGCAGTCGTAGCCTTTGTCGCGAGCGACCTCGAACAACGCCTGTTGCGTAGTGCCGCGCAGGATCGGATACCAGGGCGGCGGGGTCAACAGGCACACGTTGCCGTCGTCGCCGTCGGCGGCGATCACGACGGTCGAACGTGGGCCTTCCAGGATGTAGCCGTCCGAGCTGACGAAGATGACGTCGCCGGCGCCGTGGTGGTCCGCATGCCGCAGCGCAGCCATGTTGATGGCGTACGACAGCGTCTTGGCGCCGGCCAACAGCCACGGCATCTTCTCGACGCCGGCCGACGGCAACTCCCGGGGCAACGTCACCGCCGCCAATCCCTCGCGGCGGACCGTGGCGATCCGGTCCGAGACCGGATTGACCGTTACGTATGCGGTAGGCGCCGAGCCGCTTTCCCGGCCGCGGCTGTACACCAGGCGCATCGCCGCTTCGTCGTTCGTCTTGCTGGTCCACTGCTGCGCTGCCTGGTCGATCGCGCGCCGCCAGGCCGTCAAGTCCGGCGAGGGCAGCTCGAGAAGTTTGGCCGAGTGGACGAGCCGACCCAGGTGAGCCTCGGCCAGACAGGCACCACCGTCGCGGACCAGCAGAGTCTCGAAAACACCGTCGCCGCGCACTGCGGCGAGGTCGTCGGCGTACAGCAGTGGCGTATCCGCCGGGTGCACGTCGCCGTCGAGCGTGACGATCACACCAGTCATGAACGAAGACACTAGCGGCGATTGCCAGAGCGGCGAAGCCGGTCGCAGCAGGTCGCCGCCAGATGACCGAGCGCCGAGGCCCGTAGAGTTGATGTGTGTCTGCCGTTCCTGCTCCCGAAACCGGCCCCGACGCCGGCGCCATCTGGCACTACGGCGATCCCCTGGGTGAGCAGCGCTCCGCCGAAACGGGTGCGGCTCTGGTCGATCGGTCGCACCGCGGTGTCCTCACGCTGACCGGTGCCGACCGCCAAACCTGGCTGCACAGCATCTCCACACAGCACGTCAGCGAACTTCCCGACGGCGCGAGCACGCAGAACCTCAGCCTCGACGGCCAGGGCCGGGTCGAAGACCACTGGATCCAGACCGAACTCGGCGGCGTCAGCTATCTCGACACCGAGCCGTGGCGCAGCGAGCCGCTGCTGGCGTTCCTGAAAAAGATGGTGTTCTGGTCGCAGGTGACGCCGGCTGCAGCCGATCTGGCGGTGCTCTCGCTGCTGGGGCCGCAACTCGGCGACGCGGCGATTCTGCAGGCGCTCGGGTTGGACGCATTGCCCACCGAGGTGACCGCGGCGCCGATCGATGGCGGTTTCGTCCGCCGGATGCCCGAGGCCAACCCGGGCCAGGTCGAGCTCGATGTTCTGGTCGACCGCAGTCGGTCCGCGGATCTGCGGCGCCGGTTGACCGACGCCGGGGTGCGCCCGGCCGGGGTCTGGGCTCACGAGGCCCACCGGGTCGCGGCGGTGCGGGCACGGCTCGGCGTCGACACCGACGAGCGCACCATCCCGCACGAGGTGGGCTGGATCGGCGGCGCCGTCCATCTCGACAAGGGCTGCTATCGGGGCCAGGAAACCGTCGCCCGAGTGCATAACCTGGGCAAACCGCCGCGGATGCTGGTGCTGTTGCACTTGGACGGGTCGGTCGACCGGCCCACGACCGGCGACCCGGTGCTCGCCGGCGGCCGCGCGGTAGGCCGGCTGGGAACCGTCGTCGATCACGTCGATCTGGGCCCGGTGGCCTTGGCGCTGGTCAAGCGCGCCATACCCGCCGACACCGCGCTGAGCACCGGCGATAACGCCGATGTCGCGGCGATGATCGACGCCGGATCGCTACCGGCCGCGGACGGTCCGGGCGCCGGGCGGGTGGCCGTGGAGCGGTTGCGGGGAATCGTCCGGTGACGATCGCTAAAGGGTGCGGGGCGCAACAGCACGCAGCCACCGGGCACGGTAGACTCTCGGCAGGACAATAAAGACAAAAGATCGGAGCCGCCTACATGTTGGGCCGCTCCGTTATTGCGTGAGGGGGTTCCCCCATGGGCCGTGGCCGGGCTAAGGCGAAGCAGACCAAGGTCGCTCGAGACCTGAAGTACAGCTCACCGCAGACCGATTTCGATCGGCTTCGGCAGGAGCTGTCCGGGTCGAGCGATCAAGACGCTGACCAGTCGGAGGGCGACGACCCCTGGCTTGACGAGCACCGCTGAGGCTCTACCGCGGCTCGCCTTAACGGCGAGCCGAAATCTAGAACCTAGGGTGCTGCCCGACGAGTTTGGCTCGCGGACCGGCTTTTCCACCTTTGTTGATCGTGCCCAGGACCCAGCAGTTCAAGTGTCGCGCAGTCAGAATCGCAAGTGCGCGATCGGTGTCTTCCGGCGCCACGACCGCGATCATGCCGACGCCCATGTTGAACGTTTTCTCCATCTCTGCGCGCGAGACCCGGCCACGCTGGGCGATCATCGCGAACACCGGAGCCGGCGTCCAGGTACCGCGATCCACCTCGGCGAGCAGCCCGTTCGGGACAACACGCTCCAGGTTGCCGGCCAGCCCGCCGCCAGTGACGTGGCAGAACGTCCGGACCTGTGTTTCGGCGGCCAGCGCGAGACAGTCTTTGGCATAGATGATGGTCGGCTCGAGCATCTCTTCGCCCAGCGTGCGACCGAACTCTTCGACGTAACCCTCCAGGTTGCCCCGATCGATCTCGAGTAAGACCTTGCGAGCCAGCGAGTATCCGTTGGAGTGCAGACCCGAAGATCCCATCGCAATGAGCACGTCTCCGGGTTTGACCCGGTCGGGGCCGAGTAGGTTCTCAGCCTCGACGACGCCGACGCCGGTGGCGGAGATGTCGTAGTGGTCAGGCTCGATCAAGCCGGGATGCTCGGCGGTTTCGCCGCCCAGCAGCGCACAGCCCGCGCGCACGCAGCCTTCGGCGATACCGCCGACGATCGCGTTGAGGCGTTCCGGCACGATGCGGCCGAGCGCGATGTAGTCGAGCAGGAACAACGGCTCGGCCCCGCAGACCACCAAATCGTCGACAACCATCGCCACCAGGTCCAGGCCGACGGTGTCGTGCTTGTCCATCGCCTGGGCGACGGCCAGCTTGGTGCCCACCCCGTCGCTGGATGCGGCCAGCAGCGGCTCGCGGTAGTCGCCGCGCAGCGCGAAGAGTCCGGCAAAGCCGCCGAGCTTGCCGATCACCTCAGGTCTGGTGGCTTTGGAGGCCAGCGGCTTGAACAATTCGACGGCGCGGTCCCCGGCCTCGATATCGACTCCGGCCGATGCATACGTAGCGCCCGGGGCAGCCGGGTCTTTTCCACGGTCGGTCATCGCGCTAAAGGCTACCGGGCGATGCCCGGCGCGGGTATCTGCCACTCGCTCGTGAGGTTCAGGGATGCCGTAGCACGGCGGCCTGTTCGGCCTCCGGCGATAGATCGTGGCTGATGTCCGACGGCCCGGCTCCTCGCGCGGCGTTGGAGAGCATCTGCTCGATGACGTTCTTGCCGAGCGCTGTCTCGCTGGGCAATTCGATCGGGTACTTGCCGTCGAAGCAGGCCGTGCACAGTCGCGAGGTGGGTTGCTCGGTCGCGGCGACCAGACCGCGCAGCGAGATGTAGCCCAGCGTGTCGGCGTTGATGGCGTGCCGCACCGCTTCGAGCATCTCGTCTTCGTCTTCGACGGCGTTGGCGATCAGTTCGGCCGGCGACGGGAAGTCGATGCCGTAGAAGCACGGCCACTTCACCGGTGGCGACGCGATCCGCACGTGCACTTCGACGGCGCCCGCTTCTCGCAGCATCCTGACCAGCGCGCGCTGGGTGTTACCGCGCACGATCGAGTCATCGACGACGATCAGCCGCTTTCCGCGGATGACCTCCTTGAGCGGATTTAACTTCAGCCGGATTCCGAGCTGACGGATGGTCTGCGACGGCTGGATGAAGGTGCGCCCGACGTAGGCGTTCTTCATCAGCCCCTGGCCATAGGGAATGCCGGACTCCTGCGCATAGCCGACCGCCGCGGGTGTGCCGGATTCCGGGACACCGATCACCAGGTCGGCGTCGATCGGGCTTTCACGGGCCAGTCGGCGACCGATATCCAGTCGGGCGCCATGGATCGACCGGCCGGAGATCGTGCTGTCCGGACGTGCCAGGTAGACGTATTCGAAGATGCAACCCTTGGGTTCGGGGTTGGCGAACCGCGTCGACCGGACGCCGTCGGCATCGATTGCCAGCAACTCGCCGGGTTCGATCTCGCGGACGAACGATGCGCCGACGATGTCCAGCGCGGCGGTTTCCGACGCCACCACCCAGCCGCGGTCCAGCCGTCCCAGGCACAGCGGCCGCACACCCCACGGGTCGCGCGCGGCATACAGGGTGTTTTCGTCCATGAACGTCAGGCAGAACGCCCCACGCACGGTCGGCAGCAGTTCGAGCGCGGCCTGTTCCAGGCTGGAGTCAGCGGCACCGTGCGCCAGCAACGCGCCCAGCACGTCGGAGTCGGTGTTGGCCGCACCCGGCGCCCTGGGGTTGATCAGTCCGGCCGCACGGGCGCGGGAGACGAGTTCGGCACTGTTGACCAGGTTGCCGTTGTGCCCCAAGGCGACTCCGGTGCCGGCGGCGGTGTTACGGAAGACCGGCTGGGCGTTCTCCCACGTCGGCTGCCCGCTGGTGGAGTACCGGCAGTGCCCGACGGCGACGTGACCTTCCATCGCGGCCAGCGTCTGCTCGTCGAAGACCTGACTGACCAGGCCGAGGTCCTTGAACACGATCACCTGCGACCCGTCCGCGACGGCGATGCCGGCGGCTTCCTGCCCGCGGTGTTGCAGCGCGTAGAGGCCGTAGTACGTCATCTTGGCGACTTCTTCGCCGGGGGCCCAGACCCCGAATACGCCACACTCTTCACCGGGCGGATTTTCGTCAGGTACTGGCTCTTGGATGGTCACGGTGCGGCGGCTCCCCAGGGAACGGATGGTGACTCGGTGAAGTCTACGGAAACGTTGGGGGTGGCAGCGAATTGCTTCCGCGTGTTGCGCCGCGACACGCGCAATTTTTGCAGCTCAACAGCCCCATGAAGTGCCAAATGTCGCATATGCCACAGCGGTCTCTGTCTGGCTGCGCAGAGCGGTTACCCCGCCGCCCGATCGTCGAGCGCCTGATATGCGGCGTTATATCCGGGAGTAAAGGTGATACCAGGGCCGCCGTGGCACCCGGCGCTCGCCAGATACAGCCCTTCAACCGGGATCGGTAGGTCGATGAAACCCTTGGGTCCTGGCCGGTTCGGCCCCATCAGGTCCGGATGCAATAGGCCGTGGCAGAAATCGCCCGCCGGAGCGCCGAACATCGTCTGCATGTGATACGGCGCGAACGTAATGTGCCGGATGACGATGTTCCGGAAGTTAGGCGCAACCCGGGTGATCTTCTCGATAACCCGTTGCGCCATCTCATTTTTCAGACGCCCGTGCTGGTCCCGGCTGGCTTCGACGGGAAACGCATACGCATATGCGCTCGCGGCGTGCTTGCCGGGCGGCGCCAGACCGGGGTCCATGCAGGACGGTATCTGCATACCGAGCGACGGATTGTCGGGCACCAAGCCGCGGGTGCACATCTCCCACAGGCGCTGCTGTTCTTCGGGTGAGCCGAAGATCCCGATGGACTGCTGCATGCCGGGTTCGTTGAGCAGTTCGTAGGGTGGGGCGAATTCCGGCAAGCCGTCAAGAGCGAAATGCATTTGGATGAATGCCGCGCGGTGGTCGCGGCCGCTCATGCGTGCGATCAAGTCCGCGGGCAGGTGCTCGGCGCCGACGAGATCGGTGAGAGTGAGGTCGGGCGCGATGTTGGAGACCACGACAGGTGCGATGATCGTTGACCCGTCGCGGAGTCGCACGCCGGTGACGCGGTCGTGTTCCACCAGAATCTTGTCGACTTTGGTCCGGAGGCGCATCTCGCCACCACGAGAGATGAAAAGCTCGCGCAGGTGTTCGGTGAGCGCTCCGATACCGCCGGCGAGCTTGGTCATCATGGCGGTGCTGTCGTCGGGCACTGCCAGCGCAAAGGCCAGGCAGGTCGCGCTGCCAGGGGTATACGGACCGCGGTAGGTGGAGTTGACGGCCAGAAACGCGAGCATCCCGCGCATGACTGAGTGCTTTTCTCTGTCCGGCAGGTAGCGGTCGATGGCGTCCATCGCCGAGCCAAACAGCATCTCGTGTATCGCGGCACGTTCGGCTTCGTTGGCCGCGCAGGCATACATCTCGTCGAGCGACTTCGGCGGCGTGCGCACCTCGAATCGGCCCAGCGCTTTCCCGGGCCCTTGACTCCAGGCGATCAACTCGGCCATGCCCATGATCGCGTCGGCGCCGTGTTTCTCACCGAGATGGGTCATCAACTGCATCGGATCGCGGTAGAAAACCATCGGCTCCTCACCGGACTCGCCGATGTTGACCGACATCACTTCGGCGTCGACGGTCGGAAGAGTATCCAGGCCAAGCTCTTTGGTGATCTGGGGGGCGGTGGGAAACTGCACCGATCCCGCGATCTCGTAGCGGAATCCGTCGATGAGCTCGACCGTCGCGGCCATTCCACCGCTGTAGGTGTTGGCCTCCAGGCAGAGCGTGCGCAGGCCCGCACCCTGCAGGATGGCTGCCGCCGTCAGGCCGTTGTGCCCAGCGCCGACAACGATCGCGTCATAGTCAGTCATGACTGGCAGAATATGTCAGTACTGACGTAATTGGAAGATGTCAGTCCTGACGTACTACCGAAATTCGAGATAACATCGGGCGCGATGACAGAGCCGACCAACCTTCATGAGCTGCGGCGGCGATCGACACATGCGGCGCTACGCCGGGTTGCGCTGGCGCAGTTCGCCAGCAAAGGGTTCGCCAATGTGACGGTGACGCAGCTGGCCACCGAAGCCGGCGTCACCGAGCGGACTTTCTTCCGGCACTTCCCCAGCAAGGAAGCCGTTCTGTTCCAGGATTACGACACCCAGCTGGAATGGCTGGCAGAGGCGTTGGCGCAACGACCCGCCTCGGAGTCGCTGTTCGATGCCGTGTTAGCGAGCGTGGCGAGTTTTCCACACGACGTGGAGGTGGTTCGCCAAGCCGCGATGGCCCGTTCGACGTTGATATCCGCCGAACGAATCGCGGCGCATCTACGCGTCGTGCAGTCGTCCTTCGCCGAAGTGCTGACCGACTTCATCAAGACCCGCTACGCGGGCGTACCCAATCTCGACCTCGTCGCCGAAGTCGCGGGAGCCACTCTGGCGGCGGCCCTTGTGGTGGCCGTCCAAGAATGGGGCGACGACGGCTGTACCGGCGACCTGGGCGAAATCGTTGCCACGAGTGTTGATCTGGTCCGTTCTGGATTTGCGCCGCTGACCTAACCACTCAATCGCACGACCGGCAGCCAGGCCGAAATCTCTGGAGCACGCGAACCGGAGAGGCGCACCGCACCTGTGCTCGTCGCGTCGGCCACCTGCAGGAGTCCGGTCGCCAGTAGCAGCCAGGTTCGGGGATCGGCCTCGACGACATTGGGCGGGGTGCCGCGGGTATGTCGTGGCCCGGCAATGCATTGCACCGCAACGAAGGGCGGAATTCGGACCTCGACGCTGGCGCCGGGCGCCTCGGCGGCCAGGGTGCGCGCGGTAAGCCGGACCGCCGCCGCCAGCTCGGCACGGCTCGGCGCCGGGTGACTGTCGTCCCGTAGCCAGTCTTCGACGGCGCGGACCGCGTCGCGGGTCTGTGCCGGATCGGCGTTCTGACGGGCCGCCATGACTCAGTTCCCGAGAGCGGCGCGGACGCGCTCGGTGTCGGCCGGGGTCCAGCCTTCCGGCGGGGCCACCGCGGCGAAGGCGTCCAGGATGTCGTTGCTGTAGTTGTGTCCATGCCCGCCGGGAACCCCTTCGGCATTGGTCAAGTCGGCGCTGACCTGCCAGAACGTCACGACCGGACTCCATTGCATCGCCGGACTGCGGTCATGCCCGCGCGGCTCCGTGAGCCACTCTGGGCGGCTGAACAACAGGTCCGGCGACCACCAGACCACCGGGTCGGACGGGTGCTGCAGGAACAGCACGCGGGTGCCGGTCCAGGGCGGCCCGGTGACCCGAGTGACGTCGGCTGGATCGTTGGCTTCGGAGAACCGCACAGTCCGCCCGTTGTCGTATCGGGGCTGCACTTCGGTGGTGCCGGGATCGCGGCGCGCGATCAACGCGTGCCACAACGTGCTCTCCTGCGGCGGCCCGACCCACAACACCGCGTCGAAGCCCATCCGTCGGATGTCGGGCAGCCAGCCGAACGCGGCCTGGCCCGCCAACGACCCCAGACTCTCGCCGTAGAGCACCAACTTGGGCCGGTGCTGCGCCGGTAGTTGCGCCCACCGCCGGTGGACGGCGTTGATCAGCATCCGGCCTGAGTCCATCGACTTCTGCTTGTCCGCCAGGAACGAAATCCAGCTCGGCAGATAGGAGTACTGCACACCGACGATCGCGGTGTCGCCGTTGTACATCGTCTCCACCGAACTCGCCGCCACCGGGTCGATCCAGCCGGTGCCGGTGGTCGGCGCGATGACCAGGACCTTGCGGGTGAACGCGCCGGTGCGCTCGAGCTCGTCGGCAAGTACGTCCAGCCGGCCTTGGTCGTCGGGGGCGGTGTGCAGCCCGGCGTACACCCGGATCGGCTCTTTGGCCGGCGCGCCGTTGATCTTGCTCAGCTCGGCGGCATGCGGGCCGGCGCCGACGAAGGCGCGGCCCTGATATCCCAGCGTGCTCCACGGCGCCAATGATGTTGGGCTGCCCGATTTTTCCGGCAACTGTGGCTGCGCGACACCCGCGGGCGTCGCGCTGTCCTGGGGTTGGAACACCGCGTTGGCGCCGGCGAAGAACGCGCGGACCAGCACACCGTCGATCAGGGTGACCAGCAACGCCACCACGATCGTGGTGCCGATGAACAGCGCCACCTCGTCGTGCAGGTGCCATCGCCGAATCAGCATGCGCGCCAGCAGTTTGACGACGTCGACGAGCACGCGGAACGCCGACACCAGCAACGCGCCGACCACGACCGCGACGGCCAGCGTGCGCAGATAGCCCGGATTCGTCGGCCCCTCGATGCCCATCAGCGCCGACAACTGCCGCTGCCAGGAGGCGGCCGGGATCAGCATCAGCACACATGCTGTCGGCGCCAGCACCACGACCGCCGCCTTCATCCACCACAGCACCCGCGGCGACGGCGGCCACCACCGGGCGCCACGTAACACCAGGCGGTTCACCGCCTTGCCGATCAACACCCCAAGTCCGTAGCCGAAGGCGGCATTCACACCGCCAATCAGGCCCTGGAACAACCACTCTCGAGGCACCAGGGACGGCGTCAGCGACAAGCAGAAGAACAGCGCGCTGAACACCACCCCGACGAATTTCAGCCGAAGCAGGCTCCACGCCCACACCAGTAGCGGATGGCGCCCACTCGACTCGTCGCTCATCGCAGAAGGGCGGCCAGCACCCCTTCGGACGTGCTGCGCAACTCGGCCAGTGACACGGTGAACAAACCTTGTACCTCGACCGAGTCCGAGCCTTGGTCGACGACGCCGATCCGGGTTGCGGGGAGTCCCCGTGCCTCGCACATCGACGCGAAACGGCTCTCCTCGGTGCGCGGTACCGCCACCAGCACCCGGCCGGACGACTCGGAGAACAACGTGACGAACGGGTCGGCACCTTCGGGAAGCACGATGCGGCAACCTGTTTCGCCAGCCATGGCCGATTCCACCACGGCCTGCGCCAGCCCGCCTTCGGACAGGTCGTGAGCCGCGGACACCAGTCCGTCGCGAGACGCTGCACTCAGTACGTCGGCCAGCAGGCGCTCGCGGGCCAGGTCGACCGAGGGCGGCCGCCCACCCAGGTGGTCGGCGGTCACTTGCGCCCAGATCGAGCCGTCGAGCTCGTCGCGAGTTTCACCGAGCAGAATCAGCGTCTCGCCCGGTTCGGTGCCCATCGCGGTCGGGATGCGGCGGGTGACGTCGTCGATCACACCCAGGACGCCGACGACCGGGGTGGGCATGATCGCGGTGGTCCCGGTCTGGTTGTAGAAGCTGACGTTGCCGCCGGTGACGGGAATGCCCAGTGCCGCACAGCCATCCGCCAGGCCGTGGACCGCCTGGGAGAACTGCCACATCACACCGGGATCCTCCGGCGATCCGAAGTTGAGGCAGTTGGTCACCGCGACCGGGGTCGCACCGGTGACAGCGACGTTGCGGTAGGCCTCGGCCAGCGCAAGCTGCGCGCCGACATAGGGATCCAGCAGCGTGTAGCGGCCGGACGCGTCGGTCGACAACGCGATACCGCGGCCGGTGGTCTCGTCGACGCGCAGCACGCCACCGTCGGCATGCTCGGCCAGCACGGTGTTGCCGCGCACGTAGCGGTCGTACTGCTCGGTGATGAACGCCCGGCTGCACAGGTGCGGACTGCCCAGCAGCGCAAGCAAAGTCGCGCGCAGCTCGTCGCCGGAGACCGGCCGCTTCAGGCCGGCCGACGTGTCGGCGATGAGCGCGTCCTGCGACTCGGGACGCGCGACGGGACGCTGATAGACCGGGCCCTCGTGGGCCACGGTGCGCGGCGGCACATCGACGACCGTCTCGCCATGCCAGGTGATCTGCAGCCGATCGCCGTCGGTGACCTCCCCGATCGTGGTGGCCAGCACCTCCCACTTGCGGCAGACGGCCATGAACGCGTCCACGTTCTCGGGCGCAACCACCGCACACATCCGCTCCTGCGACTCGCTGGAGAGGATTTCGGCGGGCGTCATGTCCTTGGCCCGCAACGGCACGGTCTCCAGCTGGATCGCCATCCCGCCGTCGCCGGCTGATGCGAGTTCGGAGGTGGCACAGGATAATCCGGCTCCACCAAGGTCCTGGATGCCGATCACCAGGCCCGCGGAATACAGCTCGAGGCAGCACTCGATGAGCACCTTCTCGGTGAACGGGTCGCCGACCTGAACCGAGGGAAGTTTCTTGCGGCCCGATCCCGACTCGTCGCCACCGAAGGTCTCCGACGCCAGCACCGACACACCGCCGATGCCGTCGAGTCCGGTCCGCGCGCCGAACAGGATGATCTTGTTGCCGGCGCCCGAAGCGAACGCCAGATGCAGATCCTCCTTGCGCAGCACGCCGACACAGAGTGCATTCACCAACGGGTTGCCTGCGTAACAGGCATCGAAGACTGTTTCGCCGCCGATGTTGGGCAGGCCCAGCGAGTTGCCATAACCGCCAACTCCGCGCACCACGCCGTCGAGCACACGGCGGGTGTCGGGGGCGTCCGCTGCACCGAAGCGCAACTGGTCCATCACCGCGACCGGCCGGGCGCCCATGGCCATGATGTCGCGGACGATGCCGCCGACGCCGGTAGCCGCGCCCTGATAGGGCTCCACGTACGACGGGTGGTTGTGCGACTCGACTTTGAACGTGACCGCCCAGCCGTCGCCGATGTCGACGACGCCGGCGTTCTCGCCGATCCCGGCGAGCATGCCGGCCCGCATCTCGTCGGTGGTGGTCTCGCCGAAGTACCGCAGATGGACCTTGGACGACTTATAGGAGCAGTGCTCGCTCCACATCACCGAGTACATGGCCAGCTCGGCGTCGGTCGGCCGGCGGCCCAGGATGTCGCGGATCCGCTGGTATTCGTCGTCTTTGAGACCGAGTTCGCGGAACGGTTGCGGCTGGTCAGGGGTGGCCGCGGCCCGCTCGACGGTATCGGTCGCGTGGGTGAGCCCTGACGTCACACCGAACAGTCTATGGTGCCCGGTGGCTAGCCCGCGCCGGCGACGCAGAAGGCGTTGCCGGCCGGGTCGGCCAGCACCACCCAGCGGAAGTTGTCGCCGATGCTGTGCCGCCCGACCTCGGTCGCGCCCGCGGACGTGAGCCGGGCCACCTCGGCGTCAACGTCGGCGGCGCCGAAATCCAGGTGCACCCGGTTCTTGCCGGGGGTTGGATCGTCGACCTTCTGGAAGCCCAGCCGCGGCCCATCCGGGCGGATCACCGCGATGAACTCGCCGGGAATCATTTCCTGTGTCTCGCCGCCGAATTGCTGGGCCCACCACTGTGCGAGCTGCACGGGGTCGACACAGTCGAAGGTGACCATCTCCACGTTGAGTGCCATGCCTGAAAGTTTATTACCGCAGCGATGACCTCGAAGGTAATTGTGCAGCCTCGCCACTGCGGTACAGACTTTCACCCGAACCATTCACAACCTGGAGGGCATCATGACTGACACTCAAACCACCACGGCCACAACGACTCCGAGATTCAGCCCGGAGTTCTTCGCAGCGTTCTGGGCGGCGCCCAGTATGTCGCACAGCATGGACATCCTGGCCGACGACATCATCGGCTACTGGCCCGGTGACAGCGAGCCAGTACATGGATTCGAGGCGTACACCCAGAAGATCGCCGACCTGCTCGCCGTCGCTCCGGACCTGAAACTCGAGCTCGTCGACAGCGCGACGGCGGCCGGCCCGACGGAGGGCGAGGAGCTGTTCTTCCTGCACTACATCGGGCACGCCACCGGGCCGAACGGGCCCATCGAGATCCGCGGGCTGGACCGGGTTCGCACCCGTGACGGCGTCGTCGTGGAGAACGTGATCCGCTACGACCCGGTCTTCGTCTGACCGGTCAGCCGGGCGACAAGAACGCCCGCAGCGCCGCCGCGTAGGAGGGAACGTCGTTGGCGCCCATCAATTCTCGAGCCGAGTGCATCGCGAGCTGAGGGGCGCCGACGTCGACCGTCGGGATGCCGGTCCGGGCCGCGGTCATCGGGCCGATCGTCGAACCACACGGCAGGTCGGCGCGGTGCTCGTACCGTTGCAGCGGCACCCCGGCCTGCCGGCAGGCCAGCGCGAACGCCGCGGCGGTGCGACCGTCGGTGGCGTAGCGGAGATTTGGATGCACTTTGAGCACCGGGCCGCCGTTGATCGCGATGAGATGACCCGGCTCGTGGCGCTCGGGGTAGTTGGGGTGGGTGGCGTGCGCCATGTCCGCCGAGGCAACCATGGATCCCGGCAATCTGCGCAGAAAGTCGGCGCGCCCGCCACCACCGGCCAGCTCGATGCGTTCGAGGGTGACGAGCAGCAGGTCGGAGTCCGCGCCGTGATCCGAGGTCGATCCGACCTCTTCGTGGTCGAACAGCGCGAGCACCGGCAGATACTCGCTTGCCTTGGCGTCCAGAAACGCTTCCAGACCCGCGTAGCAAGATGCCTGGTTGTCCAGCCGCGGCGCGCTGACGAACTGGCCGTCGACGCCCGTTACGTGCGACGGAGTCAGGTCGTGGGTCATCAGGTCGGCGCCCAGTACCTCGTCAGGATCGACGCCGGCCCATTCGGCGACGTAGCTCGTAAACGATCGGGCTGAGCCGCCGGCACCCCACACCGCATTGACGTGGCGCTGCGGATCCAGCGTGAGCGATTTACGGTCCTCGGCCAGGTGGATCGCCAGCTGCGGCACCCGCAGGATGGGGTTGTCGATTCGCACGAGTCGATGGGCGATACCGGTGCCGTCGCGCACCGATAGCCGCCCGCTGATGCCCAGGTCGCGGTCGAGCCACGAGTTCAACCAGGCACCGCCATAGGGTTCCAGCGCAACCATCTGCCAACCGGCGACCTCACGGTCGGGGTGTTGCTTGACCCGCAGGTTGGGGCTGTCGGTGTGACCGCCGATCACCCGGAACGGTCGACCGCCGGCGTCGTTGCCGCTGTTCCACGCCACCAGCGACCCGGCTCGCACGATGAAGAACTTGCCGGCGCGTGGCCACTTGTCCGCCTCGGCGAGCTCGGTGTAGCCGGCCGACCGCAACCGGGACGCCACGGTGGCGCAGACATGAAACGGTGACGGGGACGCGTCGATGAATTCACACAGACCCTGCGCCGAGGCAACCATGGGGCCCATCTTTTCATCACGGGCTCAAGGGAAACGTTAGGGTCGAACCCGTGCCCATCCCGCAACCGCAGCCGGTGCTCGCGCCGCTGACTCCGGCCGCGATCTTCCTGGTGGTCACGATCGACCCGGGTGGCGAAGAGGTCGTCCACGACGCACTCGCCGGGATCTCCGGGTTGGTCCGGTCGACCGGGTTTCGCGAGCCCGCCAAGAAGCTGTCGGCGATCACCTCGATCGGCTCGCACGCCTTCGACCGATTGTTCGACGGCCCGCGACCGGCCGAACTGCACCCGTTCATCGAGCTGGACGGCCCACGACACGCGGCCCCGGCAACGCCCGGGGACCTGTTGTTCCACGTTCGGGCCGAGACGCTGGACGTCTGCTTCGAGCTGGCCAATCACATCCTGCGATCGATGGCCGGGGCGGTGACCGTCGTCGACGAGGTGCACGGGTTCCGGTTCTTCGACAACCGTGATCTGCTCGGCTTCGTCGACGGAACCGAGAATCCGAACGGCGCGCCGGCTGTCGCGGCAACCGAGATCGGCGACGAGGACCCGGGATTCGCCGGCGGCAGTTACGTGCACGTGCAGAAGTATCTCCACGACATGGCGGCGTGGGATTCTCTGCCGGTTCCCGAGCAGGAGCGCGTGATCGGCCGAACCAAGTTGGAAGACATCGAGTTCGGCGACGACGAAAAGCCGGCCGACGCGCACATCGCGCTCAACGTCATCACCGACGACGACGGCACTCAGCTCCAGATCGTGCGACACAACATGCCTTTCGGCGAACTCGGGAAGGGTGAATTCGGCACCTACTTCATCGGCTACTCGCGCACGCCTGCGGTGACCGAGCAGATGCTGCACAACATGTTCCTCGGTGATCCGCCCGGCAACACCGACCGCATTCTGGACTTCTCCACCGCGGTCACCGGTGGACTGTTCTTCTCCCCCACCGTCGACTTTCTCGATGACCCGCCCCCGCTGCCGATCTCACCGGCGGCGACTCCGGCGATACTCAAAACATCCGCGGATGGCTCGTTGGCGATCGGCAGTTTGAAAGGAATCCCGCAATGAACAACCTGTACCGCGATCTTGCTCCGATCACCGAAGAAGCTTGGGACGACATCGAAGTGGAGGCGAGGCGGACCTTCAAGCGGCATATCGCCGGCCGCCGGGTGGTCGACGTCAGCGAACCGGCCGGACCCACCGCCGCTGCCGTCAGCACCGGGCGACTGATCGACGTCAAAGCCCCTTCCGACGGCGTGATCACCCACTTGCGCGCCAGTAAACCACTTGTGCGGCTTCGGGTTCCGTTCGCGCTGTCACGCTCGGAGATCGACGACGTGGAACGCGGCTCGCAGGATTCGGACTGGGATCCGGTCAAAGTCGCCGCCAAGAAGCTGGCCTTCGCCGAAGACCGGGCCATCTTCGAGGGCTACGCCGCCGCATCGATCGAGGGCATCCGCAGCGCCAGCAGCAATCCACCGCTCAAGCTGCCCGCCGACCCGCGCGAAATCCCCGACGTCATCACCCAGGCGCTGACCGAACTGCGGTTGGCCGGCGTCGACGGCCCCTACTCGGTGCTGCTGTCCGCCGAGGTCTACACCAAGGTCAGCGAAACCACCGAGCACGGATATCCGATCCTCGAGCACATCAACCGGCTGGTCAACGGTGACATCATCTGGGCACCCGCCATCGACGGCGCGTTCGTGCTGACCACCCGCGGCGGCGACTTCGACTTGCAGCTGGGCACCGACGTGTCGATCGGCTACCTGTCCCACGACGCCGACGCCGTGCAGCTGTACCTGCAGGAGACCCTGACGTTCCTGAACTACACCGCCGAGGCATCGGTCGCGCTGAGCCCGTAGCGCCCTGACGATGGCGCCCACCCCGTCGGTTCTGGTGTTCGATGTCAACGAAACTCTTATCGACATCGACTCCATAGCACCGGCTTTCGCGCGCATCTTCGGCGATCCCGCGGTGATGCGCGAGTGGTTCAATCAACTGGTCATGTACTCCATGACGGCGACCTTGTCGGGGCACTACGTCGACTTCTTCACGCTCGGCCAGGGAGTCTTGCGAATGGTTGCCGACACCCGCCGGGTGGAGATTACCGACGACGACGTGCAGGCGCTCAAGCAGGCGATGCTCGCCATGCCCGCTCACCCCGATGTCGAGGACGGTCTGATAGTTCTGCGCGACAACGGTTTCCGTTTGGTCACGCTGACCAACTCGCCGCCGGAGCCGGACCGGCCCAGCCCGTTGGAGCACGCCGGGCTGAGTCACTTGTTCGAGCGCCAGTTGAGCGTCGATGCCTGCCGGGCGTTCAAACCCGCGCCGGCGGTGTACTTGCACGCTTGCGGGCAGCTTGCAGTGTCTCCGTCCGACTGCATGATGGTCGCCGCACACGTGTGGGACACCATCGGCGCGCAGTCTGTCGGATTCAGTGGTGCGCTGATCACCCGGCCTGGCAATGCGGCGTTGCCCGTCAGCGGCTTGCCGCAGCCGATGATCGTCGCCACCGATCTGCGCGATTTAGCAGCCAAACTCACAAACCAGGCGACCCAGACGTCTACCGGGTAGATCAACGTTTCAACGAACACCGGAGGGCACCCATGACCACCATGACCGCGACGACTCGTCACGTCGTCATCGATTCACCGATCGGACCGTTGACCCTGGTGCGCGACGCCGTCGGCCTCACCGGTCTGTATTACCCGGGGCACTGGACCCAGCCGGATCAGACCAGCTTCGGGCCGCAGGTCGAACCGAGCGACGACCGCGGCTTCGACGAGGCCATCGCCCAGCTGCGCGAGTACTTCGCCGGTGAGCGACACGACTTCGATCTGCCGCTCAATCTCGTTGGCAGCGAACGGGCGCGCACACTCTGGCAGCTGCTCGCCGAGATCCCCTACGGTCGCACCACGACCTACGGTGCGCTGGCCGGCAAAATCGGCGACGGCATCAGCCCCCGCGCCATCGGCGGATTCGTCGGCCACAACCCGTTGTCCATCTTCATTCCGTGTCATCGGGTCGTCGGATCAACCGGCAAGCTCACCGGATACGCCGGCGGTCTGGACCGCAAGCAGTATCTTCTCGAGCTGGAGAACGCCATCCCCGTTGCACCGCAATCACTCTGGTAGCAGAGGTGAAGCCGCCGTTCGAGAGCATCGTGGCCGGGCACGGCGCCACTGTGCTGCGGGTGGCGCGCGCGGTCCTCGGGCACGCCGACGCTGACGACGCCTGGTCGGAGACCTTCCTGGCGGCGATGAAGGCCTACCCGGATCTGGCCGCCGACGCGAATGTCGAGGCGTGGCTGGTCACGATCGCCCACCGTAAGGCGATCGACATCGTCCGCGCCACTGCCCGGCGGGCGACGCCGGTCCCGGAGACCCCGGACCGGCCGTCGCCGGATCATGCCGACACCCACCACCTCGAGTTGACCGAGGCGGTTGCCGCGTTGCCGCCCAAGCAGCGTCAGGCGGTGGCCTACCACTACCTGGCCGGGTTGCCCTACGCCGAGATCGCCACGATCCTCGACAGCAGCGCGGCCGCCGCCCGCCGCGCGGCCGCCGATGGCATCGCCGCGCTGCGGCGCACCTATTCGCCCGACATCGCAACGGAGTTCGCCGATGAACACCCCTGACCTGGCCGCGCTGTATCCGGTCGACGCCAACGACCTCACCCGCCTGCAGGCCGCACTGGCAGCAGCAGCCGAACGCGACAACCTGCTCGACGTCGCGTACCGGACCGTCGACTCGCCCGTCGGCGCGCTACTGATCGCCGCCACACCGGCCGGGCTGGTGCGCGTCGCGTTCAGCAACGAAGGCCACGACGGCGTCCTGCAGAACCTGTCCGACCGGATCAGCCCCCGCGTCTTGCACGCACCGGCTCGCCTCGACGGCGTCGCGCTGCAGCTCGACGAGTATTTCGCCGGCCGCCGGCACAACTTCGATGTGCCACTGGATTGGCAGCTGTCCAAGGGATTTCGCCGCGTGGTCCTCGAGCACCTGGCCGCCGACATCCACTACGGCAGCACGGCCAGCTACGGCACGCTGGCCCGACTTTCCGGTTCCCCCAAGGCGGTTCGCGCCGTCGGGACGACCTGCGCAACGAACCCCATTCCGGTCGTCGTACCGTGCCATCGGGTCGTCCGCTCCGACGGCACGATGGGCGGCTATCGCGGCGGCCCGGCCGCCAAGCGCGCGCTGCTGGATCTGGAAGGGGTTGCATGACTCCGGCGCGTAACCGGATCTCGCCGGGCGGCAGCATCATCACCGTCCCCGGTCGCGGCGGATCACCTGCCTCCTGGAGTTCAAGGGGCGGTACTCGCGGCAGTGGGCCCCCACGCACTACACCCCGTTGTTCTTCCTCGATGAGGCGGTCGCTTTTGCCGCGGGCCACCGGCCCTGCGCCGAATGCCGCCGCGGCGACTACCGCGCCTACCAACGGGCCTGGCAGCAAAACCACGGTGGTGCAATGCCGTACGCCAAAGACATGGACGCCGTCCTGCACCGCGAGCGCACCGACGAACCGCAGAAGCACTCGTGGAGTTCCCTGCCCGACGGCGTGTTCGTCGATACCGACGAAGGACCCGCCATCATCGTCGGCGATCATCTCGCGGTGTTCGACGACGATGCCTACGCGTATCGGCTTCAGTTGGCCAGGCCCACAAGGGGTTTGGTGTCTGCAATCACCCCACCGTCGAATGTGGCGGTGCTGCGCGCCGGCTACCCGGTGCAGATCGATCAGTCCGGCGCGGGCTCGCCAAGCCGGGATCGAATGGCCCCCCACGGGTCGGCATAACGACCCGGCGCGTCCCGGTACGCGGCCCGGCGTTTGAGCAGTTGCCGCGCGATGGGCGAAATCAGCGACATCGGGTAGCGACGCCACCCGGCAGCGGCGCGCATCTCCGCGAGCATCTCGGGCCACGAGTGGTGCTGGAACGACAGCGCCTGCTGACTGCGGGTGGTGTCCAACCAGTCTGTGACGAACCAGTTTTCGTCGCTGTCGGGGTCGCCGGGTCGGCCGGCGGGCAAGACGTCCGACAGCCCACGAGCTGCGGCCAGCGCCAGGCCAACGTCCTTCTGCCGATGGAGATGCGAGTCGTCGCCGGCAATCAGCAGCGTTTCGCTGACGACGTCGGCGGTGGTTGCGGCGGCGAACGCGGACGCCACATCCCGGACGTCGACGGTGTGGATGCGCCCGTCGGTCGGCAGGGCGCTCTCGAAGAACAGCGCGTCGCCGTTGAACGGCATCGCGTCGGGGTCGGTGCTGATCACCCCGCCCAGGCGCAGGATCACCCACTCCAGACTCGAAGCCCGCAAAAGGTTTTCGGCCTCGACCTTGTGGGCGCCGTAGAGGTCCGCCGGTCGCAGCGGGGAATCAACGGTTAACCGCTCGGGGTGGCGATGCGGATTGCGCGACCCGTAGACAGCATTGCTGGAGGCCAACACGAAGCGCGGTGGATGTTCGCTTGCCTGCGCGGCGCGCAGCAGCGCCGCGGTCGCGTCCACGTTGACGCGACGTGCGACTTCGGGGGTGTCGATAGGCCGGCGGCAGAATCACCGCGGCCAAGTGGACGATCACTGTCGGTGAGACGTCGGCAACCAGCACGTCGACCTCACGCTGGTTGGTCAGGTCCGCCCAGCGAGCATCGGCGTTGGCCGGCAACGACGCCGCGGCTTTGCGTTGAGCCGGCGTGCCGAGGTCGGTGGCGACCACGCGGTGCCCGTCGATGGCCAGCCGCCGCACGGTCTGCGACCCGACCAACCCGAAACCGCCTGTGACAAGTACCTTCTCGGTCATCGTTCCTCAGATCGGCATCGGTCCACAGCAAACGGATATGACATTCTCCAAAAGCGAGAGTATCATGCTCACAGCCACGATCAGCGAGGATTTGAGGGCTCCACCATGGCGGGCAGCAACGCGAAGGCGCCAAAGAATCGCGAGACGGCCAAGTGGGATCCCGAATTCACCAAGCAGGTCGCGAACACCGTCGGGCCGTTGATCAAGCAGTATCACCGTGCCGAGGTCCGCAACATCGACAGCATCCCGCCGACCGGCGGAGCGCTGGTGGTCTCCAACCACTCCGGGGGGATGCTGACCCCCGACGTCTTCATCTTCTCGCCCGCCTTCTACAACGAGTTCGGCTATGACCGTCCCGTCTACACGCTCGGCCATTACGGCATTTTCATCGGCCCGTTGGACGGAGTGCTGCGTCGCCTCGGGGTGATCGAGGCCAGTCGCGAGAATGCCGCCGTCGCACTGCATTCGGGCGCGGTGGTATTGGTGTTCCCCGGTGGGGACTACGACTCCTACCGACCGACGTTCAGTGAGAACACCATCGACTTCAACGGCCGGACCGGCTACGTCCGGACCGCGATCGAGGCGGGCGTGCCGATCGTGCCGATGGTGTCGATCGGCGGCCAGGAAACCCAGCTGTTCTTGACGCGCGGTAACTGGCTGGCCAGGAAGCTGGGAATTACCAAGGCGCGCATGGATATTCTGCCCATCAGTCTCGGTTTCCCGTTCGGGCTGAGCATGATCTTCCCGCCGAACCTGCCGCTGCCGTCGAAGGTGGTCACCGAGGTCCTCGAGCCGATCGACATCGCGGAGCAGTTCGGGAAGGACCCGGATGTCGGCGAGGTGGACGAGTATGTCCGCTCGGTGATGCAAAGTGCGCTGGACCGTCTGGCCAAGCAGCGCCGGTTCCCGATCCTGGGCTGAATCCGCCATTACGGCGAATAGCCGTGACCGAAGTGCTTGCATGAACATGTCGGCACGGAGGTGGGCGTGAAAAGACTCAACGGCATGGACGCCATGCTGCTCTACAGCGAGACGCCCAACCTGCACACGCACACGCTGAAGGTGGCGATCGTCGATCCCGGCAGCGATGCCGAGTTCAGTTACGAGGCCTTCCGCCGCCACCTGCTGCGCCGCCTGCATCTGCTGGAACCGTTGCGCTACAAGCTCGTTGACATCCCCTGGCATATGCATCACCCGATGTGGCTGGAGAACTGCGACGTCGACCTCGACTACCACCTGCACCGGGTACAGGTGCCCGCACCCGGCGGTCGTAGGGAGCTCGACGCGGTCATCGGCGACGTCGCGTCGACGCCGCTGGACCGCAGCAGGCCGCTGTGGGAATTCCATGTCGCCGAGGGGCTGGCCGGCGGACGGTTCGCCCTGATCGGCAAGATCCACCACGCACTGGCTGACGGTGTCGCCTCGGTCAACCTGCTGGCCCGCGCCATGGATCCCCGGGACGCGCCCACCGACGAGCGGGACAACGACGAGGCCGGCGTGAGCCCGACGACCGCAGGCCTGCTGCTTGCGGCCGCGCGTGACCACATCCGCCAGATCACCGCCCTCCCTGGACTTGTCGGCGACGCGACCAGGGGCTTCAGCCGGGTGCGCCGGCGTACCCGGGAGCGCGGCGATCATCCCGACCTCGCGGATGCCTTCGACGCTCCACCGACATTCCTCAACCACGTCGTGTCGCCGCAGCGCCGGTTCGCCACCACCGCACTGCGACTGGCTGACGTCAAGGCGACCTCAAAAGCCCTCGGCATCACCCTCAACGATGTCGTGCTGGCCACCGCGGCCGGCGGACTGCGGCAGCTGCTGCTGCGCTACGACGGCAGTGCCGAACGCCCGATCATCGCGTCGGTGCCCACCGCCACCGACAGGTCGGATCGCGTCACCGGCAACGAAATCAGCGGCCTGTCGATATCGCTACCGGTACACGTCGCCGACCCGGCCGAACGAGCCAAGCTGGTCGCGCTGGCCACCAAGATCGCCAAGGAGGATCACGCGATCCTCGGTCCGCGGCTCTACGGGCAGCTGATGGGCTATCTGCCGACCGCGATCGCCCCGGCGGCGTTCCGCTGGCTCGGCCGGCGCGACGCGCCGAACAAGATGATGAACGTCGCCGTCTCCAGCGTGCCCGGACCGCGAGAACGCGGCTACTTCGCCGGCGCCCCGGTCAGCGAGATCTACTCGACGGGGGTGCTGTCACCCGGCGCTCCGGTGAACATCACCGTGTGGAGCTATGTCGACCAGCTGGGCATTGCAGTGCTCACCGACGACAAGACTTTCCACGACCCGCATGAGGCCACCGAGGCTCTCAGCGGTGCATTCGGTGAATTACACTGCGCCGCAGGTCTTTCAGCCAGTAATAGCCCGGTCGGCCTGATGGCCGAGCACGCCTTGCGCTAGCGGGGAGTTCAGGCGGCCAGAACGGCGTCCAGCG
This sequence comes from uncultured Actinomycetota bacterium, assembly GCA_963737375.1. GTDB lineage: Bacteria > Actinomycetota > Actinomycetes > Mycobacteriales > Mycobacteriaceae > Mycobacterium. The sequence continues at coordinate 146,077 of CAVTSP010000002.1, forward strand.
CCGAGTAGAACAGGCCCAGGCCGTCGTCGGAAGGCCCGGTCAACGCCTCGGTGGCGTGTTCGGGGTGCGGCATCAGGCCGACAACGCGACCGTTGGCCGAGCTGACACCGGCAATGTCGCGCAGCGAGCCGTTGGCATTGTCGTGGTAGCGAAACACCACGCGGCCTTCGCCTTCCAATTCGTCGAGTACCGCATCGGAGGCCACGTATCGGCCTTCGCCCGACTTCAGCGGGATCAGCAGATCCGCGCCGGGCTCGTAGCGCGTCGTCCACGCCGTCGACGCCGACTCCACCCGCAGCCACACGTCGCGGCAGACGAAATGCAGACCGGCATTGCGGGTCAGCGCGCCAGGCAGCAATCCGGCCTCGCATAGCACCTGAAAACCGTTGCAAATGCCCAGAATCGGGAGTCCGCGCTCCGCGGCGGCGATGACTTCGCCCATCACCGGGGCGAATTTCGCGATGGCACCGCAGCGCAGATAATCACCGTAGGAGAACCCGCCGGGGACCACCACCGCGTCGACACCTTTGAGGTCGGCGTCAGCGTGCCAGAGGTTGACAGATTCGGCGCCGACGGCGCGTGCTGCGCGCGCCGCGTCGACGTCATCAAGCGTCCCCGGGAAGGTGATGACGCCGATCCGCGCCGTCACTGCGGCTCTCGGCTAACGGTCCAATCCTCGATCACGGTGTTGGCCAGCAACGACTCGGCGATCTCGGCGAGCGCCGCATCGTCGACGCTGTCGTCGACCTCGAGCTCGAACCTCTTGCCCTGCCGAACGTCTGAGATTCCGCCATGGCCGAGTCGGCCCAATGCGCCGACAATCGCCTGGCCCTGCGGGTCGAGAATCTCGCCCTTGGGCATTACGTGCACAACCACCCGGGCCACCCGCACTCCTCACTACTGTCTCGGCTGCTCGGCGCCAACTCTACCGGTCGGCACCACAGCCGTCGTGCTAGCACGAGCCGACGTAAGCCGCGCATGCCGCCGACGACATGGCGTCCAGCACCTGGCCGTCAGAGATGATCGGCCAGGGCGGTTGGACAGCATCCGTCCCCCACAGCGTCAGCTCGCTGATCGTGCTGTTTTCCGGCTGCACGACGAGGTAGGTGTGCAGTATCGTCGGCCCGCTGATCACCGCGGACAGCCGGTTCGGCTCGTCGACGGTGATCGACGGCGACTCGCTGGCGGCCCCCAGTTGGCAGCCGCGTAGCGCTGCTTCGGCGATATCGAACACCGACTTCGCATTCGGGCCACCAGTCGCCGTATCGCCGCGCCAGTGCACGACCTCCGCCCGTAACTGCCACTGACCCGCAGCGTTGTCCGCCGTCGCTCGAGCGGCCACTGCGGAGAGGCGGGTGTCCTGCGGGAACACCGGCGTCGCACACACCTCCTCGAAGCGGAACCGGGGCGTCGCAGCGCCCGTCATCGCCACCGCGGACCCGGCCGGTGATGGCCAGTGGTAGGTCGAGTTCAGCGGTATCGCCGCCGCGGAGATCCACGCCGTGTCAGGAATCTGGTCGCACACCGGCGGGCACGTTTCCGGCTCCGCGCCCGCGACGCCCGCCAACGGCACGCACGCGAACAGCACGCCGCCCGCGATCAGCGTTGTCGCCATGACTAGGCGCATGCCCCTGCACCTCATTAGCGCACAATCGTAGACATGCAACTCACGCATTTCGGCCATTCGTGCGTTCTCGCCGACTTCGGTCACACCACGGTGCTGTTCGATCCGGGTAACTTCTCGCACGGCTTCGAGGGCATCACCGGCCTGTCCGCGATCGTGATCACCCATCAGCACCCCGACCACGTGGATCAGGAGCGGCTGCCCGCCCTGCTCGATGCCAACCCGGGCGCCGCGCTTTACGCCGACCCGCAGACCACCGCACAGCTTGCCGCGCCGTGCCGGGCCGTGCACGTCGGTGACGAGCTGTCGGTCGGTCAGCTGACGATCCGCGCGCTCGGCGGCAAGCATGCCGTCATCCACCCGGAAATCCCAGTGATAGACAACATTTCGTATGTGATCGGCGATGGGGAGCATCCGGCACGCTTCATGCATCCCGGCGATGCGCTGTTCGTCCCGGATGAGCCGGTGGACGTGCTGGCCACGCCGGCCGCGGCGCCCTGGATGAAGATCTCCGAAGCGGTCGACTATCTGCGTGCGGTCGCGCCGGCCCGCGCGATACCCATTCACCAGGCCGTCGTCGCCCCAGAGGCGCGCGGCATCTACTACGGCCGACTCAGCGAGATGACCGACACCGACTTCCAGGTATTGCCCGAAGAGACCGGGGTGACGTTCTAGGACGTCGCCGGGCTTCAGGCGATGTCGGCGGCCGCACCGCGGCCCGCCGCGCGGCCGGAGAAGATGCAGCCGCCCAGGAACGTACCCTCCAGCGCCCGGTAGCCGTGCACGCCACCGCCGCCGAAACCGGCCACCTCACCGGCCGCGTACAACCCGTTCAGTGGTGTTCCGTCGGCCCCCAGTACCCGCGCGTCCAGGTCGGTCTCCAACCCGCCCAATGTCTTTCGCGTCAGGATATGAAGCTTGACTGCGATCAGCGGCCCTGCCTTGGGGTCGAGCAGCGGGTGCGGGGCAACCACCCGGCCCAGCTTGTCGCCCAGGAATTCGCGGGCGGCGCGGATCGCGGTGATCTGGCCGTCCTTGGTGAACTTGTTCACCACTTCGCGGTCACGGGCGGTGACCTCGTCGGCGACCGTCGCGTAATCCAGCGGCGCCACGTCCGGCAGCGCGTTCATCGCGGACACCAACTCGCGCAACGAATTTGCGGTGACGAAGTCGACACCGCGCTCGACGAACGCCTGCACCGGGGCCGGCGCGCCCGATCCGGCCCGCGACGCCAGCAGTTGGCGCACACTGCGCTGAGTCAAATCCGGGTTCTGTTCCTGACCGGACAGGCCGAACTCCTTGCCAATGATCTTGGCGTTCAGCACAAACCAGGTGTAGTCGTAACCCGACTTCGCGATGTACTCCAACGTGCCGAGGGTGTCGAAGCCGGGATACAGCGGGACGGGCAACCGCTTGCCGGTGCCGTCCAGCCACAGCGAGGACGGTCCCGGAATGATGCGGATACCGTGCATCGGCCAGATCGGGTCGTAGTTGGTGATGCCCTCGGTGTAGTGCCACATCCGGTCCCGGTTGATCACCCGGGCGCCGGTCTTCTCGGTGATTGCGATCATCCGGCCGTCGACGTGGGCGGGCACCCCGGCGAGCATTCGCTGGGGAACCCGACCCATTCGGGTGGGCCAGTTGGCCCGCACCATGTCGTGGTTGCCGCCGATGCCACCGCTGGTGACGATCACTGCTTGTGCATGAAATTCAAAGTCGCCGATCACATTTCGCGATGACGTGACACCGCGCGCCTCGGACGACGGCTCGAGCACGCTGCCCCGAACTCCGGTTACCGCGCCGCCGTCGACGATCAGCTCGTCGACCTGATGCCGGTAGGCGAACCGCACATTCGGATGGTCGACGAGTCGGCGCGCAAAAATCTCGACGATGGCCGGCCCGGTTCCCCAGGTGATGTGGAAGCGCGGCACCGAATTACCGTGTCCCTGAGCGCCGTAGCCACCGCGCTCAGCCCAGCCCACCAACGGAAAGATCTTCAGTCCCCGGTCACGCAGCCAGCTGCGCTTCTCGCCGGCCGCGAAATCGACGTAGGCTTGCGCCCACTGCTTGGGCCAGTAGTCCTCTTGCCGGTCGAACGCCGCGGTACCCAGCCAGTCCTGCAGTGCGAGCTCGTAGCTGTCGTGGACGCCCAGCCGACGCTGCTCGGGACTGTCGACGAAGAACAAGCCGCCGAACGACCAGAATGCCTGCCCGCCGAGGTTGGCGCTGTTCTCCTGGTCGACGATCAGTACCCGCTTGCCGCGCTCGACCACCTCGCAGGCGGCCACCAGGCCGGCCAGGCCCGCCCCGACGACGATGACATCAGCTTGGGTATCGCTCATGGCGCTACACAGTAGCGACCGAGACGGTCAGGCCGCGTCGAGAATCGCCTGATCCGCCCGCCACTGGTACACGGTGGGCTCGCACCCCTGTAACCGGGCGAGATCCACTGCGTCCAGCATCGCTTGCAGCGGCCCGGGCTTGCGCAGATGGCTGGCCGCCACCGCGACCCGGACGACGCCGTCACGGCGCGCCACCCGCTCAGCCGACAGCACCAGCATCCGGCACCACCAGGGCTCCGACAGGAACCCTTCACCGATGCCCAGAACCCGCGCCCGCACGGTCGTCTGCCGGACCAGGTCGGTGATCTCGTGCAGATCGGCGAGTAGCCGAAAACCGTTGCGCGGCAGCGAATTAATCGTTCCTGGCGACGCGGTCCAGCGCGGTGCCGCGAAGAGCCGGGTACGCAGGCCGAGATGTTCGAGCACCCGGTCGGCGGCCGTCAGCCGCAGATTCGCCTCATGCGCGGGCAGCGTCGCGAATTCGCCGCGGCGCTTCTTGGTGGCCGCGTCGTCGTATCCGTTGAGCAGGATGGCGTCACCGGCTGCTCGCCGCCCGGTCAGCCATTCGACGGTCACCGGGTCACGATCCAGCCGGTAACCGCCCTTCAACCGCGGGGCGACCAGCAGCGACACCGGCACCGCGCGGGCGTCCATTCTCTCGCAGAAATCGGCGACGTCGTCCAATGTGTGTTCGCGGATCCCGGAGACCGAGACGATCAACTTCCCAGACACGCCTCAATTTTGACGATGTCAGATGTCCAGATAGTGACGTACACGCGGACAGGAAGCGTCAGTTCAATGCGCACGACCAGCTAATTCGGCAGCACGGCCTCGACGGCCTCGATCACCTCTGGCGCGTCAGGCGCCGTCTGCGGACGGAATCGGTTGACCACCACTCCGCCCGGAGCGATCAGGAACTTCTCGAAGTTCCACTGCACGTCACCGGCTTTGCCGGCATCGTCGGGCGTCTTGGTCAGTTCAGCGTAGAGCGGATGCCGGTCCGCGCCGTTGACCTCGGTTTTCGCCAGCAGCGGAAACGTCACGCCGTACGTGGTGGAACAGAAGGTCTGGATTTCCTCGGCGGTGCCGGGCTCCTGGCCCATGAACTGGTTGCACGGCACGCCGAGGACGGTGAGCCCGCGCTCCCCGTAGTCGCGCGCAAGCTGCTCCAGCGCGGCATATTGCGGCGTCAGGCCACACTTGGACGCCACATTGACCACCAGCACGGCACGGTCGTTGTAGTCGGCCAGCGACAAGGAACCGCCATCCAGGCCGGTCAGAGCGATCTCGGTCACAGTCATAGTCGGAGGCTACCTGCATCGCACTCCCCGCAACTTATGTTGATCGTCTAGCTATTTTGTCGTTAGGGTGGCGAATATGGTTTCTCGCCCGGCACCGCCGACGGACACTGCGCTGGAAGTCGACTATCCCGATTCGCTCGACGCCGGCTTACTGAGGATCGCCGGAGTCTGCATTCTCGCCTCGGTGATGGCGCTCCTCGACGGCACCGTCGTCAGCGTCGCCCAGCGCACCTTCATCGCGGAGTTCAGTTCCACCCAGGCCGTCGTCGCGTGGACGATCACGGGCTACACGCTCGGGCAGGCCACCGTGATTCCGCTGGCCGGCTGGGCATCCGACCGGTTCGGCACCAAGCGGCTGTTCATGGGCGCGGCGTTGTGGTTCACGCTTGGCGTCACTGCTGTGCTCGATGGCGTCGAACATCAATCAGCTCATCGCATTTCGGGTGATTCAAGGTCTGGGCGGCGGCATGCTGGTGCCGCTGACCCTGATCATCTTGACGCGCGAAGCCGGCCCGAGGCGCCTCGGCAGATTGATGGCAGTGCTCGGCATCCCGATGCTCCTCGCCCCGATGGCAGGTCCGGTGCTGGGTGGCTGGCTGATCAGCGCCTACGGCTGGGAATGGATCTTCCGGATCAACTTGCCGGTAGGCGCGATACTGCTGGTGCTCGCGGCCTCGGTCTTTCCGAAGGATCGGCCGCGCCCGTCGGAGGCCTTCGACTTCGTCGGAATGCTCTTGCTGTCACCGGGATTGGCACTGCTGCTGTTCGGTATTTCATCGGTGCCGCGACATGACAGCTTCACCGACAACCGTGTCTGGATACCGGGGCTCATCGGAATCGCGTTGATCACGACATTTGTCCTGCACGCCCTGCACCGTGCCGACCATCCGCTCATCGACCTGGCGCTGTTCAAGAATCGCGCGGTGACCCTGTCCAACTCCGCGATGTTCGCGTTCTCGGTCGGGTTTTTCGGCGCCGTCCTGGTGGTGCCCAGCTATCTTCAACAACTGCTGCATGAGACGCCCCTGCAGTCCGGCCTGCAACTGATCCCACAGGGACTCGGCGCGATGCTGACCATGCCGCTGGCCGGCACCTTGATGGACAAGCGCGGGCCCCGCAATGTGCTGCTGGTCGGGATCGCGGCGATCGCCATCGGATTGACGGTGTTCGCCTACGGCGCATGGCAACAGGCGGACTATCTGCCGGTCCTGATGATCGGCCTGGTGACCACCGGTATCGGCCTGGGCTGCACCCTGACGCCGCTGTCCGGGGCGGCGGTACAGACGTTGAAGCCCAACGAGGTGGCGCGCGGGTCGACGCTGCTCAGCGTCAATCAACACGTCGCCGTCGCGGTCGGCACCGCGATGATGTCGGTGATCTTGACCAGCCAGTTCAACCGCAGCGAAACCATCGGCACCGCAGAGAAACTCGGAATCCTGCGAGGCAAATTCACCAAGCACGGGGCACCCCCTCCGGTACACCAGGACGTCTCGGCTGACTTCACGCTCCGGCTGATGCACGACCTCAGCCAGGCCTACACCCTGGTCTTGGTGGTGGCGATCGTCGTTGTCGCGCTGACGCTTGTGCCAGTGGCGTTCCTGCCCAACAAGCCACCGCCGCCCGGCCGGAGCCGAGCCACGGTGCCCGTCTAGGCACTTATCCCGGCGCGCCGCTCAGGAGATCGTCTACCTGGCCGCTGCCGTAATGGTCGCGGTCGGCCGCCGCCAGCAACCAGGCGTATTGGTAGGCGGTCTCTTTCCAGCGCTCGTAGCGACCGCTGATACCGCCGTGGCCGGCGGTCATCTGCGTCTTCAGTAGCACCGGATTTCCGCCGCCGTTGGTATGACGAAGTGCGGCAACCCATTTGGCGGGCTCGACGTAGTAGACCCGGGTGTCATGCAGTGACGTCATCGCCAGAATGGCCGGATAGTTCTGCGCGGCGACATTCTCGTACGGCGAATACGATTTCATGTAGTGGTAGACATCGCTGTCGCTCAACGGGTTTCCCCATTCGTCCCACTCGGTGACGGTCAGCGGTAGCGACGGGTCGAGGATCGTCGTCAGCGGATCGACGAACGGCACCTGCGCCAGGATGCCGGCGAAGAGATCAGGCGCCATGTTGGCCACGGCGCCCATCAGCAAGCCGCCAGCACTGCCACCCAGCGCCACCAGCTGCTGCGGGCGGGTCTGTCCGCTGTCGACCAGATGCTGTCCGACCGCGATGAAATCGGTGAAGGTGTTCTTCTTCTCCAGCAGCTTGCCGTGCTCGTACCACAGCCGACCCATCTCGCCGCCGCCGCGCACGTGGGCGACGGCGAACACCATGCCGCGGTCCAGCAGCGAGAGTCGCGCGATGGAAAACCGTGGGTCCTCACAGATCTCGTAGGCGCCGTACCCGTATACCAATGCCGGGGCCGGGAACTCGATGCCGGCGCGGTGCACGATCGAGATCGGGATCTTGGTTCCGTCGGCAGCTTGCGCCCACTCACGGCGTTCGACGTAATCCTCGCGACGGTAATCCCCCAGTACCGGTTGCTCACGCAGCAGCGTGCGTTCCCCGGTGACCAGGTCGAGGTCGTAGATCCGGACCGGCGTGACGAAAGACCCAGCGCCGACCCGCAGCTTGGGCGAGTCCCAGTTAGGGTTGGCGCCCAGGCCTGCCGACATCAGCTCGGAATCGAACGAGATCTCCTCGGGCCGACCGTAATCGCGATCGTTGATGGGCCATAACTGGATTTTCGGCAAGGCCGCACCGCGATAGCTGACCACCAAGTGGCCGGCGAACGCATCGACGCCGTCCAGTCGAACATCGTCGCGGTGCTCGATCAGCGTGCGCTGGGCGGCGGGATCATCGACCGGAGCGTCCGCCAGCATGAAGTTCACCGCGTTCTCGTTGTGCAGGATCAGGAATCGATCCTGCCCACCGACCATCGCGTGCTCCACCGAATACTCGATGCCTTCGCGACGCGGCAGCACCGTGACGAACTCGGCACCCGGTTCGGCGGCGTCCGCGTAGCGAATTTCCGAGGTGATCGACGATCCCGACGCGATCAGCACGTACTTGTCGCTGCGGGTACGCCCCACCGCGAGCCAAAACTTCTCGTCGGCTTCGTGGTAGACCTTCTCGGCCGGAAGGCCAGATGCCAGCCGGTGCCGCCATACCGTGTCGGGACGCCAAGCCGCGTCGACGGTGACGTAGTAGACGGTCCGGTTGTCGGTACCCCAGGTTGCCCCCGCACCGATGCCGACGATCTCGTCGGGATACTGCTCGCCGGTGCGAAGATTCCTGAACCGCAACGTGTATCGCTCGTCGCCGACCACATCGATGGAGTAGGCCAGCACGTTTCCATCGGGGCTGAGGCTTGCCGCCCCGAGTGAGAAGAAGTCGTGCCCCTCGGCTTCGACATTCTCATCGAGTAGCACCTGTTCACCGGGAATCTCGATGTGTTCGTCGAGAATCGGTGGGTCCCAGTCACTCGGATCGGCTACTGGACAACGGCATTGGACACCGTACTGCTTGCCCTCGAAGCTGCGGCCGTAGTACCACCAGTCGCCACGCCGAACCGGGACCGACAGGTCGGTCTCCTTGGTGCGGGCTTTGATCTCGTCGAAGATCTTCTGCCGCAACGGCTCGAGTGGGGCGGTGGCCTGATCGGCGTACTCGTTCTCCGCCTCCAGATAGCTCAGCACCTCGGGGCTGGTCTTGTCCCGCAGCCATTCGTAGGGGTCGACGAACACGTCTCCGTGGAACTCGCGCCGCGAGTCGACCCGCTTGGCGATCGGCGGCTGGACGGGCCCGATCAAGCGCCGCTCCTCCTCATCGCTGCGCTCTGCATCGTCGACGGCGCTCATGCGGCCGGACCGATCCAGTCGTCGAAACGCAATCCGGAAATGCGTTCGTAAGCTTCGATATAACGTGCCCGGGTGGCGTCGATGATGCTGTCCGGAAGCGGGGGCGGCGGCAGCGATCCGCCGCGATCCCATCCCGACTCGGGACCGATCAGCCAATTGCGGACGAATTGCTTGTCGAAGCTGTTCTGGACTTCCCCGACCCGGTATTCGGCGGCGGGCCAGTACCGAGACGAGTCCGGGGTGAAGACTTCATCAGCCAGCACGAGGTTGCCGTTGGCATCCACGCCGAACTCGAACTTGGTGTCGGCGATGATGATTCCCTTCGTCAGCGCATGGTCGGCCGCCTGCACATACGTCTGCAAGGTGCGGTCGCGCAACTGGTTGGCGCGAACTCCGCCGACCATCGTAATCACCTGTGGGAACGAGATGTTCTCATCGTGTTCTCCTAGTTCGGCTTTCGTCGCCGGGGTGAACAACGGCGTGGCGAATCTGCTGGCCTCGACGAGGCCCGGCGGCAGCGTGATCCCGCAGACCTTGCCGCTCTGCTGGTAGTCCAGCAGTCCGGAGCCGGTCAGATATCCGCGCGCGACGCACTCCACGGGCACCATCTCGAGCTGTCGCACCACCAGCGCCCGGCCCAGGACTTCGTCGGGGATGCGCGGGTCATCCGGTGGACCGGCCAAATGGTTGGGTGCGTCGACGAGGCCGAAGAAGAACACGCTCATCGCGGTCAGGATGCGGCCTTTGTCGGGAATCATGCTGTCGAGCACGTAGTCGAACGCTGAAATCCGGTCCGTCGCGACGAACAACAGGTGGGCATCATCGATGCGATACAACTCGCGGACTTTGCCACTGGCCAAGTGCTGGTAGTCGGACAGAGCGGGACGACCCATCGGGACAGCGTAGCCAGACGGCCGCGGACCTCGATCACCTGACCGCTTGTGAGTACGTTGTCGGGGAGGCCGGCGGAGACCGGAGGCGTGGACGTGCAATCAGATGTGGGTTGCTGGCCCGAGAGTGCACGGGCCGGTCGCCGGCCGGTCGTTGACTTGCGCGGAATGTTCGTGGCTGTTAGGGCAGAGGCAGCGATTCGCATCTAGATGATGGATGTGGGGTTTGGTGCACTCGCGCAAGCCGCCAACCAATCTTGGGAGCGCACGGTGAACATGGATAACGACGGGATCGACATCTCGGCGCAGGCGGCGGGTTCGGGCTAACCGATGACGCTGACGGTAGCCGACATCGGTCGCTGGAGCGCCGAGGCAGTGCGCGAGGTCTTCCACGCCGGCAACGCGCGTGGGCCGACTTTGGATCCGTCAACTGAGTTGGGCGGTGTTGACGCCTGGAGGGGCAACGGAGGCCAGGAGGCATGCTAATGCCTCGATCCGCCAAGACCTTGACGCCCACGGGAACGAGGCGCTGGCGGTCGCCCGTGCGGCGGGCAAAGCTGCCGATGACATCGAGCATGTGCAGTCCGAACTGCGCACGCTGCTCGCCGATGCCAACGGGCTGCACATGACGATCGACCAACTGACCAACAAAGTAGTCCCGAGTTCGACTTTCAACGGTCCGCCTATGGAAGCCGTCATCGCGGAAATGCAGCTACAGCCACGGTTGGACAAGGTCTTGGCCGATGCCAACGCTATTGATGCGGAGCTAGCAGCCGCGATCAACATGGCTGAGGGTAATGCGCCTATTCAGCGCGACCCCTCCGGTCGCGAGGTCGACGGGCAGCCTGGCGGGGAAACAGACCCCGGTAGCGAGTGCGGCCGCAACCAGGAAGAAGCATTCAAGACGGTGTACGGGCACGACCCCGTCAGCGCCAACGACTGGCGCATGGCTGCCGCGCTCGACCCGCACAGCTACTTACCGAAGGACCATGGGGTACCACCGCAAATCGTTGCGGGGAGGTTTACACCCCAACCCGGCAAAGGCGTGGTGCGAACAAACCTGTTCATCCCTGCAGACCACGTGATGAACACGGCCAAGGACGGGAAAGACCTGGCTGACGGGCGGTTACTGCCAACGAACTTCGGCGATAACCGCGGCCCGAGCGCGACGGCGGACCCCGAAGCATCCCGCGTCTCGATGTTCGTGGACTACGAGCACGGCGTCATCGTCGTGCGCCAGAACCCAACCGCCACGGTCGATAGACAACGTGGAGGGGCCGCTTCCGCCGTACCAGACGTGCACGTTGTTCAAGCACCAGACGGCAGGATGACAATCGATTACAACGCCCATGACTCTTATGAGATGCCTCTAGCGACAGACTCACGAATGACGGTCAATGGGCGTATCACTCTTAGCCCGCAATCTGACGGAACGGTAGCTCTCGGAGGGAATGCGACCGTATACCCCAGCATGGAAAGCTATCAATACCGCGACGGGCTCCCCGCCGCACAACTGCAATGGAACCCCGCGAGTTCGGGCGGCGAGTGGGGTCCAGCAACCAGCCTCATGCGCCACCATTGGGTTGGCGACGCCACAATTCCACCTGTTCGTCCCGATATGCCTGGCTGGAAATGGGAGCTGGAAAACGCCATGCCGTACAACGCCTTACCGTTCGTCGGTGATCCTTTTGTCAGTCATACAACCCAATTGATCAACCCTTTCCAGGGCGGCATCCCAACCGTCGGAACGGGCCGATGAATCGCCTCCGTTTCACCAAGCCATCCATCAGGCGGGTCTTATGGTCCGTCGTCGCGGTCGCAGTAGCAGGCTCGGTGATAGTGGGATTTGGCCTATAATGCATCAGCGCCATCACCACCCATCACGACACAGGGCGCACCCCTGCGGGCGATTACGTACGGCTGTTCCTTCTGGACCTCACGTTTTGGGGACCGATGCTCGTGCTGACGGTCTGGCAGGTCACCATCCCTGTGATCGGTGTCCTCGGGGTGTTGGTCGCGTCCGTTCGCAAGACCTAGACGATCCCGTGGCGCTCTCGACCGGGAAGGCCAGGAACGGCACGATCGGGTGTATGAAATCGCGCTTTGTTCCCTACGCCAATACTCCGGGTCGACTGTTGATTCAGTTGTTCAGCGACACCGTCGTCGTCATCTGGAGCTTCGTCTGGGTGCTCGTCGGCCTGGCCGTCCACACCGCGGTGTCGACGATCTCGGAGGTGGGTCGGCAGGTCCAGGGTGGCGCGGACGGTGTCGCTGACAGCCTGAAGTCGGCCGGCCACAGCGCCGACCACATCCCGCTGGTCGGCAGCGCTGTCAGCGAGCCGCTGACGGCGGCCAGCAGGGCCGCACTCGAGATCGCCGGCGCGGGCCACAGCCTGGACACCACCGCGAGCTGGCTGGCCATCGTGCTGGCGTTGGCGGTTGCGGCGCCACCGACCCTTGGAGTGGTCGTGCCCTGGCTGGTGCTGCGGATCCGGTTTGTGCGGCGCAAGTTGACCGTCGGCGCGCTAGCCGCGACCCCGGCCGGTGCACAGCTACTGGCGTTGCGCGCGTTGGCCAACCGGCCGCTCGCCCGGCTCACCGCCGTCACCCCCGATCCGGTCGGTGCGTGGCGCGCCGGGGACCCGCACGCGATCCACGGCCTGGCCGCCATCGAATTGCGTTCCGCGGGAATGGCGGTCAGGACGCGCTAGCGCAGCTCGACGACAAGATGCCGGATCCCGGTGTGCCGGTTGCTACGCGTCCACTCGACATCGCGCACCACCCTTATGGCGCCGAAGCGGGTCAGCAGTTCTTCGAACAGCACTCTCAGTTCCAGCCGGGCCAGGTTGGCGCCCAGGCAGTAGTGCACTCCCTGACCGAAACCGAGGTGCGGGTTGGGCTTTCGCGAGATATCGAATTCGCCGGCAGCGTCGAACACCCGTGCATCGCGATTAGCCGAGCCCTCCCAGATCTGCACCTTCTGCCCCGCCGCGATCGACACGTCGCCGAGCACCGCGTCGCGGGTGGCGGTGCGCCGCTTGGACGGCGATGGTGAGGTCCACCGGACCATCTCTTCGACCGCGACAGGAAGTGCCGCCAAATCCTCACGCAGCAAATGCAATTGCTCCGGATGCTCGGCCAGCGCCAGCAGCCCGCCGGCGACCGCGTTGCGGGTCGTCTCGGCGCCGGCACTGAACAGCAGGCTGAAGAACAGATACAGCTCGAGGTCGGACATGGCCGGCTCGTCGGCGGTGTCCAAGAGTCGCGTTGGCGACGACCGACAACATGTCGTCGGTCGGCTCCGCACGCTTCGAGGCGATCAACTCCTGGCCGTAGTTGTACATCCGCGAGCCGGCCTCTTCGGCCGACAACTGCGACAGGGCCGCTGTGCGCGATCCACCGAAGTCGAACTGCGGCTCGATGGCCTCGAACAGCCAATGCCGTTCGGATTCCGGCACTCCCAGCAGGATGCAGATCATCTGCATCGGCAGCTCGGCGGCGATGTCGACCAGGAAGTCGAATGGTTCGCCCGGGACCACGGCGTCCAGCAGCCGACGGGTCCGTGTCCGCAGGTCGTCTTCGACCAGGCCGATCATTCGCGGCGTCAGCCCCGAGCTGACCAGCCGCCGGATCTGCGAGTGCCGCGGATCGTCCATCATGTTGAGCACCTGACCGGCGATCGACAGATCCTGCAGCAGCGTTCCGCCGAAAGGCCGGTCACCGCCGGTGACCGACGAGAACGTGACCGGATCTTTCAGCACCGCAAGCGTTTCGGCGTAGGAGGCGATGGACCAGAAGCCCTCGCCGTCGGGGGTGTGCTCGGTCGGTTGATGCCAGTAGATCGGGGCGTCGCGACGGTGGATGGCAAAAAGGTCGTGCGGGAAGCCGGCGGCGAAGTTGTCCAAGTCGGTGAAGTCGACCTCGGCGAGCGCCCCGGCCAGAGTCACAGGATCGCGCCCGGAGCGTACTTCGCGGCGTCGGGATAGCGGGCGACCAGCTCATCGACCTCGGCGATGACCGCGTCGACCTGATCGCCGGCCGCCCCGATGAACGCCTTGCGGTCGGCCAGTGCGGCGTCGATCGCGTTGCGATCCAACGGTAGCCGTGAGTCGGCGGCCAACCGGTCCAACAGATTCGGTTCGGCGCCCTGCTCGCGCATGGCCAGCGCCGCAGCCACCGCGTGTTCCTTGATCACCTCGTGCGCCGTTTCCCGGCCCACGCCGGCGCGCACCGCAGCCATCAAGACCTTGGTGGTGGCCAGGAACGGCAGGTAACGATCCAGCTCGCGCTGGATCACCGCGGGATAGGCGCCGAATTCGTCGAGCACGGTCAGCATCGTCTCGATCTGCCCATCGACAGCGAAGAAGCTGTCCGGCAACGTAACTCGACGCACCACGGAACAGAAAACATCGCCTTCGTTCCACTGCGCGCCAGCGAGTTCGGCGGCCATCGAGCCGTACCCGCGCAGGATCACCTGCAGCCCGTTGACCCGCTCGCAGCTGCGCGTGTTCATCTTGTGCGGCATCGCCGACGAGCCGACCTGACCTTGCGCAAATCCCTCGGTGACGAGGTCGTGGCCGGCCATCAGTCGGATGGTGTGCGCCAGTGAGGACGGACCGGCGCCCAACTGGACCAGAGCTGACACCACATCATGGTCGAGCGAACGCGGGTACACCTGTCCCACGCTGGTCAAAACCTTTGCAAATCCCAGGAACTCAGCGATGCGCTGCTCGAGGTCGGCCAGCTTCGCCGCGTCGCCGCCGAGCAGGTCAAGCATGTCCTGCGCGGTGCCCATCGGGCCCTTGATTCCGCGCAGCGGGTAGCGGTCGATCAGCTCGCGCAGTCGAGTCAACGCGACCAGGGTCTCCTGCGCGGCCGAGGCGAACCGTTTGCCCAACGTGGTGGCCTGCGCGGCGACGTTGTGACTGCGGCCTGCCATCACCAGGTCGCGGTAGGTCGCCGCGCGTTCGGCCAGCCGGGCGACCACGGCCACCCCGTGCGCGAACACCAACTCCAGTGAACGGCGAACCTGTAGCTGCTCGACGTTCTCGGTCAGGTCGCGGCTGGTCATGCCCTTGTGCACGTGCTCGTGGCCGGCCAGCGCGTTGAACTCTTCGATGCGGGCCTTCACGTCGTGGCGCGTCACCCGCTCGCGGGCGGCGATCGAGGCCAGGTCGACGTCGTCGAGTACCCGTTCGTAGTCGGCGATCGCCGCGTCGGGGACCGCAGTGCCTCCTGCGCCCAATTCCGTCTGGGCGCGCAACACCGCCAGCCAGAGCCGCCGCTCGGCGACGATCTTGGCCTCCGGCGACCAGATCGCCACCATCTCGGCGCTGGCGTAACGGTGGGCCAGCACGTTCGGGATTGTCACAAACACACAGCTTAACGGCGTCGCGTCGGACACGGATCAGGCACAGTGACCTCATGCACTTTGTTGGGCTCGATCTCGCCTGGGGCGAGAAGAACAACACCGGTGTCGCCGTCGTCGATGCCGATGGCCGGCTACTGCACGTCGGCGCCGCTCACGACGATGCGAGCATCGCGGCGGCGATCGAGCCCTACGTCAGTGACGACTGCCTGGTGGCCATCGATGCGCCGCTGGTCGTCAACAACCCGACCGGGTCCCGACCATGCGAGGCAGCACTCAACCGCGACTTCCACGGATTCGACGCCGGCGCTCACCCGGCCAACACCGGCAACCCGGCGCTCACCCGCCCACGCGCAGCCCGCATCGCGACCGCCCTGACGCTCGACATGAATCCGGCATCGAGTTCGCCGCGGCGGGCGATCGAGGTGTACCCGCACCCGGCGACCATCGCGTTGTTCGGTCTGCAGAAAATCCTGAAATACAAGAAGGGCTCGTTCGAATCGCGCCAGCATGAGCTGCTGCGATTGATGACGCTCATCGAGGGGCTCGACAATGCCACACCGCGGCTGCGGGTGAACCACAACATGTCCTGGGTGGAACTGCGCAAGCGGGTCGAAGCCGCCACGCGGCCAGTGCAACTCGACCGCGACGAGGATCCCGTCGACGCCGTTCTGTGTGCATACGTCGGGTTGTTCTGGTACCAGCGGCCCGAAGACGTCACCATCTACGGCGACTACGGAGGAGGCTACATCGTCACGCCGACCCTGCCGTCCGATGCCGTACCCGCACGCCGCCGTCGGTCCGCTCCGCAGGCCGACACCGAGGACTTGCGTGCCCGCGTCGCGCAGGTCGCCGCTCTCCTCGACGAAGCGCAGCGCGGACTGACCGCGATCCGCCAGCAGCTCGACAGCTAGCTCGACGCGGCGCAGTGACACGCTAAAGACATATGCGACAAGCTATTTCAGCGGAAGCGTCGTCAGATGTGCACGGGACGGCGGTCGAACGGCGCCACCGCGTCAATGACATCAATCACAGTTGCGCGCGCAACGGTGCACGGGTCCTGAAGCTCGTCGACCAAGGCCGACACCACCGCGCCGTCGATCGTGCAGATCAACGCGGAGACCAGTTCCGGGCGCACCGATCGGCCCGAGCGTTCGATCACGTCGGCCACGGCATCGACCCGCTGACGCATCGTGCGGCGCTGAATCTCGCGCAGCCCGGGCAGCCGGGCACAGGCGATGTGCCGCTCGTAGCGGGATATCAATTGCTCAGCCAGTTGCGGTTCGGATTCGCTGCCGACGAGTAATTCCACCAACAGGTCGGCCGTCTTGTCAGCGCTGCGGCGTCGACGGGACAGCGTGGCCACCTGTGCCCGCAGCTGGGCGACCTCCAGCATCCCGATGTGCGCCACCGCAGTGGCGATCAGGTCGTCGAGGCTGGAGAAGTAGTAGGTGGTCGAGGCCAGCGGAAGGCCCGCGCGGCGCGCCACGGCGCGGTGCCGGACGGCCTCGAAGCCGCCTTCTCGCAGCAGTTCAGCCGCCGCGTTCACCAGCGCGTACCGCCGACGTTCGCCCTTGGGGGTGACGGCCCCCTTGGGAACCACAACCGCCTTGGGAGCGACGACAGCCGCCGGCGGGGCGACGGCTGGCGCGGCGACGGCCACCTCCGGAGCGAAGGCTCCCTCGGGAGCCACTGCTGCTGTCACCTAGGTCATGGTGCCAGCCAGAATGGTGCCGCATTGGGCTTTCGGCCAATCCACCCAGAGTCGCGCAGCAGGCCGGGGACCCGTGGCGGCGCTTTATGATGACCCGCATGCCGGAGATGAGTCGTCGCGCCGTGCTGCGCCTGGGCACCGGTGCAGCCGCCGGGGCGCTCGGCGCGTACGCGGTGGACCGTGTGCTTCCCGGCCGGCCTCCGGTGGCCCCGCCGGTCGTGATGACCGGCACCGGGCTTCCACTGGCCCCGCCCCCGCCGCTCGATCCGGCGCCGGCCCCGACGATGGTGACCGGTTCGTTCGTGTCGGCTGCACGCGGCGGGGTCACCACCAACTGGGCGATCGCCCGCCCGCCGGGCCAGAGCAGACCGCTGCGACCGGTCATCGCGCTGCACGGCAAAGGAAGCAGCGCGGCCACCGTAATGGAAGGCGGCGTCGAGCAGGGGCTTGCCCAGGCTGTCGCCGCCGGACTGCCTCCATTCGCTGTAGTCGCCGTCGACGGCGGCGGAAGTTATTGGCACAAAAGAGCTTCCGGCGAAGACAGCGGTGCGATGGTGCTGAACGAGCTCATCCCGATGCTCGGCGGCCAGGGACTGGATACGTCCAGGGTCGGCTTTCTGGGGTGGTCCATGGGGGGGTACGGAGCCCTGCTGCTCGGCGGCCGACTCGGTCCGGGCCGTACCTCGGCGATCTGCGCGGTGAGCCCGGCGCTGTGGATGTCGTCGGGGGCCGCCGCGCCGGGTGCCTTCGACGGCCCCGACGACTTTGCCGCGAACTCGGTCTTCGGGATGCCGGCGCTGGCCTCCATCCCGATCAGGGTGGACTGCGGCAACAGCGATCCGTTCTACGGCGCCACCAAGCAGTTCATCGCGCAATTGCCTCATCCACCGGCGGGCGGGTTCTCCCCGGGCGGCCATGACGGGTCGTTCTGGAGCTCGCAGCTGCCCGCCGAATTGACCTGGATGGCGCCACTGCTGACGGCGTAGTACCGCCGTCAGGCACGACCGCAGGCCCTACCAGAAGCCTTACGATATTTGTTACGATAACGCGCCATAACGCATGGCCACACCGCATGGAGGTACCCGAATTGGCGAGGCAAGCCGTCGCGGACAAGCGGCAACGGCGTGAACGCGGATCCATCAGTGTCGACGAGATCATCAACGGTGCGTTCGAAGTAGCCGGCGAGGTGGCGGTCGACGGTTTGAGCATGCCACTGCTCGCCAAGCATCTCGACGTGGGTGTGACGAGCATCTACTGGTACTTCCGTAAAAAGGACGATCTGCTCAACGCGATGACTGACCGCGCGCTGGGCCAGTACGACTTCGCCACGCCGTTCGTCGAGGGCGGCGACTGGCGGAATTCGTTGCGTGACCACGCCCGCAAGATGCGTCAGACGTTCCGCGACAACCCGATTCTGTGCGACCTGATTCTGATCCGGGGCACCTTCGGCCGCGAGGCGACGCTGGCGGCCTTCGAGAAGCTCGAGAAGGCGGTCGCCGCGTTGGTGGAAGCCGGGCTGTCACCGGAGGACGCGTTCGACACCTACGCCAGTATCTCGGTCCACACCCAGGGCGCGGCGGTGCTGGAACGGCTGCGGGACAAATCCGGTGGAGCCGAAACCTACCGTCGCGGTGGGAGTTCGGTCATCGACCCCGAAACCATGCCGTTGATCGCTCAGTTGACCGAGAAAGGCCACCGCATCGGGGTCGCCGACGACATCAACTTCGAGTACGGCCTGAATTGCATTCTCGATCACGCCAGCAGGCTGATCGACGAAGGTTGATTGCCCGGCTCCTCATATCAAGAGTCGACCCGTAATGGTGTGCTGGTCTTGAGATTCCAGGGTCCGGCAACAATGTGGGGGCTGTTGTTGATGGGTTGGCTAGGCATGACGATGTCCCTGATGAGCGTGAGCACGCTGTGGAGCTGGTGCCCGGTTAATCCGGTCAGTACCAGCCAGGTTCAGTATCGGCGCGACCTAGAGGCTCGGTGTCGGTGCTTTGTGGTTGCATGAGCCTCATGGCAGCCACGCCTACCGACTCCCTGGCCGCGACCAGCGGTGATGCGGTGGTGGGTGCGCTGCGGCGGCGTGGTAAGTCCAAGGCGCGGAATTTCTCCTATGACGGCCCAGTGGCGGTGATCCGCTTGGAACTCGATGGTTCCGGTGATCGGGCGCGGCGACGGCTGCAGCGGCAGTGGGAGGCGGTGTTTCGTCTGCGGCGGGCGTTGCAGCGTGACGCCGCGGCTCGGTGTCGGACGTATTGGGCCGCCCACCACGAGCGCGGCGATGATCCGAAGGCGCTGCGGACCCGGTTGGGGCTGTCCCGCAAGGGCATTGAGGCTGCGGCGAAGACGCATATCGAGGCCAGTGGGTGGATGCGTGATCACCTCACCAAAGCGGTGGGTTTACATGTGGCCGACGAGGTGTGGGAGACGATCGACCGGCATCTGTTCGCCGATTCCTCTGGACGGCGGCACGGGCCTCCGCGGGTCGGGTCGTGGTGGGACTTCACCCGCATTCCCGGCCGCGCACGTTCACACACCAAAGACCAGCCGACGTGGGAGACCTATCGGCTGGTGGGCACCTTGGACGGGCACCTGGCCACCTACCGGCACCGGCAATTACCCGCCGGGGTGCGCACCGCACATCACGCGGCCGATCAGCCGGCCAGCATATCGATCCTGGCCCAGCCGGCCCGCCTACCCGCGCCGACGCGGCCCGTCAGTAAGTCGTGGTGGCATCACGACCGCGCACTGGCGGTGGTGTTCACTGGGCTGCCTGTCGATGATCTCGTTCTGCCGGTGCGGCTGCCGTCCGGGGCGGGCCAGTGGTCGCACCTGGCGCATTTTCTGGCCGACCCGAACATCTGGCACAAGATCGACCTGGTGCGGGTGCGGGACCGCAAAGCCCCCGGCGGCTGGCGTTATTACGCGCATCTGCTCATCCACGGCCGTGGGTATCAGTCGCCGTCGACGATCGCACGCCGTGAACAGATTCCAGCAGGTCGGCGGGCCGGGGTGGATGCCAATGTGTCCAACCTGACCGTCGCCTCATTCGCCGCTGCACAGCCCGAGAGGCCGCTCGTCGAGCGGATCGACTGCACCGACGCCCAACAGAGGGCCGCCGCACGTGCTGCCCAGCGGACCCGGTCGCGGCAGAGGGCATTGGATCGCTCCCGGCGCAACACCAACGCTGCCCAATACGGCCCGTCGGTGCGGCAGCACAAACGCGCCGAACGCCGCACCGCGGAAGGACTGCCCGCCAAGCAGATCGCCAATCCGGGTGGGGCTCGGCATGCCCGAGTTGATGGTGTCCCACTGCGGGCGTACCGCCACGATGAACTCTCGCAGCGTTATCAGCGGACCCGCTGCGATCACGCCACCGCGGCGCGCCGCACCAGTCAAGCCAAGCGAGCACGCGCCGCCCAGATCGCCGCGGCGATCGTGGCCGCCCACGGCAACACGGTCACCGTCGAGGACTGCCGCATTTCGACCTGGGCTCGGTTGTGGGGCAAGCGGATCGCCCTGTTCAGTCCCGGCATGCTGGTCACCGCCCTGGCCGCCGAATGCAAAGCCAGCGGCGGGCAGTTTTTCCGCGCCGGCACCCGGTCCACCGCGATGAGTCGGCACTGCCTCTGCGGCGGCCGGGTACCCAAGACGCTGGCGCAACGCATCCACCACTGCCCGCACTGCGGGCTACGTGCCGCCCGTGACATCGTCTCAGCGGCGTTGGCGGCCTGCGTGAATCTCGCCGACCCCGACGATCCGTCCACCGCGGCCGTCGACTACCAACTTGCCCACGCCCTGCGTGATGGGCTGGCCTCCCAGCAAGGGTGGGAGGGTTCAGTCAACCGGCACCAGCCACCACCATCACCCGATGACGGATCGGCCAGGACCGGCAGCCACCACGAGGTGGCCTCTGCTGAACAAGCAGCACCCGGCACACCCCCGAACAGACCACGCCCACAGCATGGACGTCGCGGGACCAGCCGAAAACAACCAGCACCCAAGCTGATTGGCGCCGCATGACCCATCACGGGTCAACTCTT
>CAVTSP010000003.1:0-141496 GCA_963737375.1 uncultured Actinomycetota bacterium
CTCATCTATGGCGGATGGTGTCTGACACGACCTGATTCATCCGCATCATGGCCGCGGTCATCTCGTCGGGCCGGGTTCCCGCAGCCGGGTGGAGCCCTCGACGTCGGCCAAGAGCAAGTCACGGTGCCCGCGGGTAGCAGTCCGCTAGCCAGCGTGCGGCCCCCGTAAACCGAAAACATCAGCGAAAACGCGCAGATCACAGCCGCTCAACAGAGCGATCTAGGCTGGGTCGGAAAACCGCCGACAAAGTGTCCCGCGGCAAAGCGCGATCGACAGGAGCTGGTGAATGAAGCGCAGAGCAGCACGCAGCGGTGCGGCGATCGCGATAGTCGCGATGACCATCGGTTCGGCCGGGTGCAGTTCCGCGCCGAGCAGCAACAATGCGGCGAGCAAGCCGTCCACCACGGGAAGCGCAGCTATGTCGTCGACCGCGGAGAAACCGCGGTCGAAAGTGGCGCCGCGGATCACCGCCCAAGGGCCCAACCCCTCCATCGAAAGCTATTTCAAGGACAGCAAGATCACCGCGACGCCGGTCCACCGCGGTGACCCCGGTGCGCCCACGATCAACTTTCCGATCCCGGATGGCTGGGCCGACGCCGGACCCGACACCCCGGCGACGGCCTACTGGGCCATCGTCGACAACGGGCCGGAGGCTGCCAAGTACACCCCCAGCATCGTGGCGACGTTGTCCAGGCTCGACGGCGATGTGGATCCGCAGAAACTGATCGAACTCGCCGGCGGCGCAACGAAAAACCTGCCCGGCTTCGCTCCGCACGGCGACGGCGCCGAAGACAACCTGGGCGGTTCCCCTGCCTACCAGCTGGGCGGCACCTGGACGCAAGACGGCCAGACCAAGGCGGTTGCGGACAAGGTTGTCGTCATCAACGGGAACGACAACATCTACCTGCTGGAGCTTAACGCCGACTGCCTCCCGGATCAGGTCGAGAAGGCGCTCCCCGCAACGGTCACCATCGATGATAAGACGACGATCACTCCTTAGCTGTGGCGGTGGATAACGTCACCAAGGAGTCGGCTTTCCCAGCACCACAACATCTTTCGCTGTAACTACCATTAGCGTAGGCTGTGGCGGTGACAGACCCGATGCCACCGGCCGTCGGCCGGCGTCACCTCCTGGGAATCTCGATATCCGCAGCCAGCGTGATCGCGCTGTCGGCGTGCGGCAGTCCGCCACCCAAACCAGGCCCAACTCAGGCTGGCGCACCCGACGCACAGGATGTGCCAGTTACGCCACCCGAGGATCTGATGCGCGAGCATGGCGTGCTCAAGCGCATCTTGCTGATCTATCGAGAAGGCATCCGCCGCCTGCAGGCTGACGAGCAGGATCCATCGCACGCGCTGAATGCCAGCGCAGGCATCATCCGAAGTTTCATCGAGGACTACCACGAACACCTCGAAGAGCAATACGTCTTCCCCAAGCTGGAACAGGCAGGGCGCCTAGCCGATATCACCAGTGTGTTGCGTACTCAGCACCAGCGTGGCCGTGTGCTCACGGATCGAATGCTCAGTGCCACCGCCGGCGCGGCTGCGCTTGATCCACCCGCGCGAGAAGCGTTGGTGCAGGACATGTCGGCTTTCATCCGGATGTATGAGCCGCACGAGGCGCGCGAAGACACTGTCATATTCCCCGCGTTGCGGGATGTGCTGGCGCCCAAGGAGTTCAGCGAGCTCGCGGAAACCTTCGAAGACGAGGAGCACCGGCGGTTCGGTCAGGCCGGCTTCCAAGGGGTGGTGGACAGAGTCGCCGATATCGAAAAAAGCCTCGACATCTACGACCTGAGCAAATTCACCCCGGCCTAACTAAGGCTTGTCCGACTTGGTCAGTTCATTTCCCCAGACTGACTGGGCGCCGGAGTCGCCGATCCGGACCACCTGGACGATGGACGCCACTCCCACAACGATCGCGACGACAGCCACCAGCACGCGGACGACGGACCCGGGTTGGGTCGCTCGGACCTCGCGCCGGTGCACCAGTGCCAGCACGACGGCGACGACCAGCAGCGCGACCGAGAAGTAGATCAACCAGCTACCGCGCTCGGCGTGGGTGTTCAAGATGTCGCGATGATGGCGCTCTTGACCGAAAAGCCACTCGCCGGCCTCGGCGGTGATCGGCGTCAGCACGGTCGTGACCGCGGCGAACGTCAGCACAAGCCAGACCAGGCGCCGCCGCGCTGCCGGCCACAGCGCGCACAGAATTTCCAGCAGTGCCGTCAGCGGCACTAAGACCACCAGGGCGTGTACGAGCAGCACGTGGGCGGGAAGTCCCGAGATCGTGGTCAATGTCAACGCGCGCTCCTCAGCCAGCAGTTCGATCGTTTGCCGCGACTACTTCCTACACTGTGCCGGTGCGTCTTGTCTTTGCCGGAACCCCCGAGCCCGCGCTCCCCGCGCTGCAGAGTCTGATCGATTCACCGCGCCACGAGGTGATCGCGGTGCTGACCCGGCCCGATGCCGCATCGGGCCGGCACGGCAAACCCAAGCCGTCACCGGTCGCCCGCCTGGCTCTGGAGCAGGGCATCCCAGTGCTGCGACCGGAGCGACCGAACTCGGCCGAGTTCGTCGCCGAACTCTCGGATCTGCGGCCCCGACTGCTGTCCGGTGGTGGCTTTCGGAGCGCTGCTGCGTGACGACCTACTGGCGGTGCCGGCGCACGGATGGGTGAACCTGCACTTCTCGCTGCTGCCCGCCTGGCGCGGAGCGGCTCCGGTGCAGGCGGCGATCGCCGCGGGCGACACCGTCACCGGCGCGACGACGTTCCAGATCGAATCCGGCCTGGACTCCGGGCCGGTCTACGGTGTGGTCACCGAGGCGGTTCGCACGATCGACACCGCCGGGGATTTGCTTGACCGGCTGGCGATTTCGGGGGCCGGGTTGCTGTCGGCAACGCTCGACGGCATCGCCGATGGGGCGCTCACGCCGGTTCCGCAGCCGTCCGACGGCATCAGTGTCGCACCGAAGATCACCGTCGAGCAGGCGCAGGTGCGCTGGGACCTGCCGGCCGAAGTCGTCGAGCGGCGCATCCGGGCCGTCACACCGAATCCGGGGGCATGGACCTTGATCGGCGACCTACGGGTCAAACTTGGCCCGGTGTATCTCGACACCGACGGGCAGAACCTGCCAAAACCATTGGCACCCGGCGATATTCACGTCGATCGTCGCAGCGTGCGGGTTGGTACCGCGTCGCAGGCGGTGCGACTCGGCCAGGTTCAGGCGCCGGGGAAGAAGCTGATGAGCGCCGTCGACTGGGCCAGGGGAGCCCGCCTTGACGCATCGGTGCGTGCCTCATGAGCCCGCCGCAGGACAAACCGCGCGGCGGGCGACCGGCTGCTCGCACTCCGCAACGCTCGGCGCGGCCGCAGCGCCGCAAACCGATGGACGCCGGCTCGTCGCGCTGCGTTGGATGTGCTGCAGGCCGTGCGCGAGCGCGATGCCTACCCCAACCTGCTGTTGCCAGTTCTGTTGCGCGAGCGCGGAATCAGCGGACGCGATGCGGCATTCGCCACCGAGTTGACCTACGGGAGTAGCCGCGTCCGGGGACTGCTGGACGCCATCATCGGCGCGGCCGCCGACCGGTCGCCTGACACCATCGATCCGGTACTGCTCGACCTGTTGCGGCTCGGTGCATATCAACTGCTGCGGACCCGCGTCGATGCACATGCGGCTGTCTCGACCACAGTCGAGCAGGCTGCCATCGAATTCGATTCGGCACGAGCAGGTTTCGTCAACGGTGTGCTGCGCAAGATCACCACCCGCGACGAGCAATCGTGGCTCGACGAGTTGGCGCCCGACCGCTCGGTCGACCCGGTGGGCAACGCCGCGTTCCTGCATGCCCACCCGCGTTGGGTCGCACAGTCATTCGTCGACGCACTGGGCGCCGCCGCCGGCGAACTCGGCGCGGCGCTCGCCGCCGACGATGAACGCCCCCTGGTGCACCTTGCGGCCCGGCCCGGCGTCCTGACCGCCGAAGATCTGGCCGCGGCCGTCGACGGCACCGTGGGCAGATACTCGCCGTACGCCGTGTACCTGAACGCCGGCGACCCGGCGAAGATATCGGCGGTGCGCGACGGCCAGGCGCTGGTCCAGGACGAAGGCAGCCAATTGGTCGCTCGCGCACTCACTCTGGCGCCGGTCGCCGACGATACGGGCCGATGGTTGGACCTATGCGCCGGCCCCGGTGGAAAGACTGCGCTCCTGGCCGCGTTGGCTGCCGGGTCGGGTGCCCGGGTCACCGCGGTGGAGCCCGCCGACCATCGCGCCGACCTCGTCGTCCAGAACACCGGCGGACTACCGGTCGACGTGTTGCGGGTCGACGGGCGCAGCAGCGGCCTCGACCCGGGATTCGACCGGGTGCTGGTCGACGCACCGTGCACTGGTCTCGGCGCGCTGCGGCGGCGCCCCGACGCGCGCTGGCGGCGTCAGCCCGCCGACGTGCCGGCGCTTACCCGGCTGCAGCGCGAATTGCTGGCGGCCGCGATCGCGCTGACCCGGCCAGGTGGCGTGATTCTGTACGCGACCTGCTCGCCGCATCTGGCCGAGACGGTCGGAGTGGTCGCTGACGCGCTTCGCCGGTACCCGGTGTCCGCGTTGGATACCCGGCCGCTGTTCGAGCCGGCGACCGATCTGGGCGAGGGCCCGTACGTTCAGTTGTGGCCGCACCGCCAGGGCACCGACGCCATGTTCGCCGCAGCGCTGATCAAGCTGGACGGCTAGTCCCCAGTAAGGTGACGTTCATGTCAGGCAAGACCCACCGGCCGCTGATCGCACCTTCGATACTGGCTGCCGATTTCGCCCGGCTTGCCGACGCGGCGGCCGACGTCGAAGGCGCGGATTGGTTGCACGTCGACGTGATGGACGCGCATTTCGTGCCGAACCTCACGCTCGGGTTGCCGGTGGTGGAAAGCCTGTTGGCCGCCAGCGACATTCCGATGGACTGCCACCTGATGATCGACGATCCCGACCGCTGGGCGCCGCCGTACGCCGAAGCCGGGGCCTACAACGTCACGTTCCACGCCGAGGCGACCGACAACCCGGTCAGCGTGGCGCGCGACATCCGCGCCGCCGGCGCCAAGGCCGGGCTGAGCATCAAACCCGGCACACCGCTGGATCCCTACCTGGACATCCTCAAGGACTTCGACACGTTTCTGGTGATGTCCGTCGAACCCGGTTTCGGCGGCCAGAAATTCATCCCCGAAGTACTGAGCAAGGTGCGCGCGGTGCGAAAGCTCGTCGACTCCGGCGAGTTGACGATCCTGGTCGAAATCGACGGCGGGATCAACGCCGACACGATCGAGCAGGCCGCTGAGGCCGGGGTCGACTGCTTCGTCGCCGGATCGGCCGTCTACGGCGCCGATGACCCGGCCGCAGCGGTCGAGGCATTGCGGCGACAGGCCGGTGCCGTGTCGCCGCATCTGCGCCGATGACCGACCCGGCTCTCGGCTATGAGGCCGCCATGCAATTGGCCGTTGAGCAAGCCGATCTGGTCAAGGGAAAGACGTATCCCAATCCGCCGGTCGGTGCGGTCATCCTGGATCGTGACGGCCGAGTCGTCGGCGTCGGCGGCACCCAGCGGACGGGCAGCGCCCACGCCGAGGTGATGGCGTTGCGCCGGGCGGGACGACTGGCGGCCGGTGGAACCGCGGTAGTCACCCTGGAACCCTGCAACCACGACGGCAAAACACCGCCGTGTGTCGATGCGCTGATCGCTGCGGGCATCGCGTCGGTGGTCTACGCGGTCAGCGACCCGAATCCGACTGCGGCCGGGGGCGCGGCGCGGTTGGCCGCGGCCGGTGTGGACGTCATCGGCGATGTGCAGGCCGATCTGGTCACCGCCGGACCGTTGCGCGAATGGCTGCACAAGCAGCGCACCGGCCTGCCCCACGTGACGTGGAAATACGCCACCAGCATCGATGGCCGCAGCGCCGCCGCGGACGGTTCGAGCCAATGGATCACCAGCGACGCCGCCCGAGCCGACGTGCACCGCCGGCGTGCAACTGCCGACGCGATAGTGGTGGGCACCGGCACGGTGCTGGTCGACAATCCGACGTTGACTGCCCGGCTGGCCGACGGCAGTCTCGCGGACCGCCAGCCAATGCGCGTGGTGGTCGGGATGCGCGACATACCCTCGGAGGCAAAGGTTCTCAACGACGATTCACGCACTATGGTGATTCGCACGCACGAACCGGCCGAGGTGCTCAAAGCGTTGTCCGATCGCACCGACGTGTTGCTCGAAGGTGGCCCGACGCTCGCCGGGGCATTTCTGCGGGCCGGGGTGATCGACCGCATTTTGGCCTACGTCGCGCCGATCCTGCTCGGCGGACCGATCACCGCGGTCGACGACGTCGGGGTACCGAGCATCGCCCGGGCCCTGCGCTGGCGCTACGACGGCGTCCATCGGGTCGGGCCAGACCTGCTATTGAGCTTGGTGCCGCGGTAACAGCGGCTAGAGCCGGGGCGCGACGGGCTCGGCGTCGAGTTCCGCGGGCTCGTCGGCGTGCACGCTTCGGCTACCGATCAACAGGCCCAACAGGGCACCGACTACGCACACCACGACGGTGACTTTGAAGATCTCGCCGTACATGCCGGCGAACGCTTCGCGGTACAGGGTGGCTTGATGCAAGACCCGCTCAGCGAGGCTGGCATCCCTAGGGAGCTGCGACGCCAACTTGGCGACCAGTTGCGGCAGCCGGTAGAAGCCCCACGCACTCAAGGCGGCTACGCCGATCAGCATGCCCGTCATGCGCGCAACCACCACTGCTGCGGAGGCGATGCCGTGCTGCGCCGATGGCACCACTCGCAAGCTGGCGGAAGTCAATGGCGCGATCACCAGACCCAGTCCGATGCCGGCGACGGCCAGATCGGTGTGCAATGCCGGCAGCGAGAGGCCGAAGATGTTGTGGTGCTCGGCCAGCAGGTTGATCGACCACTTCGAGATCAGCCAGTAGCCACCCGCGGCGATCGAGAGCCCGACGAAGGCCACCGCGCGGTCGCCGATCTTGGTCGCGATCGCGCCACCCACCAGCGCGCCGATCGGCAGCGCAGCCAGGAACCACAGCAGCATCATCGCGGCCTGATCCTGGTCCTTGCCGAGCACGCCCTGAGCGAAGAGCTCCACGTCGACCAGCGTCACCATCAACGCGGCACCGGCACACAGCGACGAGCCGAGCGCCGACAGGAACGGCCGGAAGTGCACTCCGGCGGGTTCGATCAGCTTGGTCCGCGAGAACCGTTCCCACACAAAGAAAAGCACCGCGAACACGACGGCCCCGACAACCAGCGGTGCTCCATAGCTGGGCAGCGCGTGCTTGCCGTCGGGATTGGCGTTGTACAGACCAGTGACCGCCAAACCCAGGGTGACCGCCAGCAACAATCCACCGACGATGTCGATCTTCTCCGGCTCGGCACTGCGGTCCCGCGACGGCAGGCTGAAGTGGATCATCACCATCGCGGCCAGCGCCAGCGGCACATTGATCCAGAACACGTCCTGCCAGCGACTGGTCAGCCAGACGATGAAGATTCCGTAGAGCGGACCGAGCACGCTGCCCAGTTCCTGCGCGGCACCGATCCCGCCGAGCACTCCGGCGCGGTTGCGCTGGGACCACAGGTCAGCGCCCAGTGCGAGCGTTACCGGCAGCAGCGCGCCGCTGGCCACGCCCTGGATGGTGCGGCCGACCACCAGGATGTCCAGATCGGTGGACAGCGCCGTGATCACCGACCCGATCAGGAAGGTGGCCAGGCTGACTTGCAGCAGCAGCTTGCGCCCGAACCGGTCAGATGCCCGGCCCAGCAACGGCATCGCGGCGATGTAGCCCAGCAGATACCAGGTGATGATCGGGGTGATCCGCTGCAGGTGGTTGACCGGGATCCCGATGGTGCCGATGATGTCGCGCATGATCGTGACGACGACATAGGTGTCGAGGGCTCCGAGCAGGACGGCCAGGCTGCCGGCGCTGATCGCGACAACGCGCCCCGCATGATGCGGTTGGGGTGCCGTCACGAGCCCGGGGCCACGGGGGGCTTGGTGACCTGAACCGGCGCGTTCCAGTTCGACAGCGTCAGCTGAAGAGAATTGCCCGGGCTCTGCTCCAGTTGGGTCTGCACCAACTGGTGGTCGCCGTTTTCTTCGATCCACACGGTCGAGGGCAGCGGCTGCGTTGCCTTGAGCCGGGGCATGATGCCGTTCACGGCGTCCGCCGAGACCGTTCCGGTGATCTTGATGGTGGTCTGCCCGCCGACGTTTTCCCGCGACTCGGCCTTCGGGTTGCTGAGATTGGTCAACACATTGGCCAGACCGACGTCGGTACTGAGGATGGTGGACGGGTCGTAAAGGTCAGAGGCCTTGCCGAAGCTGTCCCACTGTCCGGGTGTGAGCGCTCCGTAGAGGGTTCCGTCGATCACCACGAACGGGGCGTCGATGTCCGAGCCACCGAAGACGATGCTCGCGTTTCCCTGGGCTGCGGTTTGCGGCGTGGTGGTCAGGTCGCCGGTCAAGGATTTGACCGGGAGGCCTTTGATCTTGCCGTTGACGGATAGGGCCAGGTGCACACTCTTGACGTTCTTGGTGCTCTGGATGGATTCCTTGATCAAGGTCGCCGCATCCGGCAGCGCACCACCGGAAGGCTTGGTCGATGAGCAGCCGCTGATCAGAGTGGCGGCGATCGAGAGTGCGGCAAGAACGGCGAGGATTGGGCGACGCGTCTGCATAACTTGCAGCGTAGCGGGTCGCGCAGACGGGACTACGAAGCGCAAGGTGACCGGGACTTCGCGCAGGGGAGCGATACTCATTAGCCTGAGACGGTGTTCACCGGAATCGTTGAAGAGCTGGGTGAGGTCGTCGGCAAGGATGAGCTGGGAGATTCGGCTCGCTTCACGATTCAGGGTCCGGTGGTCACCTCCGATGCCGGTCACGGCGATTCGATCGCTGTCAACGGCGTGTGTCTGACCGTCGTCGAGATACTGCCCGGCGGCCAATTCACCGCAGACGTGATGGGCGAGACGCTGAGCCGATCCAGTTTGGGCCGATTGGTCGCGGGGAGTCCGGTCAACCTCGAGCGCGCCGCGGCTCTGAACAGCCGCCTTGGCGGGCACATCGTGCAAGGCCATGTCGACGGCACCGGCCAGATCCTGAGCCGCTCACCTGCCGAGCACTGGGAAGTCGTCCGGATCGGATTGCCTGTCGAGCTGGCTCGCTATGTAGTGGAAAAGGGTTCGATCACCGTCGACGGCATATCGCTGACGGTCTCCGCGATCGGCGACGACTGGTTCGAGGTATCGCTGATCCCAACCACCCGCGAGCTCACCACATTGGGTCCGGCCGAAGCCGGAACTCAGGTGAACCTGGAAGTGGATATCATCGCGAAATACGTCGAGCGACTGATCACGCACAAATAGACGTCGTCGACACCGGCTCGTCATCTCTGCAGTACAGGATCGCCGTCGATATGGCGACGATGCCGCGGTGGCGTGGCTTCTGTTGGTCCCGGGCTCGCGGGTTTGTCGATGACGGGCACCGGGTCTGGCGGCGGGGGCGGCGCCTCGAACGCCGGCATACCAACGTGCGCGTCACCCAATGGAGCGGGGCCGGCAAGTGCGGCGCCGACGAGCACCAGGCCAACGGCCAGGGCGCGCACGAACCGCTTTGCCGGCAACATCGCCATGTAACAACAGTAACGCCGCACGTCGGCGACGCTGCGGAAATTTACGGTTTGCCACTCAAACTGCACTGAGCTGTGGGTAAACCGTTACTCGGCGGAAAGGTGCCGTAGCTGCGAAATGGGCAACGCCCGCTCCGCCGATCGGCGAAGCGGGCGTCTGGTGAGGTGAGTCTTTACAGCGGGATCCAAACTCCGAAGAAGTCGAAGCCCCACTGGTTGAAGCCCGGGTTCCAGATCGGGTTCTCGTTGTAGCCGTAGTAATTGATCGGTCCGTCGTTCCAACGCCCTCCTGGCGGGGGAAGCGGCCGGCCCCAGTTGGGATGCGGCGGCTCGCCAGCGCCCCAAGGCGCGGGACCGTCACCCCACGGAGCCCCGTGGAAGTAACCGCGGTGGTCGTCACCGTGCCATGCAGCGCCGGGACCACCCGGTCCGCCGGGTCCGTGATCGCCCGGTCCACCAGGTCCACCAGGTCCGTGATCGCCGGGGCCACCGGGTCCGCCGGGTCCGTGATCGCCCGGTCCGCCAGGTCCGCCTGGGCCGCCCGGCCCGTGACCGCCAGGTCCGCCCGGCCCGGGACCACCTGGTCCACCTGGTCCGCCGGGTCCACCGCCACCGGGGCCACCGGGCCCGCCGGGACCGTGTCCGCCACCGGGGTCTTGCGGTGCGGCGTGGTTGGCCGCGGGTGCGTTATGGCCACCAGGTTGCGGCCCGGGTGCAGCGCTGGCGATACCGGTGCCCACCCCCAGAGCGGCGGCGCCGAGGGCGCCTGCGATGGTCGCTCCGGCCATCAGTTGCTTCAGTTTCATGGTCCTTCACCTGTCTAATCGGGTATTCAGCGGACGCTTGCCCCCACGTGCTGAACGCTAGATAGGCTAGCTATGAATCAGCTACGAGCCTCCTCTGGAAATCTTTTGTGGATTTGCCCGCGGCGAGTCGCCCTGACGACGGTGTCCGGTCAGTGAGCGGTGGCAATAACTACGGCGACGTGGTGGTTCATACTGGACACAACACCTGAGAAGGTCAGGTGTGTTTCTCTGACTAGGTGGCTGCGATGACGAGGTTGGACTCGGTCGAGCGCGCGATCGCCGACATCGCGGCGGGCAGGGCTGTCGTTGTCGTGGACGACGAGGACCGGGAAAACGAGGGCGACCTCATCTTCGCGGCGGAGAAGGCGACCCCGGAGTTGGTCGCGTTCATGGTGCGCTACACGTCGGGCTACCTGTGTGTGCCGCTGGACGGCGAGATTTGCGACCGACTCGGCCTACTGCCGATGTATGCGATCAACCAGGACAAGCACGGTACCGCTTACACGGTGACGGTCGACGCGAAAAATGGTGTGGGCACTGGCATTTCGGCATCAGACCGCGCGACGACCATGCGACTGCTTTCCGACCCGGCCAGTGTCGCCGAGGATTTCACCCGGCCCGGTCACGTAGTTCCGTTGCGCGCCAAGGACGGTGGCGTGCTGCGCCGTCCCGGTCACACCGAAGCCGCCGTCGACCTCGCCCGAATGGCCGGCCTGTCGCCGGCCGGGGCGATCTGTGAGGTCGTCAGCCAAAAAGACGAAGGAGCGATGGCCCAGACCGACGAGCTCCGGGTCTTTGCCGACGAGCACGGCCTGGCCCTGATCGCCATCGCCGACCTGATCGAGTACCGACGCAAACACGAGAAGCACATCGAGCGGATCGCCGAGGCCCGCATCCCGACCCGGCACGGCGAATTCCGTGCGGTCGGTTACAGCAGCATCTACGAAGACGTCGAGCACGTGGCGTTGGTCCGCGGCGAGATTGCCGGACCCAACTACGACGGCGACGACGTACTGGTCCGCGTCCACTCCGAATGTCTGACCGGCGACGTGTTCGGTTCACGCCGCTGCGACTGCGGCCCGCAACTGGACGCAGCGATGGCGATGGTCGCTCGCGAGGGCCGGGGTGTCGTGCTCTACATGCGCGGACACGAAGGACGCGGCATCGGCCTGATGCACAAACTGCAGGCTTACCAGCTTCAGGACGCCGGCGACGACACGGTCGATGCGAACCTCAAGCTCGGGTTGCCCGCTGACGCAAGGGATTACGGCACCGGTGCCCAGATCCTGGTCGACCTTGGAGTCCGCTCCATGCGACTGCTGACCAACAATCCCGCGAAGCGGGTCGGCTTGGACGGCTACGGCCTGCACATTCTCGAGCGGGTGCCGTTGCCGGTGCGGGTCAACGCGGAGAACATCCGTTACCTGATGACCAAGCGCGACCGGATGGGTCACGACCTGGTCGGGCTCGACGACTATCACGAATCCATGAATCTGCCAGGTGAATTCGGCGGTGCGCTATGACTGAGGAGCGGCGCATATGAGCGGTGCCGGTGTACCCGACATCGCGTCACAGGACGCTTCCGCACTCACGTTGGCAATCGTGGTGAGCACCTGGCACAGCCAGATCTGCGATGCGCTGCTGAGCGGTGCTCAGCGCATCGCCGACGACTGGGGTGTCGAAAACCCCACTGTGGTGCGGGTGCGCGGTGCGATCGAGATTCCGGTGGTGGCGCAGGCTGTGGCCCGTGACCACGACGCCGTCGTCGCGCTGGGTGTGGTGATCCGCGGGCAGACACCGCATTTCGATTACGTGTGCGACGCGGTAACCCAAGGGCTGACCCGGGTTTCGCTGGACGAGTCCACCCCGGTGGCCAACGGAGTGCTGACCACCAACGACGAAGCGCAGGCGCTCGACCGAGCGGGACTACCGGACTCCGCGGAGGACAACGGCGGCCAAGCGACGGCAGCGGCGCTGAGCACCGCGCTGACTCTGCGCGAGCTACGCGGAAAGTCGTGACCGCCAAACCCGACCAGGACACCTGGGATGCCGAACTTCGGCCCCACCTGACGCCTTATGTGGCCTACGCAGTGGCGGTTGTTCTCGTCGTCGCGCACGTGGTGATCGGCCTGCTCCTCAAGATCGGATCCACCGGCGTGATCTTCCAAACCTCCGATCAGATTGCCATGGCGGTGCTCGGCGTCGTTCTCGCGGGACTCGTGCTGCTGTTCGCCCGGCCGCGGTTGCGGGTCGGCGCGGCCGGGCTGTCGGTCCGCAACGTGCTGAGCGACCGATTGGTGCCCTGGGACGACCTTGTCGGCGTGTCGTTTCCCGTCGGTGCCCGCTGGGCGCGCATCGACCTGCCCGACGACGAGTACGTCCCGCTGATGGCCATCCAGTCCGTCGACAAAGACCGCGCCGTGGCGGCGATGGACACCGTCCGGAGTCTGCTGTCGCGCTACCGGCCTGACCTCGCATCGCACTGAGTTGTCGGCGGGTCCATCTACAATCGAATGTATGTTCGAGTTGTATTACGCCTCGCGGCCCACTCCGGAGTCGGCGGCGCTGCTGGACCGAATCCGCGAGACGGGTCGATCAGAGGCTCAGGCGGCCGCGCGGCGATTGGTTGCGGTCGGCGAATTGTTCATGGTGCGCCTGCGGGATTCAGGGGAGCAGGCTGATTGCGCCATGGACACCTGGGACGCGGTCGCCGCCCAGGTGGCCGCTGCGCTGAAATGCAGCATCGGGATGGGCTCGAGCTATTTGCGTTATGCGGTGGCCCTGCGGGATCGACTACCCCAGGTGGGCAATGCTTTTCAGGCGGGTGACATCGACTATCGCGCCTTTCAAACCATCGTGTTCCGGACAGATTTGATCACCGATACCGAGGTACTGGCGCGAGTTGACACGGTTCTCGCCGCGCGGCTTTCCCGGTACGCGTCGTTGACACGCGGCCGCTTGGCCGCGGAAGTCGACCGGGTGGTGGCGACCGTTGATCGGGATGCGGTCCGGCGGGCGAAAGAGGCAATCAGGGATCGTTTCGTCGACGTCGTCACCGACGAAACGGGGATCGCGTTCGTCACTGGAACCGTGCTGGCCGCGGCCGGACGCGCCCTTGACCGTCGGCTGGACGAGTTGGCGAAAACGGTGTGCGACGCCGACCCGCGCTCGCGCGAGCAGCGACGGGCAGACGCCTTGGGCGCGTTGACCGCCGGTGCAGATCGGTTGGTGTGTGGCTGTGGATCCACCGCCTGCGATGCCGCGGCGCGGGCGAACAAAAGCAATGTCGTGATTCATGTGGTCGCCGAACAAGCCAGCGTCGACGGCAGCGGAAGGACGCCGGGCGTCGTGCTTGGTTGTGAAGGCCTGATAACCGCGGAGATGGTCGCCGAACTGGCCAAGAGCGCCCATCTGCAGCCGCTGATTCCGCCTGCGGATGAGCCCGAGCCGCGCTACATCCCGTCGGACAAGCTCGCCGCCTTCGTGCGATCCCGCGACGTGACGTGCCGGGCCCCCGGCTGCGACCACCCGGCCTTTGATTGCGACCTGGACCATACGATCGCCTACCGCAATGGTGGGTGGACACACGCTTCGAACCTGAAGGCGCTTTGTCGAAAACATCACTTGCTGAAGACATTCGGAGGCTGGCGCGACAAGCAGCTGCCCGACGGCACCGTGATTTGGCTCCTCCCCGACGGGCACACCTACGTCACCATGCCTGGCAGCGCGCTGCTGTTTCCGAATCTCTGTGTACCGACCGGCGACCTGCCGCCGGCCAAGCCGTCGAACGTTGCGCAATGCAGCAATCGCGAGATGAAGATGCCAACCCGCGCCCGGACGCGCAGACAGAGCCGCGCTCACCGTGTGGAAGCAGAGCGTCGACTCAATCGCCGCCTCCGCGTCGCTGCAGAGCCCACGCCCGCTTACGACACCGCACCGCCACCCTTCTAACGACGACTAGCCTTAGATACCGTGGCAGATCCCGCGACCTACCGTCCTGCTCCCGGGTCGATCCCGGTCCAGCCCGGCGTGTACCGGTTCAGCGATCCGCACGGCCGGGTGATCTACGTCGGCAAGGCAAAGAGCCTGCGCAGCCGGCTGAACTCGTACTTCGCTGACATCACAAGCCTGCATCCGCGCACTCGACAGATGGTGACAACCGCTGCCAAGGTGGAGTGGACGGTGGTCAACACCGAGGTCGAGGCACTGCAGCTGGAATACAACTGGATCAAGGAGTTCGACCCTCGGTTCAACGTTCGCTACCGCGACGACAAGTCCTACCCGGTGCTCGCGGTCACCCTCAACGAGGAATACCCGCGGCTGATGGTCTACCGCGGCCCGCGTCGGAAAGGCGTCCGCTATTTCGGGCCCTATTCGCATGCCTGGGCCATCCGGGAGACTCTGGATCTGCTGACCCGGGTTTTCCCGGCGCGAACCTGCTCGGCGGGAGTGTTCAAGCGGCACAATCAAATCGACCGCCCTTGCTTGCTGGGCTACATCGACAAATGTTCCGCCCCATGCGTCGGGCGGGTGAGCGCCGAACAGCATCGACAGATCGTGCAAGACTTCTGTGATTTCCTGTCCGGCAAGACCGACAGGTTCGCCCGCGGTCTGGAACAGCAGATGCAGACTGCCGCGCAGGATCTGGATTTCGAACGCGCCGCGCGTTTGCGTGATGACCTGGGCGCGCTCAAGCGGGCTCTGGAAAAACAGGCCGTCGTCCTCGGCGACGGCACCGACGCCGATGTGGTCGCCTTCGCCGACGACGATCTCGAAGCCGCCGTCCAAGTGTTCCATGTCCGCGGCGGGCGGGTTCGCGGGCAGCGCGGCTGGATCGTCGAAAAGCCCGGCGATCCCGGTGATTCCGGCGAGGCGCAGCTGGTCGAGCAATTCCTGACCCAGTTCTACGGCGATCAGGCCGAGCTTGGCGGCGCCGCCGATGAATCCACCAACCCGGTGCCTCGCGAGGTTTTGGTTCCGTGCCTGCCGCCGAACGCCGTGGAGGTGACCACCTGGTTGTCCGGCCTGCGCGGTTCGCGGGTGAATTTGCGGGTACCGCGCCGCGGCGACAAGCGGGACCTGGCGGAGACCGTGCAGCGCAATGCCAAAGATGCGTTGCAGCAGCACAAGCTGAAGCGCGCCGGTGACTTCACCGCCAGATCCGCTGCGCTGCAAAATATTCAAGAGGCCCTCGGCTTGGCTGACGCGCCACTGCGGATCGAGTGTGTTGACATCAGCCACGTACAGGGCACTGACGTGGTGGGGTCGCTGGTGGTGTTCGAAGACGGGCTGCCACGCAAGTCCGATTACCGGCATTTCGGCATCCGGGAAGCGGCCGGCCACGGTCACTCTGACGACGTCGCGTCGATCGCCGAGGTCACCCGCCGTCGTTTCGTTCGGCACATCCAAGACCAGGAGGACTCGAAAGTCCTGTCACCCGAGGGTAAATCGCGCCGATTCGCCTATCCTCCCAACTTGTATGTGGTCGACGGCGGCGCTCCGCAGGTCAATGCCGCCAGCGCGGTTCTGGAGGAGTTGGGTGTTACCGACGTCGCGGTGATCGGCTTGGCCAAGCGTCTCGAAGAGGTGTGGGTGCCCTCGGAGCCCGATCCGATCATCCTGCCGCGCAACAGTGAGGGGCTGTATCTGCTGCAGCGGGTGCGCGACGAAGCACACCGGTTCGCGATCAACTACCACCGCAGCAAACGGTCCAAGCGAATGACCGCGTCGGCGCTCGACTCGGTACCCGGACTGGGCGAGCATCGCCGCAAGGCACTGGTTGCCCATTTCGGCTCACTGGCCCGGCTCAGAGAGGCTACGGTCGACGAGATCACTTCCGTTCCGGGCATCGGGGTTACCACTGCCACGGCCGTGCTCGACGCGCTGGGGGGCGACGTCGCCGGATCGGACGACGCTGGAACGGACACTGCGGCGCAAGACCGGATCGCGGAACGGGCATCGGGATGACAGGCGAGGGGATGGACGGTTCGAATCAGGCCGGGTCGCTGGAGCAGGCTGACAGCCACGCCGCCACAAGCGAATCCGGTATCGACGTGGTTCTGGTCACCGGTCTGTCCGGTGCCGGTCGTGGCACTGCGGCCAAGGTGCTCGAGGACCTCGGCTGGTATGTCGCCGACAACCTGCCGCCTCAATTGATCACCCGGATGGTCGACCTCGGCCTGGATGCGGGCTCCCGGATCACGCAGCTGGCCATCGTGATGGACGTCCGTTCGCGCGGGTTCACCGGCGACCTGGACTGGGTGCGCAACGACCTGGCCACTCGCAACATCACCCCGCAGGTGCTGTTCATGGAGGCCTCCGACGACATGTTGGTGCGTCGCTACGAACAAAACCGCCGCAGCCACCCCCTGCAGGGTGAGCAGACGCTGGCCGAAGGTATTGCCGCCGAGCGCGAGATGCTCGCTCCGGTTCGCGCGACAGCCGACCTCGTCATCGACACCTCAACGCTCGCGGTGCGTGAGCTGCGGGAGAGCATCGAACGCGCCTTCGGTGGCGAGACGGTCGCGCAGACCGCCGTCACCGTCGAGTCCTTCGGCTTCAAATACGGTCTGCCGATGGACGCCGACACCGTGATGGACGTCCGATTCCTGCCCAATCCGCACTGGGTCGACGAGCTACGCCCGCTCACCGGTCAACACCCCGATGTTCGCGACTACGTGCTTGGCCAGACCGGCGCGGCGGAGTTCTTGGAGACATACCATCGGTTGCTGTCCCTGATTGTCGACGGCTACCACCGGGAAGGGAAGCGCTATATGACGGTGGCGATCGGCTGCACGGGTGGTAAACACCGCAGCGTCGCCATAGCCGAGGCATTAGCGCGACTGCTCGAGCCCGACAAGCAGCTGACAGTGCGGGTACTGCACCGCGATCTGGGCCGCGAATGAGTCGGCGGATCGTCGCACTGGGCGGAGGGCACGGCTTGTATGCCACGCTGTCGGCTGCCCGGCGACTCACTCCGCACGTGACGGCCATCGTCACCGTCGCCGATGACGGCGGGTCGTCGGGGCGCCTACGCAGCGAGCTCGACGTGGTGCCGCCGGGGGATCTGCGAATGGCGTTGGCGGCGTTGGCTTCTGACAGCCCGCAGGGCCGACTGTGGGCGACCATCTTGCAGCATCGGTTCGGCGGAAACGGCGCCCTGTCGGGGCACCCGATCGGCAACTTGCTGCTGGCCGGAATCAACGAGGTGCTCGACGATCCCGTTGCCGCGCTCGACGAGGTCGGCCGGATTCTGGGCGTGCGGGGCCGGGTGCTGCCGATGTGCCCGATCGCACTGCAGATCGAGGCCGACGTTTCCGGATTGGAAACTGACCCGCGGATGTTCCGGGCGATCCGCGGACAGGTGGCGATCGCGACCACACCGGGCAAGGTGCGCCGGGTCCGACTGCTGCCCGGAGATCCGCCCGCCACCCGTCAGGCCGTCGACGCGATCTTGTCCGCCGATCTGGTGGTGCTCGGTCCCGGCTCGTGGTTCACCAGCGTGCTCCCGCACGTGCTGGTGCCCGGATTGGCCGCGGCGCTGCAGGCGACCACGGCCCGTCGTGCGCTGGTGCTCAATCTGGTGGCCGAACCGGGGGAGACGGCCGGGTTTTCGGTCGAGCGCCATCTGCATGTACTTGCCCAGCACGCGCCGGGTTTCACCGTTCACGACGTGATCATCGACGCCGAGCGGGTGCCGAGCGAGCGTGAGCGTGAGCAGCTGCGGCGGACCGCAACGTTGCTCAACGCCGAGATTCAATTCGCCGATGTGGCCAAGCCTGGTACACCTTTACATGACCCGGCCAAACTGGCCGCGGCGCTGGACGGAGTCGGCGTGCGCGATCCCGGTCGGCCGCCGCCAGTTGCGACGTCCACCGACGCATTGGCGATCGAGCAAGAACGTCAGCGAACCGGCACCGATGGACCGGGTCGCAACGGACCGAGGGGTGACGACGAGTGGCGATGACGGCCGAAGTCAAAGACGAGTTGAGCCGCCTGATGGTGACTGCGGTGAGCGCGAGGCGCGCTGAGGTGACGGCGCTGCTGCGATTTGCCGGCGGGCTGCACATCGTGGCCGGCCGGGTGGTCGTCGAAGCCGAAGTGGACTTGGGCAGCATCGCGCGGCGGCTACGCAAGGATATCTTCGATCTGTACGGCTACAACGCCGTCGTACATGTGTTGTCCGCCAGCGGAATTCGCAAGACAACACGCTATGTGTTGCGCGTTGCCAACGACGGCGAGGCGTTGGCTCGCCAGACCGGCTTGCTCGATCTGCGTGGTCGGCCGGTGCGTGGCTTGCCGGCCCAGGTGGTCGGGGGCAGCATCGGTGACGCCGAAGCCGCCTGGCGCGGCGCCTTCCTGGCACACGGCTCGCTCACCGAGCCGGGTCGCTCGTCGGCTCTGGAGGTCAGCTGCCCCGGCCCGGAGGCTGCGCTGGCGCTGGTGGGCGCGGCTCGCCGGCTCGGCATCAGCGCCAAGGCGCGGGAGGTCCGTGGCGCCGACCGGGTGGTGGTGCGCGACGGCGAAGCCATCGGAGCGCTGCTGACCCGGATGGGCGCCCAGGACACCCGGTTGATCTGGGAAGAGCGGCGGATGCGCCGCGAGGTTCGGGCGACGGCCAACCGGCTGGCCAACTTCGACGACGCCAATCTTCGTCGCTCGGCGCGCGCCGCGGTTGCTGCGGCCGCTCGGGTGGAACGTGCACTGGAAATCCTGGGCGACACCGTCCCGGATCATCTTTCCGCAGCAGGAAGACTGCGTGTCGAACACCGGCAGGCCTCGCTGGAGGAGCTGGGCCGGCTGGCCGACCCACCGATGACGAAAGATGCTGTGGCCGGCCGTATTCGGCGACTGCTGTCGATGGCCGACCGCAAAGCCAAGGTCGACGGGATCCCGGACACCGAGTCCGCGGTGACCCCGGATCTGCTGGAAGACGCCTAGAAGCCGAGGCTCGTCACAGCAATTCTCAAGACAGGCTTGGTAATCCCGCTAGATTGATCTCGCCAACGGTGGCAGACCTGAAACGAGGCCGTGATGGGATTCATCACCCCGGATCTTCCGGACGTCGACCCCGAGACCTGGCACACCAGGTCCGCCGGCGGACCGGATGCAGGTGGTGACCCGGCATTGGGTCGAGCACGGCTTCGGCACCCCGTCGGCGATCTACCTGCTGTACGTGTTCAAGATGGCCGCCTACGCCGCGGGCGCGGCCGCGGTCATCTCGCTGACCCCAGGTCTGGGTGGGTTGGCCGACATCTCGGTGTGGTGGACGCAGCCGATCGTCTATCAAAAACTCATGGTCTTCACGATGCTGTTCGAGGTCCTTGGTCTGGGCTGCGGGTCGGGACCGCTGACCGCGCGATTCTGGCCGCCGATCGGTGGGTTCCTGTACTGGCTGCGACCCAAGACAATTCGGCTGCCGCCCTGGCCGAACGAGGTTCCGTTCACGCGCGGAGACACCCGCACCATCTTCGACGTCGCTCTGTACGCGATCGTGCTTGGCTCCGGCGTCTGGGCGTTGCTCGCTCCCGGGCACGGTGGGTCGGTGACCGGAAGCGGCGACGTGGGCTTGATCGACCCACTGCTGCTGCTGCCGACGATTCGTCGCCCTGGCGCTGCTGGGTCTGCGCGACAAGACGGTCTTCTTGGCCGCCCGCGGTGAGCATTACTGGCTGAAACTGTTGATCTTCTTCTTCCCGTTCACCGACCAGATCGCCGCCTTCAAAATCGTGATGCTCGGATTATGGTGGGGCGCCGCTACTTCCAAGCTCAATCACCATTTCCCGTACGTCGTAGCAGCGATGACGAGCAACAACGCGCTGCTGCGTGGCAGGGCGTTCAATTGGTTGAAGCGCAGGCTCTATCGCGACCCGGTCAATGACCTTCGCCCGACCTGGATTCCGAAGGTGATGGCCCACGTCGGCGGCACCACGGCGGAACTCATCGTGCCGGCGATCCTGGTGTTCGCGGCCGGTAATCACCCGTGGCGGTGGGCTTTGATCGCCTTCATGGTGATTTTCCACCTCAACATCATTTCCAACCTGCCGATGGGTGTTCCGCTGGAGTGGAACATCTTCTTCATCTTCTCGTTGTTCTACCTGTTCGGGCACTACAGCAACATCGTGATCTACGACCTGAGTTCACCCCTGCTGCTGGCGATACTGCTGGCGGCGCTCGCGGTGATTCCGGTCGTGGGAAACATGTTCCCTCAACAGATTTCGTTCCTGCCGGCGTTGCGCTATTACGCGGGTAACTGGGCATCGAGTGTCTGGTGCTTCCGCGCGGGTGTCGAGGACAAGATCGAGGCCGGCGTCATCAAAAGCTCCGCGCTGACCGCAAAACAGATTGCCCGGCTGTACGACACGAACACCGCCGAGATCATCAGCGACAAAGCCCGCGCCTTCCGCTCCATGCATGTCCATGGCCGCGCGCTCAACGGGCTAGTGCCGCGCGCCTTGGGAAGGGACGCCGATGAGGCGGACTATGCGCTACGGGAAGGCGAGACCGTCGCCGGGCCGCTGATCGGCTGGAACTTCGGCGAGGGTCATCTGCACAACGAGCAGTTGGTGGAGGCGGTGCAGCGGCGCTGCCAACTGGACGAGGGCGATCTGCGGGTGATCATCCTGGAAGGTCAGCCGATCCAGACCAAGAAACAGTGGTATCGGATCGTCGACGCCAAGACCGGCTTGATCGAGGAAGGCTACGTCGCCGTCGACGACATGCTGGCACGCCAGCCGTGGCCCGAGGCAGGCGACGAATTGCCTGTACACCCCATCACCACCACGCGGTGAACGGCCGGATCGGCGTGACCTAAACCTCCGAATTCGCTAGGCATTGCCGCAGCTACTAGGCTGGCAGCGAGCATTTCGTCAGCCACGAAGGAGAGACACGTGACGGTCCGGGTAGGCATCAACGGCTTCGGTCGAATCGGGCGTAACTTCTACCGGGCCCTGCTGCTACAGCAGGCCGCGGGCGCCGACACCGACATCGAGTTGGTCGCGGCAAACGACCTGACCGACAACGCGACGCTGGCGCATCTCCTGAAGTTCGACTCGATCCTGGGCCGACTGCCCTACGACGTGAGCCTCGAAGGCGAGGACACCATCGTCGTCGGCGACCACAAGATCAAGGCGCTGGAGGTCAAAGAGGGCCCGGCGGCGTTGCCGTGGGGCGACCTCGGTGTCGACGTCGTCGTCGAGTCCACCGGTATCTTCACCAATGCCGCGAAAGCCAAGGGCCACTTGGATGCCGGGGCCAAAAAGGTGATCATCTCGGCGCCTGCCACCGACGAAGACATCACGATCGTGCTGGGCGTCAACGACGACAAGTACGACGGCAGCCAGAACATCATCTCCAACGCCTCGTGCACGACGAACTGCCTCGGTCCGGTGGCCAAGGTTCTCAACGATGAGTTCGGCATCGTCAAGGGCCTGATGACCACCATCCACGCGTATACCCAGGACCAGAACCTGCAGGATGGTCCGCACAAGGACCTTCGCCGGGCCCGGGCCGCGGCGCTGAACATCGTGCCGACCTCGACCGGCGCCGCCAAGGCCATCGGTCTGGTGCTGCCCGAACTCAAGGGCAAGCTGGACGGCTACGCCCTGCGGGTGCCGATCCCAACCGGTTCGGTCACGGACCTCACTGTTGAACTAGCCAAGTCGGGCACCGCGGCGGAGATCAACGCCGCAATGAAGGCCGCCGCCGACGGCCCGATGAAGGGCATCCTCAAGTACTACGACGCCCCGATCGTGTCCAGCGACATCGTCACCGACCCGCACAGCTCGATCTTTGACTCCGGGCTGACCAAGGTCATCGACAACCAGGCCAAGATCGTGTCCTGGTACGACAACGAATGGGGCTACTCCAACCGACTCGTCGACCTGGTCGCGCTGGTCGGCAAGTCCCTGTAGCCGTGGCTATCCGCAACCTGGACGATCTTCTCGCGCAGGGAGTTTCGGGTCGCGGCGTGCTCGTGCGCTCCGACCTGAACGTGCCGCTCAACGACGGCGCCATCACCGACCCGGGTCGTATCATCGCCTCGGTGCCCACGCTCAAGGCGCTGGCCGACGCCGGCGCCAAGGTGATCGTGACCGCCCATCTGGGGCGTCCTAAAGGCGAGCCCGATGTGAAACTGTCACTGGCGCCGGTCGCGGCGGCGCTGGGTGAACATTTGGGCAAGGATGTGCAGTTGGCCGACGATGTCGTCGGCCGTGATGCGCGGGCCCGGGCCGAACGTCTGACCGACGGGGACGTTCTACTGCTGGAGAACATCCGCTTCGATCCGCGGGAAACCAGCAAGGACGATGATGAGCGGTTGGCGCTTGCCAAAGAGCTCGCCGAATTGGTCGGAAGCACAGGTGCTTTCGTATCCGACGGGTTCGGGGTGGTGCACCGCAAGCAGGCTTCGGTCTACGACGTCGCGACGCTGCTGCCGCATTACGCCGGCAAGTTGGTGGCCGAAGAGGTCGGTGTGCTCGAGCGCTTGACCGATTCGACGAAACGGCCGTACGCGGTGATCCTCGGCGGCTCCAAAGTTTCCGACAAACTCGGCGTGATCGAGCAGTTGGCCACCAAAGCCGACAGCATCGTGATCGGCGGCGGCATGTGCTACACGTTCCTTGCCGCGATGGGACTTTCGGTGGGCACGTCCCTGCTGCAGACCGAGATGATCGACACCTGCCGACAACTACTCGACACCTACGCCGATGTCATCCGACTGCCGGTCGACATCGTTGTGGCCGACAGTTTCGCGGCCGATTCGCCGTCGAAAGTTGTTGCTGCCGACGCGATTCCTGACGGCAAGATGGGCCTGGACATCGGCCCGGGGACGGTTATCAGGTTCACCAAACTACTGAGCAACGCTGAGACCATCTTCTGGAACGGCCCGATGGGGGTCTTTGAGTTCCCGGCGTTCGCCGCGGGCACCAAGGGCGTCGCCGAAGTAATCGCCGCAGCGACAGCCAAAGGCGCATTCAGCGTTGTGGGCGGTGGCGACTCGGCCGCTGCGGTGCGGGCGCTGGGTCTGCCTGACGACGGCTTCTCACACATTTCCACCGGCGGCGGGGCATCGCTGGAATACCTTGAGGGCAAGACGCTGCCCGGCCTCGAAGTATTG
This sequence comes from uncultured Actinomycetota bacterium, assembly GCA_963737375.1. Classification (GTDB taxonomy): domain Bacteria; phylum Actinomycetota; class Actinomycetes; order Mycobacteriales; family Mycobacteriaceae; genus Mycobacterium. The sequence continues at coordinate 23,592 of CAVTSP010000003.1, forward strand.
AATACCTGAGCAAAGGACCTCCATGATTGTTCCGCCTCCTCCTCATCGCTTCGCTCTGCATCGTCGGCGGTGGGTATGAGTCGCAAGCCGCTGATTGCCGGCAACTGGAAGATGAACCTCAACCACTTCGAGGCCATCGCTCTGGTGCAAAAGATCGCGTTCTCGTTGCCGGACAAGTATTTCGACAAGGTTGATGTGGCGGTCATTCCGCCGTTCACCGACCTGCGCAGCGTGCAGACACTGGTCGACGGCGACAAGCTGCGACTCACTTACGGCGCTCAGGACGTCTCGCAGCACGACTCCGGTGCCTACACCGGCGAGATCAGCGGGGCGTTCCTGGCCAAGCTGGGTTGCCATTACGCCGTGGTCGGGCACTCCGAGCGGCGCACTTATCACAACGAGGACGACGCGCTGGTGGCCGCCAAAGCCGCTGCGGCGCTCAAGCACGAACTGACGCCGATCGTCTGCATCGGCGAGCACCTGGAAGTCCGGGAAGCCGGCGAGCACGTCGGCCATTGCCAGAATCAGCTGCGCGGCTCGCTGGCCGGGTTGTCGGCCGAACAGATCGGCCAGACCGTTATCGCCTACGAGCCGGTCTGGGCGATCGGCACCGGCCGGGTGGCCAGCGCCGCCGACGCGCAGGAAGTGTGCGCGGCGGTCCGCAAGGAGCTGAGCTCGCTGGCCTCACCGCAGATCGCCGACACCGTCCGGGTGCTCTACGGCGGCTCGGTGAATGCCAAGAACATCGCGGACATCGTCGCGCAGGAAGACGTCGACGGGGCCCTGGTCGGTGGCGCGTCGCTGGACGCCGAGCAATTCGCGACGCTGTCGGCGATCGCGGCCGGCGGACCGTTGCCTTAAACACACGCCGGCTTACAGGTTGCGTCATAGCCATGCCACGCTTAGCTTAAAGAAACCTCACAGAAACACAGGGTTGTTAAGTTCTGTTCGCGTATTTTCGTGTCCTCCGGGGAAGGCGACTAATGGCTGGTCGGAACTGCAACGCACGCTCACGCAACACGTCCATCCGGCGGTGCGGCGTTGCCATGGGCGGAGCTGTCGGCGCATTTGTCGCCGCGGCAGCGATGGCTACCGGTTCGGCGGCACCCGCGAAGGCCGATTTTGAGACTCTTATCGACCCGATCATCCAGCCGATCCTGACCTCGCTGACGGACTCGGTTGCGGTGTTCGACCCGGCGGCCGCCCTGGATCTGACCAGCTGGACCGACAGCTTCCTGGCCAGCCTGAACACATCGTTCGATTCATTGCTGCCGTCGACCGACTCTGCCTTGGCGGCCGCTTCGACCGCGGCCGAACCGGCGGCGTCGACCGGTGTCTACGACCTTCCGATCACTATCAAAGAGGCGACCGAGCCGACTGTGCAAGCCTCGGTCGACGGCGGGACTTCACTGCCGGTGCTCGTCGACACCGGCTCCAGCGGTCTGGTCGTCCCCTATACCGATCTCGGTTCGAATTATTTCTCGCAGCTCGAGAGCTTGTTCAGCCTCGGCGCTCCCACCGGCATCAGTGAAAGCGGCTACAGCGGCGGGGTGGATTACATCTATCTGACTTACAACAGCGTGCCCGTCAGTTACGCCGATGGCCTCACCACGACCGGTCCTGTCGAGGTCGAGGTGTACTCATGGGACCCCTCGAATTTCGCGAGCTATTTCAGCAATGACGCCTTCCAGACCTTCCTCGGTAACAATGACTCGGCCGGCGGCATCCTGGGCATCGGAGACAACGTCAGCGGCGGGGCGGGGGCGAGTCCTTTTGACAGCTACGGCAGTGCGCTCGTCGACCTGAAGAACGGCGAGCTGGTCGTCGGCGGGTCTAACCCGTACACGGCCCTCGACACCTTCTCGGGCAACGGGTCGACCGCCACGGGCCTCACCGAAACCGTCACCACCAGCGGTGGGGCGACCATCGGTAGCGGCACGGTTGCCAACGACCTCGATTCCGGGGGTGTCTACGGAACCATCCCGTCAACCATTTCGTCCAGCAGCTCTGGCCCAAGGGAGACGTGGTCACGGTCTACGAGGGCACCAAGGAGCTGTACTCGTACACCGTGCAGACCGACAGCATCAACCAGAGCGAATCGCCGACGGTGATCTCAGGGACCGGGATCGATAGCGGTGTCATACCGTTCTTCACCCATGCGCTCTACATCGACTACGCGAACAACTCAACTTCGATCGACTCTTTGGGCAGCTAGGGCCGGTCTGAGCCGACTGACCCTCAGCCGCAAATTTTGAATTTGGTATGCGTCCGAGTTGTCTGGCAGAAAAGTTGCAGTTAGCTTAGCGAATCCTGATAGGAACTCAGGATCGTTAGCGTGCGGCTGCGCGGTGCCGCCAACTCTTCGGGGGTCGCTCGAATGGCACGTCGTCACGGCAAGACGCACGCAGGTACGGCCCGGCGTCGGCTGCTTTCTGGTGTTGGAGTCAGCGCCGGCGCGTTCGTGGCGGCAACGGCCATTGCTGCCGGCTCCGCGGCTCCCGCGAAGGCCGATTTCGAAGACCTCCTCGACCCGATCATCCAGCCGTTTCTGACCTCGCTGACGGATTCGATCGCGGTCTTCGACCCAGCCGCCGCGCTCGATCTGTCCAGCTGGACGGACAGCCTGCTCGCGAGCCTGAACACCTCGTTCGACTTCTTGCTGCCGAGCACCGATTCCGCAGTAGCAGCGGCAGCGACCGGCGCTGATCCCGCCGAAGCTTTGGCAGCGGCCAGCTACACGCTTCCGATCACCATGCACATCGTCACCGAGCCGACGATCCAGGCCGCGATCGGCACCGGCGACCCGTCAACACTCCTGGTCGACACCGGATCGAGTGGTCTGGTCGTCCCGTGGCAGGAGCTCGGCACCAACGACTTCTCGGCGCTCGAGGAACTCTTCAAGCTCGGGCTGCCCGAAAACTTCGGTTTCAGCGGTTACAGCGGTGGCGTCGAGTACCTCTATCTGGAATATGCCGGCGTGCCCGTGAGCTACGGCACCGACGGCACCGATGTCCTGACCACGACCAGCCCCGTCGACGTCGAGGTTCTCTCCTGGTCGACCAACCCGGCAAATATCTTCGAGAACTTCCAGACCTTCCTCAGCAGTAACGACGTCGACGGCATCCTCGGCATAGGGCCGGCCACCGCAGGGCCGACGGAAAGCCCGTTTGAGAGTTACGGCGGTGTCCTTATCGACTTGGTCGGACCCGAAAAGCAGCTGATCGTCGGTGGCGACAACCCGCTGACCGGAGGCAACTTACTGGACGGATCGCCCAACGTCGCCGGCCTGACCGAAACGGTCACCCGTGGCGCCACGGTGATCGGCAGCGGCACGGTGACGAACGACCTCGACTCGGGCGGTGTCTACGGCACAATCCCGTCGTCCATCGTGGGTTCCGGGCTCGCGTCGGGCGACAAGATCTCGGTCTACGACGGCAACACGCTGCTGTACTCCTACGTGTTGGGCACCGACGGCATCGGTCAGAGCACAGCGCCGACGGTGATCGCGGGCAGCTCGATCGACAGTGGGGTCGTACCGTTCTTCAGCCACGAGGCGTACTTCGACTACGCCACCGATAAAACCTACTGGGGTCCGCTGACTTCGTAGCGCCGGTCCGAGCTGCCCAGACGTGGGCCGGTAAGCTGTGGGCCATGGAATTGGCTCTACAGATCACCTTGTTGGTCACCAGCATCCTGGTGGTCTTGTTGGTGCTGTTGCACCGCGCCAAGGGTGGCGGTCTGTCGACGCTGTTCGGTGGTGGCGTGCAGTCCAGCCTGTCCGGGTCGACGGTGGTGGAGAAAAACCTCGACCGACTGACCTTGTTCGTCGTCGGCATCTGGCTGGTCGCCATCGTCGGTATGGCGCTGCGCATCAAATACAACGCCTGACGCCACGAAAGGCGAAGACAGCCAACCACCCTGATACTGGTAGGTATGGCTGAAGCACCCGACTCGCTCGAGCCCTTCGGCGCTGTCCAACGCACCCGAATAGGTCGCGAAGCGACCGAGCCGATGCGCGACGACATCCGGTTGCTCGGTGCCATCCTCGGTGACACCGTTCGTGAGCAGAACGGTGACGAGGTCTTCGACCTGGTGGAGCGGGCCCGCATCGCGTCGTTCCGGGTGCGTCGCTCCGAGATCGAGCGCTCCGAGGTGGCGCAGATCTTCGACAGCATAGACATCCGCCAGGCAATCCCGGTGATCCGAGCGTTCAGCCACTTCGCGCTGCTGGCCAACGTCGCCGAAGACATCCACCGGGAACGCCGCCGCGCCATCCACGTCGAGGCTGGCGACCCGCCGCAGGACAGTAGCCTGGCCGCCACCTACCAGAAGCTTGATGCGGCGGATCTGGATTCGGCGACCGTCGCCGAGGCACTGACCGGCGCGCTCGTCTCGCCGGTCATCACCGCGCATCCGACCGAGACCCGCCGTCGTACTGTCTTCGACACCCAGCACCGCATCACCCAGCTGATGCGGCTGCACGCGCGGGGCCACGTGCACACCGACGACGGCAGCGACATCGAGACCGAGCTGCGCCGCCAGGTGCTGACGCTGTGGCAGACCGCTTTGGTGCGGCTGTCCCGACTACAGATCACCGACGAAATCGCGGTCGGATTGCGCTATTACTCCGCAGCGTTTTTCGACGTGGTGCCCAAAGTCAACGCCGGAGTTCGCGATGCGCTGCGCAGTCGCTGGCCCGACGCGGATCTGTTTCCGGAACCGATCCTGCGGCCAGGCTCGTGGATCGGCGGTGACCGTGACGGCAATCCGAACGTCACCGCGGATGTCGTGCGACTGGCCACCGGCAGCGCGGCCTATACCGTGCTGAATCACTACACCGCCGAGCTGAGCGCGCTGGAGCAGGAGCTGTCGATGTCGTCGCGGTTGGTCGCCGTCACCGACGAACTGAGCACGCTGGCAGAGGAGTGCGACGAGCCGGCCCGCGGCGACGAGCCGTACCGCCGCGCATTGCGCGTCATCCACGCCCGGCTGACGGCGACGGCCGCGCAGATTCTTGACGACGAGCCGGACAACCTCCTCGACCTCGGGCTGCCGCCGTACTCGACGCCGGGGGAGATGCTGGCCGACCTCGACACCGTCGACGCTTCACTGCGCGCGAACGGCAGTAAGCTACTGGCCGACGACCGGCTGGCTCATCTACGAGAAGCTTTGCGCGTCTTCGGTTTTCACCTCTCGGGCCTGGATCTGCGGCAGAACTCGGACATCCACGAAGAAGTGGTCGCCGAGCTACTCGCCTGGGCCGGAGTGCATCCCGACTACTGCTCGCTGAGCGAAGACGAACGGGTCAACATCCTCGCCGAGGAACTGGGCACCCGGCGGCCGCTGATCGGCGACCGTGAGCAGCTGTCGGAACTGGCTCAAAAAGAACTCGCCATCATCTCCGCCGCCGCCCGTGCCGTCGATATCTACGGTCCGCCCGCGGTGCCCAACTACATCATCTCGATGTGTCGTTCCGTCTCCGATCTGCTCGAAGCGGGCATCCTGCTGAAGGAATCCGGACTGATCGACGCGTCCGCCGACGAGCCCTACTGTCCGATCGGTATTGTCCCGCTCTTCGAGACCATCGACGATTTGCGTCGCGGCGCATCGATTCTCGAAGCAGCACTTGATCTTCCGGTATACAAAAGCATCGCCCACGCCCGCGGTGACAGCCAAGAGGTGATGCTCGGCTACTCCGACTCCAATAAAGACGGCGGTTACCTGACCGCCAACTGGGCGCTCTACCGCGCCGAACTCGACCTCGTCGAATCGGCACGCAAAACCGGAATTCGGTTGCGGCTCTTCCACGGCCGCGGCGGCACCGTGGGCCGCGGCGGAGGGCCCAGTTACGAAGCCATCCTCGCTCAGCCGCCCGGCGCCGTGAATGGCTCCCTGCGACTGACCGAGCAAGGCGAGGTGATCGCCGCCAAATACGCCGAGCCGATCATCGCCCAGCGGAATCTGGAGACCTTGCTAGCGGCGACCCTGGAGTCGACCCTGCTCGACGTCGAGGGATTGGGCGACGCTGCCGGCCCGGCTTATGAAATTCTCGATGAGCTGGCCGACCGTGCGCAGCGTGCATACTCCGAATTAGTCCATGAGACAGACGGTTTCGTGGAGTACTTCCTGCAGTCCACCCCGGTCAGCGAGATCGGTGCGCTCAACGTGGGCAGCCGCCCGACGTCGCGCAAGCAGACGTCGTCGATCTCCGACCTGCGCGCAATTCCCTGGGTAATGGCCTGGAGCCAGTCGCGGGTGATGCTGCCGGGCTGGTACGGAACCGGGACGGCGATCGAGGAGTGGATCGCCGGCGGCGAAGGGCGCCTGGACACACTGCGCGAACTGTACGAGCGTTGGCCGTTCTTCCAGACCGTGCTGTCGAACATGGCACAGGTCCTTGCCAAAACCGACCTCGGCCTCGCGGCCCGATACTCCGAACTCGTCGAAGACGAGTCACTGCGGCGACGGGTGTTCGACAAGATCGCTGCTGAGCACCAGCGAAGCATCAACGCGCACAAGCTGATTACCGGCCAGGACAACCTGCTCGCCGATAACCCGGCGTTGGCCCGTTCGGTGTTCAACCGCTTCCCTTATCTGGAGCCGCTGAATCACCTCCAAGTCGAGTTGCTGCGGCGTTACCGCTCCGGTGACGACGACGAATTGGTGCAGCGCGGGATCCTGTTGACGATGAATGGTCTGGCCAGCGCGCTGCGCAACAGCGGTTAGAGCACGGGGCGACCGACATGTCCCTGACACCCGATCTCGACGCCCTTCGGCTCGAGCTCGCCGCGGGGTGTTTCGACAGTGTCGCCCATCAATTCGCGCATTTCGCCAAATTCGGTCATGTGGAGGGCATTACCGATGACGATGCCGCACAATTTGGCATCGCCGGCGACGTGATTGGCTGGGTCGGTGAGGAATACCGCAGGTGTGCGATCAAAATTCGTGCGACCGAAGAAATTCTCGCGGCGCCGTTCCTTCATCAGCCCGCTGTACCCAGCGACGCTTCGGCCTTTGAAGCGTCGATGAGCCGGCCGCCACCGCCACAGCTACCGGAGCAGCCGGTCTGCATCGGCTCGGAGCTTCTCGACCAGGCCCGTGAGCGGATCGCCGAGGCGCGCGATGCACTCAGTCACGGCACCACCCAGATACTGCAAGCCGCAACTCAAACCGCAGCGCTGCTACATACCTGGTGTGGTGGCTAGACCAGCAGGTTCTGAGCGGGAGCCGCGCGTCGTATCTGCAGCTGCCGGTTCATACTGCCGAGTAGCTGAGCAGGCACGGTCCATCGGCTCGCGCCACACCGCCGATCTGGGCCGGCACCGGGCGCGGGTGCGTGGTCCATTCCGGGGTCATCTGGTAGCTGCCGAGCAACCGCGTCATGGTGGCGGTCATGGCTGACAGCGAAAAAGGCTGCGCCGGGCAGGAATGCCGTCCGTGCCCGAATGCCGTCACCAACATCGGTGAGGGAAGCGACTTTTCGTCGGTCAGCCGATGCCGGGTCCAGCGATCCGGATCCCACTGCTCGAGCCCAGGTGCCACGGAGGTGTTGAGCAGCGGTAGCAGCGTCGCAATGGTCCACCCGGGTGGCACCTGGTAGCTCACGTCGCCGGTATCAAGGTTGACCGGCGACAACACAGTGCGCGCCATGATCGACCGTTGGGCCAGCCGGGTCGACTCCAGCGCGCATCGCTGCGCCAGATCCGCATCGGCGACAACCCGCGTCAGATGCTCCGGATGCTCGAGCAGGTCCACCAGCGCCCACCCCAGCGCGGCAGCCAGGTTCGACATCGACGCGATATGAATCAGCGCGACATCCAGGGCGATGCCACGAATCCGGTTGTCTTCCAGATCGCTTCGCCATTCGTCGACGATCCTGCCGAACAAGCCGTCATCACCCTCTGGGTGGTGCACGGCGTCGGCGATGATCTCGGCCACCTCATCGAGCGCGGCACGCTCGGCCCGCTTCCCCGAGGCGGCGACCGCCGCCATCGCGTCCGGATGTACGAAAGCATCCGAGCCGTCCAAGGTGTCGAATGCCCGCACCAGGCGCTCGAACGCCTCGCCCCGGGCCGACCCCGGCCCCGCCCAGGAGGCCAGCCCCATCCGGTGGCCGAGTCTTCGGGTCAGTCCGAAGACGTCCACCGACCCCGACGAGCCCAACTCGTCGATCGTCTGGTCGAGCGCCCGATCCAGATTGGTCAGGTAACCGGCGACGTCGTCGCGCCGAAACAGCGTGCTCGGCAAGATACGACGCCCCTGGAAGATCTCGTCGGGAAGCTTGCGCCGCAGCATCAAGTAGTCCGCGACACCCTTGCTGGCCTTTTCTTCGGGTAGCCCGTAGAACGATTCGACACCGGTAGGGGAGAACGTGAACAGGTAGTGATCGTCGCCGCTGCGCAGGGCGAAGGTGTCGCCGTGGCGGGTGCGGGCCTCCGCGATGGCCGCGACGGCGTCGGTGACCGAGACATCCCATGGCAGGCCAGCGCCGTCGGCGTACGGCGGATCGGGAACCGGTCGCGGATGCGGCACGGGTCTAGCGGCTACCGCGGTTGCGTAAGGCGTTGAATGCGTTGCGGACTGCTTGTTCGGTGACCGACAGCGGCGACATCACGATCTCTCCGACGCCGACCATGTAGTCGATCCGCTCGACGATGGCTTCGACCGGCGCGACGAGGGTGACCAGCCGCCTCATCAGATCATCGATCCTGCCGAGGGTGGCTTCGAAGTGGTCGAGCCCGTTGTCGAGGCGGTCTACCGCACTGTTCAAGTTGGACAGTGAGGTGTTCAGGTCGCCCAACGTGTCGCCGAGGCCGCCCAACACGTCTTCCAGCTGGTTGACGGTGACGTCGGCGTTCATCGCCGCCTGGGTGAGCGTCTTGATCCGCTGCCGCGCTGGGCGATCGCCGGCACTTTTGTCTGCCATGCCGCTCATTATGGCGGTCGACGGAACTTCGGGAACCGGATATTCATCTGATCGGATATGCATTGGCGACATGACGACCACCGCTGTGCTGCGGTGATCAGCAACGCGACCCCGCCCGACATCATTCGACGGCTACAGGAATACCAGCGCGGCTACACCGACGGCCTGGCGGAGCGGCGGTCAGACTAGCTGGGCAGCGCGCTGGCGGCCCCGGAATCGAGGAACCAGACGGTGCGCTCGCGGCCGATCGCGCCGGCCGCCGGAATCGATACCGGGTCGGCGCCATCAACCGCTGCGGCGACCGCCTCGGCCTTCTCGGCGCCCGATACCAGTAACCAGACCTCGCTCGAACGCTGAATTGCCGGCAGCGTCAGGGTGATTCGTTGCGGCGGCGGTTTGGGTGAATCCTCGACATCGACCACCAATCGCGTTGTCTCGCGCACGGCCGGGGTATCAGGAAACAGCGAATTGATATGGCCCTCGGGTCCGACGCCCAGCAGATGGATGTCGAAATTCGGCGCCAGAGCGCCCGGCTCGGCATTCGCGGCCAGGATCTGCTCATACGCCAGAGCGGCGGCGGACAGGTCGTCGCCGAATTCTCCGTCGGCCGCCGGCATGGCGTGCACATTGCGGGCCGGGATGTCGACGTGATCCAGCAGAGCCTCACGAGCCTGCTTGTCGTTGCGTTCGTCGTCATCCTCGGCGACGTATCGGTCGTCGCCCCAGAACAGGTGCACCTTGGCCCAGTCGACCCGCCCGGTCTGCGCAGCCAGGTAACGCAACAGCTTGTTGCCGTTGCCACCGCCGGTCAACACGATCTGCGCCTTGCCGCGCGCAGCGATCGCAGCCTCGACGACGCCGATCAGCCGTTCGCCTGCCGCGGCCACCAGTCCGTCGCTGTCGTCGAAAGTTTCGACTGGTCGTCTCACTCATACGTACTCCACCTGATCGATGCCCTCCAATGCCGAGGCGTAGATCGCGTCCGCATCCAGTCGTCGCAGGTCTTCTGCCAGGCACTCGCGAGTCTCCCTGCGCGGCAACGGAACAAGCGCGTCCGGCTTGGCCGTGCGGCTCAACGTCGCGGTCAAGCCGTCCTGCGGTCGGCTGAGCGTCACCGTCTCGCTCTTACGGACCAGTTCGACTTTGAGGTCGCCGACCGCGCGTCGTACCGGACCGTCGATGCGGGTGGCCAACCAGCCCGCAAGAACGTCCAGGGCAGGCTCGGTCTCCAGTCCAGACACCAGCGCCGACGTGATCGGCTCGTGCGGGGGCTGGTCGATCGCGGAGGCGAGTAGCGCCCGCCAGTAGGTGATACGACTCCAGGCCAGATCGGTGTCACCGGGCGTGTAGCCGGTCAGCCTGCTCTTGATCGCTGCGAGCGGATCTTTCCCGTTGGTCGCGTCGGTGATGCGCCGAAGTGCCAACTGGCCCAGGGGATCCTGAGCGGGCGCGGCAGGTGCCTCGCACGGCCACCACACCACCACCGGGATATCGGGCAGCAGGAACGGCACGACGACGCTGCTCCGGTGCTCGGCGAGCGGTCCGGATAGCCGCAGCACCACGACCTCGCCGGCACTGCTGTCACCGCCGACCCGCAGTTGTGCATCCAGATGCGGTTCGGTGGCGTCAGTGTGGCCGCTCGTCACCGCGATCACCCTGCTCGGGTGCTCCTGACTGGCCGCGTTGGCGGCGTCGATGGACTCCTCGAGCAACGTGTCGTTGTCGGTCGCGATGACCAATGTCAACACCCGGCTCAGGGTCTTCGCGCCGACCTGTTCGCGCAATTGGTCGAGCTTCTTGTTGATCTCGGTGGTGGTGGTTTCGGTCAGATCGAGAATCACGGTCGCCGCCATTCCCGGCCGGTGCGGCGCAACATCTCGAACGCCGACGCCGGGCCCCACGTACCCGCTTCGTAAGGATCAGGCTTACCGTGCTCGGCCCAATAATCAAGCACGGGATCCAATGCCTCCCAAGCTAATTCAACTTCATCGTTGACCGGGAACAGCGAGGGTTCGCCGAGCAGCATGTCCAGGATGAGCCGCTCATAGGCCTCCGGAGACTCTTCGGCGAACGCTGAGCCATAAGAGAAGTCCATGTTGACGTCGCGCACTTCCATGCTGCCCGGCACCTTGGAACCGAACCGCAAAGTCACGCCTTCGTCCGGCTGCACCCGGATCACCAACGCGTTGGCGCCCAACTCATCGGTCATGGTGGCGTCGAACGGGAGATGCGGTGCCCGCTTGAACACCAGCGCGATCTCGGTCACTCTGCGGCCCAGACGTTTTCCGGTGCGTAGGTAAAACGGCACGCCCGCCCAACGGCGAGTATCAACCTCCACCGTGATGGCAGCGAACGTCTCGGTGGTGGACTTCTTGGAGAAGCCATCCTCGTCGAGCAACCCGACCACGTGTTCCCCGCCTTGCCAACCGGCGGTGTATTGGCCGCGCGCTGTGGTCTCGTCGAGCGGCTGCGCGAGGTGCGTCGCCGACAGCACTTTGATCTTCTCGTTCTGTAGCTCTTTGGGATGGAAACTCACCGGCTCTTCCATCGCGGTCAAAGCCAGCAATTGCATCAGATGGTTCTGGATCACGTCGCGCGCGGCGCCGATGCCGTCGTAGTAACCACCGCGTCCGCCCAGGCCGATGTCTTCGGCCATGGTGATCTGCACGTGGTCGACGTAGTGCGCATTCCAGATCGGGTCGAACCACTGGTTGGCGAACCGCAGCGCCAGGATGTTCTGGACCGTCTCCTTACCCAGGTAATGGTCGATGCGGAACACCGACTCTTCGGGAAAGACACTGTTGACCACGCGGTTGAGTTCGCGTGCGCTGTCCAGATCGTGGCCGAACGGCTTTTCGATCACCACCCGGCGCCAGCTTCCCTCCTGAGGTTCGGCTAATCCTGCTCCGTGCAACTGCTCGCACACCGCGGGAAAGCTCTTCGGCGGGATCGCCAGGTAGAAGGCGTGATTGCCGGCGGTACCACGTTCGGCATCGAGCTTGTCCAGCGTCTCAGCCAGCCGCGCGAACGCCTCGTCATCGTCGAAGGCGCCTTCGACGAAGCGGCATCCTTCGGCCAACCGATCCCAGATCACCTGCCGAAAAGGCGTACGGGAATGGTCTTTGACCAGTTGGAGCACTTCGTCGGCAAACGCCTGGTCGTCCCAATCCCGGCGGCCGAATCCAACCAGGGCGAAAGTCGGGGGCAACAGGCCACGGTTGGCCAGGTCGTAGATCGCCGGCACCACTTTTTTGCGGGCCAGATCCCCGGTGACACCAAAGATCACCACCGCGCACGGGCCCGCTATTCGAGGTAGGCGTTTATCGCGCTTGTCCCGCAGTGGATTCTGCCAAGCCTCGGAGCTTGCCCGAGCGTTGGCAGGGCTCATGTGGACGCGCTGGTGAGCTGTTCCTGCGTCGCGTCGAGGAGTTCCTTCCACGACCCTTCGAATTTCTCGACGCCTTCGTTCTCCAGCACCAAGAACACGTCGGTCAGATCGATGCCGATCGCCGACAGTTTGTCGAACACCTCCTGCGCGGCCGACGCAGTCCCGGTGACTGTGTCGCCCGTGACTTCGCCGTGATCGGCGACGGCGTCAAGCGTCTTCTCCGGCATGGTGTTCACGGTGTTAGGCGCGACAAGCTCGGTGACGTACAGCGTGTCGGAGTAGTCGGGGTTCTTCACGCCGGTCGAGGCCCACAGCGGACGCTGAACTCGCGCTCCGTCGGCCTCGAGCTTCGAAAAGCGGTCGCCGCCGACGAAGTACTCCTGGTAGGCCGCATAAGCCAGCCGAGCGTTGGCAACGCCGGCCTTACCTGACAGAGCCTTCGCTTCGTCCGAGCCGATCTTTTCCAACCGCTTGTCGATCTCGGTGTCGACTCGTGACACGAAAAATGAAGCGACCGAATGGATTTTGGACAGGTCATGTCCGGCCTGCTTGGCTCTTTCGAGCCCCTCGAGGTACGCGTCGATCACCGCGCGGTGCCGCTCCACCGAGAAGATGAGTGTGACGTTGACCGAAATTCCCTCTGCCAGAACCGCGCTGATTGCGGGCAGGCCGTCCTCGGTTGCCGGGATCTTGATCAGGATGTTGGGCCGGTCGACGATCTTCCACAGCTCGATGGCCTGCGCGACGGTCTTGTCGGTGTCGTGTGCCAGCCGCGGGTCGACCTCGATCGAGACCCTGCCGTCAACGCCGTCGGACGCCTCCCACTGCGGCTTCAGCACGTCAGCGGCGTTGCGGACGTCGTCGGTGGTGACGGTACGGATCGTCGCGTCGACGTCGGCGCCGCGCTCGGCCAGTTCGGCCACCTGGCCGTCATAGGCGTCGCCGTGCGACAGCGCAGCCTGGAAGATCGACGGGTTGGTGGTGACACCGACGATGCCCTTGGTGTCGATCAGCTCTTGCAGGTTGCCGGTTTGCAGGCGCTCACGGGACAGGTCGTCCAGCCAGACCGATACGCCTGCGGCGGACAGAGCAGCGATATTGGGATTCTGAGTCATCGAATTACCCTTTGCCTAGTTGTCTATTGTTCGTTCAGCGGCGTCGACGACGGCTTCAGGAGTGAAGCCGAATTCGCGGAACAAGGTCTTTGCATCGGCGGATTCCCCGTAATGCTCGAGCGAAACAATCTCACCGGTGTCGCCGACCAGCTTGTGCCAGCTCTGCGCGATGCCGGCCTCGACCGCAACCCGGGCCGACACCGACGGCGGCAGCACGCTGTTGCGGTATTCCTCGGATTGGGACTCGAACCATTCGACACACGGCATGGAGATAACCCGCGCGACAATGTCCTTGTCCGCCAACAACTTCTGCGCCGCCACGGCGAGCTGAACCTCAGAGCCGGTGGCGATCAGCACCACATCGGGCTGGTCTCCGCCGGCGTCACCCAGGATGTATCCACCCTTGGTCACACCTTCGTAGTTGGTGCCCTCCAGGATCGGCACGCCCTGACGGGTCAGGATCAGGCCGACCGGACCGCTGCCGTTGCCGCGGGCCAGCACCGACTTCCATGCGTAGGCGGTCTCGTTGGCATCGGCGGGGCGCACCACCGACAGATGGGGGATGGCACGCAGTGCGGCCAAGTGCTCGATCGGCTGATGGGTCGGCCCGTCTTCGCCGAGCCCGATCGAGTCGTGCGTCCAGACGTAGATGGTGTCGATGTCCATCAGCGCGGCCAGTCGCACCGCCGGGCGCATGTAATCGGAGAACTGCAGGAACGTTCCGCCGTAGGCGCGGGTCGGACCGTGCAGCACGATGCCGGACAGGATCGAACCCATCGCGTGTTCGCGAATCCCGAAGTGCAAGGTCCGGCCGTACCAGTCCGCGGTGTAGTCTTTCGTCGAAATCGACGGCGGGCCAAAGGATTTGACGTTGTCCATGGTGGTGTTGTTGCTGCCCGCCAAGTCGGCCGAGCCGCCCCACAACTCGGGCAGCTTCGGGCCGACCGCGCTCAGCACCTTGCCGGACGCCGCACGGGTGGCAAGGTCTTTGTCGCCCGGCTCCCAGTGCGGGATGTCAGCGTCCCAGCCGTCGGGCAACTCCTCGGCGGTCAGTCGGTCGAGCAGCTTCTTGCGCTCGGGTTCACGCTCGACCCACGCCTCGAAGCCGGCGTTCCAGCTGTCGTGGGCATCCTTGCCGCGCTGCACCAGCTCGCGGGTGTGCTTGATCACCTCGTCGCGGACTTCGAACTTCTTGTCCGGGTCGAATCCGAGGATCTTCTTGACCGCCGCGATCTCTTCGTCGCCGAGGGCCGCGCCGTGCGCCTTGCCGGTGTTCATCAACTTCGGCGCCGGATAGCCGATGATCGTCCGCAGCGAGATGAACGACGGCTTATCGGTGACCGCTTTGGCGTTGGCGATGGCCTCCTCGATGGCGACGACGTTCTCGCCGCCCTCGATGCGCTGCACGTGCCAGCCGTAGGCCTCGTAGCGGGCCGCGGTGTCCTCGGATAACGCGATGTTGGTGTCGTCCTCGATCGAAATCTCGTTGTGGTCGTAGAAGACGATCAGATTGCCCAGCTGCTGCACTCCGGCCAGCGACGACGCCTCCGAGGTCACCCCTTCTTCCATGTCGCCGTCCGAGGCGATCACGTAGATGTAGTGGTCGAACGGGCTGGTCCCCTCGGGGGCGTCGGGGTCGAACAGGCCGCGCTCGTAGCGGGCCGCCATCGCGAAGCCCACCGCCGACGCCAGGCCCTGGCCGAGCGGTCCGGTGGTGATCTCCACGCCGTCGGTGTGCCGGAACTCCGGGTGCCCGGGGGTCTTGGATCCCCAGGTCCGCAGCGATTCGATGTCGGACAGCTCCAGACCGAATCCACCGAGGTACAGCTGGATGTACAGCGTCAGGCTGCTGTGCCCGCACGACAGAACGAACCGGTCGCGGCCCAGCCAGTGCACGTCGCTGGGGTCGTGCCGCATCGCCCGCTGAAAAAGCGTGTACGCAAGGGGCGCAAGGCTCATCGCGGTCCCAGGATGGCCGTTACCCACTTTCTGGACCGCGTCGGCGGCCAGCACCCGAACCGTGTCGACCGCGGCCGAATCGAGCTCGGTCCAGTCCTCCGGGTGATGCGGTTGGGTCAGCGTCGAGATGTCGTCGAGTGTGGTCACGAACTGAAGTCCTCGGGGTCGGCAGATTGATCCTGTTCCACCCTAATGCCGGAACGTTGCGTGCGTGTCAAAGGCTGTTTCACTTCCCGACTGTTCAAGCGCCGTCAACTGTGCGTTGTGGCTCGGCGTCTGCCGATTGGCCGTCGATAGGCCGTGCGGTGCATGCTGGGCAAGTTGTCCGGTCTACCATCGTGCGTAGTAGAAGCTGCGCGCCTGCTGTGATCCGAGGAGTCATTGCGTGAGCATTCGCGAGCGCGTTGCGCCGAGCCGAGTCAGCACCGTGGTGCTGGCTTATTTGGCGCTCACCAAACCGCGGGTCATCGAGCTGTTGCTGGTCACCGCGATTCCGGCGATGTTGCTCGCCCATCGTGGCAGTGTCCAGCCGTTGCTGATCCTCAACACGTTGATCGGCGGGATGCTGGCCGCTGGCGGGGCCAACACCCTGAACTGCGTGGCTGACGCCGACATCGACAAGTTGATGAAGCGGACCGCGCGACGTCCGCTGGCCCGTGCGACCGTGCCGACCGCCCACGCGCTGGTATTCGGGCTGGCGCTGAGCGTCGCGTCGTTCGTCTGGTTGTGGTGGACGACCAATTTGCTGTCCGGCCTGCTCGCGGTGGGCACGATCGCGTTCTACGTCTTCGTGTACACGTTGCTGCTCAAGCGCCGCACATCGCAGAACGTGGTGTGGGGTGGCGCGGCCGGCTGCATGCCCGTGATGATCGCCTGGTCCGCGGTCACCGGAACGATTGCCTGGCCGGCCCTGGTCATGTTCGCGATCATCTTCTTCTGGACACCGCCGCACACCTGGGCGCTGGCTATGCGCTACAAGGAGGACTACCAGGCGGCCGGGATCCCGATGCTGCCGGCTGTCGCGACGGAACGCCAGGTCACCAAGCAGATCGTTATTTACACCTGGCTGACCGTAGCCGCGACATTGGCACTGGCGCTGGCTGCTGGCTGGCTCTACACCGCGGTGGCCGCCATGGCCGGCGTCTGGTTCCTCGCGATGGCTCATCAGCTCTACGCCGGCGTGCGTCGCGGAGAGCCGGTCAAGCCGCTGCGGTTGTTCCTGCAATCGAACAATTATCTGGCCGTCGTCTTCTGCGCTCTGGCGCTCGATTCGGCGCTGGCGCTGCCGACGCTGCTGAAGGTCTGACGCGCACCACGAGGTCCCCGACCTGCGAATACCCCATACCCCGACGGGGTCTTGCGACTACGACGCAACGTAGTTTTCAATTCCGTCGTGACTCTCATGACCGCGCCGATCTGGATGGCGTTGCCGCCCGAAGTGCATTCGACATTGCTCAGCAGCGGCCCCGGTCCGGGATCACTGCTGACGGCCGCCGGAGCGTGGTCGGCGCTGAGCACCGAATACGCCGATGTCGCCGACGAGTTGACCGCCGTTCTGGCCGGCGTGCAGTCCGGCGCCTGGCAGGGCCCCAGCGCCGAGCAGTACGTCGCTGCCCATGCCCCCTATCTGGCCTGGTTGACGCAGGCCAGCACCGACAGCGCGGGCGTGGCCGCGCAACACGAGACCGCGGCCGCGGCCTACACCGGGGCGCTGGCCGCGATGCCGACCATGCCGGAGTTGGCCACCAACCACGTGGTGCACGGGGTGTTGACGGCGACGAATTTCTTTGGCATCAACACCATCCCGATCGCGCTGAACGAGGCCGACTACGTGCGCATGTGGGTCCAGGCGGCCACCGCGATGAGCACCTATCAGGCCGTCGCCGGATCGGCGCTCGCCGCGGTCCCGACCGCCGAGCCCGCGCCACAGATCCTGACGGCCGGCGGCCAAACATATGCTGCGACAACACAAGCCGCAGCGGATACGACGTGGCAGGACCAGTTGGCCGCGTTGTTGAAGATTTACACCCAGGGTTTCGCTCAGCCGCTGGGTGAGCTGATCTACCCGGATGGCTGGCCGTTTCCCGCCTTTCCGTTTGCCAGCGGTGTGGCCAACGCGCTGCAGTCGGCGATCCCCGGTCTGTCACCTGCGCTGGCCTCCGCTCTCGGCTGGACGGTCTTTCACACAGTGGTCCTGTTCTGGCCTTTGGTGCAGGCGGCACCGTTCCTGTTGCCATTCGCCGTCCCGGCGGCCTTCGGGGCAGGATTCGCCGGGCTGGCAGGCCTGGCGGGGATAGCAGGCATCGCGGGTGCGCCGGTCACGCCGGTCGCGGCGGTGCCGGTCGCGCCCGCGCCGGTGAGCGCAACGCCGTCGGCGTCGACGATCGGCAGCATCGGAACCAGCGGCGGACACGCCCCGGCAGTGTCCAGCGTTCCCGCGGCCGAGCACCGTCAGCGCACCCGGCGGTGCACCACCGGGCGGCGGGCCGGGCTTCTCGCCCCCGTACGCGGTCGGCGGTGCATCGCTGGCGTCGGCGCTGAGTGCGCAGGCCAAGACCCAGGAGCCGACGTCGCGTGGCGCCTCGAAGGCACCCGCGGCAGCCGCAGCGGTAGCCTCCGGCGCGACGGACCGGATCCGGACACGGCGACGGCAGCGCGCGCGCCTGCATTCGCACGCCCACGAATTCATGGACATGAACGTCGACGTCGAGCCGGAATGGACCGTGGACTCGACGGCAGAATCGGATCGCGGCGCGGGTGCGCTCGGATTCTCCGGAACGATCGCCAAGGGCAGCGCAGCGGGCGACCGGGCTCGCGACGCTGTCCGATGACGGGTTCGGTGGCGGTCCGAGCCTGCCGATGTTGCCGAACACCTGGGCGCCGAGCGAAAAGTAGTGCTGCGCGGCAGATACCCCTTACCTGTATCCCGTCTTGTTCTACGACAACGCGTCGTATTGACTTTTGACGTGACTTTCATAGGTGCCGGGTTGGTCTCGGGTACGAGGCCATGACGGCGCCGGTCTGGATGGCTGCGCCGCCGGAGGTGCATTCGGCGTTGCTGAGCAGCGGGCCAGGGCCGGGGTCTCTACTGGCCGCGGCGAGCGCGTGGAGTTCGTTGAGCGGCGAATACGCCTCGGTCGCCGACGAACTCAGCGACGTGCTGGCCGCAGTGCAGGCCGGTGCGTGGCACGGCCCGAGCGCCGAACGGTATGTGGCTGCGCATGTGCCGTATTTGGCGTGGCTGATGCAGGCCAGCGCCAAAAGCGCCGCTGAGGCCACCCAGCACGAGACGGCGGCAGCCGCGTACACAACCGCGCTCGCCACCATGCCGACCATGCCGGAGTTGGCCACCAACCACGTGGTGCACGGTGTGCTGACGGCGACGAATTTCTTTGGCATCAACACGATTCCGATTTTCATCAACGAGGCCGACTACGTGCGGATGTGGGTCCAGGCGGCCGCCACCATGACCACCTATCAGGCGGTCTCGACCACAGCGCTGGCCGCGGCGCCGCAGACCGACGCGGCGCCGCAGATCGTCAATTCCACCACCTCTCAGCCTGCGGCCAGCACCGGTGACAGTTCGACACTGCCGATCATCGACAACGACTCGGGCGATCCTTACACCTTGAGTTGGTACGTCAATCGCATCACCGAGATCACCCAGACCCTGCAGCGAGATATCACGCTGATCGGACAGAACCCGGCTCAAGGCCTGACGCAGCTCTCGGCGGACATCGGGGGACTGGTGGCCGACGAGGTGGGCCATGTCGGGGAGTTTCTGAGCGCCTTCCCCGAGGTCTACGCGCTTCCGCTGATCGTGCCGATCGGGTTGGCGGGTGGCGTCGCGGGCCTCGCCGGGCTGGCCGGAATTGCTCCCGATGCTCCGCAAGTGCCGGCCGAGATTCCGGCGACGACACCCCAGGCCTCGACGATGCCGGCCGCGACTAGCAGCCCGGTCGCCTTCGGTGCGCCGAGTGCGCCGACGCCAGCGCCCGCCTCAGCGCCTCCGGCCCCGGCCAGCACCGTTGCAACCTCCGTGCCGACGCCGCCGCCTCCGCCCGTCGCGGGGCCGGGCTTTGTCCCGCCCTACGCGGTGGGCCCGCCCGGGATCGGGTCGGGTTCGGGCATGGGCGGCACCGCCGGTGCGGGCGACAAGAACAAAGCCGCGGAGCCATTCGCAGCAGCCGCGGCGGCTGCGGCGGCTGCCCGCGATCGCCACGGGTCGAAGCGACGCCGACGGGCGGGGATTCGCGGGTACGCTGACGAGTTCATGGAAATGAATATCGATGTCAATCCCGACTGGGCCGAGCCCCAGGGCGGATCGACGGCGGCGTCTGATCGCGGCGCCGGGCCGATGGGTTTCGCCGGCACAACATCCAAAAGGGTCTCGGCTGCAGCGGGTTTGGCTACCCTCGACGATGACGACTTCGGCGGCGGGGCGGTGCGGCCGATGCTGCCGAGCACCTGGAACGCGGATCTGCTCGGCGAAGTGGAAGCAGGCGGAGAACACGACTGATGCGGCAGCGCTCACCGGGCGTTGAGCCCGTCCTGTCGCTGGCATGGCTGCTTGAACCACTCTCCGTCGACAACTTTCTCGACGAGATCTGGGGCACGGACCACCACCACGTCGCGCGGGGCTGCCCCGACTACTTCGATGACCTCTTGCCGCAACCGTCGACGCCCGACGGCCTCCTGGAGTTGATCCGACACGAGCCGTCGGGGATGCGGTTGGTTCGGGGACAAGACAAAAAGGGCCCCGACAACTACCGACTCGCGGATGGCAGCATCGATGTCGCCGGTGTCCGCAACGACTTCGCCGACGGCTACACAATCGTCATGGACGGCATCGAGCAGTACGTGCGGACGATCGGCACGTTGGTCCGGTCGCTCGAGGTCGAGCTGAACTTTCCGACGCAGGTGAACGCCTACATCACGCCGCCGCACTCCAGCGGGCTCGTCCCGCACTACGACGACCACGACGTCCTGGTCTTGCAAATTCAGGGATCGAAGTCCTGGGATCTGTACGTCGGCGCCGACCGGTCGGCCCGGGAGATCCAACGCGACACCGAAAAAGCCGTCGCGCTCGAAAACCTGCCGATGCCAACAGAATTGCTGTTGGAGGCCGGCGACGTGTTGTACGTCCCCCGCGGCCGCGTGCATGCAGCGCAGACGCACGCCGAGCCATCAGTGCACCTGACCGTCGGAATTCACGCGCCTACCGTGCTCATGCTCGCCATCGGCGCACTGCATTCACAGAGTTTCCGGGATGACCGGCTCAACGCCCGACTACCGCCGCGGCATCTCGATGATCGTGACCTCGAGGCCACGGTCCGGGATCTGGTACGCGAGGCGATTGCCGAAGTCGATGACTCAGGGGCGCTCGAGGATGGCCTCGGCTTATTGGCGGATGTCCTGGTCCGCCGCGGCACATGTCCGCCGGTGGGGAAAATAACCAGCGCCAACGCCATCGACGGGCAGACTTGGGTGGTGAAGCACCGACCGCTGTATGCACACGTCAAGACCGTCGCCGACGGTGTGACATTGCAATTCGCCAGCCTGTCGATCAACGCCGGCGCCGACCACCAAGACGCGATGCGATTCGTTGCGAATAGCGTCGAGCCCTTTCGTGTCGAGGAGCTGCCCGGATTGAGCTCCGACCAGCAGACAGATCTCGCTCGGACCTTGATCGTTTGCGGATTTCTGGCTCCGCTGACCGAATCCGAGAACAGCTGATGCCGCAACCTTTTTCGTTGGGCTGGTTGCTCGACCCGCTCACCGTCGACGACTTTCTCGGCGAGGTCTGGGGGATAACCCACCACCACGTCAGCCGAGGTCGCGCCGACTATGTGGACAACCTTCGCGAAGATACGGACTCGGTCGACGATCTACTCGCGTTGTTTCGGCCACACCTGTCGCTGGTCTGCCTGGTTCGTGAGCGCGAGCGAAAAGATCAGTACGTTTACCGACTTGCTGACGGCGGTTTCGACGCCGCGGCCATCGGCCGAGACTTTGCCGACGGCTACACCATCGTTCTCGACAGCGTTCAGCGATATGCGCCCGCGATCGGCGCGCTGGCGCAATCCATCGAGGTCGAGCTTGACTTCGCGACACAGGTCAACGCGTATTTCACGCCGCCGAATCGACGTCGGAGCTATCGGTGCACCTGACGGTACGGCTCTGCCACGCTCCCACGCTCTTCATGCTTGCCACCCGAGAGCTGAACGCTCTGAACAACTCCGATGACCGCATCCACACTCAACTACCGCCTCGTTTCTTGTCGGATCCAGACGTCCGGTCGAGTCTGGGGGCCCTCGTGCACGGGATCGCCGAAGCGCTGGAACAACCGGAAGTCATTGCCGAGGGCCTCGATTCGCCGGAAGCTGACCTGGTCAGGCGCGGCCAATGTAAACCGCTCGGCACAGGGATTTCAGACGCTATCGCGATCGACGACCAGACCCGCGTGGTCAAGTACCAACCGCTCTACTCGCGGGTGACCGAGACGACTGATGCGGCGGCGTTGCACTTTGCCCAGTCCGTGGTGAACGTCACCGCTGACCACAAGAGCGCGCTGCAGTTCCTCGCGAAAAGCACTGCGCCCTTTCAGATTAGCGATCTGCCGGAGCTGTCCGAAGTGCAGCGCCTCGAACTTGCCAGAACCCTGATCATGCAAGGTTTCCTGATCCGGCTACCGGGCGACTGATGGAAGTCGCCGACCTCGCCCGGTGGACGCCGATCCGATTCGACTTCTCCGGGGCCGCCCCGACCGTCGACTGGGCCGATCTCTCGGCCGAGCGTTTCGTCGAGCCGTTCTTCGACCAGACCGTTGCCCGCTGGGCCACCGGACCGGGGGCCCAGCCGCTCGTCAGAACCGGACTCGATGCGCTGCTGGCCCTCGACGGCGAGCCATCGCTTGACCCGTCCGGCCTGGTCTTTCACTTTTCGCGGTGCGGTTCGACGGTCGTATCGCGGCTGCTCGCCACAGTTCCCGGAGTTGTCGTCGTGGCCGAGCCTTCGCCGCTGAACGCGCTTCTGGGCCTCGACCCACAACGAGTCGACGGGGCAGTGCTGGTCCAGGTGGTGCGCATGTTGGTGCGGGCGCTGGGCCGACGCCGCCACGGAGATGATCGCCAACTCGTGCTCAAGTGCACCAGCTGGAACGTCCGCCGCCAGGAAATCCTGACCGCTGCCTTTCCGGATACGCCGTGGGTCTGGGTTCAGCGCGACCCGGCGCCGGTGGTCGCGTCGCTGCTGGCCGCTCCGCCGGGCTGGCTCGGGCACCAGGTAGTGCCACCGCAGACCGCGCAGCTGTTCGGCATCGACCCGGCGACGGTGCCGACGATGACGCGAGCCGAGTTCGCCGCCCGGGCGCTCGGCGCGATGTTGCTCTCGGCGGCCACCGGCCCGGCCCGGCGGCTCTGCATCGATCACGCCGAGTTGCCTAACGCAGTGTGGCAGCGGGTGGCGCCGCACTTCGGCATCGAGATTGACGCCCCGGCCATCGAACGCATGACCGAGCAGTCTCGGTTCTATTCGAAAGCTGGCGAAGCGCAACAATTTTCGGGAGACGATCCGGAACGTCGACCGGTTACCGATGAGATAAGAGATGCCGCCCAGCGCTTCGCCGAGCCTGGATATCGACAGCTGGCCTCCCGCGCCTAGTCGCCGGGGAGCGCCGTGGGCGAATCGCCGTCGGCCCGTCGAGTTTCCAATCCCTCCCCGCTGTGCTAGAAATGCTAATGAAAATCATGTTCATCACGGTATCCGGAGGGCTGTCATGACATTGCGCGTCGTACCAGAAGGCCTAGCGGCTGCCAGCGCGCGCATCGAAGCCCTGACCGCGCGGCTGGCGTCGGCGCAAGCCGGTTCGACGCCGCTGATCACCGCCGTGCTTCCCGCCGCGGCCGATCCAGTGTCGTTGCAGACTGCGGCAGGGTTCAGTCTCCGCGGTGGCCAGCATGCGGCGGTTGCCGCCCAAGGCACTGAGGAGCTTGGCCGTTCCGGTGTCGGGGTCGCCGAGTCGGGCGCAACATATGCCGCAGGCGATGCCGCCGCGGCGGGGTCGTATCACGGCGTCTGGGGCTGACGATGACGGCGCCCATCTATATGGCAGCGCCGCCCGAGGTGCACTCGACGTTGTTGAGCAGTGGTCCTGGGCCCAGTTCGCTACTGGAGGCCGCGGGGGCGTGGGGTTCGCTCAGCGCCGAATACACCTCGGTGGCAGAAGAACTCAGCTCGGTGCTGGCCGAGGTACAAACCGGGGCCTGGCAGGGGCCGAGCGCCGAGTCGTTCGTGTCGGCGTATGTGCCGTATCTGGCCTGGCTGGCCAAGGCCAGCGCCGACAGTGCCGCTGCCGCCACTCAGCACGAGACCGCGGCCGCTGCCTACACCGCCGCTCTGGCGGCCATGCCCACCATGCCGGAGTTGGCCACCAACCACGTGGTGCACGGGGTGCTGCAGGCAACGAATTTCTTTGGCATCAACACGATTCCGATCGCGGTCAATGAGGCCGACTATGTCCGGATGTGGGTCCAGGCCGCCACGACGATGAGCGCTTACCAAGCGGTGGCCGACACCGCGGTCGCAGCGACGCCGGCCACCGACGCCGCGCCTCCGATTCTGAAATCCACCGGCGCACAACCCGCCAGTTCGAACAGCGGCCTCAGCGGCGACAACCCGCTGGGGCTCCCGCAATGGCTCCAGAACATTCTGAATCAATTCGGAATCGGAAACAGCTTGACCGCCCACGACCCGCACATTGTCAACGCTTTCGAGACCTTCCTGTCGAATTACCTGCAACAGTTCGGAATTAATTTCAACCCCGCCCAAGGCACCGTGAACGGGATGACCTTCGACTCGTACACGGACCCGAGCCAGCCGATCTACTACGTTGTTCGACTCCTTGAGCTAAGCGAGGACCTTTCGCAGTTCCAAACCTATTTAGCCGAAAATCCCGTAGCGGCAATTCAGTACCTCATTAGTTTCGAGTTGTTCGACTTTCCACTTCATATCGAGCAGGTTCTTGTTTTTTTGAGCCAGAGTCCGGCGCTCTTTGTCGCAGCGGGTGGCGCGGCGCTCG
This sequence comes from uncultured Actinomycetota bacterium, assembly GCA_963737375.1. Classification (GTDB taxonomy): domain Bacteria; phylum Actinomycetota; class Actinomycetes; order Mycobacteriales; family Mycobacteriaceae; genus Mycobacterium. Next base: position 48,059 of record CAVTSP010000003.1, read on the forward strand.
CACCCCTTGGAGCGGGCGCAGCTGGGCTGGCCGGCCTAGGTGCCCTGGCTCAACCGCCGATCGTGCTACCCGTCGACCCCACCGCGCCCGCGCTGTTACCGGTCACTGCTCCGGCTCCTGCTGTCTTGTCGTCGTCGGTGGCTCCCACCACCCCGCCCCCGTCGCCAACGCCTGCCAGTCCGAGCAAGCGCTCCGGCCGCCCCACCGCCGCCGACCGCGCCGCCGCCACCTGGGGCCGGTCCGGGGTTCACGCCGCCCTATGTCGTGGGTGGTCCGACAATCGGGTCGTCGCTGAGCGCGAAAGCCAAGACCCAGGAGCCGACATCGCGCGGTGCGTCGAAGTCGCCCGAGGCCGCCGCTGCGGCGGTCGCGGCCACGGCCAAAAAGTCGACGCGCCGGCGCCGGCATGCGATGCAACGCGACCACGCCGACGAATTCGCCGACATGAACGTCGGTATCAACCCGGAATGGGGTGCTTCGACGGAGGCGTCGAATCACGGAGCGGGACCGCTGGGATTCTCCGGCACGGTGTCGAAGGGCGGTGAACGGGCGACCGGTTTGGCTACGCTAACCGACGACGGTTTCGGTAGCGGGCCGACGATGCCGATGCTGCCCAACACCTGGTTGCCGGAAGGCCCGCCAGGCGAGGAGAGTGGCAGCTGAATGTCTCTGTGTGGCAAGGGTAATCGGATGAGGAGAGGATTTCTGGGATGAGTTTGTTGGATGCTCACATTCCGCAGTTGGTGGCGTCGCAGTCGGCGTTTGGTGCCAAGGCGGGGTTGATGCGGTCGACGATTGGTCAGGCTGAGCAGGAGGCGATGTCGTCGCAGGCGTTTTTCGTCGGTGATGGTGCGGCGGCGTTTCAGGCTGCGCATGCCCGGTTTGTGGCGGCGGCGGCGAAGGTGAATTCGCTGTTGGATATTGCTCAGGCCAATTTGGGTGATGCGGCGGGCACGTATGTGGCTGCGGACAGTGCTGCGGCGAGCAGCTACCCGGGCTTTTGAGCCGTACTAATTAGTCGAAAGGTTTTGTGATGTCGCAGATCATGTACAACTATCCGGCGATGCTGGCGCATTCGGCGGATATGGCCGGGTATGCGGGCACGATGCAGAGTGTGGGTGCCGATATTTCTGCTGAGCAGGCTGCGTTGCAGTCGGCGTGGCAGGGTGATACCGGGGTGAGTTACCAGGCGTGGCAGGCGCAGTGGAATCAGGCGCTGGAGCAGTTGGTGTTGTCGTATCGGGCGATGGCGGGCACGCATGAGAACAACACCACGTCGATGCTGGCCCGGGATGCGGCCGAAGGCGCCAAGTGGGGCGGCGGCTAACCACGCGTCCCTGAACAGCCGTTCAAGGGCCGACGATGTCTGCGGGACCGCCTGCAGGTCGTCGACTTCAATCGTGACGCACCGGTGCCCTATTCATCGCTTGATCGCTGGCGAATCCTTCGAAATCCTCACCGTTAGCTTAGGCAATGCTAATGTCTGGCGGCATGGACAGCCGCGCCCGCAGACTACGTGCGGCCTGGGCCAGACTGGCTGAGTTTGCCACCAGCCATGCGGCGAGAAACTTTGCGCGAGCGGCCCCGTATTCGATCGTTAGCGGCTGACGGTGACCGCACCGGTGTGGATGGCATCGCCACCGGAGCTGCACTCGGTGTTACTGAGCAGTGGCCCGGGCCCGGGCTCGCTGTTGGCGGCCGCCGAGGCGTGGCAGTCATTGAGCGTTGAGTACGCATCGGCCGCCGACGAACTGAGCGCGGTCGTAACGTCGGTGCAGTTCGACGCATGGGAAGGGCCGAGCGCTGAGTCGTATGCGGCCGCACACGCGCCCTATCTGGCCTGGTTGATGCAGGCCAGCGCCGACAGCACGGCAGCCGCGGCTCAGCATGAAACCGCGGCCTCCGCCTACGCCGCCGCGTTGGTGGCCATGCCGACGATGGCCGAGCTGGCCGCTAACCACGCGGTACACGGAGTATTGCTGGCAACCAATTTCTTTGGCGTCAACATGATTCCGATCGCGCTCAATGAAGCCGACTACGTGCGGATGTGGGTGCAAGCGGCCAGCACGATGGCGACCTACCAGGCGATCTCCAGCGCGGCAGTGGCCTCGTCGCCGCAAACCCAGCCGGCGCCGGCGGTGGTCAAGCCAGCGGCGTCGGGGCCCGACACGGTAAGCAATGCCATTCAGGCCATTGAGCAGTTACTGCATGATGCGTCCACGCTGAACCTGTCCGATCTGCAGTCGTCGTTGCTGAACGTAGTACAGAACTTCAATGTCACGGCGTTCCTGCAGAATCCGGTGGGGTACAGCCAGCAGATCGTCGAGTCCCTGGTAAACAACTTCCCTATACTTTCGGACCTTTACTACGGCTTCGGCGGGGACCATGTATTCGAGTTGCTGACGGACCCGGTCGGTTTCGTGCAGCACATCATCAGCAATTTCCTGGCCAATCCGCTGGGTGTGATCACTAATCCGTTCACGTTGCTCCTCAGCGCCGACGACTATCCGGTTATCTTCTATCCCCTGATCTCGCCGGCCATTGTTCCCGCCTTCGCGATCGCCTCTGTCGGCTCTGCCGGCGGCCTCGCCGGGCTGGCCGCAATTCCGCCGATGACAATGCCCGTCATTACCCCAGTGCTTGCGCCGGCGCCCCTTTCCTTGCCGGCCGTCGGGATGACTCCGACCGTCGTCGTATCGGCCGTAGCTCCTGCGGCTGCGCCGGCCTCGGCTCCCGCCCCTGCAAGCCCACCGGCGCCGGCCGCCACCGCCGCGGCGGCCGGCCCTGCGCCGGCGGTGCCTCCCGCAGGCGCACCTTTTGTGCCTCCGTACGCGGTGGGTCCGCCCGGGATCGGCTTCGACTCAGGAATGAGCGCCGGCGCGGCGTCCGGTGCCAAGCGCAAAGCGCCAGAGCCCGACAGCGCTGCAGCGGTAGCTGCTGCGGCCGTGCGGGATCAGCGCCAGGCGCGCCGCCGTCGGCAGGCGATATCGCGCGATCATGGCGACGAATTCGCCGACATGAATGTCGAAGTCAACCCCCACTGGGACGCGCCGCGTGGGGATCCGCCGACGGTGTCGGACAGCGGCGCGGGGCAGTTGGGATTTGCCGGCACGGTTCGCGACGATGCCGTCGAGCGGGCCGCCGGTTTGGCCACGTTGGCCGGCGACGGGTTCAGCGGCGGCCCCAGGGTTCCGATGGTTCCCAGAAGCTGGGAGCCGGACGTCCGGCAGCAATGAGGCCTACGGCGTAAGCACAATCGAGCCGACCGTCTGGCGGCCCTGCAAGTCGCGATGCGCTTGGGCGGCGTCGGCAAGTGGATACCGACGGCTCACCGTGACGTCAATCGTGCCCTGCGCGATCGCATCGAACAGTTCGCCGGAGCGCCAAGCGAATTCGTCACCAGTGCGGGTGAAGTGGGCCAGCGAGGGACGCGTCAGGTACACCGATCCGGCCGCGTTGAGGCGTTGCGGGTCAAAAGGCGGAACCGGTCCGCTGGATGCGCCGAACAACGCCAGGGTCCCCCGCACTGCCAGGCTGGCCAGGCTGGCGTCGAAGGTGCTCGCGCCGACGCCGTCGTACACCGCCGCCACTCCCGCACCCGTTGTCAGCTCGCGGATGCGGCTGCCGAACTCACTCGGATCGTCACCCGGGTAAGCCAGCACATCGGTGGCGCCCGCTTGCCGTGACAGCTCGGCCTTCGCCGCCGTGGACACCGTCGTGATCACGCGGGCGCCCAGGCTCGTCGCCCACTGTGTCAAGATGTGCCCGACTCCGCCTGCTCCAGCGTGCACCAGAATCACGTCGCCGGGCTGAACGGCGTACACCGACTTGATCAGGTAGTGCGTCGTCGTCCCTTTCAGCAGCGCCGAGGCCGCCACATCCAAACCGACTGCTTGTGGCACCTTTGCGACGAATTGCGCTGGTGCGGTGCTAAATTCGGCGTAGGCGCCAGAGGCGGTGGCGGTCACCACCCGGTCGTCGACGGCCAGTGACGTGACGCCGTCGCCGACGGCGGCGACTGTGCCGGCCACTTCGGTGCCCAACACGAAGGGAAGGTCACGCGGGTAGGTCCCGGAGCGGAAATAGGTGTCGATGTAATTCACGCCGACCGCTTCGGCCTTGATCAGTACCTCACCCGGTCCAGGCGACGGTTGTGGCTTCTCGACGTAGCTCAGGACTTCAGGACCGCCGATTTCGGCGACTTCGATTGCGTGCATGGTGACTATCATCCGCAAGCATGGAGTCCGCATGAAGTTGGCCCGCCCCGACATTCGCCATCCCCGGATTGTGCTGGCCGGTTCCGCGGGCGGTGACGACGCCGGTCTGGTCGCTGCGTTGCGCAAGCGCGGACTGCACGCGCACTGGTTGGCCTGGGACGACCCCGACACGTTGACTGCCGATCTGGTGATCCTGCGGGACGGCAGCAATCACGCCGAGTTTCTGGCGTGGACCAAGCGAGTGCGCAACCTGCTGAACGCGCCCGAGGTGGTGGCCTGGAACACCGGTCGGCACCATCTACGCGATCTTCGCGATGTGGGCGTGCCTGTGCTCGACCGTCGCCCGTCAGGCTCCGCGCCCCACACCGCGCTGGTGTTTCTCGGCGGCATCCAATCGCATGCGTTCGTCGAGAAATCCGCGGTAGATGCCGATTTCGAACTGTGGGACCTCGGCCAGGCCGGCCTGCAAGCGGCCGCTGACCACATCGGCGTCCCCGCCGACGAGCTGCTGTACGCCCGCGCCGATGTGGTCGGCGAACCCGGCAAGGCCAAGCTGGTGGAGCTGAATCTGGTTGGCCCGTCGCTGGGTTGGCGGCTACTCGAGGGTGATGCTCGCGACGACGCGCAACGTCAGTTCGCGCTGTGTGTTGAGTCAGCCCTCGACCGGTTGGGGCTGGGCCCGCTCTCGCATCGAGGCCCATAGCGCCGCGGTGGCCGCTGTGCATATCGCCGCTCCGGCAACGTGCACCGCGACCAGCGCCGCGGGAACCCCGGTGAAGAACTGCACGGTCCCCACCGAGGCTTGGCCCAACACTGCCGCCAGCAGAACGACCATCCGGACCAGCACCGGGCGTGGCGCGCGCACGGCCAACAGCCCGAACCCGAGCCCGACCAACAGCGCCAGGTAGGCAACCAACAGCGACGCGTGCGCGTGTACCAGCGTGGTGATTTCGATGCGCAGCCGCGGCACGGTCCGGTTTGGGCTGGTGTCACCGGCGTGCGGTCCCGCGGCGGTGACCAAGGTCCCGGCCACCAGCACACCGGCCATCGTCACCGCGCTCAGTGCGGTAAGCAGTCGCAGCGGCGTGACGACTCGATAGCGGACCACGCCGCTGTCGGGCTCGCCCACCTTGACGTAGAGCAACACCGCAAGCCAGACCATCGTCATCGAGGTCAGCAGGTGGATCGCCACCGTCCACCACAGCAGCCCGGTGCGCACGGTGATGCCGCCGATCACCGCCTGTAGCACCGTAGACGCCGGCATCAGCCAGGCGTAGAACAACACTTCGCCACGTCGGTGGGCACGGATGACCGCCAGCACCGCCAACGCCGCGGTGAGTACCACGGCGAACGTGATCATGCGATTGCCAAACTCGACGGCCTGGTGGAGCCGAGGGACCTCGGAGACGGCGACCGGAGTGAAGCTGCCCGGAAAGCACTGCGGCCAGGTCGGGCAGCCCAGTCCCGAAGCAGTGACACGGACGATCGCCCCGGTGACGGCGATGCCACCTTGGGTCACGATCACCGCCGCCGCGATGATCCGCTGCACGCGAAGGCTGGGCCGCGAGAAACTTCGCAATGTTGGCCCAACAGGCATCGCCCGATCGTAGGGCAATGCCAACTACGTCACGTAGTAGGGCTGGGTCGGCGCGCTTTTCGCCACGAGCTCAGGTGAACCGGAACCAGCGCAGCGCGGCCAGGCCGGCCAGCGTGCCCCACCCCAGCAGCACCAGCACGCCGAACCAGTCCACCGACAGGCTCATCGCGCGAGACAGCGATTCGGTCAGCGCGCCGGCCGGGGTCAGCCGAGCCGCCCACTTGACCGCGGACCCGACCATGCCGGATTCGACGGTCAACGCGCCGAGTCCGGCGAAGACGAACCACAAAAGGTTGGCCACCGCCAGCACGATCTCGGCGCGCAAAGTGCCCCCGAGTAGCAGTCCGAGCGCCGCGAACACCGCGGTGCCCAGTGCGATCACCGCCGCGCCGAGCGCCAGGCCCAGTGGATGCGGTCGCCAACCGAGGAAAAAGCCAATGGCGCCCAAAATGATCGACTGCAGGAATACGACGGTGACGACCGCCGCCGATTTGCCGGCGATGATGCCCCATACCGGTAACGCCGTTGCGCCCAGTCGTTTGAGAGCACCGTAACGACGGTCGAAAGCGACCGCGATCGCCTGGCCGGTGAACGCGGTCGAGATCACCGCCAACGCCATGATGGCCGGCACGAACGTGGCGGCGCGGTGGTCGCCGAACGATCCGAACGGCAGCAGCGTCAAACCGATCAGCAGGGTGATCGGGATGAACATCGTCAGCAACAACTGCTCGCCGTTGCGTAGCAGGAGCTTCAGCTCCAGACCGAACTGCGCCGCCAGCATCTTGGGCACCGCCGCGGGCCGCGGATTCGGGGCGAATGTCCCTGCGGCAAAATGACTTTGGGTCACGATCGCAACTCCCGGCCGGTCAACTCGAGAAACACGTCCTCCAGGCTGCGCTGCTCCACCCGCAGATCGGTAGCCAGCACGTCGATCTGGGCGCACCACGCCGTGACCGTGGCCAGCACCTGCGGATCGACGTTGCCCTCCACCAGATACTCGCCCGGCGTCGCTTCGGACGCCTGATAGTTCTCGGGCAGCGCCGAAACCAGCAGCGACAGGTCGAGGCGCGGGGGAGCGCTGAACCGGAGTTGGCCTTTGGCTCCGCTGCGAGTCAACTCTGCCGGCGTTCCGGATGCCACCGTCACCCCTCGGTCGATGATGACCAGCCGGTCGGCGAGTTCCTCGGCTTCTTTGAGCTGGTGGGTGGTCAGCACCACCGTCACGCCATCGCGGCGCAGCGCATCGATCAACTCCCACACCAGAATTCGGGCTTGCGCGTCCATACCTGCGGTGGGTTCGTCGAGAAAGACCAACTCGGGCCGGCCGACCAATGCGCAGGCCAGCGCGAGCCGCTGCTGTTGGCCACCGGAGAGTCGTCGATACGTGGTTCGGGCCGCTTCGGTCAGGCCCAGCGTATCCAGCAGCCACTGCGGGTCGAGCGGGTCGGCGGCGTAGGAGGCGACCAGCTTCAGCATCTCGCCGGCCCGGGCCGCGGGATAGCCGCCGCCGCCCTGCAGCATCACACCGATGCGAGGCCGCAGCCGCGCGTTGTCGGCGATCGGATCGAGCCCGAGCACCTCGATGGTGCCGGCATCGGGGCGGACGAATCCTTCGCACATCTCCACTGTCGTGGTCTTGCCGGCGCCGTTGGGGCCGAGCAACGCCAGCACCTCCGCGGTGTGCACCTCGAGGTCGAGCTGGGAGACGGCGGTGGTCGCAGCAGCACCCGAGCCGTACCTCTTGCACACCCCGCGGAGCCGCACGGGGGTATCAGATGCTGAGCTCACGACGATTGAGCGTAAGCGCCGGGCAGTGGATCAGGTTGCGGGGTCTCGTCGGAGGGCGGCGACGGATCGCCCTTCGCCGCATCGGTGGTGAGCTCCTGGGCGAGTAGCGGGCGCCACGGCAGGCGGTCGTAAGTGATCATGATCAGCAGCAGCACCACAACTGTGCTGGCCACTGTCGCGTCCACGATCTGGAACAACGCGAACCGGTCGCCGTTGGCCGTCGGGCCGAAGATTCCCACGACGATCGTCACGATGATCACCGCGAGCCGGAAGCCAGGCCGGGTGGCCCACGCCGCCAACGGGATGATCGCCCACAGCAGATACCAGGGCTGCACCACCGGAAAAAGCAACACCGTCCCACCGAGCGCGACGCCGAGGCCACCGACCGGGTGCAGCCGGCCGCGCAGGACGGACAGCAGCAGCCAGGCGACCAGGACGCCGATGATCAAGACACCGATACCACGGGTCAGCGACAACACGGCGGTGGTGTGATCGCCCAGACCCAGCAGGATCCCGACCTGCCCGGTGCCCAGCGCGATCAGCGTCGGTGGCGACATCCAACTGCGCACCACGTTGGCCGTCCCGAGCGTGTAGATCCAGCCGAATCCCAGCCGGCTGGCCGAGCCGACGGCCGCCATCACCGCCAGCGACAACGCCGCCATCAAGGTGCCGGTCAGCAAGAACGCCTTGAGGCCTCCGCCATATCGCTGTGCCAGCGCCATCGTCACGAAGCCCAGTGCCAGCAACGACGGCAGTTTGATCTGCGACGACAGCACGATCAAGATCGCCCCGATCAGCAGCATGGTCAGCGGCGTCCAGTCCGCCCGGTCACCACTGGCCCGCGGCCACGGCCGAGGCCACAGCGGGCGCGTTGAGTCGACACCACGCAGCGCGAATTCGGTGCCGGCCAACATCAGCCCCAGCATCGGTGCCTCGTTGTGGATGCCCGCGACCAGATGCATGATCAGCAGCGGGTTGGCCGCTCCCAGCCACAGCGCAGTGACTTCCGCCACCCCGCAGCGTCGCGCCAGTCGCGGTGTGGCCCAGACGATCAGGCCGACGCCGAGCAGGACCACCAGCCGATGACACAGCACCGCGGCGACGATGTTCTCACCGGTCAACGCGGAAATGCCGCGGCCCATCCACAGGAACAGCGGCCCGTAGGGCGCCGGGGTCTCCCGCCACAGGCTGGGCACCGACAGCGTGAAGACGTGGCCGAGGCCCAGGCCGGTCGCCGGGCCCACCCGGTACGGGTCGAGGCCCAGCCAGCAGATCCGGCTTTGCGCCAGGTAGGAGTAGACGTCCTTGCTGAACATCGGGGGCGCGATCAGCAGCGGCAGCACCCACAGCAGCAGCGTCCGATCCAGGTCGCCCCGCGACATCCGCCGCTTGCCCAGCGCGAACCGGCCCAGCATCAGCCAGGCCAGGGCCATCATCACCGCGCCGGTGGTGGTCATCGTCAGCGATACCGTCTGGATCCGCGACGGGAGGTTGAGCAGCCGTACCCCGAACGTCGGGTCCTGGACCACCGGCCGGGCTCCGGCGCCGAGTGCGCCGATGCCCATCAGGACAGTGCCGGTAGCGCCGAACACCCGAGTGCGTCGAAGGGCGGCCTGCTCGGAGCTGTTCAGGGGTTGGCCCACCGCCTGCTCGTCGCCGTGCAGGCTGGCGATCGACGAACTCAGCGAGTGGTGGCGGTCTGCCATCACAGCAGCGTAGCGGCGATCGCCAGCGCGGCGGAGCCGGGCGCAGCGGGTCGCCGCCATGTGCCCAGCCGCCCCCGGGGCCCTGCCTCTCCGATCAGGTGTGACCAGTGCAACCGTGGCAGAGGGTAGCCTTGCTGGACCCGTCCCCGGAATTGCGTCACACTGGTGTTGTGGAATTCCCGCCCTCCGTCCCCGTCGCCGAAGCAGCAGCTGCTGCGGCGACGCATGACGGTCAGACTCGCAGCGCCGTCATTCGGCTGCTGTTGGAGTCAGGGTCTATCACCGCCGGGCAGATCGGCGAACAACTCGGGTTGTCCGCAGCCGGCGTGCGACGCCACCTCGACGTGCTGATCGACATGGGTGAAGCCGAGTCGGCACCCGCTGCGCCATGGCAGCAAGCCGGGCGGGGACGCCCGGCCAAGCGATACCGGCTTACCGCGACCGGCCGCGCGAAGCTGGACCACAGCTACGACGACCTGGCCTCGGCCGCGATGCGCCAGCTGCGGGAAATCGGCGGCGAAGAGGCGGTCCGCCGCTTCGCGCGGCAGCGGATCGACACGATCCTGTCCGGTGTCGAGGCGGCCGGTTCGGACACCGACGAAGAGATCGAAGCCACCGCCGAGCGAATTGCCGGCGCATTGTCCAAAGCCGGTTATGTCGCGACCACCACGCAGGTGGGGGGTCCGATCCACGGTGTGCAAATCTGTCAGCATCATTGCCCGGTGTCGCACGTCGCCGAGGAGTTCCCGGAATTGTGCGAGACCGAGCAGCAGGCGATAGCGGAGGTACTCGGTACCCACGTGCAGCGATTGGCGACAATCGTCAATGGCGATTGCGCCTGCACGACCCACGTTCCGCTCGCCGCTGCTGAAGCCACACCGATTGAACTTCGGCGCACAGCCCGTGCCGAAGCCACCACCAGCACCAGAGGAGTGTCGCTATGACTCTCACCCCGGAAGTCGCCAAGACGGCTCTGCCCGGCGAGACGCTGACCCAGGAGGAGACGATCGCCTCGTTGGGCCGCTACGGCTACGGCTGGTCGGACTCCGACGTGGCCGGCGCCTCGGCCAGGCGGGGTCTTTCTGAGGCGGTCGTGCGCGACATCTCGGGGAAGAAGAACGAGCCGGAGTGGATGCTGGAGCACCGGTTGAAGGCGCTGCGCATCTTCGAACGCAAGCCGATGCCGAACTGGGGATCCGATCTCGAAGGGATCCACTTCGACAACATCAAGTACTTCGTGCGGTCCAGCGAGAAGCAGGCCGCCACGTGGGACGACCTTCCTGCGGACATCAAGAACACCTACGACAGGCTCGGCATCCCCGAGGCCGAGAAGCAGCGACTGGTCTCCGGCGTTGCGGCGCAATACGAGTCAGAGGTGGTCTACCACTCGATCCGTGAGGATCTCGAGGCCCTGGGCGTCATCTTCCTGGACACCGACTCCGGGCTGCGTGAGCATCCCGAGCTCTTCCAGAAGTACTTCGGCACGGTGATCCCGGCCGGCGACAACAAGTTCTCCGCGCTGAACTCCGCCGTCTGGAGTGGGGGATCGTTCATCTACGTCCCGCCGGGCGTGCACGTCGACATCCCGCTGCAGGCCTACTTCCGGATCAACACCGAGAACATGGGCCAGTTCGAGCGGACGCTGATCATCGTCGACGAGGGCGCTTACGTGCACTACGTCGAGGGCTGTACCGCGCCGATCTACAAGAGCGACTCGCTGCACTCCGCGGTGGTGGAGATCATCGTGAAGCCCGGCGGCCGTTGCCGTTACACGACCATCCAGAACTGGTCCAACAACGTCTACAACCTGGTCACCAAGCGGGCCCGGGCCGAGGCCGGTGCCACCATGGAATGGGTCGACGGCAACATCGGGTCCAAGGTCACGATGAAGTACCCGGCGGTCTGGATGACCGGCGAATACGCCAAGGGTGAAGTGCTCTCGGTCGCGTTCGCCGGCGAGGGCCAGCACCAGGACACCGGCGCCAAGATGCTGCACCTGGCGCCCAACACCTCGAGCAACATCGTGTCCAAGTCGGTCGCCCGCGGTGGCGGTCGCGCGTCGTACCGTGGGCTGGTCCAGGTGAACAAGGGGGCGCACGGATCGCGTTCCAGCGTGAAATGCGATGCACTGCTGGTGGATACGATCAGCCGCAGTGACACCTACCCGTACGTCGACATCCGCGAGGATGACGTGACGATGGGCCACGAGGCCACCGTGTCCAAGGTCAGCGACACCCAGCTGTTCTATCTGATGAGCCGCGGGCTGACCGAAGACGAAGCGATGGCAATGGTGGTGCGCGGCTTCGTCGAGCCGATCGCCAAGGAACTGCCGATGGAATACGCGCTCGAGCTCAACCGGCTGATCGAGCTGCAGATGGAAGGCTCGGTCGGCTAGTGGCGGGATTGACTGAAGCGGTTGAGGGTTCAGCCCTCGCCGCTGCCAACAAGGGCGAGCTGTTCTCCTCGTTCGACGTGAACGCGTTCGAGGTTCCCGGTGGCCGCGATGAGCTGTGGCGTTTCACTCCGCTCAAACGGCTGCGAGGGCTGCACGACGGCTCCGCCCCGGCAACCGGAACCGCGACGATCGAGGTCACCGAGCGGCCGGGCGTCACCGTCGAATCGGTGCGGCGTGGTGACAAGCGGCTCGGTCAGGGTGGTGTCCCCGCCGATCGTGTTGCTGCTCAAGCTTTCTCATCATTCAACTCGGCGACGATCGTGACTGTCGCGCGGGACACCGAGGTGGCCGAACCGATCGAGGTCGCCATCACCGGACCCGGCGATGGCGCGGTGGCCTACGGGCACCTGCAGATCCGCGTCGAGGAACTGTCCCGGGCGATCGTCGTGGTCGACCTGCGGGGCAGCGGCACCTACGCCGACAACGTCGAGATCATCGTCGGCGATTCGGCTGGCGTAGGCGTCATCTGGATCGCGGACTGGGCCGACGACACGGTGCACGTCAGCTCTCATCACGCCCGCCTCGGTAAAGATGCGGTGCTCGGACATGTCAACGTCACGTTGGGCGGCGATGTGGTCCGCACGACCGCGACCGTGCGCTTCGACGCACCCGGTGGCGACGCACAGCTGCTCGGCACCTATTTCGCCGACGACGGTCAGCACTTCGAGGCCCGGCTGTTGGTCGACCACTCGCAGCCGAACTGCAAGTCCGACGTGCTGTACAAGGGTGCGCTGCAAGGTGATCCGGATTCCGACAAGCCGGATGCGCACACGGTTTGGATCGGCGACGTCCTGATCCGCGCCGAAGCCGAAGGCACAGACACCTTCGAGGTCAACCGCAACCTGGTGCTCACCGACGGTGCCCGCGCGGACTCGGTGCCCAACCTCGAAATCGAGACCGGCGAGATTGCCGGCGCCGGACATGCCAGTGCCACGGGAAGATTCGACGACGAGCAGCTGTTCTACCTGCGTGCTCGCGGCATCCCTGAAGCACAGGCGCGGCGCTTGGTGGTGCGCGGCTTCTTCAACGAGATCATCGCGAAGATCGCTGTCCCCGCCGTGCGCGAGCGCCTGACCGAAGCCATTGAACGAGAACTAGCGATCACCGCTGGGTCATTTGAACCACGAGAGAAGTAACTGACCATGACCACTTTGGAAATCAAAGACCTGCACGCCTCGGTGTTCACCCCCGAGGGTGAGGAAGTGCCGATCCTCAAGGGCGTCAACCTGACAGTGCGCTCCGGGGAGACCCACGCCGTGATGGGCCCGAACGGGTCCGGCAAGTCGACGCTGTCCTACGCCATCGCCGGCCATCCCAAGTACACCGTCACCTCCGGGTCGATCACGCTCGACGGTGCGGACGTCCTCGAGATGAGCGTCGACGAGCGCGCCCGAGCCGGCTTGTTCCTGGCCATGCAGTACCCGGTCGAGGTCCCCGGTGTGTCGATGTCGAACTTCCTGCGGTCGGCGGCGACCGCGGTCCGTGGCGAGGCTCCGAAGCTGCGGCACTGGGTCAAAGAGGTCAAGGCGGCCATGCAGGACCTGGACATCGACCAGGCCTTCGGCGAGCGCAGTGTCAACGAAGGCTTCTCCGGTGGTGAGAAGAAGCGCCACGAGATCCTGCAACTGGGCTTGCTCAAGCCCAAGATCGCGATCCTCGACGAAACCGACTCCGGTCTGGACGTCGACGCGCTCCGGGTGGTCAGCGAGGGCGTCAACCGGTACGCCGAGGCCGAGCACGGCGGCGTTCTGCTGATCACGCACTACACCCGGATCCTGCGGTACATCCGCCCGCAGTTCGTGCACGTCTTCGTCGGCGGCCGGGTCGTCGAATCGGGCGGCCCGGAGTTGGCCGACGAGCTTGAAGAAAACGGCTACGAACGCTTCGCCCATCCTGACGGCAGCGAGCTCATCGCTGCGGACGGCCACCGCAGGGGCCTGACATGACGGTTTCGGCCACTCATTCGACGGCGCTGGATCTCGCCGCGATCCGGGCCGACTTCCCGATCCTGCACCGCATCATGCGGGGCGGAAAACAGCTGGCGTACTTGGATTCCGGAGCGACGTCGCAGCGTCCGCTCCAGGTTCTCGATGCCGAGCGGGAATTCCTGCTCACCTCCAATGGCGGGGTGCACCGCGGCGCGCACCAGCTGATGGAAGAAGCCACCGACGCCTACGAGCAGGGCCGCGCTGATATCGCTGCGTTCGTCGGTGCCGGGTCCGAGGAGCTGGTCTTCACCAAGAACGCCACCGAATCGCTCAACCTGGTGTCCTACGTGCTGGGGGACAACCGCTTCGATGATGCCGTCGGGCCAGGTGACGTCATTGTGGTCACCGAACTCGAGCACCACGCCAACCTCGTTCCTTGGCAGGAGCTGGCTCGCCGTACCGGTGCCACGTTGCGCTGGTACGGCGTCACTGACGACGGTCGCATCGACCTGGATTCGCTGCAGCTCGACGAAAGCGTCAAAGTCGTTTCCTTCAGCCATCATTCGAACGTGACCGGCGCGGTGGCCCCGGTTGCCGAACTGGTCCAGCGGGCCAAATCCGTCGGCGCCTTGACTGTGCTGGATGCCTGCCAGTCGGTGCCCCATCAGCCGGTCGACTTCCACGCTCTCGATGTCGATTTCGGCGCTTTCTCCGGACATAAGATGCTGGGCCCCAATGGAATCGGCGTGCTCTACGCCCGCGCCGAGGTGCTCGGTGCGCTGCCGCCGTTCATCACCGGCGGCTCGATGATCGAGACCGTGACGATGGACGCCACGACATACGCCGCGCCGCCGCAGCGTTTCGAGGCCGGCACGCCGATGACCTCCCAGGTCGTCGGCCTGGGTGAGGCGGCGCGCTACCTCGGCGCGATCGGCATGCCGACCGTCGAAGCCCACGAGCGCGAGCTGGTCGCCGCCGCGATCGACGGGCTGTCCGGTATCGACGAGGTGCGGATCATCGGACCCAAGACCTTGGAGAACCGTGGCTCGCCAGTGTCTTTCGTGGTCGACGGCGTGCACGCGCACGATGTCGGCCAGGTGCTCGATGACGAAGGGGTCGCCGTTCGGGTCGGCCATCACTGCGCAATGCCACTGCACCGCCGGTTCGAAGTCGCGGCCACGGCCCGCGCATCGTTCGCGATCTACAACACGCTGGACGAGGTCGACCGGTTGGTTGCTGGGGTCCGCCGCGCCATCGATTTCTTCGGCAGGGCGTGAGCTGTCATGCGTCTCGAGCAGATGTATCAGGAAGTGATCCTCGATCACTACAAGCATCCGCAGCACCGCGGTCTGCGCGAGCCGTTCGGCGCGGAGGTCTATCACAAGAACCCGGTCTGCGGCGACGAGATCACGCTGCGGGTGGCGCTGTCGGCTGACGGCGAGACAGTCGACGACGTCTCGTACGACGGGCAGGGCTGTTCGATCAGCCAGGCCGCCACGTCGGTCCTCACGGAGCAGGTGATCGGGCAGAGCGTCGGGCAGGCGTTGAAGACCGTCACCGCGTTCAACGAGATGGTGTCGTCGCGCGGCAATATCGAGGGCGACGAAGACGTGCTGGGCGACGGGGTGGCGTTCGCCGGCGTCGCGAAATACCCGGCCCGGGTCAAATGCGCACTGCTGGGCTGGATGGCGTTCAAGGACGCGTTGGCCCAGGCGAGCCACGAGGTGGAGGAGGTCACAAGGTGAGTGAGATTGCGGCACCGGACAACGAATTGCTCGGTGACATCGAGGAGGCGATGCGCGATGTCGTCGACCCCGAACTGGGCATCAACGTGGTCGACCTGGGGTTGGTCTACGGCGTCAGCCTCGAGGAGGCGGAGGAGGGCACCGTCGCGCTGGTCGACATGACATTGACGTCGCCGGCCTGCCCGCTGACCGATGTCATCGAAGACCAGTCGCGTAACGCGCTGATCGGTGCTGGTCTGGTCGACGAGTTGCGGATCAACTGGGTGTGGAATCCACCGTGGGGTCCGGACAAGATCACCGATGACGGCCGCGACCAGCTGCGCGCGCTGGGCTTCACCGTCTGACCTGTAAACGTCGTGTTAAGCCCTCGGCTGTCGCTCGTCTTCGTGTCGCGCGAGCCGGAGATGTCACGCAGAATTGCAGCCACCAGACAAGAGTGGAGATCGCATGTTGAAGATGAAACTGGTACTCGTCGCGGCCTCTGCAGCTACCGTGCTGCAGCTGGGCATCGGAGTAGCCAGCGCGGACCCTACCCCTGCCCCGGCGCCCGGACCTGCCCCAAACAGCCCGATGTGCCCGGGCTACGGCGGCGATGACGGCACGAAGTTCCAGTACACGCCCTGCGGCTGGCGGTACGGGGATGAGCGAGGCTGGTACCAGTCTCCGTAGCGACGACGGGCTGGCCAGGGCTGCGCTCAGTGTTCACCTGCGCAGTGTTTGAATCTACGCAGCCTTGGCTACCATCGAGAATGTGACGGACTCCGTGACACTCAGCCCCACGCCGGCCGGAACTAAAGTGCCTCCGCATGTCGTCGTAATG
Source organism: uncultured Actinomycetota bacterium (assembly GCA_963737375.1). GTDB lineage: Bacteria > Actinomycetota > Actinomycetes > Mycobacteriales > Mycobacteriaceae > Mycobacterium. Next base: position 64,315 of record CAVTSP010000003.1, read on the forward strand.
TTCGGCGCCACAGGCGATTTGGCGCAGCGCAAGCTCTTGCCGGGTTTGCTTCATCTGACGTGTTCGAAGCTTGCTCCCGAGATGCGCGTCATCGGAACGTCACTCGATGAGATCGATACCGAAACGTTCCGCAAGCAGGCGCATAAAGCCTGTAAGGAGTTCGCTCGCCACGCGGTTTCCGACGAGCTCTTCGAGCAGTTCATCGCCAATTTGACCTTCGTTCCCCAACAGAGTGGTCCAGAAGCGCTGGCGAGCGCGGTTGCCGAGCAGACTGAGGTGCTCGGTGGCGAAGCGCATTTGCTTCACTACCTGAGCGTCCCGCCCAAAGCGGTGATGGCCGTGATGGACACCCTGCACAAAGCGAATCTGGCGGAGCACTCCAGGGTCATCATGGAGAAGCCGTTCGGTGTCGATCTGGACAGCGCGCGGGAACTCAACAAGGCGATCCACGAGCGATTCGACGAGCAACAGATCTTCCGGATCGACCACTTCCTCGGCAAGGAAGCCGCGCAGAACATTCTCGCCTTCCGGTTCGCCAACGGGCTGTTCGAACCGATCTGGAACCGCCAGTTCATCGATCACATTCAAATCGATGTTCCCGAGCGGCTCACCGTTGAGAACCGGGCCCAGTTCTACGAGTCCGTCGGCGCATTCAAAGACATGGTGGTCACCCACCTCTTCCAGATTTTGGCATTCGTGGCGATGGAGCCACCCACCGAGTTGGCATCAGACGCCATCAGCAGCGAGAAGAACAAGGTCTTCCGCTCGATGCGCCCGCTCGACACCGCCCACGTGGTCCGCGGGCAATACCGCGGCTACCGCGACATGCCCGGCGTGTCGCCGGAGTCGGACACCGAGACGTTCATCGCGCTCAAATGCGAGATCGACAACTGGCGCTGGGCGGGCGTTCCGTTCTTCCTGCGAACCGGCAAAGGTCTGGCAGAGGGACAACGCATTATCTCGATCGCATTCCACGAGCCGCCGCGAAGCATGTTCCCGCCGGGATCCGGTGTGGGACAAAAGGGTCCGGATCACCTGACTTTCGACCTCGCCGACGTGTCCAAGATGTCGCTGTCGTTCTACGGCAAGCGGCCAGGGCCGGGCATGAAGCTGGACAAGCTCAGCCTGCAGTTCACCATGGAAGAGAGCGGCCACGCCGGCGACGTGCTCGAGGCCTATGAGCGGCTGATTCTGGACGCAATGCGCGGCGACCGCACGCTGTACAACACCGCGGAGGGCATCGAACGCCTCTGGGAGGTCTCGGCGCCGCTGCTCGAGGACCCACCACCGGTACGTAGTTACGACATCGATTCATGGGGACCCAACGCGGTCCATCCGATGATCGCCCCACGCTCATGGCGCTTGCCGTTCGAACGCGCCTGGCGCGGCAAGAAGTAACGCCGCCTCAGCGCCACGGCAGGTCGTCGTTCTTGCCCCGCCACCGTGACGGTGGGATCATCGGGGCCGCACGCAGACCCGACGCTTCGACATGTCGCAGGGCGGCCGCCAGATGCTGTTCCATCCGGCGCTGCGCCTTCTGAGGATTCTTCGCGGAGATGGCGGCGGCGATCGCGCGATGCGATTTAGCGGCTTCCTCGCGGTCGTACTGAGTGATGTCCTGCTCGACGGCAGCCCAGCGCACCGCCTGCTCGACGGCAGCCAAAACCGTTGTGAGGAGCGGGTTTCCGCTGCATTGCACCAGCAGTTCGTGAAATTCGTGATAGCCCGTACCGTCCGGGGCGATGCCACCGTCGGCAACGGCGACGATACGTTCCCGCTGCGGCGTGGTCGCGTGCTCGGCGACATGGGCAGCGGCCGCGGGTTCGAGCATGATGCGAAAGGCCAATAGATCGCCCCACGTCGCGCCGGTCAGGGTGAACAGCTGCACCAATGAGCGTGCGACCCGCTCGGGTTCGGGGTGGCGGATACGCACGCCGCCGCGGCCCTGGCTGGTCGCGGTGAGGCCTTCGGCGTCCAGCAGTCGAAGCGCCATCCGGACCGTCTCACGGCTGACTCCGAGTTGGCTGACCAATTCACTCTCCGTGGGCAGGCAGTCGCCCGGTGCGAGTTCGCCGGACAGAATCCGCCGGCGCAGGGTCCCGGCGACCACATCAGGCAAGCGGGCAGGTGACGAGGGGTTGGCTACGGGCATGAGACTTAGTATACTAAGTAGCCATGGCCATTGTCCCCGATACCGCTGTGCTCACTGGAGCATTCCGACCGATGCGGTTCGAGGCGACCGTCGAAGACTGTGTGACCACCTTCGGTGAAATCCCGAAAGACCTGGCCGGCGGCTTCTACCGGGTCGGTCCGACGTTCAAGCGGCCCACCCGTCAAGGCGGCAACGGGCTGCTTGCGATGGACGGCATGGTCCAGGGGCTCACGTTCGACAACGGCCGCGCCGACTTCCGTAACCGTTGGGTCCGCACACCCAAATATCTCCTCGAGGACAAGCATCAGCGGGGAATGTTCTCCTGGTCCGACGGTTGCTGGACCGATTGGCGCAACATCGGGTTCGGCGCCGCCGTGCCCGACGAGTACACCCGCGGAATTCCGCAGGGCGCCAACAACATCAACTGTTTCCCGTTCGCGGGGGAGATCCTCGCGTCGGGCGAACAGGGCAGCCCACCGGTGGCGCTGGATCCGATCACTCTGCAGACCCGCGGCGTGGTGTCATGGTCACCGCAGTTGTCCCGCGGCATCTTCGACCGGGCCGGCTACGGTGATGCGGCATTCACCGCACATCCGAAATGGGACAACGCCAGCGGCACGCTGTACGGCTGGGCCTACAGCAACCACCAGCCCTACGTCACCGTGCACGTGGTGCAACGGGACGGCGCGGTCGCATCCCGCGAACTCTGGGATGCGCCGTACACCTCGGAAGTGCACGACATGTGGCTGACGAAGGACTGGATGGTGCTGCCGTTCCAAGGTTTCGCGTTCGACCCGGACCGGATCGAGCGCGGGCAGTCGGTGCAAGGCTGGCAGCCGGAGCTGCCGATCACGCTGGCGCTGATACCGCGTGACGATATCGAGAACGGCGAGATCCGCTGGATCACAGCGGACATCGAACAGCAATACGTGATGCACACGCTGGCCGCCGACGTCGACGGCGACACCCTGACTTTGGAGGCCCCGATCTTCGAACGACCGCCGTTCCCGTTGGACATCGACGGATTCCAAGGCGAAGACGTTCAACTGTTCTTCAACCTGGCCCGCAGCACACTCGGGCGCTGGACGGTCGACCTGAACGCCGGAAGCGTGAAATCCGAACAGCTCGATGACCAGCCCTGCGAACTGCCCAAGGTCGACGAACGTTTCTACGGGCGCGGACAGCGGTGGGGATACCTGATCGGCGGCGATGCCAAAGGAACCGGCATGCGGATGCACAGCCTGGTCGTGCGGGACCGCCACAGCGGCGACGAGCAACGGTACCGGCTGCGCCACGAGCGACCCTCGCTGGTGATGGAGCCGACCTTCGTGCCGCGGAACCCTGATGCACCGGAAGGCGACGGCTACCTGATGGTGCCGATCTCGCGGTGGATCGAAAACCTCGGCGAATACGCCATTTTCGACACCGACGACATCACCGTGGGCCCGGTCTGCCGGATCGAGATCCCGTTCCTACTCGGCTTCACACCACACGGACACTGGATGGACTTCCGGTGATCCTCACCGACAACGAAGAAGCCGAGCTGCGTCAGTCGGTGCACGGGATCGTGGCCGAATTCGGCAACGAGTACTTCACCCGTTGCAGCGAAACGCTGGAGCATCCCACCGAGCTGTGGAACGCGCTTGCGGCCGGTGGGTTCGTCGGCGTCAACCTGCCGGAGGAATACGGCGGCGGCGGAATGGGATTGAGTGCGCTGAACGTCGTCGCAGAGGAGGCCGCCGCAGCGGGCTGCCCGCAGATCATGCTGATGATCTCACCCGGAATAGTCGGCAGCCTGCTGGCCAGGCATGCGAGCCACGAGCAGAAGCAGCAGTGGCTGGCGCCGATGGCGGCGGGAACGACGAAGATCGCGTTCGCGATCACCGAACCCGACGCCGGGTCCAACAGCCATCAGCTCGCCACCACCGCACACCGCGACGGTGACAAGTACTTCATCAGTGGACAGAAGACCTACATCACGGCTGCCGACCAGGCCGACGCCTTGCTCGTCGTCACCCGCACCGGCACCGACGCCCAAGGCCGCGCACAGCTTTCGCTGTTCCTCGTCGACCGTGACACGCCCGGCATCGAGATGCACCGCATCCCGATGACATTCGAGATCACCGACAAATCGTTCACCGTCTTCTTCGACGAGGTGGCGGTCCCGGCGGACCGGCTGGTCGGCGGCGAGGGCAACGGCCTGCGGGTCGCCTTCGATGGAATGAATCCGGAACGGGTGATCATTGCCGCAATCTGCAATGGCGTGAGCCGCTACGCGCTCGACAAAGCGGTCAGGTACGCGTGCGAGCGGCGGGTGTGGCAGGTGCCGATCGGGGCCCACCAGGGCCTTGCGCATCCGTTGGCGGAAGCGAAGATCGGCCTCGAGGCTGCGCGGCTGATGACTCGCCACGCCGCCGCCGGATACGACGCCGGCACCGACGCCGGCGAGCAGAGCAACATGGCCAAATTCCTGTCCGCCGACGCCGCCATCCGCTGCCTCGATCAGGCCATCGAGGTGCATGGCGGTGCCGGCTTCACCAGGGAGGTAGCGCTAGCCAACATGTATGAGTTCGTCCGGTTGTTCAAGACCGTGCCGATCAGCCGCGAAATGATCCTCAATCATGTTGCCCAGCACAGCCTCGGGTTGCCGCGGTCGTACTGATCCGGCGGCCGGCTAGTGCCGGTGGTGCTTTCCGGCCGGCTCCGGGCAGCTGCCGTTGTCGGCCTGTTGCACGCTGATGTTGGTAGCCTGCAACGCGCCTCCACCATCCCGGGTACCCTGCGCCGCAATGCATTTACCCTGTGCGATCGCCTGGGCGTCGGCCGCCGTCTGCCTGGTGTATGTGGTGGTGTCGGTGACACTCACGCTGATCTGCGATGGATTGCCCTGCGCATCAGTGCTATTCAGCGTGATGGTGTTGCCGGTGACTGAGGCGACCTGCCCGCGCGGCGGCTGGTGATGAGAGCCTCCGCCCGCCGGATGCGTGGGCGCGGGGCACTTGCCGTCGACGGCGGTCTTCACGCGCACGGACCGGGCGGAGATCGTGCCGCCACCTGCCGATGCGCCGTGGCGGTCGGGACGGACGCTCACGCAGCTGCCGGGGGTGACGTCGGTCAGCTGAGCCGGGGTGGTCTCGGAGACGGCTGTCGACGGCGTGAAGTCGACCGTGGCGGTGCCGGATCGCTGGCTGACCTGAATCGTGCTGCCCGACACGGAATCGATCAGCCCGTTGACCCAGTCCTTGCTTTTGCCCGATGCCGACGGCGACGACGAAGAGGGAGCGGAGCTGGTCGGGTTCGTCGCAGTGGGCTTCGCGTTGTTGGAAGCGCCGCACGCGGCGATGGATAGCGCGGTGACGCCGGTGAGCGTCACAATCGCCAATCGGCTCAGCCCGGCGGGTGGGGATGTGACAGACATCGAAGATCCTTTCCACATGACAGCCGCGCCGCGCCGGCCGGCCAAGCGACATTTCTCACGATCGGCGGCAGAGCTGAGAGCGGGCCAGCGCCCGATTATGAACTAGCTGTGTATCCGGCTAGCCCACGCGAAAGTGGTGGAACGACTCGCGTTTGGTCCTAATGGTGATGGGGATGCAGCCACCATGGGAGGTGGAAATGATGATGCGGGCCACCCATCGGCGGACACGGTTCGAGGTCGATCGCCGCAGCGCGCAACACACTGCCGTCCTTGGTTCCCTGCGCCGCCAAGCACTTACCATCCTGGACCGCTTGGGTATTGGTAACGGCGTGCTTGGTGTAGGTGGTCGTGCTGACGACGCTCACGGTGCTATGCGTGGTTTTGCCGGTGGGATCAATGGTGGTGACCGTGATGTCGTTGCCCGCGACGGAGTCCACCGTGCCGTAAGCCGCCGCGGCGGGCCCCGGTGGCGGCGGGCACCTGTTGGCTACCGCGGGGCTGATCTCCACGGATTCCGCAGTGATCACACCGCCGGGCGGAGCGCTGTGCGGCGCGGACCTGACGTCGACGCAACTGCCAGGTTTCACGTCGGTCAGGGCAGCGGAGCCGAGCTCGGTGACCATCGTCTGTGGGGTGAAGTCCACCGTCGCCGCGCTCCGGTCCCGTTGGGTGAGCTGGATCGCGTTACCTGACACCGATCTAACCAAGCCCTCGATGTGGTCGTTGCCCACCGGCGGTGGTGGCGGTGGCTTGGGCGCTGCGCTTGGTTGGCTTACCGAGGTGCTGGGTTGTGCGGCGTTCGGATTGTCCGAGGTGCTGCAAGCTGCGATTGACAATGCGGTAGTGCCGGTCATCGCAAGGATGAGTAGCCGCGCCCTTGGGGCCCTCGGCGAGATGACGGACAAAGACGTTTCTCCGATCGCCGGGTGCACTCGCGCCTACGGGTACCCGCTGCCGCGGGCATGTAACACGAACCTGGGAACACTGCGGCAGGTCGCAGCGTTGTGACACGTCGTGACTACCCAAGATCTCACTGCCGCGCAATTCAACGAAACAATCAACGGCAACGACATCGTGCTCGTCGACTTCTGGGCATCATGGTGTGGACCGTGCCGCCAGTTCGCGCCCACCTTCTCCGCCTCGGCGGACAAGCACCCCGATGTGGTGCACGCCAAGGTGGACACCGAAGCCGAGCAAGAGCTCGCCGCGGCCGCCCAGATCCGATCCATACCGACGCTGATGGCCTTCAAGAATGGCAAGCTGGTCTTCAACCAGGCGGGCGCGCTGCCGCCTGCCGCGCTCGAAGATCTGGTTCAGCAGATCAAGGACTTCGACGTCGACGCGGCGGTCGCCGGCCACGAGGACGACCAGTCCTGAGCTGAACCCGACACGAGGGCGGGTTACCGTTCAACGGTGAGCATGGTCCTCGTCGAGCATCCGCGTCCGCACGTCGCGCTAGTGACCCTGAATCGTCCCGAGCGGATGAACTCCATGGCATTCGACGTCATGGTGCCGTTCAAAGAGGTGCTGGAGGACATCACCTACGACAATTCGGTGCGGGTAGTGGTGCTGACCGGCGCCGGCAAAGGTTTCTCCTCGGGTGCCGATCACAAGTCAGCCGGCTCGGTTCCGCACGTGCAAGACCTCACTCGGCCCAGCTATGCGCTGCGCTCCATGGCGATTCTCGATGACGTCATCCTGGCTCTGCGACGACTGCACCAGCCGGTGATCGCCGCGGTGAACGGCGCCGCGATCGGCGGTGGGCTGTGCCTGGCGCTGGCCGCCGACATCCGCGTCGCGGCCCACGGAGCGTATTTCCGGGCCGCCGGCATCAACAACGGGCTGACCGCCAGCGAGCTGGGGTTGAGCTACCTGCTGCCGCGGGCCATCGGTTCGTCACGGGCATTCGAGATCATGCTGACCGGTCGCGACGTCGACGCCGAGGAGGCCGAGCGCATCGGACTGGTGTCCCGGCAAGTGCCCGAGGACCAATTGCTGGAGACCTGCTACGACATAGCCGAACGCATCGCCGCGTTCTCGCGGCCGGGCGTCGAGTTGACCAAGCGCACGCTATGGAGTGGACTGGACGCCGCTAGCCTGGAAGGGCACATGCAGGCCGAAGGTCTCGGACAGCTCTTCGTCCGCCTGCTCACCGGCAACTTCGAAGAAGCGGTTGCCGCACGCGCCGAACAGCGCCCGCCGGTGTTCACCGACGACAAACAGTAAATCCGCGCAAGGAGAGTGACCGTGATCACGGCTACGGACCTCGAGGTCCGCGCAGGTGCGCGCACGCTCCTCTACGCCGACGGGCCGGCCCTGCGGATACAGCCCGGGGACCGAATCGGGCTCGTCGGGCGCAACGGCGCCGGCAAGACCACGACGCTGCGCATCCTGGCCGGCGAGGGGGAGCCGTACGCGGGAACCGTCACCCGCACCAGCGAGATCGGTTATCTGCCGCAGGATCCCAAAGAAGGCGACCTCGACGTGCTCGCCCGCGACCGGGTGCTGTCGGCACGCGGTTTGGACAGCCTGCTCACCGATCTGGAGAAGCAGCAGGCGCTGATGGCCGAAGTCGCCGACGACGCCGCGCGAGATCGTGCGATACGGCGATACGGCGAGCTGGAAGAGCGCTTCGCTGCGCTCGGCGGCTACGGTGCCGAAAGCGAAGCAGGCCGCATCTGCGCGAGCCTCGGACTACCCGACCGCGTCCTGACCCAGCAGTTGCACACCCTGTCCGGTGGCCAGCGCCGCCGGGTGGAGTTGGCCCGGATCCTGTTCGCCGCATCCGATACCGGTGCAGGGTCTGCCACGACGCTGCTGCTCGACGAGCCGACCAACCACCTCGACGCCGACTCGGTCGGCTGGCTGCGGGACTTCCTGCGCAACCACACCGGTGGCCTGGTGGTCATCAGCCACAACGTTGACCTGCTGGCCGACGTCGTCAACCGGGTCTGGTTTCTCGACGCGGTCCGCGGCGAGGCCGACGTCTACAACATGGGCTGGCAGAAGTACCTCGATGCCCGTGCCACCGACGAGCAGCGCCGGCGGCGTGAACGCTCCAATGCGGAACGTAAGGCCACCGCGCTGCGCACCCAGGCCGCCAAAATGGGTGCCAAAGCAACCAAAGCCGTTGCGGCACAGAACATGTTGCGCCGCGCCGATCGGATGATGGCCGCCCTCGATGAGGAGCGGGTGGCCGACAAGGTGGCGAGGATCAAATTCCCCACGCCCTCGTCGTGCGGACGCACACCACTGACCGCCTCCGGGCTGACGAAGAACTACGGCTCGCTGGAGATTTTCACCGGGGTGGATCTGGCCATCGACCGTGGTTCGCGGGTGGTGATACTCGGCCTCAACGGCGCGGGCAAAACGACGTTGCTGCGGCTGCTGGCCGGCGTCGAGCAGCCGGATGCCGGGGCCATAGAGCCCGGACATGGTTTGAAAATCGGCTATTTCGCGCAGGAGCACGACACGCTCGACGACGCCACGACCGTATGGGAGAACATCCGCCACGCCGCCCCCGGCTCCGGCGAGCAAGAGTTGCGCGGTCTGCTGGGCGCGTTCATGTTCAGTGGTAGCCAACTCGACCAACCGGCCGGCACGCTGTCCGGCGGTGAGAAGACCCGGCTGGCGCTTGCCGGCTTGGTGGCCTCCACGGCCAACGTGTTGCTACTCGACGAGCCGACCAACAACCTCGATCCGGCCTCGCGCGAACAGGTTCTGGACGCGCTGCGCAGCTACGCCGGCGCGGTCGTGCTGGTCACCCACGATCCGGGCGCTGCAGAGGCACTCGACCCGCAACGCGTCGTGCTGCTGCCCGACGGAACCGAAGACCATTGGTCCGACGAATACCGGGATCTCATCGAGCTCGCCTGACCGCTGCACCGCAGTCTTCGGGCTGTAGCAGAGGATTTCGTCAATTCGGCCCGCCAACCGACCCGGCTTCCTACTCTTTGTGCTTGGGGATCTGAGTTCAACCGGGGAGGGTCCAATGGGGAAGTCGAAAAAGCCTCGCGATCAGGTGCTGCGCGAGTTGCGCAGTGCCTATGAGGGCGGCGCTAGCATTCGCACACTGGTCGGGTCGACCGGCAGGTCGTATGGATCGATCCACAGCATGCTGCGGGAGTCTGGCACCACAATGCGCAGTCGCGGCGGACCCAACCACCGCACTAGACGCATCAGTGCCGCGACGAATTAGCTCTGCCGGACCGAGCCCTCGACCAGATCGAGCACAGCGGTGAGCAATTGAGTGTCTTCACCCGAGGCCACCTTGGCCACCAGCCCGTCGAGAACCAGATCCAGGTAGCACTGCAGCACCTCACTGGGGATGTCATCGCGGACTCGGCCGGCCAGCTTCTGCCGACGCAGGCGCTCGATCGTCGCCGCCGCCAACTCCGCTGACCGGTCGGTCCACTCCTTGTTGAACTCCGGCTCGTGGCGCAGCTTCCGCGCGATCTCCAAACGTGTGGCAAGCCAATCGAACTGCTCGGGCGCGGCAAGCATGTCGCGCATGACCTGGACCAGACCTGCACGGGACGCGACATCAGCCATCCGCTCGGCATCCTCGTGCGCCAGCTCGAAGAACAACGTGTCCTTATCGCGGAAGTGATGGAAGATCGCGCCTCGCGACAAGCCGATCGCCTGCTCGAGACGCCGCACAGTCGCCCCGTCGTAGCCGAACTCAGCGAAACAGCCGCGGGCGCCGTCAAGGATCTGACGGCGCCGGGCCTCCAGATGGTCCTGGCTGACCTTGGGCAACGGTGCTGCGCCCCCGTGGACTAACTAGCCTTCAGCATGTTGCGCAACACGTACTGCAAGATGCCGCCGTTCCGGTAATAGTCGGCTTCACCCGGGGTGTCGATGCGCACCACCGCGTCGAATTCAATATCTTTGCCGCCGTCTCTGGCGGCCTTGACATGCACGGTCTTCGGCGTCTTGCCGTTGTTGAGTTCCTCGATCCCGGTGATGTCGAAGACCTCGGTGCCGTCCAAACCCAAGGACTTCGCCGACTCGCCCTCCGGGAACTGCAACGGGATCACGCCCATGCCGATCAGGTTGGACCGGTGGATGCGCTCGAACGATTCGGTGATCACCGCGCGGACTCCCAGCAGTGACGTGCCCTTGGCTGCCCAGTCTCGCGACGAGCCGGAGCCGTACTCTTTACCGCCGAGCACTACCAGCGGAATGTCTTGTGCCGCATAGTTTTGCGCCGCATCGTAGATGAAGGCCTGCGGCGCGTCATCCTGGGTGAAGTCACGGGTGTAGCCGCCCGAGACGTCGTCGAGCAGTTGGTTTTTGAGCCGGATGTTGGCGAACGTGCCGCGGATCATCACCTCGTGGTTACCGCGCCGCGAACCGAAGGAGTTGTAGTCCTTGCGGTCCACGCCGTGCTCGTCAAGGTATTGCGCGGCAGGCGTCCCCGGTTTGATGCTGCTGGCGGGGGAGATGTGGTCGGTGGTCACCGAATCGCCGAGCAGTGCGAGCACCCGGGCACCGGTGATGTCGCCGACCGCCTGCGGTTCGGCGGGCATGCCCTCGAAGTACGGAGGTTTGCGCACGTACGTCGAATCAGGGCCCCACTCAAAGGTGTTGCCGCTTGGGGTAGGCAGGTCGCGCCACCGCTCGTCGCCCTTGAACACATCGGCGTAGTTGTCGACGAACATCTTCTGGTTGATCGACGAGGCAATGACGTCCGAGACGTCCTTCTGCGACGGCCAGATGTCCTTGAGGAAGACGTCATTGCCGTCCTTGTCGGTGCCGAGCGGGTCGGACTCGAAGTCGAAGTCGAGCGAGCCGGCCAGTGCATAGGCGACCACCAGTGGCGGCGAGGCCAGGTAGTTCATCTTCACGTCAGGGCTGATCCGGCCCTCGAAGTTCCGGTTACCCGACAACACGGCGGTCACGGTGAGGTCGTTGTCGTTGATCGCCTTCGAGATTTCCTCGGGCAGTGGACCGGAGTTGCCGATGCAGGTGGTGCAGCCGTAGCCGACCAGGTAGAAGCCCAGCTTCTCCAAGTACGGCCACAGTCCGGCCTTGTTGTAGTAGGCGGTAACGACCTGCGAGCCGGGAGCCATCGACGTTTTCACCCAGGGCTTCGACGTCAGGCCCTTTTCCACGGCGTTGCGGGCCAGCAGCGCCGCGCCGAGCATCACCTCGGGGTTGGAGGTGTTGGTGCAGGACGTGATCGCGGCGATCACCACCGCGCCGTGGTCGAGCACGAACTCGCCACGCTCGTCGGACTTGATGCGCACCGGGTTGGTCACCCGGCCGTTGGCATTCTTGGCAGCCGAATGCACTGGGGTAGCGGGGTGGTCGTCGGCGTGGCCGTTCGTCGGCTGGCCCGGATCGCTGGCCGGGAACGTCTCGTCGATCGTCTCGTCGAGCTTGGAGAAGTCCTTCTCGCCGGAGCTGTCACCGACGTAGTCAGGAATCTGCTTACGGAAGGTGGACTTGGCTTCGGACAACACGATCCGGTCCTGCGGCCGCTTGGGGCCGGCGATCGACGGCACCACCTCGGACAGGTCGAGCTCGAGGTATTCGGAGAACACCGGCTCGTGCTCGGGGTCGTGCCACAGACCCTGTTCCTTGGCGTAGGCCTCCACCAGGGCAACCTGCTCCGGCTTGCGGCCGGTGAACTTCAGGTAGTCGATGGTCTCCTGGTCGATCGGGAAAATCGCTGCGGTAGAGCCGAATTCGGGGCTCATGTTGCCCAGTGTCGCGCGGTTGGCCAGCGGCACCTCGGCCACGCCCTTGCCGTAGAACTCGACGAACTTACCGACCACACCGTGCTTGCGCAGCTTCTCGGTGACGGTGAGCACCACATCGGTCGCGGTGACGCCCGGCTTGATCTCGCCGGTCAGCTTGAAGCCGACAACCCGGGGGATGAGCATCGACACCGGCTGGCCGAGCATGGCGGCCTCGGCCTCGATGCCGCCGACACCCCAGCCCAGCACGCCGAGGCCGTTGACCATCGTGGTGTGCGAGTCGGTGCCGACGCAGGTGTCGGGGTAGGCCAGTCCGTTGCGGGCCATCACGACGCTGGCCAGGTACTCGATGTTGACCTGGTGCACGATGCCGGTGCCCGGCGGCACCACCTTGAAGTCGTCGAAGGCGCCCTGGCCCCAGCGCAAGAACTGGTAGCGCTCGCCGTTGCGCTCATATTCGATTTCGACGTTGCGCTCGAAAGCGTCTGCGGTGCCGAACAAGTCGATGATCACCGAGTGGTCGATCACGAGGTCGGCGGGTGCCAGCGGGTTCACCTTGTCGGGGTCGCCGCCCAATTCGGCGACGGCCTCACGCATGGTGGCGAGGTCGACGATGCAGGGCACACCGGTGAAGTCCTGCATCACAACGCGGGCCGGCGTGTACTGGATTTCGATGCTCGGCTCGGCCTCGGGGTCCCACTGGGCGATCGCCTCGATGTGGTCCTTGGTGATGTTGCTGCCGTCTTCGTTGCGCAGCAGGTTTTCGGCGAGGACTTTCAGGCTGTAGGGAAGCTTCTCTGTTCCCTTGACCGCGTCTAACCGGTAGATCTCGTAACTGTCCCCGCCGACCTTCAAGGTGTCGTGGGCTCCGAATGAATTCACCGAATCTTTGCTGCTCACATCAACTCCCGAGATCTATTTGTCGGCGGCGACCCGCTGCGCCCGGCTAGGCCGCGCTTGCGATCCTCGCTCGTTCCGCTCGCCGACGGGCCGTGTCGACGGGCACTCAACGAGTCTAACAGTACGCTTGTCCTGCATTGCGCCGGACCCGAAAACTTCCGCTTCTTCTAGTCGACCACCCGTTATCGCGCCGGCGTCGTCGGGCGGTACCGTCTCATCCGTGACGACCCCGCACGCACCGCTCTACATACCGGGTGAAATCTGCGGCACCATCGGTCTCGATCCGGCGACCAAGCCCGACGACTGCCTGGCCGTCGTCCAGCAACAGGTCAGCGCGGGCAACGTCAGCGCTCCGCCAGCCGTCACGCCGGAGCTGCGCGACCTGATCAACCAAGCTCACGAGCACAACATCGACCTGAAGATCGTGGTGCTCGACCACAACCCGCCGAATGACACTCCGCTGCGGGACATCGCGACGGTAATCGGCTCCCAACATCCCGACGCGACCGTGCTGGTTCTGAGCCCGAACTTCGTCGGCACGTACAGCACGCACTTTCCGCGCGCGACCCTGGAGATCGGCGAGGACCATGCCAAGACCGGTAATACGGTGGTCTCCGCGCAGAATGTCCTGCATCAACTCGAGACGTCACAGTTCCCATGGACCTCATTCACCATCGTCGTACTGATCGGGGTGCTGGCGGCCGTCGTCGGAACCCGGTTCATGCAATTACGCGGCAAGCGATCAGCAACGTCGACCGACAGCGCCAAGGCCGTCGCAGAAGGCGCCGAGCACTCCGTCTAACGGGCGTTATTCCGCGTGTGTCGCATAGCGCCGGCGTCCTCGCCGCAAACGCGGGCAAATTAGTGATGTCACCATAGGGTCACAGTTCTCAGAAGAACAGACTTGTAATTTGTGACATAAGTTTCCGCTGGGTCAGATGTGACTTACGGTGCAGAGGATGCATTTGGTTTATTCGTGCTTCCAGTGATAACTGGGGTCCGAATTTCCAGCGCCGCCCGCCCGCGTTGAGCCAAGGAGACCCGAGTCGAATGAGACGCAACTGCCGCGGCTCGTCATTCCGATTGGCGACACCGTTGGCGCTCCGGCTCGGCCCGGCGGTGCTCAGCGTGGCGCTACTCCTGGGCACGCCAGGTCTGGCCAACGCCGACCCGAACACGATGGCCAAGCTGATCGCCGAGGTGGCCCAGGCCAATCAGCGCCTGCAGGATCTCAACGCGCAGATCCAGACCGAGGAAGAAAGCGTCAACAAGGCGGTCGTCGACGTCGAGACGGCGCGCGACAACGCGGCGGCCGCACAACACGATGTCGAAACCAGCCAGCATTCGGTCAAGGACGCAGATGTCGCAATTGAGGCCGCGCAGAAGCGGTTCGACCGTTTCGCGGTAGCCAGCTACGTCAACGGCCCGTCGGACAGCTATCTCACGGCCAAGAACCCCGACGAGATGATCGCGACCGCGGCCGCCGGCCAGACCCTGGCCACCAGTTCCCAGCAGGTGATGGACAACCTGCAGCGCGCCCGCACAGAGCAATTGAACAAGGAATCCACCGCCCGGCTGGCCAAGCAGAAGGCCGACAAGGCCGTCGGGGACGCGCAATCGAGCCAGAACGCGGCGGTGGCGGCGCTAACCGGCGCCCAGCGCAAGTTCGGCGAGCAACAGCAAGAAGTCACTCGACTGGCCGACGAACGGAACGCGGCCCAAACAAGACTCGACGCCGCCCGCAATTGGTCGGCATCCGCGGGCGGACCGGATGCCGGGCAGCGGGCGGCGTCGTCCCCCGGAGACCGATGGGACCCGGCAGCGCCGGGCTCGCCCAACCGGCCGCAGGGCAACGGAGGTAACTGGGACGGCGCGTGGGACCCCACGCTGCCGCAGGTGCCCAGCGCCAACGTGCCCGGTGACCCGGTCGCGATTCTCAACAAGGTCCTCGGGACGATGTCGACCTCGTCGGAGGTCACCTCCAACATGGGCCGCAGCTTCTTGCAGCAGTTGGGATTGGCGCCGACGCCATCAGGTTTCACCAACGGCAAGATCCCGCGGGTCTACGGCCGGCAGGCATCCGAGTACGTGATCCGCCGTGCGGGCTCGCAGATCGGTGTCCCGTACTCGTGGGGTGGTGGCACCGCGGCCGGCCCGGGCAAGGGCATCGGTTCCGGCTCGGGCACCACCGGCTTCGACTGCTCCGGCCTGATTCTCTACGCGTTCGCCGGCGTGGGCATCAAGCTGCCGCACTACTCGGGCGCGCAGTACGACCTCGGCCGCAAGATCCCGGCCTCGCAGATGCGCCGCGGTGACGTGATCTTCTACGGTCCCGGCGGCAGCCAGCACGTGACGCTCTATCTGGGTCAGGGTCAGATGCTCGAGGCTCCCGACGTCGGACTGAAGGTCCGGATTGCGCCGGTTCGCACCAGCGGTATGACGCCTTTCGTAGTCCGCTACATCGAATACTGACGCGTTGAAAGGATCTATGCGCCACGGGATTACCGATTCTCACGGTGTGCGCCGGACTAGGGCGGTCTGGCCACTGCTGGCCGTCCTCACCCTGCTGATCGGGTTGGCGGCTCCCGCCCATGCGGAGGACGGGGCGTGGGACCCCACGCTGCCGCCGACGATCAGCGCGGGCGCGCCGGGCGACCCGGTGGCCATGGCCAACCAGTCGCTGCAGGCCACCGCCCAGGCCACCCAGACGACGCTCGGCCTGGGACAGCAGTTCCTCAGCGGCCTTGGAATCAACCTGGGTGGTAGTCCGGCCAGCACCAGCGCCAATGGGATACCCCGGGTCTACGGCCGGCAGGCCGTCGAATATGTGATCCGCCGTGGTTCCTCGCAGATGGGTGTCCCCTATTCGTGGGGTGGTGGCACTCCCAACTCGCCGAGCAAGGGCATCGACTCCGGCGCCAACATCGTCGGCTTCGACTGCTCGGGCCTGGTTCGCTACAGCTTCGCCGGAGTCGGCGTGCTGCTGCCCAGGTTCTCCGGCGATCAGTACAAAGCCGGTCGGCACATCCCGCCCTCGCAGGCCAAGCGCGGCGACCTGATCTTTTACGGCCCGAACGGAGGCCAGCACGTCACCATCTATTTGGGCAACGGGCAGATGCTGGAAGCGTCCGGAAGTGCGGGCAAGGTCACGGTCAGCCCGGTCCGCAAGGGTGGCATGACGCCGTTCCTGACCCGGATCATCGAGTACTGAGACGTGCCCCGGGTGGGCGCTGAATCGTCGCCGGGCGGGCGGCCACGTCGACGGATCCCAACTGGCCTGGAATAGTTGAACCAGGGCACGCCGCTGCCCCGCGATGTTCGCGGTGCGAGCAGTCGTGTGTGATTGAGTTTTGGAAGGTTGAGCCGTGGAGGGTAATCGATGACATCAGCAGGCGGGCCGCCGCCGGGCACCAGTGGTTACTCGGGTCCGGGCAGCGCTTCAACGGCACCTGCGCACGCGGCTCCCGGCGGTGGCGGTAACGGGTTGGCTGCCGAGGTGCACACCTTGGAGCGGGCGATCTTCGAGGTCAAACGGATCATCGTGGGCCAGGATCAGCTCGTCGAGCGGATGCTTGTCGGCCTGCTCTCCAAGGGCCACGTTCTCCTCGAGGGTGTGCCCGGTGTCGCCAAGACCCTGGCCGTGGAGACCTTCGCGAAGGTGGTCGGCGGAACGTTCGCCCGCATCCAGTTCACCCCCGACCTGGTGCCCACCGACATCATCGGTACCCGCATCTACCGGCAGGGCAAAGAGGAGTTCGACACCGAACTCGGCCCGGTGGTCGCCAACTTCCTGCTCGCCGACGAGATCAACCGTGCGCCGGCCAAGGTGCAGTCGGCTCTGCTGGAGGTCATGCAGGAACGTCAGGTGTCGATCGGCGGTAAGCGATTCCCGTTGCCCAACCCGTTCCTGGTGATGGCCACCCAGAACCCCATCGAGCACGAGGGCGTCTACCCACTGCCCGAGGCGCAGCGGGACCGCTTCCTGTTCAAGATCAACGTCACTTACCCGTCGCCCGAGGAAGAGCGCGAGATCATCTACCGGATGGGCGTGAAGCCGCCGGAGCCCAAGCAGATCCTGGACACCGGTGACCTGCTGCGGTTGCAGGACCTCGCCGCGAACAACTTCGTGCATCACGCACTGGTCGACTACGTCGTCCGTGTCGTCACCGCCACCCGTCACCCCGAGCAACTCGGGATGAACGACGTCAAGAGCTGGATCTCGTTCGGTGCTTCGCCGCGTGCCTCGCTGGGCATCATCGCGGCTTCGCGTTCGCTGGCGCTGGTCCGTGGCCGCGACTACGTGATCCCGCAAGACATCGTCGAGGTGATCCCTGACGTGCTCCGGCACCGGTTGGTGCTCACCTATGACGCGCTGGCCGACGAAATCTCCTCGGAGATCGTCATCAACCGGGTGCTGCAGACGATCGGGATGCCGCAGGTGAATGCCGTTCCCCAACAAGGTCATTCGGTGCCCCCGGCGATGCAGGCCGCGGGTGCGGCTAGCGGTCGGTGACCGATAGCAATTCCGCAGCGGACCCGTCTGCGGCCAACCGTCCGCCGTCGATGCAACGCGGCAACATCGACGACCCCAAGCTGTCGGCCGCGCTGCGGACCCTCGAGCTCACGGTCAAACGCAAGCTCGACGGTGTGCTGCACGGCGACCACCTCGGCCTGATCCCGGGTCCGGGATCGGAGCCGGGGGAGTCGCGCGAGTATCAGCCCGGCGACGACGTGCGCCGGATGGACTGGGCGGTCACCGCGCGTACCAGCCACCCCCACGTGCGGCAGATGATCGCCGACCGCGAACTGGAAACCTGGTTGGTGGTCGACCTGTCGGCAAGCCTGGACTTCGGCACAGCCATCTGCGAGAAGCGCGACCTGGCGGTGGCCGCCGCGGCTGCCATCACCTTCCTCAACAGCGGCGGGGGTAACCGGCTAGGTGCGGTGATTGCCAACGGCGAGAGGGTAACTCGCGTACCAGCCCGCTCTGGGCGTCAGCATGAGCAGACGCTGTTGCGCACCATCGCCACCATGCCGAAAGCTCCGGTCGGCGTGCGTGGTGATCTGTCGCTGGCCATCGACGCGCTGCGCCGTCCGGAACGCCGCCGCGGGATGGCGGTGGTCATCAGCGACTTCCTCGGACCGATCAACTGGACGCGGCCGATGCGGGCGATCGCGGCCCGCCACGAGGTGCTCGGCATCGAGATCCTCGACCCTCGCGACGTCGAGCTGCCGGACGTCGGGGATGTGCTTCTGCAGGACGCCGAGTCCGGGCGTTCCCGCGAATTCACCATCGACGAGCAGCTGCGCGACGACTTCGCCAAGGCGGCCGCGGCGCATCGCGCCGACGTGGCCCGTACCCTGCGCAGCTGCGGAGCGCCGTTGCTGTCGCTGCGAACTGATCGAGATTGGATCGCCGACATCGTCCGTTTCGTCGAATCCCGCCGACGCGGTGCACTGGCGGGGCGCCAGTGACTCGCGCTCTCTCCGCGGCGGGCCTTAACAGCAAGACGGGTCTGCTATGACATTGCCGTTGCTCGGGCCGATGACGCTCTCCGGGTTCGCTCACGCATGGTTCTTCCTTTTCCTGTTGGTGATCCTGGCTCTGGCTGCGCTGTACGTCATCGCTCAGGTGGCCCGCCAGCGACGCATGCTGCGGTTTGCCAACATGGAGTTGCTGGAAAGCGTTGCGCCCAAACAACCCACCCGGTGGCGTCACCTGTCCGCGATCCTGCTGGTGGCGTCGCTGCTGCTCTTCACGGTCGCGATGGCCGGCCCGACGCACGATGTCCGGATTCCACGTAACCGCGCGGTCGTCATGCTCGTCATCGACGTCTCGCAGTCCATGCGGGCCACCGACGTCGAACCCAACCGGATGGCTGCGGCCGAAGTGGCGGCCAAGGAGTTCGCCGGCGAGCTGACCCCGGGCATCAACCTCGGGCTGATCGCCTACGCGGGGACGTCGACCGTGCTCGTCCAGCCGACCACCAACCGCGACTCGACCAAAGCCGCCCTGGACAAGCTGCAATTCGCCGACCGCACCGCCACCGGCGAGGGCATCTTCACCGCGTTGCAGGCCATTGCCACCGTCGGTGCGGTGATCGGTGGGGGCGATACCCCGCCGCCGGCTCGTATCGTGCTGTTCTCCGACGGTAAGGAGACGATGCCGACGAACCCGGACAACCCGAAGGGGGCGTTCACCGCGGCTCGCACCGCCAAGGACCAGGGCGTGCCGATCTCGACGATATCGTTCGGCACCCCGTATGGCTTCGTGGAGATCAACGGTCAGCGCCAGCCGGTTCCGGTCGATGACAGCACCATGAAGAAGGTCGCCGAGCTCTCCAACGGCAGCCACTACGACGCCTCGAACCTGCAGGAGCTCAAGCAGGTCTACGCCTCGTTGCAGCAGCAGATCGGCTACGAGACGATTAGGGGCGATGCCAGCGTCGGCTGGCTCCGGCTTGGTTCGCTGGTGCTGGCGTTGGCCGGGCTGGCAGCACTGCTGATCAACCGGCGGCTGCCGGCCTAGTTCCGTTGCACACCAACGCCGGGCGATTTCGGCGATGCTGCGGTCAAGCGATAGGTTGTCGGGGTGACTGACACGGCCCCCCACGCCACTACCGGCGTGACTAAGCCTGCATTTGTATCTCGTTCGGTCCTGGTCACCGGTGGAAACCGGGGGATCGGATTGGCAATCGCGCAGCGACTGGCCGCCGACGGTCACAAGGTCGCCGTCACGCACCGCGGATCCGGAGCGCCGGAGGGGCTGTTCGGCGTCGAGTGTGATGTCACCGACAACGAGGCCGTCGATCGCGCCTTCACGGCGGTCGAGGAGCATCAGGGTCCGGTCGAAGTCGTGGTGTCCAATGCCGGCGTCTCCGCAGACGCATTCCTCATCCGGATGACCGAGGAGCGATTCGAAAAGGTCATCGACGCCAACCTCACCGGCGCATTCCGGGTGGTCCAGCGGGCGTCGCGCAGCATGCAGCGCAAGCGGTTCGGCCGCTTGATCTTCATCGGTTCGGTCTCGGGCACCTGGGGCATCGGCAACCAGGCCAACTATGCGGCCTCCAAGGCCGGCGTGATCGGGATGGCTCGCTCGATCTCCCGAGAGCTGTCCAAGGCCAACGTGACGGCCAACGTGGTCGCCCCGGGCTACATCGACACCGACATGACGCGCTCACTGGACGAACGGATTCAGGAGGGCGCGCTGGATTTCATCCCGGCGAAGCGGGTCGGTACCGCCGCCGAGGTCGCCGGGGTTGTCAGCTTCCTGGCATCGGAGGATGCGAGTTACATCTCCGGCGCTGTCATCCCAGTCGACGGCGGTATGGGCATGGGCCACTGAATGATCCACGAGAACTGAAGGATTAGGACGGACATGGCAGGACTGCTCGAAGGAAAACGGATCCTGGTCAGCGGGATCATCACCGATGCATCAATCGCGTTTCACATCGCCAAGGTGGCCCAGGAAGAGGGCGCCCAACTGGTGCTGACCGGATTCGACCGGCTGCGGCTGATCCAGCGCATCGCCGACCGGTTGCCGGAGAAAGCGCCGCTGATCGAACTCAACGTGCAAGACGAAAAGCACCTCGACACGTTGGCCGAGCGCGTGATGGCCGAAATCGGCGAAGGCAACAAACTCGACGGCGTCGTACATTCTATCGGTTTCATGCCGCAAACCGGGATGGGCATCAACCCGTTCTTCGACGCGCCCTACGAGGACGTCTCCAAAGGCATTCACATTTCCGCGTATTCGTACGCCTCGCTTGCCAAGGCGCTGCTGCCGATCATGAATCCCGGTGGCTCCATCGTCGGAATGGACTTCGACCCGACGCGGGCCATGCCGGCGTACAACTGGATGACGGTGGCCAAGAGTGCACTGGAGTCGGTCAACCGATTCGTGGCACGCGAAGCCGGTAAGTACGGCGTGCGGTCGAATCTTGTTGCCGCAGGACCGGTTCGGACGTTGGCGATGAGCGCCATCGTCGGTGGTGCGCTCGGCGACGAAGCGGGTGCCCAGATGCAATTGCTCGAAGAGGGCTGGGACCAGCGGGCCCCGATCGGGTGGAACATGAAAGACCCGACGCCGGTGGCCAAGACGGTGTGTGCCCTGCTGTCCGAGTGGTTGCCGGCCACCACCGGTTCGATCATCTACGCCGACGGCGGCGCCAGCACGCAATTACTCTAAAGCGGATTGCTATGGGCGCTAATGGATTTTGATGCCGTCCTGCTGCTGTCCTTCGGGGGACCGGAAGGGCCGGAGCAGGTGCGGCCGTTCCTGGAGAACGTCACCCGGGGCCGCAATGTGCCACCGGAACGGCTCGACGACGTGGCGCAGCACTACCTGCACTTCGGCGGGGTGTCGCCGATCAACCGGATCAACCGGGACCTGATCGCCACCCTGCAAGATGAGCTGGACATCCCGGTTTACTTCGGCAACCGCAACTGGGAGCCGTACGTCGAAGACGCAGTCGCGACCATGCGCGACAACGACATTCGGCGTGCAGCTGTATTCACCACATCTGCCTGGAGTGGATACTCGGGCTGCACGCAATATTCCGAGGATCTCGCCAGGGCCCGGCGCGCGGCGGGCCCCGACGCGCCCGAACTTGTCAAACTGCGGCGCTACTTCGACCACCCGCTTTTCGTCGAGATGTTCGTCGACAACGTCCTCGCCGCGGCGGAAACCGTGCCCGAGAATGCCCGGCTGATCTTCACCGCGCACTCTGTGCCGATCGGTGCCGACGACCGCCTCGGGCCCAAGCTGTATAGCCGCCAAGTGCGTTACGCCGCACAGCTTGTCGCGGCGGCCGCCGGATACGGCGACTACGACGTGGTGTGGCAGTCACGGTCGGGCCCCCCGCAGGTGCCGTGGCTGGAACCGGACGTGGCCGACCACGTCGCCGCCCTCACCGAGGCCGGCACGAAGGCCGTCATCGTCTGCCCGATCGGGTTCGTCGCCGACCACATCGAGGTGGTGTGGGACCTGGACACTGAGCTACGGGAGCAAACCGATGCGGCCGGCGTCGCGCTCGCCCGGGTGAGCACGCCCAACGCCGACCCTCGGTTCGCCCGGCTCGCGGTGGACCTGATCGACGAACTTCGACAAGGCCGTGCGCCCGCACGAGCGAGCGGACCGGACCCGGTACCCGGCTGCACCGCCGGTATCAATGGCGAACCGTGCGGTCCGCCGCACTGCGCCGCCGAGGTCTGGCCGAGCCGGGACTAGCCGTCCCGGCGACGATGCGGCCCGGTCGGCCCGAGGAGGAGCGGGCCAGGACTAGCGCTGCCAGGCAGCGTGCAGTATCGCGGCGAGCGCAGCCGTTCTCGCCGATCGCACGACGGCGGCCAACGGCCGCAGCGCGTCGGTAGCGATCTGTGCCTCCGACAGCGACTGAGTGCCGATTCTGCTCAGCCCGGCGCTGACCGCGATGATCGCGTCAACGTGCGCGGCGTTCTCCAGCACCCGCAAAGCCCGCGACGGTGCCGGCTCGGGAACCTGGTGGTGCCGACCGGATTCCAGCAACTGCTCGACCATTCCACGCGGATCGTCGACATCGACGCCGGCAGAGCCGAGCCCGATCGTGGTCAGGGCGTCGGCGGCGGATCGCACGGCCAGTCGCAAGTCATACTCGGCCTCGCCCAACTCGATGTGGTCGATCACCGGGGCGTCGGGCAGGGAGTACACCGTCCACGACAGCGCGGCCAGTTCGGGCACCTCGAGTTCGTCGTCGTCGGAGTCGTCGTACTCGAATTCGGGCACCAGTCCGACGGTCTTGCCGGGATCGTCTGGATGGGTGACGATCACCGCCTCGCCTGCAGCGATCGCGTCGCGCCCGAACTGGGTGCCCGGCGGCAGCCCCCGGACGTCGCCGGGAATCGGCAGCACCACTGTGATCGACGGGGTTCCCGTTGACGACCGTCCGGCGGCCATCCGCAGCGTCTGGAGCAGCGAAACTGCGCCCGCGTCATGGATATCTGGCCAGGGAAGCCCGGTGTGCCCCGCCGCGACGGCGTCATAGGCGGTGACGGATTGTGTTGGTGCCCAGCAGGATAACGCGTCTAGGACGTCATCGGGCGCTGCCTGGCCGGCCAGCCAGGCATTGGCCCAGATCGAGAGCGTTGCGCTTGGGCACCACATGGATTGGCAGTCTAGTTGTTCGCCGTGGACAGAGCCCGGCACGCGATATCCTGACGGCATGTCTGCGGCTGTGATCTGGCTCATCGTCGCGTTTGGGCTGGCCGGCACCGAGGCTCTCACCGGCGACATGTTCCTGCTCATGTTGGGCGGTGGCGCGCTGGCCGCGGCCGGATCCAGCTGGCTGCTGGACCTGCCGATCTGGGCTGACGGCGCGGTGTTCCTGGTGGTGTCGGTGCTGCTGCTGGCGCTGGTGCGGCCTCAACTGCGACGGCGTCTGACCCCGCCGAAAACCCTGAGGACGGGCATCGAGGCGCTGGAAGGCAAGCATGCGCTAGTGCTCGACCGCGTGACCCGCGATGAGGGTCAGGTGAAAGTAGACGGTCAAGTATGGACCGCTAGGCCATTGAATGAGGGTGACGAGTTCGAACCCGGCGAACAGGTCACCGTCATGCGTATCGATGGGGCCACTGCGGTGGTCTGGAAAACTCCGTAATCCTGTAGAAGCAATTAGGAGAATCTCATGGCCGCTGGTGCCGGGTTGTTGTTGTTCGCCGTATTGGTGGTGTTCGCCATCATCGTGGTGGCCAAGTCGGTGACGCTGATTCCGCAGGCCGAGGCGGCGGTGATCGAACGGTTGGGTCGCTACAGCCGCACGATCAGCGGGCAGCTGACGCTGCTGATCCCGTTCATCGACCGGGTTCGCGCCCGGGTGGACCTGCGCGAACGGGTGGTGTCGTTCCCGCCGCAGCCGGTGATCACCGAGGACAACCTGACCCTGAACATCGATACCGTGGTGTATTTCCAGGTCACCGTTCCGCAGGCGGCCGTCTACGAGATCAGCAACTACATCGTCGGGGTCGAGCAGCTGACCACCACCACGCTGCGCAACGTGGTCGGCGGCATGACGCTGGAGCAGACGCTGACCTCCCGTGACCAGATCAACACCAAGCTGCGCGGCGTGCTCGACGAGGCCACCGGACGCTGGGGGCTGCGGGTGGCGCGGGTAGAGCTACGCAGCATCGACCCGCCGCCCTCGATCCAGGCCTCGATGGAAAAGCAGATGAAGGCCGACCGGGAGAAGCGCGCCGTGATCTTGACCGCTGAGGGAATGCGGCAGGCATCGATCACGCAGGCCGAGGGGGAGAAGCAGTCGCAGATTCTGGCCGCCGAAGGCGCCAAGCAAGCCGCGATCCTTGCCGCCGAAGCCGATCGGCAATCCCGGATGCTGCGGGCGCAAGGTGAGCGGGCCGCGGCCTACCTACAGGCGCAGGGACAGGCCAAGGCGATCGAGAAGACCTTCGCGGCTATCAAAGCCGGCCGGCCGACTCCGGAAATGCTGGCCTACCAGTACTTGCAGACCCTGCCGAAAATCGCCGAGGGCGACGCCAACAAGGTGTGGGTGGTGCCCAGCGACTTCGGCACGGCGTTGCAGGGCTTCACCAAGTTGCTCGGGGCGCCGGGCGATGATGGGGTGTTCCGTTTCGTGCCGTCACCCGTCGACAGCACCCCGCCCAAGCCTGAGGACGACTCGGACGTGGCCGACTGGTTCTCTACCGAGACCGACCCGGCCCTGCTGCAGGCGGTGGCCAAGGCTGAGGCAGACGCCCGCAACCCGGTCGACGCCCCGCTACCGCCCCAGCACGAGCTGAGACAGTGACGTGGGCGGTCTGACATCGCCGAAGACTTACGCGGGACTGGCCGCATTCCAAGCGGTCGACGCGGTGGCATGCGCGATCCCGATCACGCCGATCGCGAAAACGCTTGATACCCTTGGAATTCCGCAAGACATCCGGTGGATATTCCCGGTATCGAAAGCGGCCTCGGCGATCGGACTGGCTTCCGCCAGCCGGTTTCCTGGGTTGGCGAGGCTCACCACGGCCATGCTGACGGTGTACTTCATGCTCGCCGTCGGCGCCCACCTCCGCGTCCGCGACCGCCTCGTCAATGTCATTCCGGCCGCGTCGTTTCTCGCGACGTACGCCGTGTTGACCGTGAAAGGTCCGGACCGGGGCTAGTCGAGCCGTAACTCCACAATCGGCAGCGACGTCCCTGTTGCCGAGATCGCCTCGCCCAGAGTTTTCTCTAGTACGGGTCTGAATCGTTTCCATGCCCGCGGGTGCCGGTCGGCATAATTGGCGAGAGCGCGATCGGCCTCCTGCTGAGTCACGATTCGGGCGGTCGCCGCTGCGGATGCGTGCCTGCCGGTGTAAATGCTGACTTCAGGATTGGTCTTGATATTGCGGAACCATTGGGACCGTTCGCCAAAGCCGGAAGCGACGAGGTAGCTGTCTTGGGCAGGGTGCCCGATGACTTCCAGGACGACGTTCCGCCGGACTCCGGATTTACGACCTGTGTGTTCGAGCATGAGTAGTCGCGAGCCGAGCATCCTTCCGGCGCCGGCTTTGTAGATCCAGATCGGGGCTCGCATCAGGAAGCGAATGCGCAGGATGCGCGCAGCGATCGTTGCGGCGGTCATACCTTTATCTTTTCCGAGTAGTCGTGGCGCTGGCCAGATGCGGGGTACATCACGATCGCGTTCAAAACGGCAGGTAGTGGGTACCTGAGCAGCTGATGAATACCGCACACCGGCTTCCCGGCCTGGGTCGGCGGCGCCGGCGCAGGTGGACCTTCGACCAGATCCAGGTTGCCGACCCCGAGATGACGCGTCAGTCCATCAAGGGTGCGTCAATCGGCAACTTCATGGAGTGGTACGACTTCGGCGTCTACGGCTACATCGCCACCACCATCGCGCAGGTTTTTTACCCCGGGGACAGCGTCAGCTCGGTCCACCTGATCGCCACGTTCAGCACGTTGGCGGCGGCATTCGTCGTGCGTCCCCTCGGCGGGTTCATCTTCGGCCCACTCGGTGATCGGATCGGGCGTAAGCGGGTGCTGATGATCACCATCGTGCTGATGACGGTCGGCACGACGGGGACAGGGCTGCTGCCGACGTACAGCGCCATCGGTATCTGGGCGCCGATCCTGCTCGTCGTCGGACGGGTCTTCCAGGGGCTGTCCACCGGCGGTGAATACGTCGGTGCGATGACGTACGTCGTCGAGCAAGCGCCGGACCGCAAACGCGGAATGATCGTCGGCTTCTTACCGCTGGGCAATCTCGGCGGGTTCATCGCCGCAGGCTTGATGGTGACCGCGCTGCAGGCCTGGCTGCCCCACCACGACTGGCTGACCTGGGGATGGCGGGTGCCGCTTCTCCTGAGCGCGCCATTGGGCATCGTCGCGATATTCATGCGGATGCGGCTCGAGGAGTCGCCCGCCTTCCAGAAAGCACAGCAGAACGCCGAAGCCGCCGGCGAGGAGCCGCAGGGCTTCCGCCAGACCATCGCCGAGCAGTGGAAGCCGATGCTGATCTGCGCAGCGCTGGTCTATACGTCCAATGCCGCCGATTACATGCTGACCGGGTACCTGCCGACCTACTTGAAGGTCTTCGTCCACCTCGGCCATACGGCCGGGCTGGCGATGATCACCGGGACGTTGACCATCCTGGCGATTCTGCTGGTGTTCGTCGCTTCGTTGTCCGACCGCATCGGGGTGAAACCGATCATGCGGACGGGTTGCGTGCTGTTGATCGTGGCGGCGATCCCGGCTTTCCTGCTCATCCGCGACGGCGGCGGCTATCCGCTGATCTTCGTCGGCGTGTTGTTGATCGGTTTGATCGAACTCTGCTTTGACAGCACGTCGCCTGCCACGATGCCGGCGTTGTTTCCGACCAATGTTCGCAACGGAGCACTGGCCGTCTCCTACAACGTCTCGATATCGGCTTTCGGGGGGACGACGCCGCTGATCGCTCAAGCGTTGGTTTCCGGTACCGGCAACCTCATGGTGCCGGCGTACATGCTGATCGTGGCCGGACTGGTCGGCCTCGTGACCCTGGTGTTCACGCCGGAGGTCGCCGGCAGGCGGCTACCCGGATCGCCGCCCACGGTCGAGACCGAGCAAGAGGCCCGCGAATTGGCGGAAGGCTTCGACTAGCTCGTCTCGCCGCGAATCCGGCTTATTCAGTGCGCCTTTCGCGCAATCAAGATCCGGGTGCCTTGGTCTGGTTTTGGCCGCCGTGCGCTCCGCCAGACCCGGTGCCAGGGTGCGTTTCGTTTGTCGTTTGCGGCGCTGAGGCGCTCGGCCCCTTCATCGCGGGTCCGGCCGGAGTCGGGGACGGCGGTGGGTCCAGCGGGACCGCGCTGGCTGGCCCGACGCCGAATGTGAGTGTTGCTGTGCCGACGGCAGCAGCGGCAGCCACCTTAGCCTTGTGCGAAATTTTCATAATGTCCGTTTCCTCACCGAGTTTTCAACAACGGCATGACCCTCGCCACGCTGCTCGGGACCGCCAGTTTGCTGAGTACCCAAATTCAGCGCGACAACCACCTGTCGCGCGGCGAGGAAGCTTCGCCAAGTAATGGCGGAGATCGTCGAGTCGGCTAAGCCGACGGTCGCTCGATCAAGTGTGGCCGGCACACGGCGGCAAAAACCCCGGTTGCCCGCCGCCGCCTCGGGGGTTTCCACCCCCGGAACGCCCGTACCGCCAGCATTTCTCGGCCGGAATGCCCGCACTGGCCATCCGAATCCTGTTGGCAGGCCGGGCAATTCCGGGGGCGGGTCTGGTGGCGCGGCGCTTGGCCGGCCCGATCCCGCTAGTCAGTGTTGATATGCCGACGCCGGCGGCGATCGCCGCCGCGGCGGCTACGCGCTTGAAGTTCATGGTGCGGGTGCCTCCCCAGACTGTCACCACGCTGGCAACTAGCTGCCTAGTCGGCTACGCGGAAATACCGACGGCAACAGGTCGCCGCCTTGCCTCTTTTAAAACGTTGTAGAACCGAATTCTATCTCTGACAAGCACTAATTGCGAGGATCGCGGGAGGTAAACACCAGGGGAACTCTGCTCGGGAGCTGGCGGTCAGCTTGGCGGCGGTGCGGATGCCTTGCACTGCGGCAGGTATCCCGGCACCCCGCCACCGCCCAGGGGGCTTCCTGGACCGACGCGCCCATAAGCCCAGCATTTTTCGGCTGGAATGCCCCACTGGCCATCCGCATCCTGCTGGCAGGTGGGGCAATTCGGGGGCGGGACCGGTGGCGCGGCGTTGGCGAGCCCTATCCCGCTCGTCAGTGTTGATATGCCGACGCCGGCGGCGATCGCCGCCGCGGCGGCTACGCGCTTGAGGTTCATGGTGCGTGTGCCTCCCCAGACTGTCACCACGCTGGTTACTAGCTGCCTAGCTGGCTACGCGGAAATACCGACGGCGATATGTCACCGTCCCGCCTTATCGAATTGTGTAACGATCTAAATTCTATACGTGACTTGTGGGTATTACGAGGACCGTGCGCAGATCCGCGGGTGCGAGCCGACTCGACGCCGATCAGCCACCCAATGCCTTTTCGGCGGCTGTCGTCGGTGTCGGTTGCCGCGGTCGCTGTGATGCCGACGGTGCAGACGAATCTCGTAGGCCAACAGGACAATTCCGACGAGGCCGGTACACAGTGACACCAGAAACAGCAGCGGGCTGACGTGACCGGTGAGCGCGTCGCCCAAAATCACCACGGCCGCCGTTCCGGGCAGCACGCCCACCACGGTTGCCAGCGTGTATGGCAACACCCGAACCGCCGATGCGCCCACGGCGTAGTTCAGTGGCGCGAAAGGCACCATCGGAATCAGCCGCAGCGACATGACCGCAACCCACCCACGATCGCGCAGCCGCGCGTCCACTATCTCGACAGCCTGATGGCGGACCAACCGGCTGAGTTGCCAGCCGGCCGCGCGGACCAACTCCAGTGCGATCACCGCGCTCGCTGTGCTGGCAGCCACCGCGAGCGTCACCCCGAGCACGGGCCCGAACAGCAATCCAGCAGCCAGCGTGAACACCGTGCGCGGAAACGGCAACACGGTCACCACGATGTGGGCGGCCAGAAAGGTCAGCGGAAACCACGGGCCCATCGACGTCGACCAGTCCCTCAACTCCACCGCTGTCGGCAACCGGACCAGCAGCGCAACGGCGACCAGAGCGACCGCCACCGCACCCGTCAGGACCAATCGGCGCGTGGACAGCTGACGAGCGGTGGCGACCACCGTTGAGCTCAGGGTGCCCAGCGGTCGCAGCGCCTCAACGATTCTGCTGGTGGCAGCCCGGGTCACGCGACTCAGCCTACGGCGCTAGCGGGCGGGAGTGTCAGCGGACGAATAGCGACAGCAACTTTCTGCCCAACGGCATTGCCACGGAATCATTTTCGGCATGCACCGACACCTTGCGGCCCCACTGCCGGCGCAGCTCGTGCTGCAGCTTGTCGTGCAGGGTGGCGGCGGCCGCCGGACATCCGTGGCAGGCACCCGACAACCGGACGTTCACGCTGTCACCATCGACCGACACCAATTCGATCGACCCGCCATGGGATGCGGCGAGCGCGCCGATCGGACCGGAGAGCAACTCTGCCGCGATGGCGGCCAGTCCGGCGGCGTCGTCAGCTGCATCGACATTCCAGCCCGCCGGATCCATCAGGGCGTCGCACAGCGCCTGGCGAACGTCGTCGCCCCATTCACGCCAGCTGTTGCCGGAGTGCAGCGTGATTACCACATCGGTTGGGCGAACTTCGATGTGGTCGATCACACCGTCGCCGAGCAGGGTTCCGAGGCGCCCCGGTGCCTGACGCACCACGCCCCGGGCCGGCAACCGGTCAGCGGCAACCACCCAGCGCAGTTGTTGCGGGTTCGCGGTGGCGGTGGCGTGAATGGGGATCATGCGCCCAGCCCTATCGCGACCGAGCGCGCGACGAACGCCATCACCCAGGCGAGGACGAACATGTAGCTGAAGGCGAACGCGGGCCATCGCCACGTGTTGGTTTCCCTACGCATCACCGCGATCGTCGACATGCACTGCAGCGCGAACATGAAATAGACCATCAGCGCAATAACCGTGGGCGCGGTGAAGATTCGACTGCCGTGGTCGTCGGTCATGGCGCCCAGCGCTTGCCGCGGAGCTGCCGGATCTGTCGCCGCCGCCACCTGACCCAGCGTCGAGACGAACACTTCGCGGGCCGACAGTGACCCGACCAGTGCGATGTCGGTGCGCCAGTCGAAGCCCAACGGCGAAAACACCGGTGCGACAGCACGACCCACGTCGGCGGCATAGCTGTGGTTCATCACGTACGCGGTGGCATCGGTCGTGGACATGGCCCGGGTCTGCGCCTCCCGGACGGGCAGATTGAGCAGCGCCCACAACACCAGCGAGGTGGCCAGGATGATGGTTCCGGCTTTGCGCAGGAACATGCTGGTGGCGCTCCACATCGCGGCCAGCATCGCCTGCGGCGACGGCAGCCGATAAGGCGGAAGCTCCATGGTGAACGGCAGCAGATCGCCGCGCAGAATCGTCGATTTCACCAGGAACGCCGCGATCAGCGCCGACAGCCCGCCGCCCACATACAGCAGGAACATCGTGACACCCTGTGCGCTGAATCCCCACCACCGCGTCTGCGGAGCCACCAGCAGCCCGATCAGCAACGTGTAAACCGGAAGCCGCGCCGAGCAGGTCATCAGCGGCGCGGTGACGATGGTGGCGATCCGGTCACGCGACGACGGCAGGGTCCGGGTTGCCATGATGCCGGGGATCGCACACGCATACGCCGACAACATTGCGACGAATGCGCGGCCTTCCAAGCCGGTCTTGGCCATCACCCGGTCCATCAAGAACGCTGCCCGCGACATGTAGCCGACGCTCTCCAGGAACGCGAGCAGGCAGAACAGCAGCACGATCTGCGGAATGAACTGCAGTACGGTCCCGACGCCGCCGATGATTCCCTGGCTGAGCAGCCCGCGCAGAACAGGGTTGTCGACATGTGCGGCGACCTGGCCGCCCAGCCAGGTCAGCGCGTTGCCGATGCCGTCGCGAAGAGGCGCTGCGGCGACGAACAGAACCTGGAAGAAGTAGAACATCACCGCGAAGAAGGTGATCGTGCCCCACAACGGGTGCAGCAGTACCCGGTCGATTCGCCGGGTGCGCTGATCCGGTTGCGGCGCAACGTAATCAGAGGCATCGAGCACCGAGTGACCCCACGCGTCGATGTCGTCCTCGGCGGTCGGTGGCAGCACCGGCGGGCGCTGCCACTGCTCGAACGCCGCAAGCTGCGCTCGCAGGTCGTCGATTCCCGACCCGCGATGCGCGACGACCGCGGCCACCGGGATGCCCAGCGCCGTCGACAGCGCCTCAACGTCGATGCGGCCGCCGCGTGAGGCCAGTTCGTCGCCCATGGTCAGCGCCAACAGGCACGGCAGATCCAGCCGGAGCACCTGGCCGATCAACAGGATCGACCGGCGCAGAGTGGTGGCGTCGGCGACCAACACCAGCGCGTCGGGCGGATCGACGCCGGGGTAGTTGCCGGCGAGCAGATCGGTGACGACCTTCTCGTCTGGGCTGATCGGGTCGAGGCTGTAGGTACCGGGCAGGTCCTCGACGGCAATCGAGACGCCGTCGACACTGGTGGTGCCGACGCTGCGTCCCACGGTGACGCCCGGGTAGTTGCCGGTCTTGGCGCGTAAACCGGTCAGATGGTTGAAGACGCTGGTCTTGCCGGCATTGGGGCTGCCGACCAACGCCACCCGACGGATGCCGGCAACGGCAACCGCGGAGCCTTCGACGTCATGGCATGCCGTCATCGGTCCGCTTCGGGAAGCACTTCGATGAGCTGCGCCTCGCGGCGGCGCAGGCACAGCTCAGTGTCGTGAACCCGATATATGGTCGGATCGCCCAGCGGCGCACGACGGATGACGTCGACGTGAGCCTGTGCTCGAAAGCCCAACTGCCCCAAGCGCTTCGCTATCGAGCGGATCGGCCTGCGCGACGGTACCCACCACCGTGGCACGGTTTCCGGGCGTCAGCTGCGCGAGCACGATCACCGAGTCGGATTGATCGTGTGCGCCCTGCGGTCGAGTACGCATGATCACCCTAACGTTAGCCGGTCTACCTGAGTACGGTACTCCTTACCGGCAGGGGCGTCATGGCTCCTCAAGCGCGGTCGCAGCAGTGTGTGCCGCGACACTGACTAGCATCATTTAGCCTGGTTGTCGGGTGACAGACCAGTGTCGGGATGTCACGTGCTGGACTAAGGAGCCGCCGGTGTCAGTCGATGTGTCCGCTGAACCTGCCGACCTGGCGAAGGGTCGTGCTCGCTGGCGCACGGCGGTCGCCGGGGTCCTGGCCAAGAGCACGAAGCGTGAGCTCGACGAGCTCGGGCCTGAGCCCGAGCAGATGCTGGAAACACCGACCTACGAGGCCGTCGCGATCCGGGCGCTCTACACCGCGCTCGATGAGCTGCCCGAGCCGCCGCTGCCGGGCGAATGGCCCTTCCAGCGCGGTGCCGATGCATTGCGCGACGTCAAATCCGGCTGGAAAGTCGCCGAGTCCATTCCGGCCAGCCGGGTTGCCGGGGTGGCGGCGGAAGACGTCAATTCGGCGGTGCTGGCCGCGCTGGCCGAAGGCGTCAGCGCGCTGCTGGTGCGAGTAGGGGAGTCCGGCGTATTGCCGGCGCAACTGGAGAAAGTGTTCGACGGCGTCTATCTGAGCATGGCGCCGGTGATTCTCGATGCCGGCGCCGATTTTCACGCTGCCGGCGACGCGTTGCTCGAATTGGTGCGTCGCGTCGAGCCCGACCAGCGCCCACTCCTGTCGATCGACCTGGGAGCCGATCCGCTCACTGCGGCGCTCAGCGACCGGCCCGCGCCGCCGCTCGCGGAGGTCGTCAGCATGGCCGCCAAGGTGGCCGACGACCACGGGGTGCGGGCGATCACCGTCGACGGGCCGGCGTTCCACAACCTCGGCGCCAACGCGACGTGGGAACTCGCCGGCAGCATCGCCGCCGCGGTGTCCTACCTGCGCGTGCTCACCGAGTCCGGTTTGCCGGTGGCAAAGGCGCTGTCGCAGATCAGCTTCCGGCTGGCCGCCGACGACGACCAGTTCTTGACGATCGCCAAGGTCCGGGCGTTGCGTCGGCTGTGGGCGCGGGTGGCTGAGGTGGTCGGTGAGCCGGACGGCGGCGCGGCCGTCGTGCATGCCGAGACCTCACTGCCGATGATGACCCAGCGCGATCCCTGGGTGAACATGCTGCGGACAACGTTGGCCGCGTTCGGCGCCGGCGTCGGCGGCGCCGACACCGTCCTGGTGTTCCCGTTCGACGTCGCGATCGAGGGCGGCTTTCCCGGTATGGCCACCAGTTTCGCGCGTCGGATGGCCCGCAATATTCAACTGCTGCTGCTCGAGGAGTCGCACGTCGGCCGGATCCTGGACCCGGCCGGCGGGTCATGGTTCGTCGAGGACCTCACCGACCAGTTGGCGAACCAGGCCTGGCAGAGCTTCCAAAGCGTCGAGCAGCGCGGCGGATTCATCGACGCGCGTGACTACATCGCGGAACAGATCGCCGAGATCGCCACCCGGCGCGCCGACGACGTGGCGCATCGCAAGACCGCGATCACCGGTGTGAACGAATACCCGAATCTCACCGAACCGGCTCTGCCGCAGCCTGATTCGTCGTACTCACCGCTGGCGGCGGGCAAGCTGATCCGCTACGGCGCACAGTTCGAGGCGCTGCGCGACCGTTCCGATGCGTACCTGGCCCGCACCGGCGCCCGTCCGCAGGCGCTGCTGCTGCCGCTGGGACCGCTCGCCGAACACAACATCCGTACAACGTTTGCGTCAAACCTGTTGGCATCCGGCGGCATCGAGGCGATCAACCCGGGAACCGTTGATGCCGATGGTGTCGCCAAGGCGGTCTCCGACGCGGGGTCACCGGCTGTTGCGGTGCTGTGCGGCACCGACGGCCGGTATGGCGCCGAGGCGTCAGCGATTGTCGAGGCG
The DNA here is from genome assembly GCA_963737375.1 of uncultured Actinomycetota bacterium. GTDB lineage: Bacteria > Actinomycetota > Actinomycetes > Mycobacteriales > Mycobacteriaceae > Mycobacterium. Next base: position 98,480 of record CAVTSP010000003.1, read on the forward strand.
ACTCGCAACGCTGGGGTATCGCATATCTGTCTGGCCGGTCCGCAGAAAGCGGTGACCGAGGCGGACCACCAACCCGATGAGTTCCTGACCGCGAAGATCAATGCGGTGGAAGCTCTTTCGCACCTCCTTGACCGGTTGGGGGCCTAGCGACCATGACGACCACCACCCCCGCCGTAGGCAGCTTCGCCGACGTCCCGCTGCACAGCGATCGCAACGTCGTACCGCCGACCGAAGACGCGGTCGAAAAGCACGTTGCGGCGGCCGCTGCTGCCCACTGGTACGCCCCGGACCAGCTGGTGTGGCACACCCCGGAAGACATCGACGTCAAACCGGTCTACATCGCCGCTGACCGCGCCGCCGTCGAGTCCGACGGTTACCCGCTGAACACCTTCCCGGGTGAGCCGCCTTTCGTCCGCGGGCCCTATCCGACGATGTACGTCAACCAGCCCTGGACGATCCGTCAGTACGCCGGATTCTCCACGGCGGCCGAGTCGAACGCGTTCTACCGGCGCAACTTGGCCGCTGGTCAAAAAGGTCTGTCGGTGGCATTCGACCTCGCCACCCACCGCGGTTATGACTCCGACCACCCTCGCGTTCAGGGCGACGTCGGAATGGCTGGTGTCGCTATCGATTCCATCCTCGACATGCGCCAGTTGTTCGACGGTATCGACTTGTCGACGGTGTCGGTGTCGATGACCATGAACGGCGCCGTGCTGCCCATCCTGGCGCTGTACGTGGTCGCCGCCGAGGAGCAAGGAGTGCCGCCGGAGAAGCTGGCCGGCACCATTCAGAACGACATCCTCAAAGAATTCATGGTGCGCAACACCTACATCTATCCACCGAAGCCGTCGATGCGGATCATCTCCGACATCTTCGCCTACACCAGCGCGAAGATGCCGAAGTTCAACTCCATCTCGATCTCCGGCTATCACATCCAAGAAGCCGGTGCCACAGCGGATTTGGAGCTCGCCTACACGCTTGCCGACGGTGTCGACTACATCAGGGCGGGTCTGGACGCCGACCTTGACATCGACAAGTTCGCACCCCGGCTGTCCTTCTTCTGGGGAATCGGGATGAACTTCTTCATGGAGGTGGCCAAGCTGCGAGCCGGCCGGCTGCTGTGGAGCGAGCTGGTCGCGGAGTTCAACCCCAAGAGCGCCAAATCGCTGTCACTACGCACACATTCGCAGACCTCCGGTTGGTCGCTGACCGCGCAGGATGCGTTCAACAACGTCGCGCGCACCTGCATTGAGGCGATGGCCGCAACCCAGGGCCACACCCAGTCGCTGCACACCAACGCCCTCGACGAGGCACTCGCACTGCCTACCGACTTCTCCGCCCGCATCGCCCGCAACACGCAGCTTCTCCTGCAGCAGGAGTCCGGCACCACGCGGCCGATCGACCCGTGGGCCGGCTCGTACTACGTCGAATGGCTGACCTATCAACTCGCGCAGCGGGCGCGTGCGCACATCGCCGAGGTCGCCGAGGCGGGCGGCATGGCACAGGCCATCAACGAAGGCATTCCCAAACTGCGCATCGAAGAAGCGGCCGCCCGGACCCAGGCCCGCATCGACTCCGGCACCCAGCCGGTGATCGGGATCAACAAGTATCAGGTCGTTGAGGATCAAGAGGTCGAGGTGCTCAAGGTCGAGAACAGCCGGGTGAGGGCCGAGCAACTGGCCAAACTCGAACAGCTGCGGGCAGATCGGGATCAGGCGGCCGTCGAGGCAGCCCTGGGCGAGCTGTCGCGGGCGGCCGCTGCGCATTCCGGCGGAGCCGGTAAGGGAGATGCAGACGGGCTGGGCAATAACCTGATGGCACTGGCCATCGCCGCGGCCCGAACGAAGGCCACGGTCGGCGAGATCTCCGACGCGCTGGAGAAGGTCTACGGACGTCATAAGGCCGAGATCCGCACCATCGCCGGGGTTTACCGCGACGAAGCTGGGAGGTGGAAACATGACTTCCTTCTCTGATGCAACCGACTTCGTCGAGAAGTTCGCGGAGGCCGACGGCCGGCGACCGCGGATCCTGGTGGCCAAGATGGGGCAGGACGGCCACGACCGGGGCCAGAAGGTGATCGCGACGGCGTTCGCCGACATCGGGTTCGACGTCGACGTCGGTGCGCTGTTCTCCACCCCGGACGAGGTGGCCCGCCAGGCCGCCGACAATGACGTCCACGTGGTCGGGGTGTCCTCCCTGGCAGCAGGCCACCTCACGCTGGTGCCCGCGCTGCGCGACGCGCTGGCCGAAGTGGGCCGCTCCGACATCATGGTGGTGGTCGGCGGGGTGATCCCGCCCGGTGACTTCGACGAGCTGTACCAGGCGGGCGCTACGGCGATCTTCCCGCCCGGAACCGTGATCGCCGACGCCGCAATCGATCTGCTGCACAAGCTGGCCGAGCGACTCGGGTACACCCTCTAGCTACATGGCGACTGACAACGGCGGCAGCATCGACAAACTCGCCGAGGCGGTGCGCAGCGGCGACCGGGCGGCCCTGCCGCGGGCGATCACGCTGGTGGAATCGACTCGCGCCGATCACCGCGACCGGGCGCAGCAATTGCTGCTACAGCTCATGCCCGCGGCCGGTAACGCGCTTCACGTCGGTATCACCGGGGTGCCCGGTGTCGGCAAGTCGACCACCATCGAAGCGCTCGGCATGTACCTGATCGGTCGCGGCCATCGGGTCGCGGTGCTCGCCGTCGACCCGTCGTCGACCCGTACCGGCGGATCGATCCTCGGTGACAAGACCCGAATGCCGCGACTGGCAACTCATCCCGACGCCTACATTCGGCCGTCACCGACATCGGGCACACTCGGTGGCGTCGCCAGAGCGACCCGAGAGACCATCGTGCTGCTGGAGGCGGCCGGCTTCGACGTGATCCTGGTGGAGACCGTCGGAGTCGGCCAGTCCGAGGTCGCGGTGTCCAACATGGTCGACACCTTTGTCTTCCTGACCCTCGCGCGCACCGGCGATCAGCTGCAGGGCATCAAGAAAGGCGTGCTCGAGCTCGCCGATATCGTGGTGGTGAACAAGGCCGACGGCAATCATCTGACGGAGGCCCGCAAAGCCGCCCGCGAGTTGTCCGGAGCAATCCGGCTGATTTATCCTCGCGAAACTCTCTGGCGTCCACCGGTTCTCACTATGAGCGCGCTTGAAGGCATTGGGCTGGAGGAGTTGTGGGACACCGTCGAGCGGCATCGGGACGTGCTCACCGAGGCAGGTGACTTCGAGGCGCGACGGCGGGCCCAGCAGGTCGATTGGACATGGCAGATGGTCCGCGACACCGTGCTGGACAGAGTGCTGTCCAACCGCGCAGTCCGCAAAGGTCGAGCGGACATAGAACGTCAGGTTCTTACTGGCGAATTGACGCCCGCATTGGCGGCTCAGCAAATTTTGGAGCTCGCGTCAATAACGGAAGAGTGAATTCCAAGTTCTCGGCAAGATGTAACGGTACATTCGACGGTATGACCCTCGAAGTGGTGGGCAATCGCCGGTCGGTGCTGCCGCGCGGTGTTCACGGCGCAGCCGATCCTCATTTTGCCTGCGCGGTGCGCAGCTTCGCCAGCACCTTCCACGGCCGCCGATTCGGGGGCGGGGCACTGGCGGTCTACCTCGATGGCGAACCTGTCGTCGACGTGTGGACCGGCTACGCGGATCGGCGTGGTCGGGTGCCCTGGTCGGCGGATTCGGCCACCATGGTGTTCTCCGCGACGAAGGGCATGGCTTCCACTGTCATCCACCGTCTCGTCGACCGCGGCCTGCTCGACTATGACGTCCCGGTTGCGCAGTACTGGCCGGAGTTCGGCGCCAACGGGAAAGCAGACATCACGGTCCGGCAGCTGATGCGGCACCAGGCCGGGCTGTCGGCGCTGCGCGGCGCCAGCAGGGAAGACCTGCTCAACCACGAACTTATGGAGCGCCGTCTTGCGGCTGCACGCCCGGGTTACTCCTTGGGCAGATCGGCCTACCACGCGCTGACCTACGGCTGGTTGTTGTCCGGTCTGGCGCGGTCGGTCACCGGTAAAGGCATGCGCGAGTTGATCCGCACCGAGTTGGCCGAGCCGCTGGGCACCGATGGATTGCATTTGGGACGTCCCCCAGTCGGCGCCCCGACCCAGGCTGCGCAGATCATCATGCCGCAGAGCGCTTTCCAGAATCCGGTGTTCAACGCAGTCGCACCGATGATCGCCGCGATCCCACGGGCCGCGGGCTTCAGCTCGATGTATTTCCCGGGTGTGAAAGCGGTTGCCCAGGGCGACATCCCGTTGCTGGACGCGGAGATCCCGGCGGCCAACGGTGTCGCGACGGCACGCGGTCTGGCGCGCATGTACGGCGCGATCGCCAACGGCGGCCGGATCGACGGCACCCAGTTCCTCTCGCCCGAAGTGACAGCCGGGCTGAGTGGCCGGCGCAGTCTCCGGCCGGACGGCAACTTGGTGATCCCACTGGCGTTTCACCTCGGGTACCACCGCCTGCCGTTGGATGTGGTGCCAGGGTTCGGGCATGTCGGTCTCGGCGGATCCGTCGGGTGGGCCGACCCGGATACCGGCCTGGCGATCGGGTTCGTCCACAACCGGTTACTCACGCCGTTCGTGGCCGTTGACCACGCCGGGCTCGTCGCGACCAGCGCTTTGTGCAGACTGGGTGCCGCCGCGGCTCGCCGAGAGGGTTTCGAGCGGGTAGCCGACTTCGGTTCGCAGTTCGCCGAAGTGGGAGCGGTTGCCGGGTAATGGGTTTGCGGTATGAGCGTGACGCCTGACCAAGAAGCCCGCGTTCCCCGTCTTCCCCTCGACGAGGCGAGGGCCGCCGCGGATGAAGCGGGTGTCCCGGATTACATGGCCGAGCTCGCCATTTTTCGGGTACTGCTGAACCATCCCAAACTGGCATCCGGTCTCAACGATCTGCTCGCGCGAATGCTGTGGCAGGGCAAGCTGGACAAACGGTTGCGCGAATTGGCAATCATGCGGATTGCCTGGCTCACGGCATGTGAATACGAGTGGGCGCAACACTGGCGCGTCGCGCAAGGTATCGGGGTGAGCGCCGATGATCTTGCCGGCGTGCGAGATTGGCAGTCTCGTGCAGAGTTCGGGTTGGCCGAGCGCGCCGTCTTGGCCGCCACAGACGATGTGGTGCGTGACGGTACCGTGAGCGCGGAAAGCTGGACGGCGTGCAAGCAGGAGTTCGGCGCGGACCAGGCCGTGCTCGTGGAGTTGGTGACCGCTATCAGCGCCTGGCGGATGGTCGCATCGATCCTGCAGAGCCTGGAAATTCCACTTGAGGATGACGTGGTGAGCTGGCCGCCGGACGGTCAACCACCGTCTTGATTGGGCGCGCTAACTGATTGATACGTCAGTCATTGGCGGACAACGTATTTCGATTTCGCATAGCGATTGCGCGTGCCGCCTGCGGCGGTAAGGTGACGATTGTGCCCAAACCGTCCATTCCCGGTGTTCTACGTGAACGCGCCAGTCTGCAGCCCAATGAGAAGGCGTTCACTTACGTTGACTACGAGCAGGATTGGGACGGCGTTTCAGAGACGATAACGTATTCGCAGTTGTACCGGCGATCGCTAAACGTGGCGCACGAATTGCGACTTCACGGGTCGGCAGGTGACCGTGCAGTCATTCTGGCACCGCAAGGACTTAATTACATCGATGCTTTCTTCGGGACTCTGCAGGCGGGGCTCATTCCAGTACCGCTGTCGGTGCCGTTGGGGGGTGCGGTCGACGAACGGGTTGACTCGGTACTGCGCGACGCTGCGCCTTCGGTGGTTCTGACGACGTCCGAGGTGGCGGCCGTGGTCGCCGAACATGTCAAGACGCAGCAAGACGGGCCCGTTCCACACGTCGTCGAGGTCGACTTGGTGGACCTGGATTCTCGGAATGGGTCTCGGGTGCGGGGCGATAACCGCTCCGACACGGCGTATTTGCAGTATACGTCTGGATCGACGCGCGCACCGGCCGGTGTCGAGATCACCTATCAGAATTTGATGGCCAATTTCGAGCAGATGATGTCGGACTACTTTTCGGAGTTCGGGGACGTCACCCCGCCGGACACCACATTCGTATCGTGGCTGCCGTTCTATCACGATATGGGTTTGCTGGTGGGAGTCTGCGTGCCGCTTCTGGCGGGCGTGCATGCCGTCCTCACTAGCCCGGTGTCGTTTCTGTCGCGACCGGCGCGGTGGTTGCAGTTGCTTGCGAGCAACTCTCACGCCTTTTCAGCAGGGCCGAATTTCGCATTCGAGGTGGCGGCGCGGAAGACGTCCGACGAGGAGATGGCCGGCTTCGATCTTGGCAACGTCATCGGCATCATCAACGGCAGTGAGCGGGTGCAACCCGCAACGCTGACGCGCTTCACCGAGCGGTTCGCCCGTTACAACCTCCCCGCCAAAGCGCTGCGGCCCTCCTACGGAATGGCCGAGGCCACCGTGTATCTGGTAGCCCGACAAGCCGGTGAACCGCCACACGTCGTTCATTTTGACTCAAGTAGCCTCGCCGCCGGGCAGCCCAAGCGATGCGAGAGCCCCGACGGCACAGGGCTTGTCAGCTACGGTGTGCCGCGCTCACCGATCCTGAAGATTGTCGACCCCGACACGTCCGTCGAAAGCCCGGCGGAAGCCGTCGGGGAGATTTGGGCCCACGGCGACAACATCGCGACCGGCTACTGGCGCAAACCGCACGAGACCGACCAGACGTTCGGCGCAAAGCTGTCGAGTCCCTCGCCAGGCACGCCCGAAGGCCCGTGGCTGAGAACCGGCGATCTGGGCTTCTTTCACGAAGGTGAATTGTTCATCATCGGCCGCATCAAGGACCTCTTGATTGTCTACGGACGCAACCACTCTCCCGATGACATCGAGGCAACGATCCAGTTGATAACCCGCGGTCGCTGTGTGGCGATAGCGGTCCCTGACGACGGTACCGAGAAGTTGGTCGCGATCGCCGAACTCAAGAATCAGGGCGGCGGCGTGGAGGTGCCGGACAAGCTTGCCACTGTGAAAAACGAAATCACCTCTGCGATCTCGACCTCGCATGGTCTGAGCATCGCGGATCTCGTTTTCGTGCCGCCGGGCTCGATTCCCCTAACCACCAGCGGCAAGGTAAGGCGCAGCGTCTGCGTCGAGCAATATCAGCAAGATCAGTTTGCTCGCCTGGATGCTTAGGGGTCACCTGCGATGAGTACACGCCCCGAAGTTTCTGGCGGGTCAACGACATTGACTGACGTTGACCCGCAGAACGGCGGGCGGCGTCGCACGCTCGGGCAGGTATTCGATCCGCGAGCCAACGCACTCAATGCATGGCGATTGGGACTGGCGCTGGCGGTAATCGTCTGGCATTCGTTCCCGCTCACAGGCCGACACTTACCGTTCATGGTTCACCAGCTTCTGAGCCAGACCGGAGTCGACGGATTCTTTGCGATATCGGGGTTCCTCATCACCGCCAGTTGGCTTGGAAATCCGCGGCTCCGGGACTACATCTTTGCTCGAAGTCTCCGCATATTGCCGGGGTTATGGACGTGCCTGGTGATCACCGCGTTTGTCATCGCTCCGCTCGGTGTCGCGATTCAGGGTGGCTCAGCCGCTAGGCTGGTCTTGTCCAGCGCGCCAATCGAGTACGTCGTCGCTAACAGCGCAGTGGCGTACGTTCATTTCGACATTGGCGGAACACCGAGCGGCATTCCATTTTCAGGTATGTGGAACGGTTCTCTCTGGACCCTGCAGTACGAGGTGCTCTGCTACATCCTGGTAGCCGTCCTGGGCCTGATCGGAATCCTCGGTCGCCGGTGGCTCGTCCCCATAGCTTTTGCGCTGGCGCTGGGTTGGACGGCGATCGCGTCATGCCCGCTCGACGGAGCAACCATTGCGCAGAACGCTGCGCGTTTTGCTGTCATGTTCACCGCTGGTGCGCTGATGCACCGTTTCCGCGATGCGCTTCCTGCGCGGTGGTCGCTGGTCGCAGTGAGCGCGATCATCGTTCTCGTAGCCACCCTGTTGCCTGACTACCGACTAGTTGCAGCCATACCGCTCGCTTACGCGGTGATCGTATCGGGTGCTCTGATCCACAACGAGCGCTTTAACTTACGAACGGACTTGTCGTACGGCGTGTACATCTACGCGTGTCCAATTCAGCAATTACTTGTCATCGCCGGGGTTGGCGCCTTGAACCCACTTGTGTTTGCGGTCATTGCGACCGTCGCGACTCTGCCACTTGCCGCACTGAGCTGGTTTCTCGTCGAGAAGCCGGCGATGAGGCTGAAATCCCGAATCACAAAGAAGGGAGTCCGGTCTGTGCTCACCAGACCAATTCCTTAGGCATCGCGATCAAACCGTGTGACCTGGAGTGTGCAAGCAACGACGTCAGCTCAGCCCGAATTCCGTGATCGTGTACCCGAACGCCAGTAGATATATGGGGAGCCGATGAACAATCAGCCTATGTCACTGTTGATTACGGTGCCAGTCTACGGTCAGCATGAGTACACCCATGCTCTCGTGCACGACCTCGACCGCGAAGGGGCGGATTACCTGATTGTTGATAACGGGGGGGATTACCCCACGCTCGGCAAAGAACGGGTTGTGAGACCCGGAAGAAATCTGGGTTGGGCGGGGGGCAGCGATCTCGGATTTCGAATCGCGTTCTCCGAAGGCTATTCCCACGCGATGACGCTCAACAATGACACGCGTATTTCGCGAGGCTTCGTCGATGCGTTGCTCGACCGGCGGCTTCCCGACGATGCAGGGGTCGTCGGGCCCGTCATCGATCACGGCTTCCCATCCGCGGAGTCGAACGAGAAGCCGCGCGCCGCCAATTACATTCCGAACCAACGGTATCGGGCGGTTCCGGCGGTCGAGGGAACGGCGCTCGCGCTGTCGCGCCGTTGCTGGCAGGCCATCGGCGGTTTGGACTTGGTGTCATTCCGTCGATACGGGTGGGGTATCGACCTGGATCTTGCGCTGCGCGCCCGAGACGCGGGATTCGGCTTGTACATAACCGAATTGGCGTACATTAACCACTTCGGGCACAAGACCGCCGCCGCCAACTTTGGTAGGCGCCGGTATGAATGGCAAGCTAACTTCGAAAAAGTCCGGGGCCTCAGGCAGTTGCACGGGCGTCAGTGGCGTAAGCAGTTCCCGCGAGGTTCATGGGTGCAGCCGATGTTCGGCTACGTGGATGCGAGCACGACCTACAAGTCCTACTTGTTCGGGAAGCAATCCGGCGCGACCAGTGCCACGGCTCACCCCGGCGCTCGAGTCCCATCATGAGCGCCCTAATGGACCATGCGCTGTCGACAGGCGAACCGTCTGGTCTCGGCCAACGGGTCGACATAATTGGTATTCGATTGAAGGGCAACATCTTCGGGGGTCATAATCACTGATTTCAAACTCCGCTGGTTAAGCTTCGCGCTGTTCGCCGGTACGGGTGCGGGACTGTTGTCGCTACCCCCGATTCTGGCTCCTGCGCTTGCCTACGGGGATACGGACGGACAGACGGTGCCGTTTGAAGTCATGGGCGGCAGTGGAGTGCCGACGCCTTCGACAGAGCTCATTCAAACATTGCAAGCACTCTATTTCCCGGCCGAAGCGAATTTTGCCGGACAGCCGACGTTTTCGAATGTCGACCCGACGGCCCTGACGACGCCCGAGCAGTTCTATCCGATCACCGGCGTGTACCAAGAGACCCTCGCCACCTCGGTATCCCAAGGACTGCAAATCCTGGACAACGAGATCGCGCCGCAGCTCAGCGCCGGCGATCCCGTGGACATCTTCGGCGCCTCGCAAAGCGCCGTCATCGCATCCTTGGAAATGGAGCAGCTAGAGAAAACAGACCCGTCGGCCAACGCAACCTTTGTGCTCATCGGAGACTTGATGAATCCGAACGGTGGGATATTGGAGCGCTTCGCCGGCCTGGACCTCTCCAGTCTCGGCATCGATTTCTACGGTGCTACGCCGGCCGATTACTTCACCACCACCATCTACACGCTTGAGTACGACGGCTACGCGGATTTTCCGAAGTACCCGCTCGATATCTTTTCCGACCTCAACGCAATCGAGGGAATCAACGTCGTCCACCCCGAGTACCTCGACCTGACGGCGGCGCAGCTCTCGACCGCAATCGAACTGCCAACCTCGGGGGCGACAGATACCACCTATTACCTGATACCGGTCAACGACTTGCCACTGCTGGACCCTGTCCGCGATATCCCAATTGTCGGTAATCCGATTGCCGACCTGCTGCAGCCAGATCTCACCTACTTGGTGAACCTAGGTTATGGTGACCCGCTCTACGGCTACTCGACCGATCCGGCCAATGAAGCCACCACATTCGGGCTGTTTCCGGACCTCAGTGAAATCGAGAAGATGCCAGGACTGCTGCTCAGCGGAGCCGAACAGGGCATCGAAAACTTCATCGGCGACTTCACGGGTAGCGGCCCGAACCCGGTCGAGCTTTCGCTCGCCTCATTGACTGATTCGTCATCGGGAACGACGACTTCACTGCCCGACATAGCGGCCGAATTGGAAAGTCTGGCAAGCAATCCCGCAGGTACCCTCACCGACATTGCTAACACGATCTCGAGCGATCTTCAGACCGCGTACAGCACGCTGCTTCCGACAGCGGATACTGTGAACGCGCTCTTGACCAGCTTGCCGGCCTACGATGCTTCCCTGTTCGTGGACAACCTTTCAGATCCCGTCCAAGCCATTGGTTTGCCGATTGCGGCTGATTTGGGAATCGGCATCTATCTGGCCAACTACGAAGCCGACGTGCTGGCGACGGCGGCTGAGACGATTCTGAATTCGTTCGCTCAGTAGGTAGACAGCAAGCGCCATGGTGAGACCGCTGCCGGTAGTCGCGGCTATACCGAACTTCAATATGGCGGAGAGCCTTCGCCAGCTGATCCCGCAAGTCTTGGCGCAAGGCTACGACGGCGTGTACGTACTCGACGACGCCTCGACAGACCACAGCGCAGACGTGGTGAACGGCTACGGCCGCGACGTGAGACTAGTGCGGAGTGCCCAAAATCGCGGTGCCGGTGCCAACCGCAATCAAATCATTGGTCAGGTCGCAGACGAGACAATCATTCACTTCATCGATGCAGATATGGATCTGAGAACTAGCGAAACACCTTCTGTGGCAAGGCAACTCATCGATACATATGAGCATCGCGGGATTGGTGTGGTTGGCGGTTTGGTCACTCGCGCAGACGGGGGTCAGGAATACTGCAACTACGGCGCTGTGTTTTCGCTGTGGGGTAACTTGTCATCGAATGGGCCTCGTGTCATCGATCGACTAAAGGCAAGACCGCGGCTGGCCCGCGCCGTGCGGCGGGCAACGGCCGCCACCATGACCCACTGGCCCAACGTACTCGAGCCGCCTGCGCCGGCGCCGGCTTACTGGGTTCATGAAGGCAATATGCTCATCCTTTCCAGCTTGTTCAGATCTGTCGGTGGTTACGACGCCACGTTGCGGCACCACGAGGTGCAAGACTTGGCGATTCGCCTGGCAAAGCGGGGGGTCAAGACACAGTTCGACCCACAAATCCACGTGGTGCATCAACACATTGATGTCCGAGGAAAGAACCGAAACAAGTGGGAGCATGAAGCGACCCGATACCTGATCAAGAAGCATGGGTTATTTCGTTTCCTGACCGGCGGCCAGCAGGTACAGAAGTGAGGAGCACGCTGTCATGAGTCACGCGGAGCAGCGGGGGTTTTTCGCCGCGGTCGCCGAAGCCAACCGGCGCCTGGTCGCGGGCGCGAGAGTGCTGGAAATCGGTTCGTACGATGTGAACGGCAGTGTGCGCGCGCTATTCTCGACCGCTGGCGATTACACTGGCGTCGACCTTAAGCATGGGCCTGGCGTTGACGTGGTGAGTTTCGGCCATCAGGTTGACCATGCCGACGGCAGCTACGACATCACCATTTCCGGCGAGTGTTTCGAGCACGACCCGCACTGGGTCGACACGTTTCAGAACATGGTTCGCATGACCCGGCCGGGCGGTTTGGTCACATTCAGCTGCGCATCGGTCGGGCGCCCCGAACACGGGACTGCGCGCACCGACCGAACCGATTCACCAGGCACGCAGGCGGTGGGCTTGGACTACTACCGCAACCTGACCGCTGTGGACTTTGAACAGCTGCCGTTGCAATCGATGTTCAGTCGATGGCGTTTCTGGTATCTACCAACGCATTTCGATCTTTACTTCATAGGCGCGAAGCTTGGCGAGACGCGCGTGCAATTTCCGGGTGACGATGCGATTCGAAGCTTGCGTCGGTTGATGCCGCTAGGTGACCGGTTGGCGCGGATACCGATGCGCCTGTTGGCCAACACCGTGTCACCGCAGCGGTATCAGTCAATGATTCTGCCGTTGTGGTCACAATGAAAAGTCTCACATCAAAATGAGCGGAACCACTTCCAATCGCGGTCGTCTTCTGCCACCTTCTGTAGCGCCACCATCGAGGGGTACTTCCCGAGCGCATAGACGTAGTCGTACAGCCAGCGCGGAAAAAAGATCTCCGCGAGAGGCTGTGCAATCTTGCACAGCAGGTTGACCACTCGGGTCGCAGGCCTGCCAGCGCCTGCGACGACCTTCCAGCATGGGTACTTCGCGAAGTACGTGATGGCCTTTGACACGCTGATCCAATCGGCGTCATCAATGATGATGTATCCGCCCGTTCTGATGAGTCTGTTGGCGTAGTACAAGTCGATCAGCGTTTGGTCGAACGTGTGCCAGCCATCGATGAACGCGAGATCGAATTTGTCGCCTTGCTTCACCATGTGGGGTAACGCAAGCTCCGATGGCTCTTCGCGAAGTTCGTAGAAGTCGATGCCTGCTCGGTCGAGATTAGTGACACCGACCCCGCCCCAGGCTGTTTTCTCGTCGGGGTCGACGATCACATGACGCGCACCATGACGCCCGACAAGTGCGCTGGCGATGTGCAGCGACGACAAACCGTAGGCACATCCAACCTCAAGGGTTCGTGTGATGTCTGGACGGTTGGCGATGAATTCTGTGAGGAAGCGGCCTTCGGCGGCGTTGATGCCGTGCTTGCCAATTGGCAGTTTCGCACCACCGGTGTCTGTAACCGTACGGTCCCGGCGAATTTCGTCGATCAGCGCCTGTGGTCGCATATCTCACTCTCCTGTTTCCCAGTTCCAGCGAAGCGTTTCGGCGGTTTGGTCATCCCGCTCACCATCGCTGACGTCATTTGCTACCGGCAACTACTAAGCACAGCCCCGCCACACCGACGATCAGCGAGACTATGCGGCGCCGATGAGTTCCCACCCAACCATTCAAAAGTCCGATGATTACCTGAGTCTTCGTCGGCATCGCGAGGTAACTGACGAGCGTGGCCTCGCAGATTGCCAGCATGATGACGTTGAATACCACGGCGGCGCTGATCTGCCTCCCTATCTCGCCACCCCACGCCAATATGGCGACCAGCGCGACCAGATACTCCAGCGGCGCTGGGCCTGTACCCATACCCGCCGCGAGCGCCACCCACAGAGATTCGCCTTTGAGCGCGCCCCTGGCTCGGCCCAGCAGCAGCGAAATGCCGGTCGGCGCGCTTGCCTGCAGCAACAATGATGATGGATCACCGCCGCCTATGCCCAGCGGTATGGGCAGGTCGACCGGCACCAATACCGGTACCGGAACCTGCGGCCCAAACCGCTGTCGCGCCGGTAAGCCCGTTGTGATCAGCGCGGCAGCAAGCAGTGCCAGCACGCCGGCGACAACTTGAGCGTGCCGAACCGCGTTAGTTGCAAGAAGATTGCTCAGGTTCTGTAGCAGCGTTGGCGCGAAGTCCCGCATCATCGTCAGAACGACGACCGCGGAGGTGACGCCAACGAACATGGCGCCAATCCAATACATGAGCAGGTTGAGGATGGGTCGCGGGCGGGAAATCAGTAGCAGAGTGACACCGAGACGCACCGGATCGATTGCCATCGCCACCGCCAGCACAAGCACGGCGCCCATCAGCGAAGCCGCCGTTGGCTCGCCGTCTCTTCCAGGAGATCAGCAGTGGCGGTAACGCTTTCAGTGGGTTCAGTCATGTGGCTGGCAACCTCCCGCGCTCGTGCGACGTATTGCGGGGTCAAGATGCGGCGAAGCTCGGCAACGATTGACTCCTTGGTGGTGCCCGAAAAGCGGCGGGCTGAGCCGACTCTCAGTCGTTTGACCTGCGCTGCCCAAATCGGCTGGTCGGCGGTGACCCACAGGATCAGCGTCGGTACTCCGGCGCGCATGCCGGCGGCTGTCGTGCCGGCGCCCCCGTGGTGCACGACGGCGCGACACGCGGGAAATATCGCCGCGTGATTCATCGCGCCTGTGATCTTGACGTGGTCGGACTGCGGGGTATTGCCAATGTCGTTGGCGCCGACATAGATCAGCGCGCGCTCGCCTAATTCCGCACAGGCAGTGCTGATCATTTCCGCCGTCGCGCAGAACGACCGGACCGGCATGCTCCCGAATCCGAAGTAGATCGGCGGCGTTCCAGCAGCGCACCAGGCCGACACCTGGTCGTCGGCATCGGTTGGCATCTTCATCGTCAACGCGCCCACGAAGGGCCGCTGACCGTTCCACTGCATCCATTCGGCTGCCAGCCCGGGAAAGAACAACTCGTCGTAAGCCTGTATTTCAAGAGAGCCGCGTTCCATGATGCGCTGCGTCGAGGATCCGACTGCGTTCGGCAAGCCCAGTCTTCGGCGCTGATTGTCTTCGGCGCGTTTTGTCATGCGCCAGTGTGCCCACCACAGCGCGGAGATCCCAGACCGGATCAGAGGCGACGGCAGTGCCGGCAGGATTTGACTGTTGACGCGCACCGGGAAGCAATGCAGCTCCGCCAGCGGAATCCGGTAGTACTCCGCGACATTGACAGCCAGACCCTGCTGGACCATGCCTGTCATCAACAGGTCGGCTCCGTCTGCCAAGGCCGTCAGCGTCGTGCCCATCTCCGCCCAAACCTCGCCCAGGTAGTACTTGCTTGCACGCACGACTTTGACCGGGGTCGAGATGCTCCAGACGTTGCGGATGAAATCCTCTTCGTTCACCGCCTCAGAACTCGGCCCATAGGCAACCGCGCCGAGTCCGGCCGACTCGACAAAGCCGAGCATGTTGGGCGGGACCGCCATTCGTACGTCGTGACCGCGGCGTTGAAGTTCCAGGCCGACTGCGGCAAAGGGCTCGACGTCGCCGCGGCTGCCATGGATACCGAGAGCGAATTTCATCGGTCGAGCCCCCCTAGGACGTCCCAACTTGGGGTGACTGCCAGGACCGCCGGTTCCGACTGGTGGTTCGTCGTTCGACGGGATGGTTCCACGCCGTCAGGGGGCACGTCGTCTTCGGGCGCTGATTGAGGGTCACCCGTGGTGGGCTGTGCTGCCTCACGGCGGTTGGCGACGAACTTCGGCGTCACGGCGCTTCGTATCCGCGCCAAGCGGCTACGCGTCCGCCGGCCCCCGGACTTGTGTTGTTCCGGTCGTGATGGCCACCAATTGCCGCGGCCAACCAGAGTGGCTATCGCCGGCACCGTCACGGTACGCACCAAGAACGTGTCCAGCAGAATTCCCATGCCGAGGACGAAGCCGGCCTGAACCATCATCGTGATACTTGCGAACAACAGACCGAACATGGATGCGGCGAAGATGAGTCCCGCCGCAGTGATCACGCCGCCGGTCGACCCGACAGTGCGGATCACACCGACACGCACGCCATGCGGTGACTCGTCGCGGATTCGCGAAATAAGCAACAGATTGTAGTCAGCACCTACCGCAACCAAGATGATAAAGGTAAGCCCCGGAACGGTCCAATGTAATTCTTGGCCAAGAATAAATTGAAACATGATCACACCAATGCCGAGCGCCGACATATACGACACAATCACCGAGCAGATCAGGTACAAGGGTGCGACGATCGCCCTCAACAAACCGATAAGAATTAGAAAGACAATGATGACGGTCGTGACGATAATAAAATTGAAGTCTTTGTTGTAGTAATCGCGGGTATCACGAAGTCCTACTGAGATTCCGGCCATCGATATTTTCGCGTCAGCCAGCGTCGTATTCGGTTGAGCTTGCCGGGCAGTGGCGAGTATCGAGTTCACCTGATCCATCGCGGCAATGCTGAACGGATTCAGCTTGGTCTGCACCAAATATCGCGCCCCGTGTCCGTCGGGGGAGATGAAGATACCCGCCGCTTTCTTGAAATCGTCTCGGGTGAGGATCTGTGGCGGAATGAAGAACCCTGCCATCGGTGGGGCAGCGGCGCCGTATTTCATGGCCATCAGGAAACCCGAAGCGTCGTTCAGGCCCGCACCCATCTTCTTGGTCTGATCGACGAGCATTTGCACAGCGTCAGCCAACTTCCGACTGCCATCGGCGAGTTGACTGGCGCCATTCTGCAGGGTCGCAAGCTTCGACGACAGGCCGCCCAGACCACCCCCGCCCAACGACTGCACAGAGCTGTTCACCTTGGTGAGCAGTCCCTTCAAACTGGCTGTCGTGGCCTCCAGGCTCTGGGTGCCCTCGGTTGACTCCAGCTCCTTGGACAGATCCGCGAGGTTGTTCAGCTCCCCGCTGTCACGCGCGTCGGCAATGCGCTGAAGTTGGTTGCGTGAGTTGACGCAATTCGAGTCGAGCGAGCAGATCGGGGTCGCATCAAGAGCACTTAAGATCGGTCTCGCGAAGCCGGCGATGTCGTTGACGTCTGCGATGTTCACGCCGAGGGTCTCGCCCAACGAGCGCATGTTGGTGATCAACTTGGCGGCGTCGTCGATCTGACCGAGGGTTTTTTGCCCGCCGAAAGTGTTCTGTAGAGAACTGAGAGCGTTGACCAAACCGCTGATATTGGGTAGAGCCTGATCAACTTGATTACGTAAGTCGCCCAGGGCATTTGCTAACTGGTTGGCCCCGTCACTCATGGTGTCGAGGTCATTGGTGTGGCCGTTGATCTGTTGAGATGCGTCGCCGAGCTTGTTGCCCACTTCGCCGGCTTGCCAGGCCAACCTGGCCTGCTCCAGCGACTCGCCCGTCGGCCGGGTGATACCTCGAACCATCGAGACGTCGGGCAGTTGACTCACTCGCTGAGCCATTTGCTCCAAGTCAGCCAGAGCTTTCGGGTTCCGCAAGTCGTTCGGCGATTGGATGAACAGGTATTGCGGAATAATCGAATCCAACGGGAAATGCTGAGCCATCACCTGGTAGGCGGAAGCGCTTTCGACGGAACTAGGCAGAGTTTTGCGGTCGTCGTAGTTATAGTGCGCCAAGGCCGAGCAACCGGCGAGAGTGATCAGGATCATCAGACTCGCGACCAGGTGGATTTTGGGACGGCGCACAATCCGCACACCCGACCGTCGCCAGAATAGTGTGGTCAACTCGCGGCGCGGCTTGATCCAGCCGCGGCGACCAACGAGCACCATGATGGCCGGCAGTAGCGTGATCGCGGCGACAAATGCCACAGAGACGGCAATTGACAGGGCGGGGCCGACCGTAGAGAAGACGGGCAAGGTAGTGAAGACCATCGCGAGAAAGGTGACCGCCACGGTCGCCGCCGAGGCGGCGATTACCTTCCCGGTCGAGGCCAAGGCGCGTTTGACCGCTTGATCTGAATCCAGGCCGAGGCGCACATAATCGTGGTAGCGGCTGATCAAAAAGACAGCGTAATCCGTTCCTGCGCCGAACATCACGCCGCTCATGAACACCATGGTCTGACTGGAGACGCCAAGCCCCAGTTCGGCAAGTCCGGCAAGAACGCCCTGCGCAGTCGCCAGCGAAACGCCGATAGTTATCAACGGCATCATCATGGTGAGCGGGTTCCGGTACACAAGCAGCAAGATCAAAAGCACCATGACCGCGGTGCCGATCTCGATGACATGTAAATCGCGTTCACTGATCACGGCAAGGTCCGCGGCGGTGGCGGCAGGTCCGGCCAGATGGGCGGTCAGCGTCGATCCCTTGACCGTCTGCTTGATCAGATTGGCGGCGTTGACGTAGGCCACCTGGCCTTCTGCCGAGCCCGCGTGGCCAGCGAGGCTGATCGGCAGATACCAGGCTTTATTGTCCTCGCTGGACAATACTTTTCGGACTTCAGGCGAGCTCAGGAAATCCTGCAGCGACACGACATTGGCAGCGTCGTGGTGGAGTTTGTCGACCAGCGTGCGGTAGGTGTTCTCGTCGGCGGGGCTCAAACCTTTGTCGTCGGTCAGCACGACCAGGACAACGTTGTCGGTTCCCTTGTCGTGAAATGCCTCAACCATCTGGCGGGTTGCGACCATGACCGGGGCATCGTTCGGCATGATGGCGGCTTGCTTCTGCCCGATGACGACAGCCAACGGTGGGAGTGCCAGCGACACCACCGCCGCTAGCACAATCCAGAAACCGATGACAACCAACGGCCGGCGGGTAACGAGATTGCCGAGCCTCCCGTAGACGCCCGCCCCAGTAGTTGTTTCAGTCACGTCCGTCCGCCGTGACATTCGCTGACGCTACCGCCGAGAAGGGTTGTGAATTGCCGGGTTACAGGTAAGCATAATCACCCCTCCTCGCTAGGCCGACTGTGTGAGTGCGACTTCGCGTGTCGGTGCCGCTGAGTAGCGACGTTCGGCCACGCGCACATAAACGGACTTCAGCGCCGCCAGAAAGTGGGTGACCGATTCGCGTGCGACCGGGTTGTCCGGGAACAACACGACCGCGCGAGTTTCGTTCTCGAGTCGCGTGATCCGGATATCGAATTGAGCGGGAGCCCCGCCGTCCTGGAAAACCCGAGCGTTCAAGCCCTCCAACTTCTCGGTGACGAGAGCGGAAAACGGCGGAATACCAAGGTCGATGTGGAACAACAGCGGCACGCGCCGCTCAGGCCGCTGTAACCACGGCGCTAACTCCAACACCCGACCCATGGGAACTTTCGCCAGCTCCCGTCCCGAATCGAACGATGCCTGCGCGGCGCGGACGGTGTCGCCAAACGACGACGGGTTGACGGGCACGGTGATCGGGACGAAACCGGTGATCCAGCCCGACGTCATGAAATCTTCTGGTGTACTTCGGATGTCAGTGACGACGTAGCCGTAGTAGGTATCGACACCGATCAGTTCACGTTCCGTCAACGCGGCGCAGGCGAACACACCACCACTGAATCGGGCGCCCGCCGATACGCAGACGGATTCGAATGCGGCCGTTTGCTTATGGTCGAGCAGTGTCAGGCTCATGAAGTCGCAGATGCCCGATCCGTCACCCAGCGATACCGGGCATTCGGGCAGTGTCCCAGAGTTGCTTTCGAAGTAGTCGATCCACGCCTTCACCTCCGGGGACTCTGAGGTCAGACCCGAGATGTACTGGTGCTGGCGGTTGCAGTAATCCAGGTAGCTGCCCGCCTTCGGGAGGGCGATGGGTGCACCGCCGCCAACCAGAGCGGCGTACATCATGTGGATTTCCGGTAACACCACACTCGGATATGCCGCATCGATGTTGATGTGATCGATCGATAAGCAGAATGTGAAGTGGCCCGGGTGCTGGATGACCATGAAGCGGAAGCAGTCCCACTGCAGCGGATCGGGTGTGGCCATGGTGAGGTTCTGTAATTCGGTCGGCGTCATCTCGCCATGTGTGGTGGGAACGAACTTGATGGCGGCGGGATTGTCGATGGTCCGCCGGACGATGTTCTTGTGGTCGATGTACTCGAACCAGCTGTGATACGTGTCGTGGCGCCGAATGTGGGCGTTGATCACGTGCGTCATGGCTCGAATGTCGCACTGGCCAGGAATCTCCCAACTGGCAATGCACAACCGGGACATGTCGACGCCCTTGGCCGCGAAATCAGTCCAGCTGCGCAGATGTTCGGCTTGCATGTAGCTGGCCGGCGTCGGATTCACAGGCGCGTCTTTGGCTTTCGCCAGTGTTGCCGGCGAGGGGCCCCACGACACGACCGCCCCGGGGTCCGGAATCCACTCGTGCACGCTCCTCACTGTGACTTTGCCCAGTTCAATCATTTTCGCCTCCCCATTTGGTTGTGAGCTGTTCCGCAGGTGTCCACAAGAGATTCATCACGCCGGCAGCGCATCGAGGTCTGCCAGCTCATCGCACAGGTGACCCGCCAGCCCGCGGACGGTGGTGATATTCGTTGAGCTGATTCGGATGCCCGTCTCCGTCTCGATGCGGGTTCGCAGCTCGAGGTTTCCCAGTGAGTCCAAGCCGTATTCCGCCAGCGAACGGTTCGGATCTACGCTGCGCCGCAAGATCAGGCTGACCTGCTCCGAAACCAATCGGCGGACTCGAGTCGGCCACTCGTCCGTCGGAAGCTCTTTGAGCTCGCCGCGGAATTTACCGGCGTCCGTGGCCCTTTGGCCCGCCGCTTTGAGCGCTTCGGCGAACCGGCTACGTTGCGTGAGCGCGGTCAACCATGGCGTCCCGGTGATCGATATGTAGCCGGTGTATGCGCGGTCGTGGCGCAGCAATGCCTCAAAGGCATACGCGCCCTCCTCGGGTGCAATCATTGTGGTTTCACCACCCTCGGCCAGTCCGGCTCCGCGTCCGATGTCGTCCCATGCCCCCCATGCGATCGCGGAGGCCGGCAGGCCCTGAGCGCGTCGCCAGTGGGTGAAGGCGTCCAGCCAGCTGTTGGCGGCGGCGTAGGCGCCCTGTCCGCGGGAGCCGAGAAGCGCGGCTGCCGACGAGAACGAACAGAACCAGTCCAGCGGCTGATCGGCCGTCGCGTGATGCAGACGCCACGCGCCGTAAACCTTTGGCGCCCAGTCGCGGTCGATGAGGTCGTCGGTGATGTTGTTCAGCGTGGCATCCTCGACGACTGCCGCGGCATGCAGTACCCCGCGAACCGGCAGCCCGGTGGCGGTTGCGGCTGCCACGAGGCGGTGCGCCGTATCGCGTGCTGCGACGTCGCCGCATTCCACCACGACGTCGGCCCCCGTCGCGCGGATGCGCTCGAGAATGGCCTGCGCCGCCGAATCTGGCTGGGAGCGCGAGGTGAGAACGATCCGACCGCAGCCCGCGGCCGCCAACTTCTCGGCAAGGAAAAGTCCGAGACCGCCCAGTCCGCCGGTGATCAAATACGAACCGTCACTGCGGAACACGCGGGCCGACTCCTGCGGCACCACCACGCTGCTGGTTCCCGTGCGCGGAATGTCCACGATGAGCTTGCCGGTGTGTTCTGCAGCGCTCATCACCCGGATAGCAGTGGCCGCCTCGGCGAATCGGTGCAGGGTGTACTCGGCGTGCGGCAACTCACCGTCCGCAACGCGGTGCAACACCGTAGCCAACAACGCGCCGACCCGCCGCGGGTGAGTCTCTGACATCAGCGCCAGGTCCAGGAAGTGGAAGGTGAGGTTGCGGCGGAACGGATACATCCCCAGGCGCGCGTTCGCATACACGTCGCGTTTGCCGATCTCGACGAATCGTCCGCCGTCGGCCAGCAATTCGAGCCCGGCGCGCTGCGCCGCACCGGTCAGGGAGTTGAGCACGATGTCGACGCCGTATCCGCCGGTGTCACGGCGGATCAGCTCGGCGAAGTCGGTGCTGCGCGAGTCGTAGACGTGTTCGATTCCCATGCGGTGCAGCAGTTGCCGACGCTCTGGACTACCCGCTGTCGCGAAGATCTCCGCGCCCGCGGCGCGAGCGATCGCCACCGCGGCCTGCCCGACGCCACCGGTCGCGGAGTGAATCAGCACCCGGTCACCCGCGGAGATTCTGGCCTGATCATGCAGTCCGTACCACGCAGTGGCGTGCCCAGTCGACACCGCAACCGCCTGGTGGTCGGTCAGGTCGGCCGGCAGCGTGACGGCGACCTGGGCGTCGCAGACAACGAAAGTCGCCCAGCAGCCGTTTCTGGAGAAGCCGCCGACTCGGTCGCCGACCTGGTGGCCGACGACGTCCGGACCGACTGCGGTGACCACACCGACAAAGTCCACACCTAGCTCGGGTTGACGCTCGTCGACGGTGGGGTACCGGCCGAAGGCCACGAGAACATCCGCGAAGTTCAGGCTGGACGCCGTGACCGCGACCTCAATCTGCCCCGGCCCCGGCGGAACACGCTTGGCTGCAACGAGTTCCATCGTTTCCAGGTCGCCGGGGGCGCGAACTCGAAGGCGCACCCCGCCGTCGGCGTGGTCAACCACCGTCGTGCGCCGCTCGTCGGGGCGCAGCGGACTTGGACGCAAGCGCGCCACGTACCGCTGTCCAGCGCGCCATGCCGTCTCGTCTTCGTCCGAGCCGCTCAGCAGTTCCCGCGCGAACCACTCGGCGTCGGTGTCCTCGTCGACGTCGACCTGAGTGACGCGCAGATGCGGATTCTCGGCGCCGATCACCCGCAGCAAGCCACGCAGTGCCGTCTGCGCCAGGTTGACTTCACTGAGCGTTCCGACGATCTGAGCCTGCCTCGTCACGACGTAGAGCCGAGGGGACTTCCCGGGAAGTTCTGTCAGCTCGCGCGCGACGCGGACCAAATGGCGAACCTGCTCGCGGCCGTCGGTGAGAACCTGCTCGTCCGCAGTCCCGTTGCGGGGCGCCGCCACGACGACCACGCCGGCGAACTCGTCCTTGTGCAGATAGCTCGCGAACTCTTCGGCGGTGGCCCGGTGATCGGCAGCTGCCGACCACGACACGGACCTTACTTCCTTACCGTACAGCTTGAAAGTGTTCGTCAACTGCGTCGTCAGCAGGTCTGAAGCGTCGGAAGTGTTGACCAGCAACCATTTACCGACCTGGTCGTCGGTCGCCGCGGGCAGCGCCTGGTGCTGCCACCCGATGGTCAGCAGGTTTTCGCCGAGCAGCCGATCGCGGTTGGCGCGCTCCGACGCTCCAGTGCCCATCTGCAGCCCACGCGCTGTCAGCACGACCGCCCCGTGCCCGTCGAGCACATCGAGGTCGGCGTCGAGACCGGCAGCAGATACGGTCACCCGCGCGTAGCAGTAGCGCGCATCGCGGGTCAGGCCATAGGCGCGTAACTGCCGCACGCCCAGTGGCAACAGCAGACCGCCACCGCCGAGTCCGCGCGCGGCGGGGTGGGCGGCGACGGACTGGAAGCAGGCATCCAGCAGTGCGGGATGCACACCGAAAGCGCCTTGCTGCGAGCGAATCGAACCGGGCAAGCCGATCTCGGCCAGCACTGTGCCGGCTGATCCGCCGCCGATATGCACAGCGGCCAGACCGGTGAATGCGGGACCGAAATGAATGCCGCGCTTGTCGAACGACTCTCGTACCTCAGCGCCGTCGACCCGGACCGGGTGCTCGGCGCGCAGCGCGCGCAGGTCATGCGCGGGTGGCCGGTAGCCGCCGTCGGCGGCATGAAGGACGGCGGAGGACCACCGCACGCTCGTGCCCTCGTCGTTGGTGTCCACCGAGAAGTTGGCGACAGTCGGCGTCTCGATGGACGCAACGGCTCCGACCGTGGTTTCGCCGTCCAGCAACAGCATCTGCTCGAAGCGGATGTCGTGAACTTCGGATGCATCGCCGAAAACGGCACGGGCGGCGGCCAGCGCCATTTCGCAGTAGGCGGCCCCGGGAAGGGCAGGCACACTGTGGACTTGGTGGTCAGCCAGCCACGGCGACGCCTCCGTGCCGACCTCGGCCTGCCAGACGTGGCGCGCCGGCTCTTCCTGCAAACGGACGTGCGGACCCAGCAGCGGATGCACCGACACCGTGGTCCCGCCATGGGTCGGCGCGCGTTGTGGAGTCAGCATCAGTTGACGATGGGTCCACGCCGGCAGTGGCATGTCGACGAGGTGCCCCGAGGGATACAACACCGAGAAATCCACCGCGGCGCCGGCCGCGTGCAGATCGGCCACGAGGCCGCGCATCCCGTGCGGCAACGGCTGCTGGCGGCGCATGCCGGCCAGCGCGGCCGCGGGTGTCTCGAGGCTCACCGCGGTCTGCTCGACTGCCCGAGTGAGCAATGGGTGCGGTGACAGCTCGGCGAAGACCCGGTAGCCGTCCTCCAGCGCGGCCTGTACCGCCGCGGCGAATCGCACCATCTGCCGGAGGTTGTCCACCCAATAGTCGGCATCGCAGTACGGTTCTTCGCGCGGGTCGATCGACGTCGCCGAGTAGTAGGGAACCGTCGGCGTCGCGGGTTCGAGGTCGGCCAGAAGGTCGGCCAGCTCGTCGAGAATCGGATCGACTTGCGGGGAGTGCGATGCGACGTCCACAGCCACTTCGCGAGCCATGATCTCGCGCTGCTCCCACCCGGCGACGAGTTCGCGGACTGGCGCGGTGGCACCGCCGATCACGGTGGATGTGGGGGAGGCCACCACCGCAACCACGACGTCGTTGATTCCGCGATCCGTCAGCTGCGAAAGTACTTGTTGTACAGGAAGTTCCACCGACGCCATCGCTCCGCCGCCGGCCAAGCTGACACATAGTCTGGAACGGCGGCAGATCACCTGTACGCCGTCTTCGAGCGTCAACGCCCCGGCGACGACGGCGGCCGCGACCTCGCCGAGAGAGTGCCCGATGACCGCACCCGGGACCACGCCGTAGGACCTCATGGTGGCGGCCAGCGCGACCTGTATCGCGAAGATGGTCGGTTGGACCCGGTCGATGCCGGTCACCGTCTCGAGTGATGTCATGGCCTCAATCACGGAGAAGCCGGACTCCTGCACAATCAGCGGCTCGATGCGCGCGATGGTCGCGGCGAACACCGGTTCCCCTGCCAACAGCTCAACGCCCATTTCGGCCCACTGCGAGCCCTGGCCGGAGAACACCCACACCGGGCCGCGGTCGTCGTTACCGACTGCCGGCGGATACGGGAGATCGCCCTCGGCGACCTTTCGTAACGCCGCGGCCAACTCCGGCAGGTCGGTTGCCAGCACCGCCGTGCGCACTGGGCCGTGGCCCCGGCGGCGCGCCAGCGTGTAGGCGGCATCCCGCACTGCGACGTCGTCCGCATGGCGTTCCGCCCAGTCGGCCAGCCGGCCCGATGTCAGGCGTAGCGCTTCGGTCGATGTGGAAGACACCGGGAACAGCAGCGGTGCCGTCATCGCCGAATCGACCGTCACACCATTGTGTTCGGCGATGACCGGCGAAGTCTCGGGCCCCTGCTCGAGGATGGCGTGCGCATTGGTACCCGACATCCCGTATGACGACACCGCCGCCCGTCGCGGCTGCCCGCCGTTGGTCGGCCACGGCGTAACGTCCTTAGGCACAAACAGATTGGTGTCGACGCGGGTTAAGTCTTCGGGCAGCTGGGTGAAGTGCAGCATTCGGGGGACCGTGCCGTGCTGCAGCGCCAGGACCGCCTTGATGAGCCCCACCGTGCCCGCGGCAGATTCGGTATGGCCGAGGTTGCTTTTGACCGATCCCAGCGCGCAGGGGCCGTCAGTGCCGTAGACCTGCGCCAGGCTCTTGAACTCGGTGGGATCGCCGACCGGGGTCCCGGTGCCGTGCGCCTCGATCATGCCAACGTCGGCGGCGTCCACATCCGCTGCCTCTAGCGCCGCCCGATAGACGGCGACCTGTGCGTCCATGGACGGACTCGTGATCGTGTCGGAGCGACCGTCTTGATTGGATGCGGTGCCGCGGATCACGGCCAGAATCCGGTCGCCGTCGCGCACCGCGTCCGGTAGTCGCTTGAGGAACACCATGGCGGCACCCTCGGAACGGACGAATCCGTCCGCCTTGACATCGAAGGAGTGGCATCGTCCCGTCGCTGACAGCATGCCGATCGCCGAAGTCGAGGCATTGACCCACGGATCTAGCACCACCATGCAGCCGCCGGCCAGAGCGAGATCGCTCTCACCCTGATGCAGGCTGCGACAGGCCATGTGCACCGTCACCAGACCCGACGAGCACGCGGTGTCCACGGTGATCGCCGGCCCGCTGAGGCCCAGGGTGTAACTGATTCGTCCGGACGCCATGCTGAACGCGGTACCGGTGTAGCCGTACGCGTCCTCCAGGGCGCCCGCTTTGCCACTCACTACCGTGTAGTCGTCGTGCCCCAATCCCACGAAGACACCGGTTTGAGAACCGGCCAGCGTCGTCGGGTCCACTCCCGCGTGTTGCAAAGCCTCCCAAGATGTTTCCAGCAGCAACCTGTGTTGCGGATCGATCGCGGTCGCTTCCCGGTCGCCGATGCCGAAGAACTCCGAATCGAAGCCTGCGACATCGTCGAGAAATCCGCCCCACTTGGTCACTGAGCGACCCGGCACGCCCCGTTCGGGGTCGTAGAAGCTCTCAGCATCCCACCGTTCCAAAGGAATCTCGGTGACCAGGTCGTCGCCGCGAAGCACCGCCTCCCACAACAACTGGGGGGAGTCGATGCCGCCGGGAAGCCGGCACGACATCCCAATCACCGCAACGGGAGTGACCCGTGATTCAGCCACAGCCCTTTACTCCGCCCCGGCCGCCGCGAGGTCCTGCGAGGCCGCGAGTTCATCGGCAAGGTACTGCGACAGTGCCCGCACACTGCTGTGATCGATGATGTTCTGGGCACTGATGCGGACGCCGGTCTCGGATTCGACCCTGGTGCGCAACTCGAGCGTGCCCAGGGAGTCCAGTCCGTACTCGGACAGCGGACGGTCTGGGTCGACGGAGCGGCGCAGCAGCAGTCCGATCTGCTCGGACAGCAACTTCCGCAGGCGGCCCGGCCATTCCTCAATGGGTAGCTCGTTCAGTTCGGCTCGCAATTTGCTGGATCCCTTGGCGCCCGCGCCCGCGGTTTTGAACATCTCCGCGAATTTGCTGCGTTGCGCGAAAGTGGTCAGCCATGGTGTGCCGATCAGCGGCGCGTATCCGGCGTACGCGCGGTCGTGCCGCAGCAACGATTCGAACGCGTACGCACCCTCATCCGGCGCGATGGCGGTGTCGGTGTCCTCAGCCAGAGCCGTGGCACGCCCAACCTGACCCCAGGCTCCCCACGCGATCGAGGTCGCCGGCAAGCCCTGGGACTTGCGCCAATGAGAGAACGCGTCCAGCCAGCTGTTGGCCGCGGCGTACGCACCCTGTCCGGGTGATCCGATCAGCGACGCAGCCGAGGAGAACGAGCAGAACCAGTCCAGTGGCTCGCCGAGGGTGGCCTCGTGTAAGTTCCACGCGCCGTATGCCTTCGGCCTCCAGTCGCGTTCGAGGAGCCCGTCAGTGATGTTGACCAGAGTGGCGTCCTCCACGACCGCGGCGGCGTGCAGCACACCCCGCAACGGCAGGCCGGTGATCGTTGCCGCGGCCACCAGTCGATCCGCCGTCGCGCGGTCTGCAATGTCACCGCACTCGACGACGATGTCCGCACCACTGGTCCGGATCAACTCGATGGTCGCCGATACCTCTTCGTTCGGTTCCGAACGTGAACTGAGGACGATGCGACCGCAGCCTGCGGCAGCCAGTTTCTCGGCGAGGAACAAACCGAGTCCACCCAGGCCGCCGGTGATGATGTAGGCGCCGTCTGGCCGGAAGACGCGAATAAGTCCCGGCGGCACGGCTACCCGGGTCGGCTCGGTCCGTGGCACGTCGAGCACCAGTTTGCCGGTGTGCTCGGCCGCGCTCATGGCTCGAATCGCGGTGGCCGCCTCGGTGAGTGGGTAGTGCGTGCTCTGCGGCATCGGCAGCAGACCGTCGGCGGTTAGCCGATAGACGGTGTCCAGGAGGTCATGGAACCGTTCGGGGTGACTGTGTGACATCAAACCGAGGTCGACCCCGTGGAATGCGAGGTTGCGGCGGAACGGGAACAGTCCCAGTCGAGAGTCGCCGTAGATGTCGCGCTTGCCGATCTCGATGAATCGTCCTCCGAGCGCCAGCAATTCGATGCCGGCGCGCTGCGCGGCACCCGTCACCGAGTTGAGCACCACATCGACGCCGTAACCGTCTGTATCCTGACGAATCTGGTCGGCGAATCCGATGCTGCGCGAGTCGTAGACGTGCTCGATTCCCCAGTCGCGCAGCAGTTGTCGACGTTGCTCACTGCCGGCAGTCGCGAAGATCTCAGCGCCTGCGGCGCGGGCGATGGCAATCGCCGCCTGCCCGACCCCGCCGGTCGCGGAGTGGATCAGCAGCTTCTCGTGCCGACCGATGCGGGCCAGGTCCTGCAGCCCATACCAGGCCGTGGCGTGCGCGGTGGTCACCGCCGCCGCCTGTTGTTCGGTCAGGCCGGCCGGGAGCGTGGCAGCGAGGTCGGCGTCGCACGTCACGAACGTGCCCCAGCAGCCGTTGGGGGAGATGCCGCCGACGCGGTCACCAACCCTATGTTTTGTCACGTCGCTGCCGACCGCGCTGACCACCCCCGCGAAATCGGTGCCCAGTTGCGGCAGCCGACCCTCGAAGGAGGGGTACCGGCCGAACGTGACCAGGACGTCTGCAAAGTTGATGCTGGATGAGGTGACCGCGACCTCGATCTCTCCGGGTCCTGGCGGAACCCGGTCGAACGCGGTGAGCTCGATCGTCTGGAGGTCGCCGGGCGTGCGGATCTGTAGCCGCATGCCGTCCTGCTGCGGATCCGCCCCAGCGGTGAATCGCTCTTCGGCCCGCAACGGGCTGGGGAACAACCGCGCGGTGTACCACTCGCCGTCTCGCCAAGCGGTCTCGTCCTCTTCTGATCCGCTGAGGAGTTGACGCGCCAGCCGCTCGCCGTCAGTCCGCTCGTCGAGGTCGACCTGAGTCACCCGCCAATCCGGGTACTCGTTGCCGACCGAGCGCAGCAAACCGCGGAGCCCGGCCTGCTCCAAATTGGCCCGGTCGTCGGCGAGCACGGTCTGTGCGTTCCGGGTCACCACGAACAATCGAGGTGGTTCACCGTCGTATTCGGACAGCCCCTTGATGACGCGGATCAGATGGTGAACATAGTCGCCGCCCCGCTGCGCGGACTCGTCGTCGGGGTTTCCGTTCTTCGGCCCGTTCAGGACGACCATCCCGGTGAAAGCGCCACCACGAAGTTGATCGGCAAGCTGTTCCGCGTTGGACGAGTGGTCGGCTTCCTGCGGCCAGACGACGGTCGTGGTCTGTGCGCGTTCGACCTTCAACGCATCGATCAGCGTGTTGGTTACGACATCTGCGCCCGCCGAGGTGCTGATCAAAAGCCAGTTTCCTGCTTCGGTCTGGCTTGGCTGGGGCAGATCTCGTTTCTGCCACTCGATCGTCAGCAATCGCTCGTTCAGCAGCCGCGCCCGGTTTGCGCTTTCGGAGGAGCCGCTGCCGATCTGCAGCCCTTCCACGGTAAGCACCACCGCGCCGTGCTCGTCCAGCAGTTCGAGATCAGCCTCGACCCACATGGCGTCGGCGCTGATCACGCGCGAGTATGAGTAGCGAATATCGCGGGCCGGCCCGTGAGTCTGCAACCGGCGGACACCCAGCGGCAGCATCAGGCCGCCGATTCCGGCCGCCTGGATGGCGGGATGGGCGGCGACGGACTGGAAGCATGCGTCCAGCAGCGCCGGGTGCACGTGGTAGGCGGTCTGCTGCGACCGGATTGAGGGCGGCAGGCCGACCTCGGCCAGCACGGTGTCGACGACGCTGTCTCCGACCCCCTCGCCGATCAGCACGGCCGCGAGGCCACCGAAAGCCGGACCGTACTGCAGCCCCCGCTTGTCGAATCCCTGCCGCAACTCACTGCCTTCCACCCGGCGCGGGTGCTCGGCGAGCAGTGCGGCGATATCGTGCGCCGGCGGGTGTTCTTCGTCTTCGGTCCCGGCGTCCAGGACCGCGCTGGCCCGCCGCGCGCGTTCACCTTCTTGTTCTGCTTCCACCGCGAAGTTGACGACGCCAGGCGAGGCGACTGTAGCGATGGCCGCGACCGGTGTTGTCTCTTCGAGCAGCAGCATCTGCTCGAAGCGGACGTCGCGAATTAGGGCAGTCTCACCGTGGATCGCGCGTGCCGCCGCCAGCGCCATCTCGAGGTAGGCGGCACCCGGAAGCACCGCGATGTCGTGGATTTTGTGGTCGCCAAGCCAGGGAAGCGTCGCAGTGCCGACCTCGGCCTCCCAGGCGTGGCGCTCCGGCTCCTCCAGCAGTCGCACGTGCGAGCCCAGCAGCGGATGCACCGCAACGGCGTTGATGCCCTGCGACCGATTGCCCTTCTTGTCGAGGTCGTAGACGAACTGACGATGCGTCCACGTCGGCAGCGGTGCGTCGATCAACAGTCCGCTGGGGTACATGACCGAGAAGTCCATCGCGGCACCCCCGTCGTGCAGAGCGCCTACGAAGCCGCGCAGTCCGTACGGCAGTTCCTGCTCACGCCGCAAGCTGGCCAACGCCGCTACGCGCATGTCCAGGCTATTGGCCGTTTGATCGACGGCGTGGGTCAGCAACGGATGCGGTGACAGTTCGGCGAACACCCGGAAGCCGTCTTCCAGTGCAGCCTGCACCGCTGAGGAGAACCGCACCGTGTAGCGAAGGTTCTCGACCCAGTAGTCGGCATCGCAAGTCGGCAGATCACGCGGATCAAAATGAGTGGCGGAGTAGTACGGAATCTCCGGCTCGCCGGGCTGCAGGTCGGAGAGTATCTCGGCCAACTCGTCGAGGATCGGATCGACCTGTGGAGAGTGGGATGCGACGTCTACGGCGACCTCGCGCGCCATGATTTCGCGCTGCTCCCAGACCGCCACCAATTCGCGGACCGACTCGGTCGCCCCGCCGATCACCGTGGAGGTCGGCGACGCCACCACGGCTACCACCACGTCCTTGATGCCGCGTGCTATCAGTTCGGAAAGCACCTGCTGCGCAGGCAATTCCACCGATGCCATGGCGCCGGCACCCGAAACCCGCAGCATCAGCTTCGACCGGCGGCAGATGACGCGTACGCCGTCTTCGAGCGAGAGCGCTCCAGCCACGACCGAGGCCGCCGCCTCTCCCATCGAATGCCCGATCACGGCGCCCGGGATCACGCCGTAGGACTTCATGGTGGCGGCGAGTGCGACCTGCATGGCGAAGATGGTCGGTTGAACCTGATCAATGCCTGTCACTGTCTCGGGTGCCGAGATGGCCTCAGTCACCGAGAATCCAGATTCGGCAGCGATCAACGGCTCGATCCGCGCAATCGTCGCGGCGAACACCGGTTCTTTCGCCAGCAATTCGACACCCATAGCGGCCCATTGCGAGCCCTGCCCTGAGAACAGCCACACCGGCCCGTGATCGTCCCGTCCCGCCGCCGGCTGGTAGGGGATCTCGTCCTCGGCGATCTCTCGCAAAGCCGCGGACAACTCCGGCAGATTGCTGGCCGTCACAGTGGTCCGCACCAGGCGGTGCCCGCGCCGACGCGCAAGCGTGTAACCGAGATCCGAGGCGGAGATCTCGTGCGCGTGCACGTCCACCCAGTCAGCGAGTCGCGCCGCCGTCTTGCGTAGTGCATCGGCCGAGGTCGACGACAGCGGGAAGAGCAACGGTCCCTCAGTGGGCGGGGTGCTCGGTTCGTCGTCGGTCGGCACGATCAGCGGAGCCTGCTCGACGATGGCGTGCACGTTGGTTCCCGAGAAGCCGTAGGACGACACCGATGCCCGCCGCGGGTGATGGCCGTTGGTCGGCCACGGTGTGGTGGCCTGGGGCACGAACAGGTTGGTCTGGATCGGGGCGAGGGCGTCCGGCAGCCGCTCGAAGTGCAGGTTCTGCGGAATCACGCCATGCTGCAGTGCCAGTATCGCTTTCATCAGCCCAAGTGGTCCCGAGGCGGATTGCGCATGGCCGAAATTCGTCTTTACCGAAGCCAACGCCGTCGGACCGCTGATGCCGTAAACGTTGGCGAGGCTCTCGTACTCGATGGGGTCGCCCACCGGTGTGCCAGGGCCGTGCGCTTCGACCATGCCGACAGTGGCGGCGTCCACGCCCGCCGCGGCCAGCGCCGCTCGATACACGGCAGTCTGCGCGGTGACAGACGGCACCGAGATGTTGACCGTGCGGCCGTCCTGGTTGGCGGCAGTGCCGCGCAACACGCCCAGAATCCGGTCGCCGTCGTCCACCGCATCGGACAACCGCTTGAGCAGCAGCACAACGCTGCCCTCGGAAACCGCGAATCCGTCAGCTGCGGCATCGAACGCGTGGCAGCGTCCTGTGGGAGACAGCATGCCTTCGGCTGAGCCGGCAGCGAACTTGCGCGGTTCCAAGCTGATTGAGGCGCCGGCGGCCAGGGCGAGATCGCTCTCCCCGTTGTGCAAACTGCGGCACGCCAAATGGACCGCCAGCAGACCCGACGAGCACGCAGTGTCCACTGTGAGCGCAGGACCGTGTACGCCCAATGCGAATGAGATCCGCCCGGACCCAAGGCTGAAATTCGTCCCGGAGAAGCCGTACGGGCCCTCCAATGCATGGGCATCCGCAGCGAGGTAGGAATAGTCGTTGTGGGTTAGTCCTACGAACACGCCGGTAAGGCTGTCGGTGATCTGAACTGAAGTCAGACCTGCGTGCTCTATGGCTTCCCAGGCGGTCTCCAGCAGCACCCGGTGCTGCGGGTCACTGGCGAGCGCTTCGCGGTCGCCGATGCCGAAGAACTCGGCGTCAAAACCCGTCGGGTCGTCCAGGAACGCGGCCCACTTCGATATCGACCGTCCGGGGACACCGGGTTCGGGGTCGTAGTACTGGTCCATGTCCCAGCGTTCGGTGGGAACTTCCTTGACGAGGTCATCGCCCCGCAGCAGTGCATCCCACAGCTGTTCCGGGGATTCGATGCCGCCGGGCAGTCGGCAGGACATGCCGATGACCGCAATCGACGTGGTCGGGTTTTGGCCGTTAGGCGGAAGAGAACGACCCGAATCCAAGTACGGAGAACGGACATGATTCGTCTCGAAAGTATGCAATTCGTCCTCTTTCTATACGAAACACACCGCATCCATTAGGCATGCATTATCTTCATGTGCGTTTCGATGCCCCTGGCCCCGGTAAGGTTTCGGTAACTGCGTTGTCACCTTGCAGCAGAGCATTCAGCAGAAGCTCTGCAGAATCAATACTCCACAACTCTGCCCATGCTGTCGCGCCAATTGCAACACGTGTGTGCGTCCTTCGGATGACTTAGGCGAAATCGAGTCGATTAGGAGTTCGGCGTGCACTCACTTACTACGTCAACGACGGTCAATTTTCCTCCCCGTGGCTGGCTACGGCCGGTAGCAGGGGTCAGAGCGTGAAACTTGCTCCAGACACCGCAGCCGCCAAGCCGTCTCGACGCCATCGAGCGCCCTAGCTGCGGTTTCATTGGAGGTCGAAGAACCTACCACAGTGTGCGCAGTATTGGGCACAAGTTCAGCACTGGACTTTGTGAGTCGAACGGATACATCAGCGTGAGGTGAATCCAGAGCTTCGTCAACTTGGGCAGAAGGTATTTATCTTTGTCTTATCCGATTCTTAGACGGGCTTCAGCTGATGACCTTCTGCTCTAGCGTCTGAATCCTGGCGAGTGCTTCAATAGTTGCTTTTTCCTGGCCCTTGTTGCGTACGTGCCAGTTCGCGCGACCGGGAGGAAAGCTTCATTTACCGGAGCATCTATTGCGGGAGCCTGATTGACGTATCAATCAGGTACGTTGGAGGGCGTGACTGACATATCAATCAGTATTTAGGCGTTTATATTGACACGCGAATCAGTAATTCGTAGCGTCACTGCGATGCGAACACGAGTGGCCGAAATGCTCGGCGTGGAGTTCCCGATCTGTGCGTTCAGCCACTGCCGAGACGTGGTGGCCGCCGTCTCCAACGCGGGCGGCTTCGGCGTCCTGGGTGCCGTCGCGCTCAGCCCGAAACGCCTCGAGAGCGAACTGATCTGGATCGAGCAGGAGACCGGCGGCAAGCCGTACGGCGTCGACCTGTTGTTACCGCCCAAGTACGTCGGCGATGACCGCGGCGGCGTCGACGGCGATCAGGCTCGCGAGTTGCTGCCCGAGGAACACCGCACGTTTGTCGACGAGCTGCTAATCCGTTATGGCATAACGGGATCCACCGATGATGAGCACCGGCCTTCCGGTCAGCTCAACATCTCGCCTAAAGGCTACGAACCACTGCTCGACGTCGCTTTCGCTCATCGCATCCGACTGATCGCGAGCGCGCTGGGGCCGGCACCGCCAGATTTGGTCGCTCGAGCGCATAACAGCGACGTGCTGGTTGCGTCGCTGGCCGGGAGCACCCGGCACGCGCTGAAGCATGCGGAGTCCGGTGTCGATCTGATCGTGGCCCAGGGAACCGAGGCCGGCGGGCATACCGGCGAAGTTTCGACGATGGTGCTGGTCCCGGAGGTAGTCGACGCCGTGGCCCCGGTGCCGGTGTTGGCGGCGGGTGGAATCGCCCGGGGCCGCCAGATTGCCGCGGCGCTGGCACTGGGCGCCGAAGGTGTGTGGTGCGGTTCGGTGTGGCTGACCACCGAGGAAGCAGAGACGCTGCCCGTCGTGAAAGACAAGTTCCTGAACGCGACGTCGTCCGACACCGTGCGGTCGCGATCGCTGACCGGCAAGCCCGCGCGCATGTTGCGCACCGCATGGACTGACGAGTGGGAGAGGGCCGATAGTCCCGATCCCCTCGGCATGCCGCTGCAAAGCGCGCTGATCACCGACACGCAGGCGCGCATCAATCGGGCTGCCGCGCAACCTGATTCGAAAGCACGAGATCTGGCGACCTATTTCGTCGGCCAAGTCGTGGGCTCGATGGACAAAGTACAGCCGGCCGCAAAGGTGGTATTGGACATGGTTACCGAATTCATCGATGCCGTCGGTCATCTCAGTGAGGTGGTTGACCAGTGATCGACGACGGGGGCACTCGCAGGCGCCGTGCGGTCAGCGTAGAAGACAAGTCGAAGCGGCGTGACGAGATCATGACTGCTGCCAAAATGGTATTCGCGCGCAACGGATTTCATGCCACCACGATCGCCCATATCGCCAAGGAGGCCGGGCTGGCTTACGGGTCGGTTTACTGGTACTTCGACTCGAAGGACGAGCTCTTCCACGCGTTGATGGCCGCCGAGGGTGAAGCCTTGCGCGCCCACATCGCAGCGGCGGTCGGCGCAAGCGATCAGCGGCCTGGGAAGAACTGGGAACCGCTACGCGTGACTGTCCAGGCCGTTCTGGAGTTCTTCGAGGCCGACACGGCGGTTACCAAACTCCTGCTGCGTGACTCCTACGCGCTCGGCGACCAGTTCGAGAAGCACCTCGGCAGCATCTACGAGCGTTTCATCGACGACATCGAGAAGCAGATCATCGTCGCCCAGGAAGCCGGGACGGTGATCGACGCTCCGCCCCGGATGCTGGCCTTCAGCCTGGCAGCGCTGATCGGCCAGCTGGCGCATCGCCGGCTCAGCACCGACGACGGCGTGACCGCAGGCGAAGTCGCAGATATCGTTGTCTCGTTTTCTCTCAACGGGCTGCTGCCGCGGGAGAGCTGAAATACATCCAGAAAAGTGTTTGCCCGCAACGGTTTTCACGGCATGGCGATCGCCGACGTAGCGTTGCAAGCGTAGCTGCACTTCGGGACGGTGTACCAGCATTTCGACTTCAAAGACGCCTTGCTTGAGGCGCTGATCGTGCCGAGGGCTACGGCCTGCGTACTAATCTCGCGGTCGCCCTGGCCGCGACCGGAGCACGATTTGGATACACCGAGGCGCCGTTCCGGGCCTCGTTGCGCGCGACATTCGAGTTCTTCGACGCCGACGGGGAGAGCACCAAGTTGCTGTTCAGGGACGCGTTCGGGCACGGCGAGCGGTTCGACAAACAGCTCGGAGGTGCCTACAAGCGGTGGATCGATGACATTGAGAGCCTGATCGTCGTGGCGCAGGAGCGCGCAGAGGTGGCGGCCGCCCCGCCCCGACTTGTGGCATTCACGCTGTCGGCGCTGATCGGCGACATCGCCCACCGGCGGCTGACCACCGACGACGGCATCACCGCCGCCGAGGCCGCCGACTTCGTCGTCTCCTTCGTCATGAAGAGATTGCGCCCGGACGACACACGCAGCGCGGTCACGGAACCATAACGGCAGGTCAGCAGGATCGGCGTGGCGAATTGACCCGGGCGCAATGTTCGGGCATAGTCGTCGGGGTAAGCACCTCGTTAGGTGAGGCGTCTACACGGATACAGGCCACTGACCCCGAACGTCGAGAGACGCCCAGGGTCAGGACAGCTCCTCCCGGCTTAAGGGTTGAGCCCAAGTGGCTTCTGGCTGAATAGGCCGGATACGGCGTGTAGTGCCGAAACTCTGACGAGTGGGGTGCGGGTTTCCCGAGCGTTTTCGGGTTCTGTGTTTCTGCTTGCGTGTGAATGTGCGGTCTTCCGCACATGCTGCGACTGCGAGGAGGTGAGGGACGCATGAGTTCCAGTTCTAGTCCGGATCGATATCCGGGCACCGTTTCGTCCCGATCCGGCCTGCGGCGCATTGCTAACAACTGAGCCTGCTAAGACTCACCTGGCATCCCGCCTCATCTCATGAGCGATCTTTGATAGATCTGCTCGACGCCGTTTCGGACGGACACCCGGATCCCGTTGTGCCCGTTTGACTTTCTGCGTAGGAGGCGATCATGACCGCTGTTCTGTACGACGATGTAGTAGTGGCGCCGACGTCCGCGCCCCGGCTCAGGGTTGTCCCTGACCCGGCCCCGACGGCTCTGCCGACGCCGAAGACCTCCAAGCGGTCCGACACTGTGCGGACGGGCGGTGACCCGCTGGTCGACGGTGCGGCCCGGTTGCTGTCCGTTCCGCTCCGTCAGCTCTACGCCGCACTCTGGCGCGCCGGCGTCATCGAGGTCGGTGCCTGAATACCGCTCGACGCTCCCGGTACCCGAAGGCTTCCATGCTTCGGTGCCGGGAGTTCGGCGCTATTGCTGAGCCGTGATGTAACTCGACAACCCGTTTTGATAAGCGGGCAGACTGTGCCGCCACGCGATCTGCACCTGCCCGCCGCTGTCGACCGAGATCTGTGCGCCCACATGCACGTACGGAGTCGGCGGTAGGTAGGGCACGACGTCGAGGAAATTCACCACGCGGTAGCAGCTTTCGATGAGCGCGTTGAACTGTGCGGCGAAATCGCTCACTCCGACGCGGGGGCCGGCAAACGTGATCAGTCGAGGCTCGATCGTGTTCGGCGGCATGTTGCGGGCGACGTCGGGTGCCGCGAGAACGGCTAGCGCCGCACCGAGGCTGTGCCCGGTGATCAAGATCTGATCGCAGCCGGCTGTGGCGGTGGCCAGGTTCGCGGCGATGTTGGCACGAACAAGCTCGTAGACCTCCTGGAAGCCGGCATGCACCTGTCCGAATCCGCTGATCGCGCGGTAGTCGTCGGGCACGGCATCGACATCGGCCACCCACTCCGCGACATCGGACGTACCGCGAAACGACAGAAATGCCGTGCGGCTGGCCGCGTTACGTCCCATTAGCCCGAAGATGTCGGTGTTCTTCGTCATCGCCACCACCGCGGGGTGCGGATTGGTCATCGCGGTGAGCACCACGGCATCGGCCTGGATCAGGCTGGTTTGGCTGTACCCGGCCGGCAGGCTGGCGGCGTTGCCGTCCATCACTGCGTATGCGGCCTGGGCCAATGGCAGCACCACATCACGAGCAAAAACGGGATCGAAGGCCACAGCCGCAGTCTAACGATCACCACCCTGTCTTGATGCTTGTTGAGCCAGATGTATGGTGAACCCTGCTGTAGCGGAGTCGAACTCAGGAGACGTCGTATCGATGCCCGAATTGCACGCGTTCGACCGCGCGATAGAACTCGACGTGGTGAGCGCAGACGTCGTCCGGGGGCGCACGCACCCGGAGTGGGCGAACATGGTGGGCCCGTTCGGTGGCGTCACCGCCGCCGTCTTGCTGCGGGCGATTGAATCGCATCCCGACCGCATCGGTGAGCCCGTCGCTCTGACAGTGAATTTCGCCGCGCCGATCGCCGATGGCGAGTTCGAGATTTCCCGTCGGGCCGCGCGTACCAACCGCACCAATCAGCATTGGATCGTCGAGCTCAGTCAGAACGGTGTGGTCGCGACGACGGCTACCGCAATATTCGGCATCCGCCGCGATACCTGGTCCGACACCCAAGCGGTGCCGCCGAACGCGCTGCCGCCGGAGCAGATCGCGCGTAGCAGTCGCGAAAACCTGCCGGTGTGGATTGGCATGTACGACATGCGGTTTGCCGAGGGTTCGTTCTCCGGCGGCGCTGTAGAGACGGGTTCGTCGTCCACGACCACGCTATGGGTGCGCGACGCCGCCCAGCGCCAGGTCGACTTTCCGGCCCTCACCGCGATGTCCGACATCTTCTTTCCGCGGGTGTATTTGCGTCGGGGCGTGCTCCCGGCCGGAACCATCACGATGACCACGTACTTCCATGCCGACGGTCAGCACCTGGGCGCGCTCGGCGGCGACTACATTCTGGCAACGGCGCGTGCGGACCGCTTCGACCGCGGATTCTTCGACCAGAACGCGCAACTGTGGAGTCGCGCCGGAGATCTGGTGGCCACGACATACCAAGTCGTCTATTTCAAGGGCTAGGCGTTCAGGGGGCCGTATTCAAGTTTCGCGGGACCAGACGACCGGGGCAACGCCCGAAATTGTAGGAAAACCACTGATATCTCACGTCCACTGAGCGCGGTAGCGTAAAAACGCTCGTCAAGCGCGGATTGACGACGTTAGTGAAGGCTTGGGGGAAGAAGCATGAAGAAGAGGTTCTTGGCCGTTGCGGCTGCTGCGGCGTTACCCTTTGGGGTGGTGCTGGTGGCGCCGACGGCGAGTGCTGACACGCTGTCCAACGGGCTGGTCGTGAACTGCACCAAAGACAGTGACTATCACGTGACCTGCATCGTGTCCGGATGCCCTCGAGTAGGCAATTACGTCGTCGACCATATTCACTCCATGATCGGCGTGGCGGGAAGCGCCAACACCCAAAACGAGCAGAGCTTCGATTGTATCCATGGTGAGAAAGCCAACTACGGCATCTCGAACCACAACGACCGAATCGCCCTCGGGCTGCAGGCTTGCCGCAAGGAATTCGCCGAGTCCGACAAGTGCACCCCATATTCGAACTACACCTACACACCTCCAGGCCCTGCGCCCGCTCCCGCGCAACCGCAGGCGGGGCCGACCTACGCCCCCCAGGTTCCACAGACCGCCCACGTGACGGGTGGGGACATGCCGGTGTTCAACATCGCACACGACGGCGTGAAGGATCCCACCAACGGGGTCCAAGGTCTCAAGGTCGCCACGTTGCCCAATGCCACGATCGTCAGCTTCGACGGGCCTTGCAAGAGTGGCTGGTGCCGAATCAAGTCTCCGTTGATCCCCAACGGCTTCGGCTTCGCCGAAGAGAAGTTCCTGTTGTTGGACTAGATCACGACAGCATGGTGCGGCTGCGGTCAGCACCGCCGCGGGATTGCGGTTACGCGAGTCGATTGGCCAAGCTCAGATCGACCCTCGTTCTGACAGTCCCACCAGGACGCGTCCTGGTGGCGGCCCGTCTGCTGACGGCGTGATGGGCCATCGACCCTCCCAGCACCAGCAAGGTCAAGGTGTCGACGCGAAATTGTTCTGAAGCAGTCGATCTATGCGTGAGTCGTCACGGTCACGGCTGAGCACCAAGCCCGTCCCGGCCGATGAGCCACAGACGACAACGTGTCCCAGGTTGTACGAACGGGCCGGCATCGCGAAGGGACCCCTAGAAATCGCCAACTCGCCGTTCATCGGGGACTTCAACCACGAACACAACCACCGCCACTCGGCGCAGTCGTTGACGCGACTTAGAGGTGCGCCTGTTTGAGGTAAGAAGAGTGGCTGGCTGGCTGTAATCCCTAAACGCGGTGCTTCTCATGATCCGCGCCGACCGGTGGAACACGTATTCCAGCAACCAGGAGACCACCGCCGTGCGGTGAGCCGTAGAATCGGCCCAACGGCGTCGATCCGGCCATCACCGGGGAGCCTTCGGAAGAACAGCCGGGGTCTCGGCCCAGTAGAACCGAACGGGTTGGCCCGTCACAGCCGAATGACGAGCGGCCACACTCAGGTGTGGCAAGCGGGGTGGTACCGCGGCGCAAGTGCACACAGCACTTCGTCGTCCCCGTGCCTGACCACCGGCACATGGAGACGACGCGCAGTGACCGAGAACACCTATCCCAAGCCGGCCGCCGGCCCACCGGACTTGCCGGCGCTGGAACTCGAGGTCCTCGATTACTGGGCGAGCGACGACACCTTCCAGGCCAGCATCGCCCATCGTGCGGACGGCCCCGAATACGTGTTCTACGACGGGCCGCCCTTCGCCAACGGACTCCCGCACTACGGGCATCTGCTCACCGGCTACGTCAAGGACATCGTCCCGCGCTACCGCACCATGCGCGGCTTCAAGGTCGAGCGTCGCTTCGGCTGGGACACCCACGGACTGCCGGCCGAACTCGAGGTGGAGCGACAGCTGGGCATCACCGACAAATCTCAGATCGACGCGATGGGTATCGCCGCATTCAACGACGCCTGCCGGGACTCGGTGCTGCGGTACACCGACGAATGGCGCGCCTACGTCACCCGTCAGGCCCGGTGGGTCGACTTCGACCACGATTACAAGACGCTCGATCTGCCCTACATGGAATCGGTGATCTGGGCGTTCAAACAATTGTGGGACAAGGGATTGGCCTACGAGGGCTATCGGGTGCTGCCGTACTGCTGGCGCGACGAAACTCCGCTGTCCAATCACGAACTGCGGATGGACGACGACGTCTATCAAAGTCGGCAGGATCCGGCCCTTACGGTCGGATTCGCCGTGACCGAAGGAGAACTCGCGGGCGCGCACCTGCTGGTGTGGACGACGACGCCGTGGACCCTGCCGTCAAATCAGGCGGTAGCCGTCAACCCCGACGTCCGCT
This sequence comes from uncultured Actinomycetota bacterium, assembly GCA_963737375.1. Classification (GTDB taxonomy): domain Bacteria; phylum Actinomycetota; class Actinomycetes; order Mycobacteriales; family Mycobacteriaceae; genus Mycobacterium. Next base: position 139,191 of record CAVTSP010000003.1, read on the forward strand.
ACGTGCAGGTACGGGCCGGCGAGCAGCGCGTCATCCTCGCCGAGGCCCGACTAGCTTCCTACGCAAGGGAATTCGGCGAAGAACCTGACGTGCTGGGGACCTACCGCGGCAATGAATTGGTCGGCACGCGATACCGCCCGCCGTTCCCGTATTTCATTAACTCGCCCAACTCTTTTCAGGTACTGGAAGCCGACTTCGTCACGACCGAAGACGGAACCGGGATCGTCCACCTGGCACCCGCTTACGGCGAGGACGACAAGGCGACCGCCGACCGGGTCGGCATCGTGCCGGTGACTCCCGTCGACTCCAGAGGCCGGTTCGACGTGACTGTTCCGGATTACCGGGGACAGCATGTCTTTGACGCCAACCCGCAGATCATCCGCGACCTGAAGAACCAGACCGGACCGGCCGCCGCCAACGGTGCGGTGTTGATCCGCCAGGAGACCTACGACCACCCCTACCCGCACTGCTGGCGGTGCCGCAATCCGCTGATCTACCGGGCGGTTTCGTCCTGGTTTATCAAAGTCACCGAATTCCGCGACCGGATGGTCGAACTCAACCAGCAGATCACCTGGTATCCCGAGCACGTCAAGGACGGCCAGTTCGGCAAGTGGTTACAGGGTGCACGCGACTGGTCGATCTCGCGAAATCGCTATTGGGGCACCCCGATTCCGGTGTGGGTTTCCGACGATCCCGACTACCCGCGGATTGATGTCTACGGCAGCCTCGACGAACTGGAGCGCGACTTCGGCACTCGGCCCGGCAATCTTCACCGGCCCTACATCGACGAACTCACCCGGCCCAACCCCGACGACCCGTCCGGTCGGTCGACCATGCGGCGTATTGCCGACGTTTTCGATGTGTGGTTCGACTCCGGCTCGATGCCGTATGCCCAGGTGCACTACCCGTTCGAGAACCGCGACTGGTTCGACACGCACTACCCCGGTGATTTTATCGTCGAGTACATCGGGCAGACCCGCGGCTGGTTCTACACCCTGCACGTGCTGGCCACTGCATTGTTCGACCGGCCGGCATTCAAAACCTGTGTGGCGCACGGCATCGTGTTGGGTAGCGACGGCCAGAAGATGAGCAAGTCGCTACGCAACTATCCGGACGTGAGCGAGGTCTTCGACCGCGACGGCTCCGACGCGATGCGCTGGTTCCTGATGGCCTCGCCGATCCTGCGCGGCGGCAACCTGATCGTCACCGAGCAGGGCATCCGTGACGGGGTGCGCCAGGTACTGCTGCCGTTCTGGAACGCCTACAGCTTCTTGGCGCTCTACGCGCCGAAGGTCGGCACCTGGCGCGCCGATTCGCGCCACGTGCTGGACCGCTACATCCTGGCCAAGCTGGCGGTGTTGCGTGACGACCTGACCGCCTCGATGGACGGTTGCGACATCTCGGGGGCTTGCGAGCAGTTGCGTCAGTTCACCGAGGCGCTGACGAACTGGTATGTGCGACGGTCACGTTCGCGGTTCTGGGACGAGGACCCCGACGCTATCGATACCTTGCACACCGTGCTCGAGGTGACGGCACGGCTTGCGGCGCCGCTGCTGCCGATGACGACCGAGATCATCTGGCGCGGCATCACCGGCGAGCGCTCGGTGCATCTGTCCGATTGGCCTGCACCCGATCAGCTGCCTGCCGACGCCGCGCTGGTCGACGCGATGGACCAGGTGCGCGAGGTCTGCTCGGTGGCGTCCTCGCTGCGGAAAGCCAAGAAACTGCGGGTGCGGCTACCGTTACCGAAACTGACTGTGGCGGTGGAGAACCCGGAACGGCTAGCGCCATTCACCGACCTGATCGCCGATGAGTTGAATGTCAAGACGGTCGAGCTGACCGACGACATAGCCGGTTACGGCCGTTTCGAGTTGACCGTCAACGCCAAAGTCGCCGGGCCGCGACTGGGGAAGGACGTGCAGGCCGCGATCAAGGCCGTCAAGGCCGGAGAGGGCGTCGTCAACTTCGACGGCACGCTGACGGCCGGCCCGGCGGTGCTGCAGCCCGCGGAATACAGCTCGCGGCTGGTCGCGGCGGACCCGGAGTACACCGCGCCGCTGCCGGGCGGCGCTGGCCTGGTGGTGCTGGACGCCACGCTGACTCCAGAGCTCGAGGCAGAGGGCTGGGCCAAGGACCGTATCCGCGAATTGCAAGAGCTGCGCAAGTCGGCCGGCCTCGAGGTGTCCGACCGGATCAGCGTGGTGATGTCAGTACCCGCGGAACGGGCTGAGTGGGCGGCCGCGCATCGCGATCTGATCGCCGGGGAGATCCTGGCCACCAGCTTCGAGTTCGGTGAGTCGACCGAC
>CAVTSP010000004.1:0-25899 GCA_963737375.1 uncultured Actinomycetota bacterium
TTCACTTGATCCATGGCGGCGATGCTGAACGGATTCAGCTTGGTCTGCACCAAATACCGCGCCTTCATGCCCGTCCGGGCGAGATGAAGATGCCGGCCGCTTTCTTGAAGTCGTCTCGGCTGGGGACACTGTGGCGGAGATGTAAAAAGCCCGCCATCGGTGGGGTCGTGGCGTCGGACCTCATCGCCATCAGGAAACCTGAGGCATCGTTGAGACCCGCGCCCATTTTCTTGGTCTGACCAACGAGCAGTTCGACCGCATCGGCGAGCTTCCGGCTGCCGTCGGCGAGTTGTTGGGCGCCGTCCTGCAAGGTCGCCAACCTCGATGACAGACCGCTCGCCCCCAGCAACTGCGACGCACTGTTGACCTTGCCGATCAACTCCCGCAGCTTCCCGGTCGTCGCTTCCAAAGTGTCTGTGCCCTGCGTTGATTCAGCTGCTTGGACAGATCCGCGACCCTGGTCAGGGCCCCACTGTCATGCGCATCGGCAATGCGCTGGAGCTCACCGCGAGCGTTGACGCAGTTCGGATCCAGCGAGCAGACGGGCGTCGCGTCGAGAGCGTTGAGGATCGGTCTGGCGATACCCGCAATGTTGTTGACGTCTGCGACGTTCAGATCGAGGGTCTGCCCAGCGAGCGCAGATTGGAGAGCAATTTGGCGGCATCGTCGATCTGATTGAGAGTTTTCTGCCCGCCGAAATTCTTCTGCAGAAACGTCAGGCTCTCCACCAGACCACTGATCGTTGGCAGCGCCTGATCGACCTGATTGCGTAAGTCGCCCAACGCATTCGCTAGTTGGTTGGCGCCGTCGCTCATCGTATCGAGGTCATTGGTGTGGCTGTTGATCTGCTGTGAGGCGTCATTGAGCTTGTTACCCACTTCGCCGGCCTGCCAGGCCAACCGGGCTTGCTCGAGCGATTCGCCGGTCGGCCGGGTGATTCCCCGCACCATCGAGACGTCGGGCAACTGATCACTCGCTGGGCCATCTGTTCCAAGTCGGCCAGAACTTTCGGATCCCGCATGTCGCGTGGTGACTGGATGAAGAGGTACTGCGGAATGATGGTGTCCAACGGGAAGTGTTGCGCCATAACCTCGTAGCCCGCGGTGCTCTCGACAGAACTCGGCAAGGTCTTGCGATCGTCGTAGTTGTAATGCGCGAAGGCCGAGCAGCCGGCCAGGAAAATCAGAATCATCAGGCTTGCGGTCAAATGGATTTTGGGACGGCGCACAATGCGCACACCCGAGGTTCGCCAGAATCGCGTAGTCAGCTCGCGCCGCGGCTTGATCCAGCCTCTCCGCCCAGCGAGCACCATGATCGCCGGCAACAGCGTGATGGCCGCGATGAAATGCCACAGTGACGGCAATCGACAACGCAGGGCCGATTGTCGAGAACACCGGCAGCGTGGTGAAGACCATGGCCAGGAAGGTGACCGCCACCGTCGCCGCTGAGGCGGCTATGACTTTGCCGATCGAGGCGAGCGCGAGCTTCACCGCCCGGTCCGAATCCTCGCCGAGTCGCACGTAATCGTGATAGCGGCTGATCAAAAAGACGGCGTAATCTGTTCCGGCGCCGAACATCACGCCGCTCATGAACACCATGGTCTGGCTCGAGACGCCAAGACCCAATTCGGCCAGCCCGGCCAGAACGCCCTGCGCTGTCGCCAGCGAAATGCCGATGGTTATCAAAGGCATCACCATGGTGAGCGGATTTCGATAGACGATCAGCAAGATCAGCAACACCATGATCCCGGTGCCGGCCTCGATCACATTCAGGTCGCGCTCACTGATCGCGGTGAGGTCCGCGGCTGTCGCCGCCGGTCCGGCCAGGTGGCGGCCAGGGTCGACCGCAACCGTCTGCTTGATCAGCTTGGCGGCGTTGAGGTACGCCACCTGGCCTTCTGCCGAGCCCGCGTGACCGCTGAGGCTGACCGGTAGATACCAGGCCTTGTTGTCTCTGCTGGACAACACCTCTCGCACTTCCGGCGTGCCCAAGAAGTCCTGCTGTGAAACGACGTTGGCGGTATCTTTACGGAGCTTGTCGACCAGCGTTCGGTAGGTGCCCTCGTCGGCGGGACTCAGACCTTTTTCATCGGTGAGCACAACCAGGACGACGTTGTCAGTTCCCTTGTCGTGGAACGCATCAATCATCTGGCGGGTGGCCACCATGACCGGAGCATCGTCCGGCATGATCGCCGCCTGCTTTTGTCCGATGACCACCGCCAAGGGAGGAGCCCAAGGGACACCCTTGCCGCCAAAACGATCCAAAGACCGATGACGACAAACGGATGGCGTGTGACGAGATTGCCCAGCTTCGGGTAGACGCCCGTCACCGCGGGCGCATCAGTCACGTCCGTCCGCCGTGACATGTGCTCAAGCTACGGGTGAATTCATAAGTGACAGCTGTACATGAGTGACGCCTCTGCACTCAGGCCGACTGGGTGAGTGCAACTTCGCGCACCGTGGCGCCGAGTAGCGCCGTTCGGCAACCCGCACGTACACCGACTTCAGTAGGCCAGAAATTGGGTGACCGATTCGCGCGCGACCGGGTTGTCGGGGAACAGCACCACTGCGCGAGTCTCATCCTGGAGCCGAGTCACCCGGATATCAAATTGAGCTGGAGCGCCGCCGTCCTGGAAGACCCGGGCATTCAGACCCTCCAATTTCTCCGTGACGAGAGCGGAAAACGGCGGGATGCCGAGATCGATGTGGAACAACAGCGGCACGCGTTGCTCAGGCCGCTTCAACCAAGGCGCCAACTCCAATACCCGGCCCATGGGAACTTTCGCGAGCGTACGACCGGAGTCGAATGACGCCTGCGCGGCACGCACGGTCTCGCCGAATGACGACGGGTTGACCGGAACCGTGATCGGGACGAAGCCGGTTATCCAGCCCGATGTCATGAAATCTTCTGGTGTAGAGCGGATGTCGGTGACGACGTATCCGTAGTACGTGTCGACACCGTTGAGTTCACGCTCTATCAGCGCAGCGCAGGCGAACACACCGCCGCTGAATCGGGCGCCCTCTGACACGCAGACCGATTCGAATGCGTGTGTCTGCTTCTGATCGAGCAGGGTCAGACTCATGAAGTCGCAGATTCCCGATCCGTCACCCAGCGAGACGGGGCATCGGGAAGTGACCCGGAGTTGCCTTCGAAGTATTCGATCCAGGCCTTCACCTCAGGAGACTCTGTGGTCAGCGACGAAAGGTACTGATGCTGTCGGTCGCAATAGTCGAGGTAGCTACCGGCCTTCGGCAACGCGATGGGCGCTCCGCCGCCTACGAGAGCGTCGTACATCAGTCCGATCTCCGGCAACAGCACGCTCGGGTACGTCGCATCGATGTTGACGTGATCGATGGACAGGCAGAACGTGAAGTGGCCATTGTGCTGGATGATCATGAAGCGGAAGCTGTCCCACTGCAGGGGGTCCGGCGTGGCCATGGCCAGAGTCTGCAATTCAACCGGCGTCAAATCGCCGTGCTTGGTGGGAACGAATTTGATCGCGGCGGGATTGTCGATCGTCCGCCGGACGATGTGGTCGCTGTCGTGGTACTCGAACCAGCTGTGAAACGTATCGTGGCGGCGCAGGTGCGAGTTGATCACATGCGTCATTGCTCGAATGTCGCACTGCCCGGCTATCTCCCAGGTGGCAATGCACAACCGTGACATTTCGACGCCCTTGGCTGCGAAATCGGCCCAGCTGCGCAGATGTTCGGCCTGCATATAGCTCGCCGGCGTTGAATTCGCCGGCGCGCCCTCAGCTTTAGCCAATGTTGCCGGTGATGGACCCCACGACACGACCGAACCGGGCTCCGGGTCCCACTCGTGCACGCTCTTCACCGTGACTTTGCCTACTTCGATCATTTTCGTCTCCCCAGTCGGTTGTGACCTACTTCAAAAATGTTCTTCAGGACGCCGTCACGCCGGCAGCGCCTCGAGTCCCGCCAGGGCATCGCACAGATGACCCGCCAGCCCTCGAACGGTGGTGATGTTCGTCGAGCTGATTCGCACGCCCGTCTCCGTCTCGATGCGGGTGCGAAGCTCGAGATTGCCCAGCGAGTCCAGGCCGTACTCCGCCAGCGACCGGTTCGGGTCAACGCTGCGCCGCAAGATCAGACTGACCTGCTCCGAAACCAGTCGACGGAGGCGAGTCGGCCACTCGTCGGCGGGCAGTTCTTTCAGCTCGCCGTGGAATTTGCCAGCTTCCGTGGCGGTTTGGCGCGCTGATTGGAGCGCTTCGGCGAACCGGCTGCGTTGTGCGAGCGCGGTCAGCCACGGCGTTCCAGTGATCGATATGTAGCCCGTGTAGGCGCGGTCGTGGCGCAGCAATGTCTGAAAGGCATACGCACCTTCCTCCGGAGCGATCATCGTGGTTTCGCCACCTTCGGCCAGGCCGGCTCCACGACCGATCTGGTCCCACGCCCCCCACGCGATAGCGGAGGCCGGCAAGCCCTGGGCGCGTCGCCAGTGGGTGAAGCCGTCCAGCCAGCTATTGGCCGCTGCGTAGGCGCCCTGCCCGCGGGAGCCGAGCAGCGCGGCGGCCGACGAGAACGAGCAGAACCAATCCAGCGGCTCATCCGCCGTCGCGTGGTGAAGGTTCCATGCGCCGTGGACCTTTGGCGCCCAGTCACGGTCGATGAGGTCGTCGGTGATGCTGCTGAGCGTGGCGTCCTCGACCACTGCCGCGGCATGCAGCACTCCGCGAACCGGAAGCCCGGTGGCGGTGGCGGCTTCCACGATGCGGCGGGCCGATGCGCGGTCTGCGACGTCGCCGCATTCCACCGCGATGTCGGCGCCTGTGGCGCTGATACGTTCGATGCGGCCTGCGCCAACGAATCTGGCTGCGAACGAGAGGTGAGCACGATCCGGCCACAGCCGGCGCCGGCCATCTTCTCGGCAAGGAACAGCCCCAGGCCACCCAGTCCGCCGGTGACCAGGTATGCGCCGTCGCTGCGGAACGCGCGGGCCGACTCCGGCGGCACCACCACATTGCCGGCGCCGGCACGCGGAATGTCCAGGATGAGTTTGCCGACGTGTTCGGCCGCGCTCATCACCCGGATCGCAGTGCAGCCTCGGCCAACTGGTGCAGGGTGTACTCGGGCGGTGGCAACTCGCCGCTCGGCGACGAGCTCGAAGACCGTGTCGAGTAGCTGCCCGATCCGGCGAGGATGGCTTTCCGACATCAGCGCGAGGTCGACGTAGTGAAAGGTCAAATTGCGGCGGAACGGGAACAGCCCCAGGCGGGCGTTCGCATAGACATCGCGCTTTGCCGATCTCGACGAATCGTCCTCCAGTGGCGAGCAATTCGAGGCCGGCGCGTTGCGCCGCACCGGTCAGCGAGTTCAACACGATGTCGACGCCATAGCCGTCGGTGTCGCGGCGGATCAGCTCGGCGAAGTCGGTGCTGCGCGAGTCGTAGACGTGTTCAATGCCCATGCGGTGCAGCAGTTCCCGGCGTAGCGGACTACCGGCTGTCGCGAAGATCTCCGCACCGGCGGCACGAGCGATGGCCACCGCGGCCTGACCGACGCCGCCGGTCGCGGAGTGAATCAGCACCCGGTCGCCGGGCGAGATTCTCGCCTGGTCGTGCAGTCCGTACCAGGCGGTGGCGTGCGCCGTCGCCACCGCAGCCGCCTGGTGGTCGGTCAGTCCATCCGGCAGCGTGACGGCGACTCGGCGTCGCAGATGACGAAGGTCGCCCAGCACCCGTTCCTGGAGAAGCCACCGACTCGGTCCCCGACCTGGTGGTCGACGACGTCGGGCCCGACTGCGGTGACCACGCCGACGAAGTCGACACCCAATTCGGGTTCACGCTCGTCGATGGTGGGGTAGCGTCCCATGGCCACGAGCACGTCGGCGAAGTTCAGGCTGGATGCCGTGATCGCGACTTCGATCTGCCCCGGTCCCGGCGGAACACGATCGAAGGCAACGAGTTCCATCGTCTCCAGGTCGCCGGGGGTGCGGACACGCAACCGCACACCGCCCTCCGCGTGGTCGACGACAGCCCGGTGTCGCTCGTCGGGACGCAACGGGCCGGGCCGCAAGCGCGCCGCGTACCACTGCCCGTCGCGCCAAGCCGTCTCGTCCTCGTCGGGCCTCGGAGCAGTTCGTGTGCCAGATTTTCGGCGTTTGTGTTCTTCGTCGACATCGATTGGGTGACGCGCAGGTGCGGGTTTTCGGCACCGATCACCCTCAGCAGGCCACGCAGGCCTGCCTGTTCGAGGTTGACTCGGGCTATTCGTTCCGACGACTTGCGCGTTGCGGGTCACCACGAACAGCCGGGGCGACTTACCGGGCAGTTCGGTCATTTCTCGGGCGATGCGCACCAGATGACGAACCTGCTCGCGGCCCTCGGTCAGGCTCTGCTCGTTGGCGGTGCGTCGGAATGTGCCGTCACCACGACCACACCGGCGAATTCGTCCTCGTGCAGATGACTCGCGAATCGTTCGGTGTTGAGCGGTTGGTTGACGTGCACCGGCCACGCCAGCGACGTGACTCCGTGTCGTTCAGCTTGAAGGTGTCGGCCAACGTCGTCGACAGCAGATCGGCATCATCGGAGGTGTTGACCAGCAACCATTTCCGGGCTGCTCCTCAGCCGCCGCGGGCAGCGCCTGGGGCTGCCACTCGATGGTCAGCAGGCTTTCGCCAAGCAGACGTTCGCGGTTACTGCTCTCCGAGGCCCCAGTGCCCATCTGCAGCCCACGCGCGGTCAACAGGACAACTCCGTGCGCGTCGATCAGGTCGAGATCGGCATCCAGACAAGTCGCGGTCGCGGTGACCCGGGCGTAGCAGTAGCGCGTATCGCGGGCCGGGCCATAACTGCGTAGCTGCCCACGCCCAGCGGCAACAGCAGGCCGCCGTTACCGATCCGCCGCGCGCCCGGGTGCGCCGCGACGGACTGAAAGCAGGCATCCAGAGCGCGGGGTGCACGGCGAAATGTTCTGGTTCGAGCGAATCGAACTCGGTAGGCCGATTTCGGCGAGGACCGTACTGGCCGACCCGTCGCCGGTGTGCACTGCGGTCAGCCCCGTGAAGGCCGGTCCGAATTGAATGCCGCGATGGTCGAACGACTCGCGCACCTGCGCCCCGTCGACCCGGATCGGATGAGCAGTCTGAAGTGCGCTCACGTCGTGTGCCGGCGGACGGTAGTCCGCGTCAGCGGCGTGCAGGACAGCGGAGGCCCACCGCGTCGTGGTGCCCTCATCGTTGGTCTCCACTGAGAACTCGGCGACCGCGGGTGTCTCGACAGACGCGACGGCTCCGACGGTGGTTCCGCTGTCGAGCAGCAGCATCTTTTCGAAGCGGACGTCGCGGACTTCGGATGCCTCGCCGAATACTTCGCGCGCGGCGATCAGCGCCATCTCGCAGTAAGCGGCCCCGGGAAGGGCTGAGACACTGTGGATTTGATGATCGGCCAGCCACGGCGATGCCTCGGTGCCGACCTCGGCTTGCCACACGTGGCGCTCGGGCTCTTCCTGCAGTCGGACGTGCTGCCCCAGCAACGGATGGACCGGCACCGTGCTGCCGCCGTGGGTCGGTGCGTCCTGAGCTGTCAGGATCAGCTGGCGGTGGGCCCAGGCCGGCAATGGGACATCCACGAGGCGCCCGGTGGGGTACAGCGTCGCGAAGTCCACCGCGGATCCCGCGGCGTGCAGATCGGCCAGCAGTCCGTGTAACCCGTGCGGCAGCGGTTGCTGGCGGCGCATGCCGGCCAGTGTGGCCACCGGCGTTTCCACGCTGCGGGCGGTCTGCTCGACAGCCCGGATGAGCAGCGGGTGCGGTGACAACTCGGCGAAGACACGAAAGCCGTCCTCCAGGGCGGCCTGTACTGCCGCACCGAATCGCACCATCTGCCTGAGGTTCTCGACCCAGTAATCGGCATCGCAATAGGGTTCCTCGCGCGGATCGATCGAGGTGGCCGAATAGTAGGGGACGATCGGAGACATCGGGTCGAGGTCGTCGAGAATGTCGGTCAGCTCGTCGAGGATCGGATCGACCTGCGGTGAGTGCGACGCCACGTCGACGGCGACCTCGCGGGCCATGATCTCGCGTTGTTCCCATCCGGCGACGAGTTCGCGGACCGGTTCGGCGGCGCCGCCGATCACCGTGGACTCCGGGGATGCCACCACCGCCACGACGACATCATTGATGCCGCGATCCGCGAGCTGCGAAAGTACTTGCTGAGCGGGAAGTTCGACGGATGCCATCGCGCCGCCGCCGGCCAGGCGCAGGCACAATCTGGCGCGGCGGCAGATCACCCTGACGCCGTCTTCCAGCGACAACGCCCCGGCGACGACCGCGGCCGCGACCTCACCGAGGGAGTGCCCGATGACGGCGCCTGGGACGACACCGTGCGATTTCATTGTGGCGGCCAGGGCGACCTGCATGGCGAAGATGGTCGGTTGAACACGGTCGATGCCGGTCACCGTTTCGGGTGACGTCATCGCCTGGGTCACCGAGAAGCCGGACTCGTCGGCGATCAGCGGTTCCAGCTGCGCGATGGTTGCTGCGAAAACCGATTCGCTAGACAATAATTCGGCGCCCATGCCGGCCCACTGCGAGCCCTGGCCGGAGAACACCCAGACGGGCCCACGGTCGTCATGACCGACGGCCGGCAAGTACGGCAACTCATTTTCGGCAACCTCCCGCAACGCCGCACTCAGCTCGGTCGCATCGGCGGCCAGCACGGCCGTCCGCACGGGGCCGTGGGCGCGGCGACGCGCCAACGTGTATGCGGTATCTCGCAACTCGATGCGGTCCGCGTTGCGGTCCACCCAGTCGGCCAGCCGACTGGAAGTCTGGCACAGCGCCTCGACCGAGGAGGATGACACCGGAAACAGCAGGGGAGCGGTTATCGCCGAATCGACTGCGACACCATAGTTTTGGCATCAGCCGCCGAAGGCTCGGCGGCCTGCTCGAGAATCGCGTGCGCGTTGGTGCCCGACATCCCGTAGGACGACACCGCGGCCCGTCGCGGGCCCGTGCCATCACCGGGCCACGGGGTGAGCTGCTGCGGCACAAACAGATGGGTGTCGACCTGGGCCAGATCCTCGGGCAACTCGGTGAAGTGCAGCATTCGCGGCACCGTGGCGTGCCGCACCGCAAGGACTGCCTTGATGAGCCCCACTGTGCCTGCGGCGGATTCGGTGTGGCCGACGTTGCTCTTGACCGATGTCAGCGCGCAGGCGTGGTCGGTGCCGTATATCTGGGCCAGGCCGCGGTACTCGATCGGGTCGCCGACCGGGGTGCCCGTGCCGTGCGCCTCGACCATGCCGATGCTGGCGGCATCCACGTCGGCCGCTTCCAGCGCGGAACGGTAGGCGGCGACCTGCGCGTCCATCGACGGCATCGTGATCGTGTCGGATCGACCGTCCTGATTGGTTGCGGTGCCGCGGATTACGGCCAGGATCCGGTCGCCGTCGCGCACGGCATCGGGCAGGCGCTTGAGTAACACCATCGCCGAACCCTCGGAACGAACGAACCCGTTGGCCTTGACGTCGAACGACTGGCAACGGCCGGTCGGCGACAGCATGCCGATCGCCGACATCGAGGCATTGAGGCGAGGCTCCAACATCAGCATGCAGCCGCCGGCCAAGGCGAGGTCGCTTTCCCCCTGGTGCAGGCTGCGGCAGGCCATGTGCACCGTCACCAGACCTGACGAGCACGCCGTGTCCACCGTGACGGCAGGTCCATTGAGGCCCAATGTGTAACTGATGCGCCCCGACGCCATGCTGAACGCGGTGCCGGTGTATCCGTACGGGTCCTCCAGGGCGCCCGCGCCCTCGGTCACCAGCGTGTAGTCGTCGTGCGCCAGCCCGACAAAGACACCTGTCGCGGATCCCGCCAGCGTGGTCGGGTTCATTCCGGCGTGTTGCACAGCCTCCCAACTGGTTTCGAGCAGCAAGCGATGCTGTGGGTCGATCGCGGTCGCCTCGCGGTCGCCGATGCCGAAGAACTCCGAATCGAAGCCCGCGACGTCGTCGAGAAATCCGCCCCACTTCGTCACCGAACGACCCGGTACACCCCGTTCGGGGTCATAGAGGCTTTCGGCATCCCAGCGCTCCGCGGGGATTTCGGTGATCAGATCGTCGCCGCGCAGCAGCGCCTCCCACAACAATTCGGGGGAGTCGATGCCGCCGGGCAGTCGGCATGCCATACCGACGATCGCAACCGGAGTGACGCGTGGATCAGCCACAGCCGTTTACTCCGCCCCGACCGCCGCGACGCTCTGCGAGGCGGTTAATTCATCGGCGAGGTATTGCGACAGCGCCCGCACGGTGCTGTGGTCGATGATGTTCTGGGCGCTGATGCGAATGCCGACCTCGGATTCGACTCGCGTCCGCAATTCGAGCGTGCCGAGGGAGTCCAGTCCGTATTCCGACAGCGGTCGGTCCGGATCGACCGAGCGCCGCAACAGCAGTCCGATCTGTTCGGACAACAACTTTCGGATGCGTCCCGGCCACTCTTCGAGCGGCAACTCGTTCAACTCGGCCCGCAGTTTGCTCGAGCCCCTGGCGCCGGTGCCGGCGGACTTGAACATCTCGGCGAACTTGCTGCGCTGCGCGAACGTCGTCAACCACGGCGTGCCGACCAGCGGTGCATAACCGGCGTAGGCGCGATCGTGGCGCAGCATCGACTCGAACGCGTACGCGCCCTCGTCCGGCGCGATGGCGGTGTCGGTGTCCTCCGCCAGAGCGGTCGCACGACCGACTTCACCCCAGGCCCCCCACGCGATCGAGGTCGCCGGCAGACCCTGCGACTTGCGCCAGCGGGTGAACGCGTCCAGCCAGCTGTTCGCCGCGGCGTACGCCCCCTGCCCGGGCGAACCGATCAAGGCAGCCGCCGAGGAGAACGAGCAGAACCAGTCCAACGGCTCGTTGACAGTGGCCTCGTGTAAATTCCACGCGCCGTGGGCCTTCGGTCGCCAGTCACGGTCGATGAGGCCGTCCGTGATGTTGGCGAGGGTGGCATCCTCGACGACCGCGGCGGCGTGCAATACCCCGCGCAGGGGCAGGCCGGTGGCGGTCGCGGCGGCGACCAACCGGTCTGCGGTGGCACGCTCGGCGATGTCACCGCATTCGACGGCGATGTCGGCACCAGTGGCCCGGATCAACTCGATGGTCGCGACCGCCTCCTCGCTCGGTTGCGAGCGTGAGCTGAGGACGATGCGGCCGCAGCCCGCCGCAGCCAGTTTCTCGGCGAGGAACAAACCGAGACCGCCCAAACCACCGGTGATGATGTAGGAGCCATCGGCTCGGAAGACGCGAACCAGTTCTGGCGGGACCGCCACCCGGACCGGCTCGGTCCTCGGGACGTCGAGCACGAGCTTGCCGGTGTGCTCGGCGTTGCTCATCGCCCGAATCGCGGTGGCCGCCTCGGTCAGAGGATAGTGCGTGGTCTCCGGCATCGGGAGCACGCCGTCGGCGGTGGCCCGGTACACGGTGTCCAGCAGGTCGTGGAACCGCCCGGGATGACTGTGCGACATCAATCCCAGGTCGACCCCGTGGAACGCGAGATTACGACGGAACGGGAAGAGCCCCAGTCGGGAGTCGCCGTAGATGTCGCGCTTGCCGATTTCGATGAATCGTCCACCGAGAGCGAGCAATTCGATGCCGGCCCGCTGTGCGGCGCCGGTGACCGAGTTCAGCACGATATCGACGCCGTAGCCGTCGGTATCGGTGCGGATCTGCTCGGCGAAGTCGACGCTGCGTGAGTCGTAGACGTGCTCGATTCCCCAGTCGCGCAGCAGTTGTCGACGTTGATCGCTGCCGGCGGTGGCGAATATCTCGGCTCCCGCGGCGCGGGCGATGGCGATTGCCGCCTGCCCGACACCACCGGTCGCCGAGTGAATCAATACCTTGTCGCGACGGCCGATGCGAGCCAGGTCCTGCAGTCCGTACCAAGCTGTGGCGTGCGCGGTGGTCACCGCTGCCGCCTGTTGGTCGGTCAGACCTGTCGGCAGCGTGGCAGCGAGGTCGGTATCGCATGTCACGAACGTCCCCCAGCAACCATTGGGCGAGATGCCACCTACTCGGTCGCCCACCTGGTGGGTCGTGACGTCGCTGCCGACTGCGGTCACCACGCCCGCGAAATCGGTGCCGAGTTGCGGCAGCCGTCCCTCGAAGGATGGGTATCGGCCGAACGTGACAAGGACGTCCGCGAAGTTGATGCTGGAGGCGCTGACCGCGACCTCGATTTCGCTCGATCCCGGTGGAACCCGGTCGAATGCGGTGAGTTCGATCGTCTGGAGATCGCCGGGTGTGCGAATCTGCAACCGCATCCCGTCGTGCCGGGGATCCGCCAGTGCGGTGAACCGCTCTTCGGACCGCAGTGGGCCCGGGAACAGCCTCGCGGTGTACCAGTCGCCGTCTCGCCATGCGGTCTCGTCCTCTTCCGTTCCGCTGAGCAGTTGGCGCGCAACGTGTTCGGCATCGGTCCGGTCGTCGAGATCGATCTGCGTCACCCGCCAGTCCGGATACTCGTTGCCGACCGAGCGGAGCAAGCCGCGCAATCCGGCTTGCTCCAGGTTGGCCCGTTCGTCGCCGTGCACCGTCTGCGCGTTGCGAGTCACCACGTACAACTGCGGCGGCTCGCCGTCGTGTTCGGACAACCCTTTGATGATGCGGACCAGATGCTGCACGTAGTCGCCGCCCCGCGGTGCCGCCTCGTCGTCGGGGTTGCCGTTCTTCGGCCCCGTGAGTACCACCAAGCCTCTGAATGAACCGCCATGAAGGTGCTCGGCGATCTGCTGCGCGTTGGCCGAATGGTCAGATTCCTGCGGCCACACCATGTTGGTCGGTTGCGCGCGTTCGACTTTCAGGGCATCGGTGAGCGCAGTGGCTGTGACATCCGAGACCGTGGATGTGCTGACCAACAGCCAGTTTCCGGGCTCGGCCTGGCTCTGTTCAGGCAACTCACGCTTCTGCCATTCGATGGTCAGCAGCCGCTCGTTGAGCAGTCGCTGGCGGTTGGCGCTTTCGGAGGAGCCGCTGCCGATCTGCAGACCTTCCACCGCGAGCACCAACGCGCCGTGCTCGTCCAGCAATTCGAGATCGGCCACCACCCACGTCGGGTCGGCGCTGATCACGCGCGAATAGGCATAGCGGATGGCGCGGGCCTCGCCGTACGTCTGCAACCGCCGGACACCCAACGGCAGCATCAGCCCCCCGATGCCGGCCGCATGGATGGCGGGGTGGGCCGCCACCGACTGGAAGCAGGCATCCAGCAGTGCTGGGTGGACGCCGTAGTCGCTCTGCTGCGATCGGATCGAAGGGGGCAGGCCGACCTCGGCCAGCACCGTGTCGCCCCCGCTTTCCGCGGTCAACACGGCTGCCAGGCCAGCGAAAGCCGGACCGTACTGAAGACCGCGCTTGTCGAATTGCTTTCTCAGTTCATCGCCTTCGACTCGCTGCGGATGTTCGGCGAGCAGCTTGGTGATGTCGTACGCCGGTGGCTGGTCTTCCTCGGTCCCGGGATGCAGGACCGCGCTGGCCCGTCGCGCGCGTTCGCCTTCCTGCTCGGCTTCGACCGCGAATGCGACGATACCGGGGGATTTGACCGTGGCGTTGGCAGCAACGGGTGTGGTTGCTTCGAGCAGAAGCATCTGCTCGAAGCGGACGTCGCGCACCACCGCGGTCTCACCGTGGATGGCGCGGGCCGCGGCCAGCGCCATCTCGAGGTAGGCCGCCCCTGGAAGCACCGCGATGTCGTGAATCTTGTGGTCGCCCAGCCAAGGCAGGGCCTTGGTGCCCACCTCTGCCTCCCAAGCGTGGCGCTCAGGCTCCTCCAGTAGCCGCACATGTGAGCCCAGCAGCGGATGCACTGCAACCGTGTTGACACCCCGCGACCGAAGATCCTTGCTGTCGAGTTCGTAGAGGAACTGACGGTGCGTCCACGTCGGCAGCGGCGCATCGATCAACTCGCCGCTGGGGTACATCAACGAAAAGTCCACCGCGGCACCGGCGTTGTGCAGATCTCCTAACAGGCCACGCAGGCCGTGCGGTATCTCCTGTTCGCGCCGCATGCCGGCCAGGGTCGCCACGCGCATATCCAGGCCGCTCGCCGTTTGATCGACGGCGTGCGTCAACAGCGGGTGTGGTGACAATTCGGCGAACACCCGAAAGCCGTCCTCGAGCGCGGCCTGCACTGCGGAGGCGAAACGCACGGTGTAACGGAGGTTTTCGACCCAGTAGTCGGCATCGCAACTCGGCAGATCACGCGGGTCGAAATGAGTGGCTGAGTAGTAGGGGGTCTCCGGGTCGCGCGGCCGGAGATCGGGTAGTGCCTCGGCCAACTCGTCGAGAATCGGATCGACCTGTGGTGAGTGGGATGCGACGTCGACAGCGACCTCGCGCGCCATGATCTCGCGCTCTTCCCACGCCGCGACCAGTTCGCGGACCGACTCGGTCGCCCCTCCGATCACCGTGGACTTCGGCGAGGCCACCACCGCCACCACCACGTCCTTGATGCCGCGCGCCATCAACTCGGAAAGCACTTGCTGTGCAGGCAATTCCACCGAAGCCATAGCGCCGGCGCCGGACACCCGCAGCATCAGCCGGGATCGGCGGCAGATGACGCGAACGCCGTCTTCGAGCGAGAGCGCCCCGGCGACCACCGCGGCGGCGGCTTCTCCCATGGAATGTCCGATGACCGCGCCCGGCGTCACCCCGTAGGACTTCATGGTCGCGGCCAGCGCGACCTGCATGGCGAAGATGGTCGGCTGGACCCGGTCGATGCCGGTCACGGTCTCGGATGATGAGATCGCCTCGGTCACCGAGAAACCGGACTCTTCGGCGATCAGCGGCTCGAGCTGCGCGATGGCTGCGGCGAACACCGGTTCCTTTGCCAGTAATTCGGCCCCCATGGCGGCCCATTGCGAGCCCTGCCCGGAGAACAGCCACACCGGCCCGTGGTCGTCCCGTCCCGCCGCTTGCTGGTACGGGATCTCGTCATCGGCGATCTCCCGCAGAGCCGCAGTGAGTTCCGGCAGACTGCCGGCTGTCACCGAAGTCCTGACCGGGCGGTGCGCACGCCGACGCGCGAGTGTGTAGCCGAGATCGGCATCGGAGATGTCCTGCGTGTGTGCCTCTACCCAGTCGGCGAGTCGGTGCGCGGTCTTGCGCAGTGCGTCGGCCGACGTCGATGACAACGGGAATAGCAATGTTCCCTCGATCGGCGACCCGCTGTTTTCGTCGTCTGCCCGCGCTCTAGCTGGGGCCTGTTCGACAATCGCGTGCACGTTGGTTCCGGAGAAACCGTAGGACGACACCGATGCCCGTCGCGGCTGACCACCGTTGGTCGGCCAGGGGGTAGTGGCTTGCGGCACAAAGAGTTTGGTCGGAATCTGGGCGAGAGCGTCGGGCAGACGCTCGAAGTGCAGATTCTGGGGGACCACACCATGTTGGACCGCCAGGATGGCTTTGATCAGCCCGAGTGGGCCCGAGGCGGACTGGGCATGCCCGAAATTCGTCTTCACCGAGGCTAGGGCGGTTGGGCCGGCGATGCCGTAGACGTTGGCGAGGCTCTCGTATTCGATGGGGTCACCGATCGGCGTCCCGGGGCCGTGCGCCTCGACCATGCCGACAGACGCGGCGTCCACGCCTGCTGCGGCCAGCGCCGCCTGATACACGGCGGTCTGCGCGGTGACCGAGGGCACCGAGATATTGACGGTGTGGCCGTCCTGGTTAGCGGCTGTTCCGCGCAACACGGCAAGCACCCGGTCACCGTCGGCTTGCGCGTCTGGAACCGCTTGAGCAGCAGCACGGCACTGCCCTCGCACACTACAAATCCATCAGCCGCGGCGTCGAAGGCATGGCACCGTCCGGTGGGCGACAGCATGCCTTCGGCAGAGCCCGCAGCGAACTTGCGGGGCTCCAGGCTCACCGAGGCGCCGGCAGCCAGGGCGAGATCGCTCTCCCCGTCGTGCAGGCTGCGGCAGGCCAGGTGGACCGCAAGCAATCCTGATGAGCACGCGGTGTCCACCGTGAGCGCGGGACCGTGGACGCCCAACGTGTAGGAGATCCGCCCGGACCCCAGGCTGAAGTTCGTTCCGGAGAAGCCGTATGGGCCCTCCAATGCGTGGGCGTCCGCAGCAAGGTACGCGTAGTCGTTGTGGGTAAGTCCGACGAACACCCCGGTCAGGGTGTCGGCGATCTGGTGCGGAGTGAGACCGGCGTGTTCCATGGCTTCCCACGCGGTCTCCAGCAACACCCGGTGCTGCGGGTCGCTGGCCAGCGCTTCCCGGTCGCCGATGCCGAAGAACTCGGCGTCGAAACCCGTCGGGTCGTCCAGGAACGCGGCCCACTTCGAAATCGACCGACCAGGTACACCCGGTTCGGGGTCGTAGTACTGGTCCATGTCCCAGCGCTCGGTGGGAACCTCGCGCACGAGGTCGTCGCCGCGCAGCAACGCTTCCCACAGCTGTTCCGGGGACTCGATACCGCCAGGAAGCCGGCAGGACATGCCGATGACGGCGATCGGAGTCGTCGGGACTTGACCGTTGTGAGTGAGAGGTTCGCCCGAATCCGTGGACGCCGGGCAGGTCTCATACGTCGACGTAGTGGCCAATTCTCGCCTACTTTCTACACGTAACGCGCCTTTTTGAGCGTGCGTTACCGCCGGGTTAAAAGCGCGAACCCAGGTTGCCGGATTGAGTGCCTGCGTTGCTTCGGCGGTGCCACATGCTGTGCTGGAAGTCGTGTTCGCGCAGCTCATGGCCAAAAGCCGGGGTGACTAACCGATATACCTACGACCTCAGAGGAAGATAATGCCGATCGTAAAGCTATTCAAGAGTTTTCGCCAACTTGAGAGTCGATTATCGAACGCATGAATTACGCTTGCCACTACAGATGGAGCGACCGGAAGACACCTGTGAACTGGTGCGTCAAACGATTGGATAATGGCATCAAAGTTGTCAATTCCCCTCCCAATAGCAATGGCATCGTCCGGTTGCGCGGGCGCGGGCCCTGAGTCTGAGGACCGTCCCGATTTCTTCAGGACCTCCCAGACCCTCGGTTCCAGCAGGATGCTTCATAAGCGGCTTTCATGCACGTCAGCGGGCCTCACGATCTGTCGGACGTTATTCGACATCGTTCTACCGCTCCCATCCGAGAGCGGGATCGTTACACAATCGTGATGTCTCGTCTAAAGGGCGTGAACTCGAGCGAAGGCAATTTAACCGAGTCTTAGATGGATTCTCAGCGGAGCTTCAGCAAGTCATTGTCGGCTCGATACGTCCAGATTTCTGTCTGCATTTTCCAGTTGCCGTTCTTCTCGCTTTGTTGTATGAGCGTTAGCCAACGTCGCTTTGCGGAATTAAAATCTCTGATTTTCAGTACGGGAAGTATGATTGACATGTCAGTCAATAAGGGTTGAAATTGTGATTGACGTATCAATCGGTATTAATGAATTCGTATTGACATGCCAATCAGTAATTTCGTAGCGTCATTGCGATGCAAACCAGGTTGGTCGAAATGCTCGGCGTGACGTTTCCGATCTGTGCGCTCAGTCGTGCCCCAGACGCGTTGGTCGCTGACGACCTGCGGGCTCGCGCCAATTGGTTATCTCGCCGAGAGGGTCGACCAGTGACCGATGGCACCAGCACCCGCAGACGCCGCGCGGTCAGCAATGAAGACAAGTCCAAGCGGCGTGGCGAGATCATGTCGGCATCGAAGAAAGTGTTCGCACGCAACGGTTTTCACGCGACGACTATCGCCCACATCGCCAAAGAAGCGGGAATGGCGTACGGCTCGGTCTACTGGTATTTCGACTCCAAGGACGAGCTGTTTCATGCGTTGATGGCCGCAGAAGCCGAGGCCTTGAGGGCCCATATCGCAGCGGCGGTGGCCCCGGGCGACCATCGGTCCGACAAGGACTGGGAGCCACTTCGTGTGACGGTTCAAGCCGTCCTGGAGTTCTTCGAGGCCGACAAGGCGGTGACCAAACTCCTGCTGCGTGACGCATACGCGCTCGGCGATCAGTTCGAGAAGCATCTCGGCAGCATCTACGAGCGCTTCATCGACGACATCGAGAAGCACATGATCGTCGCCCAGCAGCTCGGGACGGTCATTAATGCCCCGAGCCGGATGCTGGCCTTCAGCCTGGCGGCGCTGATCGGTCAGCTGGCGCATCGCCGGCTGACCACCGACGACGGCGTTGCCGCGGACGAAGTCGCGGACATCGTCGTCTCGTTCTCGCTCAACGGGTTACGGCCGCGAGAAAGCTGAGGCGCATGCTCCGGTTCGACAACCTTTCCGATTGACACGCTAATCGCCAGCTCATAGCGTTCCGGCAATGCGAACACGGGTCGCCGACATGCTCGGTGTGGAATTCCCGATCTGCGCCTTCAGCCACTGCCGGGATGTGGTGGCCGCGGTATCCAATGCGGGTGGGTTCGGCGTTCTCGGTGCGGTCGCGCACAGCCCGGAGCGGCTGGAGACCGAGCTGAGCTGGATCGAGGAACACACCGGGGGCAAGCCGTATGGCGTCGACCTGCTGCTGCCGCCGAAGTACGTCGGCGCAGACCGGGGTGGCATCGACTCCCAGCAGGTCGGGGAGTTGTTGCCGGAAGAGCACCGCCAATTCGTCGACGACCTGCTGTCCCGTTACGGCATCCCGGCGTCGACCGACGAGAACCGGCGGCCATCCGGTGGCCTCAACATCTCGCCCAAGGGTTACGAACCGTTGCTCGACGTCGTGTTCGATCACCACATCCGGCTGATCGCAAGCGCACTCGGCTCGCCGCCGGCGGAACTGGTCACCCGGGCGCACGACAACGACGTGCTGGTGGCGGCACTGGCCGGGACCACTGCGCATGCTCGGCAGCACGCGGCGGCCGGCGTCGACCTGATCGTCGCCCAGGGCACCGAGGCCGGTGGGCACACCGGCCAGGTGGCGACGATGGTGTTGGTTCCTGACGTGGTCGACGCCGTGGCCCCGGTGCCGGTGCTGGCGGCGGGCGGCATTGCCCGCGGCCGCCAGATCGCGGCATCGCTGGCGTTGGGGGCCGAGGGAGTGTGGTGCGGTTCGGTGTGGCTGACCACCGAGGAAGCCGAGACACCGCCCGTGGTGAAGGACAAGTTTCTGGCCGCCACCTCGTCGGACACCGTCCGGTCGCGCTCGTTGACCGGCAAGCCTGCGCGCATGCTGCGCACCGCGTGGACCGACGAGTGGGAACGGGCCGACAGTCCCGACCCGCTCGGCATGCCGTTGCAAACCGCGCTGATCGATGACCCGCAGCGGCGAATCAATCGGGCTGCGGCGCAGGCAGATTCCAGCGCTCGTGAGCTCGCCACCTATTTCGTCGGTCAGGTCGTGGGTTCGATGAACAAGGTTCAGCCGACATCCGCGGTGGTGCTGGAGATGGTCTCGGAGTTCATCGATACCGTCGGGCGGCTTGATGAGCTTGTCGAGCGGTGACGCGGACCGGCGGGGGAGCGCCGGGCCTGCGGTAACCGATGGGCGTCGCGGCGAGATCATGCGTGGCGGCGAAGAAAGTGTTCGCGCGCAACGGTTTTGAGGGCACTTCGATCGCCGATGTCGCCAACGAGGCTGCACTCTCCTTCGACGCCGTATACCAGTACTACGACTCCAAGGAAGCTCTCTTTCGGGCGCTGATCGCCGCCGCGGAAAACGCCTTGCGCATCCGCGTCGCACTCGCGCTGGCCGGGAGTGGAGCAAGCTTCGGCTACGCGGAGGCCCCATTTCGCGCCACCCTGCAGGCGACATTCGAGTTCTTCGACGATGACCGGGACGCCACCAAGCTGCTGTTCCGCGATGCCTACCGGCAGGACAACGCGTTCAACAAGCGACTGGCCGGCATCTACGAGCGATTCATCGGCGACATCGAGACCCTCATCGTCGCCGCCCAGCAACGAGGCGACGTGGTGAGTACGCCTTCGCGACTGGTGGCCTACACGTTGACTGTGCTGATCGGTGAGATCGCGCACCGGCGCCTGACCACCGACGACGGCATCACCGCCGCCGAGGCCGCCGACTTCGTCGTCTCCTTCGTCATGAAGGGATTGCGCTCCGGACGACACACGCAGCGCGGTCACGGAACCATAACGGCAGGTCAGCAGGATCGGCGTGGCGAATTGACCCGGGCGCAATGTTCGGGCATAGTCGTCGGGGTAAGCACCTCGTTAGGTGAGGCGTCTACACGGATACAGGCCACTGACCCCGAACGTCGAGAGACGCCCAGGGTCAGGACAGCTCCTCCCGGCTTAAGGGTTGAGCCCAAGTGGCTTCCGGGCTTGTATGGGCCGGATACGGCGTGTAGTGCCGAAACTCTGACGAGTGGGGTGCGGGCTTCCCGAGCATTTTCGGGTTCTGTATTCCTGCTTGCGTGTGAATGTGCGGTCTTCCGCACGTGCTGCGACTGCGAGGAGGTGAGGGACGCATGAGTTCCAGTTCTAGTCCGGATCGATATCCGGGCACCGTTTCGTCCCGATCCGGCCTGCGGCGCATTGCTAACAACTGAGCCTGCTAAGACTCACCTGGCATCCCGCCTCATCTCATGAGCGATCTCTGATAGATCTGCTCGACGCCGTTTCGGACGGACACCCGGATCCCGTTGTGCCCGTTTGACTTTCTGCGTAGGAGGCGATCATGACCGCTGTTCTGTACGACGAAGTAGTAGTGGCGGCGACGTCCGCGCCCCGGCTCAGGGTTGTCCCTGACCCGGCCCCGACGGCTCTGCCGACGCCGAAGACCTCCAAGCGGTCCGACGCTGTGCGGACGGGCGGTGACCCGCTGGTCGACGGTGCGGCCCGGTTGCTGTCCGTTCCGCTCCGTCAGCTCTACGCCGCACTCTGGCGCGCCGGCGTCATCGAGGTCGGTGCCTGAATACCGCTCGACGCTCCCGGTACCCGAAGGCTTCCACGCTTCGGTGCCGGGAGTTCGGCGTTATTGCTGAGCCGTGATGTAACTCGACAACCCGTTTTGATAAGCGGGCAGACTGTGCCGCCACGCGATCTGCACCTGCCCGCCGCTGTCGACCGAGATCTGCGCGCCCACGTGCACGTACGGAGTCGGCGGTAGGTAGGGCACGACGTCGAGGAAATTCACCACGCGGTAGCAGCTTTCGATGAGCGCGTTGAACTGTGCGGCGAAATCGCTCACTCCGACGCGGGGGCCGGCAAACGTGATCAGTCGAGGCTCGATCGTGTTCGGCGGCATGTTGCGGGCGACGTCGGGTGCCGCGAGAACGGCGAGCGCCGCACCGAGGCTGTGCCCGGTGATCAAGATCTGATCGCAGCCGGCTGTGGCGGTGGCCAGGTTCGCGGCGATGTTGGCACGAACAAGCTCATAGACCTCCTGGAAGCCGGCATGCACCTGTCCGAATCCGCTGATCGCGCGGTAGTCGTCGGGCACGGCATCGATATCGGCCACCCACTCCGCGACATCGGACGTACCGCGAAACGACAGAAATGCCGTGCGGCTGGCCGCGTTACGTCCCATCAGCCCGAAGATGTCGGTGTTCTTCGTCATCGCCACCACCGCGGGGTGCGGATTGGTCATCGCGGTGAGCACCACGGCATCGGCCTGGATCAGGCTGGTTTGGCTGTAGCCGGCCGGCAGGCTGGCGGTATTGCCGTCCATCACTGCGTAAGCGGCCTGGGCCAATGGCAGCACCACATCACGAGCAAAAACGGGATCGAAGGCCACAGCCGCAGTCTAACGATCACCACCCTGTCTTGATGCTTGTTGAGCCAGATGTATCGTGAACCCTGCTGTAGCGGAGTCGAACTCAGGAGACGTCGTATCGATGCCGGAATTGCACGCGTTCGACCGCGCGATAGAACTCGACGTGGTGAGCGCAGACGTCGTCCGGGGGCGCACGCACCCGGAGTGGGCGAACATGGTGGGCCCGTTCGGTGGGGTCACCGCCGCGGTCTTGCTACGCGCCATTGAATCGCATCCCGACCGACTCGGTGAGCCCGTCGCTCTGACAGTGAATTTCGCCGCGCCGATCGCCGATGGCGAGTTCGAGATTTCCCGTCGGGCCGCGCGTACCAACCGCACCAATCAGCATTGGATCGTCGAGCTCAGTCAGAACGGTGTGGTCGCGACGACGGCTACCGCAATATTCGGCATCCGCCGCGATACCTGGTCCGACACCCAAGCGGTGCCGCCGAACGCGCTGCCGCCGGAGCAGATCGCGCGTAGCAGTCGCGAGAACCTGCCGGTGTGGATTGGCATGTACGACATGCGTTTTGCTGAAGGTTCGTTCTCCGGCGGCGCTGTAGAGACGGGGTCGTCGTCGACGACCACGCTGTGGGTGCGCGACGCCGCCCAGCGCCAGGTCGACTTTCCGGCCCTCACCGCGATGTCCGACATCTTCTTTCCGCGGGTGTATTTGCGCCGGGGCGTGCTCCCGGCCGGCACCATCTCGATGACCACGTACTTCCACGCCGACAGTCAGCACCTGGACGCGCTCGGCGGCGACTACATTCTGGCAACGGCACGCGCGGACCGGTTCGACCGCGGATTCTTCGACCAGAACGCGCAACTGTGGAGCCGCGCCGGAGATCTGCTGGCCACGACATACCAAATCGTCTATTTCAAGGGTTAGGCGTTCAGCGGGGCCATGACCGCCCGGGTTTGCGCCGCGCCGTAGAATCGAGCAGCGGCATCGATCCGGCCATCACCGGGGAGCCTTCGGAAGAACAGCCGGCACCTGCAGTTTCGCCGGCCCAGTAGAACCGAACGGGTTGGCCCGTCACAGCCGAATGACGAGCGGCCACATTCAGGTGTGGCAAGCGGGGTGGTACCGCGGCGCGAGTGCACACAGCACTTCGTCGTCCCCGTGCCTGACAGCGGCACATGGAGACGACGCGCAGTGACCGAGAACACCTATCCCAAGCCGGCCGGCGGGGCACCGAACTTGCCGGCGCTGGAACTCGAGGTCCTCGACTACTGGGCGAGCGACGACACCTTCCAGGCCAGCATCGCCCATCGTGCGGACGGCCCTGAATACGTGTTCTACGACGGGCCGCCCTTCGCCAACGGACTCCCGCACTACGGGCATCTGCTCACCGGCTACGTCAAGGACATCGTCCCGCGCTACCGCACCATGCGCGGCTTCAAGGTCGAGCGTCGCTTCGGCTGGGACACCCACGGACTGCCGGCCGAACTCGAGGTCGAGCGACAGCTGGGCATCACCGACAAATCTCAGATCGACGCGATGGGTATCGCCGCATTCAACGACGCCTGCCGGGACTCGGTGCTGCGGTACACCGACGAATGGCGCGCCTACGTCACCCGTCAGGCCCGGTGGGTCGACTTCGACCACGATTACAAGACGCTCGATCTGCCCTACATGGAATCGGTGATCTGGGCGTTCAAGCAACTGTGGGACAAGGGATTGGCCTACGAGGGCTATCGGGTGCTGCCGTACTGCTGGCGCGACGAAACTCCGCTGTCCAATCACGAACTGCGGATGGACGACGACGTCTACCAGAGCCGGCAGGATCCGGCCCTCACGGTCGGATTCGCCGTGACCGAAGGAGAACTCGCGGGCGCGCACCTGCTGGTGTGGACGACGACGCCGTGGACCCTGCCGTCGAATCAGGCGGTAGCCGTCAACCCCGACGTCAGCTACGTGCAGGTACGGGCCGGCGAGCAGCGCGTCATCCTCGCCGAGGCCCGACTGGCCTCCTACGCAAGGGAATTCGGCGAAGAACCTGAAGTGCTGGGGACCTACCGCGGCAGTGAATTGGTCGGCACGCGATACCGCCCGCCGTTCCCGTATTTCATGGACTCGCCCAACTCTTTTCAGGTACTGCAAGCCGACTTCGTCACGACCGAAGACGGAACCGGGATCGTCCACCTGGCACCCGCTTACGGCGAGGACGACAAGGCGACCGCCGACCGGGTCGGCATCGTGCCGGTGACTCCCGTCGACTCCAAAGGCCGGTTCGACGCCACCGTCCCCGACTACCGGGGCCAGCATGTCTTCGCGGCCAACCCGCAGATCATCCGCGACCTGAAGAACCAGACCGGACCGGCCGCCGCCAACGGTGCGGTGCTGATCCGCCAGGAGACCTACGACCACCCCTATCCGCACTGCTGGCGGTGCCGGAATCCGCTGATCTACCGGGCGGTTTCGTCCTGGTTCATCAAAGTCACCGACTTCCGCGACCGGATGGTCGAACTCAACCAGCAGATCACCTGGTATCCCGAGCACGTCAAGGACGGCCAGTTCGGCAAGTGGCTGCAGGGTGCACGCGACTGGTCGATCTCGCGAAATCGCTATTGGGGCACCCCGATTCCGGTGTGGGTTTCCGACGATCCCGACTACCCGCGGATCGATGTCTACGGCAGCCTCGACGAACTGGAGCGCGACTTCGGCACTCGGCCGGACAATCTGCACCGGCCCTACATCGACGAGCTCACCCGGCCCAACCCCGACGACCCGTCCGGTCGGTCGACCATGCGGCGTATCGCCGATGTTTTCGATGTGTGGTTCGACTCCGGGCTCGATGCCGTATGCCCAGGTGCACTACCCGTTCGAGAACCGCGACTGGTTCGACACGCACTACCCGGGCGACTTCATCGTCGAGTACATCGGGCAGACCCGCGGCTGGTTCTACACCCTGCACGTGCTGGCCACTGCATTGTTCGACCGGCCGGCATTCAAAACCTGTGTGGCGCACGGCATCGTGTTGGGTAGCGACGGCCAGAAGATGAGCAAGTCGCTGCGCAATTATCCCGACGTGAGCGAGGTCTTCGACCGCGACGGCTCCGACGCGATGCGCTGGTTTCTGATGGCCTCGCCGATCCTGCGCGGCGGCAACCTGATCGTCACCGAGCAGGGCATCCGTGACGGGGTGCGCCAGGTACTGCTGC
Source organism: uncultured Actinomycetota bacterium (assembly GCA_963737375.1). Lineage (GTDB taxonomy): Bacteria > Actinomycetota > Actinomycetes > Mycobacteriales > Mycobacteriaceae > Mycobacterium. The sequence goes on from CAVTSP010000004.1 coordinate 24,847, forward strand.
CGTTCTGGAACGCCTACAGCTTCTTGGCGCTCTACGCGCCGAAGGTCGGCACCTGGCGCACCGATTCGCGACACGTGCTGGACCGCTACATCCTGGCCAAGCTGGCGGTGTTGCGTGACGACCTGACCGCCTCGATGGACGGTTGCGACATCTCGGGGGCCTGCGAGCAGTTGCGCCAGTTCACCGAGGCGCTGACGAACTGGTATGTGCGACGGTCGCGTTCGCGGTTCTGGGTAGAGGACCCCGACGCTATCGATACCTTGCACACCGTGCTCGAGGTGACGGCACGGCTTGCGGCGCCGCTGCTGCCGATGACGACCGAGATCATCTGGCGCGGCATCACCGGCGAGCGCTCGGTGCACCTGTCCGATTGGCCGGCGCCCGATCAGCTCCCTGCGGACGCCGCGCTGGTCGACGCGATGGACCAGGTGCGCGAGGTCTGCTCGGTGGCGTCCTCGCTGCGGAAAGCCAAGAAGCTGCGGGTGCGGCTGCCATTGCCGAAACTGACTGTGGCGGTGGAGAACCCGGAGCGACTGGCGCCGTTCGCCGACCTGATCGCCGATGAGCTGAACGTCAAGACGGTCGAGCTGACCGACGACATCGCCGGTTACGGTCGCTTCGAGCTGACGGTCAACGCCAGAGTCGCCGGGCCGCGACTGGGCAAGGACGTGCAGGCCGCGATCAAGGCCGTCAAGACCGGAGAGGGCGTCGTCAACGCCGACGGCACGCTCACCGCCGGCCCGGCGGTGCTGCAGCCCGGGGAATACAGCTCGCGGCTGGTCGCGGCGGACCCGGAGTACACCGCGCCGCTGCCGGGCGGCGCTGGACTGGTGGTGCTGGACGCCACGCTGACTCCAGAGCTAGAGGCAGAGGGCTGGGCCAAGGACCGTATCCGCGAATTGCAAGAGCTGCGCAAGTCGGCCGGCCTCGATGTGTCCGACCGGATCAGCGTGGTGATGTCAGTACCCGCGGACCGGGCTGAGTGGGCGGCCGCGCATCGCGATCTGATCGCCGGGGAGATCCTGGCTACCAGCTTCGAGTTCGGTGAGTCGA
>CAVTSP010000005.1:0-22448 GCA_963737375.1 uncultured Actinomycetota bacterium
GATCCGGCCATCACCGGGGAGCCTTCGGAAGAACAGCCGGCAGGTCTCGGCCCAGTAGAACCGAACGGGTTGGCCCGTCACAGCCGAATGACGAGCGGCCACACTCAGGTGTGGCAAGCGGGGTGGTACCGCGGCGCAAGTGCACACAGCACTTCGTCGTCCCCGTGCCTGACCACCGGCACATGGAGACGACGCGCAGTGACCGAGAACACCTATCCCAAGCCGGCCGGCGGCCCACCGAACTTGCCGGCGCTGGAACTCGAGGTCCTCGATTACTGGGCGAGCGACGACACCTTCCAGGCCAGCATCGCCCATCGTGCGGACGGCCCCGAATACGTGTTCTACGACGGGCCGCCCTTCGCCAACGGACTCCCGCACTACGGGCATCTGCTCACCGGCTACGTCAAGGACATCGTCCCGCGCTACCGCACCATGCGCGGCTTCAAGGTCGAGCGTCGCTTCGGCTGGGACACCCACGGACTGCCGGCCGAACTCGAGGTGGAGCGACAGCTGGGCATCACCGACAAATCTCAGATCGACGCGATGGGTATCGCCGCATTCAACGACGCCTGCCGGGACTCGGTGCTGCGGTACACCGACGAATGGCGCGCCTACGTCACCCGTCAGGCCCGGTGGGTCGACTTCGACCACGATTACAAGACGCTCGATCTGCCCTACATGGAATCGGTGATCTGGGCGTTCAAACAATTGTGGGACAAGGGATTGGCCTACGAGGGCTATCGGGTGCTGCCGTACTGCTGGCGCGACGAAACTCCGCTGTCCAATCACGAACTGCGGATGGACGACGACGTCTATCAAAGTCGGCAGGATCCGGCCCTTACGGTCGGATTCGCCGTGACCGAAGGAGAACTCGCGGGCGCGCACCTGCTGGTGTGGACGACGACGCCGTGGACCCTGCCGTCAAATCAGGCGGTAGCCGTCAACCCCGACGTCCGCTACGTGCAGGTACGGGCCGGCGAGCAGCGCGTCATCCTCGCCGAGGCCCGACTAGCTTCCTACGCAAGGGAATTCGGCGAAGAACCTGACGTGCTGGGGACCTACCGCGGCAATGAATTGGTCGGCACGCGATACCGCCCGCCGTTCCCGTATTTCATGAACTCGCCCAACTCTTTTCAGGTACTGGAAGCCGACTTCGTCACGACCGAAGACGGAACCGGGATCGTCCACCTGGCACCCGCTTACGGCGAGGACGACAAGGCGACCGCCGACCGGGTCGGCATCGTGCCGGTGACTCCCGTCGACTCCAGAGGCCGGTTCGACGTGACTGTTCCGGATTACCGGGGACAGCATGTCTTTGACGCCAACCCGCAGATCATCCGCGACCTGAAGAACCAGACCGGACCGGCCGCCGCCAACGGTGCGGTGTTGATCCGCCAGGAGACCTACGACCACCCCTACCCGCACTGCTGGCGGTGCCGCAATCCGCTGATCTACCGGGCGGTTTCGTCCTGGTTCATCAAAGTCACCGAATTCCGCGACCGGATGGTCGAACTCAACCAGCAGATCACCTGGTATCCCGAGCACGTCAAGGACGGCCAGTTCGGCAAGTGGTTACAGGGTGCACGCGACTGGTCGATCTCGCGAAATCGCTATTGGGGCACCCCGATTCCGGTGTGGGTTTCCGACGATCCCGACTACCCGCGGATTGATGTCTACGGCAGCCTCGACGAACTGGAGCGCGACTTCGGCACTCGGCCCGGACAATCTTCACCGGCCCTACATCGACGAACTCACCCGGCCCAACCCCGACGACCCGTCCGGTCGGTCGACCATGCGGCGTATTGCCGACGTTTTCGATGTGTGGTTCGACTCCGGCTCGATGCCGTATGCCCAGGTGCACTACCCGTTCGAGAACCGCGACTGGTTCGACACGCACTACCCCGGTGATTTTATCGTCGAGTACATCGGGCAGACCCGCGGCTGGTTCTACACCCTGCACGTGCTGGCCACTGCATTGTTCGACCGGCCGGCATTCAAAACCTGTGTGGCGCACGGCATCGTGTTGGGTAGCGACGGCCAGAAGATGAGCAAGTCGCTACGCAACTATCCGGACGTGAGCGAGGTCTTCGACCGCGACGGCTCCGACGCGATGCGCTGGTTCCTGATGGCCTCGCCGATCCTGCGCGGCGGCAACCTGATCGTCACCGAGCAGGGCATCCGTGACGGGGTGCGCCAGGTACTGCTGCCGTTCTGGAACGCCTACAGCTTCTTGGCGCTCTACGCGCCGAAGGTCGGCACCTGGCGCGCCGATTCGCGCCACGTGCTGGACCGCTACATCCTGGCCAAGCTGGCGGTGTTGCGTGACGACCTGACCGCCTCGATGGACGGTTGCGACATCTCGGGGGCTTGCGAGCAGTTGCGTCAGTTCACCGAGGCGCTGACGAACTGGTATGTGCGACGGTCACGTTCGCGGTTCTGGGACGAGGACCCCGACGCTATCGATACCTTGCACACCGTGCTCGAGGTGACGGCACGGCTTGCGGCGCCGCTGCTGCCGATGACGACCGAGATCATCTGGCGCGGCATCACCGGCGAGCGCTCGGTGCATCTGTCCGATTGGCCTGCACCCGATCAGCTGCCTGCCGACGCCGCGCTGGTCGACGCGATGGACCAGGTGCGCGAGGTCTGCTCGGTGGCGTCCTCGCTGCGGAAAGCCAAGAAACTGCGGGTGCGGCTACCGTTACCGAAACTGACTGTGGCGGTGGAGAACCCGGAACGGCTAGCGCCATTCACCGACCTGATCGCCGATGAGTTGAACGTCAAGACGGTCGAGCTGACCGACGACATAGCCGGTTACGGCCGTTTCGAGTTGACCGTCAACGCCAAAGTCGCCGGGCCGCGACTGGGGAAGGACGTGCAGGCCGCGATCAAGGCCGTCAAGGCCGGAGAGGGCGTCGTCAACTTCGACGGCACGCTGACGGCCGGCCCGGCGGTGCTGCAGCCCGCGGAATACAGCTCGCGGCTGGTCGCGGCGGACCCGGAGTACACCGCGCCGCTGCCGGGCGGCGCTGGACTGGTGGTGCTGGACGCCACGCTGACTCCAGAGCTCGAGGCAGAGGGCTGGGCCAAGGACCGTATCCGCGAATTGCAAGAGCTGCGCAAGTCGGCCGGCCTCGAGGTGTCCGACCGGATCAGCGTGGTGATGTCAGTACCCGCGGAACGGGCTGAGTGGGCGGCCGCGCATCGCGATCTGATCGCCGGGGAGATCCTGGCCACCAGCTTCGAGTTCGGTGAGTCGACCGACGCCGCGGAGATCGGCGACGGCGTGCGGGTCGCGATCGCGAAGAACTGAGTGACATCGCGGCGGTGGCGAGCGTGACGTACTGCATGGTGAAGAGGCGGCCGATACGAATCAATGAGCTGCGCGAACGGTGTTCAGCACGGTGTTGAGCTGCTCAGGTGGGAGGACGGTGAGCTGACCGGTGGTGGCCAGATGGTCGAGCCATTCATCCCGGGTGTAGTGCCGCTGCCATTCGAATCGCCAGTGCTCGGGTTCGCCGAAGCCGCCGGCGGTGCGAATACCGTCCACGGCCCGGCTGAGATTGCGTTGTTGGAGGTCGAGACCGGGGGTCTTCAGCGGTCCGTCGGGAGCCACGCGGCTCAGGACGTCCTCGAAGGGGTTGGCGACCTCGGCGGGTGGGTCGAAGACGTGCCAGTACAGCGCCAGTAGCCCGTGCGGCCGCAGCACCTGCGCCGCCTTAGCGGCGCCGAGCACCGGGTCGACCCAATGCCAGGCTTGTCCGGCGACGACCGCGTCGAACGACCGGCCCCGGGAGTCCCACTCCTCGAATTTGCCGATCTCGACCTCGATCCCGGTCTGCCTGGCGAATTCGGCCATCCGGGTATCCACATCGACGCCGAGCACATTGATGCCGGACGCCCGGTACTGCCGCGCACCGATTCCGGTGCCGCAGCCGACGTCCAGGAAGTCGGTGCCGGGGCTTGCTGCGACGACACGCTGTATCAACTTGTCGGGGTAGCTGGCCGCGCCCGGTCGTACTTGCTCGGCGTCTATTCCGAATGACTCTGCTACCTGCCGCATCTGGTGCGGCAACTGCTCGATCGACATAGATGCGACATCTACACCACGAACTTCGGCGGCTACCAGGGGCTTGGAAAACGGTGAGAGTCTGGGTGTTTTCCGTACGATCTAACCGCGAAAGTGCCTCTGTCGAGCCATTTCTCGAGTAGTCGTCTCGGTGGCTGCACTCTCGGCGATGACGATGGTTCATGGTATCCCCGTTGTCGGGACTAGGCGTTCCAGGGACCATCATCGACATGACTGGGCGGTGCTGCACGCGGGTCTACCGCAACGTCTACCTGCGCCGTGGAGTCGAGCTCAGCGCGGAGAGCCGGGCCGTGGCCGCGTGGCTGTGGTCGGGAAAGAAAGCGGTCGTCGCGGGTAACTTGGCGGCCGCGCTGTTGGTGCGAAATGTGACGAGCGCGGGCGCCCGCGGAGCTCATCGGCGGTCGAAACGTCCGCCGCCGATGATCATTGGGCGCAACGAGACTGCTCGCCGGTGAAACGTTGGCCGTCAACGGGATTCCGGTGACGTCGCCTTCGCGCACCGCCTTCGACTTGGGTCGGCGACCGGGCCTGCAGACCGCGGTCGTTCGCATCGACGCGTTGCCCGCGCCACCGGTGTCACGGTCCCCGACGTAGAGCTGCTGATCGACGTCCACCGCGGTGTTCTCGGTCTCGCGCAGTTGCGACGGGTCCTGCCGCTCGTCGACGCCGGTGCCGAATCTCCGCCGGAGACGCGGACGAGGCTGCTGGTGATCGCGGCCGGCCTACCGCGGCCGCAACGCAGATCGAGGTTCTCAACGACTGGGGCCGGGTGCTGGCCCGTATCGACATGGGTTGGCCGGAGGTCAAGGTCGGATCGAATAGACGGTTCGCAGCATTGGACCGATTCGCGTATCCGCACCAACGACATCGACCGCCCGCAGAATTACAGCGCGCGGATGATCCTGATCCAGTGAGCGCTGACCTGCTGCGCAACCGCCCCGATGTGGTGATATCCCGGGTTCGCGAGGGATACGCTCACGGCTGGCAGGGCTGATGCCGCCGCGAAAGTGCAGCTGCCGAGCTAATTCTCGAGTAGACGCCTCGCTGGCTGCACTTTCGAAGCGGCCGAAGCCGATGGTCGAAGGCGGTAGCGCAATAGCAACGGTGATCGTGGATTCCCGCTGGGTGCTGCACCTCGACATGGATGCGTTCTTCGCGTCCGTCGAGCAGCTCACCCGGCCGACCCTGCGAGGCCGGCCCGTGCTGGTCGGCGGGTTGGGCGGACGTGGCGTGGTGGCCGGCGCCAGTTACGAGTCGCGGGTGTTCGGGGCGCGGTCGGCGATGCCGATGCACCAGGCGCGCCGGCTGATCGGTGTGACGGCGGTCGTGCTGCCGCCGCGCGGAGCGGTCTACAACGTCGCCAGTCGCCGGGTCTTCCACACCGTCCGGGCCGTATTGCCCGTCGTCGAGCAGCTCTCCTTCGACGAGGCGTTCGGGGAGCCGGCGGAATTGGCCGGCGCAACCGAGACCGAGGTCGAAGAGTTCTGCGCACACTTGCGGCAACGGGTGCGCGACGAGACGGGGCTGATCGCCTCGGTCGGCGCCGGCTCGGGCAAGCAGATCGCCAAGATCGCCTCCGGGTTGGCCAAACCCGATGGCATCGAGGTGATCCGGCGCGCCGACGAGGCGCGACTGCTGGACGGTCTCGCAGTGCGCAAGCTGTGGGGGATCGGCCCGGTCGCCGAAGAGAAGCTGCATCGGCTGGGCATCGACACGATCGGGCAACTGGCAGCGCTGAGTGAAACCGAAGTGGCCAACATCCTGGGTGCGACGATCGGTTTGGCATTGCACCGGTTGGCCCGCGGCATCGACGACCGCCCGGTGGCCGAACGCGCAGTGGCCAAACAGATCAGCGCCGAGTCCACCTTCGCCGTCGATCTGACCACCCTCGAGGAGCTGCGCGACGCGATCGCACCGATCGCCGAGCATGCCCATCAACGGCTGTGCCGTGACGGCCGTGGGGCCCGCACGGTCACGGTCAAGCTGAAGAAATCGGACATGAGCACGCTGACCCGCTCGGCCACCCTGCCCTATGCCACCACCGATGTCGCCGCGCTGGCGGCGATGGCCCGGCGGCTGCTGCTCGACCCACGCCAGATAGGGCCGATTCGGCTTCTCGGCGTTGGTTTTTCGGGTCTGAGCAGTGTGCGGCAGGACTCCTTGTTCCCGGATTTGGAGTTGACGGTGTCAGACTCCGAATCGAATGACGACAGCGCGCCGGCCGAACGCGACCCGGTGGCGCCGCCGATGCCCGATACGTGGCGGATTGGAGATGACATCAGGCACCGCGAGTTGGGCCACGGCTGGGTTCAGGGCGCGGGCCATGGCGTGGTCACGGTGCGTTTCGAGACCCGCGGCACCGGCCCCGGCCCGGCGCGGACCTTCGCCTCCGACAGCGTTGACATCGCCCCCGCGAATCCGCTTGACAGCCTTGACTGGCCCGACTACCTGACGGCTCTCGCCGAAGCCCCGTCAGAGCAGTCGGTCGACGACGTCGCGCAGGGGTAGCCGCGCTGCCAGCGAAGCGATCGTCAGAACTCGCGTCTGGCTGGGCGGTAGCCACGGGATCATCACGGCACCGGCGTCGGCGAGCGCACGGCCCGGTCCGTAATCGGGGGTGACGCGTCCTCCCGGGACCCGGGTGGACACCGCTACCAACACGCCGTTGCCGCAGTGCCGCCGCACTCCGTCGACCACGGCGGCGCCGGCATTGCCCGCCCCCAGGGATTCGAGCACGATGCCGCGGGCACCGGCGGCCACGCAGGCGTCCATCGCGACAGCGTCACTACCCGGGTAGGCCGCGACGATGTCGACCCGCGGGGCGGTTGCCGCACTCAGCTCGGCCAGGAACGCGCGTCGCCCGGACCGCTCGAGCACCACCGCGTCACCGACCGTGCCCAGCAGATCGCCCGCGAAAGCGCCCTGGGTCGCGACCTTGCGAAGACCCCAGGGCCGCAACATCCGCCCGGCGAAACACACCAGCACGCCGAGATCACGAGCGGCGGGATCCGATGCCACGGCGATGGCGTCGCGGAGGTTTGCCGGTCCGTCGGCGTCGGGTGCGTCCGCGCTCCGCATAGCGCCGGTAAGCACCACGGGAGCATCGCCCGGATAGGTGATATCGAGCCACAGCGCCGTCTCCTCGAGTGTGTCGGTGCCGTGCGTCACGACCACGCCGTAGGCGCCGCCATCGGCTGCGGCCCGTACCGCCGCCGCGATCACATCCCAATCCGCCGGAGCCAGCTCAGAACTGTCTTTGCACATCACCTCGACGACGTCGACGTCCAGGCCCTCGGTCAACTGCGCGCCACCTTGCGTCGGTCGCCGGACGCCGTCCGCGTCAGCGGTAGTGGCAATGGTCCCGCCGGTGGCGATAACGGTGACGCGACTCATGCTGCGATCATCCCGCATGTGGCCCCCGGCGATCGCCAGCGCGGCGTAGCCGGGCGCAGCGGGTCGCCGTATGTGGCCCCGGCGATCGCCAGCGCGGCGTAGCCGGGCGCAGCGGGTCGCCGTATGTGGTCAGCGCGGCGGGTCGTGGTCGCCATAGGCCCTAGTGGATGATGTGGGAGTGACTGACCAACCGACAGGATCGGCGGATCCGGCGACCGAGGCCGATACGGCCGCGGACACCGAGGTCTCACCGCACACTCCTCGGCGGCGGCAGTCGCTGTTGTTGTCGGTCGCGGCCGTCGTGCTGGCGCTGGATATCGTCACGAAAGTGCTGGCAGTCAAGCTGCTGACGCCCGGCCAACCGGTACCGATCATCGGTGACACGGTGACGTGGACGCTGGTGCGCAACTCCGGAGCCGCATTCTCGATGGCCACCGGATACACCTGGATGCTGACGCTGATCGCCAGTGCTGTCGTGGTCGGCATCGTCTGGATGGGCCGTCGGCTGGTGTCGACGTGGTGGGCCATCGGCCTGGGGATGATCCTGGGCGGCGCGATGGGAAACCTGGTCGATCGGTTTTTCCGCGCACCGGGACCGCTGCGTGGGCACGTCGTGGACTTCTTGTCGATCGGCTGGTGGCCGGTGTTCAACGTCGCCGACCCGTCGGTGGTCGGGGGAGCCATTCTGTTGGTCACGCTCTCGGCGCTCGGGTTCGACTTCGACACCGTCGGCCGCCGCGACGACGACGAGGCCGATGCGGCTGACGAGCCTGCCGAAGGCGTCGACGAGCCCCAATGACCGATCGATCGATGCCGGTGCCGGAAGGCCTCGCGGGCATGCGTGTCGATGCTGGAGTGGCGCGGTTGCTCGGGGTGTCGCGCACGGCGGCCGCCGCGATGGCTGAGGACGGCGGCATCGAGCTGGACGGAACGCCGGCCGGCAAATCGGATCGGCTCGTAGCGGGGGCGTGGCTGCAGGTGCGGTTGCCCGAGCCGCCGGCGCCGGTGGAGAACACGCCGGTCGACATCGAGGGCATGACCGTCCTCTACTCCGACGACGACATCGTCGCCGTCGACAAGCCGGCTGGGGTCGCCGCGCACGCCTCGGCGGGCTGGACCGGGCCGACTGTGCTCGGCGGGCTGGCCGCGGCCGGTTACCGGATCACCACCTCCGGGGTGCACGAGCGGCAAGGGATCGTCCAGCGACTCGACGTCGGCACCTCCGGGGTGATGGTGGTCGCGATCTCCGAACGGGCCTACACCCTGCTCAAGCGCGCCTTCAAAGAGCGCACGGTCGACAAGCGCTATCACGCTCTGGTGCAAGGACATCCGGACCCGTCCAGCGGCACCATTGACGCACCGATCGGCCGGCACCGCGGTCACGACTGGAAATTCGCCGTCACCTCCGACGGCCGGCACAGCCGAACCCACTACGACACCGTCGAGGCTTTCGTCGCCGCCAGCCTGCTCGATGTGCACTTGGAAACCGGTCGCACACACCAGATTCGGGTGCACTTCGCTGCGCTGCACCACCCCTGCTGCGGGGACCTGACCTACGGTGCCGACCCCAAGCTCGCGAAAAAGCTTGGGCTGGAGCGTCAATGGCTGCATGCGCGGTCGCTGTCGTTCACCCATCCCAGCGATGGCCGGCAGATGGAGATCGTCAGCCCGTACCCCGCGGATCTGCAGCACGCGCTGGACGTGCTGCGGGCCGAAGGCTGAGATGGACCCGGTGCGTGGTTTGTCCGCGGCCGTACTGGGTCTGGCCTGTGTCGTCGGCGCGGCGACCCCGGCGGCAGCAATGTCGGGTGGTCATGCGGCGAATCCCGCAGAGGCTCCGTGGTTCGCGTCCATCCTGCTGACTGATTCGGGACTGCCGTTCATGGGCGTGACGACACCCGCCCAGCGTGCCGCGTACGACGACCCGGTCAACCGCGAGGCGTGTGGTGGTGCGCTCGTCGCGCCGGACAAAGTAGTGACCGCCGCGCACTGCGTGGCCGGCGACGCCGAAAAGGTGATGCCGGCAACGGCGTTCACGGTTCGGCTGGGCGGCGCGCCGCTGAGCGACACCACCGTCGCGACGGTGCCGGTAACCAACGTGAAAGTGTCTCCGTCGTTTCGCCGGATCCCGAGCGCCACACATCCGGACGAACCCAACCTCGACGCCGCCGTGTTCGACGTGGCGGTGCTGACCCTGGCCCGGCCGGTGAGGACCGCCCCGATCCCGTTGGGGATGACCCCTGTTACGCCAGGTACCCCGCTGAGGGCATTCGGGCACGGTATCCGGCCCGGGCTGCCCGCAGGCCAGCTCCGTGCCGATGCGCTCGAAGTCGGCGGGTTCACTGCGATGAGCACCGATCAGGCTGCCGCGCTGTGGAATCCCGCAATATCGCACACGGGGTTGCTGTACTTCGCGGACCACATCGCGTACCCCACGGGCGGGGATTCGGGGGCTCCGGTGGTCCGGGGGAATTCCGACCGCGCGGAGCTGGTCGGCATGTTCTCGTTCGGGGCTGACACCTTGGCCGGCGGAGTGGCGGGCCCGAACTTCACCGCGGGGCCCGACGCCTCCACCATCGCGTCGATGCTGCGCTGATCAGGACGGCTTTCGCGTCCGCCGCGGGTAGCTTTCGGCCTTGTCGACCCACGGCTGTTCGATGCGGCCGATCTCCAGTGACAGCACTGCGACAGTCGAGATGTCGCAGTGGAGTTCGTGAGCGTTGCGGAAGCCGGCGGCTTCGCCGGTCGAGGGTAGATGCGTCCGCAGGCCCGCCTTTCAGGCGGAGCGATCGGCCGCTAGGGCTTGCGGGCTTCGACCAGGACCCGCGTCGAATGCGCGACGAACGACCCGTCGGCCTCGATCTGCTCGTGCATCGCGCGCAGCCGATCGCGATAGCGTTCGACGCTGAAGTCCGGGACGGTCCAGATCACCTTGCGCAGGAAATAGATCACCGCGCCGACGTCAAAGAACTCTGCCCGCAGCCTTTCCATCCGCATCTGGACGATGTGCAGCCCAGCGGCCTGAGCCCGGTCGGCCTGGATATCCGGTTGCAGCTCAGCCCATTTGGCCGGCTGAGGTCCCAGAAAGAATTCGAACAGCTCCCTCATTGTCGCGGGTCCGATCTGCTGCGCCAGGTAACTTCCGCCCGGGCGCAGCACCCGGAAGATCTCCGCCCACCGAACCACGGTTGCGTGTCGGCTGGTCACTAGGTCGAACGCCTCGTCGGCGAACGGCAGGCCCGGCTCGTCGCGGGTCGCCACCACGACGACCCCACGCGGGTTCAGCAGCGTGGTGGCCAGCGCCGCGTTCGGCGGCCACGATTCGGTGGCGACCATCGTCGGTGGGAAGGACTCCGCCCCGGCGAGCACCTCGCCGCCGCCGGTGTCGATGTCGAGCCCCGCCGACGCCGTCGCCAGCCGCCGGCTCATCAGTCGTTGGTAGCCCCACGACGGACGCTCCTCGGTGGCGCGACCGTCGAGCCAGGAGAAATCCCAGCCGTCGATCGGCGCCGCGGCAGCTTCGGCAACCAGTTCATCGAATGTAGGGCCCATGACTGCATTGTCGGCCAGCCGATGTCACTGCCTCAAGGCGCCAGCCTGATGTGTCCTGGCGGCGCAGGCTGGTCCGGCGGCGGGCTTGCAGGAGCCGGAGCGTCTCCGCCGGGTGAGCCGCCACCGGGTCCGCCGCCGCCGGGTCCGCCGCTGCCGGGCGCGGGAGCCTCGGCGCGAGGCCCGGGGTCCGGGGCCGGCGCCTCGGCCGGCGGCGGCGGCTCCTGCGGTGGAGGAGCCGCTTGGTGGGGCGCAGGCGGCGCATGCCGCGGTGGGGGCGGGGGTTGCTGAGGTGGTGGCTCGATTTCTTGCGGCACGGGCGGCGGTGGCTGCGCCGGAACCGGAAGCGGCTTGGTCGGCAAGATCTCTCCGGCGGGGAGGGGTTCGACGAACGACGCCAGCACGACGAGTCGAGAGTCGCCCGGCCGCCCCTGGTATGCGGCGATGGAGGCTATCTTGCCCCTGTTGTTCGGGCAGTAGGCCTGCACTGCAGCGTTGATGAATCGATCGATGGTCCTGGTGATGCGGCCCTGGTTTTGCAAGCGGGTGAGCGGGTTCTCGTTGAATCCGTTGTTTCGGATCAGCTCCACCAGGTCGCCCACCGACATGCCCTCATCAAGTCGTGAACACGTCTTTTTGGCGACGTCGATCAGGCTGTTGTCGTTGTCGACGGGAGGTATGTCTTGTTGATTAAGGAGATCGAAGAACTTCTGATCCTGACCCGGATCGGCTACCGCCGTACCTATGGGTGAAAACGTCGCCGCGGCAAGGAGGGTGACCGCCGCCACCGAGTAGGGAAGGCGGCGGAGGACTACGGAAAACATGGCCGGGATTCCGTTCTGCTGAATTCATCGCCAGACGAGCCGATGAATTCCAATCTAAGCCCCGAACGGCGATTCGGCAGATCTCCCGAATCCGCGAAGGGGGTTCGCCGAGCGTGCGGCCACGCGATAAACCAGGCCGCTTATTCGCAAACACGCACGCTCGGCGAAGCTTGGGGCGGTCCTCAGACGACCGCTTTGACGTCCTCCGAGGCGATCTCCCCGGCCAGTGGCGCGATCGCATGAAGGATGTCGGTGATGGTGTCGGTGTGCAGGCCGGCCGCGCACAGTGAGTCGGCCAGGTGTGCAGCCACCATCGCGAAATGATGCATGGTGATGCCGCGTCCCTCGTGAACCTGCCGCATCGACGAGCCGGTGTACGGCCCGGGCCCCCCGAGCACGGAGCCGAGGAACTCGACCTGACGGGCCTTCACGCACCTCATGTTCGCGCCGGCATAGAAACCGGCCAGCAGGTCGTCGTCGAGCACCCGGCAGTAGAAATCTTCGACAACGACTTCGAGGGCATCGTGTCCGCCGATCTTCTCGTACAGCGAGACGGTGCCGGGTCGGCGAAATCGGGTGAGCATTCCCATGAGACACAGCGGACCATGTGGGCATTGCCCGACCGTTAGGGTGCCATCACCATGCGATTACCCGGCGTAACAACCGGATTGCCGGAGAATCACCTGTATGCACCAGCGGTGTAGCAGACTCGATGAAAATCCAGGGAAGTCACCACCGGGGGAGCGAGAAGTCTATGAATCTGGGGGATCTGACCGGCCTCGTCGAGAAGCCGTTCGCCGCCGTGTCCAATCTCGTCAACACTCCCAACTCGGCCGGCCGATATCGGCCCTTCTACCTGCGCAATCTGCTCGACGCGGTGCAGGGCCGCACCTTGCACGACGCCGTCGACGGCACGATCACGCTGATCACCGGTGGTTCGTCGGGCATCGGTGAAGCGGCGGCTAAGAAGATCGCCGAGGCCGGCGGCGAGGTGGTCCTCGTCGCGCGCACCCAGGAAAACCTGGACAAGGTCGCCGACGATATCCGCAGCAACGGCGGCACCGCGCATGTCTACGCCTGCGATTTGACCGATATGGACGCCATCGCGGCGATGGCTGACAAAGTGCTGGCCGACCTCGGCGGCGTCGACATGTTGATCAACAACGCCGGGCGTTCGATCCGGCGTTCACTGGCGCTGTCCTACGACCGTATCCACGACTATCAGCGCACCATGCAGCTGAACTACCTCGGCGCGGTGCAGCTGATTCTCAAATTCATTCCGGGTATGCGGGAACGCGGATTCGGGCAGATCATCAACGTCTCGTCGGTCGGCGTGCAGACCCGGGCGCCGCGGTTCGGCGCCTACATCGCCAGCAAGTCCGCGCTGGACAGCCTCTGCGACGCACTACAGGCCGAGGTGGTAGACGACGACGTCAAATTCACCACGGTGCATATGGCGCTGGTCCGGACGCCGATGATCAGCCCCACCAAGATGTACGACAAGTTTCCGGCGCTGACTCCGGACCAGGCCGCCGGTGTGATCACCGATGCGATCGTGCAGCGCCCCCGGCGGGCCAGCTCGCCGCTCGGCCAGTTCGCCGCCGTCGTCGACGCGGTCAACCCGGCGGTGATGGACCGGGTGCGCAACCGGGCCTTCAGCATGTTCGCCGACTCGACCGCAGCTAAAGGCGACCAATCCGACAGCAGCACAACAGATTTCGACAACCGAAGCGAAACATTCGTGCGGGCCACCCGCGGAATCCACTGGTGAGGCGATCATGAGTCTTCCTAAACCGAACAGCCAGGCAACCGTCGTCATCACCGGCGCCTCGTCGGGCATCGGCACCGAACTGGCCAAAAGACTGGCCCACCGCGGCTACCCGCTGCTGCTGGTCGCCCGCCGCAAGGAACGGATGGATGAGCTCGCCGACGATCTGCGCGCTCAGTATTCGGTCGGCGTCGACGTGCAGCCACTCGATCTGTCCGACGCCGGGTCCCGCGAAAAGCTGGCCCAGCGGCTGCGCGACGAGCCGATCGCCGGTTTGTGCAACAGCGCAGGCTTCGGCACCAGCGGGGTATTCCAGACCCTGCCGGTCGAGCGCGAAAGCGAAGAGGTGGTGCTGAATTCGCTGACGCTGATGGAGCTGACCCATGCCGCGCTGCCCGGCATGGTCGAGCGGGGAGCGGGAGCGGTGCTCAACATCGCCTCGATCGCCGGTTTCCAGCCGATGCCCTTCATGGCGGTGTATTCGGCGACCAAGGCCTTCGTGCAGACCTTCTCCGAAGCGGTCCACGAGGAGTTGCACGGAACGGGCGTGTCGGTGACGGTGTTGTGTCCGGGCCCGGTGCCGACCGAATGGGGCGAGATCGCCAACGCCGAGCGGTTCAGCATCCCGATCGCTCAGGTATCGCCGCATGACGTCGCCGAGGAGGCGATCGGCGGCATGCTGGCCGGCAAACGCAGCGTGGTGCCCGGAATCGTGCCCAAAGCCGTCAGCATCGGGGGCCGCTACGTGCCACGCACCCTGCTGCTGCCCGGTTTGCGGCTCGGCAACCGTCTCCGCGGCGGGCCCAATCACTGATGGCCAAAGTCGACGTCACAACCGATGTGCCGATGAGCCCGCAGGACATGTGGGACCACGTGTCCGACCTGTCCCAGCTGGGCGAATGGTTGACGATGCACGAGGCGTGGCGCAGCGAGCTTCCCGACGAGCTGGCTGAGGGCACTCAAATCGTCGGCGTCGCCCGCGCCAAGGGCTTCCGCAATCGGGTGACCTGGACGGTCACCACCTGGGACCCGCCACAGCAGGTCGCCCTGTCGGGATCGGGCAAAGGCGGCGCGAAGTACACCGTCACGCTCAGCGTCGCGCCCGCCAAAAAAGGTTCGACGCTGGGGGTGCGTCTCGAGTTGGGTGGGCGGGCGCTGTTCGGTCCCGTGGGCGCGACAGCAGCCCGTGCCGTCAAAGGCGACGTAGAGAAATCGCTGGAGCAGTTCGTCGAGCTCTACGGATAGCCACGCAACCGACCCGCCATCCCCGAAGGTCCGATAGATCCAGCCAACGGCGGTAGCCTTACCGGGTGTTACGGGGGGCTCGTAAAGCGACTGTGGCCGACGGCAGGGGTGTCTTCGGCTGGATCGGTGTGTGCGTGCGGCGCTGGCCGTGGGCGGTCATCGGGTTCTGGGTGGCGCTGGCTGCCGTTTTGTCGGTGACCTTCCCACCGTTGACCGAGATGGCCGCGAAACGGCCGGTGCCGATCCTGCCGTCCGACGCCCCGGTGCTGCAGACGACGAAACAGATCTCCGAGGCATATCACCAGTCCGGGTCCGAAAATGAGAATGTGCTGTTGGTCGTCCTGACCGACGACAATGGGCTGAACCCGTCTGACCTGACCACCTACCGCGCGGTGGCCGATAATCTGCGCCCGGACACTCGCGACATCGTCCTGCTGCAGGATTTCGTCCGCACGCCGGCCCTGCGCGAGGCGATGACCAGTAAGGATCACAAAGCCTGGTATCTGCCGATGGTGCTGTCCGGCGGCGTCGGCACCCCCGAGCTGCACGAGGGATTCGGCCGCGTCGCCGACATCGTCAAGAAATCCGTCGCCGGCTCGACGTTGACGGCACATCTGACCGGACCCGCGGCCACCGGTGATGACCTGATGTACATCGGTGTTCGCGACATGCACGTGATCGAGACCGCGGTCGTGGTGATGGTCTTGGTCATTCTGTTCGTTATTTACCGGAATTTCGTCACCATGATGCTGCCGTTGATCACCATCGGCGTCTCGGTAGGTGTTGCGCAGTCCATCGTTTCGGGCGTCGCCGAACTCGGCTTGGGTGTTTCCAATCAGACGATCACACTGTTGACGACGATGATGGCCGGAGCCGGAATCGACTACGCGGTCTTCTTGATCAGCCGATATCACGACTATTTGCGACAGGGCATGAGTTCCGACGATGCCGTCGCGAGGGCCTTGACGTCGATCGGCAAGGTCATCGCCGGGTCGGCGGCCACGGTGTCGATCACCTTCCTGGGGATGGTTTTCACCCAGTTGGGCGCCTTCAAAAACGTCGGGCCCGCGTTGGCCATAGCCATTGCGGTAGCGCTGTTCGCCGCTGTGACGTTCCTTCCGGCCCTGATGGTCCTGACCGGGAGGCGTGGCTGGATCAAGCCGGGCCGCGACCGCACCACCCGCTTCTGGCGGGTAGTCGGAACGCGCATCGTCCGCAAGCCGGTGATCCACTTGGCCGCCAGCCTCACCGTGTTGCTGATATTGGCGGGCTGCTCGATGTTCACCAATTTCAACTACGACGACAGCAAGACCCTGCCGAAAGACGTCGAGAGCTCGGTCGGATATGACATTTTGGCGCAACACTTTCCGTTGAATGCCACCATTCCCGAGTATCTGGTCGTCCACTCGGATCAGGACTTGCGGACACCCCCCGCCCTGGTTGATCTGAAGCAGATGGAACAGCGGGTCGGCCAACTTCCCGACATCGCCGCGATCCGGCAAGCGCCCGTGCCGTCGGCGAAATCGGACAAGAAATCCACGGCCGACGGCGAACTGCTCCCCAGACACGACAAAGGCAGCGAATCCGGTAACAAGGACCTCGAGGGGGCCGAAGGGTTCCCCAATGTGGCGTCGCTGTTGTATTCGGTTTCCAGCTCCGGAAACGTCGAGCTGACACCGGATCTCAGCAGCCTCAATCTGCCTCCTGGGGTGACCCTGCCCACCGCCCCGGCGGCTCCAAAGAAGGAAGTCGACGACACCGGGACGTTCGTCAGCACAATCCGTGGGCTCGGCTTCGCCATGTCCGTCGACGTCGCTGAGATCGCCAACACGGTCAACGCGGCACCGGTGACGGTGCTCGACGTGGTCGCGACCGCCGACCGGGCCGGCGGAGCGCTGAAGAAGATGTCCGAATTCGCCGAGCACTTGTCGTCGTTTCCCGATGAGCCCTCCATCGAGGCGGCCTCCCGTGAATTCCGCCGCATCGTGGAAAACGCTCGCAACGACTTGCGCACGCTGGGCAACGACGGTCCGCCCGAGAAGGACCGCGCCGTGGTACCGCCGAAAGATCCGCACACGTACGCCGACGCGATCCAGCAAATGATCGACGAAATCAAGGCGTTGATCAAGGACACCTCGCAGACCGGCGGCGGCCTGAACAGCGCGCTGACGGCGTTCATCTCGCCTGACGGCCACACCGCCCGGTATCTGGTGCAGACCGAACTCAATCCGTTCGCCACCGAAGCCATGAATCAGATTCGCGGGATCACCGACGCGGCCCGGGGGCCGCACCCGCGCACGCTGATGAAGGAAGCGTCGATCTCGGCGTCGGGGGTTACCGCGATGCTTCGCGACACCCGCGCCTATTACGGGGACGACATCAACCTCATCATCGTGATGACCATTCTGATCGTGTTCCTGATCCTGGTCGTGATCCTGCGCGCTGTGGTGGCGCCGCTGTATTTGATTGCGTCCGTAGTGCTTTCGTACTTATCGGCGCTTGGCGTGGGTGTGATTGTCTTCCAGTTCATCTTCGGCCAGCCGCTGACCTGGAGCATTCCCGGGCTGACCTTCATCGTGCTGGTCGCCATGGGCGCCGACTACAACCTGCTGCTGATCTCGCGATTGCGCGAAGAGTCGCCGCACGGGATCCGTTCCGGCGTCATCCACACGGTGAGCTCGACCGGTGGTGTGATCACCGCGGCGGGTGTCATCTTCGCGGCGTCGATGTTCGGCATGCTGTTCGCCAGCATCAGCACCCTGGTGCAGTGCGGTTTCATCATCGGTACCGGGCTTCTGCTGGATACCTTCCTGGTGCGCACCATCACGGTGCCCGCCATCGCCGTCCTCGTCGGCAAGTGGAATTGGTGGCCGTCCAAGCCGCCGCCGCCCGCGCCGCGTCGGCGAGCAGAACCGCCGGCCACGCCCGTCTCGGAACCGGCGCCCGAAGTGTCGAACGGCACCGCTGACGGCCCGGCCGCGAGCCAGAACGGCCGGCACGCCAGCAGCGATCCCGACACCGTGGCGGTTCGCTCGTGAGTGGGCGGGACGGCACGACGTCGCACATGTTGGCCTGCTTGGCCGATCGCTGCTGCGCGGTCAAAGCCCGGACAAGTTGCTGAAGCAGTTCGTCGAGCTGTACCAGCAGCGCGGCCATCCCGGCCGCTCGGCTGGTTCAGCGGGCGGTGTATTCCACGACGATCCCGACGCCGACACCGATGACAACGGCGACCGCGAGCCCCGCAGTCGCAGGGACGAGGACGCGCGAACGCGGCGTCCGGCCGGCGCGCACGCTGTCGCGCACCTGCCGGTAGCGCACACTCACCGCGACGAGGCTGCCCACGGCGACCACCGCCGTCAGGACGATCCCCGGCCAGGTCGGGAGGTGCTGCACCATGCTCCAGCGCACCACCAGCGCACCGACTGAGATCATGCTGAGGCTGGTGCGCTGCCACGACAGTGCCGTGCGTTCGGCTGCCACACCCGGGAGGGGTCCGTCGTCTGGGTGCATTTAGCGATGACCGATCTCCGCGAGAAAGATGAGGGCGGCCGCCGCAACCATGATGATGCCCAGCCCCGACACGAGGATTCGCGGCATCGGATCGGTTGGCAGCGGACGGTTTTCCCGCAATGCCCGTTCGGCCCGCTCCCAGCGCTGGTATGCGCCCATGGTCACGGTGAGCGACAATGCCAGCAGCAGCGCAGAGATGCCGATCCGGAACGGTCGGGGGCCGAAGTTGTGGATCAGGCCGGCCAGCGCGACCGCACCCGCGAGCAAGGCCATGCCGGTGCGTATCCAGGCCAGGAAGGTGCGCTCGTTGGCCAGCGTGAACCGATAGTCGGGATCGGCGCCGATCGAGTGCAGTGGTGGCCTTTTCGTGAACATTCGCACCTTCCTAGTCCCGGGTTTGCTGGACACAGTAGTTCCGGCAGGTATCGAACGTGGGTCGCGAGGCCTTGTTGCAGCGATCTCGCACCCAACTCCCAGACACACGCTGCGACACGCCGGGAGCACGTCGGTGTGCGGTCATAGACTGGCGTCCCTATGAGCAAGTCGTTCGTGCACCTACACAACCACACCGAATACTCGATGTTGGACGGTGCCGCGAAGGTCTCGCCCATGCTGGCCGAGGCGCAGCGGCTGCAGATGCCCGCGATCGGGATGACCGACCACGGCAACATGTTCGGTGCCAGCGAGTTCTACAACGGGGCCACCGCAGCCGGCATCAAACCGATCATCGGCATCGAGGCCTATATCGCGCCGGCTTCCCGTTTCGAGACCAAACGCATTCTGTGGGGTGATCCGGGGCAGAAGAGCGACGACGTGTCCGGCAGCGGCTCCTACACCCACATGACGATGGTCGCCGAGAACGCCACCGGACTGCGCAACCTGTTCAAGCTGTCGTCGCTGGCGTCCTTCGAAGGCCAGCTGGGCAAGTGGTCGCGGATGGACGCCGAGCTGATCGCCGAGCACGCGAGCGGCATCATCGCCACCACCGGCTGCCCGTCCGGGGAGGTGCAGACCCGGCTGCGACTCGGCCATCAGCGCGAAGCGCTGGAGTCGGCGGCCAAGTGGCGGGAGATCTTCGGGCCCGAGAACTACTTTCTGGAGCTGATGGACCACGGGCTGTCCATCGAGCGCCGGGTGCGCGAAGGCCTGCTGGAAATCGGCCGCGCGCTCAACATTCCGCCGCTGGCCACCAACGACTGCCACTACGTCACCCGCGACGCCGCGCACAACCACGAGGCGCTGTTGTGCGTGCAGACGGGCAAGACGCTCACCGACCCCGCCCGGTTCAAGTTCGACGGTGACGGCTATTACCTCAAGTCGGCCGCCGAGATGCGCGAGATCTGGGACGGCGAGGTCGACGGCGCCTGCGACTCGACCCTGCTGATCGCCGAGCGGGTCAGCTCATACGCCGACGTGTGGGCGCCCCGCGACCGGATGCCGGTTTTCCCGGTGCCCGATGGCCACGACCCGGCGTCCTGGTTGGACCACGAAGTCGAGGCCGGCCTGCGACGCCGTTTCCCCGACGCGGTGCCCGACGGCTACTCCGAGCGGGCCGCTTACGAGATCGAAGTCATCTGCGACAAGGGTTTTCCGTCCTACTTCCTCATCGTGGCCGACCTGATCAACTACGCGCGCTCGGTCGACATCCGGGTCGGCCCCGGCCGTGGCTCGGCGGCCGGATCGCTGGTGGCCTACGCGCTGGGCGTCACCGACATCGACCCGATCCAACACGGGTTGCTGTTCGAGCGGTTCCTCAACCCCGAGCGCGCGTCGATGCCCGATATCGACATCGACTTCGACGACCGTCGCCGCGGTGAGATGGTGCGTTATGCCGCCGAGAAGTGGGGACAGGACCGGGTCGCACAGGTCATCACTTTCGGCACCATCAAAACCAAAGCGGCACTGAAGGATTCCGCGCGGATCCACTACGGTCAGCCGGGCTTCGCGATCGCCGACCGGATCACCAAGGCACTACCGCCGGCGATCATGGCCAAAGACATTCCGCTGTCGGGCATCACCGACCCCAACCACGAACGCTATAAAGAGGCCGCTGAAATCCGCGGTCTGATCGACACCGATCCCGATGTGCGCACCATCTACCAGACCGCTCGCGGCCTGGAGGGTCTGATCCGCAACTCCGGTGTGCATGCCTGCGCGGTGATCATGAGCAGCGAGCCGCTGACCGACGTGATCCCGCTGTGGAAGCGGGCGCAGGACGGCGCGATCATCACCGGCTGGGACTACCCCTCGTGTGAGGCGATCGGCCTGCTGAAGATGGACTTCCTAGGGCTGCGCAACCTGACGATCATCGGCGATGCGCTGGTGAACATCAAAGACAACCGCGGGATCGATCTCGATCTCGAATCGCTCGCGCTCGACGACCCGGCCACTTTCGAACTGCTGGGTCGCGGCGAGACGCTTGGGGTGTTCCAGCTCGACGGCGGCCCGATGCGCGACCTACTTCGCCGCATGCAGCCCACCGGGTTCGAGGACATCGTCGCGGTGCTCGCGTTGTACCGCCCCGGCCCGATGGGGATGAACGCCCACAACGACTACGCCGACCGTAAGAACAATCGGCAGGCGATCAAGCCGATTCACCCTGAGCTCGAGGAACCGCTGCGCGAGATCCTCGCCGAAACCTACGGCCTGATCGTGTATCAGGAGCAGATCATGCGCATCGCGCAGAAGGTGGCCGGGTACTCGCTCGCTCGAGCAGACATTCTGCGCAAGGCCATGGGCAAGAAGAAGCGCGAAGTGCTGGAGAAGGAGTTCGAAGGCTTCTCAGAAGGCATGCAGACCAACG
Organism: uncultured Actinomycetota bacterium; assembly: GCA_963737375.1. Lineage (GTDB taxonomy): Bacteria > Actinomycetota > Actinomycetes > Mycobacteriales > Mycobacteriaceae > Mycobacterium. The sequence continues at coordinate 21,183 of CAVTSP010000005.1, forward strand.
GATTCTCAGCCAAAGCGATCAAAGCACTGTGGGACACCATCCTGCCGTTCGCCGACTACGCGTTTAACAAGTCGCACGCCGCCGGCTACGGCCTGGTGTCCTACTGGACGGCGTATTTGAAGGCGAACTACCCGGGCGAGTACATGGCCGGGCTGCTCACCTCGGTCGGTGACGACAAAGACAAGGCCGCGGTCTACCTGGCCGACTGCCGCAAGCTCGGTATCACCGTGCTGCCGCCGGACGTCAACGAGTCCGGGCTCAACTTCGCCTCGGTGGGCACCGACATCCGCTACGGACTGGGCGCGGTGCGCAACGTCGGGGCCAATGTCGTTGCCTCGCTGATCAATACCCGTACCGCAAAGGGTAGGTACACCGACTTCTCCGACTATCTCAACAAAGTCGACATCGCGGCGTGCAACAAGAAAGTCACCGAGTCGCTGATCAAGGCCGGCGCCTTCGACTCGCTGAAGCATCCGCGCAAGGGACTGTTCCTCGTCCACACCGACGCGGTGGAGTCGGTGCTCGGTACCAAAAAGGCCGAAGCGATGGGACAGTTCGACCTGTTCGGCGGCGACCCGAACGACGGCGGAGCGGGCGCCGACGCAGTCTTCACCATCAGGGTTCCCGACGAAGAATGGGACGACAAGCACAAACTCGCTCTGGAACGAGAGATGCTGGGCCTGTACGTGTCCGGGCATCCGCTCAACGGGGTCGCGCATCTACTGGCCACCCAGGTCGACACCGCCATACCCGCGATCCTCGACGGGGACGTCGCCAACGAAACCATGGTGAAAGTCGGCGGCATCCTCGCGTCGGTGAATCGGCGGGTGAACAAGAACGGAATGCCCTGGGCGTCAGCCCAACTGGAAGACCTGACCGGTGGCATCGAGGTGATGTTCTTCCCGCACACCTATTCCGCGTTCGGTGCCGAAGTCATCGACGACACGGTGGTGGTCGTGACCGCCAAAGTCGCGATCCGCGACGATCGGATTTCGTTGATCGCCAACGACCTGGTGGTGCCCGACTTCAGCAATGCGCAAGCGAACCGCCCGCTCGCCGTCAGCCTGCCTACGCGTCAGTGCACCATCGACAAGGTCAGCGCGCTCAAACAGGTGCTGGCGCAACACCCTGGCACGTCGCAGGTGCATCTGCGGCTGCTCAGCGGCGACCGAATCACCACCCTCGAGCTGGACGCATCGCTGCGGGTGACCATGTCCCCAGCCCTGATGGGCGACCTCAAGGCGCTCCTCGGCCCGGGCTGCCTGG
>CAVTSP010000006.1:0-136170 GCA_963737375.1 uncultured Actinomycetota bacterium
TAGCGCCGTCCCGCGTAACCGGATCCCCGGTCGAACCGCTAGCGTGCACGACGTACGTATTCGGTGAGCGATGCGAGCGGTCGGGCAGGGACGGCATCACTGTGACAATTCCGGCTGACGCGGATCAAGCTCCGTCAACTTTCGTCGACGCGTGGAAGCGGTTTTTTCTGGGAAAGCCGCTGATCAATGAGAATCTCGAGCACGAAAGCTTGTCGAACACCGTTGCGCTAGGCGCGCTTTCACCGGACGCGATCTCATCGACCGTCTACGGTCCCGAGCAGATCATGGTCGAGTTACTGCCGGCGGCGGGGATGGCGGCCTATGTGCTGATACTGCCGATCGCCGGCGTGATCTTGTTGATTTTGGCTCTGGTGACCGGGTCTTATCGCCAGGTCGTGATGACCTACACCCAACGGGGTGGCTCGTATGTGGTGGCGCGAGCCAGCTTCGGTCCACGGATTGCCCAGATCTCGTCGGCGGCGCTGCTGATCGATTACGTGGTGACGGTGGCGGTACAGTGCGCGTCGGGCACGTTCGCGGTCGTTTCGGCGGTACCTTCGCTCGGCCCCTACCACCTGGAAATCACGGTCGGGGCGTTACTGCTGATCGCTTATGCCAACCTCCGCGGGATGAAGGAGGCGGGCCGATTCTTCGCCGTGCCGGTGTACTCATTCATCATCATGCTCGTGGTGATGATCGTGACCGGTGTGGCTCGCCAAATCTTCTGGGATTTACCGCAATACGATTCAACGCACATTGTCGGGTCGGTGCCGGTCCATCAGGGCAACGGCCTGATCATGGGCGCGACGGTGCTGGTGTTGTTGCGGGCATTCGCCAACGGTGGCACCTCACTGACCGGGGTTGAGGCGATCGCCGACGCGGTGAATGTCTTTCGAAAACCGCAGGGTCCCAACGCTCGTCGGGTGTTGACGAGGATGGCCTGCATTCTGGGGTTTCTGCTGGTGGGGGTCATCTATCTGGTGCACGCCACCCACGCCACCCCCTACGTCGCCGAATATCCCTCGATGCTGTCCGAGGTTGCCCGTGCGGTGTTCGGCCACGGCGTGATCGGCACGGTTATGTACGCCCTTCTTCAGACAGCGAGTGCGGCCATTCTGTTCTTTGGCGCCAACACCAGCTTCAACGGGTTTCCGGCGCTGACCAGTTTTGTCGCCGAGGACAGTTTCTTGCCGCGGCCGATGATGAAACGTGGCCACCGACTGGTGTTTTCCAACGCCATCCTCATTCTGACCGCGCTGGCGGTGACATTGGTGATCGTCACCGGCGGCTCGGTCGACGCGGTGGTGCCGCTTTTTGCCATGGGCGTGTTCACGGGATTCTCGATGGCAGGCTACGGGATGACCAAATACAACCTGAATCAGCGTGAACCCGGTTGGCGACGCAGGGTGGTGGTCAACCTCTCCGCGGCGATCCTGTCGACGATCGTGGTGTTGATCTTTGCGGTCGCGAAGTTCACCGAGGGTGCGTGGCTCGTGTTAGTGGTTTTCCCGATTCTGGTGTTCGGTCTGATGCGACTCAACCGCCAATATCGGGCTGAGAACTCCGTTTTGGAGAACCTGGTAACCGAGCGTCAGGACGTGGTCAGGCATCCGCATCATCGTGTCATCATCTTGGTCGATCACTTCGACTTCGCGACGATCGAAGCGTTGCATTACGCAAGTGGCCTACATGCCGACAACCTGGAGGCGGTCCACTTCGTGATCGATGCGGTGCACGCCTCGCTACTGCAGCAGCGCTGGGAGCATTTCGCGGATGAGGTTCCGCTGCGGATGGTGGACTGCCCGGATCGGCACTTGAGTCGGGCGGCGCGAGATATGGTCCTGCAGGAGATGCACGATCATTCGGGCACCAAGGTCACGGTGCTATTGCCGCGTCGGACGTATGCACCGCTGGTAGCGCGACTGTTGCATGACCGCACCGCCGACAAACTGGCCCAAGCCATCAGCCGGGTCGAGGGAGCAACCGCACAGATCGTCGTCTACGACGTCGGATCTCGCATCGCACAGGCGACGGCCGGGGCCCGTGTAGGCGGAAGCGACGCTTCTGGAACGAGTTGAGGGAACTGTCAGCGAAACCGGTGGTGGCTTCGACCGGTCGATAGGGCATTTCATCGGGTCCATATCCTGGTTCGCCAAAGCAACGTACGGCCGAATTATGTTGGAATGGCGGGCCTGAGAACAGACCATGCAGGTTGTTCACAGCTAGGGCGGGAACAATAGCGATCGAGTCAGGCGTGGCTAGTTTGGTGGTTCGATTTATGCTTGGTAGGCGGCTCTTTCAGGATTTCGATGATTGGCGTGCCCGACTGTCCGGGCGCCCTGCTCGCGATCCAGCGCTGGCGAAGGCGACAAAAGCTCTGCGCGAGCCGGTTCGCGAATATCTGCGAGGTTGTGCCAGGCAAATAGGGGCCCGCTTGGACCGTTATCTCTCAGTGGCCGGGGGAGAAGTCTAACGATGGATTTCGGGATATTGCCCCCGGAGATCAATTCCGGTCGTATGTACTCGGGTCCGGGTTCTCGGTCCATGCTTGTCGCCGCAGCTGCCTGGGACGGTTTGGCCATCGAGCTTCACTCGACGACGGCGTTCTACGAAATGACGATCTCGGGGTTGACCGCGAGCTGGCAGGGCCCGTCCTCGGTCACGATGGCAGCTTCGGCTGCGCCGTATATGGCCTGGATGAGGGCCACTGCCGGCCAGGCCGAGCAGACGGCTACGCAGGCTCGGGCGGCCGCGGCGGCCTACGAAACCGCGTTCGCGGCAACGGTTCCCCCGCAGGTAATCGTGGCCAACCGCGTTTTGCTGACGTCGCTGATTGCGACCAACATCTTCGGACAGAACACTGCGGCGATCGCGGCTACCGAGGCGCAGTACGCCGAAATGTGGGCACAGGATGCCAGCGCGATGTACGGGTATGCCGGTTCGTCGGTGACTGCGTCGCAGCTGGCACCGTTCGCGCCGGCGCCCCACGCCACCAACGCGGGCGGGACGGGCGGGCAGGCCGCCGCGGCGCACGCCACCGCTACATCGGCCGGCACCAACGCGCAAGCGGTGTCGCAGCTGATGTCCCCGACCCCCCAGACGGCGCAAAGCCTCGCCACCTCTACTCCGGCGGCCGACCCGACTTCGTCGTCGGTTCTCTCGGAGTTGCTCATCGGCCCCTATAACCCGCTCAAGTTGTATTCCCCGCTCGGTGGCAACTACGACATCGGCTTCCAGAACTTGCTGGCGACGTTAGGTAGGCAGAATCTGCAGCTGGCCTATGACGGGGCCGTCAGCAGAGCCGCGGCCGGCCTTGGCCCGGCTGTGAGGTATTCGGGAGGCCAGCCGCTACTGGCGCAGGCCGGCAGCTCCGGCGCGGTCGGGAGCTTGTCGGTTCCGCCCGGCTGGGTCAGTGCCGCCCCGACGGTCAGGCCGGTCGCCTTCGTGTTGCCGCAGACCGGTCCGGGCGCTGTCTCGACCGTGCTTGCGACGGAGAGCGAGGGCAGCGTGTTCAGCAACATGGCACTGTCCGGTTTGACCGGACGGGCCATCGCCGGTACCGCCGGCGCCGGTGGTGATGTTGCCCGGTCGGTCAGCGGCGGGGGCGGCGCCATTGCGGGCGCGGACACCGCCGTCACCATCATCGTGATCCCCGAAGACTGACAACCGCGATCAGAGGCACCTTCGATGATGATGATGAACCACCGACTCGCAGAAATCGGATCCTGTACCGACACCGGCCACACCGCGCCGGCCGGATAAGGAGTAAGCAATGGATTTCGGGACGTTGCCGCCGGAGATCAATTCCGGCCGCATGTATTCCGGTCCCGGTCCCGGGCCGATGATGGCCGCCGCGGCGGCGTGGGACCGGCTGGCCGCCGAATTGGGTTCCGCGGCACACTCCTATTCCGTCGTGATCTCGGGGTTGACGGCGGAGTGGCACGGTCCGTCGTCGTCGGCGATGGCAGCCCCGGCCGCGGCCTACGCGATGTGGATGAGCGCCACCGCGGCGCAGGCCGAGCAGACCGCGACACAGGCCAGGGACGCGGCGACCGCGTATGAGACCGCGTTGGCGAGTACGGTGCCCCCGGCACTGATCGCGGCCAATCGCGCGCAACTGGCGTCCTTGGTGGCCACCAATATCGTCGGGCAGAACACGTCAGCGATCGCGGCCACGGAGGCGCAGTACGCGGATATGTGGGCCCAGGATGCCGCGGCGATGTACGGCTACGCCGGTCAGTCCGCGACGGCCGCACAGGTGACGCCGTTCACCTCGCCGCCACAGACCAGCAATCCTGGCGGACTGGCCTCTCAGTCAACCGGCGTCGCACAGGCCACCGGCACGTCGGCCGGCACCGGCGCCCAGTCGGCGTTGTCTCAGCTGATATCGCGGGTGCCCTCGTCGCTGCAAAGCCTCGCAACGCCCGCCACGGCGGCGCCGGCCACCTCCTCGGCGCAGGGTCTGTCGAGCCTCATCGCCCCGGGGACCCCGTTGACGACGCTGCTTGAGACGTATGAAATCGGTGGCCCGTTGTTGTTGCCGGTGAGGAACGTCTTAGTGACTGCCACCTCGGGAATGGCGCTGGCGGCGCGGGGATTTCAAGATGGGACGCTGCCAGTCGCCGTCGCCGCGTCACCTCTAGCGGCGGGGCTTGGATCCGCGGGATCAGCTGGCTTGGCCGGGGCAGCGTCGGCGGGTGTCGGCGACGCGGGCTTAGTGGGGGCGTTGTCGGTGCCGCCGAGCTGGGCTGCGGCCACTCCGACGGTCAGGCTGGCCGCCGCCGCGTTACAGGGCATGGGTACGGCCGGCGCTCCTGTGGTTGCGGCAGCCGCCCAGGGAACCGTGTTCGGTCAGATGGCGGTGGCGAGCATTGCCGGTAGTGCGTTGGGTAATGCTGTTCCCCGCGCCACGGTCGAAACCGGTTCTCGGGCAGGCGCCCCCAGCTCGTGCGATACGAAGGAAAGCCCGGGCAACGATAAGGACAGCAAGACGTCGGAAAAACTCAACCGTGTCTTGGCGGAACTGTCGCAGAAGCCGGAATCGGTGCAGCACTGGCACACCGACAAGGCGAACCTCGCGAGTCTTCTCGAGGCGCTGTCGAAAAAACCAGGTGTCCACGCGGTGCATGTGTCCTCGCGTAACAAGCCAAACTCGACGCCACCCAAACCACGCTGGGGCTAATCGCAGCCACGGAAGGAGTTTCGTCTAATGAGCACCCGAGACCACACCATGAAAGTCGTCGACCCGACGCAGTCGGAGCGCCAGGCCGCCACGTAAATGCGCGGAATCTTCAACACCTGTCGCGACAGGTGAGAACGGAGAGTCGAAGGTTTATCCGCAGAGCACCAACGCTTTCGTCCCGACGCTGACCGGCCGTCCATCGAGATCAGTGCTTCGTTGATTTATGATTTCGCACTTCGTAGGGCACGATCGTAGCCGCAGCCCCCGGGACTCGGCTGACGGCTTTGGCGATCTTGTCGGCGGTGCGATCATGGAGCACCAGTCCAAGGGGACCGTATGCGCGGCGCGGCATCAGTATCGTCACATGGGTATCCGGATGTTTGTTTTGCTCGGTGACGACCAACTCTTGTGCGGCCCGGGTCAGTTGGCGGTCGGGGCAATCCAGCACCCGCAGTGGAATATCGAGATCCAACCCCTGCCAGAGCTTGCGCAGGTGCTGGGCATGCTCCGCGTCCATCATGAAGTGCACGGCGGTCAACTCGTCGGCCCGCAGGCCTCTGCCGTAGCGCAGCGCTTCAAGCGTCGCAACGTCGACCCCGTTGACACAGAGGAAAACATCGTGGCGCGCGTACGTCGTCTGGCCGGGATGGTCGTCGGTGCGGGAACTTTCGAGGATCGCCGCCTCAGCCCGGTATTGGTCGTTGAGCCTTATGAACGCGAACACCAACACGGGGAAGACAACGACGATCAGCCAGGCCCCCTCGGTGAACTTGGTCACCACAAAGATCCCGACCACGATCGTCGAGATGATCCCGGCGGACAGGTTGATTACCAGCTTGTATCGCCAGCCCGCCGTGCGGTGGGACAAATGGTGTTTTGTCATGCCGTAGCCGGCCATCGCGAAACCGGTGAAAACGCCCATCGCGTACAGCGGCACCAGTGCACGGACCGAGGCGTTGGTCGCCAGCAACAGGACCACCGCTAGCGCGGTCAGCGTGATGATGCCGTTGGAGAACACCAGGCGATACCCCCGTTTGGTCAGCGGCCGGGGTAGAAAGCGGTCGGCGGCAACGAAACTGGCAAGTGCGGGGAACCCGTTGAAGCTGGTATTGGCACCGGCGAACAGGACTGCGGCGGTGGTTACCTGGACCAGTAAGAACAAAATGTGCCCGATCACGCCGTCACCGAACACCGTCCGGGCGATCTCGGCCAGCATTGACGGATATTCGCTGATATACGGGGTGACGTGGGTGTGGTGCGCAAGGTAAGCCACACCAATCACGAAGAAGCCGATGATGCACGCTATTGCGGTCAGAACCCGACGGGCGTTGGGGCCCTGGGGCTTACGGAAGACATCGACAGTATTGGAAATCGCCTCGATCCCGGCCATCGACGTTCCGCCGTGGGCGAAGGCGCGCAGCAACACCAGAATTGTTGCCCCCATCACCAGACCGCTACCTTGATGGACCGGAACCATTCCCTCGTGACGTGGAGCGTAATGGGTTAAACCCCAGAAGATTTCACGGATGACGCCGGTCACGATGGTCAGAGTGAGCATCACGATGAACGCATAGGTCATCACGGCGAATGCCCGGCCTGACTGCCGCAACCCCCGCAAGTTGGCATAACACGTCAGCAGCACTGCGGCTACGGCGATTTCCACACGGTACGGACCAAGCTGGGGTATCGCCGTGACCACCGCAACCGTGCCGGCCGCAGGCTGCACCGCGACGGTGATGACGTAATCGATCAGCAAGGCGGCGGCGGCCATCTGGGCGACGCGGGGTCCGAGGTTCTCGCGCGCAACCACGTAGGACCCGCCGGCTCGGGTGTAGGCCATCACGACTTGGCGATACGATGCGGTCACCAACGCGAGGATCAGCACAATGACACCGGCGATCGGAAGTACCAGCACGAAAGCGGCGAGTCCCGCATGGGGCAGCAGTTCCACCATGATCTGCTCGGGGCCGTAGGCGACCGAGGAGATGGCGTCTGGCGCAAGAGCGCCCGCGGCAACCGGGTTGGACAGCGTTTCCGGCTCGTGGCGCTCCCTGATCAGCGGCCTGCCCAACAAGGCACGCTTGCACTTGCCGCCGATCGACGGCGGAATGCTCGGCCGGTTCGCCGTCGTGGTCACGCGTCACCTCCTCATTTACTCGACGACCTGGTATGACGGGTCGGCAATCGAAATGGCTTCGCTGTCGTCGTCTCGGCGCGCCTGCCCGGTGATCCGAAGTAGTTGGCCGGGAACGATTTCCGCACCACCGTGCTCCGGTCGCAAGGTAATGCGTATCTGCCCGCTGTCGTCGCCGACGACCACCGAGTGGATGGTTCGGCGCCGTGTGGTGACGTCCTCGACTTCGCTGACCCGGCCTTCGATCGTCGCGCTGCGCCCGGGAGTGAGCTTGTCCATCGCGATCAACCCCGGAGACCGCTCCGGGTGCTCGTAGGCTGTCGCCACCCGGGTCTCGCCATGCCATATCCGCGCCTCGACGTCGGCGAATCCTCTCCCTATCCGTTGTTCAACCTTGTTGGGCAAGGCTTCGCTGATCCGGGACTGCACGTCGTAAGGCACGATCGTGGCGGCGGTTCCTGGAGTTCGGCTGACGGCTTTGGCGATCTTGTCGGCGGTGCGGTCGTGGAGGAGTCGTTCGAGGGGCCCATATGCTCGGCGCGGCAGCAATATCGTCACGTTGGTATCCGGATGCTGATTTCGCTCGGCGGTCACCAACTCTTGTGCGGCCCGGGTCAAGTCGCGGTCAGGGCAATCGACCACTCGAAGTGGCGTATCGGGATCGAAACGGTCCCAGAGCTTTTGCAGGCGCTGAGCTTCGTCCTCGTCGATGTTGAAATGTACTGCGGTCAACTTGTCGGCCCGCAGGCTCTTCCCGTAGCGCAGCGCTTCGAACGTCGCGATGTCGACCGTGCTGACGCAGGCGAACACGTGGTGTTGCTCAAACGTCTTGAGTTCGGGGCGGTCGGTGCGGAAGGCTTCGAGGATTGCGGCCTCTTCCTGGTACTCCCTATTGAGCCGCATCAATATGAACACCAGCACGGGGAAGACCACGACGATGAGCCAGGCTCCTTCGGTGAACTTAGCCACCGCGAAGATCCCCACCACGATCGTCGACATGATCCCCGCGGACAGGTTGATCACCAGCTTGTGTCGCCAGCCGCGTTCACGCTTCGTCAGATGGTGCCTGGTCATCCCGTAGCCGGCCATCGAGAAACCGGTGAACACACCGATCGCGTACAGCGGTATCAACGCGTTGACCGATCCGCCGGTGAGCACCAGCAACGCCACCGACAGCGTGGTCACCACGATGATGCCGTTGGAGAACACCAATCGGTGACCGCGCTTCATGAGTTGGCGCGGCAGGAAGCGATCTTCTGCGACGAAGCTGGCCAGCGCGGGAAACCCGTTGAAGCTGCCGTTTGCGCCGGTATACAGGATGGCCGCGCTGGATACCTGAACGAGGACAAACATGACGTTGCCGCTCAGGCCGTGGCCGAAGACGGCCCGGGCGATCTGCGAGAGCACCGACGGATATCCATCGCGATACGGGGTGGCGTGCGTGGCGAAGGCCAGGTAGCTCACGCCCGCCAGCACGAACCCGAGAATGCAGGCCATTGCGGTGATAACACGCCGCGCGTTATCACCCTGCGGGTCCCGGAAGACATTGACCGAGTTGGAGATAGCCTCCACCCCGGTCAGCGACGAGCCGCCGTTGGCGAACGCCCGCAGGAGTACCAGGATCGTCGCACCCATCACCAAGCCGCTGCCCTGATGGACCGGGATCGCACCAGTAATATGCCGCGGATCGTAGGTCGGCAACCCCCCAAAGAAGATGTGGCGGACGACACCGATGACGATCGTCAGTGTGGTCATGACCACGAAGGCGTAGGTTGCCACTGCGAAGGGCCGGCCGGCTTCGCGCACTCCGCGCAGGTTGATGTAGCAAATCACGATCACCACCGCAACGGTGATTTCCAGACTGTAGGGCCCCAGCACAGGTAGCGCCGAGGCCATCGCCACCGTGCCCGCCGCCGACTGCACCGCCACCGTCACGACGTAATCGATCAACAGCGCCGCGGCGGCGACCTGCGCCACACTCGGACCGAAGTTCTCCCGCGCGACGATGTAGGAGCCGCCGGCCTGGGTGTAGGCCATCACGACCTCCCGATACGATGCGGCCACCAGCACCAGGACGAACAAGATGATGCCCGTGATAGGAAGCAATAACACGAAGGCGGCCATCCCGGCAGCCGGCACCAGCTCGACCAAGATCTGCTCGGTGCCGTAGCAGGTCGAGGAGATTGAGTCGGGTGCCAACGCGCCGAGGGCAACGGGATTCGACAATCTCTCCGAACTCAGCTTCTCGGTGAGCAGTGGCTTTCCCAGGAAAGTTCGCTTGACCACCTGCGCGAAGGGCACCGGAATCGCCCGCCCGCTATCCGCTGCCGTCACAGCGAAAGCGATACCCACATAGAGCGTTTACAATCTGGCAATAAGCTGGGACGCCGCTGAGGCTCAGACGTCACCGAGCCTGGACGAGGCTATGGTGCTTGGATGGCCGACAACGAGGTGATGGCCTTCGAAAGCGACTCGGAGCGCGGTTCGCGCTTCCCGCGCGGGGTCTACGACGTGGGCCGTGAGCCCGACCCCCTCTACAGCCTGGCCAACGAACGCACCTACCTCTCGTGGCTGCGCTTCGCGGTGACCCTGCTCGCAGGTGCCGTTGCCATCGACCGACTCCTTCTTGAACAACCCCGGGCCGGGAGCGAGATCCTCGCCCTGGGGCTCGTGGCGATCGCCTTTGGCACCTGCGGCCTCGGTGTGCGGCGCTGGTTGGTGACCGAGCGCGCATTGCGGCGACGCGAGCCGTTGCCCGGCTTCGGCGCCCCGCTGCTCGTCTTCGTGGCCATACTCCTTGCAGGAGTCGGAGTCATAGCCCTCGTCCTCGCGCCGCGGGGCTGAGCCTCGATGAACACCAGGCCCCCGAGGCTGTGGGGTGAGCAATACCCGTTCGAGCGCAACCACCTCCAGCGCACGATGACGCTGGTCGGGCTGGGCGGCGTCTTCGCCGTCACCGTAACCCTCCTCGTCCACGCCCGCGTCAGCAATATCCTCGGCATCTCGCTCATCTGCGCCGGCATCCTGTCCGCGCTCGCGGCGGTGTCCCGACACCAATACGTCCGCGAGACCCGCCTCGGGTTCGTCATCCCTAAGACCCGGGGAGGCGTGTTCGTGCTTGGCTCGGCACTCGCGTTCGTGGTCGTTGGCGTGCTCGTTGCCATGCTCGTTCTTCTCGGCTGAGAGCCAACGACACGATCGGTCGACGCGCCGACCGAACCCCCTCCGCAACTGACGACGCGGCCGGAGCGTCGGGCGAGCGACTCAGGCAACGAGATAAGTCGGTTGTTAGCGTGTCGCGAATTAGGCTGAGACTCAATTGTTTTCGTCACAGTACCTCGGTTGTCATCGCAAGGCTCAGGAACCGCTGTGCCTCGCCTCTTCGAGGTCGAGATCGCGTTCGACGGCGCGCACCAGTGTCGCGTTGATTCGGCCGTCTCGCCTCAGCGTCAGTAGCACTGACCGCTCGACACCGATCAATTTCAGCCGCAACGCTCGATACCGCTCCATTTCTCTTGCGCCGTCGGACTCGTCGTCGCTCGGTGGGCTGAGCTCCAGGCGTCGCACCTTGGCCTGATACAGCGAGCGAGCGGATTTGGTGGCCTCATCGGCGGCGTCAGCGTGCTGCGGATCGTCCAGCCACGCCAAGGCGGCACGGGCCGCCTTCAGCCGGGCTTTGTTCTCCGCGGTGCCGAAATCCTCGGCCCGCAAATCGAGTCGGCGCAGCAGCCAGGGCAGGCTGGTGCCCTGGATGAGCAGGCTTGCCACGATGACAGCTGAGGCGACCACCACCACCAGGTCGCGGTCAGGAAACGGCGTTCCGTCGGCGAGCCGCAGCGGTATGGCCAGCGCGGCGGCCAGCGACAATCCGCCGCGCATGCCGGCCCACGCGACGACCGTGCGCTCCCGCCACACCGTCGCCTCGGTCGCCCGCCCGAACAGCCGCGCGGTGACCGGACCAGACAGCATCCACACCAGCCGCGACGCGATCACCACAACGATCACGGCCGAAATCACCGCTACAACCTGCACCGCGGGTATGCCCGGGATCCAGTGCAAAGACCGCACGAGCTCCATGCCGACCAGCATGAACAACACCACATTCAGCAAAAACACCAGCACCTCGAGAAAGGCGAAAGCTTGCAATCGCGCGCCCGGAGCGTAGATGGCACTGAGGTGCGAACCGATGTACACGCCGGCGGTCACCGTAGCCAAGACCCCAGAGAGGTGGGCGCCTTCGGCGAGCACATAGGTGAGGTAGGGCGTCACCAGCGAGAGGGTGATCTCCAGCAACGAGTTGTCGATTCGCCGCCGCACCTGCACTGCAAGCCAGCCGACGGCCAGGCCCAGCGCGGCACCGCCCGCCGGAGCGGCAAGCAGCGTCACGATGAGCGGCGCGGGGTGTACCGCTCCGACCATCGCGGTGCCCACCGCGCCGGTGTAGAGCACCAACGCGGTGCCGTCGTTGGTCAGGCCCTCGCCCTCGACGATTGTTGCGAGCCGCTCCGGCACGTCCAGCCGCGCGAAGACGGACGTGGCCGCAACCGCGTCCGTCGGCGCCACTACCGCACCCGCCACCAACGCGACCGCCAGCGGCACACCCGCGATACCCATCACGATGCCGGCGACTGCGGCCGTGGTGACCACCACCAGTCCCACAGACAGCAGGCCGATCGTTCGCGCACTGGCCCGAAGGTCGTCTGGCGCAATGAAATACGCCGCGTAATACAACAACGGCGGAAGAAACACATAGAACACGACTTCCGGTGACAACGTCGGTACGTCGACCCACGGCAGCCAGGCAAGCAGCGCGCCGACACCTACCAGCAGCACGGGGTAGGGCACACCGACGCGATCTGCCAGCCACACCGCGGCAATGGCTGCCAGCGGTCCGCAGAGCAGCAGGGCGCCATAACCCGCTGGATTCACATCCGCACCTCCGGGTCTCCGACAGCCGCCCCTGCAGTGATTGGCCCACTAGCGTAATGGCCTGCGTTTCTGCCTTCACGAGCAGTCGATTGACAGCTGTTTGACAGCCGGTTGCCGTCGGGGTGCGCGAAGATACCGCGAATGTTTTGCGAGGTGATGAAATGAACGAAGTCATCGTAAGTGGTGGCGACGCGCTGGCGACAACAATTATCGACGAGCTGAAAAGCGCCGGCGTCCTTGTCGCCAAGCTCCAACCTTTCGAGGGTGACACCGACACCGACCTCGCCGACGCGGGTGTCGCGAATGCACTTGCGGTGGTCTGCGCCGGGAACGACGACGCTGCCAATCTTGAAATTGCTTTGCTGGCGAGGAAAGGCCAACCCGCATGTGCGCGTGGTGGCGCGGCTGGGTAACGACGTGCTGCGCGAAGCGGTGGGCGGCGACAATGGGCCTGGCGCGATCCTCAACGTCGCCGAGCTCGCGGCGCCGTCAGTCGTCAAAGCCTGCCTGGCCGACGCTGTCCACCCATTTGAAGCCGCCGGCGTCCAGTTCATCGTTTCCGGCCGCGAAGCGCCCCGGAACGCGACGCTGCGGACGCTCTACGGCGAGTTGGTCCCGGTGGCGGTTATCCACGGCGACAAATCGCCCACACCGGGCGAGACCGACATCTGCCCGCGCCGAGACCAGAGCGTGCACGCCGGCGACTGGACGGTGATGATCGGCACTGCCGACGAGGTGGCCGCGCAGGGAATCGAAGTTCCCCTCTCGAGCCGGACCCGGTCGCGTCAAACCCTGCGACTGCGCCGCGCGGTCGACACGGTCCGGACCGTGCTCAACGAATTCAATCCCGCTTTCTACTCCGTGCTGGCCGCTGTGCTGGCGCTGACCGTCGTTTCCACGCTGGTGTTGCGGTTTGGCCATCAACATCCGCGGATGGGCTGGATCGACGCGCTGTATTTCACCGTCGAGACGATCAGCACCACCGGATTCGGCGACTTTGCCTTCGTGAGTCAGCCCACCTGGCTGCGGGTGTTCGCCATCATGATGATGGTTGGGGGAACGATCACCGTCGCGTTGCTGGTCTCGTTCATCGCCGACGTACTACTCTCACGACGCTTCTTCATCACCGCCGCACGTGCGCGAACGAGTATTTTGCAGAACCACGTCGTCGTTGTCGGCTTGAGCGAGCTCGGGATCCGAGTGATCACCGACCTGACCGCCGCGGGGTACGAGGTGGCCGTGATCGAACGCGACGAGGACAACCGGTTCCTGGCGACGGCAGATGAGCTCAACGTACCGGTCGTCTTCGGCGATGCGACGCTGTCTCAGACCTTGGAAGCGGCGCGGGTCGATCGCGCGCGGGCAGTGGCGGTGCTGACGTGCGACGACATGGTCAATATCGAGAGCGGCATCGTGCTGGCCCACATGCTCGGTCGCCAGCTGGGTCCGATGCACCGCAAGCCAAAAGTTCCGCTGGTGCTGCAGGTCTTCGACCGCGCGCTGGGCTTTGCGTTGGCGCAGCGATTCGGGTTCGTCAACACTCGGTCCACGGTCGAACTGGCCGCGCCCTGGTTTGTCGGCGCCGCGATCGGGCTCAGGTGCTCGGCACGTTCTCGGTGGGGCAACGGTCGTTTGTCGTCGGCGGCATGCGCGTGACGCCCGATGGCGACCTCGACGGCACGCCCCTGTACGCGTTGTCCGACCAAACTCTGGTCATTGCGATCACCGGGCCCGATGGTCCGGCCAGGCTGTACCCGCCCCGTGACACCCGCCTCGCGGCGGACGACACCGTCTACCTCGTCGGCCCGTACCGCGAATTACTGAACACTTTGTGCAAGGGGCAGTCGCCGGATGAAGCCGATGAGGACGTCACGGCCGACGCCGGGAGCAAGCAGAATGCCTCGGTGGCGGGCGCGCCCCACGCAACCTCGCGGGCAGTGGGGTAGGCCCCTCGCGACGTAGTTGCGCGCGGGCGGAGTCACGTCACCACCGGAAGCGCTGTTGCTGCTCGGTGACCTCCTCGGTGGTCAGCAGCCCGGACTCGGCCAACTTGACTCAACAGCGATTGCGCCCGCGTGGCGAGCTCTTGCAATTCGGTCGCAATCGCGGCGACCGCGTCCTGCGGCGGCTTCTGCGGCGGCGTCGGGCTCGGGCGGGGCGTGATCCGTACCCGCTCATTGCCGCGTCCGGCTGACGCGGTGCTGCCGACCGCACCGCCCGCCGCACCCGCCAAACCCATGCTGCTGAACAGGTTGCCGACCCCCCCGACCTCCGGAGCCGCGGCGGCGCTGGTGATGGGCAGGGTGTAGGCGGCCGGACGGAATTCGGGCGCGGCGGACGTCCACCCCGACGGTACGGACAACCGGCCGACTTTGTTCGCCTGGCCGAATCTCGACGGTCCTTCCGAGTCCGGGACCGCGTCCGAGGGTGCGCCGATACCGCCGGTGCCGTTGACGATCCACTGCGGCAGCATCGTCCCGCCGACACCGTTGCCGGTGAACGGGCCTTTGCCGTTGTCGTAGTCGCGGTCGGCGTTGATCAGTAGACCTCGTACGGTCGTGCCGAACGATGTGAAGGACGTCGAAATGCCGATGGTGCCGACGGTGGCGGCCGTCGCGGTAATGGGCACCGTCAGCAACGGCAGCAGCTGGATCGGATCCACCGCGGCGGGTGCCGCCGCGGCTGCGAGCCCTGTAAGCGCCTGGGGGATGGCAGCGAGCACCCTTGTGCCGTTCGAGACGACCGATTGCGCCGACGCGGCGGCCTGCTGCATCCCGCCGCCCGGGTTGGTCGTGGGAGGCGGTGCGGCGAACGGCGTCAGCGTCGATGCCGCCGCAGCCGAACCTGCGTAGCCGTACATCGCGGTGGCGTCCTGGGCCCACATCTCGGCGTAGTGGACTTCGGTGGCTGCGATAGCCGCGGTGTTCTGTCCGAGCACGTTCGTGGCGATCAGTGCCATCAGCAGACTGCGGTTGGCCACGATCACCGGCGGCGGCACTGTCATCGCGAACGCGGTTTCATAGGCCGCTGCTGCCGCCCGGGCTTGAGTGGCTGTTTGTTCGGCTTGCGCGGCGGACGTGGTCATCCAATCCAGGTACGGGGTGGTCGCCGCCGTCATCTCCGCCGACGACGCGCCTAGCCAGGGGCCGCCGGTCAGCTCGGAGATCGCCGCCCGGTAGGACGCCGCGGTGGACTGGAGTTCGGCGGCCAGCGCGTCCCATGCCGAGGCCGCTGCCAACATCGGCCCCGGCGCCGGGGCCGGCATACATTCGCGCGGAGTTGATTTCCGGCGGTAATGTCGCGAAATCCATTGTGCTGGCCTGACTCAACAGGCTGTCGTGGCGTTTGCGGCTTCGGTGGCCGCGTAGGACGTCGCGCTGTTTTCGAGGGTGCTGACCAGCTGCTGGTGGATCGCCTCGGCTTGGGCGCTGATTGCCTGATACATCTGCGCGTGTACGGCGAATTGGGTGGCTGCCAGCGCGGATACCTGGTCGGCGGCGGCCGGGACCACGCCCGTCGTGGGCGCCGCGGCAGCGGAGTTCTGCGCACTCATCATGGCGCCGATGCCCGCCAAGTTGGCGGCGGTGGCGCTCAGCGCCTCGGGTTGCGTCGTGACATATAACATCGGACTTCCTCTCGGTGGGTATCACATGCGACTGAGGACGCGCGAATACCACACGCCAGCAAGTGAATTCGTTGAATAGGCCGCAAAACGGCGGAACCTGGACTCACGGTTACCACCCCGCCTTCTATCCCTGTGCGGTCGGGTAGAAGCCATCAGCCGTACGGCGGTTAAATGGCGAGCTTCATCGCCTGAACGCGATGTTAATGACGGTTGAATGCCAGATCAACGCGGCGCGCAGATTCATTGGGGATTACTACACAACTGGGGATAACCGGCCGTTGTTCGGCGGTGATCGGTGCGCGGCGGATAACGGAGTCGGCGACCTGCAACAGGGTGGTGGCATGACGATGTTGACGCGAGCCGAAATCGGGGCGCTCGGCGAGCGGTTGGCGGCCGATCACCTGACCGGTCTCGGGCTGCGGATCGTGGCCCGCAACTGGCGCTGCCGTTATGGCGAACTGGATGTGATCGCCGTCGACCCGGTCACCGACACGGTGGTATTCGTCGAGGTCAAGACCCGCACCGGGGACGGCTTCGGCGGCCTCGCGCAAGCGGTGACCGCGCAGAAAGCACGCCGCCTGCGTCGCCTGGCCGGGATCTGGCTGGCCGCTCAAGACCAGCGATGGGCAGCAGTCCGTATCGACGTAATCGGCGTGCGGATCGGCCGGCGGCGCACCCCGGAACTCACGCACCTGCAGGGCGTGGGCTGATGGCGCTCGGACGCGCGTTCTCGGTCGCGGTCTTAGGGCTGGATGGTCAGATCGTCGAGATCGAAGCCGACATCACGTCCGGCCTACCCGGCGTGCATCTGGTGGGCCTGCCCGATGCCGCGCTGCAGGAGTCACGCGACCGCGTCCGCGCCGCGATCACCAACTGCAACAACAAGTGGCCGATGTCGCGTCTGACGCTCGCACTGTCACCGGCAACGTTGCCGAAAATGGGATCGGTCTATGACTTGGCGCTCGCGGCCGCGGTCTTGTCGGCGCAGCGAAAAAAGCCATGGCGACCACTCGAAACCGCGGTAGTGCTCGGTGAGCTGGCATTGGACGGACGCGTCCGGCCGGTGCGCGGGGTGCTACCGGCGGTGCTTGCGGCCAAGGGCGCCGGCTGGGGCGTCGCGGTGGTTCCGGTCGAGAACCTTCCCGAAGCCAGCTTGGTCGACGGCATTGACGTCTGGGGCGTGCGCACGCTGGCCCAGTTGCTGGGTTGGCTCAATGGTTCGGCGCGCCTCGACGAGCCGATCAGCGGGTCACATCCCGAGGCGGAACCGCTCGCGGATCTGGCCGACGTGGTGGGCCAGGCCCAGGCGCGTTACGCGGTCGAGGTCGCCGCTGCCGGGTCGCATCACCTGATGCTGACCGGGCCGCCCGGTGTCGGTAAAACGATGCTGGCGCAACGTCTTCCGGGGCTACTTCCGCCGCTGTCAAACGGCGAGTCGTTGGAAGTCACCGCGATTCATTCGGTGGCCGGCCTGCTCTCGGACGCCACGCCGCTGATCACCCGGCCGCCGTTCGTCGCGCCGCATCACAGCTCCAGCGTCGCCGCACTCGTCGGCGGCGGCTCGGGAATGGCCCGGCCCGGCGCAGTCAGCCGGGCGCACCGAGGTGTGCTGTTTCTGGACGAGTGCGCCGAGATCGGCGTCAGTGCCTTGGAGGCATTGCGAACACCGTTGGAAGAGGGGGAGATTCGCCTTGCCCGCCGCGACGGGGTGGCGTGTTACCCCGCCCGTTTTCAGCTTGTGCTGGCGGCCAACCCCTGTCCCTGTGCGCCGGCTGACCCCCAAGACTGCATCTGCGCTGCGGCGGTCAAACGGCGCTATCTCGGCCGACTGTCCGGACCGCTCCTGGACCGCGTCGACTTGCGAGTGGAGATGCATCCGGTGCGTATGAGTGTTTTCGCGACCGCCGAGGCCGAGTCGACGGGGCAGGTCCGTCGCCGGGTCACGGTCGCGCGCGATGCGGCGGCACAGCGCTGGCGGGAGCACGGTTTCCGAACCAATGCCGAGGTGAGCGGAACACTGCTACGACGCCGGTTTCGCCCGGGCAACACTGCGATGGAGCCGCTGCGGACGGCGCTGGATCGCGGGCTGTTGAGTATCCGCGGGCTCGACAAGACGCTCCGCGTCGCGTGGACACTGAGCGACCTGGCCGGCCGCAGCTCGCCGGGGCGCGACGAGGTGGCCACTGCACTGAGCTTCCGCCAGCCGGGGGCATCCCGATGACCGACCCGACACAGCGCGCATGGGCTTACCTCTCACGGGTCGTCGAACCGCCGTGCGCTGAGCTCGCTGCTCTGGTGGCCCGGGTGGGTCCCGTCGAAGCGGCCGAGCGGGTCCGGCAAGGCCAGGTCGACGATGCCCTTGCGCGACGCACGGAGGCCAGGCGTGAAATCGACCGCGCTGTAGAGGATCTCGAACTGCTTGCGCGTCGCGGTGGACGGCTGATCGCACCTGACGACGACGAATGGCCGGTACTGGCGTTCGCTGCGTTCGGCGGCACCGCGGTCGCGGCGAGACCGCAGGGTAGGCCACCGATGACGTTGTGGGTGCTCGGTCCGGCGCGGCTCGACGACGCCGCACAGCGGGCCGCCGCCGTCGTCGGAACCCGCGCGGCAACCAGCTACGGCGAACACGTGGCCGCCGACCTTGCCGTCGGGCTGGCCGAGCACGATGTCGCGGTGGTCTCCGGCGGGGCGTACGGAATCGACGGGGCGGCGCACCGGGCGACGCTGTCCGTCGATGGCCTCACCGTGGCGGTTCTGGCCGGTGGCATTGATATTCCTTATCCCGCAGGCCATTCCGCACTGCTGCATCGCATTGCCACGGACGGGTTGCTGGTCACCGAATATCCGCCGGGGGTCCGTCCGGCCCGGCACCGATTTCTGACCCGTAACCGGTTGGTGGCCGCGTTCGCCGGGGCCTCGGTCGTGGTGGAGGCCGGATTACGCAGCGGTGCCGCCAACACCGCTGCCTGGGCCCGAGCTCTGGGCAGAGTCGTCGGTGCGGTGCCGGGCCCGGTCACCTCCTCGGCGTCGGGCGGATGTCATGCGCTGCTGCGCGCGGGCGCCGAGGTCATCACCCGCGCCGAGGACGTCGTCGAGTTGGTGGGCCGGATCGGGGAGTTGGCTTCCGAGCAACCCCATCCGGTAAGTCCACTTGACGGACTGAGCGAAGACGAGCGGCGGGTGTACGAGGCGCTGCCCGGCCGCGGGACCGCGACGGTCGACGAGATCGCCGTCGCCGCGGCGGTGGAGCCGGCGCGGATCCTTGCGCCGCTGGCGATGCTGGAGATCGCCGGCCTGGCCGAACGTCGGGACGGCAGCTGGCGGGTCGTACGGAATCGTAGGCGACCGGCATAACCGGTGCGCCTCTATAGTCGAAGGGGTCAGTGCCGAAGGAAAGGAACCAGGTGCCAGGTCGACCAGTGCACACGTTTGAAGTGGTGCGCACCGAACAACTCACGTCACACATGGTTCGAGTTGTGCTGGGCGGCAGCGGTTTCGACACATTCACGCCCAGCGAGTTCACCGACTCCTACGTCAAACTCGTCTTCGTGGCCGACGATGTCGATGTGGCCGCGTTGCCGCAGCCGTTGACGCTGGACTCCTTTGCCGACCTGCCGGCCGCGAAGAAGCCGGTGGTGCGGACCATCACCGTTCGGCGCGCAGACCCGGCCGCCCGCGAGATCGCCGTGGACATCGCGGTCCACGGTGACCACGGTGCCGCCGGACCGTGGGCCGCGACGGCACAGCCCGGGCAGCCGGTCTATCTGATGGGCCCCAGCGGGGCCTATGCCCCCGACCCGGCGGCCGACTGGTACCTGCTGGCGGGTGACGAGACTGCGCTACCCGCCATCAGTGTCGCTTTGGAATCATTGCCGGCCAACGCAATTGGCCGGGTCTTCGTCGAAATCGCCGAGCCCGAAGACGAAATTCAGCTGACCGCGCCGGCCGGCGTCCAGATCAACTGGCTCTACCGCGGCGGTCGGGCCGACCTGGTCGGGGAGGACCGAGCCGGCGACAACGCACCCCTGGTCGACGCCGTCAAAACCTTTCTCTGGCTTCCCGGGCAGGTGCAAGTCTTCATCCACGGCGAAGCGCAGGCCGTGATGCACAACCTGCGGCCGTACATCCGCAAAGAGCGGGGCGTGGACGCGAAATGGGCGTCCATATCCGGGTACTGGCGTCGCGGCCGCACCGAGGAGACGTTCCGGCAGTGGAAGAAGGAACTCGCCGCAGCCGAGGCCGGAGCCCAATAGGGCCTCGTCAGCCCGATCGCCGGCTGGCATGCTCATCGCATGGCATTCGGCGACTATCAGAACGAGATCTACCTTCAGGGCCTGGGCGGGATCGTGCCAAAGCTGCCGATGGTCTTCGCGGAGTGGGAGGCCAAGGCCGAGAAGGCTTTGCCCCCGTCGATCTGGTCCTACGTCGCGGGCGGCGCAGGCGACGAGCGCACCCAGCGGGCCAACGCCGAGGTCTTTCAGCAATGGGGTCTGATCCCGCGGATGTTCGTCGGTGCCGCGCAGCGCGATCTGTCGGTCGATTTGTTCGGGTTGAAGCTGACGAGCCCGCTGTTCATGGCGCCGATCGGCGTGATCGCGCTGTGCGCCCAGGACGGCCACGGCGACCTGGCCACCGCGCGAGCCGCCGCGCGCACCGGGGTGCCAATGGTGATGTCGACGCTGACCGAGGATCCGCTCGAAGACGTGGCCGCCGAGTTCGGCGAGACGCCCGGGTTCTTTCAGCTCTACACCCCGACTGACCGGGACCTGGCCGCCAGCCTGGTGCACCGGGCCGAAGCCGCGGGCTTCAAAGGCATCGTCGTCACCCTGGACACCTGGGTCACCGGCTGGCGCCCGCGCGACCTGAGCACGTCGAACTTTCCGCAGCTGCGCGGCAAGTGTCTGCGTAACTACACCAGCGACCCGGTATTCCGGGCGAGCCTGGCGCAAACCCCCGAAGACAACCCGCAGGGCGCCGTGCTGAAGTGGATTTCTGTGTTCGGCAATCCGTTGACCTGGGCCGACCTGCCGTGGTTGCGCTCGCTGACCAAGCTGCCACTGATCGTCAAGGGCATTTGCCATCCCGACGACGCCCGTCGCGCCATCGACGGGGGCGTCGACGGCATCTACTGCTCCAACCACGGCGGCCGCCAGGCCAACGGCGGCCTGCCCGCGCTGGACTGCCTGCCCGGGGTGGTGGAAGCAGCCGGCGGGGTACCGGTGCTGTTCGACTCGGGAGTTCGCAGTGGCGCTGACGTCGTCAAGGCGCTGGCGCTCGGCGCGACCGCGGTCGGTGTCGGGCGGCCCTACGCCTACGGCCTGGCGCTCGGCGGCGTCGACGGCATCGTGCACGTGCTGCGGTCGCTGCTGGCCGAGGCCGACCTGACAATGGCCGTGGACGGCTATCCGACGCTGAAAGATCTCACTCCGGACACCCTGCGGCGCGTCAGCTGAGTCATGGCTCGCGTCTCTGCGACCGTGGGGTAGTGGAGGCGATCCTCGACGAGTTCGACAGCTATCTGGACCTGCAGTGCCTTCGATCGGTGCATACCCGCCGCGCTTACCTCGGGGATCTGCGGTCGTTGTTCGCATTTCTGGGCGAGCGCGCGCCAGACAGCGGCCTGCAGGGACTGAGCCTTCCGATCCTCAGGTCGTGGCTCGCCGCCGCGGCGGGTGCCGGCGCCGCGCGCACGACGTTGGCGCGCCGCACCTCGGCGGTCAAGACGTTCACCGCGTGGGCGATGCGGCGAGGCCTGCTGGCCGGCAACCCCGCAGCCCGGTTGCAGGTGCCCAAGGCGCGCCGGGCGCTGCCGGCGGTGTTGCGGCAAGACCAGGCGCTCGCCGCCATGACGGCGGCCAAATCCGGTTCGCAGCAAGGTGATCCGATGGCGTTGCGGGATCGCTTGATCGTCGAGCTGTTGTATGCCACCGGTATCCGGGTCAGCGAGCTGTGCGGTTTGGACATCGACGACATCGACAACGGGCACCGGTTGCTGAGAGTGCTGGGTAAGGGCAACAAGCAGCGCAGCGTGCCGTTCGGCGAGCCCGCGGCCGACGCGTTGCGCGGGTGGCTGACCGATGGCCGTCCGGAGCTGGTCACCGCGGAGTCCGGTCCGGCGCTGCTCCTGGGCGCGCGGGGAGGACGGCTCGACGTGCGGCAAGCGCGCACCGTCGTGCACCAGACGGTCGGCGCCGTGGACGGCGCTCCGGATATGGGCCCACACGGGCTGCGGCACAGCGCGGCAACACATCTGCTCGAGGGCGGGGCCGATCTGCGCGTCGTGCAGGAACTGCTGGGCCATTCCAGCCTGGCCACCACCCAGCTCTATACGCACGTCACCGTCGCCCGACTGCGTGCGGTGCACGATCAGGCCCACCCGCGGGCCTGATCGATACCCGATGTGCCCGCCTCGTGGCGAAAACTCGGGTCGGTTAGGGCGTCGGGCCCGACAAATTCGGAGGCGGGCACAAAGTGTGCCCCGACCTGACTGGGACCCCTGTGACTATCGATGCAGCGGCTTCAGCCGAATCGGGGTCGACGTGAGTAGCCCCAACGGGTCGATGTAGTCGGCACTCGAGGCCGGACCCCACATCGCGCCCCAATGCAGGCACGCCGCGACCGGGCAGCCCGGATGCCCGGCCAGTAGCTCACCGATCGTCGTCCCCGCGGTGACCTGCTGCCCGACTCGCACACCGGCCCGGACCGGCTCGTAGCTGGTGTGCAGGCCGCCCGGGTGGGCCAGCGACACCAGCTGGCGGCCGGCCAGCGTCCCGGCGTACACCACGGTGGCGTTGCCCGCGGCGTACACCGGCTGACCAGGCCTGCCCGCCAGGTCTACCCCGCGGTGGCCACGGTTCCAGTTCGGCGAGGGAGCGTCGAAGGATCGCACCACCGAGGGCGTCGGTCGCAGCGGCCACTGCAGACGGACGTCGTCGCCGCGGGCGGGCGATGCCCAGGCCAGCATCACGGCCGAGATCATCGCCGCCTTTCGCACTTGGTCAGTTCACCGCAGCGCCGGCGAACCGGCCAGCCAGCGCTGTGGACAAAGCACCTGGCCGAACCGTGTAAACTGCTCTGCGCAGCCCGTATTACGAGCTGACTTCGCGCGTCTGTATTGCGGCTCCCGTTTCACTAGGAGCTCGCACCGCGTGCCGAGCGGTCCCGCCTGAAAGCTTTACCAGCGGGTTCGGCATCGCAGCAGTCGCCAGGGCCAGGCGTCACCCGACGTCAGGCATGAACCGACAACAAAGAAGGCCGGCTACATCACTATGGCTGTCGTAACCATGAAGCAGCTGCTGGACAGCGGCACCCACTTCGGGCATCAGACCCGTCGTTGGAACCCCAAGATGAAGCGGTTCATCTTCACCGACCGCAATGGCATCTACATCATCGACTTGCAGCAGACGCTGACCTTCATCGACCAGGCGTACGAGTTCGTCAAAGAGACTGTCGCTCACGGTGGTTCGGTGCTGTTCGTCGGCACCAAGAAGCAGGCGCAGGAGTCCATCGCCGATGAGGCGACCCGGGTGGGCATGCCTTACGTCAACCAGCGCTGGCTGGGCGGCATGCTGACCAACTTCCAAACGGTTCACAAGCGCCTGCAGCGGCTCAAGGAGCTCGAGGCGATGGAGCAGACCGGTGGCTTCGAGGGCCGCACCAAGAAGGAAATCTTGATGCTGACCCGCGAGAAGAACAAGCTGGACCGCAGCCTCGGCGGTATCCGCGACATGGCGAAGGTTCCGTCGGCTGTCTGGATCGTCGACACCAACAAGGAGCACCTCGCCGTCGCGGAGGCTCGCAAGCTGAACATCCCGATCATCGCGATCCTGGACACCAACTGCGACCCCGACCTGGTCGACTACCCGATCCCGGGCAACGACGACGCGATCCGCTCGGCGGCGCTGCTGACCAAGGTGATCGCCTCCGCGGTGGCCGAAGGCCTGCAGGCGCGTGCCGGTGCGGGCCGCGGCGACGGCAAGCCCGAAGCCGAAGGTGCCGAGCCCTTGGCCGAATGGGAGCAGGAGCTGCTCGCATCGGCAACCGCTAGCGCTGCGCCAGCTGAGCAGGCCGCCGCGGTCGCCGCAGAACCAACCCCCACGGAAGGCTGAGCATTGGCGAACTACACCGCTGCCGACGTCAAGCGACTTCGGGAGCTGACCGGCGCCGGGATGCTGGACTGCAAAAACGCTCTGGTTGAGACGGACGGCGACTTCGACAAGGCTGTCGAAGCGTTGCGGATCAAGGGCGCCAAGGACGTCGGCAAGCGCGCTGAGCGGGCTACCGCCGAGGGCTTGGTGGCGGCCAAGGGCGGCGCGCTGATCGAGCTGAACAGCGAGACCGACTTCGTCGCCAAGAACGCGGAGTTCCAGAAGGTCGCCGATCAGATTGTCAGCGCGGCGGCCGCGGCCAAAGCGACCGACGTCGACGCGCTCAAAGCGGCCAAGGCCGGTGACACGACCGTCGAGCAGTTGATCGCCGAGCTGTCGGCCAAGATCGGCGAGAAGCTGGAACTGCGTCGGGTCGCGTACTTCGACGGCAACGTCGAGACCTACCTGCACAAGCGCGCGGCGGACCTGCCGCCGGGCGTCGGCGTGCTGGTCCAGTACACCGGCGACGACACCGAGGCTGCGCATGCGGTTGCACTGCAGATCGCCGCGCTCAAGGCCCGCTACCTGACTCGGGACGACGTTCCCGAAGAGGTCGTGGCCAGCGAGCGGCGTATCGCCGAGGAGACCTCACGCGCGGAGGGCAAGCCCGAGCAGGCGCTGCCCAAGATCGTCGAAGGCCGCCTCGGCGGCTTCTTCAAGGACGCCGTGCTGCTCGAACAGCCGTCGGTCTCGGACAGCAAGAAGACGGTCAAGGCGCTGCTCGACGAAGCCGGCGTCACCGTGACCCGGTTCGTCCGATTCGAGGTCGGCCAGCAGTAGCATCAGCCGAATGCGACACGTGCATGCATTCGGTGACGATGCACTCGGCCACCTCGACGCGGTCGGTGTTTCCGAGGCGATCCAGACGGGCCGCGTCGGCAGGGTTGAGGTCGTCGAGGCAGCCATCGCCCGTACCGAAGCCGTCAATGCTGAGCTGAATGGTCTGGCCCACAAGGCATTCGAGCGCGCCCGAGCGCAAGCGGCGGCACCGGCTCACACGGGCCTGTTCAGCGGTGTGCCGACGTTCATCAAGGACAACGTCGACATCGCCGGACTGCCGACGATGCGTGGTACCGACGCGTGGACGCCGCAGCCGGCCGACGTCGACAGCGATTTCGCGCGAATGTACCTGGCTACCGGCGTGACACCGCTGGGCAAGACCCAGATGTCGGAGTACGGATTCAGTGCCTCGGCCGAACACCCCAGGCTCGGGCCGGTGCGCAACCCGTGGAACACCGACCACACCGCGGGTGCGTCGTCGTCGGGTTCCGCTGCGTTCGTCGCCGCGGGCGTTGTCCCGATTGCGCACGCCAACGACGGTGGTGGATCGATTCGAATTCCCGCGTCGTGCAACGGACTTGTCGGGCTCAAGCCATCCCGCGGTCGGCTACCGCTGGACAAAGAAGTCAGTCAGATGCCGATCCGCATCGTCGCCAACGGGATGGTCAGCCGGTCGGTGCGCGACACCGCGGCGTTTTACGCCGAAGCCGAGCGGATCTGGCCCGCCGCCAAGCTTCGGCCGATCGGCCACGTGAAGCACGCCGGCACCAAGCGGCTGCGGATCGCGGTCATCACCCACTCGCTGCTGCGGGAGTCCAGCCCAGAGGTCCGCGAGCTGACACTGAAATCCGCCGCACTGCTCGAAGAACTCGGCCATCGCGTCGACCACCTGGAAAAGCCACCGGTGCCAACCAGTTTCGTGTCGGACTTCGTGCTGTACTGGGGTCTGCTGGCAATGGGTCAGATTCAGCTGAACAAGCGCACCTTCGATGGATTCGACGTGACCCGGCTGGACAACCTGTCCCGGGGTCTGGACCGGCACGCGCGCCGCAATCTGCACCGCATCCCACTTGCGCTACTGCGGCTGTCCCGCACTCGGAGGCACACGGCCCGTCTGGCCCGCACCTACGACGTGGTGATGACGCCGACCTTGGCCGACGAGACGCCGCAGATCGGTTATCTCGACCCGATGGCCGACTACGAACAGATTATCGACCGCCTGCAAGATTGGGTCGCGTTCACACCGCTGCAGAACGTCACGGGGGAGCCGGCCATCTCGTTGCCATTGGCGTTGTCCGCCAGCGGTTTGCCGGTGGGGATGATGTTCTCGGCGTCAACGGGACACGAGGCACAGCTGCTGGAACTGGCGTACGAACTCGAAGAAGCCCGCCCCTGGGCACGCATCGACGAGCAGGCCTAGTCGGGTCCCAGCGTCGCCAGCATCCGTTTGAACTCGCGTTGCTGCGGTGCCGACAGCTTGGCCAGCACCCGGGCGTCTGCGTCGCCTACCGCGGCCTCGGCGCGTTTCAGCAATGCCCGACCCTCCGCGGTGAGCGAAGCGGGCAGGGCACGCCCGGACGCCACCGATGCGGGGCGGGCCACCATCTGCGCGTTCTCCAACCGGTGTAACACCGTGTTCATCGCCTGCGGTGAGACGTTACCGAGCCGGGCCAGTTCCGCACTGGACAACCCCGGGCTCATGGAAAGCATTCGCATACAGACGAATTCGGGAAGCGACAGGCTCAGCGGGCTCAGCGCGGCCGCTACTTCCGGCCGCAGAGTGGCCATCACCTGAAACAGCAGATACCCAAGCGGTGCGTCCTCGGTTGTGCCCATATCAATAATGTTGACATATATCAGCCTGGTTGATATACCTGGGGCATGACTGAAACGCAGAAATTCGATTTCGATTTCGACCCGGCCTACCGCGGTGAGGCCGCCGAGTTCGCGGGCGCGCGGCCGCCGTGGAGCCTGGGCGAGCCGCAACCGGAGATCGCGGCGCTCATCGACCAGGGAAAGATCACCGGCGATGTGCTCGACGCCGGCTGCGGCGAGGCGGCGTTGTCGCTACATATGGCGGCGTTGGGCCACAACACCGTTGGACTCGATGCCTCGCCCACAGCGATCAAGCTGGCCACGGCTGAGGCCGCCAGGCAAGGGCTGACGAAAGCCTCGTTTGAGGTAGCCGACATCTCGTCGTTTACCGGATACGACGGCCGGTTCGACACCATCGTGGACAGCACGCTGTTCCACTCCATGCCCGTTGAGCTACGTGACGGCTACCAGCGCTCGATCGTGCGGGCCGCCAAGCCGGGCGCGTCGTACTACGTGCTGGTGTTCGCCAAGACCGGCGAAGGCGCTCCGGCCAACCCGGTCACCGAGGACGAGCTTCGCGACGTCGTCTCGAAGTACTGGGTCATCGACGAGATCCGGCCGGCCCGCATTCACGGCAACTTCCGCGACACCGACAATCCCGAATTCCCCTTCAAGGGCGTGCGCGACGAGGACAACGGCCGCAAGTCTCTGCCGGCCTGGTTGCTGTCGGCCCACCTGGGCTGAATTCGGCCGCCGGAAGCCGTCAGGTTCCAACGAGTTGACCGAACCGCTCGATGTGCGCATGCACATCGAGCGGTCCGTCGTAGACCTGTGCGGCTCCGGCCTCGACCAGGGCTTCCCGCGAGGTACCGCCGCTGAGTACCGCCGCAACCGGGACGCCGGCACGACGCGCAGCGTGCACGTCCCAGACGGCATCGCCAAGGAATATCGCCTCGGCGGGTGAGGCGTCAACGCGCTGCAGCGCGGTCGCCACGATGTCGGGATGCGGCTTAGCGCGCTCTGCATCGGCCGCTGACGTCACTGCACTGATCAGGTCTTCGGAATCGAGTGCGCTGCGCAGCGCCGTCAACTCCTCGTCGCCGGCAGACGTGGCAAGCACCGAGCGCCAACCTCTTTCGGCGATCGCCTCGAGCAGTTCACGCGTGCCGGGAAGCCGGCGTATCAGAGAGGCGGAGTCCAGGAAGTATTTGGTGTGCAGCTTCTTCACCTGTGAGCCGTGCTCCTCGGCGAGTTCGTCCCCCAGTAGGGCGCTCACCAATTCGTCTCCCGACCGGCCGATGAGACCCAGAATCCGCCAGCACGGCACCTCCTTATCCACGTCGAGAAAAGCGTGGTGCCAGGCAACGACATGGTGGAAGTTGGAGTCGACCAGCGTGCCGTCGACATCGAACAGAACGGTGTTCGGTGCCATCGCAACTGAACCTTTCGGTTGATTCGGGTGACTTGATGGGTACCCAGTCCGAGATGTGTCAACTCAGCCGATCCCGCAGCGTCTCGAGAGGTGAGCAATGCCGAAAACCACAAAGAGCGGCAAGCCAAAGAAAGACGAGCTGCCCAGCACGGTGAACAGATCGAACGCCAAGGCGCAGCGCACCTTTGCGAAAGCGCACGACGCGGGAGCTGACCACTACGGCAGCGAGGAGCGTGCCCACCGCGTCGCGTATGCGGCGCTCAAACGCAGCTTCGAAAAGGTCGGCGACCGCTGGTTGCCCAAGAAAGAGAGTGGGCCCTCGGATGCGCGCGCTGAGCGGGGTGGTTTGCACAACCTGATTCCGTCCGACGAAGGCGTCGACGCCAATGCCAGCAAAAAGCACCTGCTCGACATCGCCCGCAAGCTTGACATTTCTGGCCGATCCACGATGGACAAGACGCAGCTGGTCGACGCGATCAAGCAATACAATCGCAAGGCGCGGGGTCGATGATTGCCGACGGGGAGCGCCCGCTTGGACGACGAAATACTCTGCCGCAGAGCAATCCTTCACTGATCGTTTCGGCAAGGCGCACTGTTGGATTGCGATCGCATAGGTTCGGAGGTTTGGTGGAGCCGACAAGCCGCCCCGCGGCGCGTCATCTTTCGGATGCGCAGCGGGTCATGGCAGGCCGCGAGCGCGAGCTGCAATTCAGCAGCACCGACGTTGGTGACGCCCGTGTACTCACAGTCGACGGCGTGCTGGACGCCACGACATACCTTCCGATACGAGAGGCCATCGTCAAAGCCGCGCTCGACGAACCCCGTATTGTCATCGTCGATATCAGCTGGCTGACCGTCCGTGAAGACCCGGCATGGGCTGTGTTCACCAGCGCCCGTGGGCAGATCGCCGAGTGGCCCGGTGTGCCGATCGGTCTGGTCAGTTCTCATGAACAAGACCGAAATAATTTGCATCGCAATGGAATAACTCGCTATGTGCCGCTCTACACAACGGTTGAATCAGCACTTTCCGAGTTATCGGTCGATATGCAGCAGCGCTATCGGCGGCGCGCTCGCGCTTCAATACCGGCTGGGCGGAGCAGCATCCGCAGGTGTCGGGAACTCACCGCACAGTGGTTGTCGGAGTGGTCGAGGATGGACTTCATACATGTGGCATCCCTGGTGGCCACCGAGCTGGCCGAAGCCGCGATGTCCGCCACCGATATCGAGTTCGTGCTTCGGCTGGAAACTGACGGGTCGACGGTGTCAGTAGTGGTCCAACACGTGGGTATCGCGAATCCGGTGCAACGGAAATCGGTTCACGACAAGGTTTCCGGCCTCGACATCGTCGCCGCGAATTCGCGAACGTGGGGGACGTACACGACCTTGTCCGGCAACACCATCTGGGCCGTCGTTGGTCCCGAGAATCGTTTCTGAGCACGACGCGCCGGCGGTGTACGTTGCCTGCCGGTTTTGCGGGGTCCTGATTGCCTGGCGGCGGATCGGGTATTCGGACTGCCATGAGTGTTAGAGATCACAGGTCCGCTGAGGTGCGCCAGCAGGCACTGGAACAGGCTGAACAGGCGCGCACCGCGATGGAAGACAAGCGCGACGGCGAGGCCGGCGGGGTGAGTGGCTGGGTCGCCGAGCGAGCCGGCGAGTGGGATCTCAGCGGTACAGACGAGACGGGGCTGCAACGCCAGAAGTTCTTCTGGAATCTATTGGTGGATTACTGGTTCCGGATGGAGATCGACGGCTGGGAGAACGTCGGAGAGCCGCCGGTATTGCTGGTCGGCATCCATTCCGGGGCGCCGTTCGTATGGGACGCCTGGACGGTCGGCCTGCAATGGTGGCGACGGTTCGGGACCGAGCGCACCCTGCACGGCACCGCCCACGATGCGCTGATGGCCATCCCAGGCATCGGCCGCTACTTCCGGTCGATGGGGGTACTGCCCGCAGCTCCTGATGCGATTGCGACAGCACTGGCCGAGGGACACGATGTGGCTCTCTGGCCGGGTGGCGAGGTGGACTCGCTGCGGCCATGGAGTGAGCGTGACCAGGCAAACCTGGCGGGGCGCAAGGGTTTCGTGAAGATGGCGATCCGTGCCGGAGTGCCAATCGTGCCGATCGCGACCGTCGGCGGTGCAGACGCCATGCCGGTGCTGTTTCGCGGCGATCAGCTTTCCCGCGCCTTGCGCCTGGACAAGTTGTTGCGGCTCAAGGTTTTTCCGCTGGCTATCTCGCTGCCCTGGGGAATCGCGCCCGCTGCGCTCCCGCAGCTGCCGCTGCCGGCGAAAATTCGGACCCGATTCATGCCTGCGGTCGAGATCGACAGCGATCCGGCGCTAGCCGAGGACGACGCGTACATCGACCGCAAGTATCACGAGGTCGAAGACAGCATTCAGCGCGGCATGGACGCGCTGGCCCGCAAGCGTGCGCTGCCGTTGTTCGGCTGATGAATGCCCACTGACAGCAACGGGGCCCGGTCCGCGATGGACCGGGCCCCGTTGGCTTACTAGCTAGTCCTGGTGAGCCTGCTGGCGCTTCTCGGCGGCCTCTTCAGCACCGCGCGCTGCTTCAGCTTCGGCTTCTTTCTTGGCGACATCGCGCTGGGCTGAGGCCTTGTCCTGCTGGGCCTGGCCCTCTTCCTTGAGGTCCTCGTGGCCGAGCACGCTGCCGGCGGCTTCTTTAGCCAGACCCTTGGCGCCTTCGACTACACCCTTGATGCCTTCTGCAGGCCCGCTCTTGTTGTCGTCCGACATGAGTCCTCCTATGTGGCTTACGCCTTGTGAAATCGTCGCCGGCCCGGGGCTGGACCGGTGTAGACGTCGTGCGGGGCGCGTAATGCGGCCCCTCGCGCCTCCAGACAGGCAGTTCCCGCGGTGCCCCGGCGTCAAACCTCGACGGCCGCGCGGTCGTCGGCGATTGGCAGCTGCCGAACTACGAACACCTGGTAGGGCAGTCAGCGTCGGCGGATGTGACACCGAACACGGCGAATTCGGCCGACGCGGCCAAAGCTGTCGACTCCCGGGACGGGCGGTCAAGCGATAAGGCAGGATGGGCACGGCTGTTTTGGGTCAGCCGTGGCGGGGACAGCTGAAGGGCGCCCTCCCGTGCGAGGAGTCAGATGACGGAGCAGGAGCCGACAGGCACCAACGGCGCCGAGTCGTCGAGCCAGCACAAATACACCCGTGTGGTGCTCAAACTCGGTGGCGAGATGTTCGGCGGCGGACAGGTCGGTCTCGACCCCGACGTGGTGGCGCTGGTCGCCCGCCAGATCGCCGAAGTGGTGCGTACCGGCGTCCAGGTGGCGGTGGTGATCGGTGGAGGCAACTTCTTCCGGGGCGCTCAACTCCAGCAGCGTGGCATGGAGCGCACCCGCTCGGACTACATGGGGATGCTCGGTACGGTCATGAACAGTCTTGCGCTGCAAGACTTTCTGGAAAAAGAGGGGATCGCCACCCGCGTGCAGACAGCGATCACCATGGGCCAGGTGGCCGAGCCCTACCTTCCGCTGCGAGCCGTACGGCACCTGGAAAAGGGGCGGGTGGTGATCTTCGGCGCCGGCATGGGGCTGCCGTACTTTTCGACGGATACCACCGCCGCGCAGCGGGCCCTGGAGATCGGTGCCGACGTGGTCCTGATGGCCAAGGCCGTCGACGGCGTCTTCACCGACGACCCGCGGGTCAACCCCAGCGCCGAGTTGCTCACCGCGATCACCCATCGCGAAGTCATCGACCGGGGGCTGCAAGTAGCCGACGCCACCGCATTCAGCTTGTGCATGGACAATCGAATGCCGATTCTGGTCTTCAACCTGCTGACCGACGGCAATATCGCCCGAGCGGTCGCAGGTGAGAAGATCGGAACGCTGGTCACTACTTAGGGAGGAGCGGCGCTGATGATTGACGAGACTCTCTTTGATGCCGAAGAGAAGATGGAAAAGGCCGTATCGGTGAGTCGCGACGATCTGTCGACCATCCGGACCGGCCGGGCGAACCCCAGCATGTTCAACCGCATCGTCATCGACTACTACGGATCTGCCACGCCGATCACCCAACTGGCCAGCATCAACGTTCCGGAGGCCCGGCTGGTTGTCATCAAGCCGTACGAGGCCGGTCAGCTCGGAAACATCGAGGCGGCGATCCGCAACTCCGACCTCGGGGTCAACCCCACCAACGACGGCACGCTGATCCGGATCGCGGTACCGCAGCTGACCGAGGAACGTCGTCGCGAGCTGGTCAAGCAAGCCAAGTCCAAAGGCGAAGACGCCAAGGTATCGGTGCGCAACATCCGCCGCAAGGCGATGGAGGAATTGCACCGGATTCGAAAAGACGGCGAAGCCGGCGAGGACGAGGTCTCGCGCGCTGAGAAGGACCTCGACAAGGCCACCCAGCAATACGTGACGCAGATCGACGACCAGGTCAAGCACAAGGAAGGCGAGTTGCTGGAGGTCTAACGGCCGATCAGCAGACGACGTCCGTGGCAGAAACCGATACCGGCGCAGACATCCCCGCCGGGGATGCGGTGCACGAGCCCAAGCAGAAGAAATCGCGGGCCGGCCGCAATCTTCCGGCGGCGATTGCCGTGGGCGCCGCCATCGGCTTCACCATCATCGCGATCCTCATCTGGGACCGCTATCTGTGGGTGCTTCTGCTTGCCGTCGCGATGCCTATTGCCACTCACGAGGTGGTGCGCAGGCTGCGCGAGGCCGGTTACCTGATCCCGGTCATCCCGCTGCTGATTGGCGGCGAACTCATGGTCTGGCTGGCCTGGTACCAGCATGCTTACGGATTGCTGGCGGGCTTTGGCGCCACCACGGTTGTCTGCATGTTCTGGCGGTTGGCGCTCGGCACCACGACCGCGTCTGACGGATCCGCCGACTCGCCGTCGGGGAACTATCTGCGCGACGTGGCGGCCACCGTCTTCCTCGCCGCCTGGGTGCCGCTGTTCGGGTCGTTCAGCGTGCTGCTGGCCTTTCCGTCGGACGGCTCCGGCCGGGTGTTCTGCCTGATGATCGGCGTGGTCGCATCCGATGTGGGCGGGTACGCAGTCGGCGTGCTGTTCGGTAAGCACCCGATGGTCCCGACGATCAGCCCGAAGAAGTCATGGGAAGGCCTGGCGGGCTCGCTGTTCTTCGGGATCACCGCGGTTACGTTGACCGCGACCCAGCTGGCCCACCGGCCGGTGTGGGTCGGCCTGCTGCTCGGTCTGACGATCGTGGCCACCGCAACCCTGGGTGACCTGGTGGAATCGCAGATCAAGCGCGACCTGGGCATCAAGGACATGGGCCGAATCCTGCCCGGCCACGGCGGCCTGATGGACCGGCTGGACGGGGCGCTACCGTCGGCGGTCGCCACCTGGGCCGTCCTGACATTGCTGCGCTGAGAGCACCCGAAACGTGAAGCAGCAGTTGGTATTCGAAGCGCCGCGACGCGCGCTTCCGCCGCGACACCTGGCCGACCTCGACGATGCCGGCTGTGCCGAGGCTGTTGCGGCGCTGGGGCTGCCGGCGTTTCGGGCCAAGCAGTTGGCAAATCAGTACTACGGCCGGTTGATTGCCGACCCGCAGCAGATGACCGACCTGCCGGCTGCGGTCCGCGGCCAGGTGGCCGAGGCGCTGTTTCCGACGCTGCTGACCGTCGCCCGCGAGATCACCTGCGATGCCGGTGAAACCCGAAAGACGTTGTGGCGGGCAGTCGACGGCACCACCTTCGAGTCGGTGCTGATGCGTTACCCGAAGCGCAACACGGTGTGTATCTCGTCGCAGGCGGGCTGCGGCATGGCGTGCCCGTTCTGCGCGACCGGCCAGGGCGGTCTGACCCGGAATCTGTCGGCCGCCGAGATCGTCGAACAGATCCGTGCCGCGGCCGCGACGCTTCGAGACGACTGGGGCGACCGGCTGTCCAACGTGGTGTTCATGGGCATGGGGGAGCCGCTGGCCAACTATGCCCGGGTGCTGACTGCGGTGCGTCGCATCACCGGGTCGGCAGCGAAAGGGGCCGGCTTCGGTATCTCGGCGCGGTCGGTGACGGTGTCGACCGTCGGCCTGGCCCCGGCCATCCGCAAACTCGCCGACGAGCGACTCGGGGTGACGCTGGCGCTGTCGCTTCATGCCCCGGATGACGAGCTACGCGACACCCTGGTGCCGGTCAACAACCGGTGGAAGGTCGGCGAAGCACTGGATGCCGCCCGCTACTACGCCGAGCAGACGGGTCGTCGGGTCTCGGTGGAGTACGCGTTGATCCGCGACGTCAACGATCAACCGTGGCGCGCGGACCTGCTGGGTAAGCGGTTGCGCCAGGCGCTCGGTCCGTTGGTGCACGTGAACTTGATTCCGTTGAACCCAACCCCGGGCAGCGAATGGGACGCCAGCCCTAAGCCCGCGGAGCGGGAGTTCGTTCGGCGGGTCCGCGGGGCCGGCGTTGCCTGCACGGTGCGCGACACCCGAGGTCGGGAGATTGCCGCCGCGTGCGGCCAGTTGGCCGCCGAAGGCGGGTAGCTGGAGCGCAGGCGTATTGGGCCCCGCCTGTGGTCAGCTCGACGCTGAGGGTTGAGCAAACCCAGCCGACCGCGCGCGCACCAGACTGACACTTGAATGACGTCAAAATGATGTCACCATGACACCATGGATTTGCAGCCGTATGTCGACGCGGTACGCCACGAGCTGAACGTGGCCGCGGCAGCCGGTGGCGCCGAGGCGCAAGCGCTGGCGGATCGGCTCAGTGCAACGCTGGAGTCGGCGATCCGCTTGGCCCTGCTGGAGGCGTTGTCCGCAGGCGTCGAAGAGATCACCAGCGAACTCGCGCCACGCTCGGTGGAGGTTCGGTTGCGCGGCCGCGATCCCGAGTTCGTCGTCAGTGCCCCCGTCGACGAGCCGTCGGCTCGGGAGCCTTTCGACGTAGCGTTCGGCGACGACGACGGCGGCACCTGGCGGATCACCTTGCGGCTACCGGAAAGTCTGCGGGCCGCGGTGGAAGCTGCCACGCGCCACGATGGGTCGTCGCTGAACGCTTGGCTGGTTCGCGCGGTCGCAGCGGCCGTTCAGTCCAAAACCAGTCGCGCCACATCTGGCAACGCCCGGCACGTAACCGGCTGGGTGCGCTGACACCCGCATCGAAGGAGGAACCAATGCCCACTTACGACACTCCCGAGCCCATCGCAGTGCGGGTCGAGGCCGTGGCCGGTGCCGTCCGGCTCGTGGCGACGGACCGGAACGATACGGTCGTGACGGTGCGCGCCCACGACGAGTCCCGCGCAGGCGACGTGCGGGCTGCCGAGGAGACACGGGTGGATTACACGAACGGCAAGCTGACGGTGTCTGCGACCCGGCGCGGCTTCGTGCCTTTCCGGGGTGGCGCTGTCGACATCGACATCGCGCTGCCGTCGAGATCGCGGCTGAAAGCTTCGGTGGCCTCGGCCGACGTGCGGACCGAGGGTGGCTTTGCCGACTGCAAGATCGCATCGGCCAGCGGCGACCTTGACCTCGACGTCGTTCACGGAAACCTCAAGGCCGCCACCGCATCTGGATCGATCGCCGTGCAGGCAGTCGACGGCAACGTGTCGGTTACCACGGCGTCCGGCAACACGACGATCGGCGAGGTGGACGGAATCTTGGCGTTCAAGGCCGCCAGCGGCGACCTCAATGTTGCGCGGCTGTCTGGTGGCATGCGCGCCCAGACGGCGTCGGGATCGGTTGCTGTCACGACCGCGGTACGTGGCGGGATCTCGGTGTTCACCAGCAGCGGCGAGGTCGGGGTCGGGGTCGTCGAAGGCACCGCCGCGCGGTTGGACTTGATCACCGGCTCAGGTGCGGTGATCAGTCAGATGGAGTCTGCCGGGGGCCCGGTCGAGGGAGACGACACGCTGCTGATTCACGTGCGCACCGGCTCCGGAGATATCGACATCCACCGGGCGGTTGCGGCGCACGGCCTCGGCGCCGAGCTGCCTACTTGAGCCAGCCGCGCCGACGGCCCCACATGTCGCGCACGAGGAAGAAAAGTCCCAACAGCGCGAAGCCGATCACCCACACGTCCTCGACGTGACCGACGTGATTGCCGCGCACGAAGGCCACCAGCAGGCCGAGGATCAGAAACCCCGTGATGTGCCAGGTGCGGTAGTTGATCTTGCTCCAGCCCCACTCTGCCGACGGCACATCGGCGACGTCGACCCCGTCGGAGCGCTCCACCTCGGTACTGGCCACGGCAAACTCCTCGGGTAGGGGATCGGGACGCCTGCACATTCTGGCATATCGGGATTCGTCGGGCGCGCCGGTGGCGCGGCACAATGGGTGGGTGACTTCCCACGGTGACGGCCACTTCGACGGTGATGTCACGCTGAACGCCGAACGTCGCCGGCGGGTTTTGGTGCTGGGTAGCACCGGTTCCATCGGCACCCAGGCACTCGAGGTCATCGCCGCCAACCCCGACCGCTTTGAGCTGGTGGGGCTCGCTGCCGGGGGCGGTCACCCGGACCTGCTGGCCCAGCAGCGGGCCCAGACCGGGGTGACGAATATCGCCGTCGCAGACCAGCGCGCCGCGCAGGCTGTCGGCGGCGTGACCTACAGCGGGCCCGACGCCGCGACCCGGCTGATCGAGAGCACCGAGGCCGACGTCGTATTGAACGCGTTGGTCGGCGCGCTGGGCCTACAGCCGACACTGACCGCGCTGGCTTCCGGGGCCCGCTTGGCCTTGGCCAACAAGGAGTCGCTGATCGCCGGCGGACCGCTGGTGCTGGCCGCCGCGCAGCCCGGTCAGATCGTGCCGGTGGACTCCGAACACTCCGCGCTGGCGCAGTGTCTGCGCGGCGGCAGCGCGGACGAAGTCGCCAAGCTGGTGCTCACCGCCTCGGGCGGGCCGTTCCGGGGTTGGTCGGCCGCTCAGCTCGAGCACGTCACCCCCGAACAGGCGGGCGCACATCCGACCTGGTCGATGGGGCCGATGAACACGTTGAATTCGGCGTCGCTGGTCAACAAGGGGCTCGAACTCATCGAAGCCCACCTGCTGTTCGGCATCCCGTACGGCCGCATCGACGTCGTCGTGCATCCGCAGTCGATCGTGCACTCGATGGTCACCTTCACCGACGGCTCGACGATCGCGCAGGCCAGCCCGCCGGACATGAAACTGCCGATCGCGCTGGCACTGGGCTGGCCGGATCGGGTGCCCGCGGCGGCCGCGGCCTGCGACTTCTCCACCGCTTCGACGTGGGAGTTCGAGCCGCTGGACGACAAGATCTTCCGGGCGGTCGCGCTGGCCCGCCAGGCCGGTCAGACGGGTGGGTGCATGACCGCCGTCTACAACGCCGCGAACGAAGAGGCGGCCGAGGCGTTCCTGGCCGGGCGGATCGGTTTCCCCGCAATCGTGCAAACAATCGCCGACGTCCTGAGCGCCGCCGACCAGTGGGCCGCAGAACCCGCTACCGTGGAAGACGTACTTGACGCGCAGCGCTGGGCACGTGCTGAGGCACTTGGTCTGATCGAGCGCGCTACACGGGAGGTTTCACCGACTCGATGATGTTCGTTATCGGTATCGTGCTGTTCGCGCTCGCCATCCTCATCTCGGTGGCGCTGCATGAATGCGGCCATATGTGGGTCGCGCTGGGCACCGGCATGAAGGTGCGCCGCTACTTCGTCGGCTTCGGCCCGACCTTGTGGTCGACCCGCCGCGGCGAAACCGAATACGGCCTCAAGGCGATCCCAGCCGGCGGCTTCTGCGACATCGCCGGCATGACGTCGGTGGAAGAACTGCAACCCGACGAGCACGACCGCGCGATGTACAAGCAGAAGACCTGGAAGCGCGTCGCGGTGCTGTTCGCCGGTCCGGGGATGAACTTCGTGATCGGCCTGGTGCTGATCTACGCCATCGCGGTCATCTGGGGGCTGCCTAACCTGCATCCCACCGCGGTCATTGGCCAAACAGCTTGTGCAGCAGGTGAAATCACACAAGGTGACTTCGAGAAGTGCACAGGTGACGGCCCGGCGGCCGCCGCCGGGATCCGGGCCGGCGACGTGGTGCT
Source organism: uncultured Actinomycetota bacterium (assembly GCA_963737375.1). GTDB lineage: Bacteria > Actinomycetota > Actinomycetes > Mycobacteriales > Mycobacteriaceae > Mycobacterium. The sequence continues at coordinate 38,056 of CAVTSP010000006.1, forward strand.
CAAGGTCGGCGACACCCCGGTGACCGACTTCTCCGACATGGCCGGCGTTGTGCAGAAGCTGCACGGCACCGTCCCGGTCGTGATCAAGCGCGACGGTCAGACGATGACCAAATACGTCGACATCACGCAGCGCCAGCGCTGGGTGACCAACGGCAAAGACGGCGCCAAGCCGGCGAAGATCGGCGTCATGGGAGTCGTCGGCTCCCAGCCCGGCCCCACCCACTACAACCCGATCAGCGCGATCCCGGGAACCTTCAGCTTCACCGGCAATCTGACGGTGCTGCTGGGCAAGTCGCTCATCGCCATTCCGACGAAGATCGGCGCGCTGATCCACGCGATCGGTGGTGGCGAGCGTTCGCTCGACACCCCGATCAGCGTCGTTGGAGCAAGCATCATCGGTGGCGACACCGTGGACCACGGCGTCTGGGTGGCGTTCTGGTTGTTCCTGGCCCAGTTGAACTTCATCCTCGGTGTCATCAATCTGGTCCCGCTGCTGCCGTTCGACGGCGGCCACATCGCGATCGCGCTGTTCGAGAAGCTGCGCAACCTGATTCGCACGGCCCGCGGCAAAGTTGCGGCGGGGCCGGTCAACTACCTCAAGCTGATGCCCGCAACTTACGTAGTGTTGGTTCTGGTCGTCGGTTACATGCTGCTGACGGTGACTGCTGATGTGGTCAACCCGATTCGGCTGTTCCAGTAGCGCGGGCTGTTTCGCCTCAAGGTCCCGGGCTACACCGAACGAAAGCGAGAGAAGGCAAACAGTGACCACAGGTCTGGGTATGCCGGCGGCGCCGGCGCCCACGCTGGCACCGCGGCGCAAGACGCGACAGCTGATGGTCCGAGACGTCGGTGTGGGAAGCGATCATCCGATTTCGGTGCAGTCGATGTGCACCACCAAAACTCACGACGTCAACGCGACGCTGCAGCAGATCGCTGAGTTGACCGCCGCCGGCTGCAACATCGTCCGAGTGGCGTGCCCGCGTCAGGAAGACGCCGACGCGCTTACCGCGATCGCCAAGAAGAGCCAGATCCCGGTCATCGCCGACATCCACTTCCAGCCGAAATACATCTTCGCCGCGATCGACGCCGGCTGCGCCGCGGTGCGGGTAAACCCCGGCAACATCAAGGAATTCGACGGCCGCGTCGGCGAGGTCGCGAAAGCCGCTGCCGCAGCCGGCATTCCGATCCGCATTGGCGTCAACGCCGGATCGCTGGACAAGCGGTTCATGGAGAAGTACGGCAAGGCAACCCCCGAAGCGCTGGTCGAGTCGGCGCTGTGGGAAGCCTCGCTGTTCGAGGAGCACGGCTTCGGCAACATCAAGATCAGTGTCAAGCACAACGACCCGGTGGTGATGGTCGCCGCTTACGAGCAACTCGCGGCCAAGTGCGACTATCCGCTGCACCTGGGCGTCACCGAGGCCGGTCCCGCCTTCCAGGGCACCATCAAGTCGGCCGTCGCGTTCGGTGCGCTGCTGGCGAAGGGCATCGGCGACACCATTCGGGTGTCGTTATCGGCGCCGCCGGTCGAGGAAATCAAGGTCGGCAATCAGATTCTCGAGTCGCTTAACCTTCGGCCGCGTGGGCTGGAAATCGTGTCCTGCCCATCGTGCGGGCGCGCGCAGGTCGACGTGTACAAGCTGGCCAACGAAGTCTCGGCCGGCCTGGACGGACTCGACGTGCCGTTGCGGGTGGCTGTGATGGGCTGCGTCGTCAACGGGCCGGGGGAGGCTCGCGAGGCCGACCTCGGCGTCGCCTCGGGCAACGGAAAAGGTCAGATCTTCGTCCGGGGCGAGGTAATCAAGACCGTGCCCGAAGCGCAGATCGTCGAGACATTGATTGAAGAGGCAATGCGATTGGCTAACGAGACGGGTGCTGAAGGGTCAACGGCGAGCGGTTCGCCAGTTGTGACCGTAAGCTGACGTTGGTCTAATCGGGCTCAATATCCGCCGCAGAAAGAGTCAGTATGTCGGCTCCGCCCATCCGCCGCATGGTCAGCGAGCGACGGGTGTCAGTTGTGCGCGACGGCGCCTCGGTGCGGCGGGTTTTCGACGACGACCCGGTCGGCTCGTGCATGGTCGCCGCCAGAGTCGCCGATCACGGCCTGGACCCCAACTCGATCGGCGGAGAGCTGTGGACGCGCCGCGGGCCTGACGAGTCGTTGTGCTACGCCGGCGCCAACCTGATCCCGCTGCGTGGCCGACTCGACGACTTGTACGCGTTCGCTGACGCGGCCCTGACCGGGTCGCGACGATGCTCATCGCTGGTCGGGCGGGCCGAGCTGGTGATGCCGATGTGGCAGCGCCTCGAGCCGGCCTGGGGCCCGGCACGCGACGTGCGTGACCGTCAGCCGTTGATGGCGCTGAACACGATGCCGACCTGCGCGATCGATCCTGGTGTGCGGCAAGTCAAGCCAGACGAACTCGACACCTATCTGGTGGCGGCGATCGACATGTTCATCGGAGAGGTCGGCGTCGACCCGCGGCTCGGCGATGGCGGGCGCGGCTACCGACGCCGGGTCGCCAGCCTGATCGCAGCGGGACGGGCATGGGCCCGCTTCGAAAACGGCGAGGTGGTCTTCAAGGCTGAGGTCGGATCGCAGTCGCCGACGGTCAGCCAGATCCAGGGGGTCTGGGTCCATCCCGAATGGCGTGGCCGCGGCCTCGGCACGGCGGGCACTGCGACGCTGTCCGCGGTCATCGTCGGCACCGGCCGCACGGCCAGCCTGTACGTCAATGACTTCAACACCGTGGCGCGAGCGACATACGACCGGATCGGCTTCGACGAGATCGGCACGTTCGCCACCGTTCTTTTGGACTGACCAGCCTGCCGCGCCGAGATCGACGGGGGCGCGATGCCTACTCGCGCTTTCGCGCGCCGGCGTCGATCTGGGTGCAAATACGCCGGTGGCCACTCGCGTAACATTTCAGTCTCGGTGTGTCGCCGTCCGTCCGGGCCGCGCAGTTCTAACATCAGCCACAATGGCAACAAAATTCACAATGGCATCAGCAGCCACAGTCTGTGCTGCGGTACTCGTCGTAACGAGCGCGGTTTCGGCCTGCACGCCGAAACCGGAGGGGCCCGCGCCGGCCGCTCAGAAGTTTTTCGCTGCGTTGGCAACCGGCGACACTGCAGCGGCCGCCGACCTCAGCGACAATCCCAGTGACGCGCGCGAAGCCCTCAATGCGGCCTGGGCGGGCCTGCAGGCCAGCCACCTCGACACCCTGATTCTCGGATCGAAGTACGCCGAGGACACTGGCTCGATCAGCTACCGCTACACCTGGCACCTGCCCAAGAACCGGATCTGGACTTATGACGGGCAGCTGAAAATGGCTCGCTACGAAGGTCATTGGCAGATCCGCTGGAACAGCACCGACTTACATCCGCATCTCGGTGAGCATCAGACGCTCGCGCTGCGCGCGGATCCTCCCAAGCGCGCCTCGGTCAACGAAGTCGGCGGCAGCGATGTGCTGGCGCCGGGCTACCTGTACCACTACACGTTGGACGCATCGAAGGCCGGCGCATTCCTGATCAGCACCGCCCGGTCGGTGGTCGACGTTCTGCATCCCTTCGACGACACCATCAACGACCCGCAGCGACTGGCCGAGCAGGCCAGCGGAACCGGCAAGCCGGTCGATCTGATCACGCTGCGCACCGATGACAACAACAACATCGCCCCAGCCCTTGGCAACATGCCCGGCGTGGTGATCACTCCGCAGGCTGAACTGCTTCCGACGGACTATCACTTCGCGCCGGCATTGATCAACCAGGTGAAGAAGGCAGTAAGCGACGAGCTGGACGGCGAGGCGGGCTGGCGAGTGGTCAGCATCAACCAGAACAACGTCGATCTGGCCGTGCTTCACGAGGTTCAGCCGGCTCCGGCCCCGTCGGTGACGATCAGCCTGGACCGCGCCGTGCAGAACGCCGCTCAGCGCGCGGTGGACAACCAAGGCCGCAAGGCGATGATCGTCGTGATCAAACCGTCGACGGGGGAGATCCTTGCCGTCGCACAGAATTCCGCGGCCGACACGATCGGGCCGTTGGCCACCACCGGCCTCTACCCGCCTGGGTCGACGTTCAAGATGGTCACCGCGGGTGCGGCGCTCGAGCGCGATATGGCAAGTCCCAACACGCTTTTAGGCTGCCCAGGCCATCTCGATATCGGACAGCGGGTTGTTCCCAACTACGGCGGATTCGATTTGGGCACAGTGCCGATGTCACGCGCGTTCGCCAGTTCGTGCAACACCACATTCGCCCAATTGGCCAGTCAGATGCCGCCGCGGGGTCTGACGCAGGCCGCCAACAAGTACGGCATGGGCCTGGACTATCAGATCGACGGCCTCAGCACGGTCACCGGATCGGTACCGCCGACCGTTGATCTGGCCGAGCGCACCGAAGATGGATTCGGCCAGGGAAAGGTGCTGGCCTCTCCGTTCGGCATGGCGATGGTCGCGGCGACGGTGGCGGCCGGAAAGGCGCCGGTACCCAAGCTCATTGAGGGACGGCCCACGACGATCACCGGTGACACCACCCCGATCAGCGAGAAGATGATCGAAGGTCTGCGCCCGATGATGCGACTGGTGGTAACCAATGGCACCGGCAAGGAGATTGCCGGATGCGGCGAGGTGTATGCCAAAACCGGTGAGGCTGAGTTCCCCGGCGGTTCGCATTCCTGGTTCGCGGGCTACCGCGGCGATCTGGCCTTCGCGTCGCTGATCGTGGGGGGCGGCAGTTCGGAGTACGCGGTGCGGATGACCAAGTTCATGTTCGAGTCGATGCCCGCCGATTATCTGGCCTAAAATTGTTCGGCGTCAACGACTTAGACGCAAAAAAGCTGTCACCCGGCCGCGAGGGGCGGCCGGGTGACAGGGGTTTCAATTCGCCGAGCTTTCGGACACCGGGGGCTCCGGCGTTTTCCCGCCTGCTGTCTCGACGTCTGCAGTCCGAACCGGTGAGGGCGACCCCCCGACCCCACCGGTCCGGACTGCCACCTCTCATCGAGGTGGATTTGAACGCCGATCAGCCGAACGGGGTGCCCGTCAGGATGTCGATCAGCGGAGTCAGGACGTAGTCCAGTCCGGTTGGCGTCAACAGGCCGAAGTCCAGGCCCGTTGCCAGGTAACCAAGGAAGCTGTCCGGCACCAGGTAGTCGCCGAGGCCGCCGGCCAGGGTGCCCGTCACGCCCTCTGTGGTCTGCTCGTAGAACGCACTGGGGTCGATCGCGAAGATCAGGTTCTCCAGCCCGTGGTCACCGGCGGTCTGCTCGAACGCGGTGACGTCGGTAACGAACGACTCGTAGCCGGTAAGGTTCGACTGAGCATCCGAGATGTCAAGAGTGCTGTTTGCTACGCCCTGGGTGCCCGCAGAGCCGAACAGCATGTCGTAGGCGTCATTCGGTAGGACGTGGTCCCCAGCAGTGTAGACGCCAGCGGTGTCGGAGTAGATGTCGGTCACAGGGGCTGCGTGAGCGGTGCCCATGCCGATGAACGCGGCGCAAGCGGCGCCTGCCGCCAGACCGATCGCGGTAGAATTCTTGTGACTCATGTGCGAGCTCCAATCTCGGTATCTCTCGATGTGGATGTGGGGTTGCCGCCCCACAGCCGTTGGCTCGCACATGAGTCCTAATCTCCCCCATGGCGGACGAGCCTTCGACGGGCGAAGCATATAACAGGTCGGCGACTATGTTAAGCAAATCTCTAATAAAAAACTCAGGTGAATTGCTAACAGCGTTAAGCCTGCTCTTAGCGGCGGTTCGAGGTGTGTTCGATCTGTTAAGTAACTGAAGCATAGAGGTTCGCCGAAGATTCAGACACGCTGGCGAGTGCCGGACACGGGGATGAAATCGCACTTCAAAGCCCATTTAGGGCGCCTACAACCCTCCGAAAGCTTCACGGCGCGCGTGGTGGACGTATCAGGGAAGCTGCAATCCGTGTCTCACGATGTGGGATTTAATCCGGAAAATTGGACAGTCTATCCGACTTTATGAACGCCTTGTCTGAGAGGCGTCAACAATGGTTTTGACGGTTTGCTCAATAATGTCGATATTAAAAACAAGATCAATTCAATTCGTCATAACCTTTGTACGTCTACGTGCAAATGGCCCTCAGTACCAGTTCAGGCCGGACTCAATTTTCGTACCTCTGGGATCAACTGGCCTGCGCAACGGGGCGGTCGTACGACGGTCGTCGCGACGACCTGCGGCGGTAGATTGATAGAGCCATGACGCGTCCACATGAACTGTCCGAACTGCGAGTCTCCGATGCTGACCGCAACGGCACGCTCCGGCGCCTGCACAACGCGGTCGCACTCGGACTGATCGACATCGGCGAGTTCGAGGAGCGCTCCACACACGTGTCCTACGCCCGGACCCGCAACGAGCTGGACAGCCTGGTCGGCGATCTGCCGGGCCCCGGGGCGATCGTCACCTCCGCCGCCGACCGGGTCGAGCTTCGGGGCTGGGCAGGGTCGCTCAAGCGCCACGGCGAATGGACCGTCCCCACCCGGCTGGCGCTGGTTCGCCGAATGGGATCGGTCGAGCTGGATCTGGTCAAAGCCAGATTCGCGGGGCCGGTGGTCGTCATCGAGCTCGACATGCGGTTCGGTTCGGTCGAGATCCGATTGCCCGACGGCGCGAGCGCTTCGCTTGACGACGTCGAGGTCTACGGCGGCAGCGCCAGCGATCGGCGGAAGGTTGCGCCGGCTGAGGGCACACCGCACGTGGTGTTGACCGGCCGGGTGGTCTGCGGCTCGGTGAAGGTCAGAGGTCCGCGTCGGTCGTTGCTGCACCGCCGCAGCGGTGCTTGAGGCGCTTAGTTACGGATACCCTGAAAACATGCCTGTTCGTTCCGCCCTGTCCGCCGGCGCGGTCTCGCCGACCCTTCCGGTGCCCAAGTCGATCGCGCGCCCGGAATATGTCGGTAAGCCAACGGCGAAAGAGGGCACCGAGCCGTGGGTGCAGACGCCCGAGGTGATCGAGAAGATGCGGGTCGCCGGGCAGATCGCCGCCCGCGCCCTCGCCGAGGCGGGCAAGGCCGTCGCGCCCGGGGTGACGACCGACGAACTGGACCGAATAGCCCACGACTATATGGTCGACCACGGCTCCTACCCGTCGACTTTGGGCTACAAGGGCTACCCGAAATCGTGCTGTACGTCGCTGAATGAGGTTATCTGCCACGGCATTCCCGACTCGACCGTGATCGAGGACGGCGACATCGTCAACATCGACGTCACGGCGTACATCGACGGTGTGCACGGCGATACCAACGCCACGTTTCTGGCCGGCGACGTCTCCGAGGAGCACCGCCTGCTGGTCGAGCGCACCCACGAGGCCACCATGCGGGCGATCAAGGCCGTAAAGCCGGGCCGTGCGCTGTCAGTGGTCGGCCGGGTGATCGAGTCGTATGCAAATCGGTTCGGCTACAACGTCGTTCGCGATTTCACCGGCCACGGCATCGGCACCACGTTTCACAACGGCCTGGTGGTGCTGCACTACGACCAGCCTGCGGTCAGCACCATCCTCGAGCCGGGGATGACCTTCACCATCGAGCCGATGATTAACCTCGGATCGCTGGATTACGAGATCTGGGATGACGATTGGACCGTCGTCACCAAGGACCGGAAGTGGACCGCGCAATTCGAACACACCCTGCTGGTCACCGACTCCGGCGCGGAAATCCTGACCCTTCCGTGACCGCCCGGCCGTGAGCGGCGCGCTGCTGGTCGCCGGAACCACATCCGACGCAGGCAAATCGATGGTGGTCGCAGGGCTCTGTCGGTTGCTGGCCCGCAAAGGAATTCGGGTCGCGCCGTTCAAGGCGCAGAACATGTCGAACAACTCCGCGGTCACCGTTGAGGGCGGCGAGATCGGCCGGGCGCAGGCGATGCAGGCCCGCGCGGCCGGCTTGGCGCCCAGCGTGCGATTCAACCCGATCCTGCTCAAGCCCGGCAGCGACATGACCTCGCAGCTGGTGATCAAAGGGCATGTGACCGGCACAGCCACCGCCGCGGAGTACTGGTCGGATCGCAACAAGCTGGCTGCGCTCGTGCAAGACGAATTGGCAAAGCTGCGAGATGAATTCGATGCAGTTATCTGCGAGGGAGCCGGATCACCGGCCGAAATCAACTTGCGGGCAAACGACTTGGTCAACATGGGCCTGGCGCGCGCCGCGAACCTTCCGGTCGTGATCGTCGGCGACATCGACCGCGGCGGGCTGCTCGCGCATCTGTTCGGAACCGTGGCGGTGCTCGACGCGCAAGACCAAGCACTGATCGCCGGATTCATCGTGAACAAATTCCGCGGTGACGTCTCGCTGCTGGAGCCCGGGCTGCGCCAACTCGCTGAAATCAGCGGTCGTCCCACCTACGGCGTCCTGCCTTACACCGACGACCTGTGGCTGGACACCGAGGACGCCGTCCCGGTGCTCGCGCATCGCGTCCTGGGCACGCCGCAAGCACCCCGCGGCTCGCAGTGGCTTCGCGTCGCCGTCCTGCGGTTGCCGCGGATCTCCAACTCCACCGACGTCGAAGCCCTGGCGTGTGAACCCGGTGTGTTGGTCCGCTGGGTCCGAGAGCCCGCCGACCTGGCCGATACCGATGTGATCGTGCTGCCGGGCACCAAATCCACCGTCGCTGACTTGGCCTGGTTGCGTGAACGAGGCCTGGAGCAAGCCATCCGCGCGCATGCCGCCTCAGGCCGCGCGGTGTTGGGCATCTGCGGGGGGTTCCAGATGCTGTGCCGGTCGATCGACGACCCGGTTGAAAGTCGATCCGGCCGGGTCGAGGCGATCGGGATGCTGGACGCCGAGATCATGTTCCAGCGTGACAAGGTGCTGCGTCGCCGGCAGGGTTCGCTACACGGCTACGAAATCCACCACGGGCGGGTGGCCGGCTGCGCGGAGGCCACCTGGTTCGAGGTGGACGGGGTGCCGGAGGGATACCGCCGCGGCCAGGTGTACGGGACGCACTGGCACGGCCTGTTCGACAACGACGACTTCCGCCGGCGATGGTTGACCGCCGCTGCGGCGGCCGCCGGACGCGACGGGTTCGTCGTTGCCGACGACACCGATGTGGCCGCGCGACGCGATGCTCAACTCGATCTGATGTCCGATTTATTGGACGCCCATCTCGACGTCGACGCGGTGACCGGACTGCTGGACGGCGGTCCGCCGCAGCGTTCGACGATCGTCGCAGCGCTCCGTTGAGTGCGGCCAATGGCTGCCCCAATCAAGGGTTTTCGTCAACATCGCTACGCTTTGTCGCGATGGTCGTCGCAAGAGCTGCACATGTTGCGCAAACGTTTCTAAATGCCACACGGCTAACGATCCGCCCGAAAATGGTCCGCGCGCGGGGCAATTCACTGTAATTTGCTGTAGTGCCTTCGACGATGATGACTACCGTCGACGGGTTTCCCATCCAGGTCTGCGACACCGGTCCGGAAAAGGGCTCCGTCGTGGTGCTGCTGTGTGCAGCACAGCGGGCACTGCCGGCTTACGAGGCGTTGTGCGAGCGTCTGCACACCGCGTCGCTGCGCACCATCGCCATCGCGCCGGACCCCCGCCTGACTCCCAAGTCAGTGATGGGAATTCTCGATGTGCTCGACGTCAGTTGGGCAGTGCTGGTCGGTGACCGCGACGGCGCCGAACTCGCCTGGGAACTGGCGGCCACCCGGCTCGACCGTTTCACCGGCCTGGTCGTGATCGACCGCGGCCACCCGCGGGTCGCCGACCACGCCGGCGTGGTGCGTGACACGGACTGTCCGCCGGTCGAGATCAACACGACCGCGCTCGTCAGCGGCCCCGCAGCCCATGCGGTGGCCCAGGCCAGCCAGCGGTTCGTCTACGGCGACTACCGGGTGGTCGAGTTGCTCGGGCGACGTAACGCGCACGAATCGACCGCGCAACTGGCCGCCGAGATCGTCCTACGCACCAGCACCTGGTGACAGATACGATCACCTCGTGAGCTTGTCGCGCGACGAACTCGAGCGACTCGTCGCCGCCGGTGAGATCGATACCGTCATCGTCGCGTTCTGCGACATGCTGGGCCGGCTGATGGGCAAGCGGGTGTCGGCGCGGTTCTTCATCGACGAGGTGGCCGATTCCGGCGCTGAAGCCTGCAACTACCTGTTCGCCGTCGACGTCGAGATGAACACCGTCGAGGGATACGCCACGTCGGGCTGGAACTCCGGATACGGCGACATGGTGATGCTGCCGGACCTGTCGACGCTGAGGCGGGCACCGTGGCTGCCGGGCACGGCGCTGGTACTCGCCGATTTGATGCGGCACGACGGCAGCCCCATCGAACCCTCGCCGCGTCGGGTTCTGAGTCGCCAGCTGGATCGCCTGCGCGAGCACGGGCTGCGTGCCTACGTCGCCACCGAGCTGGAATTCATCGTCTTCGACGACACGTATCGACAGGCCTGGGCCAACGGTTACCGCGAGCTGACTCCGGCCAGCGACTACAACCTGGACTACGCGGTGATGCCCTCGAGCCGCCTCGAGCCGCTGTTGCGCGATATCCGCCAGCACATGCAGGGCGCGGGACTGCAGTGGGAGGCCGTCAAGGGCGAGTGCAACCTCGGGCAGCAGGAGCTCGGGTTCCGCTATGACGAGGCGCTGGTCAGCTGTGACAACCACGGCGTCTACAAGAACGGCGCGAAGGAGATCGCCGACCAGCACGGCAAATCACTGACGTTCATGGCGAAATACGATGAGCGCGAAGGCAACAGCTGCCACATCCACATGTCGCTTCGGTCGCTGGAGGGCGCCGCGGTCTTCGCCGACGCCGATCAGCCGTTCGGTATGTCGCCGATGTTCCGCAGCTTTGTCGCGGGCCAGCTGGCCACATTGCGGGAGCTGACGCTGCAGTATGCGCCGAACATCAACTCCTACAAGCGGTTCGCCGATCGCAGCTTCGCGCCCACGGCGGTGGCGTGGGGCTTGGACAACCGGACCTGCGCACTGCGCGTCGTCGGTCACGGTGACAACCTGCGGGTGGAATGCCGGGTGCCCGGCGGGGACGTCAACCAGTACCTTGCGGTGGCGGCGCTGATCGCCGGTGGGCTGCACGGTATCGAGCACGAATTGCCGTTGCCGGATCCGTGCGCGGGCAATGCTTATCAGATGAGCGGGGACGGTAAGGCCGAGCGGCTGCCCGGTACGCTGGCCGAAGCTGCGACGTTGTTCGCGGCGTCAGCGGTCGCTCGGCAGGCATTCGGTGACGACGTGGTCGACCACTACGTCAACTACGCCCAGGTCGAGGTGGCCGCGTTCAATGCGACGGTCACCGATTGGGAGCGAGTGCGTGGTTTTGAGCGGTTCTAGACCACCGGCGACGATGCGGGACGGCACGCCCCGAGGTGGAGCCGGGCAATCCAGCAACAAGCCTCCGGTGATCGGTCTGACCACCTACCTGAACCGAGCGCAACTGGGAGTCTGGGATGTGCGCGCCAGCTTCCTTCCAGCGGTTTACTTTCAAGGTGTCACCGCGGCCGGTGGGGTGGCCCTGCTACTGCCGCCGCAGCCGGTGGACGCCGAGATCGCCGACCGGGTTCTCGACAGCCTGGACGGTCTGTTGATCACCGGTGGCAACGACGTCGATCCCGCTTCCTACGGGCAACAGCCGCATCCGAGTACCGACAAACCCGCACAGCACCGCGATGCGTGGGAGTTCGCGCTGTTGCGCGCTGCGCTCAAGCGACAGCTGCCGGTGTTGGGCATCTGCCGCGGCGCACAGGTGCTCAACGTGGCGCTGGGTGGAACGCTGCACCAGCACCTGCCCGATGTCATCGGCCACAGCGGACACCGGGCCGGCAATGCCGTATTCAGCACTCTGCCGGTGCGGACAGTGCCGGGCACCCAGTTGGCCGACCTGGTTGGCGAATCCGTCGACGCGCGCTGCTACCACCATCAGGCGATTGCCGACCTCGGCGACGGCCTGGTCGTCAGCGGCTGGGACGCCGACGGCGTGATCGAGGGATTGGAGTTGCCGGGTAAGGGCTTTGTGGTCGCCGTGCAGTGGCATCCGGAGGAGAGTTTGGACGACCTGCGGCTGTTCTCGGCGATCGTCGAGGCAGCCCGGGCATACGCGAACGAGAAGGAGCGGCACCAATGACGATTGACCTGACGCAGCGGCTAGCCGGAAAAATCGCCGTGGTCACCGGTGGTGGCGGAGGTATCGGGCTGGCTTCGGCCCGGCGGCTGCATGCCGAGGGAGCCACCGTGGTCATCGCCGATATCGACGAGCGGACCGGCACCGTGGCGGCCGAAGAGGTGAGCGGTCTGTATGTGCCCGTGGATGTTTCGGACGAGGCCTCAGTGAACTCCCTGTTCGATCTCGTGGCGAGCAGCTACGGGTCGGTGGACATCGCAGTCAACAACGCCGGCATTTCACCACCGGACGACGATCTGATCGAAAACACCGAGCTGCCGGCCTGGCAACGGGTTCAAGACGTCAACCTGAAGTCGGTGTACCTGTGCTGCCGGGCGGCGCTACGGCACATGGCGCCGGCCGGTCGCGGGTCGATCGTCAACATCGCCTCGTTCGTGGCGGTGATGGGTTCGGCGACGTCGCAGATCTCTTACACCGCCTCCAAGGGCGGGGTGTTGGCCATGTCGCGCGAGCTCGGCGTGCAATTCGCCCGCCAAGGCATTCGAGTCAACGCGCTGTGCCCCGGGCCGGTGAATACTCCACTGCTGCAGGAGCTTTTCGCCAATGACCCCGAACGCGCCGCGCGGCGGATGGTGCACGTGCCGATGGGCCGATTCGGTGAAGCCGACGAAATCGCCGCCGTGGTGGCATTTTTGGCCAGCGACGACGCATCATTCATCACCGCGGCGAGCTATTTGGTCGACGGCGGCATCAGCGCCGCCTACACCACGCCGCTGTAGCGCTGCGGGTTAGCCCGCTGCCGGTGGGTGTGCCATCACCGTCGGGCGGATCCCATATCGGGGAGTGGCGGCGCCGAAGCGGTTTCCGGCCGCATTGGCGGCCGGCATCCCGGGAATGCCAGCCGCGACTGCGGGCGGAGGTGGTGGCGGCATGCCTCCCAGCGCCGCCCCGGATAGCCCGGGCAGCGGGCTTACCGTGGGCGCGACCGCAGGCCAGCTGGGCGGTACCGCCAGCGCTCCGATCGCTGCACCCCGGCCCAGGGCGGCGGAGACGGCGCCGGCACTGCCCAATTCGCCGACTCCCGCGGCCGGGGCCGCCAGCCGCGCCGCCGATCTCCGGCGGCCGCCGCAGCATCCCCGGCGGCCTCCGAAGCTGCACCGGCACCCCCGGCGGCCTCCGAAGCCGCACCGCCACTTCCGAGCCCGACGAAATCCGACATAGTGCCCAGAAAGTTGCCGGGCATGTAGAAACCGGAGGAAAACATCGTATTGAGGCCGTTGTCATTCAAGAAGGCGCCCAACGGGGATCCGTCGGCTCCGGAAAGGAAATTCAGGATTCCCGCCGGGCTGGTCAGGTTCGCTCCTCCCAGTCCGAGCCAGTTCATGATGCCGTTGAGACCCGAAGTGGATGCGGTCGACGTCGCAGGCGAAGCGAGCCCTTGTAGTGCAGCGGGGACCGAAGTCACCAACTGCGATAGCGGCGCCGATGTTCCCGTGCCAGCTGCCTGACTGAGAGTGGTGGTCGCCGGCGGCGCGGCGAACGGCGTCAATGTCGATGCGGCTGCCGAGGATCCGGCGTAGCCGTACATCGCCGCGGCGTCTTGGGCCCACATCTCGGCGTAGTGGGCTTCGGTCGTCGCGATCGCCGGGGTGTTCTGGCCGAGGATGTTGGAGGCGACCAATGCTGCCAACAACGTGCGGTTGGCAGCGATGACCGGTGGCGCAACCGTCGCGGTGAACGCGGTTTCGTATGCACTGGCCGCCGCTTTGGCTTGGTCGGCGGCCTGTTCGGCTTGCGCGGCAGTGGCATTCATCCACGACACGTATGGAGCAGCGGCGGCCACCATGGACGCCGACGCCGGGCCTTGCCACGGACCGCTGGTGAGACCGGCGATCACCGACCCGTAATCACCTGCTGCCGAGGACACCTCGGCTAGCCAGGTTGTCCCAGGACGCGGCCGCTGCGATTATCGGCCCAGAACCTGGACCGGCATACATCAGCCCGGAGTTGACTTCGGGCGGTAACGTTGCGAAATCCATTGCAATACCTCTTATCCGGTCGCGACCGCGTTGGCGGCCTCGGTGGTGGCGTACGAGTCGGCACCGTCCGCCAACATCGTCACGAACATCTGGTGAATCGCCGCGGCCTGCGCGCTAACCGCCTGGTAGGCGCGTGCATGTGCGGCGAATTGCATTGCCGTCAAGGCAGATACCTCGTCGGAGGCGGGCGGGATCAGACCGGTGGTCGGTACCGCGGCTGCGGTGTTCTGCGCTTGAAGTCTCAAGCCGACGGATTGAAGGTTGTCCGCTGCGGTGGAAAGCATTTCCGGTACGATGGATACGAACGACATCGGGTTTCTCCTTTGAATCAGGGCGCACGACGACAACGCAAGCCCGAGGCGCGGACTTGCGTGAAAAGTGTTTCGGCGCAGGCTAATTGCAGACAGCAAGCACCGCAACGGCGACCGGATGGAAATCTGCGGTCATCGATGTGTGTCGGCGGCGAAAGCCACCGGTTCAGCTCAGGGCTGTAACGATCTTGGGTTTCACACCCGAATCCGACGTGGTGGTGATCGCGACCTGGGGTGAACCCAGGCCGACTCGTTGACGCGTCTCAGCCGACGCGTTCGGCCTGCACCGTCCACTTCTCCTCGATGCGCCCGTAGCGCCAGATCAGCAAAGCGCCGGCCCAGGTGACCACAAACAGGCCGACGATGACAAAACCAATCGCATTGAGGTCGACACCGCCCAACCAGCCCCAGAATCCGCCGCTCCAGCCGAACTGTTCGGCAAGCAGCCCAAGCAATTCCATGCTGCCGATGAGCACCGCGACGACCACAGACAGGCCGGTGATGGTGATGTTGTAGTAGACCTTGCGAACAGGGTTGGAAAACGCCCAGCCGTAAGCGAAATTCATGAACGAGCCGTCAATGGTGTCCAGCAGGCACATGCCTGCGGTGAACAGCACCGGCAGGCACAAGATGGCATACCACGGCAGGCCGGCCGCGGCGCTGGTGCCGGCCAGCACCAGCAGTGCGACTTCGGTTGCGGTGTCAAAGCCCAGGCCGAACAACACCCCGATCGGATACATATGCCACGACGCGGTAACCGATTTGGTGAAGCGGCCGAGCACCCGATTGAGCAATCCACGGTTGTTCAGCTGCGCTTCGAGTTCGCCTTCGTCGTAGTGGCCGCGGCGCATCTGCCCGAACACGCGCAGAATGCCTACCAGGATGACCACATTGATGATGGCGATCAAGTACAAGAACACGCTGGAGACGCTGGTGCCGATCAAGCTGGTGTAGTGATGCAGGGCAGACGAATCCTGCTGGACGGGCCCGATTATCGCCTTGAGTCCGAATGCGATGAGCAGTGCCAGCCCGAACACCACGGAAGAGTGGCCGAGGGAGAAGAAAAACCCGACGCCCAATGGCCGCTGCCCGTCGTTCATCAGCTTGCGGGTGGTGTTGTCGATCGCGGCGATGTGGTCAGCGTCGAATGCGTGGCGTAGCCCCAGCGTGTAAGCGGTCAGGCCGATGCCCACTCCGAACGCTTTGTCGCCAACGCTCAAATGGGCCGGCTCGACAACGAGTATCAGTGTGCCCCAACCGATCACATGCAGGGCGACGATAATCGCGAACATCGACGCGAGGCGCAGCCATTCGTCGTGCGTCAAAGCCACGCGTAGTCGAGAGCGCGACGTGGGTTGCCTGCTGAGTATGTCAGCGGCCATGTCGCGTCCCATCTGGAAACTGGAAATAAGCCGATATCGACGCTAAACCTCTGGCAAGTGTCTTGCAGACGATTTGCAGGAATTCTGCGAGTTTTTTGCAGGTGGGACGTCAGCCTCGAAAGGTGATCAGCGGGATCGCCATCTCAGCGGGCGTGGCCGCCCCGTGAAAGCCGACGAGCTGAGCCCATTCTGGTGCCTCGTGGGCGCTTGCCAGTACCGCCGTGTCACCGAGGCAGGTCACGACGACATCCCCGATCCGGGGTAGATGGTCGGGGAGTACGTTGCCGAACAGCCCGGCCGCTACGGCGTCGTCGCGGCTGCGCACCTCGGCGCGCCCATTTAATAGCTCGCTCCAGGTGGCGATCACGTCGGTGGCCGCGCCGGGTTCGGTGTGCAGGTAGCGCACCCGCGGTTCGCCGGCGACCACGCGAACTCCCGCGCTCAGCCGCGAATCGGCGTCAAGGTCGATCCGCCCATCTTCAGGCACGTTCAACCCGCCATGGTCAGCGGTGATCAGCAGTGCGGCATCGGGGGGCAGCGCCTCGACCAGTCGGGTCAGCAGCGCATCCACGTATGCCCCGGCGGCGTGCCACTCAGCGGAGCCGATGCCGAACACATGTGCCGCGGTGTCGAGCACGGCGGTATAGGCGTAGACCAGTCCGGGCGCCGCGCACAACTGGTCGACGACGAGTTGCGCGTAGTCGTCGTCGGTTTTCGCGGCGATGAATTGGGCGCCCCGGTATACGGCTTCGGTGAGGCCGCTGCCAATGAACGCCGCAGGCAGCACGGCGCGGGCACCCACGCCGGCCCGCTGCAGTCGCTCGAACCACGTTGGGACGGGCTGCCATTGGGTCGGTGGCGGATCGTCACGCCAACGAATGTGGTTGAGCACCCGGTCGGAGTCGGGAAGCTTGAGGTTGAAACCCAAGATCCCATGCTCGCCCGGTGCGACCCCGGTGCCCAAGGACGCCAGGCTCGTGGGGGTGGTGGAGGGGAAGGTGCAGGCGAGTTCGTCGAGCCGTCCGGCGTCAGCGGCGAGCACCGATGCCAGCAGCGGTGCGTCGGCGGCCAATTCGGGTAGCAGGTGCCGGCCCATCCCGTCGACGAGCACGACGGCGACGCGGCGCACGTTGCCGACCCGTTCGGTCACCCCGAGCATGTCCACCGCCCCGGAAACTGAAAGCAACGCGGCCGCGGAGGGCAGCACGTCGCAGATCGAACGCGGCGATCGCAAGCGCGGCGAAGCCGGGCGCAGCGGGTCGACAGATCCACGACGTCAGTCTGACGGCGCACCGAATATCCGCGGCTCCGATCCGGTCATTGCCTGCGATTGGACGATCGGCTGCGTGATACTGGACGAGTGGCCAAGCCCTCGGCTTTAGATCCGGTCGTCACCGAGCGGATCGGCGAGCTGTTGCGTGCTCACGGGTTGCGACGGATGGCGTCCCGGATCGCTGTCTTGGCGGTGCTCGAGCCGGTCCACGGTCATCTGTCGGTTGCCGAGATCGACCAGCGGCTGCGCGAGTGTCTGCCGGCCAAGGATCAGCCGCCAGATTTGGCGACCATCTACCGCACGGTGACCACACTGGTCGATCAGGGTGTGTTGCATGCGCTGACGCTGGAGGGCGGGGTCACCACCTTTGGCCTGGCGGCCAACCCGCACCACCACGCGGTGTGCACACGATGCGGCTCGATCATCGAAGTGCCCGCGGGACGACTGGCCTCTGCGCTGGAACATGCGATGGCAGGCAGTTCGTTCGCCCTGTCCGAGCACGCCGGCCTCACCCTGCACGGACTGTGCCCGCAGTGCCAGGGGGACGCCGGCCAGGCAGAATCGCCGCGAAGCTAGACGCGCGCCAGCCGTTGATTTGTCACGTCGAGCTGGCGGCTGGTGCTGTCGGCCAACGCCTGAATCTGGTCGGGTTGCAGCCGGCCGCATAGCCGGCCCCAGTGAATCGCAATCTCGTCAGCGACAGCCACATCCGGCACTGCGCTGTAACCGTCGGTCCACACGTCGAGCCGGCGTGCAGACGGCTCGGACAGCGTGAGCGCTTGACCATCCCAGGCTAGCCCCTGGCACATCACCTCAACGCCGTCCCCATGGCGGGAAAGCACTGTGCCCCAACCAATCCGGCAATTGTCCAATACGCTCAGCGGCTGCTCGTCCATACCGCGGCCCAAAAACCGCGTCCAGGGATAGACGCCGAAAACATGAAAGCAGTGATTTCCGGCCGCTTCACGCGCCAGGTCGGGCGTGAGATGTGACCAGTACTGGCCTGCCTGCGGGCCGATGATGGCCAGCAACGCGTCGAAAAATTCTCCCGCATCCAGGTTGGCGCCGACGCCGCCGCCCAGCCAATACGACTCGACAAGCCGGTAGTCCAGCGGATCACTGATACCGGTCATCTTCGCGAGCACCCGCAAGTAGGGCCAGGCCCCGGAAAATTGCGTCGCGGCGCGGCGCACCTCCTCGACCGAGCCGTCCCGCAAGGTGGCGCCCAGTGGGGGACCGCAATAGCCCAGCGCGTTGGGCGCGTGGGCGTACCGAGCGAACATCTCGACGCCGCGGGTCTCGGGGTCCAACTGTCACGCCCGCCCGGTTTGCCCCACCAGCTTGGCGGCGTCGCGATGCATGCGGCCGAAGTTGTAATAGGCCGCGCAGGCTCCCTCGGGTGACACCATGCAGGTGCCGATCGGTGTCTCCGGGGTGCATGCGGTACCGAAAACCTTGCATTCCCAGGGCTTTAGCACACCCTTGAGCACCTCGCCGCACTGACACGCCTTGGGGTCGGCGACCCGCACGCCGGGCATCGCGTACCGCAGCTCGGCGTCGAACTCCGCGAAGTCGTCGTGCAGCCGCAACGCGCTCTGCGAGATGAATCCCAGCCCGCGCCATTCGAAGTGCGGACGCAGCGCGAACACCCTGCCCATCAGCGCCAGCGCGGCCGGGTTGCCGTCCTCGGGCACTACCCGCTTGTATTGATTTTCAACTTCGCATCGGCCTTCGCGGATCTGGCGCAGCAGCATGGTGACCGCAGCCAGAATATCCAGTGGCTCGAATCCGGCCACCACCAAGGGCTTTCGGTACACCTCGGTCACGAATCGGTACGGCCGGTTGCCCACTACGGTCGACACATGTCCGGGACCGATGAAACCGGACAGCCGCAGGTCCGGTGATTCCAGGATGGCCTTGATCGGCGGCACGATGGTGACGTGATTGCAGAACACACTGAAATTGCGCAGGCCGAGGTCGCGAGCACGCACCAGCGTCACGGCGGTCGACGGGGCCGTGGTCTCGAACCCGATGGCGAAGAACACCACATGTTTGTCGGGGTTGTCGATCGCTACCTTGAGCGCGTCCAGCGGGGAGTAGACGAACCGGACATCGGCGCCGCGTGCCTTGGCATCCAGCAGACTGCCGGCTGACCCGGGCACCCGCATCATGTCGCCGAAACAGGTGAAGATCACGTCGGGTTGGCCGGCCAGCCACATCGCGTCGTCGATACGACCCATCGGGATGACGCAGACCGGACACCCCGGGCCGTGGACCAGTTCGACGTTGTCGGGTAGCAGGTGCTCGATGCCGTGCCGGTAAATGGTGTGGGTGTGCCCCCCGCACACCTCCATGAACTTGAAGTGGTCAGAGCCGCTTCCCGCCAAGGTGCTTCGATGGCAGCCAGCAGCTTGCGGGCCGCAGCCGGATCGCGGAATTCGTCAACGAATTTCATCGTCGCCTCCCTTAGACAATCGCCGACGAGTCGAAGGCTTCGATTTCGGTGGTATAGGCCTCGCCGAGCTTCTTGACAGCAGCCAGGGTGAGCAACGCCTCGGTCTCGTCGATCTTGGCCATCGCGAACCCGACATGGACCAGTACCCAGTCGTCGGGCTCGGGCATGTCGCCTTCCAGCAGCCGCACGCTGATCGTGCGCTGCACCCCGCTGACATCGACCTTCGCCAAATAGTTTGCGGGATCGGTGATCTCAACGATCCGCCCCGGAATTCCAAGACACATAAGCGGTCTCCTCCTTTCTTTGTCCGTTGCGAGCCCTCAACAGATCCGCGGCAGCGGGTCGCCGACAAGCATGTCGACGATCCGGGTGCCGCCGAACCCGGTACGCAACACCACGGTTTCCGCCGGTTCGGTGACGATTTCCCCGACCTCGGCCGCCTCGGCGCCCAGTGGATGCGAGCGCAGTGCGGCCAGCCCGGCGTCGGCCTCCTCGGGTGCGACGACGGCGACGAACTTGCCCTCGTTGGCGACGTAGAGCGGATCGATGCCGAGTAACTCGCACGCGCCATTCACCATGGGCCGCACGGGCAGTCGCTCCTCTTCGAGCAGCACTCCGAGGCCGCAGGCCTGAGCCAATTCGTTGCAGACGGTCCCGACCCCGCCCCGGGTCGCGTCCCGCAGCCACCGGGTGGACGGTGCGGCCGCCATCAGCAGTTCCACCAGCGGGCTGACCGACGCAGTGTCGGAATGGATGTCGGCCTCGATGGCCAGATCACCCCGGGCGAGCATCACCGCCATGCCGTGGTCGCCCATCGAACCCGACAAGGAGCACCTTGTCGCCGGCGCGTACCGACGCGGCTGAAAGTGTGCGCCCCGAAGGGATGACGCCAACCCCCGTGGTGGTGACGAACATGCCGTCGGCGGCGCCCTTGGGCACCACCTTGGTATCCCCGGTGACGATCTGCACGCCCGCTTTGGCTGCGGCAGCGGCCATGTCGGCGACGATCTCCTTCAGCTCGGCGATCGGGAAACCCTCTTCCAGCACGAATGCCGCCGAGATCCACGATGGCACCGCGCCGGACATCGCGACGTCGTTGCAGGTGCCGTGCACGGCGAGCTCACCGATCGAGCCACCGGGAAAACGTCTGGGCTGCACCACGAATGAATCGGTGGACATTGCCAGCCGCTCACCGCCGGGCAGCGTGATGACCGCGCCGTCGCCGAGCGACTCCAGCAGTGGATTGCGGAATGCCTCCATGAACACCGCGTCGATCAGCGCGGCCGATGCCTTGCCACCCGCTCCGTGCGCCAAGTTCACGTGGTCGTCGAGCAACCGGGGCCGGCGCCTGCGGAACACTTCGATCCGCTCGATCACTTCGCCTTCGGCGAACTGCGGTCCCGACGACAGGTATTCGCCGGCTGACTTGCTCATGCGGCCCCCAAACCTCGATCATCGGCGCGTTGCTGGGTGGCCAACCACAACTGATAGCCCAACAGCGCTTGCGATTCCTGAATACGGTGCACACTTTGCGAGCGAACGATGAAGCAGGCGTCTACATTTGGATTGCTCGCGAAAGCGCCGCCGTCATAGCCGGCGAACCCGATGGTGTACAAGCCGCGCCGGCGCGCCTCGGCCAGCGCGGTGAGCAGGTTGGGCGAATTGCCACTGGTCGACATCGCGATCGCGATGTCACCGGCCTTTGCGCGGGCGATCAATTGGCGGGCGAACACCAGCTCGAACCCGACGTCGTTACCCAGCGCGGTGACGATCGCCTGATCGGCGGTCAACGACCAAGCGGGTAACGGCTTTCCGGCCGGCGGGCGGGAGAACAACGCGGCCAAGGTGGTGGAATCGGTGCAGCTGCCACCGTTTCCGAAGGTGAACATCCGGCCGCCGGCCGCGAAGCGGCGTGCCATCTCGGTAGCAGCGTGATCCAGCAGGTCGGCGTTGGCTTCCAGTGTGGTGCGCCGCAGCGCCAAACTCTCGGCGGCCTTTGCCTGCGCGGACGCGGCGAGATCGGCGAGCAGCGATTGCGGGTTGTCTTCCTGTGCATCGATGAACGGGTACAAGAAGTTGGTGGGTTCTTCTTCCATCAGCGCCGCTCCTCCTCTTCGATGCGACTGATCGCAGTGCCGGCGTGCACCAGCACCAGCTCGCCGGCGACAACCGGGTCGATCAGCGCCGTCGCCACGCTCTCGACGCCACGCGCGGTGCGCACCGCGGCCATCCCGTCGGCCGACGCTCTCACCACTTCACCCAGGCGCCCCTCATCACTGCACGTGACGCAAACCTCTTCGGCACATTCAGGTTTGAGCAATCCCGAATGCTCGAAACACACGTGGGTGAGTTCCCACAACAGGTGATAGAACAGCACGAAGCCGCCCGTTGCGGGCACCCGCGGGTCGGGGTCGTCGATCCACAGCACATGATCGGCCGCACCCGCGGCGGGTCGTTCACCGCTGCCAATCCAGATGGTGGTGGCACCCCAGGCCGGGCTGCGGCGCATCACCGAAAGCACCTGCGCGTCATCGGCGCCACCGACTGCGACGACGATGTCGCCGGGCTGTACCGACACCCGCACCAGGTCGATCAGGTTCGGTCCGGTCAGCGCGACGGCCGGCAGTGCGCGCTTTCCCATGATCACCGGATGCACGAACTCGACCGCGATGTGCAGCGCATGCGGCTCCCACGACGGAGCGATCGACCACATGGTCGCACCCGCCGCGAACCGCTTGGCCAGTGTGAAGGCGGCCGCGGCCAAATCGGCGGCCAACTCGGCGCCAAGCCCGCGATCGATCGCAGTGGTGGTCATCGCAACTCAGCCTCTGCCAGTGCGGTCAGCACGGAGATCGCGGCCTGACCCAGCGCCAGCCCGCCGTCGTTGGGCGGCACAGTGTGGTGAGTCAGCACCTCGAATCCGGCCCGCAGCAAGCGTTGTCGGCATCCCCGCAGCAGCAATACATTCTGGAACACCCCGCCGGTAAGGCCCACCAACCGCACCGGCCCGGCGAGCATTTCCACCGCCTCGACCACGGCGACCGCGACCGCCTGGTGGAACCCGGCAGCCAGCACCGCCGGTTGCACACCTGCGCGCAGGGCCGACACCATCGTTCGCAGCATGTCAGCGGGGTCGATCACCCCGTCGGCGCGTACGGCCAATCTCAGCTCAGGTCCCGCGGTGTCAGCCATCGATTCGGCGAGTGCCTCGAGCTCGATGGCGGCCTGGCCTTCGTAATCGATCCGCTGCCGCACCCCCAGCAGCGACGCCACCGCATCGAACAGCCGCCCCATGCTCGAGCACGGCACACACCCGGTGCCGGATTCTAATTGTGAACGGGTGAGTTGTAATTCGGCCGGCGTCGCGGCAGCGATCGGGGGGAGATCCGGTGTCCAGTCGATTCCGGCCATCCATAACTGAGACAGCGCCATCCGCCACGGATTCCGCACGGCCGCATCCCCGCCCGGCAGTGGTACCGGCAGCAAGTGGCCGACCCGGACGAACCGGTGACTGTCCGGTCCGAGCTTGAGAATCTCGCCGCCCCAGATCGTTTGGTCCAAGCCGTAGCCGGTGCCGTCAAACGAAACACCGATCACGGGCTCACCAAGGCGTCCGTGCTCGGCCAGCAGCGACACCACGTGCGCGTGGTGGTGCTGAATCAGATCCAGTGGCCGATCGCCGGTACGGCGCTCCGCCCAACTGCGGGTGTGATACCCGGGATGCAGGTCGGCGGCCAATCGCACTGGTTGGTGCCGGATTTCGCTGAGTTGGCCCACCGCGCGTTCGAATGCCCGCAGGGTTTCCAGTGTCTCCATGTCACCGATGTGCCCGGACAGGTATGCGCATGCACCGTCGGTCAGGCAGAAGGTGTTCTTCAGTTCGCCGCCGACCGCCAGCACCGGCGGGCCATCGAGGCCGAGGTCGATCGGGCAGCGGCGCATAGCCTCGGGACCGCCGAATCGGCAGTTCGTGACCGTCGACCACCCGCACCACTGAATCGTCGCAGGGGACATGGATAGGCCGGTCGTGGTCGAGCACCGCGTCGCATAAGGGGCGGACGGCCGCAAAAGCCTGAGCACGGCATCGTCTTCGGTGAAGCAGATGGGGTCATCGGAGCGGTTGGCGCTGGTCAGAACCAGGGCATCGGGTACTGGCGCTGCGACACCCGGGACCGGCGCGAGCAGCAGGTGATGGATCGGCGAGTACGGCAGCATCAGCCCGACCAGTGGGCTGCCGGGCGCGACGGCGTCGGCGAGCTGCGAGTCGCGGCGGCGCCGCAGCAGCACGATCGGCCGCGCGGGACTCGAGAGCACCGCGGCTTCGGTGTCGTCGAAGTGTGCGTAGCGGCGTGCGACGTCGAGATCCCGCACCAGCATCGCGAACGGCTTGGCGCCCCGCGCTTTACGGGCCCGCAGCGCAACGACCGCCGCCTCGTCGTCGACCCGGCAAGCCAGGTGATAGCCGCCGACGCCCTTGATCGCGACCACGGCGCCGGCGGCCAGTGCCTGTTGGGTGGCCCGCAGCGCGTCATCGGATCCGGAGACCCGCCCGGTGTGCGCGGCGAACCACAGGGATGGTCCGCAGTCCGGGCAGGCGATCGGCTGCGCGTGGAAGCGGCGGTCGGCCGGGTCGTGGTACTCGTCGGCGCAGCGCTCGCACATCGCGAAAGCCGACATCGTCGTGGCCGGTCGGTCGTAGGGCAGGGTGCGGATGATGGTGAACCGGGGACCGCAGTTGGTGCACGTCACGAAGGGGTGCCGATAACGACGGTCGCTCGGGTCGAACAACTCGGCGATACAGTCGTCGCATACGGCGACATCGGGCGGAATCGGGGTGGTGGCGCCGGCGACCGGTTGGCTTTCCACGATGCGAAATCCGCCGTCGCACAGGGTGTCAGCGTCGATATCGATGACCTGCACAGCACCGATCGCCGCCAATGGTGGCGCATCCGCGCGCAGCCGGCGACGGAATTCGTCAATGCGTGCGCCAGGTCCCTGCACTTCGAGGAAGACCGCGCCCGAATCGTTGCCGACGAATCCGGTCAGCCCAAGCTCGGTGGCGATCCGGTAGACGAACGGACGGAACCCCACCCCCTGAACGACACCGGTCACGGTGAACCGTTGCCGGACGCTATCGATGTGCACCAGTGTGTCAGTCATCGTCGCGACCTCGGCCCATCAGTTCCAGACCGGTCATCGCCTGCTCGGCGCCGGCCCGGTCGGTCTTCTCGACGACGAACCCCATGTGAATGATCACCCAGTCACCGGGTGCAAACGTTTCCTCCGGCAACATGCCGACATTGACGTTGCGTTGCTTTCCGGCGACGTCGACTAGTGCGAGTTGCCCCTCGTAACCATCCAGCATGCTGACTACTTGGCCGGGTATGCCCAGACACATCGCTCAGCCCTGCCCTTCAACCGATGCCGCCGGCGATCGAGTCCGCAGACCTGCGACGACTTCCTTGACCGCGTCGATGGCTCGTGGCACCGCACCCGTGACGGCCTCGGTAAGACCGATACCTTCGTCGACGCTCCCGACCTCGCAGCCAACGACGACCGTGTAGGGCGGTTTGCCGCCAAGTGCCTTGAGGCTGTCGAACACTGCCGAGGGATCCATGCTGTGGGCATCCAGAGCGGATGTGACCGAATGTGATTCATGGTCGGCCTCGAAGATGTGCAGAGCCCCCGGGCTGCCGCGATTGGGTACCGCGTCGACGAGGACCAGCGCGTCCCAGTCGTCAAGCAGGTCGTAGGCCAAGTGCATGCCACCGATGCCGTAGTCGACAACCCGCAAGCCCGAATCATCCTGCTGGACGGGGACGTGCCGGACTACCTCGGAGCCGAACCCGTCGTCGCCGAGGAAGATGTTGCCGATGCCCGCCACCAGGATGCGCACTGGAATCGGATGGTCCGCCGACGCTACATGTGCCGGATCTTGAGGTACCGCCGGGCATCTGGAATTGATATCAGCCCTATCACCACGCCGGCCAACGCGAACAACGCCAGCAGGCCGACAAACACCCATCCTACGATCGCCATGTCGAACTCCCTTCTCTAGTGGTGGTTTCGAGCGGCTCGACTTCGTCGGGGGAGAAGTAGAGGTAGCGGCCGTACCACTCGTGCAGGTCGGCCGCCGGATCGTCCTCGACGACGACACCGACGTGCTGGTTGCCGTCGACGTCTTCGTGTACCGACGTGACGCGAGCCGTCTTCTCTGCAAAGAACAGGTCCTGCGCGTCTGCTCGGCGCGACGGATGCAGAAGGACTCGACTGCCCCGCGCTACCCGGACTCCGTTCACCAGGACCGCGTCGAGGTCGGGTTGTACCGCGTTGTCGGCCAGCGGATCCCACCAATCGACGCCGTCGGGAATCTCCGGAATCAGACTCACGGCCTCTCGTGGATCGCGCAGGGCTCCGTGCAAGCGCGACATGGCTTCGGGCGACATGGAGTCACAGCGGTCGATGATCTGCGCGGCCAGCGGGTCGGTGGCCCGGGCCTGCGCCTTCTCCTGATCGGTCATCGTCATCAGCGACCCGAAGGGTCAGGATTTCGTCGATCTCGGTGCAGTCGAATAACGCTGTCTCGCTCTGCTCGGCGACCTCGGGGTGGTCGTACAAAATGATCGGGGAGATCAGCAGCAGATCCCCGGCGCCGGGAGCGCCGGCCAGCACCGGGAAACAGCGGTGCCGGGTGCATCGAGACACCGCTTCCGCGGCGGGTGGCGGCGGCTCGAGCAGCGAGACGAACTCGCCGCCAATGGCTTCCGCGATGACGTGGGTGCCGATCAGGGATCGCGCGATCGCGTCGTCCTTATCGGCGGCAGGCGCACCGGTGTTGGCGATGCGCACCGAGACTCGGTGCAGCGCGCCGTCTGGCTCGATGCCCACGGTCAGCGTGGCGATCACCTCCTGCCGCTCCCGCACTAGGCAACCGCCTTCGACTGGTTCGATGCTGGTCGCCCCCGCGGCGGTCACCGGCAACGTCCATGGTTGAGCCGAATCGTCGAGAGCAAAAGGGCCGAAGGACTCCTCGTGCTCGACCGCTTCGTCCCACGTCAGCCAGGAACCGGACGGTGTGATCAATTCATCGACAGCTTCAAAGCGCCCGAAGCCGATGTCGCGCTCTGCCCGACGGTGCTGCAGTTGTAGGAAGCGCACCACCAGAGTGATTGCCTTCGCTCCGTCGACGAGAAACTGTGCCGCGAGGGTCTCGTCCTCGCCGATTCCGGCATCGGCCGCGCCGGCAGGGCCCAAAACGCCCCACTGCCAACGTGATCGGTTCCTGCTCGACGTTGCGCGGTACGGGTATAGCAGGTAGCCCTCGTACAGGACGGCGTCGGCGACTGCGCGGGCCCGAGCCCAATCCGCAGTCATCGCGCCTCCTGGCGTGCCGCGTCCAGCAGTGCGCTGACCGCGTCCTCGATGCTCAACAGGCCGCGCGTCGACTTGTAGGCGGCCAACGCAGCGACCGCGTCGTGGGGCAGGCGCACCCATCCGGTGTTCGGGTAGTGCTGCTGGATCAGCTCCCGCCACACCGGCACCGGCATGTCGTAGCGGTCCTCGCAGTCCCACGACACCTGCCGAACGGAGAAGCCCCGCTGACCCGCCATGAATACGGTTCCGCTGAAAAGGAATTGAAGTGGCACGGTGCCGTCGCGCAGCGCGTGCAGGTATTTGGCGGCGGCGACCTCGAAGTCGTAGGTGCACTCCAGAGGCAGCGCCACCTCGGTGGCGTCGACGAACGCCGGCACCATCGCTGTGCAATGCTGCCACAGGAAGGTGCGCTGGGTGGTGGCCCAGCGTTCCCGCGGCCCGAATAAATCAGTCAGCCCCTCCGCTTCCTCGTCGGAGTAGCCGCGCCGCAATGGTTCGATGCGGACCTGGCAGCGCAGCGCGATCGCATGCACCGGTTCGTGATCGGGCGCCGTAACACTGATGCGCGCGGTGAGGATCGGGACCGCCGCGTAGGGCTCGGGGGCCACGTCGAGGACAGTGAACGCCACGCCGGTCGCCTGGGCGGTGGGGCCGCTCATCGGCGCTGCTCGGTACTGCGGGCGGCCAGCTGAACGAAAAAAGCATCGATGAACTCGCGCGCTTCTTGGCCGCCGTCGAAGCCACGCCACAACATCCGCAGCCCACCGATGAACTCGTAGCAGGCGTCGATGGGGACCAGATAGCAATCGGGCTGTTCATCCTCTCGCACCCGCACCAGCAGCGCCTCAATGTCGTCGGCGAGCAGGCCTACTCGAGGGTCGGCCGAGTTGATCGCAGTCCACGCCTCGAGGTCGAGGTCGGATTCGGTCGCCCCCGCCGGTCCCGGGTAGAACGCGACGGTGCGATCCAGCGCGGAGTTGCGGAAGAAGAACGCCAGGCCGACCGGGATCTGCAGCGCCTCCCACGTCCGGCGATCAAGCGCGAAGTCGGGAAATGACAGGTACCGGTCGGGAACCGAGCGATAGCGCAGCTGCGCGTGGCTGTCAGTGAACAGCAGATAGCAGCCACGGCACACGCACAGTAGTTGCCGCCCAGCCACATTCACCACATGCTGGTGCTCATCGGCGATGGCCTCCGAGCACATTTCGCATCGCTCCCCGGCCGGCTGCGGTGCCCGCTTGTTGGTGGTGATGCGACTCAGCACGTCGTAGGGGCTCGTCATGCCGGCGCGCCCATCGGCTCGGCCGCTACCGCGATGGACAGCACGCCGTCACGCAGTAAGCAGTGGGATGGGATCGAGGTGCCGCGCGGCGCCGTCATCGAGGCTTGCCCCGGCGTGCACGACGTCGAAATGCGCGTGACAGCGCGGACATCGCAGCACCGGGTCGCGACCCGCGACCGGTCGGTGCAGCGCCGCGCCGGCCAACGATCCATCGCAGGCGGGGCAGTGGTCACGATAGGCGTACAACTGGTCGCCGACCCGGCAAGCCAGCACCACGGCGCCGGCGACCGAGAAGCCGCCGACTTCGCCGGGAGCCAGGGCGGCCAGGTCGGGCACCGGATGCCAGGCCGCCGAGCTGCCGCCGTTGGTGTGGGCTCGGGCATGGACCTGAGCCAGTAGCGATTCCGCCGGAATCAGCGCCGTTGGCTCGGCGGGCGCGGCTTCGGGGGTCACCAGTTCAATCGACGTAATCTCCGGTGCGGCAGCCCGAATCGCATCCTCGACAGCAAGCTCCAGCGTCACTGCCGACGACGGGCAACTCTTGCAGCTTCCGGCGAACTGCAGCTGCACGGTGTCGCCGACGATGTCGAGCAGGTGCACATCGCCGCCGTGCGAGCCCAGGTAGGGCCGGACCCGGTCGAGTGCGTCGGAAACCCGGCGATGCACGTCATGCGGGTGCAGGCCGTGCACGAGCAGCAGGCTGGCCACCAAGTCGTCGGCGACCAGGCGGTTCAACATGCCGGTGTCCGCCTGATCGCCGACCGCCGCCATGATCCGTGAGAAGCCCGCGCCGTAGAGCTCGACGACTTCGCGAACCAACTGCTCGGCCCGGTCCCGTGCCACCGTCCCGCCGACAGATGTCGCGTCCAGCAGCGTCTGGATCCGATCGCCCGCCGAGCGCCATTGCGCGTCCCCCTCCAAGTCCTCGGGGCGATCAGCCATACATCACTCTCCGGTCACTGCTTGCGTCGGTGAGTGCAGCCGCTCCAGCGTCTTGCCCTTGCCGAGGTACATGTGCACGCCACAGGGCAGGCAGGGGTCGAAACTGCGCACCGTGCGCATGATGTCGATGCCCTTGAAGTGCTCCCGATCGTTCTCCTCGAAGATCGGCTGTCCTTGCACCGCGTCTTCGTAGGGACCCGGTGTGCCGAAGCTGTCGCGCGGGTTGGCATTCCACGGGGTGGGCGGATACGGGTGGTAGTTGGCGATCTTGCCGTCCCGAATCACCATGTGGTGGCTGAGGACTCCGCGGACGGCCTCGGTGAAGCCGCAACCGATGCCATCCTTGGGCACCTCGAACTTCTCCCACGTCTTGGTGCGGCCGGCCCGTATTTCAACCAGCGCCTTTTCGGCGAAGTGCAGTGCGCACGCCGCCGCATAGGCCTGGAAGTACGTGCGGGCCCGGTCACGCTCGATCGTGTTGGAGCCGTACTCAGGGATCTTCCATTCGAACTCGACCGGTCCCTTGAGCGCGGTCTTGGGCAGGTTGATCTGGACCGAATGTCCGGTGGATTTGACGTAGCCGATGTCGACCAGACCGGCCAGCGCCGTCGACCAGAGCCGGGCCAGCGGACCGCCGCCGGTGTCGAGCGCGAGATGGTCCTTGCCGTCGAACCAGCGCGGAGACATCACCCAGCTGTAATTGCCACCGTCCATGTCCCGTTTCTGCGGGTGCGGGTTGGTGTGCTGGTTCCACGGATGGCGCCGGTCCACCGGATTACCCAACGGATCGGTCTTGACGAACATCTCCTGTTCATTCCAGTCGTCGTAATACGAACTGCCCAAAAGGATTCGGATACCCAGGTTGATGTCGACCAGCGAGTGCGTCACCAGCTTGCCGTCGACGACGACACCGGGCGTGACGAACATGGCGTTGCCCCAACGCTCCATGTCCTTGTACTCGAAGTTGCACACGTCGGGGTCCTGGAAGGAGCCCCAGCACCCCAGCAGTGTGCGTCGCAGTCCGACCTTCTCGTAACCGGGTAGCGCCTCGTAGAAGAAGTCGAAGAGATCGTCGTGCATGGGCACGACCTTCTTCATGAACTCCACATAACGCATCAGCCGCGTCACGTAGTCGGTCATCAGCTGAATGGTCGCGACGGTGCCGACCCCGCCGGGATACAGCGTGGACGGGTGCACGTGGCGACCCTCCATCAGGCAGAACATCTCTCGCGTATACCGGCTGACTTGTAGGGCCTCGCGGTAGAACTCGCCGCTGAACGGATTCAGCGACCGCATGATGTCGGCGATGGTCTTATATCCGTGTTCGCCGGCATGCGGAGCCTGGGTGTTTTCGGCTTTGGCCAGCACACCCGGGTTGGTCTCGGAGACCATCTTTTCGCAGAAGTCCACACCTACCAGGTTTTCCTGAAAGATGTTGTGGTCGAACATGTATTCCGCGGCTTCGCCGAGGTTGACGATCCATTCACCCAGTGGCGGTGGCTTAACGCCGTACGCCATGTTCTGCGCATAACAGGAACAGGTGGCGTGGTTGTCACCGCAGATGCCGCAGATGCGGCTGGTGATGAAGTGCGCGTCGCGAGGGTCCTTGCCTTTCATGAAAATCGAGTAGCCGCGGAAGATGGACGACGTGCTATGGCATTCGACGACTTCGCGGTTCTCGAAGTCGATCTTGGTGTAGATGCCGAGGCTGCCCACGATCCTGGTGATCGGATCCCAGGCCATTTCGACTAACTGGCCGGGCTCGCGCTTCGCGTGGGACGGCTCGGGGATGATCGTTGTCATCGGAGTTTGCTCCCTATCTTCGGCTGAGAAGTCGTGCCCGGGCCTACCAGGTGCGGCGTGCGCCCGTGGTGAGTGTGTCGCCCTTGTGTCGCCAGCGCGGTTCCTTATCGAGCGTGCGGTTGGTGACGCCACGCAGGCTGCGTATCACCGAGCCGTACAGTCCCGATGCGGTGGTGGAAACCTTGCCGCCAGGCGGCTCGTCCATGAACGGCATGAACTTGTCCGGGAACCCGGGCATGGTGCATCCGATGCAGATGCCGCCGACGTTCGGGCAGCCACCGATGCCGTTGATCCAGCCACGCTTGGGCACGTTGCATTTGACCACCGGGCCCCAGCAGCCAAGTTTGACAATGCACTTCGGTGATCCGTACTCGGTGGCGAAGTCGCCCTGCTCGTAGTAGCCGGCGCGGTCGCAACCCTCGTGCACGGTGTTGCCGAACAACCACTGTGGGCGCAGTGCGTCGTCGAGCGGAATCATCGGCGCTTGTCCGGTGGCCATGTAGAGCAGGTAAGTCAGTGTCTCCGACAGGTTGTCCGGGTGGATCGGGCAGCCCGGAACGCACACGATCGGGATTCCGGCCTTGCTTTTCCATTCCCAGCCGAGGTAGTCAGGCACGCCCATCGCACCCGTTGGGTTACCGGCCATCGCGTGGATGCCGCCGTAGGTGGCGCAGGTCCCCACCGCGACCACCGCCGTCGCCTTCGGGGTGAGTCGGTCGAGCCACTCACTGGTCGTCATCGGCTGCCCGGTGGCCGGGTTGTTGCCGAAGCCGCACCAGTACCCCTCGTTTTTGATCGCTTCGTTGGGAATCGAACCTTCCACGACGAGCACGAACGGCTCGAGCTCACCGCGGTCGGCCTTGAAGAACCACTCGAGGAAATCGTCGGCCCCGCCGGTGGGGCCGCACTCGAAGTCGATCAGTGGCCAGTGAATAGCGATCTTGGGCAGACCGGGGAGCGCGCCCAGCGCGATCTCCTCGATACTGGGTTGGGTGGCCGCAGTCAGTGCCACCGAATCGCCATCGCAACTCAGGCCCGCATTGATCCATAGAACGTGAATCAATGTTTCTTCCGCTTTGACTGCTGCTTCCGTTGGCATAGCGCAGCTTTCCGGGCCCGGGCTAAGGTCCCTGGCACCGCGGGAGTCGACGATCGGCCCGCTTACGCGGCACGTGGTTCTGGGTTTACTCTCGCCGAACTACCTTGTCAACGAACTTCTGGCAAATCCGGAAGCCGGATACGGGATTCCGGATTTGTGCCTGATTTCGTTAAGCAGAGGCGTATTCTCGGCGCTCGATCGCCGTTCGGAACCAGCAGGGGAGCGGGTCATCCAGCAATATGGAGCCCGTCTTGCGAATCAGTTGCATGTGTTGGCATTCAAGCGATTACAGCCTGTTATCCAGACACGCGCTTGAGATGAAACCGCGGCGCGCTCAGATCGCTGAGGCCGCCGCGAACTGTCGCAGCCAACCGAACCAATCTGCCATGCCGACGCCGGTGCGGGCGCTGACTGGCAAAATCGTCGCCGTCGGGTTTACCTCGCGGACGCGGGCGATATACGAGTCGACGTCGACATCCAAGTACGGCACCAGATCTATCTTGTTGAGCAGCACCACGTCGACGGCGCGGAACATTACCGGGTACTTCAGCGGTTTGTCGTCACCCTCGGTGACCGAGTAGACCATCGCCTTGGCGTGTTCTCCGACGTCGAATTCGGCGGGGCACACCAGGTTTCCGACGTTTTCAATAATCACCAGGTCAAGGCTGTCCAGATCCAGTCCCTGTAGTGCGCGGTTGACCATGGGCGCGTCGAGATGACATTCGCCACCGAATCCGTTACCGGTGTTGAGTAGGGATATCTGGGCACCCCGGCCACCGAGCTTGGCGGCGTCCAGGTCGGTGGCGATGTCACCCTCGATCACACCGACGGCGATTTCGCCGGCGAGTTCGTCGAGGGTGGCCTGCAATACCGTCGTCTTGCCGGAGCCCGGAGAACTCATCAGGTTGATCGCACGAACGCCATTGTCTTCAAACGCATTTCGGTTGAATCCGGCCCGGACATCGTTCTCGGCGAAAATCGCCTCCAGCACGTCGACGCGCTGAGTACCGGTGTGATAGCCGCTGTGATCGCCGTGGTCGTGAGGATGGGTGTGGTCGTGATCGCCGTGCTCGTGGGTATGCACGGTTCCGTCGTCGTGGCGATGAAATCTACCCATGCTCAACACCTTTCACGAGACGTCCAGTGACGTCACCAAAAACTCGTTGCCGTGCAGTACTTCGACGTCGGCACTCTCGCAACGCGGGCACAGTAGTGACCACTGCGAAGTGATTGCCGACTCGCTGTTGCAGGACCGGCAGCGCACCTCAGCGGTGACGAACTCGAGCTCCAACTCGGCGTCGGGCATGTCTTCGTAGTCTCGGAGCAGCGTCCAGCAAAACGACAGCGACTCGGGAACCACTTGACGGAGCGCGCCGATCCTGACGCGTACTACGTCGACGTGGCGACCGTCGGCGTATGGCTTCACCAAGCCGGCGATCGCCTCGCACAGCGAAAGCTCATGCACGGCTGATCACCGCCAAGTCCTGCAGCCCTGGCACCTGAGGCCCATGCGCACTGTTCTACACCTAAGGCGCCGCGAGGGTTGCAGACCAGACAGGATGCCGTCAATCCATCCGTCTCGACTTGTTTCCCGGGCTCATCGCGGAGAGCACAATAGACACGACCGGGATCTCACACCACAGGAGACGACAGTGACACAACATCAACACGGTCACGACGAAGCGCACACCCACGAACACAGCCACGACGACGTTACTCACACGCATCCCCACAGCAGCCACGAGCACGAACATGTCGAGCACGACCACGACCACACCCACGCCGATGGAACCGAACACACCCATCCGCACGTGCACCAGGCCGATCTAGGGCAAGAGCACAACCACCCCCACTAGGCGGCATCCCCCGAGCCCAGGCGACTGCCGCCTGACCGGTGCGAAGACTGTGATCAACCTCAACCGCCGAATGTGACGGAGGCCATTGCCGACCGCGCGCGCCACCGCTGACCCTGATAGCTCGTTCGACGTGTCGGCACAGGGGAGAATCACGTGGCTGCTGAGGCTAATCATCTGGCGTTCGCCTACGACCTGACCCTTGACGAGGCGCGCCGCCGGACCGCCGTCCTCGAGGCGATCGGGGACGACTGGGACCCGGCGGCAGTGCTCGCCGAGGAGGATCGCGCATACGCGATGCTGTACTCCGATCTAGACGACGATCAGCAACGTATCTACGACGACCTAGTGGCCGCCGGAGTGCTTCCGGATCGGGTGGCTGGCCGTGTTGCCGATTGATCCCACTGCTGATCGGGGTCGCCGCGCCTGGTTCGGCTGCCCACAGTGCGAGCACGGTGTCGGATGTACTGATTGCCAGATCAGCCGCAATTGCGATGCCCACTGGCAGTTCCTGCTGAGCAATCAGGGCTGGCTATTGCACCTGCAGTGCCCTGACTGCGGGCACCTGTGGTCGATCGATACCAAGCCTGGTCGTCGATCGTCGACCAGCGCCGCCTGAACCGACGTCAGTCCGATAGTCCTAACAACGCGTTCTCGACGACTTCGGGCAGCGCCGGGTGAATCCAGTACTGGCCGCGCGCCATGTCCTGCACGCTCAAGCCGAAGGTCATCGCCTGAATGAGTGGTTGGATGAGCGACGAGGCCTGCTGCCCCATGATGTGCGCACCAAGAAGCTGGCCACTCTTCGAATCCGATACCAGCTTCACGATGCCGACGGTGTCTTCGGTGGCCCAGCCGTAGGCGACATCCGCGTAATCCTGAACCTTGCAGGACACGTCGAAACCCTGCGCCACCGCTTCGTTCTCAGTCAGCCCGACGTAAGCGACCTGCGGATCGGTGAACACCGCGGCGGGGACATAGCGGTGATCGGTGGCGACCATCGACGCCGTGTCGTCCCAGTCGCGGAGCAGGTTGCGCTGCACCACGCGTGCTTCGTGATTGGCAACATGCTTGAGCTCATAGGGTGAGGACACATCGCCGAGCGCGAAAACGTTACGCGCAGTGGTCCGTTGGTATTTGTCGACGACGACGCGGCGCTCGTCGAGCTCGATGCCGGCCTTCTCGGCGTCCAATCGGTCGCCGTTGGAACGGCGCCCGGTGGCCACCAGTACGACATCGGCCTTCAACTCCGAGCCGTCGTCGAGTTCGAGCACGGTGCCGGAGCGGTCCTCGTGCGAGCCGAGAATGTTGCGGTGGCTGCGCACTTCCCACTTGCTCGACGCGATGTGAGTGAACTTTCTGGACAAGGTGTCATCCAGGTGCCGCAGCAGTGAGCCGCCGCGGATCACCATCGTGATGCGGACCCCGAGTGCGGAGAAGATGTGCGCGAACTCGCATGCCACGAAGCCACCACCGACGATCACCATGTGCTTGGGCAGTTCCGGAATGCGCATGATGTCGTCGCTGGTGTAGTAACGCACCCCGCAGTCCAGGATCGCCGGCGGAACCTCGGCCCGCGCACCCGCAGCGATCACCACCTTTTCGGCGGTGAACTCTTTGCCGTCGTCGGTGCGCAGCAGATAGCGGCCGTCGTCCTGCGCCGCGGCGAAGCGGGTGTGGGTGTCGTAGACATCGACGTTGGGTTGCGCCCGTCGATAGTCCTCACCGCCGATCGCGATCGGGTCGATACGGCCGAATACGCGCGAGACGATGTCGTCCCAGCGCACCCGGTCGAGGTGTGCGTCGATGCCGTAACGCGATGCGGCGCGGATCGTTTCGGCCACCTCGGCGGCGTAGACAAACATCTTGGTCGGAATGCACCCGACGTTGAGGCACGTCCCGCCGAAAGTGCCCTGCTCGCAGATCGCCACCCGCTTGTTGGCGTAGCGGTCGCTGAGAATGCTGTTGCCGGAACCGGTTCCGATGATCGCCAGGTCGTAGCTTTCCATGCAGTAACCCTTCAGCCGTTGTGCGACGCGACGCCGGCGGCCGCACCCAGGTAGTCATCGAGCCAGGTGTCGAGCTGCTGGTAGGCAACCCGCCGCGGCTGCGGCATGGACAGGAACACATCATGTTTGGCGTCGATCACCGGCACGATCGTGGTGCGGTTACCGATGCATCCGGCCCAGCGCGCGATGTGTTTGACGTCGAGAACCGCATCACCACATTGCAGGGCGGCAGCGTCCGATGCTTCGATCACGCTGCGATCGGAGCGCAGGATCAGGTTGGGCACGCCGACATCGAGTCCGCGGTGCAGCTTTGCCTGGCCGGCTCGCACGGCGGACAGCCAGCCGAA
Source organism: uncultured Actinomycetota bacterium (assembly GCA_963737375.1). Classification (GTDB taxonomy): domain Bacteria; phylum Actinomycetota; class Actinomycetes; order Mycobacteriales; family Mycobacteriaceae; genus Mycobacterium. The sequence continues at coordinate 74,327 of CAVTSP010000006.1, forward strand.
AGTAATAGGGAAGCCGCCCAACGGTTTCCACTGCAGGTCGTAGTCGAACTCACCGTGATAGTCGCGATGCAGGCTGGCGCCGTAGCCGCCACCGGTCTCGCTCGGTGCGCGCGCGACCCGTTTGTGGCCCATGCGGGCGACGGCGGCGATCAGCGCCCGCGTCGGTGGCCAGCGCAGCGGTATCGGCCCGGGCACGTCCAGGAAAGGACTGTTGAGCACCAGGCCCGTCACCCGTGCGCGGCTGATCGCGCCACGTCGCCGCAGCCGGTCCAACCACAGCGAGACGATCAGTCCACCGGCCGAATGCCCGTACACCAGCACCCGTGCCGACCCCGTCTCCTCGCCGATGATCTCGAGCGCACGATCGAGTTCGCGGTCGTAGCGCGCCAGGTCGGTGATGAAGTGCGGTGTCAGGCCGCTGCGCGATGACCGGCCGCACTTGCGTAAGTCGAGCGCATAGAACGCGAAGTCGCGGCCGGCGAAGTGATCGGCCAGCGAGGTGTGGAAGAAGTAGTCGGTGTAGCCGTGCACCGCGAGCACGGCATCGGTGGCCGGCGCCGCATCACCACGACGCAGCAGCGTCGCGTCGATGCGGCCTTCGCCGTCGGGATCGTCGCCCAGCGGGATGGTGAGTTGCCAGTAGCCGGGCAGGACGTCGGGCTGCCAGCCAGTCACGCACGTCAGCTTACAAACCTTGTGGATCGGCAACGCCGAACCGGCCGGGATAACCTGACGATAACTACAGGGCTCGATTGCAAAGGACAAAAAACTCGGTGTCACACCCGCAGGCAGGGACAACCTCAAAGGTCGACGCCGTGCTGGTCGGAACCGGGATCATGAGCGCCACTCTGTCAGCACTGTTGCGTCGGCTGGAGCCGAATTGGTCGATCACCGTCGTCGAGCGGCTCGACGGCGCCGCAGCCGAGAGCAGCGACCCCTGGAACAACGCCGGCACGGGTCACGCGGGGTTGTGCGAACTGTTCTACACCCCGCAGCTGCCCGACGGTTCGATCGACATCACCAAAGCGGTACGGGTGAACGAGCAGTTTCAGGTCACCCGCCAGTTCTGGGCCTACGCGGCCGACCACGGCATGGTGTCCGATGTCCGCGGCTTCCTGAACCCGGTCCCGCACGTCAGCTTCGTGCAGGGTGCTCAGCGCGTCGACTACCTGCGCCGCCGCCACCAGGCGCTGGCCGACAATCCGCTTTTCGCCCGCTCCGAATGGATCGAGGGCTCCGACGAATTCGTTCGGCGGCTGCCGTACATGGCTGCCGAACGCGACCTTTGCGAACCGGTCGCGCTCAGTTGGGCAACCGACGGGACCGACGTCGACTTCGGTGCACTGTCCCGTCAACTCATCGGCTACGGGCTGCGCAACGGAACCACCGCGTTGTTCGGCCATGAGGTCCGCAACCTGACCCGACAGCGCGACGGCAGTTGGACCTTGGCCATCCGCAACCGTCGACGCCGTGAAAGCCACCAGCTGAACGCCGCGTTCGTCTTCGTTGGCGGCGGGGGACAGGCACTGCCGCTGCTGCAGAAGTCAGGCATCAAGGAAATCAAGGGTTTTGGTGGCTTCCCGATCGGCGGACGTTTTCTTCGCAGCGGCAACCCGGCGGTGACCAGTGGGCACCGGGCCAAGGTCTATGGACTCCCCGCGCCAGGCGCGCCGGGGATGACGGCGGCCCACCTGGACACCCGGATCGTGAATGGTAAGCCGTGGCTGATGTTCGGTCCGTTCGCCGGCTGGTCGCCAAAGTTCCTCAAGCACGGGCATTTCAGCGATCTGCCGCGATCTGTCAAGCTCGGCAACCTTGCGACGGTGATCGGGGCAGGGCTCGGTCAGCTGGAGCTGGTCAGCTATCTGATCGGCCAGCTGCGGTTGTCGAAACCCAGACGTATCGAGGCCCTACGCGAATTCGCTCCCAGCGCGGTCGATTCCGATTGGAGCCTGACGACCTCCGGCCAACGGGTCCAGGTAATGCGACGTGACAGACGTCGAGGAGGCCGGTTGGAGTTCGACACCACGGTGCTCACCGCGTCGGACGGCAGCATCGCCGGACTGCTCGGCGCATCACCGGGGGCCTCGACCGCGGTGACGGCGATGCTCGACGTGCTGCACCGCTGCTTCCCCGACCGATACCCGGCGTGGCTGCCGGCCCTGAAGGAGATGATTCCGTCGTTGGGCGTCACGTTATCCACCGAGCCCGTGCTCTACGACGAGTTGCGATCGTGGACCACCAAGGCGCTGGCCTTGGAGGCTGGGCCTGATTGCCCGCCTCCTCCTCATCGCGCTGCGCGCTCTGCATCGTCGCCGGGCGGGCAGTCATGAGCGTCGCGCTGCGCCGGTCTTGGGCCAAAGACCTTGATGTGCCTACTCTCTACGCGCTACTCAAGCTGCGGGTCGAGGTGTTTGTCGTCGAGCAGGCTTGCCCGTATCCCGAGCTCGACGGGCGCGACCTGCTCGCTGAGACACGGCACTTCTGGCTCGAAGCTCCCGACCGGGAGGTGATCTGCACGCTACGGCTGATGGAGGAACACGCGGGCGGCCACAAGGTGTTCAGGCTCGGCCGACTGTGCACCAAACGCAGCGCCCGGGGCGAGGGCCACACCACCCGACTATTGCGTGCGGCGCTGGCTGAGGTCGGCGACTACCCGTGCCGGATCAACGCTCAGGTATATCTAGCGGACATGTATGCCCAGCATGGATTTGTCCGAGACGGCGATGACTTCCTCGACGACGGCGTCCCGCACGTGCCCATGCTCAGGAACGTCGGTCCGCCTCCTCCTCAGCCGGCTGCGCCGCCTGCATCGTCACCGGACGGCCCGGGATCTCATGCCCATGGAAGCGGGCACACGTGACCACACCGGAGAGTCCGTACCTGGTCGGGCTGCGGTTGGCCGGCAAAAAGGTCGTCATGGTCGGCGGCGGCAGTGTCGCCCAACGTCGGCTCCCGCTTCTGGTGGCCAGCGGCGCAGACGTGCATGTGATCAGCCGCAGCGCCACCCGCTCGGTCGAGGCGATGAGCGGAATCACGTTGTCGCTGCGCGACTACCGGGACGGCGACCTGACCGGCGCCTGGTATGCGATCGCGGCCACCGACGATGCGCAGGTGAACGAGGCGATCGTCGCCGAGGCTGACCGCCACCGAATCTTTTGTGTCCGGGCCGACATCGCGATCGACGGCAGCGCGGTGACCCCCGCGTCGTTCGAGTACGCCGGGCTGTCGGTGGGGGTGCTGGCTGGCGGCGAGCATCGCCGCTCGGCGGGCATCCGGTCGGCGATCCGCGAGGCCCTGCAGCAGGGCGTCATTTCCCCGGAGAGCTTCGAGAGCAACGACGTGGTCCGCGGTGGTGTGGCATTGATCGGCGGCGGACCGGGCGATCCCGAGCTGATCACGGTGCGGGGACGGCGACTACTCGCACAGGCCGACGTTGTCGTCGCCGACCGGCTGGCGCCACCGGAACTGCTCGCCGAGCTGGCGCCGAACGTCGAGGTGATCGACGCCGCCAAGATTCCCTACGGGCGGGCGATGGCCCAGGACGCCATCAATGCGGTGATGATCGAACGGGCTCGGGCCGGTCACTTCGTGGTGCGCCTCAAAGGCGGCGACCCGTTCGTGTTCGCCCGTGGCTACGAGGAAGTGCTGGCGTGTGTCGATGCAGGCATCCCAGTGACTGTTGTGCCGGGTGTGACCAGTGCCATAGCGGTGCCCGCATCCGCCGGCGTGCCCGTCACCCATCGTGCGATCAACCACGAGTTCGTGGTGGTCAGCGGACACCTGGCGCCGGACCATCCCGAATCGTTAGTGAATTGGGATGCGTTAGCAGCGATGACCGGGACCATCGTTCTGCTGATGGCGGTCGAACGCATCGAACTCTTCGCCGAGGTCCTATTGAAGGGCGGCCGACCTGCGGATACGCCGGTCGTGGTGGTTCAGCAGGGAACGACGGCCGCCGAGCACACATTGCGGGCCACGCTGGCGGACGCGCCGGAGAAGATCCGTTCGGAGGGCATCCGACCTCCCGCGATCGTCGTTATCGGGTCTGTGGCGGCCTTCGGCATTTAAAAGATCCCTAAGATTACTGTAGGGTAAGTTCTTATGACGGCTCTCAACGATGCAGAGCGGGCTGTCCAAAGATGGACGACTGAACCCTCGAAGCGAGCAGTTCACATGCCCGAAACGCACCCAGAAAAGACCGCCCCAGCCACGTCGAACACTACGTCGACACCGTGGATGCCGACACGGCGATTCTTCACCGCGGTGATCGCAATCGCCGGTATGCAGCTGATGGCGACCATGGACGGCACCATCGCTATCGTCGCCCTTCCCAAGATCCAGAACGAGCTGAGCCTGTCTGACGCCGGCCGTAGCTGGGTGATCACTGCTTACGTGCTGACCTTCGGCGGTTTGATGCTGCTGGGTGGCCGCCTCGGCGACACCATCGGCCGCAAGCGGACCTTCATCGTCGGCGTCACCCTGTTCACCATCGCCTCCGCCCTGTGCGGCATCGCCTGGGACGACGTCACGTTGGTGATCGCCCGTCTGCTGCAGGGTGTGGGCGCTGCTATCGCCTCGCCGACCGGCTTCGCTCTGGTCGCGACCACATTCGCCAAGGGACCGGCGCGCAACGCCGCCATCGCGGTATTCGGCGCGATGACCGGAGTCGGGTCCGTGATGGGCCTGGTTGTCGGCGGGGCGCTGACCGAGGTGTCCTGGCGGCTGGCGTTCCTGGTGAACGTGCCGATCGGTCTGGTGATGATCTACCTGGCCCGCACCGCGCTGCGGGAAACCAACCGTGAGCGGATGAAGCTCGACGCTGCCGGCGCGGTGCTGGCCACGCTCGGCTGCACCGCCGCGGTGTTCGCCTTCTCCTCGGGGCCCGAAGCGGGCTGGGTCTCGTTCACCACGATTGGTTCGGCCGTGGTGGCGCTTAGTGCCTTCGTCGGGTTCGCGCTCGCGGAGCGCACCGCCGAAAACCCCGTCGTTCCCCTTAACTTGTTCTTCGACCGCAACCGGCTGGCTACCTTCGTGGCGATCTTCATGGCCGGTGGCGTCCTGTTCACCGTCACCGTCCTGGTCGCCCTCTACGTGCAGGACATCATGGGCTACAGCGCCCTGCGTGCCGGAGTCGGCTTCATCCCGTTCGCGATCGCGATGGGCATCGGCCTGGCCGGTTCGTCGCAGCTGGTGTCCCGCTTCCAGCCGCGGGTCGTGGTCATCGCCGGCGGAGCGCTGGTAGTCGGCGCGATGGTTTACGGGTCGACCTTCAACGGCGCCATGCCGTATTTCCCGAACCTCATCGTCCCCGTCGTGATCGCGGGTATCGGAATCGGCATGATCGTTGTCCCCGTCGCGCTGGCGGCGATTGCGGGCGTCGGTTTCGACCAGATCGGGCCGACGTCGGCGATCGTGCTGATGCTGCAAAACCTCGGTGGCCCAGTCGTTCTCGCTGTCATCCAGGCCGTCATAACGTCGCGCACGCTGTACCTGGGTGGCACCAATGGCCCAGTGAAGAACATGACCAAGCTTCAGCTGCATGCCCTCGACCAGGGCTACACCTACGGATTGCTGTGGGTGGCCGGGGTGGCCGTCATCGTCGGTGGGGTGTCGCTGCTGATCGGCTACACCGCCGAGCAGGTGGCGCATGCGCAGGAAGTCAAGGACGCTATCGACGCCGGGGAGCTCTAGCTCCCGGCACCGCCAATCAGAAGCCCCGGCTGTCATCCCTCGCGGAGTGCAGCCGTGGTGCCCCCAGTCTGGCGGATCTATTAGGTAGTTAGGCTTGCGCGCTGTGATCACCCGGATGTCCGAGCTGTTCTTGCGCACACTGCGCGACGCCCCCGCCGATGCCGAAGTAGCCAGCCACAAGCTGCTTATCCGCGCCGGCTACGTGCGACCGATCGCGCCGGGGCTCTACAGCTGGCTGCCGCTGGGTCTGCGGGTGCTGCGCAAGATCGAACGGGTCGTGCGCGACGAGATGAACGCCATCGGCGGCCAGGAGATCCTGCTCCCGGCCCTGGTGCCGCGTGCGCCGTACGAGACCACGAACCGCTGGACCGAATACGGCGATGGCGTGTTCCGGCTCAAGGACCGTCGGGCCAACGACTACATGCTCGGACCCACCCACGAAGAGCTCTTCGCGTTGACGGTCAAGGGGGAGTACAGCTCCTACAAGGACTTTCCGCTGACGCTGTACCAAATCCAGACCAAATACCGTGACGAGGCGCGTCCGCGCGCCGGCATCCTGCGTGGCCGCGAGTTCGTCATGAAGGATTCCTATTCCTTCGACATCGACGACAGCGGCCTCAAGAACGCCTATCACGCACACCGCGAGGCCTACCAGCGCATCTTCGGTCGGCTGGACATCGACTATGTGATCGTGTCCGCGGTATCGGGCGCGATGGGCGGCTCGGCCTCCGAGGAATTCCTGGCCGAGAGCCCCAGCGGCGAGGACACCTTCGTGCGGTGCCTGGAATCCGGTTACGCCGCCAACGTCGAGGCCGTCATCACCGCGAGACCGGACAGCCTGCCCATCGATGGACAGCCCGACGCGGTGGTCCATGACACCGGTGACACCCCGACCATCGCGACACTGGTCGAATGGGCCAACGGCGCCGATCTGGGTCGCGCCGTCACGGCCGCCGACACCCTGAAGAACGTCCTACTCAAGGTGCGTCAACCGGGCGGCGACTGGGAGCTGTTGGGCATCGGTGTGCCCGGCGACCGCGAGGTCGACGACAAACGACTGGGCGCCGCGCTCGACCCGGTCGAGTACGCGTTACTCGACGACGCCGACTTCGCCAAGCACCCCTTCCTGGTCAAGGGATATATCGGCCCGAAAGCTCTGCTGGACAACGGCGTTCGATACCTTGTGGATCCGCGGGTAGTAGACGGCAGCAGCTGGATAACCGGTGCGGATGAGCAGGGTAAGCACGTCGTGGGCTTGGTGGCCGGTCGTGATTTCATCGCCGACGGAACCATCGAGGCCGCCGAGGTCCGAGACGGCGATCTGTCGCCGGATGGCCGGGGCGCATTGGTCGCCGCGCGCGGGATCGAGATCGGCCACATCTTCCAGCTCGGCCGCAAATACACCGACGCCTTCACCGTCGATGTACTCGGCGAGAACGGCAAGCCGGTCCGACTGACCATGGGCTCCTACGGACTCGGGGTGTCGCGGCTGGTGGCCGTCATCGCCGAGCAGCAGCATGACGAGCTCGGGCTGCGCTGGCCGTCGGAGGTGTCGCCGTTCGACGTCCATCTGGTGATCGCCAACAAGGACGCAGAAGCGCGGACCGGCGCCACCGCGTTGGCCACCGATCTGGATCGGCTGGGCGTCGAGGTACTGCTCGACGACCGGACGGCATCACCCGGCGTGAAGTTCAAAGATGCCGAGTTGCTCGGTGTGCCATGGATCGTCGTGGTGGGCCGCGGCTGGGCTGACGGAAAGGTCGAGCTGCGCAACCGATTCAGTGGTGAAACCCGTGAATTGCCGGCCGGCGCCGGGCTGGCCACCGACGTCGCCGCGGTTGTCTCCGGCTAGGCATTACAGCTAGCTAATCCGAGCCGGGGAAGGCGGTGGTGATCGGCCAGTCGCCGAGCTGCTGCCGCCACTTCGCGGCCAGCACCGCGCTCTGAGTCAATGCCGTGACGGCGAACGTCCGGTCCTCGCTGCTCTGGGCCTGCTCGACGAACGCGCGCCACGTGGCCTCGGTGTCCATTTCCATCCGCGCGGCCAGGCGGGCAGCGTCGGTGAGTGTGTCGACCGGCATCGGAAGCTGATAGCCGGCAGCTGCCAGCGGCGCCGCAACCTTGCGGCCGGCCAGCATCGAGATGACCTGATCGCGACGCTGGCGGTGCTGATTGAGCGCGGACGAGACCAGCGTGTTCACCTCAGGCGCGCAGCGCGCCGACACGATGCCGTAGCCGTAGACGACGGCGTGCTCGTTGGCCAGCGCAGCACACAGCGCGGTGTCAGCCGGCGACGGCTCAGCGGATGTCACGACGCCGCCGCTCCGGACGCCAGCGCGACGCTGTAGGACGCCGTACACGACGCGGCGATCGAGCCGAGCAGCCCGGCGCGATAGCCCGACGAGGTACTCGCCAGCTTGGCGGCGCTGTCGGCCGACGCCCGTAGCGACGTGACCACGTCGGCCACCGGCGGAGGGGGAGACGCGGCGGCTGACGCGGTGGTGGTCGGACTGGTCGTCGCGGGAGACGCTGAAGTCGTCGGGGCTACCCGCTTGATCTCGTTGGCCAGAGCCTGCGCGTGCTGCGTGCGTTCGCCGGCAACCTGCGTGAGTGCCGTGCTGACTGCCTGCGACGCGCCCGCGGCCGCCGCGGTGGCCAGCTCACTGTCTTGGCGCGCCAGGGTCAGCTGCGCTTCGAGTTCGTCGACGGCCGGCGGCGCGGGCGGCGAACTGCACGCGGGCGTCGCGATGGCGAGCACGGCGAGCGCCACGCCACCCGTCAACACCCGTCGTCGGTTGACGACCGCCTCAACAGCGGGCTCGATGCGCAGCATTGCCACATCCTCCCATTGCCGCAACGGCGGACTGTAACGCCAGGTGACCTCGTCGCGATCGCGTCTAACGACGCCTTCCTGGCGTATCGTTGAAGGCTGCTCGTTGGGATCGCCGGATTTGTGGCACCCCTGGGCTACTGACCGGACAACTCAAGATGAGGAGCTCGCCGTGACCACCGGGCTACCGTCGCAGACGCAGGTGATCGAGCTGCTCGATGGTGAGTTCACCCGCGCCGGCTACGAAATCGAAGATGTCGTCATCGACGAACGGTCGCGGCCGCCTCGGATCACCGTGATCGCTGCGGGCGATACCGCTCTGAACTTGGACACAGTTGCCGCGCTGTCTCGTTCGGCCTCTGATCTGCTGGATGCGCAGCGCGATATCGGCGGCACCTACGTCCTGGAAGTCAGTTCGCCCGGTGTCGACCGCCCATTGACCAGCGAGAAACACTTTCGCCGCGCGCGGGGTCGCAAGGTCGATCTGACGCTGACGGACGGGACGCAGGTCAGCGGACGGGTCGGCGAGATCCGCGACGGCACGGTGGATGTGGTGATTCGCGACGGCCGCGACTGGAAGGTGCGACCGATCCCGCTCAGCGATGCCGCCAAAGCTGTTGTCCAGGTGGAGTTTTCGCAGCCTGCGCAACGTGAGCTGGAACTGGCAGGGGTCGATAATGCCGACCGAAGCGCGGAGACGGAGGGCACAACATGAATATCGACATGGGGGCTCTGCACGCGATAGTCGTCGAGCGCGGCATCTCGTTCGACGACCTGCTCGAGGACGTCAAGGCCGCGGTGCTGAGCGCATACCGGCACACCGAGGGGCATCAGCCCGATGCCCACATCGACATCGACCGCAAATCTGGTGGTGTTCGGGTGTTGGCCCGCGAGCTCGACGCAGACGGCAATGTGGTCAGCGAATGGGAGGACACGCCGGAGGGTTTCGGGCGGATCGCCGCGACGACCGCACGTCAGGTGATGCTGCAGCGGCTCCGCGACGCCGAGAACGAGCGCACCTACGGCGAGTTCTCCACCCATGAGGGCGAGATCGTCGCCGGCGTCATCCAGCGCGACAGCCGGGCCAACGCGCGGGGTCTGATCGTCGTGCGGATGGGCAGCGAGACGAAGGGCTCCGAGGGCGTGATCCCTGCCGCCGAACAGGTGCCCGGCGAGTCATACGAGCACGGCGACCGGTTGCGCTGCTACGTGGTGGGCGTGAGCCGTGGCGCCCGGGAGCCGGTGATCACCTTGTCGCGCACCCACCCCAATCTGGTCCGCAAACTGTTCTCGCTGGAGGTCCCCGAGATCGCCGACGGCTCGGTGGAGATCGTGGCGGTGGCCCGCGAAGCCGGTCACCGCTCGAAGATCGCGGTCGCGTCGCGGGTGCCGGGTCTCAACGCCAAGGGCGCCTGCATCGGCCCGATGGGCCAGCGGGTGCGCAATGTGATGAGCGAGCTCTCCGGGGAAAAGATCGACATCATCGATTTCGACGACGACCCGGCGCAGTTCGTCGCCAATGCGTTGTCGCCCGCGAAGGTGGTTTCGGTCACGGTGATCGATCAGGCTGCCCGGGCCGCGCGCGTGGTGGTGCCCGACTTCCAGTTATCGCTGGCCATCGGCAAAGAGGGCCAGAACGCGCGTCTGGCCGCCCGTCTCACCGGCTGGCGCATCGACATCCGCGGGGACTCGCCGGACCAGGAGGACGACCACCCCGAGCACGGCGCCGCGCACGGGATGGCGAACGAGCTCTAGCCGCGACGGGTGGTTCTGACCACCCGTCGGATGCAGGTAAACTAAGCCGTGATCCAGCGCGAGTCTTCAGCCTCGGCGCATCGACGTACCGAAGGACCGGTACGGACCTGCGTCGGATGCCGAAAACGAGAGTTGGCCGTCGAACTGCTCCGAGTAGTGGCTGTGTCGATCGGGAACGGCAAACACGCCGTGACCGTTGACCCGGCAGGTACTCTGCCGGGGCGGGGTGCTTGGCTGCATCCCGTTCCACAGTGCGCCAACGAAGCAATCCGGCGGCGAGCTTTCGCTCGAGCGCTGCGCATCACCGGCGCACCGGAAACGTCAGCGGTGGTCGAGCACATAGAGTCTCTGCGAGGCTTCGAATGCGCCGGGCATCCCGCCAAGAGAACAGGCAGCAAAGAACATGAGCACACCGTGAAGTCCCGATGACCATGTGTCATAGCTAAACCCGAGGCGCGGCCTACCCACCGCTGTCGCCTCATAGACAGGAGATGTAGTGGCAGGCAAGGCCCGCGTACACGAGTTAGCCAAGGAACTCGGTGTTACCAGCAAGGAAGTCCTCGCCCGGTTGGGCGAACAGGGCGAATTCGTTAAATCCGCATCGTCGACGGTAGAAGCACCCGTCGCGCGGCGACTGCGTGAGTCATACGGTGGCGGCAAGCCCGCACCGGAAAAGGCCTCCGGCAATGGCGCGGCGGCCGCAAAGCCCGCAGCCAAGGCCGCGGCCCCGGCGGCCAAGCCCGCCGCCCCCAAACCCGCTGCTCCAGCGGCACCCGAGCCGCCGGCGCCGCCGCCGGCACCGGCTGTCGAGCAGCCACCGGCCCCGGCAGCGACTTCAGCGCCGAGCCCCGGACCGACACCAGGTCCGCGACCGGCGGCTCCGAAGCCGGCAGCCCGCACACCGCGTGTCGGAAACAACCCGTTCTCCTCGGCGCAGCCGGTGGAGCGGCCGGCCATGCCGCGTCCCCAAGCACCGCGCCCCGGTGCTCCGCGCCCCGGTGCCCCGCGCCCCGGAGGCGCCTCACCAGGCAACATGCCACCGCGTCCGGCGGGCGCTGCTAGTCGTCCGCCGCGTCCCGGTGGTCCGCGACCCGGCGGCCCTGGCGGCCGTCCCGGCGCTCCGGCCGGTGGCGGACGCCCCGGCGGTGGTGGCGGCGGCGGTAACTACCGTGGTGGCGGCGCCGGTGGTGCTGCCGGCGGCGTTGGTGCCCCACCAGGAGGCGGCGGCTACCGTGGCCGCCCCGGCGGCGGCGGAGGCGGTGGACGCCCCGGCCAGCGCGGGGGTGCTGCCGGTGCATTCGGCCGTCCCGGCGGTGCGCCGCGACGCGGCCGCAAGTCCAAGCGGGCGAAACGCGCCGAATACGAGAACATGCAGGCTCCCGTCGTCGGTGGTGTGCGGTTGCCGCACGGCAACGGCGAGACGATCCGTCTGGCCCGTGGTGCCTCACTGTCCGACTTCGCCGAAAAGATCGACGCAAACCCGGCTTCGCTGGTGCAGGCGTTGTTCAACCTCGGCGAGATGGTGACGGCGACACAGTCGGTCGGTGACGAGACGCTCGAGCTGCTGGGCGGCGAGATGAACTACGTCGTCCAGGTCGTCAGCCCCGAGGACGAGGACCGCGAGCTGCTGGAGTCCTTCGACCTGACCTACGGCGAGGACGAAGGTGGCGAGGAGGACCTCGAACAGCGTCCGCCGGTGGTGACCGTCATGGGTCACGTCGACCACGGTAAGACCCGCCTGCTGGATACCATCCGAAACGCCAGCGTCCGCGAGGGCGAGGCCGGTGGCATCACCCAGCACATCGGTGCCTACCAGGTCGGCGTTGATTTCGAAGGCAGCGAGCGGCTGATCACCTTCATCGACACCCCGGGTCACGAGGCGTTCACCGCCATGCGTGCCCGCGGTGCCAAGGCAACCGACATCGCGATCCTGGTGGTGGCCGCCGATGACGGTGTGATGCCGCAGACGGTGGAGGCCATCAACCACGCGCAAGCCGCCGACGTGCCAATCGTTGTGGCGGTCAACAAGATCGACAAAGAGGGTGCCGATCCGGCCAAGATCCGGGCTCAGCTCACCGAATACAATTTGGTGGCAGAGGATTTCGGTGGCGACACGATGTTCGTCGACATCTCCGCGAAGGCGGGCACCAACATCAAGGCGCTGGAAGAGGCGGTCCTGTTGACCGCCGACGCCGCCCTGGACCTGCGGGCCAACCCCGACATGGAGGCTCAAGGTGTGGCCATCGAGGCGCACCTCGACCGCGGTCGCGGCCCCGTGGCCACCGTGCTGATCCAGCGCGGCACGCTGCGGGTCGGCGACTCGATTGTCGCCGGCGACGCGTACGGCCGTGTTCGACGGATGGTCGACGAGCACGGCGAGGACATCCACGAGGCACTGCCGTCGCGGCCCGTCCAGGTCATCGGCTTCACGTCGGTGCCCGGCGCTGGTGACAACCTGCTCGTCGTCGACGAGGACCGGATCGCCCGCCAGATCGCCGACCGGCGCAGCGCCCGCAAGCGCAACGCGCTGGCGGCACGCTCCCGCAAGCGCATCAGCCTGGACGACCTGGATGCCGCGCTGAAGGAAACCAGTCAGCTGAACCTGATCCTGAAGGGCGACAACTCCGGAACCGTCGAGGCTCTGGAGGAAGCCCTGTTGGGTATCGAGATCGACGACGAGGTGGAACTGCGCGTCATCGACCGTGGCGTTGGTGGCGTGACCGAGACGAACGTCAACCTGGCCTCGGCGTCGGACGCGATCATCATCGGGTTCAACGTCCGCGCGGAGGGCAAAGCGACCGAGCTGGCCAACCGCGAGGGTGTGGACATCCGCTACTACTCGGTGATCTACCAGGCCATCGACGAGATCCAGAGCGCTTTGAAGGGCATGCTCAAGCCGGTCTACGAAGAGCACCAGCTGGGCCGTGCCGAGATTCGCGCACTGTTCCGGTCGTCGAAGGTCGGGGTCATCGCAGGTTGCCTGGTCCAATCCGGGATCATGCGACGCAACGCCAAGGCCCGGTTGTTGCGGGACAACATCGTGGTGGCCGAAAACCTCACGGTGTCCTCGCTCCGGCGGGAGAAGGACGATGTCACCGAGGTCCGCGACGGTTACGAATGCGGTCTGACGCTGACCTACTCCGACCTCAAAGAGGGCGACGTCATCGAGACCTACGAGCTGGTGGAGAAGGAGCGCGTCTGAGTATGAGCTCCGACAAGCTGAACCTGCGGCATGGCTGACCCGGCGCGCGCGCGCCGGCTGGCCAAGCGGGTCTCTGAGATCGTCGCCACGGCGATCGACTACGAGATCAAGGACCCGGGATTGGTCGGAGTCACGATCGTCGACGCCAAGTTGTCCGGTGACCTGCACGACGCGACGCTGTACTACACCGTTATCGGCTCCACGTTGAACGACGAACCCGACTATCAGGGGGCCGCCGCCGCGTTGGAACGTGCAAAGGGTGTGCTGCGCAGCAAGGTCGGGGCCGGCACCGGTGTGCGTTTCACGCCGACGCTCACGTTCACCCGCGACACGGTCGGGGACTCCGTGCAGCGGATGGAGGAGTTGCTGGCCCGTGCCCGCGCCGCTGACGCCGATGTGGCTCGAGTCCGCGAAGGTGCCACGCCCGCCGGCGACCCCGATCCCTACCGGGTATCCGACGTTGACGATGGTCTAGAGGCACCAACCACTAACGGGGGAGGCGCCGGTGACGACGATCAACTCAAAGACTGAACCCACTGCGGCACAACGGGTCGACGCCATCGGTGCGGCCAAGGTTCTGAATGCCGCAGAAACCATTGGGGTGGTCTGTCACGTGCATCCCGATGCCGACACGATCGGCGCGGGCCTGGCGCTGGCGCTGGTGCTGGACCGGTGCGGCAAGTCCGTCGAGGTCAGCTTTGCGGCACCGGCTGCGCTCCCGGAGTCGTTGCGGTTGCTGCCCGGCGGCCAGCTTCTGGTCGATCCCGGTGCCATGCGCCGCGACGTCGATCTTGTTGTGACCGTGGACATTCCGAGCGTGAACCGACTCGGGGGCCTACGCGACATGGCCGGCAACGGGCATGACGTGCTGGTGATCGACCATCACGCGTCGAACCAGATGTTCGGCACATCGAATTTCGTTGAGCCAGCGGCGGACTCGACCACAATGATGGTGGCCGAGCTGCTTGATGCCTGGGACAAGCCGATCGACACTGACGTGGCGTATTGCCTGTATGCGGGTCTGACCACGGACACCGGGTCGTTCCGGTGGGCCAGCGCAGGCGCCTATCGGTTGGCGGCGCGGCTGGTCGAACTGGGCATCGACAACGCAGGGATCACTCGGTCGCTGATGGACACCCACCCCTTTGCATGGCTGTCGATGCTGTCCCGGGTGCTGGGCTCGGCGCAGCTGGTGCCCGACGCCGCCGACGGCCGCGGCTTGGTCTACGCCGTCGTCACCAATCAGGAATGGACCACCGCACGTCCGGAAGAGGTCGAAAGCATCGTCGACATCGTCCGCACCACGCAGCAGGCCGAGGTGGCCGCCGTGTTCAAAGAGATTGAACCGCAGCACTGGTCGGTGTCGATGCGGGCCAAGGCTGCCGTCGACCTCTCCGCCGTCGCGTCGACCTTCGGCGGTGGCGGACACAAGTTGGCCGCGGGTTATTCGACCACGGGTTCGATCGACGAGGTGGTCGCCGCGCTGAGCGCCGCTCTGGGCTGAGCACCTTCATCGCCTTGCGACTGATCTTCGTCGGTTGGCGAACAATGTCGGGCCGCTGGCTAGTGACGGGGAATTAGGTGCGAGGCATGCCAACTCAGCGCGATCGAATGCTCAGCGGCGAACCGTACCGCCCCGATGATCCCGAATTGGTCGTCAGCCGCAGGGCATGTCAGCGCCTGGTCGAGCTGTTCAACGCGGGCCAGCCAGACGATGAGCGAAGCCAACAGGTGTTGCGTCAGCTGCTCGGATCGCTGGGCGAGGGATCGGAGGTACTTCCGCGATTCCAGTGCGACTACGGCACGCAGATCTCCATCGGCGCCGACTGCTTCATCAACTACGACGCGATCTTTCTCGACTGCGCGTCGATCACCATCGGCGACAATGTATCGATCGGCCCACGCGCGCAGCTTGTTACGGCTCTTCATCCCGTCGACGACTATGAGGCCCGGCGCGCCGGTTGGGAGTCCGCGGCCCCGATCGTCATCGGGGACAACGTATGGCTGGCGGCGGGAGTCGTCGTGTGTCCGGGCGTGACCATCGGCGACAACTCGGTGATCGGAGCTGGCAGCATCGTCACCAAAGATGTACCGGCGCGGGTGTTGGCGGCCGGTAACCCGTGCGGGGTCATCAAAGCGTTGGCGCAATGAAGTTCAGGCCGCGCACAACCGTGCTCTTTGCCCGCGACGTAAACAAGTCCGCGCCGCAACGTCGCTCGGCGGCAAACGAGGTCACAATGTGAGCTGACGCCCACGTCGACTGAAAGGCTGTCGCGCGATGTCCAACGCAGGTCTCCAGTTCGCTGTGCTGGGACCGCTGCAACTGCGGGCCGGTGGTGCCTTGGTACCGCTGGGTGCGCCTAAGCAGCGTGCAGTGCTGGCCATGCTCGTGATGAATCGCAACCGCGCGGTATCAGTCGACGCGTTGATCGACGCGGTATGGGGTGAGTCCCCGGTGCCGGCGGCGCGGACCAGCATTCACTCCTACGTGTCCAACCTGCGCCGACTGCTCGGCAGCGGGAGACAAGACCCGAGCAGGGTGCTGGCGAGTGTCCCGCCGGGGTATCAGCTCAACGTCGCGGATGCCGATTGCGATCTCGGGCGCTTTGTCATCGAGAAGAACGCGGGTGTGCACGCCGCTGCCGCCGGGCGCTTCGAGGACGCGAGCGGCCATCTGACCACGGCCCTTGCCGAATGGCGTGGGCCCTTCCTCGATGATCTTCGCGAATTCGCCTTCGTCGACATGTTTGCCACCGCGCTGGCTGAGGTCAGGGTGGCGGTGCAGACCGCCCATGCGGAAGCCGAGATCGCCTGCGGACGTGCCGACGCCATCATCCCGCGCCTGGAGGTGCTGAGCGCCGAACATCCTTTCCGCGAACGGCTTTGGGCCCAGTTGATCACGGCGTATTACGTGGCCGAGCGTCAGTCCGATGCCCTCGACGCCTACCGGCGGTTGAAAACCAACCTGGCCGACAATCTTGGGATCGACCCCGGCCCGACCGTACGAGCCCTGCACGAACGGATCCTGCGCCAAGAGGCGTACACCACGGAGGCGGCGCAGACCACCGCGACGCGCAGCGTCGCCGACGCCGGCCTGCGCACCGGCACCTTGGCGGGCCCCTCGGTCATCGCCGAACTGCTTGCCAAGGATGGTCAGCGCTACCGGTTGGATTCGTCGAACCGGATCGGCCGCCGCCCCGACAACGACATCGTCCTCGACGACGACGACGTCAGCCGTTATCACGCGGTCGTCATCCATACCGGAAGCGAATTCGTGATCAGCGATCTGCGGTCGACCAACGGTGTCGAGGTCGCGGGCCGCCGCATCCGGGGCAGCGCCACCTTGGCCGACGGCGACCAGATCCGCATTGGCGGCTACCAGTTCACCTTCGAGCTTCGTTCAAGCTGAGCTGCGGAAATACCGACGGCTGCACACCCAAGAGTTTCGCAAGAATCTCGCCAGGATCCATCAAGGCCGCAGGTTCAGGCTGTTCATGTCGGCGAAGGTCACCGACCCCCCGAAGTTAGGACTCCGATCATGAACGTTGCCAAACTGCGTGTCGCCGTGGCCGGCATTCTGGCCGCCGTCGGCTTCTCTCTCCTCGGAACACTCGCGGCGCCCGTTGCGTCGGCCGACCCGTGGGTGCCTTTCAGCGGGCCTCTGCACCCGATGCGTCATTACGCCGCGAACGTGATCCACCCCGTGTGGGCGATCACGCACCCGGTCCGCGCACTCATCCCGTGATCTCGCCGATCCGCTGACTTTCTGCCCCGCTTCTCCCCACGGAAGTGGGGCAGAAGGCCGCTAGCGCACCTGAGCCCGGCCGCGCTGTAGTACGGCCTCACGGTTGGCGGCGATATCGTCGCCGGAGGTCCGGAAGGCCCGCGCCGCAGTCGCTTCCAACCACAGGCCCTCGCTGGTGTGCGAATCGTCGATGCGGTGGTAGGACGACAGCAGCGCCCGCACCGCGTCCTGGTTGTTGCCGACGATGCTGTCGGCCACCTTGCGGGCGGCGGGCAGTAATTCCTCGTGCGGTACGACCTCGGTGACCAGACCGGCGCGCAGCGCATCCTGCGCGGACAGATAGTCGCCGGTCAGGCTCATCCGGCGGGCCAGCCCGATGCCGACTTTCTGGGGCAGACGCACGCTCAGTCCCCAGGTGGGCAGCAGACCCACGCGGGCATGGGTGTCGGCGAACCGCGCTTGTTCGGATGCGATCAGGATGTCGCAGTAGAGCACCACTTCCAGGCCGCCGGTCACCGCGGCGCCGTTGATCGCGCCGATGACTGGCTTGCTCAGCGCTGGCCAGCGCGGCGAGATGTCCGGTAGCGCCGTCTGCCCACCCAGCTCTTTGAGGTCAAGCCCGGCACAGAAAACCGGGTCGGTGCCCGTGACGATGATGACGTCGACGTCGTCATCGGTTTCGGCGTCGGTCAGCGCGCCGAAGAACTGGTCCCGCAGGGCAGCCGACAGCGCGTTACGCGATTGCGGCCGGTTCAGGGTCAGGGTTCGCACCCGCTCGTCGGTGTGGATCAACAAAATGTCGTCAGTCATCGAGCCGCTCCTCCTCATTACTCCGCGCTGCATCGTCGTCGACGCGGGTCATAGGCGCCACGGTAGTCAGTCCGCGTCACGACGAGCCGACCGGACCTATCGTCAAGGATGTGCTGGTGCCGTAGCCCGTCAGAAGCCGTCAGAAGCCGCCAGGGCTCGGCGGGTCGCGGTGCAGGGAACCAAGACCGCTCTGGATTCCCTGAGTTACCTGGTCCGTGACCGTGGGCCCGCCTTGCGGGACGACGCCTGGCTGCGTGCTGCAGCTACAGCCAAGCGTGCCAAACGAACTGGGGTCAGCGCTGACCGGTGCGGCTACCGCGAGAGAAGCGCCGAGCGTGATCGCGATACTGAGCAACACGTTGTTGAGCACCAATGGCCCTTCGTGAGAGTCGACCCGATTGTGCGGCTGGTTCTACCGGGCATGCCGTGGACCGAAGGCCGCAATGCCGACTCCGGCAAAACCCGGCGTGACAGCCGTCCGATTGGTCTCGGAGGCCTGAGGGTGTACCGGATTTACCGTTAGGACGAGTTGATATCCCGGGCGACGAATTCCTCGAGGTCGAATAGGTTGTCGCCGGCGCGCTCGGCGACGCGCTGCAGGGTGATCAGCACGGCCTCTTCTTCGATTTGTTCCTTGAGGAACCACCACATGAACTGCTCGCCGAGGTAGTCCCCGTCGTCGCGCGCTGCAGCTGCTAGTGCGCTGACTTGCTTCGTCACGGTGCGCTCCAAGTCGAGTGCCTGCGCGATGGCGTCGCGGGGGTTGTCGAACTGATTACGCGCCTCGCCGGCTCCTGGGATCTCAACCCCGAAGTCGCGGTCGATGAAGTACTGCACCATCTTCATCGCGTGCTCGCGTTCGTCGCCAGCTTGCTGGTAAAAGAACTTCGCCAGCTGCGGCAGGTCGTCGTTGTCAAAATACGCGGCAATCGCGATATATTGCTGCGCCGCGGTGAATTCGTTGTGGATCTGCTCCTCCAACAATTTGTGGAATTGCGTAGCGGGCGTGCTGTGATTGGTCATGTCGACCACGTTAGCGCAGCTCAGATACGCTTTCAACGAAGGTAATACTTATTCAGGTCAGCTTTCCCTAAGTAAAGTAAGGCTGTATTTAGCGGGTTCAATTCGGCGTAGCCTTGCCTAAGGAAAGCAAGGCTAGGTTAAATAGTTACTCATTCGTTTCATTAATCGGGGGGAGGCAATTAATGCCCGCTACCGGCGAAATATCCGCGCCCGCGGCCATTTTCCGAGCGTGCCCCGGGGGCCGCCGCACACCTACACCATCGAGGAACCCCACGTACGATTGCCTCGTACCAGTACAAATGCAGCGATTCTGAAAGTTTTATCGAAATGTGCCGGAACATCACTGAATTGCGCGGGCTCGAGCCGCCGGCGACCACTGCGGAGATCAACGCGGCAGCCCGGCAGTATGTGCGCAAGGTCAGCGGCTTCACCCACCCTTCGTCGGCTAACGCCGAGGCCTTCGAGGCGGCGGTCGCCGAAGTCGCGGCGACCACGACGCGGCTGTTGCAGGTCCTGCCGGAGCGCCGCCAGCCACCCAACACCGATCCGCCGTTGCGCCGCCTCGCCAGCAGGTGACAATCACTGCGCTCAAGGAGTGGAGCGCGGCGGTCCATGCGCTGCTGGCCGGCCGGCAACAGGTGCTGCTGCGTAAAGGTGGAATCGGGGAGAAGCGTTTCGACGCCACAGTGGCGCGCGAGTTCGTCTTGTTCCCGACCGTTGCGCACAGCCATGCGGAGCGGGTACGGCCGGAGTTTCGCGACCTGCTCGAGGCGTCGGCGCCAGATAGCAGGGCGGACCGTCTCGTCGTGCGGGCGGCCGCGAAAGTCGTTGCGGCGCTGCCCGTCAACCGGCCAGACAACATCGAGGCGATCGAGGACCTGCACATCTGGACGGCTGAGTCGGTGCGGCGTGATCGGCTGGACTTTCGCCCGAAGTATCGGCTCGCCGTGTTGGTCGTGCAGGCCATCCCGCTGCTCGAGCCGGTAGAACTTCCGCGAACCCCCGACTACGCCGGTTGCACCAGCTGGGTGCCGTTGCCGCTGGCCGCCCCGCCGTTGGGCGCGCCGGTGCATGACGACGCTGCGCTGCGTGAAGTAGTCGCCCGCGTCCGCGCTGCTGTCGAATAGCTCTACGCTGGCGCTGTTTTCACGGAGTCTGATCGACGAGCACCGCGCCCTCGGGCCAGTCGCCGACCGTGCCCAGCGACGTCGGTTCAGCAGCGGCGGTCAGTCTCACGACGTCGGCCAGCTGCGCCGGAGCGTCGCACTGCAGATAGTGGTCGGCGCTCGGCAGTATCCAGTAGCGATTCAACCCGGGCTTGTCCCTGAGGAACTCCTGCCAGACGTAGTTCGCGACCCGGATCGGGGCGACATTGTCGTGCAGGCCCCACACCAGGGTGGTGTTGACGTCGCTGGCGGAAAGCGCCTGAAGCCAATTGGTTTCGTCGGCTGCACGCTCGTTGAGGTACTGGATCGTGTCCGGCAGCGTGGCGATCTGATCGTTGTGCGCGAAGCACTGCGCCAGCGAGGCGATCTCGGAATCGTCCAGCCCTCGCCGCGGCATGAACGTCGTCGCACCCATGCCGGCGGCCAGCATCTCCGGTGTGGTCGCGCGTGCGGTGCTGCGTGCGACGGTCGGATCCAGCAGCGCCTTCTGGAAACCAGTCAGATTGGCAAGCGGGAGATAGATATTCGCATTCGTGAAGATGACCTCGGATGGCGGGCCGGCATCCTCGAGGTCGGCGAACATCGACAGGGCGATCATGCCCACGCTGGTCCCGCGGTCGTGGGTCAGCATCGTGTAGTCGGTCACCTGCCAGAGTTGCGTGATCGCATGGATCAGCAGCCGCGCATCGTCATACAGCGAATACGTATAAGGCGCAAAGGGTTTGCCGGACAATCCGTAACCGGGGAAGTCGAGCAGATAGATGTCGAAGTCGGCGTCGAGTTCGCGGGTCAGCGAGTGGAAGTCAATGCTTGCCGTTGGAAAGCCATGCACGCAGACCAATGCCGGCGCTCCGGGCGTGCCGCACCGGCGGGTGAATACGGTGACGTCCTCGCCGGAGTTCGCGGCGGTCGTCGACCGCCAGTGGATTTCCGTCCCGCCGCTTCGCCATTCGTCGAAGACGGACATCAGGACCCGACCGGGAACACGATCCGGGAAGTGCCGAAGTGCACCTCATGGGTGGACGGTGCGAACTGGCTGCCGGTCGATGTCGCCTCGCCGTGGCCGAGGTTGCGGTCAAAGCGGGGAAAGCTTCCTCCGGCGATCAGCACGCGGATGCGCGTCCCGGCGCGGAATCGGTGCGAGATCGCATCGAGCTCGAGGCTGACATGGTCGGCCGGCTGGGCCAGCCGCCGGTAGCCGTCGCTGACGTTTTGGGAGCGGCCCTTGGCGTCGACTTCGCTGATCCGGACGAACACGTCGACGTACGGTTTGTCGGAGGTGTGCGCCAACTCGGCGACGGGGCTGCCGTGCACGACCAGATCGGTGGTGAGCACGTCGCTGGTGAAGCTGAGCACGTCGCGCCGTGCCGCTAGCGCGGTGTCGTCGCGGTAGCCGCCGTCGGGGGAGAGCAGCCGACCTCCGATGGTGGGTGTCGGTTCGGTCGGGTCATAGCGGAAGCTCGCCGAGGAGCCGGCCGTCGGCGCCGTCTCGGCCAGCCCACCGCCCGGCTGTAGGTAGAGCGGGCGCTCGGTGGTGGTCGGCGGCCAGTCCGGCAGTGCGCGCCAGCCCTCGTTGGCGACGAAAAACCGGAATCGGCCAGCACGCGGAGTCGCGGGCCGACCGGCGAGGTGGGTGTCCAGCCATTCCTGGGTTTCGCGCGCGATGGTGGCGAGTCCGGTGACGAGCAGCTGGGTGTGCGTCCACGGCCCCATAGTCAGCGCGACGTCGACACCCCGCTGGCGGAGGTGCCGGAATTGGTGCAGCGTCTGTGGCAGGAACAGGTCTTGCCAGCCGCTGAGCAGCAACAGGGGCACCTGGACCTGGTCGAGCGCGGAGTCGACTTTCAGCGGACCCCAGAACGGGTTGTCCTCCGCCGGGGGTGTCAGCCATGACTCCCACCACGGTGCCGCCTCGCCGAGCAGCGCCCGGCCGGATGCCCCCAGCGGCGCCTCACCGGCTGCACGCACCACGCTTTTCTGAGAGCGCAGCTGGCGGATGCCGGCGCGGAGCCGGCCAGGATCTTCCTGATGCGCCACCAGGTTGCTCCAGCCGAGGAAGTCGTTGACGGTGAACGACCCGGTGCCCCAGGCCGACAGGCTCATGTCGTGTGGGCCCGCGACGATCACGCTGGTGACGAGCTCGGGCGGGGGATCCTGCAGCAGCGCGAATTGAGTGAAGCCCAGGTACGAGATGCCGATCGTGGCGAACCGCCCGGTGAACCACGGCTGACGACGCATCCACGCCACGGTGTCGGCGCCGTCGGCGGCCTCGTGCTCCATCGGCGAGAAGTCTCCGCCCGACCCGAATGTCCCTCGCACGCTTTGCAACACCACGCGGTAACCCCGGGCCGCGTGCAGATCGGCGAACATCATCGAGAACGGAAACGCCCGGCCGTAGGGACCGCGGGCCAACAGGGTGCCGACCGTTTCGCCGGTGGGCTCATAGACGTCGGCAACCAGTTCGACGCCGTCGCGCATCGGGATCTTCACGCTGGCGACCGTGTAGCGCGTGGTCGGCGCGGGCAGCCGCAAGGTCCGGGCCAAGGCCCGGCCGGCGAGTCGTCGGGGCAGGGTGCGCAGCGTCGACCCAGCGGGCCGGTGGGAGGTCGTCGTCACCGCATCAGATTATGGGTGCGACGGCGCCGGCGGGCCTAGAACTTGTAGTACGGCGCGAGCTCGTTGGCGCGCTGCAGGTTGGTGGACGGGCAGTCGACTTCAGGGCTGGAGTAGATCGTCGAATAGAACAGCGACTGCTGGATCACCCCGTAGCTGGTCTTGAACGCCACCATGCAGGAGAAGTAGAAGTAGCTGTTGTGGTAGGTGGGCTTGAGGTTCCACCACTGTGCAGCGCGGTGGCCGGCGATGGTGGTCTCGACGGCGTCGGCCGGCAGCGACTGGTCGTACTGCCGCCAGACGATCGGCTCGACCGCCAACTGGTAGTTGCCCGCGTCGTAGTGGCAGCGCAGTCCCTCCTCGGCTTCCGGCGGGGTGAACGCCAGACCCAACCGCTGGACCACGTCGAACGGAATGTCCTCACACGGGTTGAACGGGCTCGGGTCGGTGGTCGCCACGATCGGGCTTTTCATGGTGGTGGGTGTATCCATCGGGGCCGCGGTCGACCGCAGTTGCACCTTGGACGCTCCGACCGGGGCCGGCGGCGCGCTCTGCCAGACGACCACCACTGCCGTGAACAGGGCGCCGAACGCCGCAAGCAGCCGTAGCTTGCCGACCATGACACCCCCTGGGTCTATGTGTCTGCCTCCTCCTCGGCCCGCTGCGCGGGCCGCATCGTCGGCAGACGGACCTATGACTCCTGCGGGGAGCTTACAAGTCGCGCCCGCGCCGCCACAGAGTAAACGAGAACCTGTTCTAGTCCGCTGTGGTGGCGTGTGACGCGCCGCCCGGCGACCAGCCGTTAGGCTTGGGAGTCGTGGCTTCGCAGGAACCTGGGCAGCAGCCCCCGACCGCACGGCAGCCGACCCTGTGGGCGGTATCGGACCTACACACCGGCCACCTGGGTAACAAACCCGTCACCGAGTCCCTGTATCCGTCGACGCCGGACGACTGGCTGATCGTCTGCGGCGATGTCGCCGAACGCACCGACGAGATCCGCTGGGCGCTGGACCTGTTGCGGCGCCGGTTCGCCAAGGTGATCTGGGTGCCCGGCAATCACGAACTGTGGACGACGACCAAGGACCCGATGCAGGTCTTCGGGCGGGACCGCTACGACTACCTGGTCAACGTCTGCGACGAGCTCGGTGTCGTGAGCCCCGAGCATCCGTTTCCGGTGTGGACCGAGCGAGGAGGGCCGGCGACCATCGTGCCGCTGTTCCTGCTCTACGACTATTCGTTTCTGCCGAACGGCGCGACAACCAAGGCCGAGGGCCTGGCCATCGCGCGGGAACGCAATGTCGTGTGCACCGACGAGTTCCTGCTCTCGCCCGAGCCGTACCCGACCCGTGAGGCGTGGTGTCACGAGCGCGTTGCGGCCACCCGCAAGCGGCTTGACGATCTGGACTGGATGAATCCCACCGTGCTGGTCAACCACTTCCCGATGGTGCGCCAGCCGTGCGATGCGCTGTTCCTGCCGGAGTTCTCGCTGTGGTGCGGAACGACCGAGACCGCGGACTGGCACACCCGCTACAACGCGGTGTGCTCGGTGTACGGGCACCTGCATATTCCGCGGACCACCTGGTACGACGACGTCCGCTTCGAAGAGGTGTCGGTCGGCTATCCGCGCGAGTGGCGCCGCCGCAAGCCCTACAGCTGGCTGCGCCAGATACTGCCCGATCCGCAATATGCGCCCGGTTTTCTCAACGACTTCGGCGGCCACTTCGTCATCACCGCGGAGATGAAGGCGCAGGCTGAGCAGTTCCGCGACCGACTGCGCCAGCGGTAGTCGCGATGACACTGACCACCTTGATGTCTGCGGTGCTGCCCAACATCGCCGACTTGGCATGTGCCGAGTTGTACGCCGACCCACCGGGGTTGGCGCCGATGGCCGAAGAGGAGCCGCTGATCGAGCGGTCGGTGGCCAAGCGTCGCAACGAGTTCATCACCGTCCGGTACTGCGCCCGTATTGCACTGGGCGAATTGGGATTTCCGCCGGTTCCGATTCTCAAGGGGGAGAAGGGCGAACCATGCTGGCCCGACGGCGTGGTCGGCAGCATCACCCACACCGCGGGCTACCGAGGCGCGGTGGTCGGTCGTGCGGGCGCTGTTCGTTCGCTGGGCGTGGACGCCGAACCGCATGACGTCTTGCCCGACGGCGTGCTGGACGCGATCAGCCTCCCGGCCGAACGCGTTGAGCTGACAGCGCTACCTTCCGGTATCCACTGGGATCGAATTTTGTTCTGCGCCAAAGAAGCAACGTACAAAGCGTGGTTTCCGCTCACCAGGCGGTGGCTCGGCTTCGAAGATGCGCACATCATCTTCACCGTCGACGACTCCGGCTCGGCCGGGTCGTTTGAATCGACGATTCTGATTGACGGAGAAACGCTCTCGGGTCCGCCGTTGAGTGCGCTGACCGGACGGTGGTCGGTGGGCCGCGAGTTGGTACTGACGGCGATCGCGCTGTGAACCCGGGTCTTGTCATCGTCGACAAGCCGGCCGGTATGACGAGCCATGACGTGGTGGGGCGTTGTCGGCGCATCTTCGGAACCCGGCGGGTGGGGCACGCCGGGACACTGGACCCGATGGCCACCGGAGTTCTGGTGATCGGAATCGAGCGGGCCACCAAAATCCTGGGCCTCGTTACCGAAACGTCGAAGTCTTATGCGGCCACCGTGCGGCTCGGGCAGTCCACATCGACCGAGGACGCCGAAGGTGACATCACGCAACAGGTTTCGGCCCGGGGCGTGACCGACGAAGCGATCGAGGCGGCGATCGCCGGCTTGCGCGGCGATATCGCGCAGATCCCATCGTCGGTCAGTGCGATCAAAGTCGACGGCCAGCGGGCCTACCGGTTGGTCCGCGAGGGCCACGCCGTCGAACTGGCTGCCCGGCCGGTGCGCATCGATCGGTTCGAGATGCTGGCGGTGCGTCGCCACGACGAACTCGTCGATGTCGATGTCGACGTTGATTGTTCGTCGGGCACCTACATCCGGGCCCTCGCCCGGGACATCGGCGCCACGCTGGCGGTGGGCGGCCACCTGACTGCGCTGCGGCGCACCAGGGTCGGCCGGTTCGGGCTGGATCAAGCCCGCCCACTCGAAGAGTTGGCCGAACAGCCTTCTTTGAGCCTGACGCTCGACGAGGCATGCCTGCAGTTGTTTCCGCACCGATCGCTCACCGACGACGAGGCCGACGCGGTCGCCAACGGCCGCGCGTTGAACCCGGCCGGCATCGAGGGCGTCTACGCCGCGCACACTGTCGACGGCCAGGTGATGGGATTGCTGCGGGACGAGGGAAACAGGACGAAGTCCGTCGTCGTCATCCGGCCGGCCAACCTATAACGGCACGCCGCGCGGCGCGGTCCGGTAACATTCTGCAAAGAATGTAAGTTGGCCAGGAGAGTATGGGCGGTAGCGAACGTGGCGGAAGTCGGCGAGCGGCGTGTCAGGCGCACGCAAGCGGAGCGCAGCGCTGCCATGCGCACACGTCTGCTCGACGCGACGATCGAGTGCCTGGTGACCTACGGATACGCCGGGACAACGACGCCGCGCGTCGCCGAACGCGCCGGCGTCACCCGGGGAGCGCAGATCCATCACTTCCGCTCGAAGGAAGATCTGGTGGTCGCAGCGATCGAGCATCTTGCTCAGCAGCGCGTGCAGGCGGCTATGCGCGAGTTCGGACGGGTGGAAGCCAGTAGTGATCCCGTATCGACGGTGCTCGATTTCCTCTGGGAGGCCCACCAGGGCCCGATGTTCGTTGCAACGGTGGAGCTTTGGGTGGCGGCACGCACCGACTCCGTGCTGGCTGCCCACGTCGAACGGGTGGAGCCGCTGGTCAACAGCACCCTCATCTCGGCGATCGCCCAACTGGTGCCCGATCACGCCATGCGCAAAGACCTGCGCAACTTCGTCTACACCGCGATGGACGCACTGCGGGGGATCCTGCTGGCGAGCTTCGTCGATCGTGACAACGCCCGCGCTCGCCGCCGCTGGGATCGCGCGTGTGAGCAACTGCGGATCATCGTCGGCGGGCTGCTGACCGCCGATTCCCTGGACTGATTGCCCCTTCTTCAAGGACCATAGGCGCCGTTCGCGGGCCATTGCAAAGATACAATCAGGTGTGTATGTTTTGTGGTCAAGACGAAGTCAGTTCGAGGGAGCGCAATGTCAAACAAGGTCTACGTCATCGGCGTGGGGATGACGAAGTTCGAAAAGCCGGGCCGCCGGGAGAATTGGGACTACCCGGACATGGCGCGCGAGTCCGGCACCAAGGCGCTCGAAGACGCCGGCATCGACTACGCCGCGGTTGAGCAGGGCTACGTCGGCTACGTCTACGGCGAGTCGACGTCGGGTCAGCGGGCGCTCTACGAGTTGGGCCTGAGCGGGATCCCGATCGTCAATGTCAACAACAACTGCTCGACCGGGTCGACCGCGTTGTACCTTGCCGCGCAGGCGATTCGCGGCGGGCTGGCCGACTGCACGATCGCGCTCGGTTTCGAGAAGATGAAGCCCGGTTCGCTGGAATCGACCTACGACGACCGCACGAACCCGATGGAAAAGCACATCATGGCGATGGCCGAGATTTCCGAGGTGCTGTTTCCGCCGGCGCCGTGGATGTTCGGTGCTGCGGGCCGCGAGCACATGCAGCAATACGGCAGCACCGCGGAGCATTTCGCCAAGATCGGCTACAAGAACCACCTGCATTCGGTGAACAATCCTTACGCCCAGTTCCAGGAGTCCTACAGCCTCGACGACATCCTGGCGTCGCGGATGATCTACGACCCGCTGACCAAGCTGCAGTGCTCGCCGACATCGGACGGGTCGGGCGCGGCGATCCTGGCATCCGAGGCGTTCGTCGACAAGCACGGCCTGGCCGGCCAGGCGGTGGAGATCGTCGGACAGGCCATGACCACCGACTTCGCCGACAGCTTCGACGGCACCTGCAAGGGACTGATCGGCTACCACATGAATGTGCAAGCCGCTCAACGGGTTTACGACCAGTCAGGTCTGGGGCCCGAGGAGTTCCAGGTGATCGAGTTGCACGACTGCTTCTCGGCCAACGAATTGCTGCTCTACGAGGCGCTGGGGCTGTGTGCCGAGGGTGAGGCGGCCAAGCTGATCGACAGCGGCGACGTCACCTACGGCGGGCGCTGGGTGGTCAACCCGTCCGGCGGGCTGATCTCGAAGGGTCATCCGCTGGGGGCCACTGGTCTGGCGCAGTGCGCCGAGCTGACCTGGCAGCTGCGCGGCACGGCCGACAACCGGCAGGTCGACAAGGTCACCGCCGCACTGCAACACAACATCGGGCTCGGCGGCGCGGCCGTCGTCACCGCGTATCAGCGGGCCGAACGCTAACCACAGCAACAACGTACGAAAGGGCACGATCATGGGACACATCGAGGCTAGCCGCGAACTGTCGGCCGACCCGGACGCACTGTGGGGGACTGTCACCGACTTGGCCAACTGGGACAAGTGGTTCACCGTGCACGAGAAGTGGCTGGAGGGCCCGCCCGACACGGTGACCGAAGGCGCCAAGCTGACGGCCAAGATCGTCATGCTGGGGATGGCCAACAAGATCGAGTGGACGATCGAACAGGTCGACGCGCCGCGATCGCTGGTGCTCTCGGGAACCGGGATGGCCGGCGTCAAGGCGAAGTTCACCTTCACGATCGACTCAGCCGACAAAGGTTCCAAATTCACGGTGTTCGGCGACTTCGAGGGCGCGATGATCAAGGGCGCGCTGGGCAAGGCCGTGGAGAAGGACGGCATCAAGCAACTCGACAAGAGCCTCGACCAGCTCGACGCACTGGCGTCGGCGTCAGCGTAAGGCTGCATCCAATGAGCGAGACTCTGGAATTCGACGACACTGGCTTGGGCCAATGGTCGGACGACGAACTATTCGACGTCACCCGGGAGCGGTTGGCCGAGTACGCCGCGGCCACCAACGACCCCATCGAAGCGCACCGCCGAGGCGACGTTGCGCCACCGGTATTCGCCATCGTCCCCGTTTTCGAGTCGCTGCTCACCCCGGCGGTCGACGTGATGCCGGTCGAGGCTATCCCGCGAATCGTTCACGGCGAGCAGGACTTCCACTTTCACCGGCCGATTCGCCCAGGAGACAAGCTCGTCTCGAGGGGGAAAATGATCGGGTACCAGGGTCTGGAGAAAGGCACTCGTGCAGCGATCCTGCTCGAATGTCGCACCGAGGACGGCGAACTGGTCAATGAACAGTATGTCACCACGTTTGTGCGAGGTATGACCGTCGACAAAACGGTCGGTGAGTTGAGCCCCGGACACAAATTCGACGACAAGCTCCGCGAACAAGCTCCGGTGGCCAAGGTCGTGCAACACATCGACAATGACCAGACCTTCCGTTACTCGCCCGCGGCCGGCGATCCGATGCCGATCCACCTCGACGAAGAAGTGGCCAGGGATGCCGGTCTACCCGGGATCATCGCGCACGGGCTGTGCACCATGGCCTTCACCTCGTGGGCCGTGCTCACCGAGCTTGCCGGCTCAGATGTCAACCGGCTCAAGCGGTTCGCGGTCCGGTTCTCCAAGCCGGTGTTGCCCGGCGATGACCTGGAAACCAGGATCTGGAGCGTCGGCAGCGCCCATGGCACGACGACTTATGCATTCGAAACGGCGCGTGGCGACGATTTCGTGATCACCGACGGCCTGGCCGTACTAACCGACTGATACAAGGAGTTTCACAACGATGGGTGCATTAGAAGGCCGGGTCGCGGTCATCACCGGCGCGGGCCGCGGAATCGGGCGTGAACACGCCCTGCTGTTCGCCAAAGAAGGGGCCAAGATCGTCGTCAACGACCTCGGCGGCAGCAACGAGGGCGAGGGCGCCGACACCGGCCCTGCGCACGAGGTGGCCGAAGAGATCAGGGCGGCCGGCGGGTCCGCCGTCGCCAACACCGAAAACGTCTCCACCTGGAGCGGCGCGGAAAGCATTGTGCAACAGGCGATCGACGAGTTCGGCGGCCTCGACATCCTGGTCAACAACGCCGGTATCCTGCGCGACGCGTTCATCGCCGGTATGGAGGAGGCGCAGTGGGACTCGGTGATCGCAGTCCACTTGAAGGGTCACTTCGCAATGCTGCATCACGCGGCCGCCTACTGGAAGGCGCAGTCGAAAGCCGGTGACCAGCCCAACGCCGCGGTGATCAACACCGCCTCGGGCTCCGGGGTGACGTTGCCGAATGCCGGCCAGGCCAACTACGGTTCGGCGAAGGCGGGCATCGCGGCTCTGACCCTGATCGCCGCCGAGGAACTGGAGCGCTACGGCGTACGGGTGAACGCGATCGCACCGATCGCGCGGACCCGGCTCACGCTGGCCACGCCCGGCATGGGTGCGCTGATGAGCGAACCCGAGGACGGCGAACTCGACCTGTTCAGCCCGGCCAACATCTCCCCGCTGGTCGCCTACCTGGCCACCGACAAGTGCCCGATCACCGGAAAGGTGTACGCGGTGCAGGGCGGTGCGATCTCGTCCCTGTCCGGCTGGCACGACGTCGACACCATCGAGACCGACGGGCTGTGGCTGATCGACGACATCGCCGCCCGGTTGCCGCACTGAGCTAGCCGCAATAGGCAAAGGAGCAGAACATGTTCGAATGGTCCGACACCGACCTGATCATGCGGGACACCATCCGCGGATTCATCGACAAGGAGATCCGGCCGAATCTCGACACGCTGGAAACCGGCGAGATCTCGCCGTATCCGATCGCGCGCAAGCTATTCAGCGAATTCGGCCTCGACGTGCTGGCCGCCGAAGCGGTCAAGACGATGCTGGACAAAGAGCGAGCGAAGCAGGAAGCCAAGCACGATACGGTCGCCGACAAGAAGCAGGCCGGGGGGCTCGCCGGCCTGGGCGCCCAGGCTTCGATGGCCGCCGTCCTGGTCTCCGAAGTGGCCGGGGTGAGCCTCGGATTGCTCAGCGCCGTCGGTGTCAGCCTCGGTCTGGGAGCGGCGACCATCATGAGCCGCGGAACGCTCGCTCAAAAGGAGCGCTGGCTACCGGAACTCATGACGCTGGAGAAGATTGCGGCGTGGGCGATCACCGAGCCAGATTCCGGGTCCGACGCGTTCGGCGGCATGAAGACAACCGTGCGGCGTACTGGTGATGAAGACGGGGCCTACATTCTCAACGGTTCCAAGACATTCATCACCAACGGCCCCTTCGCCGACGTGCTGATCGTCTACGCCAAGCTGGATGATGGCTCGGCCGACCGGCGCAACCGCCCGGTGCTGACGTTCGTGCTGGACGCCGGCATGGAGGGGCTTGCCCAGGGTAAGCCGTTCAAGAAGATGGGCATGATGTCGTCGCCGACCGGCGAATTGTTCTTCGACAACGTCCGGCTCTCACCCGACCGCCTACTGGGCGAGACCGAACAGCACGCCAGCGGGGACGGTCGCGACAGTGCGCGGGCCAACTTCTCCGCCGAACGGCTCGGGGTCGCTTTGATGTCACTGGGGATCATCAACGAGTGTCACCGGCTCTGCATCGACTACGCGAAGACCCGCACCTTGTGGGGTAAGAACATCGGCCAGTTCCAATTGATTCAGCTCAAGCTGGCCAAGATGGAAGTCGCGCGGATTAACGTGCAGAACATGGTGTTCCAAACCCTGGAAAAGGTCCAGGCCGGCAAGATGCCGTCGCTGGCCGAGGCGTCAGCCATCAAGCTGTACTCCTCGGAGGCCGCCACCGACGTGGCCATGGAGGCCGTGCAACTTTTCGGCGGCAACGGCTACATGGCCGAGTACCGCGTCGAACAGTTGGCTCGTGACGCAAAGTCGCTGATGATCTATGCCGGCAGCAACGAGGTGCAGGTGACACACATCGCCAAGGGGCTGCTCGCCGGATGAGGGCCAGTTCGACAGCAAAGGTGCTGCGGCGCAGAACGATGACCGTGGTCGAGCGATTGACCTACGTTCCCATGTCGCGGCTGACTTTCAACATCATGCTCAATGTGTTGGTGTCGCAACAATGGTTGTTCACCGGACTGCGCCCAGCCGCCGACTTCCTGATCGCCCGCACCGCCCCGGTGGTGCCTGGCGTCCGGGTCGAGGCGGTCTCCACACCGGTGCGGGGGGAGTGGGTGTGGGCACCGGAAGCGGACGACGCAGCCGGCGTGGTCTTGGTCTTGCACGGCAGCGGCTACTTGGTCTGCTCGTCTCGTACCCACCGTGGGTTCGCCTCGCATCTGTCTGAATACTCCGGCATGCCCACCTTCACCGTGGACTACCGGCTCGCGCCGGAACATCCTTTCCCCGCGGCCGAAGACGATGCTTTCGCCGCCTACCGTTGGCTGCTGGCCCAGGGCCACGATCCGGCGAAGATCGTCGTCGCGGGGGACTCGGCCGGTGGCCACCTCGCGGTCGCGCTTGCCGTGCGACTGCGCCGCGAAGGTCTGCCGGCACCGGCGGCGCTCGCGCTGTTCGGCCCGCTGATCGATCCGTCATACCGCGCCTCCATCGCCGACCCGCGGGTCCGCAGCCAGCCGCTGGATCCGCGCACCGCCAAACGTGCCGTCGCTTTGTATGTCGGAAATCACGATGATCAGGATCCCCGGCTGAATCTGTTGAATGCCGACCTGTCCGATTTGCCGCCGATCCAAATACACTTCGGATCAAGGGAAGTCATGCGCGCGGATGCGGAGGCCTTCGCCAAGCAGGTGCTGGAATTGGGCGGTCGCTGCGACGAGCAGTTGTGGCCGGGTCTGATGCACGGCTATTGGCTGTGGCCGCGCGACGGAGGACTCACCAGCTTGCAGGTCGCCGGGCGCTTCCTGCGTACATCGATCGCCGAGGCCAACACCGCGTGAGCCGCTCTGGTCTGGCCCGCGTCCGCGACCGACTGGCCGCGGCCCGAGTGCTGCAGCACCGCGGCCTGGTCGACCTACGTCGACCTGACGAGGCGGTGCGGGCTTTCCTGGCCATCCGCCGCCACGGCGCATTCGGCGGACTGCTCAGCCACGCCGCAGCCCTGCACGGGAACGCACCTGCCATCACCGATGACCGCGGCACCGTCAGCTTTCGCGAACTCGACGAGACGTCCAACGCGTTGGCACGAGGCCTGGTGGTCAAGGGAATTCGGGCCGGCGCGGTTATCGCGGCACTTCATCGCAACAGTCGCGACGTCATGGTGACCATCAGCGCGGCGAACAAAATCGGGGTTCGGACGGTGCTGATGAACACCGGCTTCGCCGGCCCGCAACTGGCGGATGTGTCCGCGCGGGAAAACGTCAGCTGCATTCTGGTCGATGATGAGTTCGAAGACCTCCTCACCACGCTGCCGCCAAAGACCCAGCGCTTCATCAGCAGTCGGCAGCACGAGCTGATCGACAACCAATCGACGTCGCCGCTGCCTGCCCCGCGACAGCCGGGCGGAATGGCATTACTGACCAGCGGAACCACCGGTACTCCGAAAGGTGTGCCGCGCAACAAAATTGACCCGTCGCAGTCCGCCCAGCTACTCGATCGGATTCCCTGGCCGCGCGACGCCGCCTACCACATTGCGGCGCCGCTGTTCCACGCGACGGGGTTGGCCACCTGTGCGCTGGGTCTGGCTCTGGGCAACCGCGTCGTGATGACGCGGCGCTTCGACCCAGAGGCGACGCTGAAGGCAATCGCCGACTATCGAGTCGGTGCGGTGGTGTTGGTACCCACCATGCTGCAGCGCATCCTCGACCTGGGACCCGAGGTGCTGGCGAAGCACGACACCTCATCACTGACCGTGCTTTTCGCTGCGGGCTCTTCACTGTCACCCGACCTGTGTCGTCGTACCCATGATGCGTTCGGTCCCGTCTTGTACAACCTCTACGGGTCTACCGAAGTGGCCGTCGCCGCCGTCGCCACGCCGGACGAATTGCACCGTGCGCCAGGCACAGTCGGTCGCCCACCGGTCGGTTGCACGGTGGCCATCTACGACGAGAATCGCCGCAGGGTCACCGAAGCCGGCAAGGTCGGAACGGTCTTCGTGTCCAGTGGTCTGAGTTTCTCGGGCTACACCGACGGCGGTAACAAGGAGATCGTCGACGGGCTGCTGTCCAGCGGGGACACCGGACACTTCGACGATACCGGCCTATGGTTCATCGACGGCCGCGACGACGACATGATCGTGTCCGGCGGAGAGAACGTTTTCCCGCTGGAGGTCGAGAATCTGCTTGCCGACCATCCCGACATCGTTGAGGCGTCGGTGGTCGGGGTCGACGACGCCGAATTCGGTAAACGGCTGGCCGCCTATGTGGTCAGTCGGCCCGAATCCGGATTGGATGCCGACGCCGTCAAGTCGCACGTACGCACACATCTGGCCCGGCACAAGATCCCGCGCGACGTGGTTTTCGTAGAGCAGTTGCCGCGCAACGAAACCGGCAAGGTTCTGCGAAGGCAACTCACCGGCAAGTAGGCGGAAGAGGGGTCAGCGCCGTGTCTGAAGGTGTCAAATCGGTGTCCGCTTTCCTCATTCGCTTTCGCTCGCGGCGGTCATAGTGTCATGAGGGTGAGTCGCAATCTGAGCCACAAAGTCGTGGTGATCACCGGCGCCGCGCACGGGATCGGCGCGCAGGTGGCCCGCGACCTTGTCGGCGCCGGCGCGCGGGTTGCGCTACTCGATCGCGACCTGCCCGGCGTGCAAATGCTGGCGAATGAACTCGGTTCTACTGCAGTGGCATTCGAGGCCGACGTTACATCGGCGGACTCCGTACAGGCCGCGTGCGCGGCCGTCGTGCAGCATTTCGGGACGATCGACGTGGTGGTCGCCAACGCCGGCATCGCCGGACCGGGATCCTCCGTCGCGGTGGTCGATCCGGCCGACTGGCGCCAAGTCATCGACGTCAACCTGGTCGGTGCATTCCACACACTTCACGCCGCGCTGCCACATCTAAAGCTCAGCGGTGGATACGCGATGGTGGTGGCCTCGATCGGCGCGGTGATTCCGGGACCGCTGGTGAGCGCATACGTGGCGTCGAAGGCGGGCGTCGAGTCACTGGTGCGCGCGGCACGCATCGAGGTCGCCGCCGACGGAATCGGGATCGGCATCGCGTATTTCGGGTTGATCGACACCGGCCTGGCCGATCAGATGCTGACCCGGTCCGGACTGGCCGTCGTATTACCCGGGCCGCTGGGCAAACTCGCCCCGGTCGAGGCGGCTGCCTCGGCCATCACCGCGGGAATCGCGCGCCGTGCGCGACGGGTGTACGCGCCCTGGTGGGTCGCGCCAATGCTCGACCTACGGCCGTTGCTGTTCCTCGCGGACCGACTCTTGGCGTTGTTGCCGAGCATCCGCCGGGCGGTCCGCGCCGCCGACCACGAGGGAGTGCGCTAATGCAGCAACGACAACCGTCAGTGGGCATCATCGGCGCCGGCATGTCCGGACTGTGCCAGGCCATCGTGTTGCGGCAAGCCGGCATCACCGACGTCACGATCTACGAGAAATCTCGCGACGTGGGCGGAACCTGGCGCGACAACACCTATCCCGGGTTGTCCTGCGACGTGCCGTCACGCTTCTACCAGTTCACCTTTGCGATGAACCCGGGCTGGACCAAGTTGTTCTCGCCGGGCGCTGAGATACACGAGTATTTTCGCGAACTGACTGGTCACTACGGGCTGAACGACGTCATCCGGTTCGGCGTCGAGATCGTCGACGCTCGGTTCGCCGGAGGCCGCTGGCACCTCACCACCGATGCCGGACAGGAGATGTCGCACGACTTCCTGATCGCGGCGACCGGCATCCTGCGTGATCCACGTACACCCTCGATCAACGGCCTGGCCGAATTCGGCGGTCCCGTCATGCATTCCGCGCGCTGGAACCACGAGGTCGGCCTCAGTGGTAAACGGGTCGCCGTCATCGGAACCGGATCCACGGGCGTGCAGATCGTCTGCGGGCTGGCCGATTCCGTGAAACGTCTCGATCTGTTTCAGCGCAGCGCGCAATGGATCCTGCCGCTGCCCAACCCCCGCTACCGCCCCTGGTCGAGACCGATGCATCGCCGGTTGCCGATGCTGAGTTCGATGGCGTATTACGTCTACCATCTCGTATTTGAATGGTTGGCCGGCGCGCTGGTACGGCCGGGTTGGCGCCGTCGCTTCATGAGCAGCCTCTGCCGGGCCAACCTTCGGTCCGTCCGTGATTCCGATCTGCGCCGCCGCCTCACCCCGGACTATCAGCCGATGTGCCGGCGGCTGGTCGTTTCCGCGGGCTTCTACCGGGCCATGCAGCGCGACAACGTGCGTCTGGTCGATTCCGCAATCGACCACGTCGAACAGCGCGGAATCATCACTGCCGACGGGACTTTGCACGAGCTGGATGCCATCGTGCTGGCCACGGGCTTCGACGCTCACGCCTTCATGCGACCGATGTCGTTGGTGGGCCGCGACGGCCTGACCATCCAACAGTTGTGGGAAGGCGGGCCCAGGGCGTATCTGGGCGTGGCGTTACCGGGATTCCCGAACTTCTTCATGCTGATGGGTCCGCACAGCCCGGTCGGCAACTACTCGCTGACCGCGATCGCCGAGGCGCAGGCCGGGCACATCCTGGGCTGGATCCAGCGTTGGCGCACAGGCGAGTTCGACAACGTTGCGCCCACCCCAGTCGCCACGGATCGAGTTCAACGCGAGCATGCGCCGGGCTATGCCGGGCACGGTGTGGGCGTCAGGTTGCACCAGTTGGTATCTGGGCGCCGACGGTCTGCCGGAGTTGTGGCCGTGGACCCCCCATGCGTACCGGCAACGGCTCGCCGCGACACCCGACATCAACGATTACGACATCAACACATTGGTGAGGTCAGCATGAGGACAGAATTGAACGGCCGGGTCGTGGCGATCACCGGCGGCGCGCGGGGCATCGGTCTGGCCACCGCGAAAGCCTTCGCGGCCGCGGGCGCCAAGGTTGCGATCGGAGACCTCGACGCCGATCTGGCCAAACGTGTTGCCGCCGACATCCAGGGTGACGTGGTCGCGCTGCCGTTGGATGTGACTGTCCCGGAATCTTTTTCGGCATTTCTCGACGACGCGGCACGTGTCCACGGTCCGCTCGACATCGTGGTGAACAACGCGGGCGTCATGCTCACCGGGGAGTTCGTCGACGAATCGTCGACGGCCGAAGACAAGATGATCGACATCAACCTGCGTGGCGTGATCCTGGGTTGCAAACTGGCGGCGGCCCGCTTCATCCGCCGCGGCGGCGGCACGATCATCAACGTGGCGTCGATGGCCGGGGTTGCCGGCTTCCCGGGGGTGGCCACCTACTGCGCCACCAAGTTCGGTGTTGTGGGGTTGACATACGCGCTGCGCGAAGAACTGCGCCCACACCGAATCCAGGTCAGCGCGATCCTTCCGGGGGTGGTGCACACCGAACTCTCCGCCGGCATCCAGCTGCCCAGGGCGATCGAGAACTTCGTGTCGGTCGAGCCCGACGACATTGCTGCGGCCGTGATCGCTGCCGCGCGCAGCCACCGCGGCATGACTTTCGCGCCTCGACGGCTGCAATTACTCTTGCGGACCGCCCTTTTGCTGCCCGAACGGCCGCGTCGATTCGTCTCCCGAGTGACCCGTACCGAGCAGGCTTATCTGGCGGTGGATCAAGCTACCCGGGATTCCTATCACGCCAGGGCAGTCGCCGCTGCAGCGCAGAGCGCGCCAGGGGAGCGGCCAGGCGCATGACGTCGGCGTAGCGGGTCGGCATCACGGTCGCGGCGAGGTAGGTCAACCGCGAGTCGAGCCCGACCATGATCCGCGCCTGGCCGCGAGTGACACCACGGTGGATCGTCTCGGCGGCTTGCTCTGGTGAGGTCAGGGCCAGCGCGGAGAAATTGTGATGGAATTTCTCGAGGTCCGGATCTCCCAGCGGATCGACCCGGATGCGGCCACTGCGGGTGATCGGTGTCCGCACCCCGCCCGGGTGCACCGTAGCGGCCCGCACGCCAGTTCCATGCAGTTCCTGACGGACGGCTTCGGTGTAGCCACGGACAGCGAATTTGGCTGCACAGTAGGCGCTCTGGCTGGGAAAAGCGCACAGCCCGAAGATGCTCGACATGTTGACGACCACCCCCGAGCCCTGATTGATCAGATGCGGCAAGAACGCCCGCGTGCCGTGTGCGACGCCCCAGAAGTTGATGTCCATCAGCCACTTGTCATCGTCGTAGTCGGCCTGCGCTGCCCATTGGGTGAGCACCACCCCGGCGTTGTTGACCACCATTCCCAGGTTGGTCGGTGCCCAGCCGGCGACGTCGTCGGCCCAGCCGAGTTGAGCGTCGCGATCGCGGACGTCGAGCACCCGACACATCACCGGTGTATCCACCAGCGCCGCAGTTTCTTTCAGCCCGGCCTCGTCCCAGTCGCTCAGCGCCAGCGCACAGCCGTGCGCGGCCAGGCGCACCGCGAGCGCACGTCCGATGCCCGAGGCGGCGCCGCTGATCACCGCGGTGCGCCCGCTCACCTGGACTCGTTCTTTCATGTGCGTTGCCGAATCACCATGGGCAGACCACCTTTGGGGCGCAGCGTGGTGAAGCCTTCTTCGACCACCCGGTGGCCCGGCGCTGCGTCCAAGACAAACCGCTGGCTGGTTGTCGCGGCGATCATGGTCGCCTCCAGCATGGCGAACTGGGAGCCGATGCAGATGCGTCGTCCGCCGCCGAACGGCGCGTAGGCGGCTTTGGGTCGCTCCACGGCGGTTCCGGGAAGAAACCGGGTTGGGGTCGAATCGTTCCGGGTCGGGCCAGAAGTCGGGATTGCGATGCAGTCGATGCGTCAGGACCACCACGATCGTGCCCCGCGTGATGCGGTAGCCGTTCAGATCGTCGTCAGCGGTCGCTCTGCGCATCGACAGATACACCGGCGGGTGCATGCGCATCGCTTCGGAGAAGCACGCTTTGGTCCACGGCAGGCGATCGAAGTCGTCATACGCGGGAGGGCGGCCCTGCAGCACGGTGTCCACCTCGTCGAGCATCCGGGTCCGCGCGCCGGGATTCTGCGACAGCAGATGCCAGAACCACGCCATGGCAGTCGCTGTGGTCTCGTGCCCGGCAGCCAGGAACGTTGCCGACTGCTCCAAAACCTCTGCGCGCGAGAGGCGTTGCCCGGTGGCTTGATCCTGCGCGGCGAGCACCAGGCCGAGAAAATCCGTCGGTCGATCATTCGAGTCCGCGGCGCGCTGCTCGATCCGTTTGGTGATCATCGCGTCCAATTCGCGCAGCCGACTCGCGATGCGCCGCGACCGCCAATGCGCTGAGGCAGCGGACGCCATGTCCACTCCCGGCAGTGCCTGCAGCAACCACGTCACTGGCGAATTACCCACTCGCAGCATGTCTTCGAGTGCCTGGGTGAGCCCCTCGCCGACGGTGGCCACCTCGGCGTCCGACAGGTGTGTCCCGAACATCGTCTCTGCGGCGATTTGCAGCGCGACCACCATCATGTCGTGCGCGACGTCGATGCGTGCACCGTCCGGGTGGGCCGCCCACCCATCCAGCATGCTGTTCGCCTGGTTGACCATGCTGTTGGTGAAGGCTTCGAGATGGCGC
The DNA here is from genome assembly GCA_963737375.1 of uncultured Actinomycetota bacterium. Lineage (GTDB taxonomy): Bacteria > Actinomycetota > Actinomycetes > Mycobacteriales > Mycobacteriaceae > Mycobacterium. The sequence continues at coordinate 113,693 of CAVTSP010000006.1, forward strand.
CGGGCGAACATCGGATTGAGCATGGCGCGGTCGCGTTTCCACCGTTCCCCGCGACTGGTCACCAGGCCCCGGCGCAGACCCAGCGCAGGCACGTCGTACTCCTCGCCCTTCACGTAGACGTCTTGCTTGCGCAGGAAGATCTGCTCGACGTCTTGAGGGCGGTCGACGAGCACCAGGTCGACGACACCCGGCACGTGCATCCGGGCCGGCGACCCGGTGGCCTCGAACAGCACGTTGAGGGCGGGAACCATATCGTGGCGCGCGGTCCGCAGCAGGCGCGGAACGGCTTTGAGCGGCAACGGCGTGGGCCGGCGAAGCGTGGTATCCAGCGGCATAGTGCGACGCTACGAACTCCGCAGCGCGCGCTGGAATGATCCGTACGGACGCCGATTTGATACGTTCGGACACATGCAGGACCCGCCCTCGTCCAGGGACGACCGGCTCAGTGCCGAATGGGACGTCCCGCGCCCTGCTGCGACGTGCCGGCACCTGCTGGAGGCGGCACGTCTGCACCACATCGCCGCTTCGGTGTGCCTTGCAGACACCGATCTGACGCTCGCCGACATCGAAGACAGCGCGACAGAGGTGCAAGCCGGCCAAGAGCTGCGAATGGTTCGCAATATCCTTGCCCACGTTGATGATTCGCACGACTTCGCCCGCGCTGTTGGGCTGCAGTACAACTTCGCGAACACCGGTATTCTCGGTTACGCCTTGCTGGCCAGTCCGACCATCGGCGATGCAATCAACGTCGCCTGCCGCTACGCCTCGCTGTCATCGAGCTTCCTGGGGCTCAACCGGCAGGACAGCCCCGCTCGGTGCGGTCATCGAATTCGACAACAGCCACGTTCCCGCCGACGTGCGGGAGTTCATGCTCGAACGCGACATGTACGCCGATCACCAACCTGGCTCCGCTTCTGATCGGGCAGCTCGATACCGACGTCGTGCTCACGGTCGAGTTGCCCGGTTTCGCGTTGCCGCTCGAGCGCCTCGAATTTGCCCGGCTGACAATCGAAATCGACACGTCATCGGCACGCAGCTGCCATCACCATTCCCACCGAGGTGCTGCGGCTGGCGATGCCCGCCGCCGATGCCGCCACCGCGCAGGCGTGCGTGCAGCAGTGCGAAGACTTGCTGCAGGCCCGCCGTCAGCGCCGCGGGATGGCCGCCCTGGTGCGCACTCGACTGATCAGGGACCCCGGCCAGTTGCCGGCCATGGCGGCGATCGCGCGGGAATTCTGCATCACCGAACGCACCATGCACCGTCGCCTTGCCGCCGAACACACCAGTTACCGCGCACTTGGTCGACGAGGTTCGGGTGAACCTCGCCTCGGCGCTGCTGGAGTCGGGACTCACCGTCGAAGAGACCGCCCGCCGGCTCGGCTACTCCGAAACCGCCGCATTCACCCGCGCATTCATCCGCATGCGCGGGGAGCCGCCCAGTAAGTGTCGTCGCCGTGGCCGCTAGCGATGTGACCATCCAAATCGCCTGAGCGGCAGGGCTTCCCAAGTCAACCGTGGTGGGGGCTCCATCCGCCGATTCCACTGCGACCGAGATCATCCCGGCGAACTCGCGGCGGGTGAGCACCCGCAACCTGGAGTCGAGGCTGATCCCGATGCTGTCGAAGTAGCGCAGCATCTCGGGATCCTTGTCGGATATCCGGGCGACGGTGCCGGCGTCGCCGTCGGCACACGACCACAGCTGGCGAGCGGGTGGGGTCGGCACCTGGCCGTCGGAGCCCGGAATGGGATCGCCATGCGGGTCGCGCTGCGGAAAGCCCAGCTTGGCGTCGATACGCGCGATCAGCCGGTCGGACACCGCGTGTTCGAGCACCTCGGCTTCGTCGTGCACCTCGTCCCAGCCGTAGCCGAGTTCGGTGACCAGGAAAGCCTCGAGCAACCGGTGGCGGCGGACCATCGCCAGCGCCGCGCGGCGCCCCGACTCGGTCAACGTGACCGCACCGTATTTCTCGTGATCGACCAGCCCTTGCTCGGCAAGTTTGCGGATCGATTCCGAAGCCGTGCTGGCCGACACCCCGAGCTTTTCGGCCAGCATTTTGGTGCTGACCTTGGCATGCGACCATTCCTGGGCGTTCCAGATGACTTTGAGGTAGTCCTGGGCAACCGCGGTGAGCTCGTTGGACTCGTCAGCAGGGCGCACAACGGAAGTTTAAGCAATCCTCATCTGATCTGCGGCTCTCGCACGACCGCGCGCTACCTGGCCCCGTAGGCTGGGAGGCGTGCAAAGGTGGCGCGGCCAGGACGAGATCCCCACTGACTGGGGCCGATGCGTGGTCACCATCGGAGTGTTCGACGGGCTGCACCGTGGGCACGCTGAGCTGATCGAACACGCGGTCAAGTCGGGTCGCGCGCGCGGCGTCCCGACGGTGTTGATGACGTTCGACCCGCACCCGATGGAAGTGGTGCACCCCGGCAGCCATCCCGCTCAATTGACGACTCTGACCCGGCGCGCCGAGTTGGCCGAGGAATTCGGCATCGACGTCTTCCTGGTCATGCCGTTCACCACGGCTTTCATGAAGCTCACGCCGGAGCGGTACGTCCACGAGCTACTCGTCGAGGATCTACACGTGGTGGAAGTCGTGGTCGGGGAGAATTTCACCTTCGGCAAGAAAGCCGCCGGCACGGTCGAGACCCTGCGCAGTGCCGGTGCGCGACTCGGGTTCGCGGTGGAGGCGATGTCGCTGGTTGCCGAGCATCGCACACCTGACACCGAGACCGTGACTTTTTCGTCGACGTACATCCGGTCCTGTGTCGACGCCGGCGACGTGGTTGCCGCGGCCGAGGCATTGGGCCGTCCGCACCGGGTCGAAGGCGTGGTCGTGCGCGGTGACGGGCGGGGTACCGAGATGGGTTTTCCCACCGCGAACGTGGCACCGCCGATGCACTCGGCCATCCCGGCCGACGGTGTGTACGCCGCCTGGTTCACCGTCTTGGGCCACGGCCCGGTGACCGGGAGCGTGGTGCCGGGTGAGCGCTACCAGGCCGCGGTGTCGGTGGGGACCAACCCGACCTTCTCCGGGCGTACCCGCACTGTTGAAGCTTTCGTCCTCGACACCGCCGCCGACCTGTACGGGCAGCACGTGGCGCTGGACTTCGTCGCGCGTATCCGTGGGCAGGAGAAGTTCGGCTCGGTGGGCGATCTGGTCGACGCGATGCGTAACGACACCGACCGCGCGCGGACCCTGCTTTCGGCCACCTGAGCTGGGCTTGATCGGCCAGCTCCTCAGCGGGCGAAGGACCGCCCGCATCGTCGCTGACCTGGAGATTCAGGCCTGAGACGGGTCCGCTGCTAAACTCCTCGGCGACACGGCGCGTGCTGCAGTTCGCGGTGGCCGCGCCTCAGCTCGATGATCGCGGACCTATTGATGGAGATATTTCGTGGCGCTTACCGCCGAGCAGAAAAAAGAAATCCTGGGCTCCTACGGCCTGCATGGCACCGACACCGGTTCGCCTGAGGCGCAGGTTGCCATGCTGACCAAGCGGATCTCTGATCTGACCGAACACCTCAAGAAGCACAAGCACGACCACCACTCGCGGCGCGGACTGCTGCTGCTGGTCGGCCGTCGCCGTCGGCTGCTCAAGTACGTCGCCCAGGTCGACGTCGAGCGCTACCGCTCGTTGATCGAGCGGCTCGGCCTGCGCCGCTGACCCTGCGTGTTCCCGGGCTGCCTCGCGGCCCGCATCGTCGGCCGGGCGGTAGGAATCGCCAGGTCGGCGTGTAGAGTCAAGGTCGTTCTGGGCCCATCGGCCCGAGCCTGGTGCGGCGTGCGCAATCCGCGCGCACCGTCCCAGCGAGGCACAACAGGACTTCGAAGGAAGACAAGTCTGTATCGCGCGGTCTTCGGTAGTGGCTGCCGAACTCCCCACTTCTGGGGTAGGTCGGCAGCTTCGATCGACGGCCGTCGCCGCATCCAGACTCCGCGTCTTTCCAGGGTCCTCCGGGTTCGTCCCGGCGCCCTCCGGGTTGTGCGTGCCTGCGCAAATAGCTGAACAAATCCAGAGAGGCTGCACGGACGAATATGTCTGTAGCTGAAATTGACGAAGGCGTGTTTGAGTCAACCGCCACCATTGACAATGGGAGCTTCGGCACCCGCACCATCCGTTTCGAAACCGGTCGGCTGGCCAAGCAGGCCGCCGGCGCCGTCGTCGCCTACCTCGACGACGAGACCATGCTCCTGTCGGCCACCACGGCCAGCAAGTCGCCGAAGGACCACTTCGACTTCTTCCCGCTGACGATCGACGTCGAAGAGCGCATGTACGCCGCGGGACGCATCCCCGGCTCGTTCTTCCGTCGCGAGGGCCGTCCCTCCACCGACGCGATCCTGACGTGTCGGCTGATCGACCGGCCACTGCGGCCGACGTTCGTGTCCGGACTGCGTAACGAGATCCAGGTTGTGGTCACGATCCTGAGCCTGGATCCCAAGGACCTCTACGACGTGCTGGCGATCAACGCCGCGTCGGCGTCGACCCAGATCTCGGGTCTGCCGTTCTCCGGCCCGGTCGGCGGCGTGCGCGTTGCGCTGATCAACGGCCAGTGGGTCGCGTTCCCCACCGTTGAGCAGCTCGAAGACGCGGTCTTCGACATGGTCGTAGCCGGCCGCAAAGCCGGCGATGACGTCGCGATCATGATGGTCGAGGCGGAAGCCACCGACAAGGTCATCGATCTGATCGCCGGGGGCGCTGGTGCGCCGACCGAAAGCGTTGTGGCGGAGGGCCTTGAGGCCGCCAAGCCTTTCATCGCCGCGTTGTGTGCCGCGCAGCAGGAGCTGGCTGACGCTGCCGGCAAGGAGACCGCCGACTACCCGTTGTTCCCGGAATACCAGGACGACGTGTTCTATGCCGTGTCCTCGGTGGCCACCGAGGAGCTCTCCAAAGCGCTCACCATCGCGGGCAAGGAAGAGCGCGACGGCCGCACTGACGAGCTCAAGGTCGAGGTGCTCAACCGCCTCGCCGAGACCTACGAGGGCCGTGAGAAAGAGATCAGCGCGGCGTTCCGATCGCTGACCAAAAAGCTTGTGCGCCAGCGTATCTTGACCGATCACTTCCGCATCGACGGCCGCGGCGTCACCGACATCCGCGCGCTGTCCGCGGAGGTCGCGGTCATCCCGCGGGCGCACGGCAGCGCATTGTTCGAGCGTGGCGAGACCCAGATCATGGGCGTGACCACACTCGACATGGTGAAGATGGCCCAGCAGATCGACTCGCTGGGGCCGGAGAAGTCGAAGCGCTACATGCACCACTACAACTTCCCGCCGTTCTCCACCGGTGAGACCGGTCGCGTGGGCTCGCCCAAGCGACGTGAGATCGGGCACGGCGCGCTGGCCGAGCGGGCCCTGATGCCGGTGCTGCCGAGCGTCGACGAGTTCCCGTACGCGATCCGTCAGGTCTCAGAAGCGTTGAGTTCCAACGGCTCGACGTCGATGGGCTCGGTCTGTGCGTCCACGCTGTCGCTGCTGAACGCCGGCGTGCCGCTGAAGGCGCCGGTCGCCGGTATCGCGATGGGCCTGGTCTCTGACGACGTCGAGGTCGACGGTAAGACCGAGCGTCGCTTCGTCACCCTGACTGACATCTTGGGCGCCGAAGACGCATTCGGTGACATGGACTTCAAGTGCGCGGGCACCAAGGACTTCGTCACCGCACTCCAGTTGGACACCAAGCTCGACGGTATCCCGTCGCAGGTGCTGGCCGGCGCTCTCGCGCAGGCCAAGGATGCGCGTCTGACGATTCTCGAGGTGATGGCCGAGGCCATCGACGAGCCCGACCAGATGAGCCCGTACGCGCCGGTGGTCACCACCATCAAGGTGCCGATCGACAAGATCGGTGAGGTCATCGGGCCCAAGGGCAAGATGATCAATTCCATCACCGAGGAGACCGGCGCCCAGATCTCGATCGAGGACGACGGCACCGTGTTCGTCGGCGCCACCGACGGACCGTCGGCGCAGGCCGCGATCGACAAGATCAACGCGATTGCCAACCCGCAGCTGCCCAAGACCGGCGAGCGGTTCCTCGGAACCGTGGTCAAGACCACCGATTTCGGTGCGTTCGTGTCGCTGCTTCCGGGCCGCGACGGTCTGGTGCACATCTCCAAGCTCGGTAGGGGAAAGCGCATCAACAAGGTGGAGGACGTCGTGAACCTCGGCGACAAGCTTCGCGTCGAGATCGCCGACATCGACAAGCGGGGCAAGATCTCCCTGGTGCTGGTGGACGAAGATGCCGGAGATTCCGGCGGGGATTCCGGCGGCGATAACACCGCCGCAAGCCCGGAGGCCGTGCAGCCGTCGGAAGCCGATGCCGCGACGGCCAGCAGTTAGTCCGGGGACGCAGTCGTTACGCCGCGGACGGCACAGTTCTGAGCCGTCCGCGGCGTTCCGGCGCACTACACTTCCCGGCGGTTTGCGGGTTGTCACCGAATACCTGCCCGGGGTTCGCTCTGCCTCGGTAGGGGTGTGGGTAGGTGTCGGATCGCGTGACGAGGGTGCCACCGTCGCCGGCGCCGCGCACTTCCTGGAACACCTGCTGTTCAAGTCGACCCCGACGCGCACGGCGGTCGACATCGCGCAGGCGATGGATGCGGTCGGCGGCGAGCTGAACGCGTTCACCGCCAAGGAACACACCTGTTACTACGCGCACGTGCTCGACAGCGACCTTGCGCTGGCCGTCGACCTGGTCAGTGACGTAGTGCTCAACGGACGTTGCGCCGCAAGTGATGTCGAGCTGGAACGTGCCGTCGTTCTCGAAGAGATCGCGATGCGCGACGACGATCCCGAAGACGCGCTGGCCGACCAGTTCTTGGCGGCGCTGTTCGGTGATCACCCCGTGGGTCGCCCGGTGATCGGCAGCGTGCAGTCGGTGTCGTCGATGACACGTGCCCAGCTGCATTCGTTCCACCAGCGGCGCTACACGCCCGAGCGGATGGTCGTCGCGGTGGCCGGCAACGTCGACCACGACGACGTGGTGAAGCTCGTGCGTGAGCACTTCGGGCCTCGGTTGGTCCGGGGGCGTCACGCGATATCGCCGCGCAAAGGCGCCGGCCGGGTCACCGGTCGCCCGCGCTTGTCCGTCGTCAACCGCGATGCCGAGCAGACCCATGTTTTTCTCGGAGTTCGGACCCCGGGCCGCCACTGGAAGCATCGCTGGGCGTTAACGGTGCTCAACACCGCGCTGGGCGGCGGACTGAGTTCCCGCTTGTTCCAACAGGTTCGGGAGTCTCGCGGTCTGGCGTACTCGGTGTACTCGTCGCTGGACACCTTCTCCGATGCCGGAGCCTTGTCGGTGTACTCCGCATGCCTGCCCGAGCGGTTCGCCGAGGTGATCCGGGTGACCTCCGATGTGCTCGAGGAGGTGGGCCGCGATGGCATCACCGAGACGGAATGCCGGATCGCCAAAGGCTCGCTGCGCGGCGGGCTGGTGCTCGGCCTGGAGGATTCCAGTTCGCGGATGCACCGCATCGGTCGTGGCGAACTAAACTACGCTGAGCACAGAAGCATCGACCGGACGCTGCAGGAGCTCGATGAGGTCACCCTGGACGAGGTCAACGCGATTGCGCGCCAACTTCTCACCCAGCCCTACGGCTCAGCCGTTCTCGGGCCGCACCAGTCGAAAAAATCTCTGCCGCAACAACTTCGGACAATGACGAGGTAACTCGATGGTACTGGGCTTCTGGGATCTCGATGTGCCGATCGTGGGTGCGCCGATGGCGGGTGGCCCCGGTACGCCCGCGCTGGCCGCGGCGGTGTCCAACGCGGGCGGACTCGGCTTTCTGGCCGGGGGCTATATCAGCGCGGAGCGTCTGGCCAACGACATCGTGTCAGCGCGCGCGAAGACCACCGGTCCGATCGGCGTCAACCTCTTCGTGCCCCAACCCAGTGTGGCCGACGTTCTCGCGCTGGATCACTACGCCGAGGCGCTCGACGAGTTGGCCGAACACTACGACGTCGAAGTCGGCTATCCGCAGTTCGGTGACGACGACGGCTGGCAACAGAAGCTCGAGGTGGTCGCCGACCTTCGGCCCGAGTTGGTGTCGTTCACGTTCGGTGCGCCTTCGCCGGATGTGCTGCGCCGGTTCGGTGCATTGGGAATGCTGCTGTACATCACCGTCACCTCGGCGTACGAGGCCGGGGTAGCCGTCGCGGCGGGGGCGGACGGCCTGGTCGTTCAGGGCCCGAACGCGGGCGGGCATCGCGGCACGTTCGCGCCCGACATGGAACCGGGAACCACGTCGCTGACCGACCTGCTCGATCGCATCGGGCACGGCCACGACGTTCCGCTTATCGCCGCCGGCGGGTTGGGTACCACCGAAGACGTCGCCACTGTTTTGCGCAGGGGAGCGGCCGCTGCCCAGATCGGGACTGCGCTGCTGCTGGCCGACGAGGCCGGAACCAATGAAGCGCACCGGTCGGCTCTGGGGCATCCGCAATTCGACAACACCGTTGTCACCCGGGCGTTTTCGGGCCGGTATGCCCGCGGTCTGGCGAACGACTTCACCCGGATGCTGGATCATATTGCGCCGCTTGGCTATCCCGAGGTCAACCAGATGACGTCGCCGATCCGCCGGGCCGCGGTCGAGTTGGAAGACCCGCACGGCACCAACCTGTGGGCGGGGACCGCATATCGACAGGCCGTCGCCGCGCCGACAAAAGACATCGTCGACAAGCTCGGCCACGTCTAGACCTGCGGCATGCGGTGCGCCCAGGGCTTGGCGGATTCCAGTTGGCTGGCCACCTGCAGCAGAACATCTTCGCGCCCATAGCCTGCCACGAGTTGCACCCCGACCGGCAGACCGGCGTCGGTCCACTCGACCGGCACGTTGATCGCGGGCTGGCCGCTCATGTTGAACGGCGGGGTGAACGGGATGAACTGGAATGCGCGCTCGACGGCGGCCAGCGGATTGTCGGGGTCGTTGCCGATCGTGCCGAGCGGCAACGGAAGTTCGGCGACCGTCGGTGTGAGTAACAAGTCCCAACCGTCGGCCCACCAGGCCTGCAGTGCGCGGCGGAAGTGGGTCGCTGCGGAGAACGCCAGTGCATAGTCCACCGCGGTGAAATGCGCGGCGGCGTCGGCCTGCACCCGGTTCACCGGCTCGAATTCGTCGGCGGTGAGCGCGCCGTCCAATCTGTTCTTCGAACCGTCGCAACCCGACGCCCATGTTGGTGCACCACAGCGTGGCGAAGTGCACTCGCAACGATGTGTCCTCCAACGCTTGTGGCCACGCCTGTTCGACCGTGTGGCCGAAGGATTCGAGCAGCGTCGCAACGGAGCGGGCCGCGGCCGCGCACTCGGGCGCCACCGCCCCGCCCTGCGGATGGTGGTCGAGCAGTCCGATCCGTAACCGGCCGGGTTCGGCGCCCAGCTCATCGACGTAGCGGCGAACGGGGGCCGGCGCCATCACCGTGTCGCCGACGGCGGACCCGCGTACCGCGTCGAGAAGTGTTGCGGTGTCACGCACCGTACGGCTGACGCACAGCTCAACCGATAGCGCGGTTTCGTCGCGGACCGGTCCGAGCGAGATCCGGCCCTGACTGGGTTTCAGGCCGACCAGTCCGCAGCACGACGCGGGAATGCGAATGGAGCCGCCGCCGTCGCTGGCGTGCGCGAACGGCACCATGCCGCTGGCGACGGCGGCCGCCGCGCCGCCGCTGGAGCCGCCCGGCGAACGACTGGTGTCCCACGGGTTGTGGGTGGCGCCCCAGGCGAGCGGCTCGGTGGTTGGCAGGCTGCCCAACTCGGGGCTGTTGGTCCGGCCGGCGATCACCAGGCCGGCGTCGCGGAAGCGGCTCACCAAGGTGGTGTCGGCCGGCGAGATCACGCCTTCCTTCTTGAGTGCGCGGTTGCCGTTGGTGATCGGTTGACCTGCGTAGCCGGCGAACAGGTCCTTGATCAGAAACGGCACTCCGCGAAATGGCCCGTCGGGCAGGGCAGTTCGCGCAGTGTCGCGCGCGTGATCGAACCAGCGGATGACGACCGCGTTGAGCACCGGATCGATGCGTTCGATCCGCTCGATGGCTGCTTCGAGCAACTCCAGCGGACTTACCTCACCGCGAGCGATCAAGTCGGCCTGCCCGACCGCGTCCATCCATCGGGTGTCATCGGCGAGTGAAGTCACGCGGCTTGTGTAGCACGAACCCCGACGTCAGACCAGCATTGCCGCCGGGTCGGTGAACGGCAGCGTTAGGTCGGCGGCAACCCGCTGACACACCAGCGCGCCATCATGTGTCGAAAGTCCCTTGGCGAGAGCCTGATTCGACCGGCAGGCGGCTTGCCAACCCTGGTCGGCGAGGTCGAGCACATACGGCATGGTCGCGTTGGTGAGCGCAACCGTCGACGTCGCGGGAACCGCGGCGGGCATGTTCGCCACGCAGTAGAACACCGTGTCCTGCACGGCGAACGTCGGGTCGTCGTGGGTGGTCGGTCGCGAGGCTTCGAAGCAGCCGCCCTGATCAATGGCGATGTCCACCAGGACCGCACCCGGCTTCATCTGAGCGACAAGCGAATTCGACACCAAGGTTGGAGCCTTGCCGCCAGGCAACAACACGGCGCCGATCACCAGGTCAGCGCGTTTGACAGCTTCCTCCAGTTCCAGGGCCGTCGAGTAGCGGGTCTGCACCTGGCCGCTGAAGACGTTGTCGACCTCGCGCAGCTTGTTGATGTTGACATCGAGGACGGTGACCGACGCGCCCATTCCGTGAGCGACGCGGGCAGCGTTGTAGCCGGCGGTCCCCGCACCGATGACCACCACCGCGGCCGGTTCGACGCCGGGCACACCGCCCATCAACACGCCTCGACCGCCGTGCGTGCGCATCAGGTGGTACGCCCCGACCTGCGCCGACAGCCGGCCGGCAACTTCGCTCATCGGGGCCAGCAGCGGCAAGGCACCGTCAGCGGTCTGCACGGTTTCGTAGGCGATCGAGGTGGTGCCTGAAGTCAGCAGCGCCTCGGTGCATGATCGCGACGCAGCCAGATGCAGATAGGTGAACAGTGTCTGGCCGCGCCGCATCCGCGAATATTCGCGCGGCATAGGCTCTTTCACCTTGAGAATCAGGTCGGCGTCGGCCCATACCGCCTCGGCGGTGGAGACGACCTGCGCGCCAGCGGCTTTGAAATCGCTGTCGGCGATCGCCGAGCCTTCACCAGCGCCCGCCTGGATGACGACCTCGTGCCCGCGTCGGGTCAATTCGGCGACACCGGAAGCGGTGATCGCCACTCGGAATTCGTTGTTCTTCACTTCGGTCGGGATGCCAACACGCATGCCATCAATTGTGAAGAAGATTCGTGTAACAAGCAAATATGGCGAAGACACGGCGGTAAGATCCTTTTATGACCGAAGAAAATGCGGACCATTCGCCCCGGGTCCGGGCGGCGTCGAAGGATCTTCGGGCTGTGGAGGTGGACCATGTCGACCGCAGGATTCTCAGCCTGCTGCATGCCGACGCCCGGATGACCAACAGCGCCCTCGCCGAGGAGCTCGACATCGCTCCATCGACCTGTCACGGCCGCGTTCGTCGGTTGCTGGAGTCCGGCGTCATCCGCGGCTTCTACGCCGACATCGATCCGACCGCGGTGGGATTGCCGCTGCAGGCGATGATCTCGGTCAGCCTGCAGTCCCACGCCCGGGGCAAGATCCGCGACTTCATCCAGCAGATTCGTCGCCGCCCCCAGGTGATGGACGTCTATTTCCTGGCCGGTACCGACGATTTCATCCTGCACGTCGCTGCGCGCGATACCGAGGACCTGCGATCGTTTGTCGTGGAGAACCTCAACTCCGACGCCGACGTCGCAGGCACCCAGACATCGCTGATCTTCGAACACCTGCGGGGGGCCGCGCCGGTCTGACCGCGCAGTATCCCGATACCGGCGGTACCGGGTATGCTGCTGCGAATGTTCTCGGTCAACGACGAAGCTGTCGGTCCGCACCTGCAAGGTCGGGGGGCCCTGCTCGATGACGGGCGCGATCACGAGCGATTGGTCCTCGAAGCGCGCGACGTCGCCTTCGACTGGGCGACGCTGCCGTTTCATTACGTGCCCAACGAGCCGTTCACCACGCACATGCTCAACGTGCTGCACCTGCTGCTGCCGGCCGGCGAAGAGTTTTTCGTCGACCTGTTCAAGCAGGCACTTCCACTCATCAAAGACGACCAGCTGCGCCTTGACGTGCAGGGTTTCATCGGCCAGGAGGCGATGCACGCGCAGGCGCACACCGGCGTGCAGGAATACTTCGCCGCTAACGACGTCGACGTGACGCCGTTCACCGACCAGATGACCTGGCTGTTCGCCAAGCTTCTGGGCGACCGGCCGCAGTGGAGCGTGCGGCGCCAGCGCAGCTGGCTACTCGAGCGGGTCGCGGTCGTCTCGGCAATCGAGCATTACACCGCGATCCTGGGCGAATGGATCCTCAACACCCCAGAACTCGACGCGATCGGCGCCGACCCGGTGATGCTGGACATGCTCCGGTGGCACGGCGCCGAAGAGGTCGAACACAAAGCGGTGGCCTTCGACCTGATGAAGCACCTGCGGGCCGGCTACTGGCGACAGGTGCGCACCCAGTTGGTCGTGACGCCCATGATGTTCCTGATGTGGGTGCGCGGAGTCCGGTTCATGTACTCCATCGACCGGCACGTGCCGCCCGGAGCCACACCGCGCTGGCGCGACTACTTCATTGCCGCGCGCCGCGGATTGATGCCCGGACCGCTGCGGTTCATCCGGGTGATCGGCGCCTACTATCTGCCCCGCTTCCATCCCTCGCAGCTGGGCGGGGTGGAGAAGGCGGTCGACTACCTGGCGATCTCGCCGGCCGCCCGAGCCTCGCACTGAGCCGAGAGGATCCCATGACCACCGCACCAGCTGTCAGTTCCCGAGTGCCGACCCGCACCACTGTGACCGCTTCGGATGGCATCACGTTGGCGGTGCACGCCTATACCGAGATCGACCCGCAACGGCCGACCGTGCTGGCCATCCACGGCTATCCCGACAACCACCACCTGTGGGACGGCGTGGCTGAGCATTTCGGCGGTCGCTACGGCGCCAAATATAATTTGGTCGCGTACGACGTCCGGGGGGCCGGCGAGTCCGAACGCCCGGCGGCCCGCTCCGATTACCGCTTCTCCCAGTTGGTTTCCGATATCGGCGCGGTCATCGACAGCCTTGGCGTCGGACGCGTCCATCTGCTGGCTCACGACTGGGGCTCGATCCAAGCCTGGGCCGCGGTCACTGACGCGACGGTGATGGGCAAAGTGGCCTCATTCACCTCGATCTCCGGGCCGCACCTGAGCTACGCGGGCAAGTTCCTGCGGTCGGCGCGCACCCCACGCGGTCTCGTCGACGTGATGCGGCAGTTCTTCGCGTCGGGCTACATCTGGTTCTTCCTCACCCCGGGCCTGCCGGAACTGCTGATCCGCGCCGGCGTGGGCGTGAAACTTATTGAGGCGTTCGGCCGTATCGGGAATTCCAGTACCCAGACCCGCCCCGGCGACCCGGTGCGCTCGACCGGCGACTACGTCAACGGACTGAACCTGTACCGCGCCAACATGCCCGGTCCTTTCCTGGCGCCGGGCGCACAGCTGCCCGACACCACCGTTCCCGTTCAGGTGCTGGTGCCGCGGATGGACATGTTCGTCACGCCGGCGCTGCAGCGATTCACTGGTTCAATCCCGTTGGGCAGCAGGGTTGTTCCGATCGAGGGCGGCCACTGGGTGGTGACCGCACGTCCGGACGTCATCGCGCGACTGGCCGCCGAATGGATCGACCGGCATGCCAGTGGCGGCGCCGCGTTGGCGGCCGCAAGCGCCGTGCAGACCGGGCAGCGCAACGTGCAGGGCAAACTCGCGTTGGTCACCGGAGCGGGCGCCGGTATCGGTCGTGCCACCGCCATCGAGTTGGCCCGTCAGGGCGCCGAGACTGTCGTGATCGTCGACCGCGATCTGACCGCGGCACAGGACACTGCCGCTGCGGTCCGCGAAGCCGGTGCCGGTGCCGCGGCCTACCAGGCCGATGTCAGCGATGAAGCCGCGATCAATGCGCTTGCCGCACAAGTCAACAGCGACCACGGCGTGGTCGACATCCTGGTGAACAACGCCGGCATCGGGATGGCCGGCCGATTCCTGGAGACAACATCGGAGAACTGGGACAACATCCTAGGGGTCAATCTGCGCGGCGTGCTCAACGGAAGCCGGGCGTTCGCCACTCAGATGGTCGACCGCGGTCAGGGCGGAACCATCATCAACGTCTCCTCGGCCGCTGCCTTTCTCCCATCGAAGTCGATGATCGCTTATGGCACAACAAAAGCCGCGGTGCTGGCGTTCAGCGAATCGTTACGCGCCGACTTGGCTGACGACGGCATCACTGTCACAGCGGTGTGCCCGGGATTCGTCAACACGAATATCGCCAAGAACACGGTCTACGCCGGGATGACGTCCGATCAGCAGGAGAGTGCCCGGGACAAGGCCGACGTCGCCTACCGCCGTCGCAACTACACGCCGGAGGCGACCGCCAAGGCGATCGTCAAAGCGGTCAAGACCGGCCCGCCGGTGCTGCCGATCGCGGTGGAGTCACGAGTCGGCTATGCGCTGCGGCGTATCAGTCCCTCGTTGATCCGGTTGTTGGCCCGATACGACATACGGCCCTAACGGCGCTGAGGTTTTTGTGTCGCAGAGCATTTGGGCCAGCCGGCCCGCAGACATCTACGGTCGTCGTCAACGCGACCGGCTTTACACCGCGATCTGGGGCCTGGCCACCGTGCTCAGCGGGTTCTCCTCGGCGAGCCGGTGGACGCCGTCCCGCGTGCTGCCGGTGGGTCGCACCCACACGGCGGTGATCACCAAACGCGAGCAGCTCAGCCCGGATGTGGTCGCGTTGACGTTCGCCGACCCCGATGGTGGCCTTCTTCCGTCCTGGACGCCGGGCTGCCATATCGATGTGCGACTACCCTCCGGCCGCCGTCGCCAATATTCGCTGTGCGGGCCGCCCGGTCGGCGCACTGACTATCGAATCGCGGTGCGCCGTATCGCCGACGGCGGCGGCGGTTCGATCGAGATGCACGAAGCGTTCGCTGTCGGCGACTCCCTGGTGTTCGAAGGTCCCCGCAATGCGTTCTATCTCGGCGGCGACGAGCGTGACGTGCTGTTCGTCATCGGCGGGATCGGCGTGACCCCCATCCTGTCGATGATGCGGGCCGCGCATCAACGCGGAATGAATTGGCGCGCAATCTATGCCGGCCGCAGCCGCGAATACATGCCACTGCTGGACGAAGTGATGTCGCTGGATCCCGACCGGGTCACCGTATGGGCGGACGACGAGCGTGGGCGACTCGCCACTGCCGAAGATCTGCTGATCGATGCCTCGCCGACCACCGCGGTGTACGTGTGCGGGCCCACCGGAATGCTGGAATCGGTCCGCATCGCCCGCAACGAGCACGCCAACGCACCGCTGCACTATGAGCGTTTCAGCCCACCACCGGTTGTCGACGGAATTCCGTTCGAGCTCGAACTCGCTCGTTCCCGGCGCGTGCTAGACGTCCCCGCCAACCGCTCGGCGCTCGACGTCATGCTCGACGCCGACCCGACGACGGCGCACTCCTGCCGGCAGGGTTTCTGTGGGACCTGCAAGGTCAAGGTGCTCGGTGGGCACGTTGACCGTCGTGGCCGCACCGCCGAAGCCGACAGCGAGATGCTGGTGTGTGTCTCCCGCGCGACCGGTGGCCGCGTGGTGATCGACGCCTAGGTTTAGGTTGCCAGCGCCAAGTGCAGCTTATTGGTCTCCTGGTAGCCCTGCGGGTTGCCACAGGCGGCCACGTTGTTGGTGATCTGCACTGTGCCGTCCAGCGTGTTGGGGTCCCATGAATAGTGGAATGCGATGGCATCGTGAACGTCGCCACCTTCTTCGCAGGACACGCCACCCTTGCCGTCCACCGTCCACTGCCCGTTGACGAGATGCGCCTCGCCCAGCTCCTTGATGGAAGCGCAGCCGTCACCGCACGGGGTGATGAACCAGTCGTCGTGCACCGAGTGACCGTCCGGGTAGCTCTCGGTTTCGATGTAGTGGCCATCGAGCGGGTCCGCCGAGGCCACGGGAGCTGTAAGTACCAGGGCGAGACCGGCGAACAGCGCGCCGGCGGCAAAACCGCGTGTGATCGTCATGATCCGGTTCCTTTCGTGGAGCTGGTCAGTGCGTCGAGCACCTGTTGGTGGGTATCACAGGAGCTCCCGGCTTGGTGTGCGTTTGGTGATACTTTCGGGTGAACGCACGGTGACGAATGCGAACGTCGAGGCGCTCACTCGCGCGAGCGCTTCTCGACGAAAAGGCGTTCCGGATGATGATAGTCATTGACTCTCGCCTGGCCATGGTCGAGATATGGCGGCGGAATCCACTGGGTGTAGCCGTTTCCGAGTTTGATTGTCCGCCAGCCTTTATCGACCATTTTATGGTCAGGCTTACAAGCGAGCGTCAACCGGTCGATGTCGGTACGGCCGCCGCGGGCCCAGTCGTCGTCGTGATGAACTTCGGTCCAATATGCGGGGATATTGCAACCCGGAGCGGTGCAGCCGCGATCCTTCGCGTAGAGGACGAGTCGCTGGTCTGCTGAGGCTATTCGACGGGCCCGCCCCAAATACAGCGGCCGGTTTTGATGGCCATCAAACACCGCCAAGTAGTGGTATGCGCGGCTGGCCATCCGAATGAGGTCGCGCATGGGCAACAGCGTTCCGCCGCCCGTCACCGCCTGTCCCGCAGCCGAGCTGAGTTCCTGCAACGTGGTCGACACGACGACCGTCACCGGTAGTCCTTTGTGCACGCCGAGTTTCGGGTCACCGAGTTGACCGCGCACCAGTGCATTGAGCGCGTCATGCTGTCGCTGAGCATGACTGCGGGCATCGGCTCCGTCTGTAGCGCAGTGGTTTTCGTCATCGGGGGTGCAGGCGCCAGGGGCGGCGAACCGGGCCAGCCATGCGTCGAGGTTGGCGCGCAGCTCAGGAGAGGCGACCAGCTTGCCGATGCTCATCCCGTCGGAGCGCTGGGGCGACCAGGTGAACCCGCGTTGGCGCGCCCGATCGATGTCGGAGAACTTGCCGTCCGGATTGATCAGCACCGCGCATCGGTTCGCTACTTTCTCCAACTGGTCGGGCCGAAGCTTGCTCGCCTGCTCGGCCAGGAACCGCTCGGCGCCTTCGACCCTGTCGTGCGGCGTGTCGGCCGGCAGGTCACGGACGAACGTCTGGATCACCTTCAGGTGCTGCGGGTCGAGCACGCCGTCCCGCCAAACCTGGGCCGTCGCGGGCAGTTCCGGAGGCAACGTTTCCCCGGTCAGCGTGATGCGGGGCATCAGCTGTTCGGCATCGCGGAGACGGCGGCGGGCCTCCGCGCAGCTGATCCGGAGCCAGTCCGCGACGACCTTGAGCACCGGACCGCCCACGTCGGCCGGGTCCTCATGGGCCAGACCGGCAAGGAGGTCATGGCCGGCTACGAGCTGACGACGTCGGGACGTCTCCAGACGTTCGAGTGCGCGCAGGCGGGTGGTGGGGTCGGCGGCGGCAAAGTCCAGCTCGCTGACCGCGGTCACGGCGGCATCCAGCGCGTCGAAAGCTGCCGTTATCGAATGCATGTTCGAAACATATTCGGAGTCGCCGATGGAAGGCGCTGCGGAGACGGCGCACCGAGGACGATTGTGGACAAAGGCCCAACTGTGGACAAAGTAGGCACGCTTTAGGGTGAAGCCATGCGGGTAGCTGTGCTGGGGTCCAAGGGCAAGGTCGGAATGACGATGGTGCAGGCGGTGCAGGACGCCGACGATCTGACCCTGTCCGCCGAAGTCGACGCCGGTGATGCGCTGAGCCTGTTGACCGACAACAACACTGAGGTTGTCATCGACTTCACCCATCCCGACGTCGTGATGGCCAACCTCGAATTCCTGATCGACAATGGTATTCACGCCGTCGTCGGAACAACCGGCTTCACCGACGAACGGCTGCAACAGGTTCGGTCCTGGCTGGCCGCCAAGCCAGACGTTTCGCTGCTCATCGCACCCAACTTCGCCATTGGGGCGGTGTTGTCCATGCATTTCGCCAAGCAGGCCGCGCCGTTCTTCGAGTCGGTCGAAGTGATCGAACTGCATCATCCGCACAAAGTCGATGCGCCGTCGGGCACCGCCGCCCGGACCGCCTCGCTGATCGCCCAAGCTCGAAAAGGTTTGCCGCCCAACCCAGACGCCACCAGCACGAGCCTGCCTGGTGCCCGCGGCGCGGACGTCGACGGCGTGCCGGTGCATTCGGTGCGGCTGGCCGGCCTGGTCGCGCACCAGGAAGTGTTGTTCGGCACGCTGGGGGAGACCTTGACCATCCGGCACGACAGCATCGACCGCACGTCGTTCGTGCCCGGCGTACTGCTTGCGGTACGCCGGGTCGCCGAACATCCCGGCCTCACAATAGGAATCGAATCACTGCTCAATCTGCAATGAGCTCACAGTCGCGCGGTGTGCGCATCCAGCTGATGATCGCGCTCATGTGCGCGGCACTGCTGGTGTACATCGTGTTGCTGGGCAGGACCGCTGTCCTGATGATCAGCTCCGGGCGTGCCGTCGCCGTCGCACTGGGTGGCGCGCTGCTCATCCTGCCGGTGATCGGGTTGTGGGCGATGATCGCCACCGTGAGCGCCGGTCTAGCCCATCAGAAGCTGGCCCGCCTTGCTGCCGACGACGAGATGGAACTCGACGTGAGCGCACTGCCTCGGCGTCCGTCGGGGCGCATCGAGCGCGATGCCGCCGACGCCCTGTTCGCACACGTCCGTGCCGAATTGGAACACGATCCGCACGATTGGCGACGCTGGTATCGGTTGGCGCGGGCGTACGACTACGCGGGAGACCGGAGTCGCGCCCGGGAAGCCATGAAGAAAGCCCTCGAATTACACCGAGCACCGCAGGGGCGTGAATGAGCAAGACGCTGTTGATCGTTCACCACACCCCGTCACCGGCCACCCGGGAGATCCTCGAGGCGGTGCTGTCCGGGGCCAATGACCCCGACATCGATGGCGTGGACGTGGTGGCACGGCCCGCGCTGGCGGCCACCGTTACCGACCTGCTCGACGCCGACGGCTACCTGTTCGGTACCCCGGCCAACCTCGGATACATGTCCGGTGCGCTGAAGCATTTCTTCGACACGGTGTACTACCCGAGTCTGGATCACGTGGCGGGCCGGCCGTACGGCCTGTGGGTACACGGCAACGACGACACCGTTGGCGCGGTTGCGTCGGTGCAGAAGGTCGTCACCGGGCTGGCGCTATCCAAAGTCGCTGATGCACTGGAGATTACCGGCGCAATCGACGCCGGCGTCCGCGAGCGGGCCTACGAGCTGGGTGCAACTCTCGCCGCGACGCTGATGGAATGAATGTTCAGTGCGATCTCAAGATGGTGATCGCGTTGTCGAACTTCTTGAACGAGTTGAACGTCTCGGCGGGCACGCCAAAGATGGCGGACAACACTTGTGGCGGAACCTGACTCAACGACTCGCCGATGCCGATGTTGTCCTTGTCCTCCGCTGCGCTGGCGTTCTGGATTATCAGCACATCCAGATCTTCGGTGCCGAGGTTCTCGAAGTAGTGCAGCGAACCCTGAGGCGCGAACACCAGGTCGTCGACCCGGGCCTCGAAACTCTCGTGGTTCCCGTTCCCGTCGATCAGGACCCAGCTCGCGACCCCCTTGGTGACCAGATTGATCTCCCACGCGCTGGGATGCCAGTGCGGTTCGCGAATACCGCCGGGCTGCAACGTGATCAGCTGGATGCTGGCCTCTTGACCGGTGAGTATCGGGAAATTCTCTTCATGTGCCTGCTGCTGCGAGCCACCGTCGTAGATGGCTGCGGGCAAGGCGCCGAGCTCGAACAGATGCGATCGCGAGCTGATCGTCTCAGCGGGCATGCGGGGATCACCGAAGCGCTCCGCGTCGTCAGTCATGTGGAATCTTCCTAGTGCCGTCGCAGGACGATGATTGCTTTGTCGAATTTCTTGAAGGAGTCGAAGGTCTTCTCGGGAACGCCGAAGATGGCGGACAGAACCCGTGGCGGCAGTTTGCTGATCGACTCGCCGATGCCGATGTTGTCCTTGGCTTCGGGCGCGCTGGTGTTCTGCACGATGACGATCTTCATGTCGTCGGTGCCGTGGTTTTCGAAGTAGTGGAAAGAACCCTGGGGCGCGAACACCACGTCGCCGACCCTCTGGTCGAAACTCTCGTGGTTGCCGTTCCCGTCGACAAGGGACCAGCTGGCGACACCTTTGGTGACGATGTTGATCTCCCACGCGCTGGGGTGCCAGTGCGGTTCGCGAATACCGCCGGGCTGCAACGTCAGCAACACGATGCTGGCCTCCTGACCCTTGAGAATCGGGAAACTTTCTTCGTCGGCCTGCCGGAAGAAGCCGCCGTCGAAGCTGCTGAGCGGTGACTCGCCGAGATGAAACAGATGCGAGTTCGAGGTGATGGTCTCATCGGGTAGGCGGGGATCGCCAAAGCGTGCGGCATCGTCTGCCAGCGACACTTCCTTGTCGGTGCGATAGCCCGAGACCAAATGGTCGACGCCCACGCCGGCGGCGGCTGCCGCGCCGGCGATGCCCGCCCCACCTAGGACTTTGCGACGGTTGATTGACACTCGCCGAAATTACCCCAGGGGTCAAGTCCGGGCTACTGCATAACGTCGCTCTGGTTTTTTCCAGCGCTACGGGTCGATGTGTGTGGGCGGGGTCTGCAAGATGGGATCGCCCTCCTGCGGAGGATTACCCGCGCTCATCGTGTAGCAGTCGGTTTCGGTGGGACTGTAAGGCCCGCCGCTGTGATACGACAGACAGCGCTCCCACATGCCGTCCGACAAGACGGGGCTGTCGCACATCTGCGCAAATGGGTGCGCTCCCCATCCCGGGTCCACGCATCCTGCGCTCGCGGTGGGCGCCGTGGCAGTCAGCCCCACGGTCAGCAGCGCGGCCCCCAGGGCTGCGGTCATGTATTGCTTCGTCATCTTGATCCTTTACCGAGGGCACCTGGCTGAGCCACCGTTACCAAACGGCTCTCCGTGCAAAGCACAGCCGCCGGCACCGCGAAGATGTGGTGCTTCATGGCCCTTTTCCTCCACATCGCCGCCGGAATGAAACTACTAGTTTTCCTGCGATCCGGGGGCCAATAATCAGGTAATCGCGCTAGCGGCATGATGGGATCGGGATCGACGCTGAATCCCACAGGGGTTGACCTCAAGAAGGACCGGACGTGACGCGCCTGCTGATCGCTAACCGCGGTGAGATCGCGCTCCGAATCATCCGCACCGCAACCGAGTTGGAGCTCGGCACGGTCGCTGTGTACGCCGAGGACGATGCCGACAGCCCGCACGTCCACGCGGCCGACGAAGCAATTGCGCTGCCCGGCGCCGGACCGTCCGCCTACCTGGATCACGCGGCGATTCTGGCGGCGGCGAAGAATTCCGGCGCCGAGTTGATTCATCCCGGCTACGGGTTCCTCAGCGAACAGCCCGAGTTCGCCCGGGCGTGTGTGAGCGCGGGGTTCACGTTCGTCGGCCCGGACGCCGCCGCGCTGGACCTGTTCGGCAATAGACAGCGGCGCGACGGGCAGCGACGGCGGCCGGCGTCCCGGTGTTGCCTGCCACCGACGGGCCGAGCAGCGCCGACGAGATTCGCGCCTTCGCGGCCGCCCAGGGCGGCCCGATCGTGATCAAGGCGCTTTCCGGCGGCGGTGGTCGCGGCATGCGAATCGTCCCCAACGCTGAGCGGATTGACGACGCCTATCGGCAGTGCGCCGCCGAAGCCGAACTGGGGTTCGGCGACCCGGCGTTGTTCGCTGAGGCGCTTATGGCCGACGCGCGTCATATCGAGGTGCAGATCGTCGCAACGCCGGGTCGCGCACTCGCACTCGGCGACCGAGACTGCAGCATTCAGCGCCGTCACCAGAAGCTGGTAGAAGTCGCACCGGCACAGGCTATTTCACCGACGCTTCGCCGCGATTTGCATCGGGCAGCGGCCCGGCTGTGCGCACGGGCCGACTATCGCGGCGTCGCCACGGTCGAGTTTCTGGTGGCCGGTGACGAGTTCGTCTTCCTCGAAGTCAACCCGCGGATCCAGGTGGAACACACGGTGACCGAAGAGGTCACCGGCGTCGATCTGGTGGCAGTGCAGTTGCGAATCGCCCAGGGCGCACCGTCATCAGCTGAGGTTGCCGGCCGGCGTGACGGCCGACGGCGTCGAGGTGGTCGGCGCGCTAGCCGCAGCGCGCGGGATCGCGACCCAGACGCGAGTCAACATGGAAACGATGGATGCCGACGGGTCGGTGATTCCGACGGCGGGCATCCTCGCGGCGTTCTCGCCGCCGAGCGGACCCGGCGTGCGAGTGGACACCTTCGGCCGCGCCGGGCTGGCGATCAGCCCACGTTATGACTCGTTGCTGGCCAAGGTGATCACCCGGGTGCGCGGATCGTCGTATGGCGCGGCGG
>CAVTSP010000007.1:0-73925 GCA_963737375.1 uncultured Actinomycetota bacterium
AGATCTTGCGCGCGCTCGCGGTGGCCTGGTCGACTTCCCAGTAGGCGCGCAGCGCCAGCAGCTTGCCGTCGCTGTCGGCCTTGTAGGTGAACACCCCTTCGGCGGTGACCTGATGTCCTGCCGCGGTGATCAGAATGTGGCCGACGTTGGCTTCCTCGTTGCCGCACTGGTAGGTGTCGCGGAAGACGAACTCGATCTTGTCGGTCGGTGCGATCGCCTTGTCCCAGAACGCTGAGATGGCGTCGCGGCCACGGTGGCCTTTGCCCTCGGGGTCGAAATGCGATGGGCCGATGGGGTCTTCGACGATCGCATCGTCGGCGAACACCGCCAGCCAGGCGTCTTTGTCTCGGGCGCCCACCGCGTCGCGGGATCGCTTGCCGGCCAGGTGTGCCGGCGACTCACTCACTGCTGCCATCCCGAGTGGATGTAGGTGTCGGCGAAGCGCTTCATCGAGTCCTGCTTCTTGTCGATCGGCGCATCGGTGCCGAGGCCGTCCAGAATCCACGGGATAGTGATGTAGTCGGTGACCCCAATTTCGGCGAGCTCGCGGTGGCCGTCCACGCCGAACTTGTCGATGCACACCGCCTGGATCTCGAAAGGCAGTTCCGCGCGGCCGATTTCGGCGCGCATCGCGTCGAGCTTGCCAATGGTTTCGGCGAGCTCCGCGTGCGTCATCATCGCACTGGTCCAACCGTCACCAACCCGAGCAGCTCGGCGCAGCGCCACATCGGTGTGGCCGCCCACGTAGAACGGCACCGATTCGGTGGGCGCCGGGCTCATCTGCAGGCGGTCGAAATCATAGAATTCGCCGTGGAATTCGACCATTCCGCCGGCCAGCACCAGCTTGATGACCTCGATCATCTCGTCGACGCGCTTGCCGCGTTTGGCGTAGGGAACGCCGCACCACTCGAACTCTTCCGGAGCCCAACCGATCCCGACGCCGAATCCGAAGCGGTTGTTGGTCAGGTTAGCCACCGAGCCCACCTGGCGGGCCAATAGCAGCGGGTTGCGCGAACCCAGCTTCATCACGTTCGTGTAGAACCGCAGCTTCGAGGTAACTGCGCCCATCGCACCCGCCAGGATCAGCGGGTCGACCCAGGGTGACTCCTCGTCGAACATCCGCTTACCATCGGCGGTGTAAGGGTAATCGACCGACTGCTTCTCGAAATAGAAGATCGAGTCCGGCAGCGCAATCGAGTCGAACCCAACTTCCTCCGCGGTCTTGGCGAGTTCGGTCAGCTGGTCGATCTGGCCGAACGCGATGCTGCAGGTGTATTTCACGGTTTGTCAGCTCCTACGACCCACATCGAGTAGTACTGCGAGCCACCGCCGTAGGCGTGGCCAAGCGCCTTGCGGGCATTGGCAACCTGGTGATCACCCGCCTTGCCCATCACCTGGATAGCTGCCTCGGCGAACCGGATCAGACCCGATGCGCCGATCGGGTTCGACGACAGCACTCCGCCGGACATGTTGAGTGGGATTCGGCCGCCGATCTTGGTTTCACCCGCTTCGGTGAGCTTCCAGCCCTCGCCCTCGGCCGCAAACCCAAGGTTCTCCAACCACATCGGCTCGAACCAGGAGAATGGCACATACACCTCAGCGCAGTCGATCTCGTCGATCGGGCTGGTGATGCCCGCGGCTTTCCACAGCGCCTTCGCCGCGTCGCGGCCGGCCTGCGGGTTGACCTGGTCGCGACCGGAGTACGCCAGCGGTTCGGTGCGCAACGCGGTGGCGTGGATCCACGCCACCGGATGGCCTTCGGCGACTCGCTTGTCGGCGACGTCCTCGCTACCGATCACCACCGCACACGCGCCGTCGGAGGACGGGCAGGTCTCGTCGAAACGGATGGGGTCCCAGAGCATCTGCGACGCCATCACCTTTTCCAGCGTGATGTCGGGCTGGTGCAGATGCGCCAACGGGTTCTTGGCGCCGTTCAGCCGGTCCTTGACCGCGACCATGGCGCCGATGTGCGTCGGGGCGCCCGACCGGCGGATGTACGCGCGGACGTGCGGTGCGAAGTAGCCACCCGCGCCGGCACCCACCGGCTTGGTGAACGGCACCGGAATGCTCAACGCCCACATGGCATTCGACTCGGACTGCTTCTCCCACGCCATCGCCAGCACGCGTTGGTATTTGCCCGACTTCACCAGGCTGGCCGCCACCACACCGGTCGAGCCGCCGACCGAGCCCGCGGTGTGCACCCGAATCAGCGGCTTGCCGGTAGCGCCGACGGCGTCGGCCATGAACAGCTCCGGCATCATGACGCCCTCGAAGAAGTCCGGCGCCTTGCCGACGACAACCGCGTCGATGTCGGCCATGGTCGATCCGGAGTCGGCCAACGCCTTGTCGATGGCATCTCGGACCAGGCCGTTCATCGAGACGTCCTGGCGCTTGGCGACATACTTGGTCTGGCCGGTGCCGAGCACCGCCGCGAGCTGGGGCGACATAGTTATTTCCCTTCCAGCACGGCGACGAGATTCTGTTGCAACACCGGGCCGCCGGTCGCGTGTGCGAGCACCCGGCCGGCTGCGCCGTCGAAAATGTGTTGCGCTGCAAAGCCGATGCGTTCCAAGCCTGCGGAGAACATCGGGTTGGCCGCCAGCGCGCCGCCCGACGGGTTGACCTTCGTCGATGACGGCAGGCCGATCGCCTCGGTCAGGATGAGCTGCTGGTGGGTGAACGGCGCGTAGATCTCGGCTATCTCGATAGAGCCGGCGTCACCGCCCGTCGCTGCTTTCGCTGACGCCGCGGTCGACGGTGACGTGGTCAAGTCGCGGGCGCCGAGGACCGGAGTTTCGATGCGGTGCTCGATCCCGGTGATCCACGCCGGGTTCTTCCGAAGCTCGCGGGCCTTGTCGCCGACCGCCAGCACGATCGCGGCCGCACCATCGGTGATCGGCGCAATGTCATGTCGCCGAAGGGGATCGGCGAAGAACGGGCGGGACAAGAGCTCGTCGATGCTCTTCGCCGGCTTCTCCGCGTCGGTGCGGCCGGCAGCCGCGAACGAATCCAGTGCCACTTGTGCCATCTCCTCGGCCGTCCACTTGCCGGCGTCCAGACCGAATCGGGCCTGCAGTCCCGCCATCGACACCGAGTCCGGCCACAGCGGCGCGACGGTGTACGGGTCGGTCTGCATCGCCAGCACCCGGCGCAGCGTGCCCGCCGAAGACTTGCCGAACCCGTAGACCAGCGCGGTGTCCACCTCACCGGTCAGCAGCTTGATGTAGGCCTCGTACAGCGCCCAGGCGGCGTCCATCTCGACGTGCGACTCGTTGATCGGCGGCACCGCGCCGATCGAGTCGATCGCGGAGATGAACGAGAATGCCCGGCCGGCAAGGTAATCCGATGATCCGGAGCACCAGAAGCCGATGTCGGTCTGCTGGAGTCCGAGCTCGGAGTACAGCGCCTGGAAACACGGCATGAGCATCTCGACGCCGTTGGTGGTGCCGTCGGTGCGGCGCACATGCGGCGCATGGGCGAATCCGACGACAGCGATATCGCGATCGGTCACGTTTATTTCCCTTTACAGGTGGTGCTTGTAGGTGTCGTACTCGGCGTCGGGTTCGCCGGTGGGCTTGAAGTATTCGATGTTGTCGATACCCAGGCCCCATTCCTCGCGGGGCTTCCACACCGCCTCGACCCGCATACCCATCCGCACCTCGGTGGCGTCGATCTCCTGAATCAGGTGCAGGAAGGCGATATCGGCGCCGTCGAGCAGCACGTACGCGGCAACGTAGGGCGGTTTGATCCGCTGGCCGGCGAACGGGATGTTGATGATCGCGAACGTCGTCACCGTGCCCCGGTCCGGCAGCTCGATGAAGGTGTCGAGTTCCAGCCCGGTGGCCGGGTCCGCTTCCTTCGGCGGGAAGTACACCTTCCCGCTCTCGCCGGTGCGGGCACCGAGCAGCTTGCCCTCTTCCAGCCCCCGCAAAAACGCGGTCTCGGGAAGTGAAGCGGTGTGCTGGATTTCGATGTTGCTCGGCGCTATCTGGACCGTCACCGGCTCGCGGTCGTCGGTACTTTTCAGACACCGGCTCGGCCTCGTCGCCCAGCGCGAAGTAGGCGATGTCGGTGATCGCACCGGCCGGGTCGTCGACCCAATGCACGTGCACCCGCGCACCGCTGCTGATCGCGTCGGACGACCCGGCGTCTACCGCGTGCAACAGCGGAATATCGGCGCCGTCGAGTTTGATCAGCGCCCAGGCGAACGGGCGGTCCAACGGTTGTCCCTCAAGCGGTTGGGGCTGCCAGGTCCACGACAGCACGGTCCCGACGGCGGCCACCGGCACGATTTCGGTCAAGGGCTCATAGGTCACCGGGTCGTATTCGGCGGGCGGGACGTAGACCCGGCCATCCGATCCCCGGGCGCCGACGATGCGTCGCTCGCGCAGCGCGGTGAAGAACTGACTGAGAGTGGGGCCTACTGAACGGGTGTAGTCGAATGACAGCTTCAGAGGCGCAGAGAGTGGCTTCTGACGGGTATCGATCTGCACCGGGCTGCTTTGGCTGGTGGTCACAGTGTCGAGTAGAACAGGTTCTAAGAATGGATTCAAGATAGGGTCGAGACCTGCAAGGAAGGCGGATGCATGAAGCTCGGACTCCAGCTGGGATATTGGGGCGCTCAGCCGCCCGACAACCACGCCGAACTCGTGGCCGCGGCAGAGGACGCCGGCTTCGACGCGGTGTTCACCGCCGAAGCGTGGGGATCGGACGCTTACACGCCGCTGGCCTGGTGGGGCTCGTCGACGCACCGGCTGCGACTGGGCACGTCCGTCGTGCAGCTGTCCGCGCGCACGCCGACCGCCTGCGCGATGGCCGCGCTGACCCTCGACCACCTCAGCGGTGGCCGCCATATCCTCGGGCTCGGCGTCTCAGGTCCGCAGGTGGTGGAGGGCTGGTACGGCCAGGCGTTTCCCAAGCCGCTGGCCAGGACCCGCGAATACATCGACATCATCCGGCAGGTGTGGGCCCGCGACAAGCCGGTGACGAGCGACGGCCCGCACTATCCGCTGCCGTTGAAGAGCGAGCGCGCAACCGGTCTGGGCAAACCGCTCAAGCCGATCACCCATCCGCTGCGCTCCGACATCCCGATCATGCTGGGCGCCGAGGGGCCGAAGAACGTCGCGCTGGCTGCCGAGATCTGCGACGGCTGGCTGCCGATCTTCTACACGCCCCGGATGGCCGACACGTACAACGGGTGGCTCGACGAGGGCTTCGCCCGACCCGGTGCCCGTCGCACTCGCGAGACCTTCGAGATCTGCGCGACGGCCAACATCGTCATCACCGAAGACCGCGCCACCGCGCTCGCGGCCATGAAGCCCTACATTGCGCTCTACATGGGTGGCATGGGCGCCGAGGACACCAACTTCCACGCCGACGTCTACCGGCGGATGGGCTACGCCGACGTGGTCGACGAGGTCACCGCGCTGTTCCGCAGTGGACACAAGGACAAGGCGGCCGAGATCATCCCCGACGAGGTGATCGACGACGCCGCGATCGTCGGGCGACGTCGACTACGTGCGTAAGCAGATCAAGGCCTGGGAGGCCTCAGGTGTCACCATGATGGTGGTGTCCGGCCGCAGTACAGAGCAGGTCCAGGAGTTGGCCGGCCTGTTCTGACCCGGTTCTTGCGATCGGTTAGAACACGTTCTAACGTGGCGATCGCAAGCTCGGCGACGCCGGGCGCAGCGGGTCGCCACAAGATTGGAGTCCGGATGACAGCCTCGCAGCACACCATCGCGGGCACGGTACTCACGATGCCGGTGCGGATCCGCAAGGCAAACCAGCACATGGCGATGTTCTCGGTCGATGCCGACGCCGCACAACGGATGATCGATTACAGCGGCCTGCGGGTCTGCCGCTACTTGCCCGGGCGCGCGCTCGTGATCCTGATGCTGATGCACTACATCGACGGGGACCTGGGTACGTACTACGAGTTCGGCACCAGCGTGATGGTGAACCCGCCGGGGTCGAACGCGAGCGGACCCCGCGCCTTGGGGTCGGCCGGCGCCTTCATCCACCACCTGCCGGTCGACCAGGCGTTCACGCTGGAAGCTGGCACCAAGATCTGGGGCTACCCGAAAGTCATGGCGGACTTCACCATTCGCGAGGGCCGCCAGTTCGGGTTCGACTGCAGCGTCGACGGGCAGCTGGTGGTCGGCATGGAATTTCTTCGCGGCCTGCCGATTCGGTTGACCCCGCGACAGCAGGCGCAGAGGACCTACTCCCACCGCGACGGGGTAACTCGTGAGACCTCGTTCGAACACACGCTCGACGGTGTGCGCAATCGATTCGGTGGAGTGCGCATCTGGCTGGGTGATCACCCCTACTCGAAAGAGCTGGCGTCGCTGGGTCTTCCGAAGCGCGCGATGTTGAATAGCTCTGTTGACCACGTGCAAATGACATTCGGCGATGCGCAGGAGATCTCATGACAACCGTAGAGACCAAGCCGGATGTCGACTTGGCGGACGGCAATTTCTACGCCGATCGTCAGACGTCACGGGAGGCCTATCGCTGGATGCGTGCCAACCAACCGGTGTTCCGCGACCGCAACGGCCTGGCCGGCGCGACCACCTACCAGGCGATCATCGACGCCGAGCGCAATCCTGAGCTGTTCTCCAACACCGGCGGCATCCGTCCGGATCAGCCCGGGATGCCGTACATGATCGACATGGACGATCCGTCACACCTGGTGCGGCGCAAGCTGGTCAACGCCGGGTTCACCCGCAAGCGGGTCACCGAGAAGATACCGTCGCTGGGCCGGTTGTGCGACGCGTTGATCGATGCCGTGTGCGAGCGCGGTGAGTGTGACTTTGTCCGTGACATCGCCGCCCCGCTGCCGATGGCGGTGATCGGCGACATGCTCGGCGTGCTGCCCGAGGAACGCGGCATGCTGCTGAAGTGGTCGGACGATCTGGTCACCGGGCTGAGTTCGCACATCGACCCGACGGGCGCCGAGGCGATGGCGGTAATGAATGCCTTTGCGGCGTATACCGAATTCACCATGGCCACCATCGCCAAGCGTCGCGCCGAGCCCACCGACGACCTCTTCACCATCCTGGTGAACTCCGAAGTCGAAGGACAGCGGATGTCCGACGACGAAATCGTGATGGAGACGCTGTTGATCCTGATCGGCGGCGACGAGACCACCCGGCACACGTTGTCCGGTGGCACTGAGCAGGTGCTCCGTCACCGCGATCAGTGGGACGCGCTGCGGGGCGACTCCGGTGCGTTGCTGCCCGGCGCGATCGAGGAGATGCTGCGCTGGACCTCACCGGTGAAGAACATGTGCCGAACCTTGACCGCCGACAACGAGTTTCACGGCACGGAGCTGCGCGAGGGCGAGAAGATCATGCTGCTGTTCGAGTCGGCGAATTTCGACGAGACGCAGTTCGAGGACCCTGACGAATTCAACATTCGACGAGACCCCAACGGCCACGTCGCGTTCGGTTTCGGCACGCACTTCTGCCTGGGCAACCAGTTGGCGCGTTTGGAGCTGCGTCTGATGACCGAGCGGGTGTTGGAGCGTCTGCCCGATCTGCGGCTGGCTGACGATGGCGACGTATTGCCTTTGCGCCCAGCCAACTTCGTCAGCGGCCTGGAGTCGATGCCGGTGGTGTTCACGCCCACCGCGCCTTTGGCCTAGCGCGTCGAACGCCCGTCTAGCCGCACACTCGGCACCGAACGCCCGTCTAGCCGGGCGCTCAGCGCGAAACAAGCGCGTCAGCGGTTTTTGAACTGCGGGGCGCGCTTCTCCTTGAAGGCCAACGGGCCTTCTTTGGCGTCCTCGGACAAGAAGACGCTGATGCCGAGTTTGGTGTCGATCTTGAAGGCGTCGTTCTCGTGCAGGCCTTCGGTTTCGCGGATGGAGCGCAGGATCGCCTGTACGGCCAGCGGTCCATTGTTGGCGATCACGTCGGCGATCTCGAGCGCTTTGTCCAGCGCGGTCCCGTCGGGCACGACGTAGCCGATGAGCCCGTATGACAGCGCCTCGGCGGCGGTGATGTGCCGTCCGGTCAGCAGCAGATCGGCGGCGATCGTGTAGGGGATCTGGCGCACGAGTCGCACCGCCGACCCGCCCATCGGATACAGGCTCCACTTGGCTTCGGAGATGCCGAACTTGGCGCTTTCGCCGGCGATGCGGATGTCGGTGCCCTGCAGGATCTCGGTGCCGCCGGCGATTGCCGGCCCTTCGACGGCCGCGATCAGCGGCTTGGTCAGACGCCGGCCCTTGAGCAATGCGTCGATGCGTGACGGGTCGTAGCTGCCGTCCTTGAACGAGTCGCCCGGTGGCCGCGCGGTCGCGGCTTTGAGGTCCATGCCCGCGCAGAAGTAGCCGCCGGCCCCGGTCAGGATGCAGCAGCGGATGTCGGGATCGGTGTCGACTCGGTCCCAGGCCTCGACCATGATCGAGAGCATCTCGGTGGAAAGTGCGTTACGGGCTTCAGGACGGTTCAGCGTCAAGATCAAAGTGTGTCCGCGCTGCTCAATGAGGGCGTCAGCCTTGTTTTCGGACTCGCTCACGAGTGATCGCCTTCCTATGTTCCGGCCTGAAACTTGTCAGGAAATGTAACACGTTCTAATTTAGGGTCCGTGGCCCTGAATATTGCCGATCTGGCGGAGCACGCCATCGATGCCGTCCCTGACCGTGTAGCGCTGATCTGCGGTGAGGAGCAACTGACCTACGCCCAACTCGAAGAGAAGGCGAACCGCCTCGCGCACTACCTGCAGGAGCAGGGGGTGAAGAAGGACGACAAGGTCGGCCTGTACTGCCGCAACCGCATCGAGATCGTCATCGCGATGGTGGGAATCGTCAAGGCGGGCGCGATCCTGGTCAACATCAACTACCGCTACGTCGAGGGTGAACTGCGCTACCTGTTCGAGAACTCCGACATGGTCGCGCTGGTGCACGAACGGCAGTACTCCGAGCGCGTCGCCAACGTGCTCCCGGACACCCCCAACGTCAAGACGATCCTGGTGATCGACGACGGCTCCGACGTCCCCGACAGCGCTTATGAGAGCTATGGCGGCGTCGAGTTCTACGCCGCGGCCGCCGACAGCTCGGCCGAGCGCGACTTCGGCCCCCGTAGCGCCGACGACATCTACCTGCTCTACACCGGCGGCACCACCGGATTCCCGAAGGGCGTGATGTGGCGCCACGAGGACATCTACCGGGTGTTGTTCGGTGGAACCGACTTCGCCACAGGCGAATTCATCAAAGACGAGTACGACCTGGCCAAGGGAGCCGCGGCCAACCCGCCAATGGTCCGTCACCCGATTCCGCCGATGATCCACGGCGCCACCCAGTCGGCCACCTGGATGTCGATCTTTTCGGGCCAAACCACCGTTCTGGCACCGGAATTCAATGCCGACGAGGTGTGGCGGACGATCCACGACAACAAAGTCAATCTGCTGTTCTTCACCGGCGACGCGATGGCACGACCGCTGCTGGACGCACTGCTGGCGCACCAGGAAAAGGGGAACGAGTACGACCTGTCGTCGTTGTTCCTGCTCGCCTCCACCGCGGCACTGTTCTCGCCGAGCATCAAGGAGAAGTTCCTCGAGTTGCTGCCGAACCGGGTCATCACCGACTCGATCGGCTCCTCGGAGACCGGCTTTGGCGGCACCAGCATCGTCGCCAAGGACGCGCCGCACAGCGGTGGTCCGCGCGTGACGATCGACCACCGGACTGTCGTCCTCGACGATGACGGCAACGAGGTCAAGCCGGGCTCCGGGGTCCGCGGCTTCATCGCCAAGAAGGGCAACATTCCCGTCGGCTACTACAAGGACGAGAAGAAGACCGCCGAGACGTTCAAGACCATCAACGGCGTCCGCTACGCCATCCCCGGCGACTGGGCGACGGTCGAGGAAGACGGCAGCGTGACGATGCTGGGCCGCGGCTCGGTGTCGATCAACAGCGGCGGCGAGAAGATCTACCCCGAGGAAGTCGAGGCCGCGCTGAAAGGCCATCCCGACGTCTTCGACGCCTTGGTCGTGGGCGTGCCCGATGCGCGCTACGGCCAGCATGTGGCCGCCGTCGTGCAACCACGGCCCGGAGCGAAGCCGTCGCTGTCCGACCTGGACGGCTTCGTCCGTGCCGAGATCGCGGGATACAAAGTGCCGCGCAGCCTTTGGCTCGTCGACGAGGTGAAGCGCTCACCGGCCGGCAAACCCGACTACCGGTGGGCCAAGGACCAGACCGAGGCGCGACCGGCCGACGACGTCCACGCGGCCCACGCCACCGCTTGACCGACTTCGTCAAGCGCAACTCCTGTGCGCCCGCAGGCTTTTTCGAATGCGAAGCCGCTGGCCTGCAATGGCTTTCGGCGGCTGGCGGCGGCGCGCCCTGCGTGCCGGTCGTGTCGGTGGACGCGAAGAGCCTGACGTTGCAGCGACTGGAGTCGGTGACTCCCAGCCCGGAAGCTGCTCGAGAGTTCGGCGCCCGACTGGCCGTTACGCACGACGCCGGGGCCGCCGGCTTCGGGGCCGGCCCCGACGGATGGGACGGACCTGGATTCTTCGGCCCGCTGACCGAGCCGCTGCCGATGTCGCTGGAGCCGCAACGACTTTGGGGCACGTTCTACGCCGACCAGCGGCTGGCTCCGATGGCTGAGCGAGCCGCGCCGCGTCTGAGCGCGTCAACGCGCGCCGCCGTCGATGCTGTCGCGCAGCGTTGCCGAGCGGGCGACTTCGACGACGACGATGCGCCGGCCAGACTGCACGGCGATCTGTGGGGCGGCAATGTGATGTGGACACCCGACGGCGTGGTGCTCATCGACCCGGCCGCCCACGGGGGTCACCGCGAGAACGACCTGGCCATGCTTGCGCTGTTCGGCTGCCCGCTCTACGACGACATCGTCGCCGGCTACCAGGGTGTGCATCCGCTGCGGCCGGGTTGGCGCACCCGCATCGGACTGCATCAGCTCTTTGCGTTGCTCGCGCACGTGGTGCTTTTCGGT
Organism: uncultured Actinomycetota bacterium; assembly: GCA_963737375.1. Classification (GTDB taxonomy): domain Bacteria; phylum Actinomycetota; class Actinomycetes; order Mycobacteriales; family Mycobacteriaceae; genus Mycobacterium. The sequence goes on from CAVTSP010000007.1 coordinate 10,959, forward strand.
GGCGGTCATGCCCAGCGGACGCAGATCTGCGCCCAGGCCGCACTGTCAATCTGAGCGGCTCTACAGTCGAAGCGTGAATGGTGCGCAGGCTCTGATCAATACGCTGGTCGACGCCGGGGTGGACGTGTGCTTCGCCAACCCCGGCACGTCCGAGATGCACTTCGTCGCGGCGCTGGACGCAGTTCCGCAAATGCGGGCCGTGTTAGGGCTTTTCGAAGGTGTTGCCACCGGAGCGGCCGACGGCTACGCCCGCATCACCGGCCGGCCGGCTGCCGTGCTGCTGCACCTGGGTCCCGGGCTCGGTAATGGCCTGGCCAATTTGCACAACGCCCGTCGCGCCCGAGTCCCGATGGTGGTCGTCGTCGGAGACCACGCCACCTATCACAAGAAGTTCGACGCGCCACTGGAATCCGACATCGACGCGCTCGCCGGCACTGTCTCGGGCTGGGTGCACCGGTCGACCAGCATCGCCGATGTCGCCAACGACGCGGCGCAGGCGGTTGCGGTCAGCCGGGCGGGAGCGCAGATCGCGACCCTGATCCTGCCCGCCGACGTGTCCTGGTCCGACGGCGCCCAGGCCGCGGCCGAGTTACCGGTACCGCCCGCGACCGCCGACCCGATGCTGGCAACCGAGGTGGCGGAGGTGCTGCGCTCGGGCGAGCCCAGCGTGATTCTGGTCGGCGGCGACGCAACCCGGCGGGCGGGCCTGGCTGCGGCGACGCGGATTGCGCAAGCCACCGGTACACAGCTTCTGTGCGAGACATTCCCGACTCGTCTGGAGCGCGGTGCCGGCGTCCCCGCCATCGACCGGCTCGCGTACTTCGGCGAAGCCGCGCTGGCTCAGCTCGAGGGCGCCAAGCACCTGGTGCTGGCCGGCGCCAAGTCGCCGGTGTCGTTCTTCGGCTACCCCGACAAGCCCAGCGATCTGGTGCCTGCCGGCTGCGAGGTACACGTGCTCGCCGAATACAGCGGTGCGGCAGACGCATTGATCGCGCTGGCCGACGAGTTGGCGCCCGGAAGCACTGCGCCGGTCGTAGCGCTGTCGCGCCCGCAGCTGCCGAGCGGCGCGCTGACCGCCGTATCGGTGGCCGACGTGGTCGGCGCGCTGATGCCGGAGAACGTGATCGTCGTCGACGAATCCAACACGTCCAGCATTCCGCTGACCGCGGCGACTGCGGGCGCGCCCGCACACGACTGGCTGACCCTGACCGGCGGCGCGATCGGCTACGGAATCCCCGCGGCAGTGGGAGCCGCGGTCGCCGCGCCCGACCGGCCGGTGCTGAATCTGGAATCGGACGGCTCGGCGATGTACACGATTTCGGGACTGTGGACACAGGCGCGGGAGAACCTCGACGTCACCACCGTCATCTACAACAACGGCGCCTACGACATTCTTCGCCTCGAGCTGCAGCGGGTGGGAGTCGGATCAGCACCCGGACCCAAGGCGCTCGATCTCCTCGACTTGTCGCGTCCGACAATCGATTTCGTCAAGATAGCCGAAGGTATGGGAGTGCCGGCGCGCCGGGCGACCACCGTCGAGGAATTCACTGAAGCGCTGGGTGCGGCGTTCGCCGAACCCGGCCCACATCTGATCGATGCCGTCGTGCCGTCAATACTCGGTTAAGGCCTCGTCGACGATCCAGTCGGCCACTGAGTTGAGCGCGTCAACCCCCGCTTCGTAGCCGCCTTCGCGGACTTCGGCCGCCACTGCTACGCCGACGGTCCCGGATACGATCGCGAACTGCCGGACCAGATACTCATCGGTCACGCCCGGTCCCCAACCACCCTTCGCGGCAAACCCTTTCGCCGCCAATCCCCACCGATGATCGACACACAGGGCTCCCATCAGATCGATGATGCGGGATGCCCCAGAGACGCGTGACAGCCCGGCCGCGAACCTGGCCTGGTCTGCCAACGACCATCGCGTTTGACCGAACGGCGTGTATTCAGCACGCAGGCGGCGTGATTCGACCCCGCTGACCGGATCGCCCGCCTCGCGCAACACGGATTGCACAAGTGGCGCAGCGGGATCGCCGAGTTGCGACCAGAGTTCCTCGGCGGCAGCATTGTCCGATCGGGTGATCGCCGCGACCAGTTGGTCGGAATGTGCGACGCCGGCCCGCAATGCTGCGACGGCTAGCGGCACCTTGATGGTCGACCAGGCCACACCCTCAGACCACTCGCCCAGCGCGGCCACAGGGCCCCCGTCGGCAGAAGCGACTGCGACGCCAATGGTTGCCGGGACGGATCCCGACAGCTCTTGAAAGCTGGCCTCCAACGTGCGCTTCACGATGCCCGAATCGTACCGACTGGTCGATTTTCGGATCTGGTTGGTTGCGGAGATTACAGTCGGTGTCACAAAACGTAATTCGGCACAAGGACAGCAGATGATCGAGCTTCCAGGTACGCCGTCGGACAATGTGACCGCCGTTCTCGAGACGGGGAACGGCGGCATCGGCACCCTGTTCGTCTCGATGGCGACTCGGCACCCCGGCGGATCAGACGCCGACTATCTGCGATGGCACACACTCGATCATCGACCAGAACAGCATCGGTTGGCCGCCTTGCGCGCTTCGCTTCGATTGGTGTCGACACCGGCCTGCCGATCGGTGCGCGCGGTCAGCCATCAGCGATTCGACCCTGTCGATCATGTGATGACCTATTTTTTCACCGATCCCAGCGGGCTGACGAGCTTCCTGGAACTCGGGAAAGCGTTGCGCGACGCCGGCCGGATACCCACATTGCTGCCTCCGGTGGAACGCGGAGCCTACGAAGTACACAGCAAGGCGTCGGCGCCCCACGTCAAGGTCGGGGCCGATGTGCTTCCGTGGTGGCCGGTTCAGGGGGTGTTCCTGTTGGTAGAGAGGGGAACTGCGCCCGCGACCGGCCTACTCGATGTCGACGGCGTTGCCGGCGTCTGGTCGGCTTCGGCGGCGAGCGTTGACTCGAAGTCGGCCAACGCGCCACCAGGGCAGTCCATCACCTACTGCTTCCTTGACGACGACCCGGTCGACACTGCAATACGGTTGCAGCCGTTGCTGGCACGACGATGGCAGGACGCACACCTGGAGCCGCTACTGGCCGCGCCGTTTTACCCAGTGGTGCCGCACGAATGGGAGCGCCATCTCCCGTAGCGCTAACGACGAATCGGCACAACCGGATCGTCGCAGTCCAGGCCCTCGGCCGAGAGTTGCCTCTTGAGTACCTTGAACGTCGCCGTTCGTGGCAGGTTCGAGCTGACCCGGACGTACGACGGCCACTGCTTCGGTCCGAGGTCGGCCTGTTCGGCGAGGAACGCGCGGAACGCCTCCGGGTCGAGCTCGGCGCCGGAAGCGAGCACGACTGCGGCCATCACCTGGTCGCCGACGGCCGGGTCGGGCACCGCGTACACGGCCACCTCGGTCACGTCCGGATGGCGGGCCAGTACCCGCTCGATCGGCGCGGTTCCCAGGTTTTCCCCGTCGACCCGGAGCCAGTCGCCGAGCCGGCCGGCGAAGTAGGCGTAGCCGGCCTCGTCGCGGTAAGCGAGATCGCCACTGTGATACATACCGCCGGCCATCCGCTGCGCGTTGGACTCGGGGTCGTTGTAGTAACCCTCGAAACGCCCTGCGCCGGTGACATTTACCAGCTCACCGACCACGCCGACCGGGCACTGCTGCCCGGTGTCGACATCGATGATCTGGACCTCGTCGGGCAGCGGACCCAAAGCCCCCGACGGGGTGTCCGGCGTACGTCCGATGGCGATCCCGCCCTCGGTCGACCCGAAGCCGTCGACGACTCGGCAACCGAATCTGGCGGCGAACCGGTCGATGTCAGCGGGTGCACCTTCGTTGCCGTACACCGCCCGCAACGGATTGTCGGCGTCGTCCGGGCTCTCGGGCGTGGCGAGGACGTAGGACAGCGGCTTGCCCACGTAGTTGGCATAGGTGGCGCCGTAGCGGCGGATGTCCGGCAGGAAGCCCGATGCAGAGAACTTGCGCCGCAACACCATCGAGCCACGGCAGGCCAGCGAAACTGCCCAGCCGACCAGAACCGCGTTGGAGTGGAACAGGGGCATCGAGGCGTAACAGACGTCGGCCGGGCCGAGACTGAACCGGTCGGACATCGTCACCCCGGCGACCGCCACTTTCCCGTGGCTGCACATCACCGCCTTCGGGTTGCCGCTGGTGCCCGAGGTGAAGATCAGCATGAATAGATCGTCGGGCGACGCCGACTGGAAACCGATCTCGGCGTCACTATGTCCGGCGACCTCGGCAGCCCACTCGGGGGTGTCGACGTTGATGTGGTCGATATTGCCAAGTGTTGCTGAGGAATTCGCATCGGCTAACACCAGTTGGCAATCCGCGTGCTCGATGTCGCGGGCCAGCGCGGAACCCCGGCGAACCGGGTTGAGGCCTACCGGGATGATCCCCGTCATCCCCGCGGCGACCAACACCGAGGAGAAGAACGGCGTGTTCTCCAGCAGCACCCCGACGTGCGGTGGCCGGCCTGGGTCGAGCCTCGCCCGTAGTGCCGCGGCCACCGCCGCACCGTGCTGGAGATGGTCGCGCCAGCTGACGAACGAATCCTCGAAATAGACGCCCCGGTCGTCGATATCGACCAGCGGTGCCAGCAGTTCGGCGACAGTGGGAAGAGCTTGGTTCACAGCTAGGCGGGGGTATCCGCCAGTTCGCGGCCGATCTTCAGCAGCTGACCGGTGGCTCCGCCCAACGCGAACTCGGTTTGCTTGGCGGCCAGGAAGTATCGGTGGACCGGGTGATCGGTGTCGATACCGACGCCGCCGTGGATATGAACGATGGTGTGCGCCACCCGGTGTCCGGCATCGGCCGCCCAGAACGCGGCGGTGGCCACTTCGGTGTCGGCGGGCAGGTCCTCGCTGAGGCGCCATGCCGCCTGGGTCAGGGTCAGGCGTAGGCCCTTGACGTCGATGTAGGCGTCGGCCAGCCGTTGTCCGACCGCCTGGAAGCTACCGATCGGCCGGTCGAACTGCTCACGTTCGCGGGCGTATTCGGCGGTCAATTGCAGGCCGCGCTCGAGCACGCCGAGCTGGAATGCACTGTGGCCCAGCAGGTCCAGCGTCTTGATCCAGCTCACGACATCGGCGCCGCCGACCACGCGCCCACCGTCTATCTCGACTCCGTCCAGCCGGAGGTGCCCGATGCTCCCCAGGCCGGTGGTGTCCAGCGCGGTCACTGTCACGCCGGGGTCGCTGGTGGCGACCAGGAAAACGGATGTGCCGGAATCGGTCTCGGCCGGAACAAGGAAGCCGTCGGCAATCGGTCCGTACGCGATCTGGGTGCGGGTTCCGGTCAGCTTGTAGCCGTTACCGGCCGACGTGGCCTGAACCGGCCCATCACCCATTTCGCCGTCCAGCGCAACGGCAAGAATCTTCGCGCCGGTCACCGCGGGCGCGCCCCATTCCTGTTGCAACTCAGCTCGACCGAATCGGGCCAGCGCGCCGGCGCCAAGTACCACCGAGTCCAGATAGGGGACGGCCGCCAACTGGCGGCCGAGGCCGACCAGTACGGCGACTTCTTCAAGCACGCCGAATCCACCTCCGCCCAACGACTCCGGTGCGGCGGTGGACAGAATGTCAGCGTCGACCAGCTTGCTCCACAGCTCGCGGTCGAACCGTTGATCGAGCCCGTCGAGTGTGCGCTGATGCTCGGGTGTGCACACCGCGTCGACGATCGTGGTGACGAGTCCGCCGAGATCCTGTGCGGCTTCGGTTGTCGAGAAGTCCATGGGTTCTCCAGAATTCGCTAGCGGTTGGCTCGGGGCAGGCCGAGGGCCACCATGCCGATGATGTCGCGTTGCACCTCGTTGGTGCCGCCGCCGAAGGTCAGGATCAGGCATGCCCGGTGCATCCGCTCGACCCGTCCGCGCAGCAGCGCGCCGGGCGAATCCTGTCGCACGGTCGCCGCGGTGCCCAGCACCTCCATCAGCAACCGGTAGGCCTCGGTGGCCAGCTCAGTGCCGAACACCTTGGCTGCCGACGCGTCCGCCGGCGACGGTGCTGATTCCACCGAGGCCAACTCCCAGTTGATCAGTTTGAGGACTTCGACTTTGGCGTGCACGCGGGCCAGGTTGAGCTGCACCCATTCCGAGTCGATCAGCCGGGCGCCGGCAGCGTCCTTGGTGTTCTGCGCCCAGTCGCGGACCTGGTTGAGCGCCATGATGATCGGCATCGGCGACACCAGTGCGACCCGCTCGTGGTTGAGCTGGTTGGTCACCAACTTCCAGCCGGCGTTCTCCTCGCCGACCCGGTTCGCCACCGGGACGCGGACGTCCTGGTAGTAGGTGGCACTGGTGTCGACACCCGACATGGTGTGAACCGGCGTCCAGGAGAATCCTTCGGCGCTGGTCGGCATGATCAGCATCGAGATGCCGCGGTGCTTCTTGGCTTCGGCGTTGGTGCGGACCGCCAGCCATACGTAATCGGCGTACGCGATCAGGCTGGTCCACATCTTCTGGCCGTTGACCACGTAGTCGTCGCCGTCGCGCACCGCGGTGGTCCGCAGGTTCGCCAGGTCGGTGCCGGCCCCGGGCTCGGAATAGCCGATCGAGAAGTGCAAATCCCCCGCAGCAATGCGCGGCAGGTAGAACTTCTTCTGCTCCTCGGTGCCGTAGGCCATGATGGTCGGCGCGACGCTGTTGATGGTCAGGAACGGCACCGGCGCACCGGCGATCGCCGCCTCGTCGGTGAAGATCAGCGAGTCCATCGGGGAGCGATCCTGGCCGCCGTACTCCTTGGGCCAGTTCAGGGTCAGCCACCCGTCCTTGCCCATCTGCGCGACGGTCTCGCGGTAGACGTTGCCCTCGCCGACCTCACCCGATGTCGAACTCAGCGCCTCGCGTCGCTCCGGGGTGACCAGCTTGGTGAAGTACGACCGCAGTTCGCGACGCAGTTCTTCCTGCTCCGGGGTGTAACTGATGCGCATTCCGGCCGCCCTCCATTAGTCCGTGAGTTCTCCGGCAGCCTGCATCAACGGCTACCCTTTCGCTTCCCTGGTTGTAACACGTTCTAGTCTGAGGGTCCAGCGACCGTTCCTCGGGACGTGACCGGGACTGGTCGTATGGTGGGCATACCGAATTGAAAGCCACGTTCTAGGAGGAAAGTCGTGCGGGTGAAAGTCGACCACGACCGGTGTGAAGGCAACGCGGTGTGCTTGGGAATCGCGCCGGATATCTTCGACCTCGACGACGAGGATTACGCGGTGGTGAAGGCCGACCCCGTGCCGGCCGATCAGGAGGCACTGACGGAGCAGGCGATCGCGGAATGCCCGCGCGCTGCGCTATTGCGCAGCGAATAAAACTGACTAGAGGTATTCATAAATTGACTACGCCCAACGGACCGGCTTCTTCTCAGACCGCCGGGCGGTCTGCATCGTCGCCGGCGGCAAGCACGAACGCGACCGATCTATCCGGGAAGGTCGCGGTGGTCACCGGCGCGGCCGCAGGACTGGGCCGAGCCGAGGCGATCGGCTTAGCCCGCGCGGGCGCAACAGTCGTCGTCAACGACATCGCCGCCGCCCTGAACGCCTCCGACGTGATCGACGAAATCACTACGGCCGGATCCAAAGCGGTGGCGGTCGCCGGCGACATCAGCCAGCGCGAGACGGCCGACGAACTGATCAGCACCGCCGACGGATTGGGCGGACTGGGCATCGTGGTCAACAACGCCGGGATCACCCGCGACCGGATGCTGTTCAACATGTCCGACGAGGAATGGGACGCGGTGATCGCCGTGCACCTGCGCGGCCACTTCCTGTTGACCCGCAACGCCGCGACGTATTGGCGGTCCAAGGCCAAAGATGCCGGCGACTCGATCTACGGGCGCATCATCAACACCTCGTCGGAAGCAGGGTTGACAGGCCCGATCGGGCAGGCCAATTACGGCGCGGCCAAAGCCGGAATCATCTCTCTCACTCTGACCGCCGCCCGGGGCCTCGGCCGGTATGGGGTGTGCGCCAACGCGATCGCCCCCCGGGCCCGGACCGCGATGACCGCCGAGGTATTCGGCGACGCGCCACCCGACAGCGACATCGACCCGCTCTCGCCCGAGCACGTCGTGACCCTGGTGAACTTCCTGGCGTCGCCGGCGGCAAAGGACGTCAACGGCCAGGTCTTTGTCGTATACGGCCCGCAGGTGACGCTGATGGCGGCGCCCACGATCGAGCATCGATTTGACGCGGGTGCGCAGGCATGGGATCCCGGCAACCTCAGCTCCGAGCTCAGTGAGTACTTTGCCGGCCGTGATCCGAAACGCACTTTCTCGGCGGTCGGGTTGGTGGACTGATTAACCAGGGCGGAGACGCCCGGTAGCGTTTCGAACCCTACTAGAACACGTTTCAGAATGACCTGCGTCACAAACGCTCTGACCTGCAAAATTACTTACTTTTGTCTAATTCTGCGGTTCTTTGACACTCCGAACTTGTTCTAGTTACGATTGGCCGGCTCACGCGACCGCTGCTGCTCAGAATCAAGCTAAGGCGGCGTCACCGGGGACACAAGGGCTTCGCTGCCGAAGGTGGGAACACCCGCGCGAGAAGGGGATCAGGTTGTTCGAACAGCTCGCGGTTCCGGCTCGGGCCGTGGGCGGTTTCGTCGAGATGGCGCTGGAGACCTTTCGCAAGACGTTTCAGCGGCCCTTCCAATTCCGTGAGTTCCTCGACCAGACCTGGATGATCGCCAGGGTTTCCCTGGTCCCGACGCTGTTGGTGGCCATCCCGTTCACGGTTCTGGTGGCCTTCACGCTCAACATCCTTCTTCGCGAGATCGGTGCCGCCGACCTGTCCGGTGCGGGCACCGCCTTCGGAACCATCACCCAGCTCGGACCCGTCGTCACCGTGCTCGTAGTGGCCGGCGCCGGCGCCACCGCAATCTGCGCCGATCTGGGTGCGCGCACCATCCGCGAGGAAATCGACGCGATGCGCGTGCTGGGCATCGACCCGATCCAGCGCCTGGTGGTGCCGAGGGTGCTGGCGTCGACATTCGTCGCGTTGCTGCTCAACGGTCTGGTCTCGGCGATCGGTATTGCTGGCGGCTATGTCTTCTCGGTGCTGCTGCAGGGTGTCAACCCGGGCGCGTTCGTCAGCGGCCTGACCGTGCTGACCCATCTCGGCGAGGTGTTCCTGTCTGAGTTCAAGGCCTTGCTGTTCGGCGTCTTCGCCGGCCTGGTCGGCTGCTACCGGGGACTGACGGTCAAGGGCGGTCCCAAAGGCGTCGGGGTCGCGGTCAACGAGACCGTGGTCTACGCGTTCATCTGCCTGTTCGTGATCAACGTGATCATGACGGCGATCGGCGTCCGAGTGCTGGCCCGATGAGGCGCCCGTGAGTTACGACGCCACGGTGCGCTTTCGGCGGTTCTTCCACCGGTTCGCAGGCCCGATCGACACATTCGGTGAGCAGGCACTGTTCTACGGCGAGTCGATGCGCTATATCCCGAACGCGGCCACCCGCTACCGCAAAGAGACCATCCGCTTGATTGCCGAAATGACCATGGGCACAGGCGCATTGGTGCTCATCGGCGGAACGGTCGGCGTCGCCGCATTTTTGACGCTGGCGTCGGGTGGTGTGATCGCGGTGCAGGGCTACGAGTCACTGGGCAACATCGGAATTGAGGCGTTGACCGGATTCCTGTCGGCGTTTCTGAACGTGCGCATCGTCGCTCCGGTCGTCGCCGGGATCGCGCTTGCCGCGACGATCGGCGCCGGCACCACGGCCCAACTGGGCGCCATGCGGGTTGCCGAGGAAATCGACGCCGTCGAGGCGATGGCCGTGCACTCAGTGTCCTACCTGGTGTCGACCCGGCTGATCGCAGGGTTGATCGCGATCGTCCCGTTGTATTCGCTTGCGGTGCTGGCGTCGTTCTTCGCCGCACGCTTCACCACGGTCTTCATCAACGGGCAATCGGCCGGTTTGTACGACCACTACTTCAACACCTTCCTGATTCCCACCGATCTGCTCTGGTCGTTCCTGCAGGCGATCGTGATGTCGATCGGAGTGATGCTGATCCATACGTACTACGGCTACAACGCATCTGGCGGTCCCGTGGGCGTCGGTCTGGCGGTCGGCCAGGCGGTACGCACTTCGCTGATCGTGGTCGTCGTCATTACTTTGTTCATCTCGCTGGCGGTCTACGGCGCGTCCGGTAATTTCAACCTCTCTGGATGAGCCCGGCGACGATGCAGAGCGCGGAGCGCGATGAAGAGGAACCGGGCAAGTAGGAGATAAGGGGGACAGTGGCAAGCACTGGTGCGCAACGCACTCACGTGAGGCTGGCAGCGGCGCTGCTGGCCTCTCTGTTGACGGCGTGCGTGGTGCTGACCTACCTGTTCTACACATCGGCGTTCTCCCCGATCGACACCGTCACTCTCACCACGCCGCGCGCGGGGCTGGAGATGGACCGGGGTAACAAGGTCAAGTACCGCGGAGTCCAGATCGGCAAGGTCGACGACATCAGCTATGAGGGCGAACAGGCTCAGCTGAAGCTGGCCATCGACGGCGGCGAGCTGCGTTTCATTCCCTCCAACGCTGCCGTCCACATCGCCAGCAACACCGTCTTCGGTGCCAAGTCGGTCGAGTTCATCCCGCCCAGAGCGCCGTCACCCGCCGCGCTGCGCCCGGGCGCACACCTGGCGGTCTCGGCGGTCTCGCTGGAAGTCAATACGCTGTTCCAGTCGCTCATGGGACTGCTGCAGAAGATCGATCCCGTCGAGTTGAACGGCACACTGGGCGCGCTGGCCGAGGGGCTACGCGGCCACGGCCGCGACCTGGGTGGCGTGCTGTCAGGTCTGAATACCCTGACGCAGCAACTCAATCCGAAATTACCCGCCCTGCAACAGGACTTCCGCAGAACGGCCGCCGTCGCCAACATCTACGCGGACGCGGCACCGGATCTGGCTACCGTCTTCAACAACACGCCGACGATCGCCAAGACGGTGGTGGATCAGCAGACCAACCTGAACACCAGCCTGCTGTCGGCAATCGGATTGTCCAACAACGCTTATGACACGCTGGCGCCCGCCGAGCAGAACTTGATCGACGGGATCAAGCGACTGCGTGCCCCGCTGAAAGTCACCGCGGACTATTCGCCGGAATTCGGCTGCCTCTTCGGCGCCATCAACCGCGGTATCCAAGAATTCGCGCCCATCCTCGGTGTGCGCAAGGCAGGCCTGTTCACCTCGTCGAGCTTCGTCCTCGGTGCGCCGAGCTACACCTATCCCGAGAGCCTGCCCAGAGTCAACGCCTCCGGCGGCCCGAACTGCCGCGGACTACCTGACCTGCCCACCAAGCAGACCGGCGGATCCTGGTACCGGGCACCATTTCTGGTGACCGACAACGCGAACATTCCCTATGAGCCGTTCACCGAGGTACAGGTGGACGCCCCGTCGACACTGCAGTGGTTGTTCCACGGGGCGTTCGCAGAGCGGGACGACTTCTGATGGACAACGTCGAATCGCAGCGCTCGGTCATGGTGAAGGTCGGCATCTTCACCGTCACGATGTTGCTGGTGGCGCTCGGTCTGGTGGTGACGTTCGGGGAGTTCCGGTTCGGACCGTCAAACACCTACCACGCCAACTTCATTGACGCGACCCGGCTCAAGGGCAACCAGAAGGTTCGGATCGCCGGGGTGCCGGTCGGCGCGGTCAAGGAAGTCAAGCTCAACCCGAACAACACCGTGGACGTCGCCTTCACCGTGGACAAGCGCTACACGTTGTACTCCTCGACGCGCGCGCTGATCCGGTACGACAACCTGGTGGGCGACCGGTTCCTGGAAATCACCTCGGGCCCTGGGGAATTGCGCAAGCTGTCGCCGGGCGGGACGATCGACCAGCACCACACCCAGCCCGCGCTGGACCTCGATGCGCTACTCGGTGGCCTGCGTCCAGTGCTGAAGGGACTGGACGCCGACAAGATCAACACCGTCAGCAGCTACGTGATCGACCTATTGCAGGGCCAGGGCGGGGCGCTGTCCAACTTGCTGGCTAACACCAACGCATTCGGCTCGACGCTCGGCGCGCGCGACCACGCGATCGGCGACGTGATCACCAATCTCAACGCCGTACTGGCCACCGTCGACGCCAAGGGAGCCCAGTTCTCCGACACCGTCGACCAGTTGCAGAAACTGATCACCGGCTTGGCCGAGGGCCGCGACGCGATAGCCGGCGCGATCCAGCCGCTGGCCACCACCACCTCTGATCTGACCGATCTGCTGAAACACTCACGCCGACCGCTGCAAGGCGTCCTGGAGAACATCCGCCCGCTGGCCGGCGAGATCAACGACCGGCTGCCCGAGGTGAACAATGACATCGAACAGCTCGGCGAGGACTACCTCCGGCTGTCCGCGCTCGGCGCCTACGGTGCGTATTTCAACATCTACTTCTGCTCGGTGTCACTGAAGATCAACGGCCCGGCCGGCAGCGACATCATCATTCCGATGGGTGGCCAGGTGGATCCGAGCAAGGGCAGGTGCGCTTTTGTCAACAAGTAGCACCCACCGCCGCGACCGCGACCCACTGCGCACCGGGATCTTCGGGATGGTCCTCATCGTGTGCGTCATCCTGGTCGCTTTTGGCTACACCAAGTTGCCGTTCTGGCCGCAAGGCCGGCCCTACACGGCCTATTTCGCCGACGCCGGCGGGCTCAACCCCGGCAATGACGTCTACGTCTCCGGCATCAAAGTCGGCAAGGTGCAAGCAGTGACGCTCGCCGGCGACACCGCCAAGGTTGCCTTCACGGTGGATCGTCACGTCAATGTCGGTAACGGGTCCCTGGCGGCGATCCGGACCGAGACCATCCTCGGGCAGCGCGCGGTCGCGGTGACCCCGGCCGGAGCGGGGATCGCCACCACGATCCCGCTGAGCCGCACGACGACGCCGTACGCCTTGGGCTCCGCGCTGGAAGACCTGGGCCACAACGCCGGCGACCTGGACAAGGTCCAGTTCGAGAAGTCGCTGAAGGTCCTCACCGACGCCCTGCACGACGCCACGCCGCAGTTGCGCGGAGCACTGGACGGCATCACCACCTTGTCGCGCACCTTGAACACCCGCGACGAGGCGCTGGAACATCTTCTGGCGCATGCCAAATCAGTGACCGGCGTGCTCGCCGAGCGCGCCGGGCAGGTCAACAAGCTGATCGTCGACGGGAACCAGCTGTTCGGCGCGCTCGATGCGCGCCGCGCCGCGCTGGGCGAGCTGATCTCCGGCATCGACGACGTCTCGGTGCAACTGTCCGGCTTCGTCGCCGACAACCGCAAGGAGTTCGGCCCGGCGCTGAGCAAGCTCAACACCGTGCTTGATGACCTCAACGAACGTCGCGACTACATCAGCGAAGCGCTGAAACGGTTGCCGGCCTACGCAACCACGCTCGGTGAGGTGGTCGCCTCCGGGCCCGGATTCAACGTGAACGTCTATGGCGTGCTCCCCGCTCCCATCGTCGGGATGGTGTTCGACAGCGTGTTCCAGCCCGGCAAGCTGCCGGCCAGTTTCGCGGACTACCTGCGTGGCCTGGTGCAAGAGCGCTGGAAGTTGAGGCCGCAGTCGCCATGACCCTTTCCTCCGCTATCCGGGATCGCCGCCGCGGCGTGCGGCTGGCTTTGGCTGTGCTGCTCGCCTTTTCGCTTGCAGTGGGTGCCTATCTGGTCTTGCCGGGCAGCGGCAGCAACAAGATCATCGGCTACTTCACCTCCGCGGTCGGGTTGTACCCGGGTGATCAGATCCGCATCGTCGGCGTGCCGGTCGGCACGATCGATTCCATCGAACCGCGCGCCGACGACGTCAAAATCACCATGTTGGTGGACCGCGACATCAAGGTCGCGGCGGATGCTCGCGCGATCGTCATGTCGCCCAACTTGGTTGCAGCGCGGTTCATTCAGCTCGCCCCGGCGTACACCAGCGGGCCGGCCCTGTCCGACGGGGCAACCATCGCGTTAGCCCACACCGCGGTGCCGGTGGAGTGGGACGAGGTCAAGGAGTCACTGACGGATCTGGCCAAGCAGCTCAGCCCCGCGGCCGGAGAACTGCAGGGTCCGCTGGGCAAGGCGATCAACCAAGCCGCCGACACGTTCAGCGGCAACGGCGATTCGTTCCGAAGCTCACTTCGCGAGCTGTCGCAAGCCGCCGGCCGGCTGGGAGATTCGCGCACCGACATCTTCGGCACGGTCAAGAACCTGCAGGTGCTGGTCGACGCATTGTCGAAGAGCAACGAGCAGATCGTGTCGTTCGCCGGGCATGTGGCCTCGGTATCACAGGTCCTCGCCAAGAGCTCCACGCATCTGGACAACACCCTGGGCACCCTGAACCAGGCGCTGATCGACGTCAAAGGTTTTCTGCAGCAGAATAACTCGACGCTGATCGGGACAGTCAACAAGCTGACCGACCTGACCCAGGTGTTGAGCGACCAGAGTGAAGACATCGAGCAGGTACTGCACGTCGCCGGCCCCGGTATCGCCAACTTCTACAACATCTACGACCCCGCGCAGGGCACGTTGAACGGGCTGATCTCGCTCCCCGAGTTCGCCAACCCGGTGCAGTTCATCTGCGGCGGTTCGTTCGACACCGCTGCAGGTCTGTCCGGCCCGGACTACTACAAGCGCGCCGAGATCTGCCGCGAGCGGTTGGGCCCGCCACTGCGCCGGCTGACGTTCAACTACCCACCCTTTATGTTCCACCCGCTCAACATGATCACCGCGTACAAGGGCCAGATCCAATACGACACACCGGAAACCCAGGCCAAGTCGCAGACACCCATTCCCGACCTGCACTGGATTCCGGCGACCGGCGCGCATCCGCCCAACCCGACGGACCTGCAGGCGCTGATGGTTCCGCAGGCGTCGACCAATGGTGCGGCGTCGGGCTCGTTCGGCCCCCGGCCGGGTCCGGTACCGGCCGCTCCGGCACCCGCCTCGCCCTTGCCTGCTGAGCAGGGGGGCCGGTAGATGAGACGGATCCTGTTGCGCGGCAGCGCATTGGCTGCCGGTAGCGCGCTGCTGGCGGGATGCCAATTCGGCGGGTTGAACTCGGTCGCCCTGCCCGGTACCGCCGGCCACGGCTCGGGGTCGTACTCGATCACCGTCGACCTGGCCGACGTGGCCACGCTGCCGCAGAACTCACCCGTGATGATCGACGACGTCACGGTCGGCAGCGTCGCGGGTATCGACGCGCTGCAGCGCAGCGATGGAACGTTCTACGCCGCAGTCAAACTGGCGCTGGACCGCAATGTGGTGTTGCCGGCCAATTCGATTGCCCGGGTAGCGCAGACCTCGCTGCTGGGTTCCCAACACGTCGAGCTGGCGGCGCCACCCAATCAGCCGCCGGTGGGCAAGCTGGTCGAGGGTTCGGCCATTCAAGAGGCCCGGACCAGTCGCTTCCCGACCACCGAGGAAGTGTTCTCCGCGCTCGGCATGGTGGTCAACAAGGGCAATCTGGGCGCGCTGCAAGAGATTACCGACGAGACCTATC
This sequence comes from uncultured Actinomycetota bacterium, assembly GCA_963737375.1. GTDB lineage: Bacteria > Actinomycetota > Actinomycetes > Mycobacteriales > Mycobacteriaceae > Mycobacterium. The sequence goes on from CAVTSP010000007.1 coordinate 26,423, forward strand.
AGGCAGTCGCCGGCCGAGAAGGTCAGTTCACCAACTTGGTGCCGCGACTGGCCGAGCTCACCGCCGGCTTGACCAATCAGGTGAACGACATCGTCGCCGCCATCGACGGATTGGACCGATTCTCGACGATCCTGGCCGACAACAAGGACAGCCTCGGGCGGACGCTGGAAACCCTTCCCGAAGCGCTGCGGGTGCTCAACAAGAACCGCGACAAAATCGTCGAGGCGTTCGGTGCGCTCAAGAAGGTGGCAACGGTTGCAGCGAACGTGCTTTCGCAGACGAAGGTCGACTTCGCCGCAGACCTCAAGGACATCTACGCCAACGTCAAGGCGCTGGCCGACAACCGGAAGAACTTCGTGACGTCGATGCAGTTGCTGCTGACGTTCCCGTTCCCGAACTTCGGTATCAAGCAGGCGGTGCGTGGTGACTACCTCAACGTGTTCACCACCTTCGACCTCACCGTGCGACGGTTGGGCGAGACGTTCTTCACCACGTCCTGGCCGCTGGACCCGAACATGCTGCACATGAAGGACATCCTCAATCCGCCGGACTACCTGCTCGGTGAAATGGCCAACCTCTCCGGGCAGGCCGCAGATCCGTTCAAGATCCCGCCCGGCACACCAGCAGGGAACAACTGATGCTGGATCGATTGACTCGCGTCCAACTGGGCATCTTCGCGGTGGTCACGGTGATCACCGTCGTCGTCATGGCGATCTTCTACCTGCGGTTGCCGGCCGCGCTGGGCATCGGCACCTATCAGGTGACGGCGAATTTCGTGGCCGGCGGTGGGCTGTACAAGAACGCCAACGTCACCTACCGCGGAGTCGCGGTGGGCCGCGTCGAGTCGGTGGGCCTCAGCTCCGACGGCGTCGACGCAGTGATGCGGTTGAACAGCGGCACTGTCGTCCCGTCGAACGTCACTGCCTCGGTCAAGAGCGTATCGGCCATCGGTGAGCAGTACATCGACCTGGTCCCGCCGCATCATGCGGCTGCGAGCAAGCTGCACAACGGATCCCGCATCGACCGGGCCAACACCGTGATCGGCGTGGACATCGCGACGCTGCTGCACCAGTCCGAGACGCTGGTCAACAGTGTCGCCGACACCCGGCTGCGCGAGCTGCTGCACGAAACCTTCAAGGCGTTCAACGGATCCGGGCCCGAGCTGGCCAGATTGTTCGAGTCGTCCCGGTTGCTGGTCGAGCAGGCCAACGCCGACTTCCCGCAGACATCGCAGCTGATCGATCAGGTCGGCCCGTTCCTGCAGGCTCAGATTCGTTCCGGCAACGACATCAGGGCGTTGTCCGACGGGCTGGCCCGGTTCACTTCCGAAGTGCGGCAGGCGGATCCGCAGTTGCGTACCTTGCTGACGGTCGTGCCGCCGGCGGTCGATCAGGCCAACACGGCGTTCTCCGGTATCCGCCCGTCGTTTCCGATGCTGGCGGCGAACCTGGCCAACCTGGGCCGGGTCGGCGTGATCTATCACAAGTCGATCGAGCAGCTGCTGGTGGTGCTGCCGGCGCTGTTCGCTGCGATCATCACCGCGGCCAACGGTGAACCGCAGGACGAGGGCGCCAAGCTCGACTTCAAGGTCAACGTCGACCCGCCGCCGTGCACCACCGGATTCGTTCCGCCACCGCTGATTCGGACCCCGGCCGATGAGACGCTGCGGGAACTCCCGACCGACATGTACTGCAAGACGGCTCAGAACGACGCGGCAGCGGTCCGCGGCGCGCGCAACTATCCGTGCCAGGAGTTCCCCGGCAAGCGGGCGCCGACTGTTGCCATCTGCCGTGATCCCAAAGGCTACGTGCCGATCGGAACGAACCCATGGCGCGGACCGCCGATCCCGTACGGCACGCCGATGACGAATGGGCTGAACGTGCTGCCGCCCAACAAGTATCCGTTCATTCCACCGCAAAATGATCCGGATCCCGGGACGCCGATAGCCGGGCCGCTTCCGCCCGGTGTGATCGAAGGTCCCGGCCCCGCACCGCACCAGCCGTTCCCGACACCGCCGCCACCCAACACCGGTGGGACGGACGGCCGGCCGGCGTGGATTCCGCCCGCGCCGTACCCGCCGCAAGCACCGGCCATCCCGTTCCCCAAGGCCGTTCCGGCGCCACCTCCGCCGCTGGGACTGCCGGGAGCGCCATTCCCACCGGCCGAGAAGCCGTGGGGCCCGCCGCCCGGTCCGGTCCCGCAGGCCAACGGCACGGCCTACACCACCTACGACGACGACACCGGAGCTTTCCAGGACCCCTCAGGAGGCACTGGTATCTTCGCCCGCGGCAAAGTATCGACCGCGGAGAACTGGGTGGACCTGATGCGTGACCCGAGGCAGATGTGACCGACGCCGAGCCGATCGCAAGCGCGGCAGAGCCGGGCGCAGCGGGTCGGCGACCTACCGAAGCTTCGCGACCCCCGCGGCGCCGGGCGTCGCGGCCGGCTGGGCCGCACGCCGGTGACGCCGCCACCACGACGATCCCGGTCGAGGCAGCCGCCAAGCCGGTCAAGCGCCTGAACACGCCGGTCGGTCCGCCACCGCGTCGCCCCGGGAACGGCAGGCTGGTCGGCTGGATTGCCTTGGCGGCCAGTCTGGTTGGGGCCGCCGGGATGGCCGGCGCCGTGGGGTGGGAAATCCACCAAAAGGACCGGGCTGATGCGACGCAGGCCCGGGCCCAGCGCTTCGTCGACACCGCCACCCAAGTGGTGGTCAACATGTTCAGCTACGACCAGAACAACATCGACCAGAGCGTGGCGAGGTTCGTCGACATCACCAGTGGGCCGCTGCGCGGCATGCTCAGCTCCAACAACAACGTCGAAAACATCAAAGCAATATTCCGCCATACGGACTCGACATCGGAGGCGGTTGTCAATGGCGCTGCTCTGGAAAGCATCGACGATGTCCGCGACAACGCATCGGTGCTGGTGGCGATTCGGGTCACCGTCACCAGCAGGGACGGCGTGAACAAACCATCTGAGCCCTACCGGATGCGCGTCATCGTCCACGAGGATGAGAACGGCCGCATGACCGGCGATGACTTGAAGTGGCCGAACGGGGGCGATTGATGCGATGGCTGATCGCCGCTGCCGTTAGCTTGTTGACCACCGCCTTCGTCGGCCTGTCGGCGGTGGGTGGCTGGTTCTACTGGGACCGGGTGCAGACGCATGGCGAGGAATCTGCGCGCGCGGCGCTGCCGCCGCAGGCCACCAAGGACGTCCCGAAAGTGCTCGGCTACGACTACCAGACTGTCGAGCGCAGCATGGACGACGTATATCCGCTTCTGACACCCGCGTATCGCGAGGTGTTCAAGAAGCAGGTGAACAAGGACATCATCCCGGAAGCCCGCAAGAGGCAAGTGGTCAGTCAGGTCGATATATCCGGTGCGGGAGTCATGTCCGCCAGAACGGGACTCAGCGTCGGTGCTCGTGTACGTGAACTCAATCTGGACCGATAGTTCGAAAGAGCCTGTCTACAAAGGTAGTCGGGTGCGGGTCGACTACCAGCGGATCGACGGCAAGTGGTTGATCAATTTCATCACGCCGATCTAGCCGGTCTATCGCATCAGCGGCATTGCCCGATCTCGTTGCAGTTCAACGGATAACGGTCGGCCGGAGCGGGCGGCGGGCCCTGAAAGGCCAGGGTGAACGGCGTTTTCGTCATTGCGGGCTGTAGGCCGCAGACGTCACTGTGGATGCTGGTGTGCGTGCCGACGAGCGACACATCGTCGAACGCATAGGTATCCGTCGAGGGTGCGGTGCTGCCGTCCGGGCACGAGACGCCGTTGGACTTGTCGACCTGAAAGGTCCACTGATCGCTGGTCAATCGGGCCCGGCCGACGAAGTTCGCCATCTTCTCCGAGCGGCTGATCACCCGGGCAGTGGTGCTGCTGACGTTCAACGCGCAAAGGTCCGCGGCGACAACGGGGTCGGTGAAATCGGGGATCGCCCGCTGCCGGGACGGCGCATCGCACAGCGCGACGATCTTCCACGTCGTGGTGGGCACTCCGGCTTCGGTGAAGCTGTACATGCCGTCCGCGGGAGGCCCGAGTGCTTGCGCGGGGATCGACGTACCCACAGCGACGAGTGCCATGGCTGCGGCGGCGGTCAGGCCGCGGGAGATGGTCGCCATCCGTCGAGTATCGCAGTGCGCCAAGTGCCGCACCACGGATTCAGCTGTTTGACGAATGTCCTACGGACAGCGCATCGAGGAATGACTTGGCCCACCGGTCGACGTCGTGGACCAGTACCTGACGTCGCAGGGCCCGCATCCGGCGCCGCCCCTCGTCCGCGGTTTGGTTGATCGCCGCCTCGATCGCGTCTTTGACACCTTCGAGGTCGTGCGGGTTGACCAGGTAGGACTGTGTGAGTTCGGCTGCGGCGCCGGTGAATTCGCTGAGTACCAGCGCGCCGCCGAGATCGCTGCGGCACGCGACGTATTCCTTGGCCACCAGATTCATCCCGTCCCGCAGCGGCGTCACCAGCATGACGTCGCTGGCCACGAAGAACGCGATCAGCTCCTCGCGGGGGATCGGGCGATGCAGGTAGTGCACCACCGGGCGGCCGACCTCGCCGTATTCACCATTGATATGGCCGACTTGGCGTTCGATCTCCTCGCGCAGCTTCTGGTAGCTCTCGACCCGTTCGCGGCTGGGGGTGGCGAGCTGGACCAGGACCGTGTCGTCGCTCTTGACGCGGCCCTCGGCGAGTAGTTCGGCGAGCGCGTTGAGCCGCACGTCGATGCCCTTGGTGTAGTCCAACCGGTCGACGCCGAGCAGGACCTTGCGCGGATTGCCGATCTCGGCGCGGATTTCCTTTGCCCGCGCACGGATGCTGCGGGCGCGGGCCTTGTGGTCGAGCTCAGCCGAGTCGATGGAGATCGGGAAGGCACCCACTCGCACCGTGCGGTCGTCGAGCTGCACTTCACCGAACTTCGACCGCACCCCGACCGAACCCCGGGAGGTGCTCGCGCCGATCAGGCGGCGCGCCAGGATAAGGAAGTTCTGCGCACCGCCGGCCAGGTGAAAGCCCACCAAGTCCGCGCCCAGCAGACCCTTCACGATCTCGGTCCGCCACGGCATCTGCATGAACAGCTCGACGGGCGGGAACGGGATGTGCAGGAAAAACCCGATCGTCAGATCGGGCCGGAGTTCCCGCAGCATCGCGGGTACCAATTGCAGCTGATAATCCTGCACCCACACGATCGCGCCCTCGGCCGCAGCGCGTGCCGCCGCTTCGGCGAACCTGCGGTTGACGTCGACGTAGCGGTCCCACCATTCCCGGTGGTAGATCGGTTTGACGATGACGTCGTGGTACAGCGGCCACAGCGCGGCGTTGGAGAAGCCCTCGTAATACTCTTCGACGTCGTCGGCCGACAGGCGCACGGGATGCAGCCGGAGATCCTCATCATCGATGGGCTCGTCTTCGACATCCACGTCGTCGTCGACGACCCCGGGCCACCCGATCCAGGCGCCGCGACGACGGCGCAGCAGCGGTTCCAGCGCGGTGACCAGACCACCTGGGCTGCGTTTCCAGTTCGTGGTGCCGTCGGGCAATCGCTCCATGTCGATCGGCAGCCGGTTGGCGACAACGACGAAGTCGGACACACCGGAGGGAGGGCTCGTCGAGCCCTTGCCTCCCGCGCGGGGCACTACACCTCGATCTTCGCGGGCCCAATGCCGAGCATCGACAGGAACACGCGACACTCGTCGGCGTCCTCCGCGTAGGCCGCTACGACACGCCGAGCCTGGCTCGCGGTGTCGTCGGGCAAGGGCTCAACGTCATCGATTTCATGGGTGTCAGATGTGGCGGGCATGACTCAACTGTAGGCGAAGTGCGTAAACACGCGTATCGGGCGCCGCAACCCCGCGGCAAAAGCGTTACGGCCTGGTCGTAATGTGTAACTTCCCTGGGTGATCAGGCACAGCAATATCAGGCACAGCACTATCAGGCACAGCCAAGGTGAATGAGGTGGCCAATGTCAGTCCCCAACGAGTTGGTGGCTTACGAAACGCTCGACGAGGGCCGTATCGCCCGGATCTGGCTCAACCGCCCGGAGGCGCACAACGCTCAGAGCCGCGGTTTGCTCGTAGAACTCGACGAGGCGTTCCTGCGTGCCGAGGCCGACGACGCCGTTCGGGTGGTGATCCTGGCGGCCCGCGGTAGGAACTTCTCCGCCGGCCACGACCTCGGCTCGGAGTTGGCGCTGGCGGAGCGGGCTCCAGGGGAAAAGCAGCTGCCGAGCTTTCGGACCAATGGCGGCACTCGAGAAGCCGTGATGGAAAAGGTCTATCTCCAGGAGTGGCACTATTTCTTCCAGAACACCTGCCGCTGGCGTGATCTACGCAAGATCACCATCGCCCAGGTGCAGGGCAACGCCATCTCCGCGGCTCTGATGCTGATCTGGGCGTGCGATCTGATCGTGGCCGCCGATAACGCAAAGTTCAGCGATGTAGTCGGTGTTCGGATGGGTATGCCGGGCGTCGAGTACTACGCCCACCCTTGGGAATTCGGTCCACGTAAAGCCAAAGAGCTTCTGCTGACCGGTGATTCGCTGGACGCCGACGAGGCCTACCGGCTCGGCATGGTGTCCAAGGTCTTCCCGGCCGACGAGTTGGACGACAAGACCCTCGAGTTCGCCCGCCGGATCGCCGAGCGGCCGACGATGGCCGCGCTGTTGATCAAGGACTCGGTGAACGCCGCCTCGGACGCGATGGGCTTCACCGAGGCGTTGCGGCATGCCTTCCACATTCACGAGCTAGGGCACGCGCACTGGGCCGCGCACAACGAGAATCGGTACCCCGTCGGGCTGCCGCCGGATGTCGAGGATTGGCGCAACCCGAAGCCGACGAAGGTCGCTCGCAAGGACACTCCCTAGGCGCAGTAGTTCGGCTGACCAGCGCATGGTTCTATAGCTAGAACCTGTTTCAGTTTCGGCGCGAAGGGGTCGGCATGCAGCTTTCGTTCGAAGACCGGACATACCTGGTCACCGGTGGTGGTAGCGGGATCGGCAAGGGGGTTGCCGCCGGTCTGGTTGCCTCTGGTGCCTCGGTCATGATCGTCGGCCGCAACGCCGATCGGCTCGCGGCGGCCGTCGAGGAGATCGACGCGGTCAAGGCGAGCGGCGGCGAGATCCGCTACGAGCCCGCCGACGTCACCAACGAGGACGAGGTCACCCGCGCTGTCGAGGCCGCGACGGCGTGGCACGGCCGGTTGCACGGCGCCGTGCACTGCGCCGGCGGATCGCTGACCATCGGCCCGCTCACCCAGATGGACTCCGACGCCTGGCGGCGCACGGTCGACCTGAACATCAACGGCAGCATGTACGTGCTCAAGCACTGCGCCCGGGAGATGGTGCGCGGCGGAGGTGGGTCTTTCGTCGGCATCTCGTCGATCGCCGCCAGCAACACCCACCGATGGTTCGGCGCCTACGGTGTCACCAAGGCCGGACTCGACCATCTGATGATGTTGGCCGCCGATGAGCTCGGGCCGTCCTGGGTGCGGGTCAACAGCATCCGCCCGGGCCTGATCCGCACCGACATGGTCGCCCCGATCACCGACTCACCCGAATTGTCCGAGGACTACGCGGCCTGCACGCCGTTGCCGCGGATCGGCGAGGCCGAGGACATCGCCAACATGGCGATGTTCCTTCTCAGCGATGCCGCGGGCTGGGTCACCGGGCAGGTCATCAACGTCGACGGCGGCCACCTGCTGCGCCGCGGCCCGGATTTCAGCGCGATGCTGGAACCGGCGTTCGGCGCCGACGGCCTGCGCGGAGTCGTCTGACATCCGATCCCGACGTCGTAATTGCCGAGCTCGGTGGTCACGCCGCTACCGGCGCCCACCGCGCTGCCGAAGTCGTCGGTACCGCTGGCGTTGACGAAGCTGCCGGCGCCGTAAGCTGACGCGAAGTCGCCGCTTCCAGTGGCGGTAGCGGAGCTGTTGGCGCCGTCGGCGAACGCGAAGTCGCCGTTGCCCGAGGTGGCGGATGCGCTGCCATCCTGGAACAGCGTCTTGCCATCGAACGAGATCGCGATGTCATTGAAATCGAACGGCGTAACCGATGCATCGGCAGATGCGATCCCCGGTGCGGCGACCAGCGCTGCTCCGAAACCCAGCCCGACTGCAAGCCCGGTGAGCCGGCCGATACGTTTTGCGTGCTTCATGGTGATCCCCCCGTTTGGCCGCGGCCCCCACGTGCGCGGCTTGGTGTTGCCATTCCGGTGCGGAACGGCCTACTCGCTGAAGCTACTGTCAGGCGCTGCGTTTCTCAACGTATTCTTGCCTTTTGATCAGCTTCTTGATGCGTTGTTCACGTCCGAAAGACGTTGCAGGACAACTAGTCACGTGTTTAATACCGTTGCGGGACGCGCCGATCGACCAGCTGGCCGCCACATTGGAGCCAGCAGCAAAGAAGACTGCTATGTGGCGCTGTTGCACGCGATCAGCGAACGGATCAAGCAGCAACGTAGGGGGCATCTCGTTCGAGGTCGAGCGCCGGCGGCGTGAGAATCGCCGCTGGGTCTCGTCCTAACGTGTCCACTGACCGGGACGGCGTGGCGCCTGCACGGGCGCAACCCGGTCCACCATGGGAAGTCGCAGCCTAGGACAGGAAGACATCATGGCCCGACGGGTAATCGACCACATCGGCGAGATCGCCGAGCAGCTCCGGGACCAGGGCGCTGAGGCCGAACGCCTCGGCCGGATGCCCGACGACACCGCGAAGTTGCTCAAAGCGGCGGGCCCGATCAAGCTGCTGCAACCCAAGCAGTACGGCGGATTCGAAGCTCACCCAAGGGAGTTCGCGGAGACCGTGATGGCGGTGGCCGCCCTCGACGGCGCCGCCGGCTGGGTCTGCGGCGTGGTGGGCGTGCACCCGTGGCAACTGGCCTTCGCCGACCCGAAAGTCCGCGAGGAGGTATGGGGCGCCGACGACAACACCTGGATGGCTTCACCGTATGCACCCACCGGGCTCGCCGTCCCGGTCGAGGGCGGTTACGTCTTCAACGGCCGCTGGCAGTTCAGTTCCGGGACCGACCACTGCGACTGGATCTTCCTCGGCGCCCTGCTGGGCAACGCGGATGGCAGCATCGCCGATCCACCGACCATGCTGCACATGATCCTGCCCCGCAGCGACTACCAGATCGTCGAGGACTCCTGGAATGTGGTGGGCCTGAAGGGGACTGGCTCCAAGGACATCATCGTCAAAGACGCCTTCGTGCCGTCGTACCGGGTGATGAACGGCGACCAGGTGATCGACGGCACCGCGCAGAAAGAAGCCGGCGTCACCGAGTCCCTGTACAAGATGCCATGGTCGAACATGTTCCCGCTCGGCATCAGCTCCGCGGTGATCGGCATCGCCGAGGGGGCGCTGGCCGCCCACCTCGATTACCAGCGTGGGCGGGTCGGTGCGCAGGGCACCGCGATCAAGGACGACCCCTACGTGTTGTTCGCGATCAGCGAGGCGGCCGCCGATATCAACGCCGCCCGCCAAGAAATACTGGCCAACGTCGACAAGATATGGGACATCGTGGAGTCCGGTCGCGAGGTCTCCTTCGAGGAGCGGGCCATCGGCCGCCGTACGCAGATCCGGGCCGCGTGGCGCGCGGTGATGGCCGTCGACCAGATCTTCGCCCGCTCCGGCGGAAACGCGGCGCGGATGGACAAGCCGCTGCAACGGTTTTGGCGGGACGCCCACGTCGGACTCAACCACGCGATCCACGTGCCGAGCACGGTCTATCACGCCGCCGCATTGAGTTCGATGGGCATCGAGCCGGCCGACCCGCTGCGGGCAATGATCTGATGGGCGACATCAAAAGCCTGGGCTACATCAAGATTCAGACGAGCGCCATCGATCGCTGGCGCACCTTCGCTTTCGAGGTACTCGGGTTCGCACGGGGCACCGGGCCCGACGCGCAAGCGCTCTACTTGCGGATGGACGAACGCTTCGCGCGCATCATCGTCGTCCCCGGCGACAGCGACCAGGTGCTGCACGTCGGCTGGGAGGTGCGCGACGGCATTGCGCTGCAGCGGGTTCGGGACACGCTCGAACGGGCCGGGGTCGCGGTCAAACCGCTGTCGGTCGAGGAAGCCGATGAGCGCAGGGTCGAGGACGTCTTCGCGTTCACCGATCCGACCGGCACCACCACCGAGGTGTTCTTCGGTCCCGCGCTGGATCACAGTCCGGTGGTGACGCCGTTCGGCGCCACCTTCGTCACCGGCACCCAGGGTCTCGGCCATGTGGTGTTACCGACAATGGATCCGGCCGGAGCATTCGCGTTCTACAGCGAGACGCTGGGCTTTCTGCCCCGCGGCGCCATGCGGCTGCCCGCACCCCCGGAGTTCGGCCCGCTGCGGATCCGGTTCTTCGGCGTCAACGACCGCCATCACAGCATGGCGCTGTGTCCCGCGCCGCACGGCGGGGCACCGGGCCTGGTGCACATCATGGTCGAGGTCGACTCGTTGGACGCCGTCGGCCGGGCCCTTGATCGGGTTGTCAAACAAGGCTTTTCGCTGTCGTCGACGCTGGGCCGGCACACCAACGACAAGATGGTCTCCTTCTACGTCCGGGCGCCCGGCGGGTGGGACATCGAATTCGGCACCGAAGGAATGAAAGTCGACGAGACGTACTACACCTCCGAAGAGATCACCGCCGACAGCTACTGGGGTCACGACTGGTCCGGCGCTGAGCCACTGGCGGCGATGTGACCGTCGTACCCGTCGACGCACGCGATATCGCCACCTGGGATGTCGAGGCGGACGTGGTGATCGCCGGGTACGGCATCGCCGGTGTCTCGGCGGCGATCGAGGCCGCGCGGGCCGGTGCCGAGGTGGTAGTGCTGGAGCGCACTGGTGGCTGGGGTGGGGCCGCGTCGCTGGCCGGCGGATTCGTCTATCTCGGCGGTGGCACCCCGATTCAAAAGGCCTGCGGCTTCGAAGATTCCGTCGAGAACATGCGCACTTTTCTGTGCGCGGCGATGGGCCCAGGTGCCGATGTCGACCGGATCACCGACTACTGCGCAGGCAGCCTCGAGCATTTCGACTGGCTGGTGGACTGCGGCGTGCCGTTCAAGCCGAGCTTCTGGGGTGAACCGGGTTGGGAGCCACCCGACGACGACGGGTTGATGTACACCGGCGGCGAAAACGCGTTCCCGTACAACACGATTGCCGCACCCGCGCCGCGCGGCCACGTGCCGCAGATGCAGGACAAGCGCACCGGCGAAAAAGGGGGCGGCTACATGCTGATGAAGCCGCTGGTGGACACCGCTACCGCACTCGGCGTGCGCAGCATCGTCGATACCCGGGTGCAGCGGCTCGTTGTGGAGAGCGACGGGCGGGTTGCCGGGATCGTCGCCCGCCAGTACGGCACTGAAATGGCCGTGCGGGCACGCCGCGGAATCGTCTTGGCCACTGGCAGTTTCGCCTACAACGAGTCGATGGTGGCCCGCTATGCGCCGCGGATCGCCGGCCGGCCCGCTGCCTCGATCGAAGAGCACGACGGCGTGGCGATCCAGATGGCGCAGGCCCTCGGTGCCGACCTGGCCCACATCGACGCCACCGAGGTGGCGTTCCTGGTCGACCCGCAGTTGATCGTCCGCGGCATCCTGGTCAACGGCCGCGGGCAGCGTTACGTCGCCGAGGACACCTATCCGGGCCGCATCGGCCAGTTGACTCTTTACCACCAGGACGACACCGCATTCCTGGTGCTCGACGCCGACGCACACGAGCAGGCCATGGCGACCCGGTCGGCAACCCCGTTCCTGCTGCGACCGCCGACCTGGGTCTGCGAGAGCGTGGCCGAGTTGGAAGCCGAAATCGGTTTGCCGACCGGCTCACTGCAGAGCACGGTCGCGGCCTACAACGACGGCGCAGCGCGCGGCGACGACCCCCTGCTGCACAAGAAGCCCGAGTGGCTGCGTCCGATCGGCACGCCGGTCGGCGCCATCGACTTGCGCGGGAACACCGGCGGTTTCACCTTGGGCGGGTTGCACACGTCGTTGTCTGCAGAGGTTTTGCATGTCAGCGGCGATCCGATCCCGGGTCTGTTCGCGGCGGGGCGGGCCACCGCGGGTCTCGCCGCCTGGGGCTATGCCAGCGGCATCTCGCTGGGTGACGGCAGTTTCTACGGCCGCCGTGCCGGGCGGGCTGCCGCCACCGCCTGATTCACCACGTCTTCTGGGCGCGCCGGGTGCGCGCTCACTTCCGCACGCTTGTGACCGGCGCCACACTATGGTAGGACTAGGCATATGCCTATTAGTCATATCAGCCGCCGGGAGGACGTATGACGAGTGAGGGTGATGCCGGTACTCCAAGCGCCGTGATCGACCGCATCTCGCTGGTCTTGGATGCCTTCGACGGACCGGGCCGGCTGTCGCTGGCCCAGGTCGTGCGGCGGACCGGCCTGCCTCGCTCGTCGGCGCACCGGATGCTCGAACGCCTTGTGCAACTGCGGTGGCTGCGCCGCCAGGGCCGCGACTACGAGCTGGGCATGCGACTGGTCGAGCTGGGATCGCTTGCGGTGCATCAGGACCGACTGCACAGCGCCGCCCAACCATTCCTGCACGAGCTGCACCGGGCCACCGGTCTGGTCGTGCATCTCGCCGTTCTCGACGGCGCTGACGTGGTCTACCTGGAGAAGATCGCCGGCACGCTCGGCGCGGCGGTTCCCACCCGCGTCGGCGGTCGCCAACCCGCGCACTGCACCGCGGTCGGCAAGGCCTTGCTGGCGTTCTCCGACCCGTCGACGTTGGACGACTTCGACGTCGACCTGTTGGCTCGCAAAACCCGGTATTCGATCTGCACACGTCGCCAGCTGACCGATGAGCTGGCGGCGATACGTGCCCGCGGATTCGCTTACGAGCGGTCGGAGTCAGTCGGCGGATTCGGTTGTGTCGCTGCGCCGATCGGCGACATCGATGCGCCGATCGCCGCCGTCTCGGTCTGCGGCCCGTTGGACCGGATGACCTTCGACCATCGGATGGCCGGCCCGGTGCGGACGACAGCGCTGGGCATCTGGCGCAACTACGACGACGGCGACGCGATCCGCGTGCAGCCGATTCTGCAACAGTCCCGCCCACTGCCCGTTCGCGCGCTGCAATACGCGTGATTCTCGACCCGGAAATCGCCGCGCTACTGCCTGCGCTCAACCGCGGGTTCCCGCGCGTCGAGACGATGACTGCACCGCAGTTGCGTGCCGTGATCGCCGAACGAGCCGTACTCCTGCAGAATCCCGAGCCGGTAGCCCAGGTGATCGACCGGACTGTGCTGGGCCCGGCCGGCGACATCAAAATCCGAATCTATTGGCCCACAATGTCTTCCGGTTCATGTCCGCTCATCGTGTTTGCCCATGGCGGGGGCTTCGTGTTCTGCGACCTCGACTCCCACGACGACCTGTGTCGATCGATGAGCAACGGCGTGGGCGCGGTCGTGGTGTCGGTCGACTACCGGCTGGCGCCGGAATCGCGGTGGCCGGCCGCCGTCAACGACGTCTACGCGGTCGCGGACTGGGCAGCCGGGCAGGCCGAGGAACTCGGCGCCGACCCGGCCCGCATGGTCCTCGCCGGTGACAGCGCGGGCGGCAACCTGGCGACGGTGACCGCCCTGCTGGCCCGCGATCGAGGCGGTCCCAAGGTCGCCGGCCAACTCTTGGTGTATCCCGCGATCGCGGCCGACTTCGGCACCGAGTCGTATCGACGTTTCGGCGACGGTTACTACAACACCACCACCGCGATGGCCTGGTACTGGGACCAATACGTTCCCGACGTGGGCGATCGCGACCATCCGACGGCGTCGCCGCTGCGGGCAGATCTGGCGGGCTTGCCGCCGGCGGTGGTGATCACCGCCGGATTCGATCCGCTGTGCTCAGAGGGCGAGGCGTACGCGAAAACGCTTGGCGAAGCGTCGGTTACCACGATCTACCGAAATTACGCCGGCGCGATCCACGGCTTCATGACCATGCCCGGACTGAGCATCTGCCGTCAGGCTCGCGAGCAAGCCTGGGCGGACGTTTCGGGGATGCTGTCCCGCTCATTGGAATGAGGTCTTGCCGCCGCTGGCGCCCAGCGGAAAGCTGGTTTCTGCACCCCAACAATGTCGGAGGACACGATGGCCACCTGGGACACGATCGATCGATACGTCGTCATCTCGACCGACACGCATGCCGGTGCCGACATCGGAGACTACAAGCCGTATCTGCCCAAAGGTCTGCACGACGACTTCGACGCGTGGGCCAACACCTATATCAGCCCGTTCGACGACCTGATCATCGCGACCGCCAGCCGAAACTGGGACAGCGATCTGCGCATCGCCGACATGGATGCCGACGGGGTGGCCGCCGAGGTGTTGCTGCCCAATACAGTTCCACCGTTCTTCCCAACCACACCCAACATCACCATCAGCCTGCCCCGCACCCGTGACGAGTTCGAGAAGCGTTGGGCGGGAGTGCAAGCCCACAATCGCTGGCAGGTCGACTTCTGTTCGCTGGCACCCACGCGTCGCCGCGGGCTGATCCAGATCTTCCCCAACGACATCGATCATGCGGTGGACGAAATCCGCTGGGGCGCCGAGCACGACTGCTTCGGCGGCGTGCTGGTCCCACCGGTCTCGCCGGGCGACCCGAATGTCGCCCCGCTATTCCACACCCGCTACGAACCGCTCTGGGCGCTCTGCGAAGAGTTGGACCTCACGGTGGTGCAGCACGCCGGCGCCGGCAGCCCGGAGATGCCGATGGACCAGCCGGCGTCGAACGCGGTGCTGGTCACCGAGATGGCGCTGTGGGCCAACCGAACCCTCGGACACCTGATTCTGGCCGGGGTATTCGAGCGACACCCGAGGCTGCGATTTGTGCCGACCGAGCAGGGCACGCTGTGGGTGCCCGGGCAGCTCGGCATCCTGGATGCCATGGTGCCAACGATGAAATCCGAGGCGGGCAACCGCACCTACGGGATGTTCGGCGGATCGTCGGTCGACGAGCTGACTCTGACGCCGAGCCAATATGCGCAGCGGAACTGTTATCTGGCAAGTGAATTGGCGCCGTTTGATTCGGGCATGATCGATTTCATGGGGCCGGAGCACATCATGTGGGGCAGCGACTACCCTCACGAGGAAGGCTTTACGCCGCACTCGAAACTCGCCATCCGCTGGGCGCTGCACGACCAGTCCGAAGATGCGTGTCGAAAGATTCTGGGCGGTAACGCGGGTCGGCTTTACCGGTTCGACCTGGACGCACTGGCGCCGGTCGCCGCCAAGATCGGCCCCACCGTCGCCGAGGTGCACACCCCGCTCGAGGACACCGGTTATCGCGCGCCGGCGGCGTTCGGATACCGACCGTTCGAGGGCGGGCTGGCACTCAAGAGGCTGGCACCGGCTCGTAGCTAGGGACGGTCGGGATCGGTTTCCTGGACCCGCTGTTCGACTTCCCGCCAATGGCCCGGGCGCGGGGTGGGGAAGGCGCCCTGCGAACTGCGCTGCCCCTTCTTGAACGCCGCGTCGGCCTCGTCGATGTCCTTGATCAACTGCAGGGCGAGCTCCCGCTCGGCAGCGAAGTAGCGCTCCGACCACTGCATGGCGATCCGCGGGTAAGCCCAGGCCGGCTCTTCTGCCGCGGCCTGCGAGTCGATTGCCACCCGCTGGCGCTTCATGTCGACCTGGGCGATGTGCTCCTGCAGCATCTCTTTCAGCCGGTCCGGCTCATTCAGATGGCCGAGCCAAACCCGCAACAGCACACCATGTTTGAGCATCGGCGGATCGATCGGTGCTTCGGTCGCCCATGTTGTAACGGCGTCGCGTCCGGACTCGGTGATCTTGTACGTCCTGCGACCGCGCGGTCCACCGTCATGCTGAACCCGCGACGTTGCGTAGCCGTGTGACTCGAGTCGTTTGAGTTCCGAATAGATCTGGCTGAACGATGGGCTCCAGTAGAAGTAACCGACGCTCCAGTCTGCCCACTTCTTGATGTCGTAACCCGAAACCTCTTCGCCGAACGCCAGCATGCCCAGCACGGCCCAACTCGTCGGCGGAAGATTCGGTAGTTCGCTGGACCCCACTTTCAAAGCCTAGCAATGATCGCCAGGTCGGAAGGGTTGCTGACCACTCAGCGGGACGCGACGATATCGAAGCCTTTGTAGCCCGCCGCCGCGACATCCGCGATGATCTGACCGTAGACGCCGAACCCGCCGACGAAGGGCATGAAGACCCGCGGCTTGCCGGCGACGTTGGCGCCCAGATACCACGAATTCGCCCGCAGCATAAGGCCGTCGGCGGCGCGGTGGGTGCATTCGTCGGTCCACTGGGCCGCGGCGGATCGGGTGGCCTCAAGGGCCGTGCCGCCGTGGGCGCCGAGGTAGCCGATCGCCTCGGCGATCCAGTCGACATGCAGTTCGGAGTGCAGCGCCATGTTGGCCAACACCGACGGGCTGCCCGGTCCGGTGATGTTGAAAAGATTCGGAAACCCGGGAACGCCGAGTCCTAGATAGGTGATTGGGCCGGCGGCCCATGCCGCGTTCAGCGTTTCGCCACCGCGACCCACGACGTTCAGTTTGCTCACCGACCCGGTCATCGCATCGAATCCCGTTGCCAGCACCAGCGCGTCCAGGTCGTAATGGATGCTCGACGTCGTCACCCCGGAAGAATCCATCCGCTCGATCGGCGTCTCGCGGAGATTCACCAGCGTGACGTTGTCGCGGTTGAAGGTCTGAAAGTAGTTGTCGTCGGTGCAGATCCGCTTCGTGCCGATCGGATGATCGGTGGGGACCAGCCAGTCGGCGACCCGCGGATCGTCGACGACAGCACGGATCTTCTGCTCCCAGAAGGCACGGGCGGTGTCGTTGGCACTCACGTCGAGCAGCTGGTCGGGGAAGGTCTTGCTGAACAGCACGCCGCCCAGTTGCCAGCGTGTTTCGTAAGCGGCGTCGCGTTCCTGCTCGGACACCTCGAGTGCCGACTGCGGATGCGGTTGATGCGGGGAACCACCGCCGCTGGCCATCGACAGTCGGCGACGCTCCGGATAGCCGGCCTTCTGCGCGCGGCGGACTTCGTCGGTGAGCGCAGTGTTGCCCGCCGGGATGCTGTAATTGGGGCTGCGCTGGAACACATAGAGTTCACGTGCCTGCCCGGCGATGCACGGAATCACTTGAATACCCGACGATCCGGTGCCGATCACGCCGACCCGCTGACCGCTGAAATCGACGCCGTCATGCGGCCAGTGCGCGGTGTGGTACACCGCGCCACCGAAAGACGCCATCCCGTCGATCGGCGGGATGTTCGCGTTCGACAGCGGACCGACCGCGATCACGACGAAACGAGCGGAGACTACTTCGCTTGTGTCGGTGCGGATTTCCCAGCGCAGTGTGTCCTCGTCGAGGACCGCGTCGGTGACACGGGTACCGAAGGTGATGTCCGGGCGCAAGTTGTATCGGTCGGCGACGTGGTTGAGGTAGGAAAGTATTTCCGGCTGGGTGGCGTACTTCTCGCTCCAGTCCCACTCCTGCTGGAGTTGGTCGTCGAAGGAGTACGAGTAGTCCACGCTTTCCACGTCGCAGCGCGCGCCGGGGTAGCGGTTCCAGTACCACACCCCGCCGACCCCGTCCGCGGCCTCGAAGAGCCGCACGGTCAGGCCGTCGCTGCGTAGCCGGTGTAACGCGTAGAGCCCGGCGAACCCCGCGCCTATCACCACCGCATCGACGTCCTGGGTCATACCGCCGACGGTACTGGGCCGCACGGCGGCGCGGGTGCCGATCGTCCCGCTGTGCGGGAATTGCCGCTCTGCGGCAGCACCCGTTGTGGTTGCCTGAAGCCATGTCGGCCGCGGACCAGGATGACGCCTGGAATCACCAGGTCGACTTTCTGGTCGTCGGCAGTGGTTGCGGGGGTTTGGCCGCGGCGCTGACCGCCCACGCCCACGGACTGGACACCCTCGTCATCGAGAAGGCCGCCGTCTACGGCGGTAGCACCGCACTGTCGGGCGGCAACATCTGGATTCCCAACAACCCGACGCTGTGCCGCGAAGGCCTGGCCGATTCCCGGGACGACGTGCGCCGCTACCTCGATGCCGTTGTCGGCGATCGAGTGCCTGCCGCCAACGTCGACGCGTTCATCGACCATGGACCGCGAACGATGGAATTTCTCGAGGACGCCAGTCCGCATCTGCGATTCCAATGGTGCACCGGCTATTCCGACTACCACCCCGAGCAGCCAGGCGGACGGGCCCGCGGCCGCACCATCGAGCCGCTGCCGTTCGACCTGAAGAGGCTCGGCGATGACGAGCAGTGGCTGCGGCCCGCCGCATTGGCCACGCCCGGCGGATTATTCGTCACCTCCAAGGAATTCGCCCGGCTGAACATGGTGGTGCGGACCTGGTCGGGTCGCCGCGCCGCCATGCAGACGCTCGGACGTGCCGTCAAAGGTCTGTTCCTGCGCCGGCACATGGACACCCTCGGCCGGGCTCTGATCGGCCGACTGCGGCTCGCCACCAAGGACGCCGGCATCCCGCTGTGGCTCAACACGCCACTGCAGTCGTTGATCGCCGATGAGTCTGGAGCGGTCGTCGGTGTACAGGCTCGGCGCGACGGCGCGGCCATTCGCATCCGCGCACGCAAGGGCGTGCTGTTGGCCTGCGGCGGTTTCGAGCACAACGGCGAGATGCGCAAGCGTTTCCTACGCGACGGTGGTAAGGACAACTACAGCGCCGGTTCGCCCGACAACACCGGCGATGGGATCATCGCCGGCCAAGCCGTCGGTGCCGCAGTCGATTTGATGGATGACGCCTGGTGGATGCCGGCCTTCAAGCGGCCGGACGGCGTAATGAGCGTGCTGGTGTCGGAGCGTTCGATTCCCGCGCTCGATCATCGTCGACCAGACCGGCCGGCGTTTCGTCAACGAGGCCGCGCCCTATGTCACGTTCGTGCACCGTCAGCTCGCGGGTGGGCACGATCCGATCTGGTTCGTCTTCGACCGTAAAGCCAAGAACCGCTACCAGTTCGGTGGCGTGATGCCCGGCCAGGCGTTCCCCGACGACTGGTTCACGTCGGGGCTGATGCATCGGGCAGAATCCATCGAGGCGCTGGCATCGGGGATCGGGGTGCCGCCGGCATCGCTGCGCGAAACCGTCCGCAGCTTCAATGGATTCGCCCGCGCCGGTCGGGATTCCGATTTCGGCCGGGGCGAGAGTGCTTACGACAACTACTACGGCGACCCGACGCTGCCGCACCCGACGATGGACGTCATCGACAGCGCGCCCTACTACGCGGCCCGTATCCAGGCGGGGGACTTGGGCACCAAGGGTGGTCTGGTCTACAACGCCCACGGCCAGGTGCTCAGCGCCGACGGCACGGTCGTTGCGGGCCTCTACGCCACCGGAAACACCTCGGCTGCGGTGATGGGTAACGACTATGCGGGTGCTGGAGCCACCATCGGACCCGCCATGGTGTTCGGATTCATCAGCGCGCGACACGCGGCAGAAAGTGATTGTGATGCAGAGTAATTCAGGTCCGCTGGCCGGCAAGGTGGTATTGATCAGCGGTGGCGCGGGCGGGCTTGGCACAGCATTCGCGCGGCTGGTGCTCAGCCGCGGCGGCAGCGTGGTGCTCGCTGATCTACTCGACGAGGAGGGCAACAAGCTGGTCGGCGAACTCGGCGCGCAGGCTCGCTACACTCACCTCGACGTCACCGATCCGGAGCAGTGGGCGACCGCGGTGCAGTTCACCCTCGACGAGTTCGGCGCACTGACCGGGTTGGTCAACAATGCCGGCGTATCGACCGGGCAGCTGCTCGAATACGAACCGCTAGCGCACTTCCGGAAGGTGCTGGACATCAACCTGACCGGGGTGTTCAACGGCCTGCAGTCGGTGATCAAGCCGATGCGCACGGCAGGAGGCGGGTCGATCGTCAACATCTCTTCTGCGGCGGGCATGTTCGGCTTGGCGTTCACCGCGGGCTACGGCGCTTCGAAGTGGGGTGTGCGCGGATTGTCGAAGATCGCCGCGGTCGAGTTGGCACCGGACCGAATCAGGGTCAACTCCGTGCACCCGGGGATGGTGTACACCCCGATGACCGTCGACATCGGGATCCAGCCGGGCGAGGGCAACTACCCCAACACCCCGATGGGACGCATCGCGGAGTCCGGTGACATCACCGGCGCCGTCGGCTTCCTGCTCTCGGACGATGCCGCCTACGTGACCGGCGCCGAAATCGCCGTCGACGGTGGATGGACCGCGGGTCCGACGATGAAATATGTTATGGGACAGTGAAATTAGACAGGAGCGCAGATGAAGCGACTAGCAGGTAACCGGATCCTGGTGACCGGCGCGGCCTCGGGTATCGGGCAGGCCACGGCGTTGCGCCTGCTGGACGAAGGTGCCACGGTGGTGGCCGCCGATGTCGCCGCCGACGGACTGGAGAAGACCCGCGCCAAGGCCGCGGAGGCCGGCGGCGGTGAGCGATTGACCACGTTGGAGATGAACATCGGCGAAGAGCATTCGGTGGTCGACGGCATGCGCTCGGCGGTCGACACTCTGGGTGGTCTGGACTCGGTGGTGAATGCCGCAGGAATTCTGCGTGTCGTGCACACCGAGCAGATGGGACTGGACCTGTGGAACCAGATCATCGGCGTGAATCTGACCGGGACCTTTCTGGTGGTGCGCGAGGCCTTGCCGAGCCTGTTGCAGAATCCGCGCAGCGCGATCGTCAACTTCAGTTCGACCTCCGCCTCGTTCGCGCACCCGTACATGGCGGCGTACGCGGCGAGCAAAGGCGGCGTCCAGTCGTTCACCCATGCGCTGGCGCTGGAGTACGCGAGCAAAGGACTGCGGGCTGTCTGTGTGGCGCCGGGCAGCATCAAGTCCGGAATCACCGATGCCACCGGCGGGTACATTCCGCAGGACGCGGATTGGAACCTGTTCACCAGGCTGATGCCGATCCTGCCGACCACGGAGGAATCCAGTGGTGCCGGAATGGCTGCGCCGTCGGCGGTGGCCGGGGTGATCGCGATGCTGGTGTCCGACGACGGCGCGTTCATCACTGGCACCGAGATCCGCATCGACGGCGGAACGCACGCGTGACGGCTGATTTCACGTACGAGAGCACCCTGCGCGAAGTCACCACTGACGCCGGCGTTCTGCGCTACCACGAAGCCGGGCCGACCGACGGTCCGCCGCTGTTACTGCTGCACGGATCCGGTCCGGGCGTGACGGGCTGGCGGAACTTCCGCGGTGTGCTGGGCACGTTCGCCGAGTTCTTCCGCTGCCTGGTCCTGGAGTTCCCCGGCTTCGGCGTCAGTGATGACTTCGGCGGTCACCCGATGATCACCGCGCTGGATGCGGTGGTGCGGTTCGTCGATGCGCTCGACGTGAAAAATGTTGACATCGTGGGTAACTCGATGGGCGGTGGCGTGGGGATCAACTACGCGATCGCTCACCCCGATCGGGTCCGCCGGTTGGTGACCATCGGTGGTATCGGTCGCAATATCTTGACTCCTGGCCCCCCAGAAGGCATCCGGTTACTGCAGGAGTTCACCGACGACCCCACCCGCGAGGGGCTGGTTCGGTGGTTGCATTCGATGGTCTATGACCCGGCGATCGTGACCGACGAGCTCATCGAGGAGCGGTGGAATCACGCCACCGATCCGGCGACGTTGGCCGGCGCGCGGCGGATGTACGGCAAGGAAGCGTTCACTCAGATGATGAAGGCTCTTGAGTCGTCGAAGGGTCCGCAACCGTGGGCGGTGATGCATCGGGTTCAGGCGCCGACGCTGATCACCTGGGGACGCGACGACCGGGTCAGTCCGCTGGACATGGCGCTGATCCCGATGCGGACCATTCCCAACGCCGAGTTGCATGTATTCCCCAACTGCGGCCACTGGGCGATGATCGAGGCGAAAGCGGCTTTCGAAAGTGCGGTGCTGGCCTTCTTGCTGCGCACTGAGGCTACGGAGGTCACTGGGGTCAGTTGACGCAGGGCACGCCGCCGCCGCCGATCGGCACACCCTGATCGGGTGTCGGATAGGTGGTGTCGGTGGTCTTGCTGGACTGCCATCCGTAGCTGCCGTAAATCGTTGCCGGCGAGGTGGATTCAGTGCTCGATTCGTCCTGGCTGGGAACTGAGAAGTTGTCGTCGATGACGACCTGGATATGACCGAACTGCAATGTGCGATTCGGCTTGTCGGGCGCGTCGATGCCCAGCAGGCTGGCCAGTTCGCGAGCGTCAGCGTCGGCGCCGGGCGCGTATTCGATTGTGGTGGAAGTGGGTTCACCGCGAACCCGGTCGCGCACGGAGCCGGTGGTGTAGCCGTCGTGCTTCAGCGTGCGGGCCACCTTGCTGGCAAGGCCGCCGACACTGCTGGCGTTTACCACGTCGACCACAGTCGAGGGGCTGGGTATCCCGGCCGTGGTCGTTGTCGTCGTCGACGACGACCCGAAAGCAGCCGCCACTTCGGCTTGGATCGCCGCGGGGTCGACGATGTTGACGTCTTGGCCGTTGATGTTGTCGTAGCGCACCACCGGCAGGGTTCGGTATTCGATCGACCCGCCACCGAGCGCACCCATCTTGCGGAACATGTCCTCGTCCCAGCCGGCCGACAGCACGACGTCCTTGCGCGCCACCGCCATCAGGCTCTTCAGCTTTCCGAGGTTGGTGAAGGTGCCGGCGTCCTGAAGTTGGTGCATGACCGATGAGAGGAAGGCCTGCTGGCGGTGTGTCCGGTCCAAGTCGCCGTTCTCCAGTCCGTGGCGCTGCCGGACGAACGCCAGCGCCTGCGCGGCATCCAGTTTCTGGTGGCCCGCCGGGAAGTCGGCTCCGGAGTAGTCGTCGTACACGGCGTGCTTGAGGCAGACGTCCACACCGCCGAGGCTGTTGGCGAGGTCGTAGAAACCGGCCAGATTGACCTCGGCGAAATAGTCGATCGGCGCACCGGTCAGCTTCCGCACCGCCTTCAAGGTTGCGGCGCGGGCGGCCTCACGGCCCTTGGTCTCCAGCTGTTTCTGGTCGCTGACACCCTTGTCGATCATCTTCTGTTCGACGTACTGCTTGGTGAGCCCGTAGGCCTCTTTGATCTTGATGTGGTTGTAGCCGGGGACGCCGTTGAATGACACCCAGTCATCGCGGGGGATGGAGAACGCGGACACTTTGTCGTCGGCGCCGACGTGCGCCAGGATCAAGGTGTTGGTGTTGTAGCCGCCGTCATCGGAGTCGCCGGCGTGTAAATGCTTCAGCACGCTCCAGGGCAGGTCGTCGCCGTTCTGGTCTTTGCGCGAGTCAAGCCCGATCAACAGGATGTTCATCCCGTCCCCGCTGGACTTCGGGTCCTCGGCGCCCAACGCCTGCGACACGGTGATCCCGCTCAGCACGCCGTGCGCCATCCAGTACCCCGAGCCGGTGGCCAGCAGGGTCGCTACCGCCACCAACGTTCCGGCGGCATGCACCAGCGAACGGCGCCGCGACTTCGGCGGCGTCGCGCGATGGCGATGCTTAGGGTTGGGTGAGTGCAGTTCTTCCACGACAATCTCGGCTGTGTTCTGGGGCCGCGCCCGACCCGGGATGACATGCGAGGGCGCTGTTTGGGACTTGTCGTCTAGTATGCGGCAGTTTGCTGAGGATCGTCCTGTGAGCCAGGTAACTGCAAGGATTTAACGGAACCGTCAAAAACTGCTCTAGCAGCGGCGATGGCCTGCCGAGGCATTTCCGTACTGCGGTACCGATTGTGGCCAAATCGTGCCGTTAGAGGTCGAGGATGACCCCGTCGGCGGCCGACAGAGCTGCGTCGAAGTGGGCCTGGGCCGCCTCCGCGGTGCGTTCGGCCACCCCTGGCAGCGGATGGTTGTGGGTGATGAGCAGCCGCGATACCCCCGCCTCGGCGGCGATGGTGCCGGCCTCGTCGCCCGAGGTATGGCCGCGTTCGGCATCATGGGGCTCCCATGCCTCATGCAGCAATGTGGCCACACCTGCCACCTGCCGGATGGTTTCCGGGTCGAACTCGGTGTCGGTGCAATAGGCGAAGCGGTCGCCGACCCGTAGCCCGGCCGACGGCAGGGTGTGGCGGGTCTGCTCCCAGGTCTGGATCTCGTGACCGGCGAAACCCAATGTGTCCCAGCCCAGCTCGGCCCAGCGGGCCGAGGCCAGCGGCGACGTCGTCTGAAACGGGGACGCGAGGAGTTGTTGCTCGACGATCGAGCGGGTGGGCCGACCGTACGCCATCGAGCCCGGCCCGGCGATGGTGAGTTCACGTCCGCCCATCGCGCGTGCGCTGAGGAATCCGAGACCGGTCACGTGATCGAGATGGAAGTGGCTCAACGCTACGGTCACCGTCTCGACGCCGTCTAGCAGGGACGGGTTGATGTGCAGGGCGCCGAAACCGGTTCCGGCATCGAGTATTAAAGCCTCGGTCCCAGAGGTGATCAGGTAGCAGCTGGTCTGGCGGGAGCTGGTGGGAATCCAGCCACCGCTGCCGAGAACCGTCATCCGCATGGTGTGAAATCTACGGCGCGAGCCATTGCCTCAGCGCGGCGACGGTCTCCAAATCGCTCAGCGCAGCCACACCGCGTCGCACGCCCTCCAACGCAATGCTTTCGTCCTGCATGCCGCCCATGCCGGCGGTGATCAGCGTTGCGACGTAGGCGTATAGCGCACCCTGCCGGTAGCGCAGCCAGAGTTCGTCGGCATTCAACTCCGGGCCGCCGGCCGCGGCCAGGGCGTGCCGATAGGCGGCGAGAAGCTCGCGCTCGCAGGCCTGGCGGTCGCCCGTGGTCATGCCGGTGACCAGCGTGTAGGACAGTTCGCGTCCAGGGTGTCCTCGCCGAACCGCCTGCCAGTCCAGCAGTCCGGCCTCGCCGTTGCGGAAGTAGACATTGCCGGGGTGTGCGTCGCCGTGCATCACCGTGTTCGGTTGACCGTCAATGAGTTTGGCGACTGCCCGGTAGTTGTCGATGATGAACCGGCCGTCTTCGACCGCGATGGTGGTTCGCTCGGCCAGCCGGCGGGCCGATGTGTTGAGCAGTGGCCCGGTCAGCAGTGAGGTGTGGTCGCCTGAGGCCGAGTAGAGCCACTGATTTCCTTTGGTGGGCAATCGTTCCCAGAATGTCGCGTGCAGTTGGGCGAGCAGTTCGACGATTTGGCCGGCTTGGTCCTTGTCGAGCGGATGCAGGGTGTCAGGGAACACGCAGGGGTCGACAGCGAGGTCTTCCAGGACCAGCACAAAGCGACCGGTCAGCGGGTCGAAAGCCGAACCGTACGAGGCGGGCAGGCCGGTCAGTTGCGGCGCGAGCTCGCGATAGAACATCACCTCGGTGTGAGCGAGCCGGCCCAGTTCACCCATCAGCCGGGTCGCGACGGTCTCAGCGGGCATTTTGACGAACACCGATGGCGGGACGCCGTCGCCGGTCAATGCCAATCGGGCTCGCGACGATGTTCCGGCGTCGCCGCCGATCATCGACACCGAGGTGACTCGATGGCCCACGATCATCGAGAGTGCTCGAGCGTCAAGGTCGTCGATCGATCGCGGCAGTGAGCGCAGCCGACCGATGGCGGCGTCGGTGGCCACCCGCTGCATACCTCGGCCCAGATGCGCCGCCAAGCCAAAGATCGGCACCAGGTTGCTCACTGATGCATCGTTACAAAAAGCTGTCTATCTGTAAAGCACTGGTGTGTTGATCGCCGCGGCGCCGCCGGCCAGCACCGGCTGCCAGTTTGGGCGGGAGGACTCGTCGACGGTTAGCGCGGCGGCGCTGGGCTCTGCGGACTCGTTGGTGTTGGGGTCGCCGGGCTGGTCGGAGTCGTCGGCGTGGGACGCGTAGGGCTGGTAGGACTCGTCGGGCTGGTCGGGCTGGTCGGGCTGGTCGGCGGCGCGGGTGGTGGCGGAGGCGCAGCGCCCGGGGGCGTGGCTCCAAGCCCCGGCCCCACTCCACACCAGTCCTGCACATCCTGCGTGTACTGCTCGAGCGGCGGCGGGCAACGGTACCCGAACGGAAAGTTGGCGCCGGCGTTGAGCAGATCACAGGGAATCAAGACCTGCTTGCCTTTTTGGGTGTTGCTCACACACTTCACCGGTTGACCCGGCGGCACCGACGGATCGGCATGCGCCGCGACGGGGCCGAGCAGCGCCGCCGCCATAGCACCGAGCACGCCAACGACGAGGCGATACATCATGAACACTCCTCATGGGTGGGGCGGTAGGTACGGGCCCCTTTATACGATCGAATGTATAGCGCTCAGCCTTTGCGGCCGAGGCGGTGACAACTCCGACAATGCCTGCGCCGTCGGAGGTGGGCGTGTGTTTCCTCGGAGATAGTGCCACACTCAGCCATGGCCGACCTCGCGCTCCGCCCGCTCTTCGTCGCTGTCGCCGCATTATTTTTGTCCGCATCCGTCGCGCACTCCGACAGCCTGGACGATCAGTTTCTGGGGTTGCTGTCGGCAGACGGGGTGAATTTCAGCACCCCGGAACACATGATCGCCTTGGGGCACGAACGTTGCAACGACAACCAACTCGGTCACGACCAGGGCGGTTTTAGTCCGTGGTCTGGGCTCGTCCGAAGCCCGTACACCACCGCGATGTCGGCGCTCAGCGCCAAATTGGCAAGGGAAGGCTTGACGGCGGTCCAAACGGACCACTTCCTGCGCGACGCAATCCGCGTGTACTGCCCGGGTCAATAAAAGCCTTACACAACAACTGATTTCGCGCTCAGTGTGGAGCCATCGCGGAAGTTCATCCCTGGCGTCCAGTTCAGGCGTGGCTTAGTGCCATCAGGCACCGCCCCTCTCGGTCGTCGCCGGCACCACTGCCAGCTCGGGCTCGCTCCTGCACCGGTGTGAGTCGGCGCGTGGTTCGGAGACGGGGCACCCCATCGTAGAATCGTGATGGCTCATAGAGCCGGCCACGGCCGCGTTAGCTCAGTTGGTAGAGCATCGCTCTTGTAAAGCGAATGTCGAGAGTTCGATTCTCTCACGCGGCTCCATTCTTGTCGGCACCGAGGGATACCGTCGGCTTGTGTCAAACAGTTGTCCCGGGTGCGGAGTCGATTTCGCAGGCTGTCGGCCAAAGGCCTACTGCAGCAATGCATGCCAACAATCACACCGCCGAGGAATCGCGGCAGCGGTCGCTACTACCGGCGACAGCGCTAGGCGCGCTATTAGCCGGTGACAGCCTGACAGCTCACTCGTCGTGGGCCGTGTCCTCGTGGTCGATGATCCGCTGCGAACGCACGGTCCGCGCCGGCGACGGCCGCCGCGGGCGCCGGCCGGGCAGCGGAATCCGATCGGCGATGTTGCTCAGCGGGTTCACGACCATCGTCAGCCCCATGACCGCGTCCTGCAGCGTGGCGATGGCCGGCTCCAACGCCTCCATCCCGGGCGCCAGCCGGCTGAGGGTGTCGGCGACAGCAGCCAGTTGCTCGAGCGGCCCGTTACGGGCGGTCAGCTTGTCGACCAGGCCGCCCTCGGACAGCAGCCGATCGGCCAGCCCGTCCTCGGCGAGCAGTCGGTCGATCAGCCCGTCATCGGCGACCAGTTGGTCCACCAGTCCGCCGGGCTGCAGCGCGCGCTCGAGCCCGCCGCCCTCAGCGGTCAGCCGGTCGAGCAGGCCGCCGTCCGACGTGAGCATGTCGACGACCCCGCCCGGGCGCAGCAACCGGTCGATCGGCCCGTTGGGGGCAATGGCGCGCCCGAGCGGCGCGTCGTCGTCCAACAGCTTGGCCAGCCGATTTGCCCGGCCAATCGCGTCGTCGATGCCCAGCATGTGCGCGACCGGGTTGGATCCGTTCGTCGTGCCCGCATCACCCAGGCTGCGATGGGCCATGCCGAGCGCGGATGTCGCGATGCCCACGCCCGCGTCGGCGGCTGCGAGTCCGACCCGCACAGGTGCGGTGGCGAGGCTCACCAGACTCTTGCCGAGGTTCATCCCCCGAGTGTATTCAGACCAGGCGAAATCCCGTGGTGCTTGGCCGTGATCGGGCTAACAACAAACTCTCAGCTCGAACACGGCCAGCATGCAGCAATTCCTCAGCTAGGTAGGGGGAAATTGACGTCATGTCAGCAGCTATGCAGGAATCAGCACCGGAGGCACGTGTTCTCGTCGTCGACGACGAAGACAACATCGTCGAACTGCTGTCGGTCAGTCTGAAATTCCAGGGCTTCGAGGTGTACACCGCGACCAACGGGGCAACAGCGCTGGATCTCGCTCGCGACGTCAAACCCGACGCGGTGATCCTCGACGTGATGATGCCCGGCATGGACGGATTCGGGGTGCTGCGCCGGATGCGCGCCGACGGCATCGACGCCCCGGCGCTGTTCCTCACCGCCCGAGACTCGCTGCAGGACAAGATCGCCGGCCTCACGCTAGGCGGCGACGACTACGTCACCAAGCCGTTCAGCCTCGAAGAGGTCGTGGCGCGGTTGCGAGTTATCCTGCGGCGCACCGGAAAAGGCGTGACCGAGAATCACAACCCACGGCTGACGTTCGCCGATATCGAACTCGACGAGGAGACCCACGAGGTGTGGAAGGCCGGTGAGGCGGTGTCGTTGTCGCCGACGGAATTCACCCTGCTGCGCTATTTCGTCATCAACGCCGGCACCGTGTTGAGCAAGCCGAAAATCCTGGACCACGTGTGGCGCTATGACTTCGGTGGCGACGTCAACGTCGTCGAGTCCTACGTGTCGTATCTGCGGCGCAAGATCGACACCGGGGAGAAGCGCCTGCTGCACACGCTGCGCGGAGTCGGTTACGTGCTGCGGGAGCCGCGATAAGGAGAGTTGCCGGCACGACCGCACCCGTCAGGCGAATAATGAACCGATGCTGAAGCGACTGCGGGCCGCTGTGCCGCTACGGGTGAGCCTGGTGGTGGCCACTCTGCTGCTGGCGGCTTGCGGGCTCGCGGTGTCAGGCGTCGCGGTCGGGTCGATCCTGCGCAACAGCCAGATGCACCGAGTCGACCGCAACTTGCTCGACGCCACCCACGGCTGGGCGCTGGCGCGCGAACCGATTTCTCTGAGCTGGCAGAGCCCGTCAGCGGAGCGACCGCCGTCGAACTTCTATCTCCGTAGCATCTCACCCGACGGGCGGAATTGGTCGATCGTCAACGATCAACGAGCAGAACCTGTCGCTACCCGCAAACAACGATGTCGGCTCGGTGCCGATAACGGTTGGCTCGATTGATCATTCCGACACGAAGTGGCGCGCGGTGTCGGTACGCAGCGACGCGGGGCAGAATGATCACCGTCGCCTACGATCTTTCCGACTTTCTGCAGACGGACCGGTCGCTGGGCTGGTTACAGCTGGGCATTGGTGTTGCGGTGCTTCTCGTGTTGGGAATGGCCATCCACGCGGTGGTGTCACAGAGCTTGCAACCCTTGATGGAGGTCGAACAGACTGCCGCGACGATCGCCTCGGGTCAGCTGGATCGCCGTGTGCCCGAACGTGATCCACGGACTGAGGTCGGCCAGTTGTCCTTGGCGTTGAACGGGATGCTGGCGCAGATCCAGGCGGCGGTGGCTTCGTCGGAATCCTCGGCGGGGTTGGCGCGTCAGTTCCGAGGAGCGGATGCGAAGGTTCATCACCGACGCCAGCCATGAGTTGAGAACCCCGTTGACCACGATTCGCGGCTTCGCCGAGTTGTATCGGCAAGGTGCAGTGAGCGATATCGACCAGGCCATGTCGCGGATCGAAGGTGAATCACGCCGGATGGGTCTGCTGGTCGAAGATCTGCTGCTGTTGGCGCGTTTGGATGCTCAGCGCCCTCTGGAAAGCCAGCGGGTGGATCTGCTGGCGCTGGCAGCCGACGCGGTGCATGACACCCGCGCCATCGCGCCGCAGCGCAAGATCACCGTGGATGTGATTGAGGGGCCCGGGATTCCGCAAGTTCTCGGCGACGAGGCCCGGTTGCGTCAGGTGCTCAGCAATCTGATGGTCAACGCGGTCCAGCACACGCCGGACACCGCTGAGATCGCGGTGCGGGTCGGTACGAAGGACAGTGACGCGGTTCTCGAAGTCATCGACGACGGGCCCGGTATGGAGGAGCAGGACGCGCAGCGGGTCTTCGAACGGTTCTATCGTGCGGACTCGTCACGGGCACGTAGCAGCGGCGGTTCGGGTCTGGGGCTGTCGATCGTCGACTCGCTCGTCCGCGCACACGGCGGCTACGTTGCGGTGACGACATCGCCCGGGCAGGGCTGCCGCTTCCATGTCAGCCTCCCGCGCATTGCCGACGTGGCCGCCCACGCCGATTCAGTGAGTTAACTCGGCAAGCGCCGCTTTGATTTTCGCCTGCGCCTCGTCCATTGCTTCCGGGGACGGGTTGCGGTCGACGTTCGCGAAGCCGAAATCGCTCAGGCTCTTCGCCGGGAAGACGTGCACGTGCAGATGCGGCACCTCCAGACCGGCGATGATCACCCCGGCCCGGTCCGCGTCGAACGCCTTGGTGACCGCTTTGCCCACCAACTGGGCGACCGACATGATCCGGCCGAACACCGCCGCCTCGATGCTCTGCCACTGATCGATTTCCGCGCGCGGCACCACCAGCGTGTGCCCCGGGGTCATCGGCTCGATGGTCAAGAACGCGACGACCTCGTCGTCCTCGTACACGAACCGGCCCGGCAACTCGCCGCTGATGATCCTGCTGAAGATGGTGGGCATCGGTTCAGCATATGTTGCGTGACCAATGTCTAGGCAGCGCCGCCATCGAGCAGTGCGGAAAGCTCGGCCACCGACCACGGTGGCGAGTCGTGGTGATCGCGATAACCGATTAAGGCCGGCGCGGCCTTCGGGAACAGCCCGATGAAACCGCCTGACGCGGCGAAGATTTCGCCGGTCCGGTGCTCGGCGAGATCGCTGGCCAGGTAGACGTAGGTCGGCGCGGCATAGTCGGGTTCCGCGACGTCCAGCGAGCCCTGCATCGAGACGTCGTCCAGCAGCCCTCGGCGATTCAGTTCAGTGATATGCGCGACGTAGTCCGCCCCGGTGGACAGTCGCGTCCGGGCGCCGGGACACACCACGTTGGCCCGGACCCGGTGCTCCTTCAGTTCGGCGGCAATCGCCAGCGTCAGGCTGTTGACCGCGCCTTTGCCGGCCGGATATCCGGTGCCGCCGTAGTCGCCGAGGAACGCGAACGAACCGCTGTTGACGATGCTGCCGCCGCCCTGCGCGATCATCTTCGGTGCGGCGGCGCGGCAGGTCGCGAACACCGTGCCCAGATGGGCGTCGATCAGCTCGGCGAACTGAGCCGCGCTGATGTCGAGGATGGATGAGCCCGCAGGCTCGGCGATGCCGGCGCAGTTGATCAGGATGTGGATGCCGCCGAACTCGTCAATACAGTTGTCCACCAACGACTCTGCGGTCTGCTGATCGGACGGCGATCCCGGATGAGCGACCGCCCGTCCACCCGCCGCAGTGATCGCCTGCGCGCCTGCGTGGGCGGCGTCAGCGTCTCGGCCGTTGATCACCACACCGGCGCCATGCTGCGCGAGCAACGCCGCGACAGCCGCCCCGATACCCCTTGACCCGCCGACCACGACCGCGCCGCGGTCGGCGAGCAGTGCGGTCACTCCTCGGTGCCGAAGGTCATCATGTCGAGGTTCCAGTAGCCGCGCATGTTTGCGATCAGGCCCGCGTCGTTGACGCGGTAGGTGAACACACCTCGCACGCTGCTGGTCATTCCGTTGTCAAACTTGCTGTCCAGCACCAAGATATGCGCGACCTCATTGGGGTCGCTGGACGGAAACGTCTCCTCGCAGGTGATCCGCAAATTGTTGGCGGAGATATTGGTGTCGTAGAAATCCGCGACGCCGTCCTTGCCCCGCACGCCGGTGCCCTCGGGGTTGGTCACCGACTTGCCGATCGGATCCTCGACTACGACGTCGTCGGCCATCAGGGCCAGCCAGCCCTCCCGGTCATGGGCCTGGACGCAGCGCCACGATGACTGGGAGGCGGCCAGCGCGGGGGACTTTTCGGCAGTTTCCTGCGACATGACGGTTACCGGTCGGCGTCGGTGTAGCGGATGACGCCGCGAATGTTCTTGCCGTCCAACATGTCCTGGTAGCCGTCGTTGATCTGCTCCAGCTTGTACTGGCGGGTGATCATGTCGTCGAGGTTCAGCTTGCCGGCTTTGTACATCGAAAGCAGCTGAGGAATGTCGAACTGCGGGTTACCGCCGCCGAAGATGGTGCCCTTGATGGTCTTCTGCATCAGGGTCAGCATCGCCAGGTTCAGGGTGACGTTGGTGTCCAGCAGGCTGCCGATGGCGGTCAACACACAGGTGCCGCCCTTCGCGGTCAAGATCATGTAGTTCTCCACGTCGGCCCCGAGCAGCTCGCCGACGGTGACGACGACCTTGTGGGCCATCAGGCCGTGGGTGACCTCCATGATTCCGCCCATCGCGGCGAAGACGTCGGGGTAGACGTGCGTCGCGCCGAACTTCAGGGCCTGGTCGCGCTTCCACTCGACCGGGTCGATCGCGAAGACGTTGCGGGCGCCGGCGGTGACGGCACCTTGCAGCGCTGCCATGCCGACCCCGCCGATACCGACGATCGCGACGTCCTCTCCCGGCCGGATGTCGGCGGTGCGAACCGACGAGCCGTAACCGGTGGTGACACCGCAGCCGACCAACGCGGCAACCTCGAACGGCACCGACTCGTCGATCTTCACCACGGAGCTCTTGTGCACGACCATGTAGGGCGAGAACGTGCCCAACAGCGTCATCGGGAAGACGTTTTCGCCGCGGGCCTGGATGCGGAAGGTGCCGTCGGATACCGCAGCGCCGCCGAGGAGGCCAGCGCCGAGGTCGCACAGGTTGCGCAGGCCGGCCTGACAGGTCGGACAGTGTCCACAGGACGGGATGAACGACAGCACCACGTGGTCGCCCGGGGCGAGGTCCTCGACGCCCGGGCCGACCTCGGTGACGATGCCGGCGCCCTCGTGACCGCCGAGAACCGGGAAGCCGCCCATCGGGATGCCGCCGGTGACCAGATGGTGGTCGGAGTGGCACATGCCCGCCGCTTCCATCTGGATTTTGACTTCGTCCTTTTGGGGGTCGCCGATCTCAATTTCCTCGATCGACCAGGGCTGATTGAACTCCCAGATCAGCGCGCCTTTGGTCTTCATCGTGAACCTGCTTTCGTCGTTGAACATCGGTTGAGAACGGCCCAGCTCCACGCAAGCAACCGCTTGGTTGAGTGTAGGTCAGTGGGTGATCCTGGTCACCAGCGGAGCCGGATGTGGTTCACCAGATGGGTACCGGCGCCTGGCCCAGCGGGTAGTAACCAGGCAACTTCTCGCCGGCCACGCTGCGTTGGATGCGGTTCTGCATCCCGGTGCTCAGGTCGCCCGACTCGATCAGGTTCCCGAACATCTTCGCGACGTGACCGAAGTCGAAGAAGTCGCGCTGCCATTCGATGAGCGGCGGCCCGTCTTCACCGGCGGTAAGCCGGAACCAGCTGCCGCCGATCCCGTAGATCTCGTCCTGGCTGCCGTCGGTCTTGTGGACGATCTGCTTCCAGAAGCCGACGATCTCGCCTTGCTTCTCGTCGATGAGCACTTTCTGGTACTCGTACACCCAGTTCTCCAGGCCCTCCATCTCCAGGCCGAGCGCGACGTCGCGGATCTCGTCGATCCCGACGCACATCACGTCTTCCTTGGGTCCGATGTTCCAGCCGTAGGTGGCCTCGGGTGCGTAGAAGTCGCCCAACGGCTTCCAGTCGCCGGCCTTTTCGCAGTCCTTATTGGCCTGCAGCCAGCTGTCGACCCAGGCCTCGAGTTTGTCGCGTGAATGTGATGACGTCGTGGACATGTGAGTCAGGTCTCCATTTCTTTGATGAGTAGCGCTTGAGTGGGGCACATTTCGACCGCCCGCTCGACTTCGTCGCGGGCATCGTCGGGCGGCTCGGGATCGAGGATCTCGACTTTTCCGCGTTTGGGGACCCGGAAGTAGTCGGGTGCCTCCAGCTCGCACATCGCATGGCCCTGGCACAAGTCCAGGTCGGCTTCGACGCGAAAACCCATGAGGTTCCTTCAGGCCTGGCGCTTGCGGTAACGGACCTTGGCCGGGCTCGCCAACTGCACGACCATTTTGGAGTGATCGTTGTGGTAGCTGTCGGCGGCCTGCGCCATCTCGAAATCGTATTCCCGCAACAGGACCGAGAAGATCGCTTTGATCTGCATCTGCGCGAAAGCCGCTCCTACGCAACGATGCCGGCCGGCGCCGAACGGGATCCAGGTCCACCTGTTGACGATGTCGGCCTGCTCGGGCTTGTTGTAGCGGTCCGGCTTGAACGCATCAGGGTCCGGGAAGTCCTCGGGAATCCGGTTGGAGATGGCCGGGGATGCGGCCACGAAGTCGCCGTCGTGGATCGGAAAGCCCGCAACCTCGAATTCACCCTTCGCGACACGCATCAAGATGATCAGCGGCGGGTGCAGCCGCAGCGTTTCCTTGACCACGTTGTCCAGCTTGGGAATCGAGCGCAGCGCATGGAAACTCACTTCCTGGCCGTCGGCGTACAACTCCTCGAGTTCGGCAAGCGCCTCGGCATAGACGTCGGTGTGGCGGATCAACTCGATCAGCGTCCACGCCGACGTGCCGGAGCTGGTGTGGTGGCCGGCGAACATCAGCGAGATGAACATGCCGGTGACCTCGTCGGCGGAGAAGCGCGGAGTGCCGTCCTCGTCTTTGATCGACACGAGCACGTCGAGCATGTCGCGATCGGACTTGTCGGTGGGCGGGTTGGCGATCCGCTGATTCATGATTTCCTGAACCAGCGCAACCAGTTTCACGCGCGCTTCGTCGCGGCGCCTGAAGCTCTCGATGGGCAGGTACGGGTCGACGTAGCACAGCGGATCGGTGCCGCGTTCCAGTTCGTGGTAGTACTCGGCGAACCGGTGATCGAGTTGCTCGCGAAACTTCAAGCCGATGAGGCAGGCCGTCGACGTGTAAATGGTCAACTCGGAGAAGAAGTCGAGCAGTTCGATCTCGCCCTGGGGTCCCCAGTTGGCGATCATCTTCTTGACTTCGCCCTCGATGGTGGCCGCATGGCCCTTCATCTGTTCGCCGCGCAGCGCCGAGTTGTGCAGCATCTCTTTGCGCCGCTCGGGGCTGGCATCGAACACCACACCCTCGCCGAAAATCGGTGTCATGAACGGATACGCCTCAGCCTGGTCGAGATCTTCGTCGGCGGCGCGGAAGAAGAATTCGTTGGCGTCGGCACCCGACAGCAGGATGACGTGCTTGTCGACGAGCTGGAACCACCCGACGTCGCCGCATTCGTCGCGGATGCGCTGCATCAGACCGATGGGGTCGGTGCGGAATTCCTCGAGGTGTCCGTGTTCTTCCTCGCCGCCCGACACCCGGGGCACGGCTGCTGCTGTGGAGGTCATGACGGCATCCCTTCTTCGCCGAGTGCAAGCTTCTGTCGGTCCGTCCTGTCGGCCAACGGAGCCTCGGGCTGGAGTTCCATGTTCGCGATGAAGCCGCCGCGCGGCGTCTCGGCGACGAACGTGATGGCACGTCCGAGGTCTGCCGCACGCAGGAAGTAGTCGTGCCGGGCCTGGCCCCATTTGGCCCAATCCTCAAGTGCGGGGCCGATCTTCTCGGCCGGCAGGCTCCAGCCCATCGACGTCTTCGTCGGGCCAGGGTGCACGATCGACGCCCGCACGCCGGTGCCTTCGAGTTCCATCTGGAAGTTGTTGACCATCGCGAGTAGCGCGGCCTTGGCCGCACCGTAGGCGCCCATGTGCGGGCGCTGGCGCAGCGCCACGTCGGAGCCGACGAAGATCAGGTCGCCGCGCTGGCGGTCGATCATGCCCGGCAGCACCGCCGTGGCCAGCCGGTTCGCCCCGATGAGATGGATCTGCAGCTGCGAGTCGAACTCATCGGTGGCGATCTCGGCGAGCTTGCCGAAGTAGGTGTCACCCGCACCGGCCACCAGCACCTCGATGTCACCGAGCGCATCGACCGCCTGTGCGACAAAGGATTTGACCGAGTTCGGGTCGGTGACGTCGAGGTGGAATCCGACCGCCTCGCCGCCATCGGCGTTGATCTTGCCGACGATGTCGTCGAGCTTCTCGACCCGGCGGGCACCCAGCGCGACCGGGAAGCCGTGCGCCGCGAGTTCGATGGCGGTGGCTTCCCCGATGCCGGAGGATGCACCGGCGACGATGGCCGGACGGCGTTCGGGAAGCGGGGCAAAGCGGGGCATTTAGCGGACCTCCAAGGTCATTGGTAGATGTGCGAATCCACGGACATTGCTGGAGTGGACGCGGACCGAGTTGGACTCGTCCACTTCGAAACCCCGGATCCGGGTGAACAACTCGGTGAGGGCGACCCGAGCCTCCATCCGGGCCAGGTGCGCGCCCAGGCAGAAATGGGCACCGCTGCCGAAACTCAACAGCTTGGAACCGATGTCGCGTCCGATGACGAAGTCGTCTGGGCGGTCGAACACACGCTCGTCCCGATGTCCCGAGCCCGGCAGCAACAATAGAACGTCGCCGTCCGGGATCGTGGTGTCGTAGAGGGTGAGCTCTCCGGCCACCGTGCGAGCCAGGATCTGGCTGGAGGTGTCGTAGCGCAAGGTCTCCTCCACCCACAACGGCACGCGCGAGGGGTCGGCATAGACCGAAGTGAGCTGGTCGGGGTTTCTGTGCCCCCAAAATGCCGCGTTGGCAAGAAGTTTGGTGGTGGTCTCGTTTCCGGCGATCACCATCAGGAACATGAACCCGAGGACCTCGTCGTCGCTCAACCGGTCGCCGTCGATCTCGGCCTCCAGCAGCGCCGTCGTCAAGTCGTCGGTCGGCTGCTTGCGGCGTTCGGCGACCATCGCCTGGTAGTAGACGATCAGGTTGAGCGACGCCTCGATCGCCGCGGCCGGCACGTCAGTCACCCCTTCGTCGCGGTGCATAACGCCGTCGGCCCAGGCTCGCACCTGGTCGCGATCCGGGTCGGGGACTCCCATCAGTTCTGAAATGACGTCCATCGGAAGCTTTCCGGCGAACTCGTCGACGTAGTCGACCGCTCCGGATGTCGCCTTCTCCAGCATGACGTCCAAGTGCTGCGTCGCGATCTCGGTCACACGGGGCTCGAGCTCACGGATCCGCCTGGGCGTGAAGCCTTTCGATACCAGCGTGCGGAGCCGCAAGTGCGCCGGGTCGTCCATGGCCAGAAACGACATGGTCTTGGAAGCGTGCGGTCCTCTGGACGCGGGATCCAGCGAGACACCGAAGCGATTGGACAAGGTGGTGCTGTTGCGAAAGCCCTGATGTACGTCGGCGTGCCGGGACAGCGCCCAGAAGCCGAGTTCCTCGTTGCGGTACAAGGGGGCTTCGTCGCGCAGCCGCTGGTAGTACGGATACGGATCCTCGTGGAAGTCGTAGTCGTATGGGTCGAGCAGTGGCTTGTCGATCTGAGCGGTCATCAGGCTTCCGTCTTGAGGAGGAGGCCGACCGCGTAGGCGAGGTGGTCGGCGATCTGGTGATAGGTGTAGGCGCCGCTGGCGGCGTTGACAAGCGCGCCGAAGAACGTCATCTCGAGGACCGACACGATCCGAGGCTCGGCGTCGGGTCCGATGGCCGACGTGATGCGCCGGTGGATCTCGGCGCCGATCCGGTCGCGCACCGACCGAACGGCCGGATCGCCACCGCCGCTGAGCAACGCCGTGGTGCAGGCGGCGGCTACTTCGGGTTCGTCGGCGACGACCAGCGCAAGGTGACGCAGGGCCTTGTCGACCCGAGTCGGAAGCGGCTCGTTCACGTCGGTGAAGTAGGGCACCTGTCGCACGAGATCCAGGTAGACCTCGGCGATCAGATGGTTCTTTGAGGAGAAGTAGGTGTACGCCGTTGCCGGGGCGACTTTGGCGCGGGCAGCGACCGCCCGCACGGTCAGGTCGGCGTAGGACGTCTCCCGAAGGACGTCGACGCCCGCGGTCAGGACCTTACGGAAGGTCTCTTCTTGTCGACGGTTGCGCGGTACGTCACGAGCCGGATCTGCGGGATCAGGAGTGATCGTGACCACTGAGTCGCTGGACACTTGTCCAAGCTATCCGACTGAAGCACCTGCGAGCAAGCCTGTTCGACAAAATCGCAGTTAAAGACGGGTACACCTGCTTCGATCGAAAATCGCCGACCGGTCGCCCTTGCCTTTCCATCGGCGCTGAGACTATGTTCGACTGGATTATTCCGGACATGTGTCCACTCAACGAAGCGCGGAGGCAGAGATGGTATTGCTGGCCGACGGGGTGAGCTCGCTGCTCATTGACGGCAAGTTGACGAGCGGCAGCCAGGGCACCTTCACGACGATCAACCCGGCCACCGAGGAAGTCCTTGGTGCCGCGGCCGATGCCGGCGCCGACGACATGGGCTACGCCATCGAGGCGGCTCGGCGGGCCTTCGACGACACCGACTGGTCGCGCAACACCGAGCTTCGGGTCCGGTGCATCCGCCAGCTGCGCGACGCGATGCGCGAGCACGTCGAGGAACTGCGCGAGATCACCATTGCCGAGGTGGGTGCACCCCGGATGCTCACCGCCGCAGCGCAACTGGAAGGCCCGGTCGGCGACTTGAGTTTCGCTGCCGACACCGCGGAGTCCTACCAGTGGAACTCCGATCTCGGTGAGGCGTCGCCGATGGGAATTCCCACCCGGCGCACGGTCGCGCGGGAGGCCGTCGGCGTCGTCGGCGCGGTCACCCCGTGGAACTTCCCGCATCAGATCAACCTGGCGAAGCTGGGCCCCGCGCTCGCCGCCGGCAACACCATCGTGCTCAAGCCGGCCCCGGACACACCTTGGTGCGCGGCGGTGCTCGGCGAGATCATCACCGAGCACACCGATTTCCCGCCCGGTGTGATCAACATCGTCACCTCCAGCGACCACAGTGTGGGTGCTTTGCTGTCCAAAGACCCTCGGGTGGACATGGTGTCGTTCACCGGTTCCACCGCCACCGGCCGCGCCGTGATGAGCGATGCGGCGGCGACCCTGAAAAAGGTGTTCCTGGAACTCGGCGGCAAGTCGGCATTCGTGGTGCTCGATGACGCGGATCTGAACGGCGCCTGTTCGGTCTCGGCGTTCACCGCCTCCATGCACGCGGGCCAAGGGTGCGCGATCACGACCCGGCTGGTGGTACCGCGGGCCAAGTACGACGAGGCCGTCGCGATCGCGGCGGGCACCATGGGCTCGATCAAGGCAGGCGATCCCAACAAGCCCGGAACCGTATGCGGGCCAGTCATTTCCGCGCGGCAGCGCGACCGGGTGCAGAGCTACCTCGACCTGGCGATCGCCGAGGGCGGCACGTTCGCGTGCGGGGGTGGGCGGCCCGCCGACCGGGACACCGGGTTTTTCATCGAGCCCACCGTGATCGCCGGCTTGACCAACGACGCCCGGCCCGCCCGCGAAGAAATCTTCGGACCGGTACTGACCGTCATCGCCCACGACGGGGACGAGGACGCGCTGCGCATTGCCAACGACTCGCCATACGGGTTGTCCGGCACCGTGTTCAGCGCCGACCCGGAGCGCGCGGCCCGCTTCGCGGCTCGCCTACGAGTCGGAACCGTCAACGTCAACGGCGGCGTCTGGTACTCGGCCGACGCGCCGTTCGGCGGTTACAAGCAGTCCGGCAACGGACGCGAGATGGGTCTCGCGGGTTTCGAGGAGTACCTGGAAATCAAAACCATTGCGACAGCGGTCTGACCGCGAGCCAGAGAGGAACACCGTGAGGTTCGAGAACAAGGTCGCCATCGTCACCGGATCCGGTGGTGGCATCGGCCAGGCCTACGCCGAGGCACTGGCCGCGCGAGGGTGCGGCGGTCGTCGTCGCTGACATCAATGCCGAAGCAGCGCAAGGAGTAGCCAAGCAGATCGTCGCCGATGGTGGCAACGCGCTGGCGATCTCGGTCGACGTGTCGGACCCGGTCTCGGCCAAAGAGATGGCCGACCGCACGCTGGCCGAGTTCGGCGGCATCGACTATCTGGTGAACAACGCCGCGATCTTCGGCGGCATGAAACTCGACTTCCTGCTCACCGTCGACCCCGAGTACTACAAGAAGTTCATGAGCGTCAATCTCGACGGCGCACTGTGGTGTACCCGCGCGGTGTACAAGAAAATGGCCAAGCGTGGCGGCGGGGCGATTGTCAACCAATCATCCACTGCGGCATGGCTTGTACTCGAACTTCTACGGTCTGGCCAAGGTCGGCGTCAACGGCCTCACCCAGCAGCTGGCCACTGAGCTCGGTGGCCAGAATATCCGGATCAACGCGATCGCCCCCGGACCGATCGATACCGAGGCCAACCGGACCACCACTCCGCAGGAGATCGTTCAGGACATCGTGAAGGGTCTGCCGCTGTCCCGGATGGGAACACCGCAGGACCTGGTCGGCATGTGCTTGTTCCTGCTGTCCGACGAGGCGTCCTGGATCACCGGACAGATCTTCAACGTCGACGGCGGACAGATCTTCCGCTCATGAGTGACGACTTGCGGCTCGGCTACATCGGCTTGGGAAACATGGGCTCGCCGATGGCCACCAAGATGACCGAGTGGGCCGGTGGGATAACGGTTTACGACATCAGGGCCGACGCGATGACGCCATTGGCCGAGAAAGGCGCGACCCTGGCCGACAGTGTGGCTGACGTCGCGAACGCCGACATCATCCACATCACCGTGCTCGACGATGCGCAGGTGCGCGAGGTCGTCGGCGAACTGGCGCCACACGCCAAGCCCGGAACGGTCATCGCGATCCACTCGACCATCAGCGACACCACCGCCGCGCAACTGGCCGAGCGAACTCAAAGACCAGGGCATCCACATCGTCGACGCCCCGGTCAGCGGTGGCGCGGCGGCGGCGGCCAAGGGCGAGCTGGCCACCATGGTGGGCGCCGACCGCGAGGTCTATGAACGGATCAAGCCGGCCTTCAAGCACTGGGCAGCGCTCGTCATCCACGCCGGCGAGCCGGGTGCGGGAACCCGAATGAAGCTGGCCCGCAACATGTTGACGTTCACGTCGTACGCGGCGGCCTGCGAAGCGATGAAGCTCGCCGAGGCGGCCGGGCTGGACTTGCAGGCACTGGGCCGGGTGGTGCGGCACACCGACGCGCTCACCAGTGGCCCTGGGGCGATCATGGTGCGCGAGGACATGAAAGACCTCGAGCCGGACAACTTCCTGTATCAGTCGTTCGTGCACACGCGCGGGCTGGGCGAGAAGGACCTGAGCCTGGCGCTGGCGTTGGGTGAGTCCGTCTCGGTCGACCTGCCTCTCGCCGAGCTTGCCTACCAGCGGTTGGCGGCGGGACTCGGGGTGCCGCACACAGGGAAAGAGGCGTAATGGACGAGCTGCGTAGCAAGGGCCTCGCCAAGATGAACGAGGTCTACGGCTGGGAGATGCCCAACATCGAGGGCGACGCGTTCTTCGACCTGACCGTCGATCACCTCTTCGGCTCCATCTGGACCCGACCGGGATTGTCGATGCGCGACAAGCGCCTCATGACGCTCACCGCGGTGACCGCGATCGGCAATCGCGATCTGGCCGAGATCCAGATCAACGCCGCGCTGCTCAACGAGGAACTCACCGAGACCGAACTCAAGGAGATGGCCGTCTTCCTCACCCAGTATCTCGGCTTTCCGTTGGGCTCGGCGCTCAACGGCGCCGTCGACGCGGTGGTGAACAAGCGCAAGAAGGCCGCGGCCAAGGGCGCCGGCGAGGACAAGAAGGCCAACGTCGAGGGTGCGCTGAAGATGCATTCGGGCGAATAGCCCGTCAATCTCAGTACGGCTGAACGCCTTCGGGCATCACGTACTCCGAAATCGGTCCTGCGGCACCGTTGACGGTCGTCCCGCCGTTGAGAATGCCCGGGGCCATGTCCAGCATGTTGTTCGGGAATCCGAACTTCGGTGCGGTGAGCGCGTCGAGTCGGGCCAGCTCGTCGGCGGTGAGGTCGACGTCGACCGCCCGGAGGTTGTCGTCGAGTTGCGAAAGCCTGCGGGCGCCGATGATTACGGATGAGACCCCGGCCTGCGCGTGCACCCAGGCCAGCGCCACGCTCGCGACGTTGGTCTGATGTGCTTTGGCGATGACCTCCAGTTCATCGATCAGCGCGAAGGTCGTGTCATTGAGGAAGTAATCGACCATCGCTCCGCGATCGGCGTTGTGGTCACCGCTGTTGGCGCGGGTGTACTTGCCGCTGAGCACACCGCTCTTGAGCGGCGACCAGGGCGTGATGCCGAGGCCGAATTCACTCGCCATCGGAACCAGCTCTTGTTCGATGGAGCGTTCCAGCAGCGAGTACTCGACCTGCAGGCCGATGAAACTGGACCAGCCCCGAAAGCGGGCAATCAAGTTGGCTTCCACGATCTTCCACGCCGGGGTGTCGGACACACCGATGTAGCGCACCTTGCCGGCCGCGACGAGGTCATCGAGGGCGGCCATCGTTTCCTCGATAGGGGTGTTGGTGTCCCAGATATGCAGCCAGTAGACGTCGATGTAGTCGGTCTGCAACCGCCGCAGGGAGTTTTCGCAGGCGTTGATCAGCGATTTGCGGCCCGAGCCGCCACCGTTGGGGTCACCCGGATACAGGTTGCCGCTGAATTTCGTTGCGAGCACCAGACGGTCGCGGCGAGCGGCATGGCGACCGATGTGATCGCCGAGGATCTTCTCGGAGTGGCTCCGGGTATAGAAGTTGGCGGTGTCGATGAAGTTGCCGCCGAAATCGATGTAGCGGTCGATGATCTGTTGAGACTCTTCGACACTGGTGCCCCAGCCGAGGTCTTCGCCGAACGTCATTGCGCCCAGGCACAGGGGGCTGACCCGCAGGCCGGACCGCCCGAGTGTCGTGTAGTGATCCAGAGGCATGGTGGCGGCTTTCTGGTAGATTGTTCGATCATGCGGTTGTTCACAATTAAACTAGTTCATATCTGAACGATCTGGCAAGTCGATGTCTGATGCGGCCAAGATCTGGTCCCTGAACTACCGGGTGCTGTTGTCGGTCATCTCCTGCGCCGAGGACGAGATCTGTTCGCTGGGTCTGGAGTCGAAGGAACTGTTCCTGCTCGCCGAGATCGAGGAGCATCCCTACCCAGCTGAGCTGGCGACGACGTTGAACATGCCCAAGGCGACGGTCACCGCGTACCTCAAGCGGCTGGAAGCGGCGGGCTTCCTGCGTCGCGAGATCGATCCCACCGATCTTCGGCGCCATCGTCTGCTGCTCACCGCGACCGGACGCAAAGCCGCCTCAGGCGGCATGTCGGCGCTGTCCGAGGAGTTCGACAAACGTCTCGGGCGGCTCACCGCCGCGCAGCAGAAAGAACTGAAGAACCTGCTCGAGAAAATCATCTGACGCCAGACTGAATTGATGTGTCCGGTTCCTCCTCGCGCCGCTGCACGGCGCGCATCGTCGCCAGACTAAAGTGACTCTCCGTGCGCGTTCTGGTGATCGGCTCCGGTGCCCGCGAACATGCCTTGCTGCTGGCGTTGCGCGCCGACCCTCAGGTCGAGGCGTTGGCCATCGCACCCGGCAACGCCGGCACCGCATCGATAGCTGACCAGCACGACGTCGACGTGTCCTCCGGTGACGACGTCGTCGCGTTGGCCCGCCAGGTCCACGCCGACCTGGTGGTGATCGGTCCCGAGGTGCCCCTGGTGCTCGGCGTGGCCGACGCCGTTCGAGCGGCTGGGATCGCCTGCTTCGGGCCCAGCAAGGACGCGTCCCAGATCGAGGGGTCCAAAGCCTTCGCCAAAGACGTCATGGCAGCCGCCGGCGTCCGCACAGCTTCCAGCGAGATCGTCGACAGCCCAGCGGGTTTGGATGCGGCGCTGGACCGGTTCGGCCCGGGGGCCGGCGAACCTGCCTGGGTGGTGAAAGACGACCGGTTGGCCGCGGGCAAGGGCGTGGTGGTCACGTCAGACCGCGTCGTCGCGCGCGCTCACGCCGCAAGCTTGCTCGAGTCCGGCCACCCGGTGCTGCTGGAGTCCTTCCTCGACGGCCCCGAGGTGTCGCTGTTCTGCGTGGTCGATGGCGAGACCGTGGTGCCGCTATTGGCGGCGCAAGACTTCAAGCGGGTCGGCGACGGCGATGCCGGGCCCAACACCGGCGGCATGGGCGCCTACGCCCCGCTACCGTGGCTGCCGGCTGAGGTCTACCGCGATATCGTCAGCAACATCGTGGAACCGGTTGCCGCCGAGCTTGTCCGGCGCGGTAACCCATTCTCCGGTCTGCTGTATGCCGGGTTGGCGATCACCTCGAAGGGGCCAGCAGTCATCGAATTCAACTGCCGCTTCGGTGATCCGGAGACGCAAGCAGTGCTCGCGCTGCTCGAGTCGCCGCTCGGCCAGCTGCTCAATGCGGCGGCTACCGGCACGCTGGCGAGCTTCGGCGAATTGCAGTGGCACAACGGCGCGGCCGTGGCAGTGGTGTTGGCCGCGGAGTACTACCCGGGCAAACCACGGGTCGGCGATGCGATCGTCGGCTCCGAGGCCGGCGGCATCCTGCACGCCGGAACGGCCCGCGGCGAGGACGGTGCGATCGTGTCGTCGGGTGGCCGGGTGCTCTCCGTGGTGGGCACCGGTACGGACCTGACCGCGGCCCGCTCGGCGGCCTACGACCTCATCGGCTCAATTCGGTTGCCCGGAAGCCACTTTCGCACCGACATCGGCCTGGCTGCCGCCGAAGGCAAGATCGAGATCTAGATGCCGGCCGCCTGGCCGTCGCGGCGCGGGTCGCTGACCGCGAGATAGCCGTCCTCCAGCCGCCAGATCGCCTGGCAACTGCCGAACTGGTTGTAGTCATCGGTGGTGACGAGTTGATGGCCGCGCTGTTGCAGCCCGTCCAGGGTGGACCGCGGAAAGCCGGGTTCGCAGCACACCCTCAGGCCGTCGGCCCAGCGGAACCGCGGGCCGTCACACGCCGCCTGCGGGTTCTGGCCGTGATCGACAATGCGTGCCAC
Source organism: uncultured Actinomycetota bacterium (assembly GCA_963737375.1). Lineage (GTDB taxonomy): Bacteria > Actinomycetota > Actinomycetes > Mycobacteriales > Mycobacteriaceae > Mycobacterium. Next base: position 71,302 of record CAVTSP010000007.1, read on the forward strand.
CACCTGCACATGGCCCTGCGGCTGCATCGGGCCGCCCATCACCCCGAAGCTCATCACCGCGGCGCCGTCCTTGCTCAGGAAACCCGGGATGATGGTGTGATACGGCCTCTTGTTCGGCCCAACTTGGTTCGGGTGTCCTTGTGCGGCAGAGAAATCCGCGCCGCGGTTTTGTAGCGAGATCCCGGTGCCGGGCACCACCACCCCGGAACCGAATCCCAGGTAGTTCGACTGGATCATCGACACCATCAGCCCTGAGGCGTCCGCGGCGGTGAGATACACCGTGCCCCCGCCCGGCGTTCCGGCTGACGCCGGCCTGGCGCGGTCCGGATCGATCAGCTCGGCGCGCTCACGCAAGTAATCCGCGTCGAGCAGGTCTTCCGGGTTCACCGACATGTGATCGATGTCGGAGACATAGGCCTGTGCGTCGGCGAATGCGAGTTTCACCGCCTCGATCTGCAGATGGACACAGTCCGCGGAATCGACTGGCAGCGAAGTCATGTCGAAGTGCTCGAGGATTCCGAGGGCGATCAGCGCGACGATGCCTTGGCCGTTGGGCGGTATCTCGTGCACGGTGTATCCGCGGTATCCACCGGCAATGGTGCCGACCCAGTCGGCGCGATGCGCGGCGAGGTCATCGGCCCGCATGGCCCCGCCGTTCGCCGTCGAGTGGGCTTCGAGCTTGGCCGCCAGCTCGCCGCGGTAGAACGCCTCGCCGTTGGTTGCGGCGATGGTCTCCAGCGTGGTGGCGTGGTCGGGCAACGTGACCAGTTCACCTGGCCGCGGTGCTCGCCCGCCGGGCATGAAGGTCTCGGCGAATCCGGGCTGCGACTCGAACAGCGGCACCTGGGCGTTCCACTGCTCGGCGATCGTCGGCGACAGTAGAAAGCCGTTGCGGGCGTATGTGATTGCCGGCTGGAAGAGTCGATCGAACGGAAGCTTCCCGAACTTCGCATGCAGCTCGACCCATGCCGACACCGCACCGGGGACCGTGACGGAATTCCAGCCGAACGGGGGAACGCCCTCACCGCCGAAATACTCCGGTGTCCATGCCGCAGGGGAGCGGCCCGACGCGTTCAGCCCATGCAGTTCCCGCCCGTCCCACACGATGGCGAAAGCGTCCGACCCGATGCCGTTGGACACCGGCTCCACCACCGTCAACGCAATCGCGGTGGCCACCGCCGCGTCGACCGCGCTGCCGCCATCGGCGAGCATCGCGAAGACCGGCCTGTGCGGCCAGGGGTTGCGAGGTGCACACCACGTTGGTCGCCAACACGGGCTTACGTGGCCAGCTGTACGGCAGTTCCCACCCGAACGGCTGCATCCGCACAGTGTCTCAGCGTGCTCTGGCGGCGGCAAGCACCGGATATCGTCGGCGCAACGGTAGCTGATACACTTTACGCTTCGTGCCTAATTTGTAACTCGCAAGCAGCTCACTCGAAGGTTGATCATATGCCCAAGCCAGTCATCGTCAGCGCAGTCCGAACCGCCATCGGGACGTCGTTCAAGGGCTCGCTGGTCAACACCACACCGGAGTTTCTCGCGACCACGATCCTTCAGGAAGTGGTCCGGCGGTCCGGAGTCGAGGTCGCCGATATCGACGATGTGATCTTCGCCGAATCCCATTACGGTGGAGGCGATATGGCTCGCTACGCCGCGTCGGCCTCAGGCATGACGTCAGTGCCGGGACAGGCCGTCAACCGGCACTGCGCGGGTAGCCTCACCGCAGTCGCCAACGCCGCCGCACAGATCGGCTCTGGAGCCGAGAAGGTTGTGGTCGGCGGTGGCGTTCAGTCGCTGTCGATGACGCCGCTGATGAACTGGCGCATCCCGGGTCCGACGCTGGAATTCGAGGAGCGGTGGATTCCGCCGACGCACGTGGAGACGCCCGATGCGCCGGGTCGCGATATGTCGATCACCGTCGGGTGGAACACCGCGCAGGCGGTCGGAATCACCCGTGAAGAGATGGACGCCTGGGCATTTCGCTCGCATCAGCGTGCGGTCGGAGCGATCGACAGCGGCGCCTTCGTCGACGAGATCGTCCCGCTGAAGATCAAAGGCCTCGACGATGCGCTGATCGAGTTCAGCGTCGACGAACATCCGCGCCGGGGCACCAGCCTGGAGAAGCTCGCGTCGCTGAAGGTGCTGCACCCGGAGATCGAGGGCTTCTCGATCACCGCGGGCAACAGCAGCGGGACCAACGATGCGGCCGCGGCGTTGACACTGGCCGACGAGGACTTCGCCGCTGCGCACGGGCTGAAGGTGCTGGGTTCGGTCAAGGCGTGGGCCTCGGCCGCGGTGGAGCCGAAGGACACCGGCCTGGGCGCGGTGAAGGTGATCGGCAAGGTCCTGGAGCGGGCCGGCCTGGCGCCTGGCGACGTCACGCTGTGGGAGATCAACGAGGCATTTGCATCGGTGCCGATCGCGGCGTGCCGCGAGCACGGACTCGACGAAGAACGAGTCAACATCTACGGCAGCGGCTGCAGCTTGGGTCACCCCATCGCGGCCAGCGGCGCGCGGATGCTGACCACGCTGGTCTACGAGTTGGGCCGTCGCGGTGGCGGAATCGGTGTGGCGGCGATGTGCGCCGGCGGCGGCCAGGGTGGCGCCGTCGTGATCGAGGTCTA
>CAVTSP010000008.1:0-285374 GCA_963737375.1 uncultured Actinomycetota bacterium
GCCCCGGTGTGCATAGGCCGTCGTGGACAGTCGACGACGTTGGCGAGCATCTCGGCGCGATCCGAAACATCGAGGCTCCATTGGTTTTTCCCGTCCTGCCGGACGGGCACAACGACCATATCCGCTATAGCTTCGGACTGACGCACAGTTCCAACGACTCGGGTGCGCTCCGTGGTTGACGGCAAGGGCCCGTTGGCCGGGGTGCGGGTAATCGACCTCACCGCAATGGTGATGGGACCGTATTGCACGCAGATCATGGCCGACATGGGCGCCGACGTCATCAAAGTCGAACCACCACAAGGCGATGACACCCGCTACGTCTCGGTCGGCCCGGTGCCGGGCATGAGCGGCGTCTTCGTCAACGTCAATCGTGGCAAGCGCAGCGTGGTGCTCGACCTGCAGACCGACGCCGGAACACGAGCACTGCGCGCACTTGTCGAGACCGCGGACGTGTTCATCCACTCGATGCGCGCCAAGGCGATCGTCAAGCTGGGCTTCGGATACCAGGACGTGGCCGCGATCAACCCGGCGATCGTCTACACCAACTGCTACGGATACGGCCGACGCGGACCCGAGCGCGACCGGCCCGCCTACGACGACACCATCCAGGCCGAATGCGGTCTGCCGGCGGTACAACAGCAACTGACCGGCGAGGCTGATTTCGTCGGAACGATCATCGCCGACAAGGTCGCCGGGCTCACCGCGCTGTATGCGACGACCATGGCGCTGTTCCACCGCGAGCGCACCGGGGAGGGCCAGGAAGTCGAGGTCGCCATGTTCGAAACCATGGCCTCTTTCATGCTTGTCGAGCACGCCAACGGCGCACTGTTCGACCCACCCCTGGGCCCGGCGGTATATCCGCGCACCGTGGCGCCCAACCGGCGTCCGTACCGCACCAGCGATGGCCACATCGCTGTGCTGATCTACAACGACAAGCACTGGAATGCGTTCGTCGACGCCGTGCGCCCCCCGTGGGCGAACGAGGGCTACGCCACGCTGGCTCAGCGTGCACATCAGATAGACACCGTCTACGGGCTGCTGGCCGAGACGATCAAGCAGCGCTCCACGCAAGAATGGCTGGATCTGTTGCGCGAACTCGAGATACCGGCCGCGCCGTTGAACACACCCGGGGCGCTGTTCGACGATCCACACTTGAACGCCGTCGGCATGTTCGAAACGGTGGATACCCCGCACGGACCGGTGCGCTTCCCGGGTGTACCTACCTGGTTCTCGCAGACGCCGGGCCGCGTCGCGGGGCCCGCACCAGAGCTCGGTGCCGACACCGCCGGCGTCCTCGAGGAGCTGGGCCTGGCCGTCGACATGGACCCCGTGGCGGGTTCGGGATAGCGCTTTTTCAACGAAATGTATTGCTGATGAAGGAGTTTCCGACAATGGCTGTGCCCGTCTATAAGCGGATCCTCGACTTGTTCGAGGCGGAGGGCGTCAATACGCTGTTCGGTATCCCGGACCCGAACTTCGTGCACATGTTTTCCGAGGCAGACGCTCGCGGGTGGTCGGTGGTCGCGCCGCATCACGAACTCAGCGCGGGATTCATGGCCGAGGCGGCGTCACGCATGACGGGCAAGCCCGGCCTGTGCATCGGCACGCTCGGCCCGGGCATGGCCAATATCGCCGGGGCGATTCAGTGTGCGCTCGTCGAGAACTCACCGGTGATCTTCCTCGGCGGGCAGCGGGCCCGCGTTACCGAGCGCCGGGTGCGACGCGGCCGCATCCAATTCGTCCAGCAGGAACCGCTTTTCGCCGCGTCGGTGAAGTACAGCAGTTCGATCGAGTACGCCGACCAGACCGACGAGATCATCCGCGAGGCCATCCGCAGGGCGATGTCCGGTACCCCGGGGCCAGCCTATGTCGAGTTCCCGTCGCACGTGATCCTCGAGGAGCTCGATGTCGCCGAGGCGCCGAGGCCGTCGAGCTACCGGCTGGTCCGCCAGGGCGCCGGTACCCGCGAGCTGGCTGAGGCCGTGAAGCTGATCCGCGAGGCCAAGAGCCCGATCCTGCTGGTGGGCCACGGTGTGCACACCTCCCGTACCCAACAGGAAGTCAAGGAGCTGGCCGAGCTCATGGCGTGCCCGGTCATTCAGACCTCCGGCGGGACCTCGTTCATTCCGGGACTGCAGGAGCGGACGTTCCCCTACTTGTTCTCCCCGGCCGCCAACGAGGCAGTCGAGGAATCCGACCTGTGCGTTGCGTTGGGTACCGAACTCGGTGAGCCGATGCACTACGGCCGGACCCAGCACTGGGCCGGCAACGACGCGAACCGCAAATGGGTGTACGTGGAACAGGACCCGACCGCCATCGGCGTCAACCGCCGGTTCGACGTGGCGCTGGTCGGCGATCTGCGCGGTGTCGTGCCGCAGCTGGTCGAGGCGCTCAAGGATTCTCCGCGCAAACCCGCACCCGCGCTGCAGGTCCTGATCGACAAGGATGCGAAAGAGATTGCGGACATGGCGGAATCGGCGCCGTCGGGACGCTCACCGATCCACCCGGCGCGCTATGTCGTCGAGGCCACCAAGGCGTTCAACGAACTCGAGGACGGCATCTTGGTGCGCGACGGTGGCGCGACCGTGATCTTCCAGTGGACCTATTCGCAGTCCAAGCCGCGCGACGTCATCTGGAACCAGAACTTCGGCCACCTCGGCACCGGTCTGCCGTACGCGGTCGGGGCATCGGTGGCCGAAGGCGGTAACCGCCCGGTGATGCTGCTGACCAGCGACTCGGCGTTCCTTTTCCATATCGCCGAACTGGAAACCGCTGCGCGGCAGAATCTTCCGCTGGTATGCGTGGTGGGCGTGGACTACCAGTGGGGTCTCGAGGTGGGTGTGTACAAGCGCACCTTCACCCAGCCGTCGCCGCAGCCCGGTGTGCACTGGAGCAAGGAGGTCCGGATGGACAAGGTCGCCGAGGGCTTCGGTTGCCACGGTGAGTACGTCGAGAAGGAGGAGGAGATCGGCCCCGCGATCGCTCGCGCCTACGCCAGTGGCAAAGTCGGTGTAGTGCACGTCTGCATCGATCCGAAGGCGAATTCCGAGGAGATGCCCAAATACGACCGATTCCGCACCTGGTATGCCGAAGGCACCCAATAAGGAAAAGGACTGCGAAAAGGAGCAGCCATGCGCGAATACCTGAAGTTCTACATCGACGGACGGTGGGTCGACCCGTTGCGGCCCAATACTTTTGACGTCGAAAACCCAGTGACCGAGCAGGTCTCCGGAAAGATCTCGCTGGGGTCGGCGGCCGATGTCGACCTGGCCGTCCAAGCCGCCCGGCGAGCCTTCTCGAGTTGGTCGCAAAGCACCCGCGAGCAGCGCTTGGACCTGTTGCAGGCCATTCTCGCCGAATACCAGAAGCGCGCCGACGATCTCGCCGAGGCGGTCACCGAGGAAATCGGTGCACCGCCTTCATTGGCGGCCGGGCCGCAGGTCTTTCTCGGGATCGCGCACCTGAACACGGCCATCGACGTGCTGAAGAACTTTCCGTTCGAGGAGCACCACGGGCAGACGCTGATCGCCAAAGAGCCGATCGGCGTCTGCGGTTTGATCACACCCTGGAACTGGCCGATCAACCAGGTCGCGGTCAAGGTCTACCCGGCGTTGGCGACCGGCTGCACCGTCATCCTGAAACCATCGGAGGTGGCGCCGTATTCGCCGTACATCTTCGCCGAGATCCTGGCGGCCGCGGGTGTGCCGGCCGGGGTTTTCAACCTCGTCAACGGCGACGGCGCGGGGGTGGGTGTGGCGCTGGCGAGCCACCCCGACATCGACATGGTGTCGTTCACCGGCTCCACCCGGGCCGGTGTCGAGGTCGCGAAGAACGCCGCACCGACGGTGAAGCGAGTAACCCAGGAACTCGGCGGCAAGAGCCCCAACATCGTCCTCGACGACGGTGGCTTTGCCCAGAGCGTCAGCGCCGGCGTGGCCAACATGATGCCCAACTCCGGGCAGAGTTGTAACGCGCCGTCACGCATGCTGGTCCCGAATTCGCGTATGGACGAAGCCATTACGATCGCTCGCGAGGTCGCCCAGCAGGTCAAGGTAGGTAGCGACGATGCGACCGCGATCGGGCCGGTGGCGTCGAAGGCTCAATTCGACAAGGTGCAGGGCCTGATCCAGAAGGGCGTCGACGAGGGCGCGACCGTGGTCGCCGGCGGCCCGGGCCGACCTGCCGGGTTGGACAAGGGGTACTACGTCAAGCCGACTGTCTTCGCGAACGTCACTAACGACATGACGATTGCGCGCGAGGAGATCTTCGGGCCGGTGTTGTGCATTCTCGGCTACGACGATCTTGACCAAGCCGTCGAGATCGCCAACGACACCGAATACGGCTTAGCCGGCTATGTTTCGGGGGTCGACCTCGAGAAAGCTCGCGAGGTTGCCCGCAACATCAGGGCCGGCTGGGTGACGATCAACCACGCTTTCGACCTGAACGCGCCGTTCGGCGGCTATAAGCGCAGCGGCAACGGTCGGGAGTGGAGTGAGTTCGGCTTCCACGAGTACCTGGAAACCAAGAGCACATTGGGATATGCGCCCGAATAACCGCAGCCACCAAGGGAGATCGCTATGAAGTGTCGTGCCGCTGTGCTGCGCGGGGTCGGGGAGGACTGGGAGATCCGCGAGGTTGATCTCGATCCACCCCACGCCGGTGAAGTCCTGGTACGGATGGCCGTTGCCGGTATCTGCCACTCCGACGACCACCTTGTCACCGGCGACGTATTGCCGACCCCCGAGGTGCGGGCCTCAACCGGTATCCCTGAGCCGGACTGGTTTCCGATGCTTGGTGGTCACGAGGGCGCTGGTGTCGTCGAAGAAATCGGGCCGGGTGTGACGTCGGTGCAGCCGGGTGACCACGTGGCGATGTCGTTCATCCCCGCGTGCGGCAGTTGCCGGTTCTGTGTGAACGGTCAGAGCTACATCTGCGACGCCGGCGCAAGTTTGTTCTCGAGGGAGATGCCGACCGACGGAACCTGTCGCCGGCATCTCGGCGACGAAAACCTGATGGCTTACGGACAACTCGGCACATTCGCCGAATATGCGGTGCTGACGGACAGGTCCGTCATCAAGATCGACGACACGATTCCCTTCCATGCTGCCTCGCTGGTGTCGTGCGGCGTCAGCACCGGCTGGGGCTCCGCAACGGTCTCGGCGGGCACCGAGCCCGGTGACACCGTCGTCGTCATCGGTACCGGAGGCGTCGGGATGAATGCCCTGCAAGGGGCGCGCGCGGCCGGCGCGACCTCTGTCGTTGCAGTGGACCCGATTGAGTCCAAGCGGGATTCGGCCAAGATCTTCGGCGCCACGCACAGCGCCGTCTCCGCCGAGGAGGCGATACCGCTGGTGGCCGAGATCACCGCCGGCGTGATGGCCGACCGCGTCGTCGTGACCGCCGGCGTTGTGCACGTGGAGTTGATCCCGTTGGCCATGCGGCTGCTTCGCAAAGGCGGGACATGCGTGCTCACCGGCATCACCCCCTACACCGAGCCGGTGGTTCCGCTGATCCTGCAGGAGATGGTGCTGTCGTCCAAGCAACTCAAGGGAGCGCTCTACGGCGGGATGAATCCGCGCACCAGCGTGCCGTTGCTGTTGTCGATGTATCAGGCAGGTGCATTGAAACTCGATGAGCTGGTCACCCGCCACTACCAGCTTGACCAGATCAACGAGGCGTTCGTGGACCTGCGTGAAGGACGCAATATTCGCGGACTCATCGATTTTGCCGGCAGCTGAAATCGGTTTCTGAGCAGGAAACCGGCGAAGGTCAGGAAGTAGAAGTCGCCAGATTCGAATCCATGGCATCGTTCATGTTGGTCGAGCATGCCAACGGTGCCATGTTCGACCCCCGCTGGGCCCGCGATCTACCCGCGGAAGGTGCCGCCGAATCGCAAGCCGTATCGCACCAGTGACGACTCGAGCTTGTTCTCTCGCCGCGCGCGGAGTTGGCGCGCGGCAGCATATCTCGGCCGCCGGCGCGCCGTGTCTGCCGCTGATGCGCACTGCCCGGACCTAAACTGGCGCCTGCATCAACAGGGAGGGGCACCCGAGTATCGGCGGCATCAAGGCCACCGACCAGGAAACTGGCCGGCGCGCTGGAGAGGTGAACATGGAACCGGCCGGGGCATACCCCGTGCCGGTTCATTCTGCTCGGAAGCCTCGTTGGGTCACCTCACCACCGGCAAGCCGGTCGACCACCCGCCGGGCCAGTGACGACGGTGACCGCCCCGAACGCCGTCCGGGAATCCGCGCGCTGGATGGTCTGCGCGCGCTGGCCGTCGCACTGGTGCTCGCCGATCACGGCGGCATCCCCGGCATGGCCGGCGGGTTCCTGGGTGTCGACGTGTTCTTCGTGCTCAGCGGTTTCCTGATCACGTCGCTGCTGCTCGACGAACTGGGCCGCACGGGCCGGATCGACCTGGCCAACTTCTGGATTCGGCGCGCCCGCCGACTGCTGCCGGCGCTGGTCTTGATGGTGCTGACGGTGGCCGTCGGGCGCCAACTCTTCTCCCCGGAGGCGATCGCCAGCCTGCGCGACGACGCCGTCGCCGCCTTCTTCTGGGTGGCGAACTGGATGTTCGTCGCGGACAAGACCGGTTACTTCGCTCAGGGATCTCCGCCGTCGCCGCTGCAGCACGCCTGGTCGCTCGGCGTGGAAGAGCAGTACTACATCGTCTGGCCGCTGGTACTGGTCGTGGTGGCCGTGGGACTCGCGGTCCGCGCGCGGCGCCGCAACAATCGGGCCACGGTCGGCGCAGTCCGCCTGACGGTGTTCCTGCTCGCCACGCTCGGGGCGCTCGGGTCCGCCGCCGCCGCGATCCTGCTTGCGTCTGACGCGACCCGCGACCGGGTCTATTTCGGCACCGACACCCGGGCCCAGGCGCTACTGGTGGGCGCTGCGGCGTCCGCGCTGCTGGTCGGCGACTGGCCCGCGCTCAATCGCGGGTGGTCGCTGATCCGCTCCCGAACGGCTAAGTGGATCGCCCGCTTGCTTCCGGTGATCGGCCTGGCGCTGCTCGGGGCGGCCGTGCACTTCGCCACCGGCAGCGCCCGCGAGTTCCGCGGCGGCCTGCTGATCGCGGTCGCCGTCGCGGCGGTGCTGGTGATCGCCCCGGTGGCACTGGATCAGCGCGGACCGGTCGCCACCGCGCTGGCCTGGGGTCCGCTGGCCTGGCTCGGCGGTATCTCCTACGGCATCTACCTGTGGCACTGGCCGATCTTCCTGGTTCTCAACGGCCAGCGGACCGGCTGGCACGGTCTGTCGCTGTTCGCCCTGCGGTGCGCCGTGACCCTGGCGATCTCGGTGGTGTCGTGGTGGGCGATCGAGCAGCCGGTCCGGAAGTGGCAACCGATGCGGGTGCCACTGCTTCCGCTGGCCGGAGCCACCGCGGCGACCGCGGCGGCAGTGACGTTGTTGGTGGTTCCGGTTGTCCCGAAGGCCGGTGTCAGCGCACTCGACGCCAGCCTTCCGCCGGGTGTGTCGCCGGTTGCGGTGGTCTCACCGTCGCCGGTCGAGAGCGTCCGGCCTGCGCGGGCGATCACGACGCGAGACCCGCGGCGTCCGTTCACCGTGTCTGTGTTCGGCGACTCGATCGGCTGGACGATGATGCACTTCCTGCCGGCAACGCCGGGATTCCAGTTCGTCGACCACACCGTGATCGGTTGCAGCCTGGTACGCGGAGGGCCGTACAGCTATCTCGGCCAGGCCCTGGACCAGAAGAGCGAGTGCGAATCATGGCCGGGCAGATGGACCTCGCAGATCGCCGCCGATCAACCCGACGCCGTCCTGCTGGTCATCGGGCGCTGGGAAACAGTGAACCGGGTCAACGAGGGACGGTGGACCCACATCGGGGATCCGGCCTTCGACTCCTACATCAGCGCCGAGTTGCGGCGTGCGGTCGACATCCTCAGCTTCAGCGGTGCGCCGCTGACCGTCGCGAACTTGCCGTACAGCAGACGGGGTGAACGGCCGGACGGCAGTTTGTATCCCGAGGATCAGCCCGAGCGGGTGGACGAGTGGAACACGATGCTGGGCAAGACGATTGGCAATCGCCCGGACATTCACATCCTCGACCTCAAGAAGAAGCTGTGTCCGCAAGGAACGTATACGGCCGACGTGGACGGCATCCATGTCCGCAGCGACGGCGTGCACCTGACCGAGGAGGGCGTGCAGTGGATGACGCCCTGGCTCGAGCAGTCGCTGAAACCGCGTTGATCTAGCGGGGCGCCGAAGACCTAGGTGGCGGCGTAGCAGCTGAGTTCCATGCTGTCGCTGTCACGGACGGCGAAATTGAAACTCACGTAGCCACTTCCACTGCCGTGGACGTAGTCGAGGTAGGACCGGGTGTCCGGGCTCTCGGTGTTGTCGGCGATGACGAGGGCGCCGGGCGACAGCCGCGGCTCCAGCAGCTTGATCACCGGCAGGTACAGCTCTTTCCACCCGTCGAGCAGGACGAAGTCGACCGGCCCGTCCAGTTCTGCGAGCGTGGAAAGAGCATCGCCTTCCAGAACGGTGATCAGGTCGTCCAGACCGGTCTCGGCGAACGTCTGCTTGGCGGTGGCAATCTTGGTTTCGCTGATCTCCGTCGTCACCACCCGGCCGGAGCCGTTGTCGCGCACCGCTGATGCCAGGTGCAGCGCCGAAATGCCAAAGGACATACCGAATTCCACGATGGTGGCCGGTTTGGTTGCTCGCACAAGTGAGTAGAGCAGCCGGCCGGATTCGGGCGTGACCGGGATGTAGAACTCGCTCATCGCGTCGGCGCGTTCCTTGACGGTGACGGCCGCCGACATGTTGGGGCGCCGCTCACGCAGCGTCGACATCTGTTCCTGTGCCTCGGCGTACATCCGGTGCAGCGTGTCGGCGACTCGGGATTCTTGCAATGTAGTAGTAGCCATGTCGTCGAGCCTAGGCGTTAATGAACGCTAGCGGGCACTTACCTCAGGTGGCCGACTGCGGCAGCAACACGATTTTGCCGTGGGTGTGCCGTTGCTCGAGTTCTTCGAAGGCGTCGACGACCCGGTCCAGCGGGTAGGTCGCGGCAACGTCGAAGTCCAGCGCGCCAGATGCGATCAGATCGGCAACTTCCTGCAGCACAGCCGGCGTCGAAGCTTCGGCACTGCCTTCGGTTTTCGCGCCGACTTCGGCGGCCTTGGCAAACGAGATGATCGTGTTGATGCGCTCGGCGTGGCACACCGAGATCGACAGCGAGCTGCACATAATCCGGCCCGAACAGATCGATGAAGGCGTCGACGCCGTCGGGTGCGGCCTGCTGCAGTCGGGCAGCCAATCCGGCGCCGTACTCGACCGGCTCGACTCCGTGCGCGCGGAGCCACTCCGCATTGGCCGACGACGCGATGCCCAGCACCCGTACACCTTGCAGCGCCAGGAGTTGCACCACGATACTGCCGACTCCGCCGGCGGCTGCCGAGACTGCCACGGTCTCACCTGACTGCGGCGCAACCGCACGAACCGCGGCGTATGCCGTGGCGCCCACCACATACAGCGAACCCGCGATCTCCCAACTCAACTCGGCCGGTTTGTGAATCAGCTGGTCGACCGGGACGCTCGCATGGGTGGCGTGGCTCGACCGCTGAAAACTGAACCCGAGCACCTCGTCACCGACGGCGAAATCGCTGACATCGTCTCCGAGCTCGATGACGACACCGGCCAGGTCGCTGCCCTCGCCAGAGGGAAAGGTAGCCGGGAACTGCTCGTGCAGTGCGCCGGTGCGGATGCCTGCCTCGCCGGGATTGATGCCGGCCGCGCGAACCTCGACGAGCACCTCGCCGGCCCCGGGTTCGGGCCTCTCGATATCGGTGACGTAGAGGACGTCGGGCCCGCCGTAACTATCGAACCGGACCGCGCGGGTTTGTGGATTCGCCATGCAGGCGCCAACTCGGCCGCGCGCGGATGTATTCCGCGGACGACATCACGCCTAACGGCTAGGCCACCACGTTGATCGGATCGCCGATGTGAACCGTGTCGAAGTACCACGCGGCGTTGTCCGGGCTGAGATTGATGCAGCCGTGGCTGACGTTCGCATAGCCCTGGGAGTCCACCGACCACGGAGCCGAGTGGACGTAGACGCCGCTCCACGTCACGCGGACCGCGTACTGCGCGGTGATCTTGTAGCCCTCGGAGGACTCCAGCGGGATGCCGATGGTCCGCGAATCCATCACGACCGTGCGCTCTTTCGACAGCGCGGAGAAATTTCCGATCGGGGTCGGGCGAGTGGCCTTGCCCATCGACGCCGGCATCGTGCGCAGCACTTCGCCGTTCTGGGTGACGGTGAAGGTGTGCGCGGAAATGCTGGCAGTACCAACCACTGCGTCGCCGGTCTCGAACCCGGTCGACAACGCGTGCACCTGAACACCGACGTGGCTGTGCGCGGGCCAGTACCCGTCCGGCTTCCACTCGACAACGTTCGGTTCGGGCCAATCGAACGTGCCCGTCAGGTGGTTCGGCGCCGTGACTGTGATCGCCCGCTCGGCTGCCGAGCGGTTGGTGACCGGGCTGGTGAACGTGACGATCACCGGGTGGGCCACCCCGACCACCGCGCCGTTGGCCGGCAGGATCGATGCGACCGTGCCGGACGGAGTCGGGGGTGCGATCGCCGCCATTCCCGGGGCGACCGAGCCCATCATGGTCAGCGCGGCGATCAACGCCGCGAGCCAACCCGTGCGAATCGCTTTACCCACCGTGTCCACCCTCCGAGACGAGGCGGGACCCCCGCCCCGCATTGCACATCTCCAATATGCCCTATGTTCCGCTCAGCAAAGGGAACATAAGTTGCGCACGTCGCAATTAGTACCCCATAGTACAGGCCATATGCCCAGTTGAACGGCCTATTTTCGGCGTAGTCGCCGGGTTCGGGTCCTTAAGCTGAAGGCGAGTTGGCAAGCGCTGGGCCGGCCTCAGCCGTGCCAGCTGCTCCAGTGCCGCACCGCGACGGCGATCACCGGCCCGATAAGTGAAACCGATTGATACTGGGCATATTTCGCGCGCAGCAGATCCAATCCGTCATGCATGGTGCTGCCGTCGTGATGGATGGTGGCGATCCCGTCGGCGCGGACCCACCACAACTGCGTCCAATCCTCGTCGTAGTGGTCGACCAAGAGGGTTACCTGCGGGTTGCGCTCGATGTTGGTCAGCCGGCGCAGCCGCTGGGTGGTCTTCGGTTTGGCGTCCACCGCGGTGTAGATCACCCCGTCGTGCAGTGCGAACACCACCGGTACCAGGTGTGGACGCCCGTCGGGGGCGGCGGTGGCCAGTCGGGCTACCGGCGCTTGCGCGAAGCGGGCCTCGGGGTCGAAGTCGGGCATGTCTAGTTGATGGACAGGCCGCCGTCGACGACGATCGTCTGCCCGGTGACGTAGCCACCGGCGGCCGACGCCAGCCACACCGCGGTCGCAGCCAGTTCGCGGTCATCGCCGAGGCGGCCCAAGACCAGTCGATGCGACTGGCTCTCCAGGTATTCGGGCGGGTACTCGTCGGTCATCTCGGTCTTGAAGAATCCCGGAGCCAGGGCGTTGACGCGAATTCCCTTGCGGGAGCCCCACTGCTGCGCCAGGTCCCGGGTGAGCCCGATGATGGCGGCCTTGCTCGCGCTGTAGGCCGCCTGCGGAAGGCCCGCGGTGGTGATCCCGAGGATGCTGGCGATGTTGATGATCGAGCTTCCTGGCTTCATGACCCGCCCGCAGGCCTGCGCCACCCAGTACGCGCCGTTGAGGTTCACGTCGATCACCGACCGGAACTCCTCGGGCGTCTCCCGGGTCGCCGGGTGGGCGGTGCCGATGCCGGCGTTGTTGATCAACACGTCGACGCGGCCGAACGTCTGCATCGCGGCGTCGACCAACGCCTGACTCTGCTCGGGCACGCTGACGTCGGTGGCGACCGTCAGCGCCTTGCGGCCCCCGGCTTCGACGAGCGCCGCAGTATCGGCCAACCGCTCGACGCGGCGTGCCCCCAGCACGACGTCGGCGCCGGCCTCGGCGAACACCTGGGCAAACGACACGCCCAGCCCGGACGAAGCGCCGGTCACGATCACCACTTTGTCGTCGAGTCGGAACGAATCGAGAACGCTCATACGAGAAACACCTTTGCCGTCGAGTTGCCGTCCAGCCAAAGCTTTGAAGCTACCGTCCAGCAGCATGTCGGCCGAATCGCCAATATGCCCGATTCAGCGACGCGCGCTACGGTTAGATAAACGAAGTTGTGTCGTCACTCACGCGTGACGGCATTTCTGGTTAATCCGGGCTGGAACTCACGCAGGAGGTGACGGGATGAGCGGATCGCACCGCCGCAAACCGCGGAGGTCGCTGAGCTTGCTCAGTCTGTTGGCAGTGGCAGGACTCGGTGTGGCCACCGTGCCCGCGAACGCGTCGCCCTTCATACCGCCCCTCCCACGGGACGCGGCGTCGGCGGCCTCGCAGGTGGGCCCGCAGATCGTCGACATCGACGCCAAGCTGGGATTCCAGAGCGCCGTCGGCGCCGGGACCGGCATCGTGATCGACCCCAGCGTGATCCTCACCAACAACCACGTGGTCGCCGGCGCGACTGACCTCACCGCGAGGTCGATCGCCAACGGTCAGGTCTACCCGGCCAACGTGATCGGTTTTGATCGCCAGCATGACATCGCCGTCCTGCAACTCGCCGGCGGCGGGCTGCCGGTGGCGAACATCGGCAACTCGGACGGCCTGAGCGTGGGCCAGCCGGTGGTGTCGCTGGGTAATGCGGGCGGTGCCGGCGGGGCGCCCAGCGTGGAGGAGGGGCGCATCGGCGCGCTGAACCAGACGGTGTCGGCGAACGACGCGCTGACCGGCAGCACCGAAACCCTGGTCGGCCTGATCCAGGTCGACGCGAACATCCGCCCGGGCGACTCCGGTGGCCCCACGGTCAACTCCGCCAACCAGGTGATCGGCATGAACACGGCCGCGACGCAGAACTTCCACCTCGGCCGCGGCCAAGGCTTCGCGATCCCGATCAACGAGGCGATGGCCATCGCGGGACAGATCCGCTCCGGTGCCTCGTCGCCGAGCGTGCACATCGGGCCGACCGCCTTCCTCGGCGTCGGAGTCAACGACGCCCCGGGCGGCTCGGGCGCGATCGTCCGCCAGGTGATTCCTACCGGCCCGGCCGCAGCCGCCGGGCTCGCCCCGGGTGACGTGGTCAACTCGATCAACGGCCAGCCGGTCAACTCGGCCACCACGCTGACGAACATTCTCGACCAGCATCACCCCGGCGAACACGTCAGCGTGGGACTGCAGGGTCGGGTCATCGACGTGTCGCTGGGCGACGGCCCGCCGGGCTGATCCAACGTCCCAGCTCAGCTGCTGCACTCAATTCGTTTGGCGCATAAGGTTTTCGATGCCACGCCTCGGGTACGTGTAAGGTCGTGGACTTGACGAGCAGCAGGCACGACACCGTTGAGCATGATCCTGCCAAGGGAAGTCACGTCGAAGCCGGTGTAGTCGAACATCCCAGTGCCGACGAATTCGGTGACGCCAAGTCGCTGCCGGCCGATCCGACCTGGTTCAAACACGCAGTCTTTTACGAGGTGCTCGTTCGAGCCTTCGTCGACGGCAACGCAGACGGCTCAGGAGATCTGCGGGGGCTCATGGAGCGCCTGGATTATCTGCAGTGGCTGGGTGTCGACTGTCTGTGGTTGCCGCCGTTCTACGACTCTCCGTTACGCGACGGCGGTTACGACATCCGCGACTTCTACAAAGTGCTGCCCGAATTCGGCACCGTCGAGGACTTCGTCGCGTTGCTCAACGCGGCGCACGAGCGGGGCATCCGGGTCATCACCGATCTCGTCATGAACCACACCTCGGATTCGCACCCCTGGTTTCAGGAATCACGGCAGGACCCCGACGGCCCCTACGGCGACTTCTACGTCTGGAGCGACACCAGCGAGAAGTACACCGACGCTCGCATCATCTTCATCGACACCGAAGAGTCGAATTGGACCTTCGACCCGGTGCGTAAACAGTTCTACTGGCACCGCTTCTTCTCGCATCAGCCGGACCTGAACTACGACAACCCGGCCGTGCAGGAAGCGATGATCGACGTCCTGCGGTTCTGGCTCGATCTCGGGATCGACGGATTCCGGCTGGACGCTGTGCCCTATCTGTTCGAGCGCGAGGGCACCAACTGCGAGAACCTGCCCGAGACGCACGCCTTCCTGAAGAAAGTGCGCAAAGTCGTCGACGACGAGTTCCCGGGCCGAGTGCTACTGGCCGAGGCCAACCAGTGGCCCGCCGACGTCGTCGAATACTTCGGCGATCCCAGCACCGGCGGCGACGAGTGCCACATGGCGTTCCACTTCCCGCTGATGCCGCGCATCTTCATGGCAGTCCGCCGCGAGTCACGGTTCCCGATCTCAGAGATCCTGGGGCAGACCCCGGAGATTCCGGACATGGCGCAATGGGGGATCTTCCTGCGCAACCACGACGAGTTGACGCTGGAGATGGTCAGCGACGAAGAGCGCGACTACATGTACTCCGAGTACGCCAAAGACCCCCGGATGAAGGCGAACGTCGGCATCCGCCGCCGGCTCGCCCCGCTGTTGGACAACGACCGCAACCAGATCGAGCTGTTCACAGCGCTATTGCTGTCGCTGCCCGGCTCACCGTGTCTCTACTACGGCGACGAGATCGGCATGGGTGACGTCATCTGGTTGGGTGACCGCGACGGCGTGCGCACCCCGATGCAGTGGACACCGGACCGCAACGCCGGGTTCTCCAAGGCGAACCCCGGCCGGCTGTATCTGCCCGCCAGCCAGGACTCGGTGTACGGGTATCAGGCTGTCAACGTCGAAGCGCAGATGGACACCTCGACGTCCTTGTTGAACTGGACTCGCACCATGCTGATGGTGCGCAGACGGCACGATGCGTTCGCGATCGGGTCGTTCCAAGAGCTGGGCGGAACGAACCCGTCGGTGCTGGCCTACGCCCGGGTGTCCGACGACGACGTGGTGGTCTGCGTCAACAACCTGTCGCGTTTCCCGCAACCCATCGAACTGAACCTGCAGCACTGGAACGGCTACGTGCCGGTCGAGTTGACCGGCCGGGTGAGGTTTCCGCCCATCGGACATCTGCCGTATCTGCTCACCCTGCCGAGCCATGGGTTCTACTGGTTCCAGTTGTGCGGGTCTGAGGAGTCGCCATGAATCTGCCCTGGTCAGAATGGCTGCCGCAACAGCGCTGGTACGCCGGCCGCAGCCGCGAACTGGCGACCGCTGAGCCTGGCCTGGTGATAGCTCTGCGCGACAACCTGGATCTCACGCTGGTGGACGTCGCCTACACCGACGGCTCGGCCGAGCGCTACCAGGTGATCGTCGGCTGGGATTCCGAGCCGCCCACCGAGTTCGCCACCATCGCCACGATCGGCGCTGACGGCGATCGCGTCGGCTTCGACGCGCTCTACGACCCCGACGCGGCCGCGTTTCTGCTGTCGCTGGTTGATTCGTCGGCCACCCGGGAAGGCGTGGCGTTCAGCAAGGAGCCGGACGTCACCCTGCCGCTGAACGCCTACCCCCGGGTCTCCGACGCCGAGCAGAGCAACACCAGCGTGATCTTCGATCGCGACGCCATCTTGAAGGTGTTCCGCCGCGTCAGCCCGGGTGTCAACCCCGACATCGAGCTCAACCGGGTCCTTGGCCGGGCCGGTAATCCGCACGTGGCGCGCCTGCTGGGCACCTATGACCTGACCGCACCGGACACCGCCGCCAGCTGGCCGCTGGGCATGGCGACCGAATACGAGGGCAACGCGGCCGAGGGCTGGGCGATGGCCACCGCCAGCGTCCGGGACCTGTTCGCCGAAGGCGACCTGTACGCCTACGAGGTGGGCGGTGACTTCGCCGGCGAGTCCTACCGACTGGGTGAAGCCGTTGCATCGGTGCACGCGGGGCTCGCCGAAGCGCTGGGCACCTCGCAGGCCCCGTTCCCGGTCGACACCATGCTGGCCCGGTTGTCGTCCGCGGCCGCAGCGGTGCCCGAGGTCGAGCAGTACGTCCCGGCGATCGAGCACCGTTTTCAGAAGCTGGCTGAGCAGACCATCACGGTGCAGCGGGTGCACGGCGATCTGCATCTGGGCCAGGTGCTGCGCACGCCGGAGTCCTGGTTGCTGATCGATTTCGAAGGTGAGCCGGGTCAACCGCTGGACGAGCGGCGCGCGCCGGACTCCCCGTTGCGGGACGTGGCAGGTGTGCTGCGATCGTTCGACTACGCGGCTTATGGGCCGCTGGTGGATCAGTCGGCCGACAAGCAGTTGGCTGCGCGTGCTCGAGAGTGGGTGCAGCGCAACCGAACAGCGTTCTGCGATGGATACGCGGCGGCATCCGGCGTGGACCCCCGCGATTCCGAATTGGTTTTGGCGGCCTACGAACTGGACAAGGCGGTGTATGAGGCGGGTTACGAATCTCGGCACCGGCCCGGCTGGCTGCCCATCCCGCTACGGTCGATCGCCAAGTTCATAGCAGACTGATGTGAATCGCGCCTGAATGGCCGCCCCCACGCTGCACAGCGTCTAGTTCCGATGGAACCATGGTTTTATGGCTGGTGAGACGTTCGACCGTGAGGCCCGGCTCTCGTATCTGCTGGCAGTGCTTGCCGGTGTGCTCGGAGCGACGGCCTTCACCCATTCCGCCGGATACTTCGTCACGTTCATGACGGGCAACGCGCAACGCGCCGTACTGGGGTATTTCAACGACGACGTGGTGCTGTCCATAACGGCCGGACTGCTGCTGCTGAGCTTCGTCGCCGGTGTGGTGGTGGCGTCGGTGTGTCGGCGGCATTTCTGGTTGGCACACCCGCACGGGCCGACCGTGCTGACCACGTTCAGTCTTATAGCGGCCACGATCGTCGACGTGTTCGACGAAGGGTGGTCGGAAAGCCAGCTCGACTTCCCGCCGATCATGTTGCTGGCCTTCGGTATCGGCGCGCTGAACACATCATTCGTCAAAGACGGTGAGGTGTCGGTGCCGTTGAGTTACGTGACCGGAACGCTGGTCAAGATGGGTCAGGGCATCGAGCGTCATATCGCCGGCGGAAATATCGCCGACTGGCTCGGCTATTTCCTGCTGTTCGGCAGCTTCATCGTCGGCGCCACCGTCGGCGGTGTGATGAGCTTATTCGTCAACGGCACCGGGATGCTGGTCTTCTCATCGGCGATGTGCACATTGGCGACCGGCTTCACCTATTTCCATCAGGATCGGCGCGCCCTGCTGAACTAGCCTTCCGCACAAAAACATCGGCCGCAGCGTTGGGGGAACGCTGCGGCCGATGCATGGGTGGGTTTCGATCAGGTCGCGCCCTGTGCAGCGCTCAGCGTTCGCTGGATGTCGGGCTTCATGGCAACCAGTTGCTGGTTCCAGTAACCCCAGTCATGCGTCCCGTTGGGCGGGAAGTTGAACGTGCCGTTGCGGCCACCCGCAGCGGTGTAGTTGTCCCGGAACTGCTCGTTGGTGCGCAGGGTGAACTGCTCCAGGAACTTGGCCGGCATGCTGTTGCCGCCCAGTTCGTTCGGAGTGCCGTTGCCGCAGTAGACCCAAATGCGGGTGTTGTTCTGCACCAGGCGCGGAATCTGCACCATCGCGTCGTTGCGCTTCCAGGCCGGGTCACTGGTCGGACCCCACATGTTGGAGGCGCTGTAGCCGCCCGCGTCACCCATCGACAGACCGATCAGCGTCGGCCACCAACCCTCGGAGGGGTTCAAGAAGCCGGACAGCGATGCGGCGTAGGAGAACTGCTGCGGGTAGTACGCGGCCAGGATCATCGCTGACCCACCCGACATCGAAAGACCCACCGCGGCATTGCCGTTCGGGGAGATGCCTCGGTTAGCCTGCAGATATGCGGGAAGCTCCCTGGTAATGAAGGTTTCCATCTTGTAGGTCTGGCAACCGCTCTTGCCGCACGCCGGCTGGTACCAGTCGCTGTAGAAGCTGGACTGTCCACCGATCGGCATGATCACCGACAGGCCCGACTGGTAGTACTCCTCGAACGCCGGAGTGTTGATGTCCCAGCCGTTGAAGTCGTCCTGTGCGCGCAAGCCGTCGAGCAGGTAGACCGCGTGCGGTCCACCGCCCTGGAATTGCACCCTGATGTCGTGGCCCATAGACGCCGATGGGACGTTCAAAGTTTCGACCGGCAGACCCTTTTTGGAGAACGCCCCCACGGTCGCCGAGCCGCCGATCGCACCGACCATGCCGGCCAGCAATGCTGCCCCGACGGTCGCAATTGCCAATCTGCGCGGCAGACTTCCTGCCGCACCGCGGAATTTCTCTGCGAACTTCATAGCTCCTATCCCAACTTTTATTTGCCGCACAAGCGGTCGAATAGCTGTCTGTGGCAGTCAAACACCTCAGTAACTACAAGCGTGTCACTCGACGCGGAGTGTGGGATCGCGGTTCGCTAACGATTGAGGATCGAAGCGTTACCCGCGGATAACGATTACGACTCGGAGCTGAGGCCTGGCCAATCCATATCGAGTTAGGCAGCTGGAAAGTTGGCATGTGAGTGTGCAATGACGGCTTCAATTGTGCGGTGAGGGCGCGAATGTCGGCGAAACCCCGCCGACGATGCACAGTCGAAGCCATGGATGCGCACTCGATGCCCGCAGACCGTCGACTCGGAAGGTGCTGGACAACTCGGAGCTGACCGGGCGCGAAAAAGCCCCCTGCTGAATCGAATTCACCAGGGGGAGTTACATATTCGTGACCTACATGACCAGGCGTCGCAAAAGTGTTGATGCAGTGACGATTCCGAGAACTGCCGCAACAACCAACACGACGATGTCCAGCGGATTGAAGGGGGTGCCAATGAGTATCGCGCGTAATGCGTGGACTTCGTAGCTGAGCGGGTTGACGGTGCTGAGCATGTGCAGCCACCCCGGCATCGCGTCGACCGGGTAGAGCGCGTTGGACGCGAAGAACAGCGGCATGGTGATGGCCTGGCCGATCCCCATCAGCCGATCGCGGCTACGCACCAGCCCGGCCAGGGTCATCGACAGGCAGGCGAAGAACGCCGAACCCAGCATCACCACGGCCATTGCGGCCAGGATGCGCAGCGGGTTGATCGTCATCCCAATCCTCATCACATACGCCAGCGCCAGCACACCGACGACCTGCGCGACCGATCGCACGCCCGCCGCGAATGCTTTACCGGAGATCAGCGCGGACGCCGGCGCCGGCGTCACCATCAGCTTGGCCAGGATTCCGGCGTCGCGGTCCCAGATGATCTGGATGCCGTAGAAGATCGAGATGAACAACGCCGACTGGGCGATGATCCCCGGCGCCAGGAACGCCAGATAGGACACCGACCCGGTATTGATGACGTGCAGCTTGCTGAACGTCGTGCCGAAGATCAGCAGCCACAGCGCCGGTTGCACCATCCGCGTGACGAGCTCGGTGCGATCGTGCCGCAGCTTCTGCATCTCCACGAGCGCGAACGCGCCGACGCGGCCCAACGTTGTCGGTACCCGCTGCCACCCGTGCGGAGCGCGGGCGAGTGTGGGCTTGACAGCGTTATCAACCGGCACGGCTGGCAACCATTCTGCTGGAACGGATTTCACGCAGCGAGCCAGAACTCATCGGGCTGCTCTGACAGGTCCGATGCGGCGTAGTGCCGGAACACGTCCTCCAGCGTCGCGGATGCGGACACCGTCGACTTCAGCTTCGTCGGTGTCCCGACGGCGCGAAGCGTGCCGTGATGCATCAGCGCCACCCGATCGCACAACGCGTCGGCTTCTTCCATGTAGTGCGTGGTCAACAGCACGGTCATGCCGAATTGGCTCTGCATGTTCAGCACGTGGGTCCACACGTGGTCGCGCGCGATCGGATCCAGTCCCACTGTCGGTTCGTCGAGGACCAGCAGCGACGGGCGGTTGACCAATGCCTGTGCCACTTCCAGGCGGCGCACCATCCCGCCGGAGTACGTTCCGGCAAGCCGGTCGGCGACGTCGAGTAATTCCATGGCGGCCAACGCCTCGTCCACCCGTTCGGATCGCTGCGAGCGGGGCACGCCGTACAACCGGGCGAACCAGGCGACGTTCTGCCGGCCGGTCAGTGCCGATTCAATGGAAAGCTGTTGCGGCACATAGCCGATATTGCTTCGGATGTCGTTCGTCTGATCGCGGGCGTCGAGGCCGAAAATGCGCAGTTCGCCGTGCTGCACGGGTGTCAGCGTGGTGAGCATCCGCACCACCGTGGTTTTGCCGGCGCCGTTGGGACCGAGTAGACCCATCGTCTCGCCCGGCCGAACCTGCAAGGTGACGTCGTCCACCGCGGTGAACTGGCCGTACCGGTAGGTCAGGTTCCGGCCGTCGACCGCCATCGGCAGTGCTCTGCTCATGGTCATCGCTCCTGTAGTCGTCGGGTCATCGTGTCGAGAACTGCCAACCCCTTTGTCAAAGCCTCGATTTGGTCGTCGCCGAGTTCGTTGAGCACGTCGGCCAGCACGGCACGACGCGCCGATCGCGAAGTGTCGACGATCTGTTGGGCCGCTCCGGCCAGCCGCAGCTGGCCTACCCGGCGGTCGGTTTGGTCGGCGGTCCGCAGCAGGTATCCCTTGCCCACCAGCTTGGAGACCAGCGTCGAGGCGGTGTTGGCGACCAGCCCCAGCTCGGCCGCGGCGGCGCTGACCGAGATGCCCGGTTGCCGGGCGACCAGCCACAGCAATTCCGACTGCGATTCGGTCAGCCGTGCGGAGTCGAAGCCACGTTCCGCCGAGCGGCGGAGTTGCCGTCGGAATCTGCCGACGACGCGCGAGACTTCGGTGACGGGGTCATGAGAGTGTTCACTTGTATCTGTTTACGAGCTAAGTATGTGTAGACGCTATGTCTGGGCTAGTAGTCGAGCTACTTCTCCACACGATGCAAAACGACGTCCGCGAGCACGCCGTCTTCGATGCTCGCTGTTATGTAGGTGCAGTACGGCTGGCGCCGGCGATCGGTCGGCGAGCCCGGGTTCAGCAACCGCAAGCCGGTGCTGGTCGTGGTGTCCCACGGGATGTGGCTGTGGCCGAACACCAGCACGTCGGCGTCGGGATACAAGCCAGACATGCGGGCGTCGCGTCCGGCGCTGCCGCCGGTTTCATGGACCACCGTGAATCGCAGCCCGTCGAGCGTCACGTCGGCCCGTTCCGGTAATCGCGAACGCAGCTCTGGCCCGTCGTTGTTGCCCCAGCAGGCCACCAGCCGCGCGGACCTGGCGGTCAGCTCGTCGAGCAGTTCGGGCACCACCCAGTCGCCGGCATGCACCACCACGTCGGCCTGCTCGACCTCGTCCCATACCTGCGGCGGCAGGTCGCGGGCGCGTCGTGGAACATGGGTGTCGGCCAGCAGCAGCAGCTTCACCCGACCATCCTCCTCTGATGCCGGATGGTTCGCGTCCCTCCCGTCTCTCACTGCGTTCGTTCCGCTCGTTCCGCTCCAATGCCGAATGGTTCGCGTCCCGGTGGTCGGGTCGTGTCCGCGGAGTGGCACGATGCTAAGCAGCGCCGCCCGCTCCGCTGCCGGGCCGACTCAAGGGAGAGAAACGCCATGCGCACCTTCGATTCAGTCGCCGACCTCGCCTCGATCAAGGGCGAAAGCATCGGAGAGAGCGATTGGGTGACGATCAGCCAGGAAGACGTCAACCTCTTCGCCGACGCGACCGGCGATCACCAGTGGATTCACGTCGACCCGGAGCGGGCGGCCAAAGGCCCGTTCGGCAAGACCATTGCGCACGGGTTCATGACGCTGGCTCTGCTGCCCCGGCTTCAGCACCAGATGTACACCGTCAATGGCATCAAACTCGCAATCAACTACGGCCTCAACAAGGTTCGCTTCCCCTCGCCGGTCCCGGTCGGCTCGCGGGTTCGCGCGAAGAGTTCGCTGGTCAACATCGAGGACTTGGGGAACGGGGCCACGCAGGCGACCGTGTCGACCACGGTCGAGGTCGAGGGCAGCGACAAACCGGCGTGTGTCGCCGAGAGCGTCGTTCGCTACATCTCGTAGGTCGGGCGGGTCATGGACACGGGGCTGGCTTCCTGGCTGGACGCCGGGCTGTATTTCGACTACCTCGGCTTCGACATCTTCTACCGGGTCGAGGGCAGTGGGCCGCCGCTGCTGCTGATCCACGGGTATCCGTTCAATTCCTTTGACTGGGAACCGATTTGGTCGACGCTAACACAGCGGTTCACCGTCATTGCACCGGACATGATGGGGATGGGCTTCTCCGCGAAGCCGGTTGCCTACGAGTATTCGGTGCACGATCACGCGGACATGCACGAGGCGCTGCTGCATCACCTGGGTGTCCGACACGCGCATATCCTGGCTCACGACCTCGGCGATTCGGTGGGTCAGGAACTGTTGGCGCGCCACGAGTTTGGCGAGCAGGCGTACGGTTCGCTGGGTATCGATTCGATCACCTGGCTCAACGGCGGGATGTTCGTCGAGACCTACACGCCCCGGGCCGCGCAGAAGCTGCTGTCGGGAACTCCGTTGGGCGACATCTTGAGTCCGCTGCAGAACAGTTCTGTGTCGCGTCGCGTGCTGGAGCCGACGCTACGGGAGATGTTCGGCCCGAACACCAAACCGAGCCCGCACATGATGGACGTATTCCATCAGATCCTGGGCTACAACGACGGCCGCCGGGTGTTGCACAAGGTCGGCAGATTCATCAAAGACCGCCACACACACCGGAATCGGTGGGTGCGGGCCATGCGGGAGACCGACGTGTCGATGCGGTTGATCGACGGGCCGATCGATCCGAATTCCGGCGCGCACATGGCGCGCCGCTACGCCGAGGTGATTCCCAACCCCGACGTGGTGATGCTCGCTGACGACGTCGGGCACTGGCCGCAACTCGAAGCGCCCGACGCGGTGCTGAAGCATTTTCTCGCCCACATCGACGCCATCCGCTGAGATCGGCTACCTGCCAGGCGTGTGGGAGATCGCCGACTGTACCGCGCCGAATCGATGTCGTGCCCGTTCGTCGGCCGCACTCTGCTCTTCGGCACTGACGACCACCGCGTCCGGCCCGGGAAACACGTAGGGAGGCGAACCATCCGAGGAGTGGACCTCGGAATTCAACCGCGCTGGTCGGGTGAATCGACCGTGGTGCCCTTGAGAACCAACCAATCGCCAACCTGAGCCTTCATGAACGCTCCTTTCTGCGCAGGCTCAATCCTCCAGTCGACCGGGATATCCGAGGTAGGGCTACAGGGCCCAATTCCGACTGCCGACAGCCTCACAGTGCGATGGCCTTGCCCTCGGGGACGCAATAGGCGCGGGTAGCCGAATCGACCGCGCAGGATCCTGACGGGGAGGCGCCATGGTTTGCGTTGAGGCATCGTCTCCACCGGAGAACGGCGTCAGCTAGGTCGACGATCCTCCGCATCAGATGGCCGTGTTTGAGGCCGAACGATGCTGTGGCACGGGACTTTAGTCACTCGTCGGACCAACGTGGGCGCCATAGTGTCGAGGTACCAATTCAACATAGGAGACGAGCCATGACACAGGCGCCACACAAGACCGAGCCCCGTTGGGCCGAACTGTCTGACGATGTCCTCGAATCACTCGAGGCCGGGCGCAAAAGAGGTATAGAGGCCGTCCGGAACTTCGTCGACGAGGTGAATCCTGCGGCCGACGGGGAATCACGGCCCAAGACCGTCATCGAGGCGGCACTGAAGCTGGCTGAAGAGCTGGCTACCACCCAGATCGAATTCATGCGGAGCGTAGTCCGAAGTGCCGGCGAGGCAGTAACCAAGTAGCCGCCCGAGTGCGGCACCCCGAACGGTAGCCGTCCACAGTCCCCCGCTGTGGACGGCCGCCACGCGGCTGATCCAGATCACACGTAGGACTGGATTGTCGAGTTGGTGCGTTCAACATGAGCGACTTTCGGCCTGTCGGTCAAGGATCGATATGTCCGGCAGTAAGGTTCTGATTTTCAGAACTCGGCGACCGCGTGCTCCAGCTGCTCGGCCAACCGGGCTTGCGCCTCGGCGCGCCGGGTGGGCAGATGCTGCGACGGGAAAGGCGTTGACACCGGCTGGTATTCGCGCAGGGTTCGGCGGGCCACCGTCATCTTGTGTAGCTCGGTGGCGCCGTCGGCGATGCCGAGTGACTCCGCGGCGATCATCATCTTGATGAACGGCATCTCGTTGGACACCCCGAGCGCGCCGTGCAGATGCAGGGCGCGCTGCACGACGTCATGCAGCACCGTGGGCATCGCGACCTTGACCGCGGCGATGTCGCGCCGCACCTTCTGGTAGTCATGGTGCTTGTCGATCAGCCAGGCTGTCCGCAGCACCAGTAGCCGGAACTGCTCGATCTGGATCCAGCTGTCGGCGATCTTCTCCTGTGTCATCTGGAAATTCGCCAGCGGACCCATCCGGGTCTGCCGCGACACCGCCCGCTCACACATCATGTCAAAAGCCCTGCGGGCCAACGCGATCGTGCGCATGGCGTGATGGATGCGACCGCCGCCCAGCCGGGTCTGGGCGATCGCGAAGGCCTCGCCCTCGCCGCCGAGAATGTGGTCGGCCGGCACCCGGACATCGGCGTAGCGGAGGTAGCCGTGGGTGGCGTGTGACTCCGTCCCGACGCCGACGTTGCGGATGATCTCCACACCCGGTGTTCCAGCCGGAACGATGAACAGCGACATCTTGTCGCGGGTGCGGGCTTCGGGATTGGTGACCGCCATGACGATGAAGAACGTGGCGTGCCGGGCGTTGGTGGAAAACCACTTCTCGCCGTTGATCACCCAGTCGTCTCCGTCGCGCACAGCGCTGGTCACGAACAGCCCCGGGTCGGAACCGCCCTGCGGCTCGGTCATGGAGTAACACGAGGTGATCTCCCCGTCGAGCAGCGGCTGCAGGTAGCGGGTTTTCTGCTCCGGGGTGCCGAACAGGGCCAGGATCTCGGCATTACCGGAGTCGGGTGCCTGCGAGCCGAACACCGACGGGGCCCAGCGGGACCGGCCCAGGATCTCGTTGAGCAGCGCGAGCTTGACCTGGCCATAGCCTTGGCCGCCGAGCTCGGGTTTCAGGTGTGCGGCCCACAGGCCGTGCTCGCGGACCTGTTGTTGCAGCGGCCGCAGGATCGCCATGGTCTCGGCGTCCTTCTTGTCGTACGGGTCGAGCGACACCAGGTCGAGCGGCTCGAGTTCGTTGACCATGAATTCTTCGACCCAATCCAGTTTCTGCTGGTATTCCGGGTCCGTTTCGAAGTCCCACACGATTGTGACGCTACTACTCTGGGGTTCGATGACCATCACTACGCGTCCGGCGCGCAAAGCCGACGTCACCGAGCTTTCGCACGCCCTCGGTCGCGCCTTCTACGACGACCCGGTGTCGGTCTGGATCATGCCCGACGACAAAGCCCGGGCAGCCCGTCAGCGAAAATTCTTCGCCGCGATCGCCCGACACCACCACCTCGCCGGCGGTGGCGTCGAGGTGGCCACCGACGGGTCCACCATCGGTGCGGCAGCGCTGTGGGATCCGCCGGGCCGGTGGAAGCAGTCGGCGCGCGAACAATTGATGATGTTGCCGTCGTTCATTTTCGGATTTGGGTTGAGTGTCGCCACGGGCCGCAAACTCAATCAACTGCTTGATCAAATGAAGCACAACCACCCCGAGGAACCGCACTGGTATCTCGCGGTGATCGGTAGCGACCCTTCGGTCCGCGGCAAAGGCTACGGCCAGGCGCTCATGCAGTCCCGTCTCGACCGCGTCGACGCCGAGCATGCCCCGGCGTATCTGGAATCCAGCAAGAGCGAGAACGTGCCGTACTACCAGCGGTTCGGTTTCGAGGTCACCGGCGAGCTCGTCGTGCCGGGCGGCCCGACCCTGTGGCCGATGTGGCGCGCGCCGAGGTGACGATGCCGAGGCGGCGTATTGCGTATCGACTATGTCCTCAGGGTGACGACACGCCGACAGGGTCCGCCGTGAGCGCACACTCGGCGCATGGCGTCAGCCTCGCCGCGTGTTTAGTTTATCGAGCTCAAGGGCAATCGAACCGCTATGCCTGACGACGAAACCCTGAGCCCGAGCGAGTCGACCGATTCCGATGAGGTGCGCAACGACGACGGCGACATCGTCGTCGACCCACCCGACGATTGGAGCGAGGCCAACAAGTTCGGCATGACGGCGCGCGAGGAGGAAGAGGGCGAGTCTCTCGAGTACAAGCTCGCCGCTGAGGAACCCGACGTACCGCCCGACGCGGGGCCCCCGGCCGAACGGCCGGCTCGCGTGCATCGCGGTCAGATCGACGGAACCCCCGAGGACGGCGACTCGCTATACAACGTCGACAGGTGACGGCTTCGTGGTGTCGCGCAGCGTCGCACTGAATTGCATTGCCCGATACGGCCATCCGTGTGTGGTGTTCCACTGCGACACCACCAGGCCGACACCGCCGATCACGTCGAGCTCGGAGCCCGGCAGGATGTAGCCACCGTAGAGTTGGGCCACGCGGCTGCCGGCGTGATCTTCGTCGTCCCACTCCGACCCGACCACCGGCCGTTGCAGCGGCGCGGCCCGCACCGCGGTGGGGGAGCTCAGCACCCGGTACCCGAGCGCGTACTCCGAAGACAAGAATCCGCCCAGGACCCATCTGCCGGTGACCAGCCGGCGCAGCGACAGCTCACCCCAGGTTTCGCCGGCGGGGGTCAGTGGCGTGGGCGTCGCAGCCCATGACCACAGGCCCCTTCTCCGTCCCCAGCCGACGTACTTGCGGCGATCGGCGATGTGTTCAGGGCGGACCCGCTGCAGGATGATGCCCTTGTCGCGCTGAAAGCCGGTGGACACCACATAGATCCAGCCATCGACGGGGTCGTAGTCCCAGGACCAGCACTGCGCATGGCCGTTGTGCAACCCGGCCGGGAACTGCGGCTTGCCGCCCAGCCGTCGCCACGAGACGGCGCTGTCATCGGACCGCCAGATCTCGGTCCAGACCACATTGCCGAAGCCCCGGTTGACGATCGCGTGCAGATAGAGGGCGTCGCCCACCCGTAGCAGGTCGGACGGAATGACCGTGCTGATGCCGCGCCGCGGTCGGCCGTCGGCGCCGGTGCGATGTTGGTAACGCCAAAGCTGTTGGGCGAATGCAGGATCGGCGCCGCCGGCTCGGTGGTAGGTAATCGGATGGCAGGCGTCTCCGGTACCGATCAGGATGACCGGTGAGCGCCAATCACCCTGTCCGACAACCTCACCGGAGAACGTGTCGCCGAAGACCGACACCAGTGAGCCATCCGGCGCGATAACCGACGCACCCAGGTCGGCGCAGCGCACGCCCCATCGATCGGTGAGGCCCGGGCCGGTGAGGTCGGCCAGCTTGCCTTCGCGGCGACGTGCGGCGGCCACAGCGGGTCAGTGCGAGAACGGCGTGATCGGCCGCTGCCGGCGTCGGCCGTCGACGATGATGTCGACCCGCTCGTTGAAAAAACATATGTGGTCCCGGACGGGCTCCGCTTCGCGAAGGGGATCGCGGTATGTCCACGCAATGTCCGCGGGACCGTTCGGCGCCGAGAAATACGACGCCCGGCCTTTGTAGGCGCAGTAGCTGACGGTATCGCTCGGCTCGAGGTCGACGACGATGTCGGCGGGCGGCAGGTAGAACCGGGTCGGCAGCGAGGTTTCGAACAGCAGCAGCGGCCGCGACGACTCGGCCAGCAGTCGTCCGTCCGACTCGACCCGGACGTGGCGGGTGCTGGTCAGGATGTCGATGCGTTTGAACGGGTCGTGCGGGTGCGAGACGACCGGCTCGTCTTCTTCACGCCACTCGAACGCGCTGAAGTCGAGGGTCAGATAGCCGGCCAGGTCCGGATCGTCCGGCCGGAATGCCGCTGACGGGCATCGCCGATCACCGACGAGGACGTCGAGTATTTCGCC
The DNA here is from genome assembly GCA_963737375.1 of uncultured Actinomycetota bacterium. Classification (GTDB taxonomy): domain Bacteria; phylum Actinomycetota; class Actinomycetes; order Mycobacteriales; family Mycobacteriaceae; genus Mycobacterium. The sequence continues at coordinate 27,873 of CAVTSP010000008.1, forward strand.
GGTACAGGTATGCACCGCAAAGGGATTCGTGGGCACCAGCATGGGCAGGTCGGCGAGCCCGTCGACCCGCCCTGCAGATTCCAGCTGTGCCGCGAAGTCGGCGTGTGGTACCGCGTACGTCGGGACCAATCTGCGGGGCTCCCACACCAGCAGGCCGTTGATGGTGTCGGCCACCAACGCGCCGTCCAGATAAAGCCGAAGGTGTTTCTCGGTGGGTTCGTAGCGCAGCGATCCCAGCGCGTCGTCGAGCAGATCTCGCATTCGGGTGCCCATCGCACCATCATGGCTCCGCGGCTAGGCCTCGTGCACAGACTCGACGGTGTAGATGTGCGGGTCGAAGCTGATGGCCAGCTCAGCGCACTTCGCCATGTGTTCCCGGGCGGTGGCGTCCTGCAGCATCGTCTGGAATGCGGCGGCGTCACGCCATTGCGCGTAGTTGACGACCCGGGTGCCGTCGGCGCTGAGGTGGATGTTCGCCGAGATGAACCCGTCGACGTGCTGCATGACTTCCTCGGTGGCTGCGATCAACAGGTCGGCAAGCTGGCGAGCCCGTTCGGGTTCCACGGTGAATACGTTGACCAGCGTCGCGTGGTCGGAGTGTGCGGCGATGGTCGTCATATCTTTCTCCTATATGTCAGGTTCCTGACGCAACGATAGCATGGGTGTAAGGTTCCTGTCATGCAACCGTCGGAGGCCGAACGTTCCATCGGCTATCTGGTCAAACGCGTCCAACAGGGATTGCGGCGTCAATGCGACGCGGCGTTGAAGGCCACCGGCATCTCGATGGCGCAGTACTCGACGTTGCGGGCCTTGGATGAGCATCCGAAGGCATCGGCGGCCGAACTCGCGCGGCTGTGCTTCGTGACCCGGCAGTCGTTGCAGGACGTGCTGACCGGATTACGCACCGCAGGTCTGATCGAAAACGCCGACGCCGAACCTCGCGGCCGCGCGCAATCATTAGCTCTGACTCGCCTCGGCTCGCGGCGGCTTCGCGCCGCTCACGAGGCGGTGTTCGCCGTCGAAGCCGTAATGCTGCAAGGTATTTCGGCGCGCGAGAGGCGAAGTGTTGCCGAAGCCCTGCTGCGCTGCGCTGCGAATATGGAGGGCGCCTAGGGCTTGCTGCGCCAGCCGGTGATGCCGATCACGATCAGCCGGAGTTGCTTGACCGCGGTCTGGCGGATCTCCTCGATCGCCTCGGAGCCCTGGGCGTCCTCGAGCGCCTCGGCGATCACAATCATCGAGTTGACGAACAAGCTCGCCAGCACGTTCAGATCGTCGGTGCTCCACGCGTTGAGCCCCGGGAACCGGGCCAGGTCGGTGGCCAGTTCGGAGGTGACGAGCCGCAATTCGGTGCGAATCGCATACCGCAGCACGGTCACACCGCTGGACCGTTCGCGGCCGATGAACCGCCAGTGCTCGCGACGTTCGGTGACGCTGGCAACCACGATCTCCACCGACGACTCGATCACCCGATTCGGGTCGAGCTTGCCGGCGCGGGCACCGCGCAGCATGTCCCGCAACGTTCGAAACGACTCGTCGATCAGGACCAGCCCGAGGGCCTCCATCGACTCGAAGTGGCGGTAGAACGCCCCGGGGACAATGCCTGCTTCGCGTGTCACCTCGCGCAGGCTCAATCCACTGAAGCTGTGCTCGTCAAGAAGCTTGAGTGCCGCGGCGACAATGGCCCGCCGGGTCGCTTCCTTGCGTTCCTCGCGGGACGGTCCTTCGCGGCTACGGCCGCGACTCGAACGGTGCGGCCGTGAGCTAGGCGCACGACTGTTCACTATGTGAAGCCTAACACAAACCTGCACAAACCCTTGACGAGCTGGGGTAAGCGGGCGCACGGTATACACATGTTCACCCAAACTTTGAAGCAGCGAGTGCTTGGTTCTGACCTGGTCAACCTGCTCACCGGCCCGCACGGCGTCGACCGGTACACCGAACAGGTGGATCCGGCCTGGACGCTGGCCGAGGGCCGCGCGAAGGTCGTCGACGTGCGACGGGACACCCCTCGCAGCGTCACCCTGGTCCTGGCGCCCAACGACGCGTTTACCGACGCGGTCTCAGCCGGGCAATATGTCAACCTTGCCGTCGAGATCGACGGACGCCGGCACACCCGGTGCTACTCCCCGGCCAACGCCGAGGGAGCCGCACACCTCGAGCTGACCATCGGGAAGCACGACGGTGGGGTGGTTTCGACATACCTGTACGAGCACGCCCGCCGCGGCATGGTGGTCGGGCTCACCGGAGTGGGAGGCGACTTCGTCCTTCCGGCGCAGCGGCCCCGCCGCATTCTGTTCGTCTCGGGCGGTAGCGGGATCACCCCAGTCCTGGCGATGCTGCGCACTCTGGTCAACGAAGGCCACGCCGGCGAGATCGCGTTCGTGCACTACGCCCGCAACCGTGCCGAGGCCTGCTACCACGATGAGCTCGTCGCGATGCCGGGCGTGCGAGTGCTGCACGGCTACACCCGATCGGCCGGCGGTGATCTAGACGGCCGGTTCGACGCCGAACATCTGGCGGCGGCCATGCCGGAGCCCGATGCGGTGTTCGTCTGCGGTCCCGCGGCTTTGGTCGACGCCGTCCGCGAGCACTGCGCGGACGCGCAGTCGGAAAGTTTCGTTCCGCCCAAGCTCGACCTGCCGGCGCAACCGTCCGGTGGGCGAGTCACGTTCGGGGACAGCGCCATCGAGGTCACTGACGACGGCCGCTCGCTACTCGAGCAGGCGGAGTCGGCCGGGCTGAACCCGGCAAACGGATGCCGAATGGGCATCTGCCACACCTGCACCCGCCGCAAGACCAGCGGTGTGGTTCGCAACCTGACCAGCGGTGCGGTGTCGACCGCCCCGGACGAGCACGTGCAGATCTGCGTGTCCGTTCCGGTCGGCGACGTCGAGATCGCACTGTAAGCCCCATAGGGAAATAGGAGGCTCCACCATGTCTCAAACGACTAAGCCCAAAGTCACCCTGACTGCCGAGCAGGCCGACGCGTTCGGTGCTGAACTCGACGCGATCAAAGAGCGCGTGATGGCCGATCTCGGCCAGCGCGACGCCGACTACATCCGCCGCGTGATCAAGACGCAGCGCACGCTGGAAGTCAGCGGCCGCGCCCTGCTGATGGCCGGGATTTTTCCGCCCGCCTGGTTGGCCGGCACCGCGATGCTCGGCATCTCAAAGATTCTGGACAACATGGAGATCGGCCACAACATCATGCACGGCCAGTACGACTGGATGCGTGACCCGTCGATCCGCGGCCAGGAGTTCGAGTGGGATACCGCGTGCCCGGCCGACCAGTGGCGGCACTCGCACAACTACATGCACCACACCCACACCAACATCGTGGGCATGGACCGCGACATCGGCTACGGCATCTTGCGGATGAGCGAGGACCAGAGGTGGAAGCCGTACTTCTTGGGCAACCCGCTCTACGCGTTCCTGCTGATGGTGCTGTTCCAGTACGGGGTTGCTCTGCACGAGTTGGAAACCGAGCGCATCCGCTCCGGCGAGATCCGGCTGGCTGACAAACGCAAAGTCCTGCAGGAGATTTGGGGAAAGACCCGCAAGCAGGTGCTGAAGGACTATGTCGCTTTCCCGCTATTGGCCGGCCCGTTCGCGCCGTTCGTGTTCACCGGCAACCTGACCGCAAACCTGATGCGCAACGTGTGGTCGTACATGATCATCTTCTGCGGCCATTTCCCGGACGGCACACAGGAGTTCACCGTCGAGGAGACGGCAGGCGAGTCGCGCGGCCAGTGGTACTTCCGCCAGGTCCTCGGGTCGGCAAACCTGACCGGCGGCAAGCTCTTTCACCTGTTGTCCGGTCACCTGTCGCACCAGATCGAGCACCACCTGTTCCCGGACATGCCGGCCCAGCGCTACTCGGAGATCGCGTCCGAGGTTCAGGAGATCTGCAAGCGCTACGGCATCCCGTACAACGCGGGTTCGCTGCCTAAGCAGTTCGGCACCGTGGTGCGCAAGATCGTCAAGCTGGCCTTGCCGCCGAAGGACCGCAGCGACGCCAAGCCGAAAGATCGCGAACTCGTGGCAGCCTGAGCAGCCTGAGCGCGCACTAGCAGGACAACGGACCGGGGCCGCCCCAAAGCGGTTGCGGTCCGTTGGCTTTCGTCGGCGTAGCTCAGGCGCGGTAGCCGAGCAGCGCGATCGAGGCCTGAACCGCGGGCTCGACGATCTCGCGCACACTGTGCCCGTCTTCGACCGCCTGCGCTGTCAGCTCACGCAAGCCGCCGACCAGGATCACGGCCTTCGCCTGAGTCAGCGGCGGCAGGTCGGCGTCTCGCATCGCGGGGGTGTCGCTCAAGTTCACCAGCAAGCTGGTCAGCAGTTGGGTGTTGCGCCGCTGCGACGGCCGCGCCGCGGCGTCCAGTGACGGAAGTTCGCGGATCCAGCTCAACGTGAGCGCCGGCGTGGATTCGATGTGTCCGACGTAGGCCTCGACGGCTTGCCGGATTTGGGTCTGCCAGTCGGCGTCGGGGTCGACCGCGTTGCGGATTTGCTCGCCGAGTACTTCGACGCTGGCATGCAGCAGTTCGTGGAAACACTGCTCCTTGCTGGCGAACTGGTCGTAAAAGGTGCGTTTGGACGTGCGGGCGTACCGGACGATGTCGGCGACGGTGCTGGCGCGATAACCACGTTCGTCGATCGCCGCCGCGAGACCGTCGAGCAGCCGTTGCCGGAACGGATCGATGCCGGTGGGGCCGGTCGAGCTCTCAGTCGCAGTCGCATCGTCAGCGACGGTCGTGGCCACGTCGCCTCCTTTGACGTCAACCCTTGCCAGCCCTTGGTACCAGACGGTACCGTACCGGACAGAATCGTGGTACGGCGCAGTACCACGCCGCGACGTTGGGAGCGCACCACCAATGAGCACCGTCGAATCGCACGTGGCTTCGCCCGCGCCGGTCATCACGTTGCCGCCCGGCCCACGGATTCCAAAAGCGCTGCAGGGTGCGATATTCGGCTTCTTTCGGCGACCGTTCATGGACCGGACTGCGCGGCGCTACGGCGACGCCTTCTCCCTGCACGTGCCGATTTACGGCCCGCTCGTGGTGGTGGCCAACCCGCAACTGGCCAAGCAGGTCTTCACCACCAGCCCAGACGTGCTCGGCAACATCCAGCCCAACCTGAGTCGGCTGCTTGGCGCGGGCTCGGTTTTCGCGCTGGACCGCGACGAGCACCGACAGCGCCGTCGGCTCCTGGCCCCGCCCTTCCACGGCAAGAGCATCAAGAACTACGAGACGATCATCGAAGAGGAGACGCTGCGCGAGATCGCCAGCTGGCCGGAGAACACGCCGTTCGCGACGCTGCCATCGACCATGCGCATCACGCTCAACGCGATCTTGCGCGCGGTCTTCGGCGCCGAGGGCGCCGAGCTCGACGAGTTGCGTCGAATCATCCCGCCGTGGGTCACGCTGGGTTCGCGGCTGGCAACGTTGCCGAAACCGTCGCGTACCTATGGCCGTTACTCCCCGTGGGGTCGGCTGGCGCAGTGGCGGGCCCGCTACGACGCGATCGTCGACAAGCTCATCGACGACGAACGCGCCGACCCGTACTTCGAGGATCGCAACGACGTGCTGGCGTTGCTGCTGCGCAGCACCTACGACGACGGTTCGGCCATGTCGCGCGAGGACATCGGCGACGAGCTGCTCACCCTGCTGGCGGCCGGGCATGAGACCACCGCCTCGGCGCTGGCCTGGACGTTCGAGCGGATTAGCCGCCACCCCGAGGTCCTGACGGGTCTGGCCGCCGAGGCCGACACCGACGACAACGAGCTGCGCCAGGCGACGATCCTCGAATCGCAGCGCAGCCGGACCGTCATCGACGCCATCGGCCGCCACGTCTACGCGCCGGCTTACGAGCTCGGCGAATGGTCGATCCCGCGCGGGCACACCATCATCGTCAGCATTTCGCGGCTGCACGGCGACCCCGAATTGTTCCCCGAGCCCGAGCGGTTCGACCCGCAACGCTTCGTCGGCACCAAACCGCCCAGCTTCGCCTGGATCCCGTTCGGCGGCGGCGCCCGGCGCTGCGTGGGCGCCGTGTTCGCCAACATGGAGATGGACGTGGTGCTACGAACGGTGTTGCGCCACTTCACTATCGAACCCACCGACGCGCCGGGGGAGAAGCTGCATTCCCGCGGTATCGCCTACACCCCGAAGGACGGCGGAAAGATCACAGTCCGTCGACGCTAGGATCTGCGATCGTGACCACCGATGCCAACCAGCTCGTCGAGACGATGAACGCCGCTTTGGGGGCCACGATCCCGACTGCGCACAACATGGGCGTGCACGTCGTGGAGGCCCGTCGTGGTTTTGCCGCCGCCACCGTGCCGGTTGAGGGCAACGGCAACCACTTCGGCGTGATCTATGCCGGGGTGCAATTCACCGTTGCCGAAATCCTCGGCGGCATCATCAGTTTGAGCACGTTCGACAGTGCGAAGTATTTTCCGCTGGTCAAAAACATCGACATCTCCTTCGTCGGGATGGCCCGCTCCGAGTTACGGGCGGAGGCCAGCCTCGACGACGACACCATCGCGCGGATCGAGGCCGAAGCGGCCGAACGCGGCAAGGCCGACTTCCATCTCGAGGCGACGGTGACCGATGCCGACGGCAAGACCGTCGCGACTACCCGCGGGCTGTATCAGCTCCGCGCGATCGGGAAGTAGCCTAGAGCTGTCATCATGACGCACTCCTGAGGCGGATGGCCGCGCTACACGGCCAGCGCGACGGCTTGGATGAGCCGCAGGCGGTCTTCGCGGGCATTTTTCAGCAGGTTCATCACCTTGGTCTCGATATCGGGGACAACGAGTTGGAGTCCGAGCGGGTCGGTGGGTAACTCGAATATCGACGCCATGGCCGCGACGGCGAAGTCGGTCAGATCGTTCCACACTTCGAGCGCGAATCCGGCGCCCTGCAGCGTCGTGGCGAGCTCGTCGGGCGTGATGAGGTGGCTGCGTTCGGGTATGTCGGCCCACGGCACGGGGAAGATCAGAGGCTTTTGAGGGCCTGCCGTGGCGTCCCAGAGCGCGAGACGGCCACCGGGGCGCAGAACACGGCGGGCTTCGCTGTACAGCCGCGATTTGTCGGCGACGTTCATCTGAACGTGTTGACTGACAACGACATCGACACTGTGCATCCGGCAACGGCAGGTCAGTAACATCTCCTTCGATCACCTCGATCCGATCGTCGAGGCGTACAAGGCCGTTCAGCCACCGGGCGGTGTCGCAGTATTCAGCGGTGAGATCGATCGCCGTCACGCGACAGCCGTGCTCGGCGGCCAGTAGGCGGGCGGTGCCGCCGATGCTGCTGCCGGCGTCGAGGACGTGATCGGCCGCGGTGACGTGAGCGGCCTCCAGCAACGCCGTGGTGCCAGTGCGGCCCAGCGAGTGGAAGTGCTCGAAGGAGGCGAGGCCGCCGGCTAAGTCAGCGGGGCTCAGCGCATCGAGATCCTTTCCGGCGGCGCGCAGCGCGGCCTCGATACGCTCGCGTACCCCTCCGACGGCGTACTGCGCCGCCGCACCGACGGCAGGCTGGCCGGTCATCGTGCGACCGCCGAAGTCACGCCGATCCGCGGCAGTTGCGCGTGGCGGATCCGGTCGGGGTCGTGGGTGTTCTGCCAGAGATCGGAGTCGATCGACAGTGTTCCGATGGACGCGCCGTCTTGGAAGGTGCGCAGGTAACGCTTGCGGTTCGGAGCAGGCGCGACAACCGATTTCGCGAGCAGGCGCATGGCGCGGGCCATCCCGGAGAGGCCACGTGTGGTGCCGGGCATGGTGGTGAGATAACGGCGAGCGATCGTTTCCATGTCCTCGGGCGGGCGGCCGGTGAGCCGCTCGACGGCATCAGTGGGCGCATTGATGGCGAAGGTGCCGCGTTTGAGTTCGTCGATATACCACTTGATTTGGATGAGGGAGAATTCGTCGAAGCCGATCGAGCGGGCCGACTTCGCCAGCACGGTGAACGGGATGTCGAGGTAGCGGATCCTGCGGCCGAATACCCGGCTGAGGATCTCGGCGTAGCCGCTGGGGGTGAGCAACTCCGGGCCGGTGGGACGGTAGCTGCGGCCCAGATGCGGTTCGGGATCTACCAGTAGAGCGGCGGCGACGGCGGCGATGTCCTCATTGGACGGTGGGGCGTTGAGCCCGTCGCCGAAGGGGAGTGTCAACACCCCGAATTGCGCGACGGAGTCGAGCGTGTAGGTGTAGGTCTCCGCGAAGAAGCCCGGATTGACCGTGATCGACCCGACTGTCGGCATCCAGTCGAACACCCGGTCGGCGAGCCACGTAGCGCGGGTGTGCGTCGAAAGGTGACCGGGGTCGGCCAGCCATTGACTCATAGACACCACGACCTCGAGCCGCTTCTCCTCGGCGATGGCAGCGAACAGGGTGGCGGCTTCCAATGCACTCGGCATCGTGGGGGCCGTCCAGTAGGCGCGCTGCACGCCGTCCAGCGCGTTGCGCACATCGTGCACGTCGCTGACATTCCCGACGACGATCTCGGCTCCACGGCTGCGCAGCGCCGCGGAGCGCGCGTCTTCGCGATGGACCATCGCGCGAACCGGAAGGCCGCGTGACAGCAACGCCAGCGCAGTATGACGTCCGGTCTTGCCTGCTGCCGCGGTCACCAGGGTGGTGGGTGGGGTGTTCATGAGAGTGACTCCTTTGTTGACTCGATGTTGTTTCGGGAAAAACGTTGCGCAGCAGTCTTTTTCAGGGCATCACGGCCGCTGATCCAGCCGACTCAGGGATCTCGGTCACCGATCGGCGTGCCCGCGCGGGCAGCAGCACCGCGACGACGACCGCCGCGGCCAGTGCGATAGCCGCGCAGACCAGGGAGCCGATCTGCATGCCGCCCAGGAACGCGTGGTTGACGGCGTCGCGCACACCGGCGGCCTGCGCGGCGGGCAGTTGCCCAATGACCTGGTACGCGGCCGCCGTTGACTGTTTCATCGTGGACCGGACGTCTGCCGGAAGCGCGGTAAGAGCCGGTGCTGATCCGATGCGGCGGGAGTAGACGGATGCGAACACGCTGCCGACGATCGCGACGCCCAGCGTGCCGCCCAACTCGCGGGTGGTGTCGTTGACGGCCGAACCGATGCCGGCCTTATCGGCGGAGAGCGAGCCCATGATCGCTTCGGTGGCCGGCGCGAAGGTCAGGCCGAGGCCGCCGCCAAGCAGCACCATCTGCGCGGCGATCTGCAGATAGGGCGTGGCCGCATCGGCGGTGGAGGCCCATGCGAGCCCTCCTGCGAAAATCGCGAGACCCGCCGCAACGACCGCTGTGCTGCCGACCCGCTCCACCATGCGCGGACCCAGCACACTGGCGACGGCGATCGAACGGCGACCGGCAGCAACCGTACGCCGGCTTCAAATGCGCTGTAGCTCTTGATGAATTGGAAGTACTGGGTAATCACGAAGATGAAGCCGAACAGGGCGAGGAAGCCTGCGGTCACCGCCAGACTGCCGCCGGAGAACCGCCGGTTCGCGAACACCGAGACGTCGAGCATCGGGTGCGAACTACGCTGCTCCCAGCGTGCGAAGGCGGCAAGGACGATCGTGGCGATACCAAAACCCGCCACCGTCCGCGCGCTACCCCATCCCCACTGCGGGGACTCGATGACCGTGTAGATCAATGCCGTCACGCCGGCGCAGGACAGGATGAGCCCGGGCATATCGACCTTCGGTGCGGCCGGATCACGCGAGGTCGGGACGAACAGAATCCCACCCACGATGGCCACCGCGGCAACCGGCACGTTTACCAAAAAGATTGAACCCCAACTGAAGTGCTCGAGGAGCCAGCCGCCGGCCATCGGCCCGGCGGCGACGCCGACACCGACCATCGCCGCCCAGACGCCGATCGCCTTGGCGCGCGGAACCGGATCGGTGAAGATGTTCGTGATCAGACCCAGGGTGGTCGGAAAGATCACCGCGGCGCCGACCCCCATCGCGGCGCGGGCCGCGATCAGGCCTTCTGCCGAGTTCGTCTGCGCCGCAACGATAGATGTCATCGCGAACAGCGGCGAGCCCGCCGCTGAGCCAACCGCGGCGACCGTAGCGGTCGCTGAGGCTGCCCGCAGACAACAACAGTCCAGCCATCACCAAGGTGTAGGCGTCCACGATCCACTGCAGTTGCGCGGTATCGGCGTTCAGCTCTCGGGACAGTGTCGGCAGAGCGACGTTGACGATGGTGGCATCGACGCTGATGACGAACACGCTGAGGCAGATGGCGGCCAGTGCTGCGATCGGATGATCACGGAACACCGGCGGGCGGGGGAAGTTGCTCATGGACAGAACCGTAAACTGATATAGACAAGAAAATCAACCAGTAACTTTATTAACGAGTCGATACGGTAGAGTGGCTGGTGTGGCCGGTCGCAAGAGTTACAACCAGAATTGCCCGATAGCCCGCGGGCTTGACGTCCTCGGCGAGCGGTGGACGCTGCTGATCCTGCGCGAGCTCATCGGTGGGGCGCGCCGCTACGGCGATATGCGGGCGGCACTTCCGGGCATCGCCACTAACCTGCTCGCCGACCGGTTGCGTGAACTCGAAGAGGCCGGCCTGATCTGTCGCAGCGAATTACCGCCGCCCGTCGCCCGGACCGTCTACACACTCAGCGACGACGGCTGGCAGAAGGTACCGCCGGTGATCCAGGCTGTCGCCACATTCGGATTGGATCTGCTCGAACCTGCCGACAGCGTGCTGACACCGCTCAACGGATTCCTCGCCGGAATCCTGCTCGGCTTCGACCCGGCGCGGGCCCCGGACGTATCAACGTCCTACAGCGTTGAAATCGATGGCCGCCGTTTCGGATTCGCGGCAACGCGCGACGGACTGGCCGGCGCCGAGGACCCACCGGCCGTCACGATCACCGCGACTGCTGGCGACCTGATCACCGCTCGTCTTGGCGGCACCGCTGCCGAGCGGAAGGCCGCGTTGCGGCGCTGGAAGTTCGAGGGCAGCGCCGCCGCGATCGACGCGATGCGCGTGGCATTTCAGCTGACGGCAGATCCCGGGCTGAGACTGGTCAGCGCACCTAGCGTAGTCTCGACGGATGCCCGTCGCGGCAACTTCCAATCCGGCCGGATGAAGTGGCAGGTGTACCCGCTCGGGTAGTGCTCCAGGTAGTCCTGGTGCTCGGGCTCGGCCTGCCAGAAGTCGCCGGCGGGGCTGACTTCGGTCACCACCTTGCCGGGCCATAGACCGGAGGCCTCGACGTCGGCGATGGTGTCCTCGGCAACCCGCTTCTGGTCGTCGTCGAGGTAGAAGATCGCCGATCGATAGCTGGTGCCGACGTCGTTGCCCTGGCGGTTCTTGGTGGTCGGGTCGTGGATCTGGAAGAAGAACTCCAGCATGGCCCGGTAGTCGGTGCGTGCCGGGTCGTAGGTGATCTCGATGGCTTCGGCGTGCGTCCCGTGATTGCGGTACGTCGCGTTGGGGACATTCGGGTCGCCGGTGTAGCCGACCCTGGTCGCGACGACGCCGGGCTGCTTGCGGATCAGGTCCTGCATGCCCCAGAAGCAGCCGCCGGCCAGTATTGCCTTCTTGTAGTCCGTCATCTTCTCGATTATCCACTTCCTCGACAAACCGCAGTAGAACGTGTTCTAGTTTCTTGCGTGAAGCAGGTTTTCAGCCGTGACGAACTCGCCGCCGCGTTCGATACGTTCGAGCAGACCGTGGCGCACGCCGCCGAGACCAAGAACTGGGACGAGTGGGTGCAGCACTACACCCCGGACGTCGACTACATCGAGCACGCGGCCGGCACCATGAAGGGCCGCGACGAAGTGCGGACCTGGATTCGCAAGACGATGACGGCGTTCCCGGGCAGCCACATGACGGAGTTCCCGTCGCTGTGGTCGGTCATCGACGAGGCCACCGGGCGAATCATCTGCGAGCTGGACAACCCGATGCGCGATCCCGGCGACGGCACCATCATCAGCGCGACCAATATTTCGATCGTCACCTACGCCGGCGACGGCAAATGGTCTCGACAGGAGGACATCTACAACCCGCTGCGGTTCATGCAGGCCGGGATCAAGTGGTGCAAGAAAGCGGAAAGCCTTGGCACGCTTGATGATGACGCCGCGAGCTGGCTGAAGACATACGGAGGCCTGAAATGAGCGCACCGAAGCTGGTGATCGGCGCCAACGGTTTCCTGGGTTCGCACGTCACCCGCCAGCTCGTCGCGACGGGCGCCGACGTGCGCGTCATGGTCCGCGAAGGCGCGAACACCCGCAGCATCGACGACCTCGACGTCACCCGGTTTCACGGCGACGTGTTCGATACGGCCACCGTGCGCGACGCGATGCGGGGCTGCGAGCAGGTGTACTACTGCGTGGTCGACACTCGGGCCTGGCTGCAGGATCCGGCGCCGCTGTTCCACACCAACGTCGAGGGGTTGCGCAGCGTTCTCGACGTTGCCGTCGAAGAGCCGATTGCCGCGACACTGAAGCGGTTCGTGTTCACCAGCACCTACGCCACGATGGCCCGTCGGCACGGCCACGTGGCGACCGAGAACGAGCAGATCGACCGCCGCAAGCTCACCCCCTACGTGGAATCCCGGGTACAGGCCGAGGATCTGGTGTTGCAGTACGCGTCGGAGAAAGGGTTGCCGGCGGTCGCCATGTGTGTGTCGACGACGTATGGCGACGGCGACTGGGGCCGCACCCCGCACGGCGCATTCATCGCCGGCGCGGTGTTCGGCAAGCTGCCGTTCCTGATGAGTGGCATTCAGTTGGAGGTCGTCGGTGTCAACGATGCGGCGAAAGCGATGTTGATCGCCGCCGAGCGGGGCCGCAACGGCGAGCGATACATCATCTCCGAGCGGATGATTCCGCTGAAAGACGTGGTCAAGATCGCCGCCGACGAGGCCGGTGTGCCGGCGCCGCGGCGGTCCATCTCAGTGCCCGTGCTGTACGCAATGGGGGTGCTGGGCAGTCTTCGGGCCCGGCTGACCGGTAAAGATGCCGAACTCAGCATGCAGTCGGTGCGGATGATGCGCGCCGAAGCTCCTGTCGATCACAGCAAGGCGGTCCGCGAATTGGGTTGGGAACCTAGGCCGGTCGAGGAGTCGATTCGAGAGGCCGCGCGATTCTGGGCCGCCATCAAAAACGCCAAGCGCAGCAGTAAAGCAACACCTGCCGAATAGGGACCGCGCCGAACGTCGCGATGCGCGATCGGTTTTGGGCGCGGTGAACCCCGCGTGTCTAATGTAACCAAAGTGATTTCTGTTACATAGTGTGGCGCATGGTAAAGCAGTGGTGCCACTGCGCTGACGCATGCCACCTCGCGCCGCGGGCGGACCCGCACACCGGACGGGCGAGGCGACGATGACGGCAACGACGCCAGTCGGACTCGTCGGCTATGTGCGTGACCAACTCACGCCGCCACTGACGACCGTCGGCGGATTCGCACGGATGTGCACGCTGACTGGAAAGGCGTTGTTCCGTAGGCCTTTTCACTGGGATGAATTCATCGTCCAGACCTGGTTCATCACCCGGGTCGCATTGCTGCCGACGGTTGCGGTCTCCATACCACTGACCGTGCTGATCGTCTTCACGCTCAACACGTTGTTGGCTTCCTTTGGCGCAGCCGATATTTCGGGTGCGGGCGCCGCACTCGGTGCTGTGACTCAACTCGGGCCGCTGACCACCGTGCTGGTGGTGGCCGGCGCCGGATCGACCGCCATCTGCGCCGACTTGGGTGCTCGCACGATCCGCGAAGAGATCGACGCCTTGGAGGTTCTCGGCATCGATCCCATCCACCGACTCGTGGTACCGCGGGTGGCTGCCGCCACCGTCGTTGCGACGCTGCTCAACGGCACCGTCATCACCATCGGTTTGGTGGGCGGATTCCTGTTCGGCGTCAAACTCCAAAATGTCTCGGGCGGTGCATATCTCGCCACGCTGACACTGGTCACCGGTTTACCCGAGGTGCTCATCGCGACCGTCAAGGCCGCGATCTTCGGGACGATCGCGGGCCTGGTCGGCTGCTACCGCGGACTGACCACCAAAGGCGGCCCCAAAGGCGTCGGCGTCGCCGTCAACGAGACGCTGGTGCTGTGCGTGCTCGCGTTGTTCGCGGTCAACGTCGTGCTGACCACCATCGGCGTCCGGTTCGGGACGGGGCGCTGAGATGTCGACCGCGGCCGTTGTTCGGGCGCGCTTTCCGCGCACGGTCGCCGGTGTCAATCACTATGGCGGCGGCACCATCCGGGGAATCAACAAGGCCGGGCAACTCGCCAGGTTCTCAGTCAACAGCGGCTGGTCGACCGGCTGGGCCTTGCGCCGCTATCGCCGGGAGACGCTGCGGCTGATCGCGCAGATCGGCATGGGCACCGGAGCGATGGCCGTGGTCGGCGGGACCGCGGCGATCGTTGGCTTCGTGACACTGTCGGGTGGGTCGCTGATTGCCATCCAGGGATTCGCGTCGCTGGGCAACATCGGCGTCGAAGCATTCACCGGGTTCTTCGCCGCATTGGCCAACGTCCGCGTCGTCACCGCGGTGGTGACCGGGGTCGCGCTGGCGGCGACGGTCGGCGCGGGCGCGACCGCGGAACTGGGGGCGATGCGGATCAGCGAGGAGATCGACGCGCTCGAGGTGATGGGCATCAAGTCGGTGGCGTTCCTGGTGTCGACCCGGCTGGTAGCCGGCTTGGTGGTGGTCGTCCCGCTCTACGCGATGGCCTTGGTGATGTCGTTCGTGTCCGGACAGGTGGTCACCACCCTGTTCTACGGGCAGTCGGCCGGCACCTACGAGCACTACTTCCGGACCTTCCTGCGCACCGAGGACGTGTTCTGGTCCGGCGGGGAAGTCATCGTGATGGCGGTGATCGTGATGATCACGCACTGCTACTACGGCTACACGGCGAGCGGCGGCCCGGTCGGCGTGGGAGAGGCGGTCGGGCGGTCGATGCGTTTCTCGTTGGTGTCCACGGTGATCGTCGTGCTGCTCACCTCGCTCGCGCTTTACGGCGTCGACCCGAACTTCAACCTCACGGTGTAGCCGATGCCGACTCAGAGGGAGCGAAAATCCCGGACCTGGCCGGACACCGCTGCGGGCCTGGGCCTGTTCCTCACGTGCGCGGTGCTCATGGCGTTGATATACAGCCAGTTTCGGGGCGACTTCACGCCCAAGACGAAGCTGACCATGCTTGCCGCCCGGGCGGGCTTGGTGATGGATAAGGGCTCGAAGGTCACCTACAACGGCGTCAGCATCGGCCGGGTGGCGGGTATCTCCGAGGTCGAACACCACGGTAAGCCGGCGGCGCGATTCATCCTCGACGTCGACCCGGAGTACGTCGACCTGATCCCGAGCAACGTCATCGCGAAAATTCAGGCGACCACGGTGTTCGGCAACAAGTACGTGTCGCTGACGTCGCCGAAAGATCCTGCATCGCAGCGGATCACTCCGACGTCGGTGATCGACGCGACATCGGTCACCACGGAGTTCAACACCGTGTTCGAGACGCTGGTCGAGCTTGCCGACAGCGTCGACCCGGTGAAGGTGAACCTCACGCTCGGCGCAGCGGCGCAGGCGCTGACCGGGCTAGGTGACAAGTTCGGGCAGTCGATCGTCAGCGGCAACAAGATCCTCGACCACGTTAACCCCCGAATGCCATTGCTTCGCAACGACATTCACCAGCTCGCAGCGCTCGGCGACATCTACGCCAAGGCGGCACCGGATCTGTTCGACGCGATCGAGAATGCCGTGACGACGGCCCGCACGCTCAACCGTCACCAAGCCCAACTCGACGCCGCCCTGCTCGCGGCCGTCGGCTTCGCCAACAACGCAAACGACGTCTTCACCCGCGCCCAGCCGTTCCTAGAACGCCTGGCCGCCGACCTGAAGCCGAGCGCGCACCTGCTCGACACGTACAGCCCGCAGGCGTTCTGCACCATCCGCAATTTCGCCGACGTCGCGCCTAAAGTCGCCCAGCTGGAGAGCGGCAACCACTACGCGGCGCAACTCGGGGTGTCGATCACCGGATCGGAAAATCCGTACGTGTACCCCGACAACCTGCCCAGGGTCAACGGCCGAGGCGGACCCTACGGCAAACCTGGCTGCTGGCAACCGATCACCCGCGATCTGTGGCCGGCGCCTTACCTGGTGATGGACTCCGGCAACAGCATTGCACCCTACAACCACTTCGAGCTCGGACAGCCGCTGGCCAACGAATACGTGTGGGGCCGCCAGTACGGGGAGTACACGATCAACCCATGAGACTCAAGGGCACCGTCGCGCGGCTCGCTGCAGTCGTCTCCGTCCAGTTATTCTTCACCGCAGTCATTGTCGTGGTGTTCGGTCAAATTCGCTTCGACCGCACCAACGACTATTCCGCGGAATTCAGCAACGCCAGTGGTCTGCGAGCGGGGCAGTTCGTCCGTGCCTCGGGAGTCGAAGTGGGCAAGGTCAAGAAGGTCGATCTGATCGAGGGCGACAAGCGGATCCTGGTGGATTTCTCGGTGGACCGCTCGGTGCAGCTCTATCAGTCGACGACCGCGCAGATTCGGTACCAGGACCTCATCGGCAACCGATACCTGGAAATCAGTCGCGGGTCCGGAGAGAACTCTGAAAGATCCCTGCCGCCAGGCGGATTCATTCCTTTGTCGCGGACCCAGCCCGCACTGGACCTCGACGCGCTCATCGGCGGCTTCAAGCCGCTGTTCCGTGCGCTGGATCCGCAGAAGGTCAACACCATCGCGTCGTCGATCATCACCGTCTTCCAGGGCGAAGGCGGAACGATCAACGACATCCTGGACCAGACCACCCAACTGACCGAGCGGCTGGCCGAAAGCGATCAGGCGATCGGTGACGTGATCCACAACCTGAACACCGTGCTGGACACCACCGAGCGGCACCACGACCAGCTCGACACCACCATCGACAAATTCGAAGGGCTGATCACCGGCCTGAAGGACCGGGCCGGTCCGCTGGCCGACGGAACTGCGCACATCAGCAATGCTGCCGGAACAATATCCGACCTGCTGGCCGACAACCGGGCCCTGGTGCGCGGCGCCGTAGCCCATTTGGAAAACCTCGCCGGCCCGCTCAACGATCAGCGCGATCGGATCGGCGATCTGGTGGGCAAGGTGCCCGCTGCGTTCAACATCATCGGCCGCGCCAGCGGGATCTACGGCGACTTCTTCAACTTCTACCTCTGCGACCTGTCACTCAAAGTCAATGGGCTGCAACCCGGCGGGCCAGTCCGCTCGGTCAAGCTGCTCCAGCAGCCGTCGGGCAGGTGCACGCTGCAATGAGAACACTTCAGCCCGCCAATCGGGTCCGCGTCGGCACGTTGGCCATCGCCATCGTGGTCCTGGTTGTCGGTGTGGGACAGAGCTTCGGCAGCCTGCCCGTGCTGTTCGCGACGCCAAGCTACTACGCGCAGTTCACCGATTCCGGCGGCGTCAGCAAGGGCGACAAAGTACGCATCGTCGGTCTCGATGTCGGCACCGTGCAAGACATGTCGATCGACGGCGATCACATCCTGATGAAATTCACCACCGGCTCGCACACCATCGGAACCGAGAGCCGGGTGGCGATCCGGACCGATACCCTGCTGGGCAAGAAGGTGCTCGAAATCGAGCCGCGCGGCGCCAAGCGAATGCGCCCGAACGACGTGCTGCCACTGGGGCAGAGCACCACCCCGTACCAGGTCTACGACGCCTTCTTCGATGTCACCAAGGCCGCCGCCGGCTGGAACATCGACACCGTCAAAGAGTCGCTGAATGTATTGTCCCACACCATCAATCAGACTTACCCACACCTGAGCTCAGCCCTCGACGGGGTGGCGAAGTTCTCTGACATCATCGGCAAGCGCGACGACGAACTCAAACACCTACTGGGCGAGGCCAGAAAAGTCGCGGGCGTGCTCGGTGATCGCAGCAAGCAGATCAACGCGTTGCTACGAAACACCCAGACAGTGCTCGGGGCGTTCAACGAACGTGGCAAAGCCATCGCGGCACTGCTGACCAACGTGTCGGCGTTCTCAGCGCAAATTCAAGGCCTGATCAACGACAACCCGAATTTGCACCATCTGCTCGAGCAGTTGCGTGGTGTCACCGATGTTCTGACGCAACACAAGAATGACCTTGCGTCCGTGCTGAATACGCTGCGAAACTACACGGCGGCGCTCAGCGAGGCAGTCGGCTCGGGGCCGTACTTCAAGGTCATGATCGGCAACCTGCTGCCGTATCAGATCTTGCAGCCATGGGTCGATGCGGCGTTCAAGAAGCGCGGCATCGATCCGGAGAACTTCTGGCGCAGTGCGGGACTGCCCGCTTTCCGATACCCCGATCCGAACGGCGCCCGATTCGCCAACGGTGCGCCACCGCCGGCGCCTCCGGTGCTCGAGGGCACCCCGGATCATCCCGGGCCGGCTGTCGCACCCGGATCGCCATGCTCGTACGCGCCACCGGCGGAGATGTCGCCACGGCCGGGCAACCCGATGCCGTGTGCCGGGATCGACCAGACGCAAGGCCCATTCGGCACAGGCGGTCCGTATCCGGCACTGCGCGATGTGCTCTCGTTGCCGCCCAACCCGAACGGCCTGCCCCCGACACCGGGCGTGCCGGATGCCGGACTTCCCGGGGCTCCGGCGCCGAACGTGCCGGGTACGCCGGTACCGCTGCCGCCGAATGCGCCGCCGGGAGCCCGCCGGGAAGGCTTGCGGCCGGCTGGCCCACCTCCGCCGCCGTCGACATTCGCGCCCGCCCTCCCACCCGGCCCGGCAGCGCCGCCAGGTCCGGGCCCGCAGCTACCGGCTCCATTCGTCACGCCCGGCGGGGACGGAGGGTAGCGGCCGATGAGCACCATCTTCGACATCCGCAAGGTGCGGCTACCGCACGTGTCAAAGGCGGCGGCGGTCATCGGGTCGATCGTCGTGACCGTGGGTCTTGTTGCCGCAGTGGCCGGTTGGCAGCTCTACGAGAAACTGACCAACAACACGGTGGTCGCGTACTTTCCCGCGGTCAACGCCCTTTACACCGGGGACAAGGTTCAGATCATGGGCATCCGCGTCGGTGCGATCGACAAGATCGAACCCACCGGCGACCGGATGAAGGTGACCTTCCACTACCGGAACAAATACAAGGTGCCTGCCAATGCGTCGGCGGTAGTTCTGAACCCGACGCTGGTCGCGTCTCGCAGCATCCAACTGGAGCCAGCGTACAAAGGCGGGCCGGTGATGGCGGACAGCGCCGTGATCCCCATCGAGCGCACCCAAGTGCCGGTGGAGTGGGATGAACTGCGTAACAGCGTGACTCACATCATCGATAAACTCGGACCGACCAAGGACCAGCCGAAAGGGCCGTTCGGCGACGTCATCGACGCTTTCGCCGACGGCCTGGCCGGCAAGGGTCAACAGATCAACACCACGCTGAACAGCCTGTCCACTGCGTTGACCACACTGGACGAGGGCCGCGGCGACTTCTTCGCCGTGTTGAAGAGCTTGGCGATGTTCGTCAACGCGCTGCACCAGGACGACCAGCAGTTCGTCGCGCTGAACAAAGACCTCGACCAGCTGACCGACAATCTCGTCAGCTCGGATCAGTCTGCCGCCAGCGCGATTCGAGATACCGACAGCCTGCTGTCCACCGCCCAGAAGTTCCTGACCGAAAACCGCGACGCGCTCACCCACGACGTCAACAACTTGGGTGACCTGACGAACACGATCTTGCAACCGGAGCCGCGCGACGGCTTGGAGACCGCGCTGCACATTCTGCCCAACATGGCGGCCAACGTGCTCGCGATTTACGAACCGGCGCACGGCAGCCTCAGCGGTGTCGCCGCCTTCACCAACTTCGCCAACCCAATGGAGTTCATCTGCAGCGTGATTCAGGCCGGCAGCCGACTCGGCTATCAGGATTCCGCGGAACTCTGCGCGCAGTACCTCGCGCCCATCCTGGACGCGATCAAGTTCAACTATTTCCCGTACGGGATCAACTTGTTCAGCGCCGCGGACGTCCTACCGAAAAATGTCGCGTACTCCGAGCCGCGTTTGCAGCCACCGCCCGGTTTCAAGGACACCACGGTTCCGGGCATCTTCTCGCCGGATACCCCATGGTCGCACCGTAATTCGGAGCCGGGTTGGATTGTGGCGCCCGGCATGCAGGGAGTGCAGGTTCAGCCGGCAACCAAGAATCTTTTGACGGCGGCGTCGCTGGCCGAGTTGATGGGTGGTCCCGACATCCCGCCGCCGCCGGCGGGGCAGACTATGACCGGACCGCCGAACGCCTACGACGAGAACAATCCGCTGCCGCCGCCGTGGTATCCCCAGCCGCTGCCGTCACCCGGCCCGGCGCCGGGTCCTCCGCCCAGTCCGCCGCTCGGCGCAGCGGAAGCGGGCGCACGATGAGGGCGAAGCGGCGAATCAGCCGCAAAGCCTGGCAGTTGCTGGCGGTGTTGACCGCCGCAGTGGTCCTGACGTCGTGCGGGAACTGGCGCGGGATCGCCAACGTGCCGTTGCCCGGCGGGCCCGGCAGCGGTCCGGGCTCCTACAAGATCTTCGTTCAGATGCCAAACACGATGGCACTCAATGGAAACAGCCGAGTTCTGGTCGCTGACGTCTTCGTCGGAACGGTCCGGTCGATCGACCTGAAGAACTGGGTCGCCACACTGACCGTCGACCTGGACCAGGCCGTCAAACTACCGAAGAACGCCACCGCCAAGATCGGCCAGACCAGCCTGTTGGGCTCGCAGCACATCGAGTTGGCCGCGCCGCCCAACCCGTCCACTCAGCTGTTGAAAGCCGGCGACACCATCGCGTTGAGCAGTTCCTCGACGTATCCCTCCACCGAACAGACGCTGGCCAGCTTGGCGATGGTGTTGCGCGGGGGCGGCATCCCCAATCTCGAAGTCATCCAGAATGAGGTCTACAAGATCCTCGCCGGGCGGGCCCAGCAGATCCGGGATTTCCTGGGCAAGCTGGACACTTTCGCCACCCAGTTGAACCAGCAGCGCGACGACATCCGACAGGCGATCAATTCCACCGACCGGCTGCTCGGGTACGCCGCGAAACGCGCCGACACACTTGATCGCGCCCTGACCGAATTCCCGCCGCTGGTCGAGCATTTCAACAAGCAACGGAATTTGTTCGCCGACACGGTGGAAGCGGTCGGCCGGGTCAGCAACGTCACCGACCAGACCTTCAAGGCGGCGCGGGGTGACCTGCATCAGGACCTGCAGGACCTGCAGCGGCCACTCAAGCAACTCGGCCGTGCGGCACCGTATTTGGTCGATGCGCTGACGCTGCTGCTGTCACCGCCGTTCAGTGTCGACAGTGTGCCGAAGATCGTGCGCGGCGACTACATCAACGTCTCCGGCGCACTCGACCTCACGCTCAGCACGATCGACAATGCGATCTTCACCGGAACCGGATTCTCCGGAGCGTTGCGCGCCCTCGAGCAGTCCTGGGGCCGCGACCTCAACACGATGGTTCCCGACGTCCGTTTCAGTCCCAACCCGGCTGATGCGCCGGTTGAACGGGGCGAGTGATGCGATGCTGACCCGCTTCATACGCAACCAGCTGATTGTGTTCGCCGCCTTGACATTAGCCGCGATCATCGCGCTCGGCTGGTTCTACCTGCGGATCCCGAGCCAGCTCGGGGTCGGCCAATACCGCTTGGTCGCCGAGTTACCGGCATCGGGCGGTCTGTATCGCACGTCGAACGTGACGTATCGGGGCATTCAGATCGGCCGGGTCACCAAAGTCGAGCCGACCTCGCACGGAGTCAGGGCGACACTGAGCATCGACAACCGCTACAAGATCCCGATCGATGCATCCGCCAACGTCCACTCCGTATCGGCGATCGGCGAGCAGTACGTGGACCTGGTGTCGACCGGCGACCCGGGAAAGTTCTTCTCGCCGGGCCAGACGATCACCAAAGGCACGGTGCCCAGCGAAATAGGACCCGCCCTCGACTCCGCCTACCGCAGTCTTTCGGTACTGCCCAAACATAAGATCGCCTCGCTACTCGACGAAACATCGCTCGCCGTAGGCGGATTGGGCCCCGCGCTGCAGCGCCTCGTCGACTCGACACAGTCCATCGTCGGCGACTTCGAAGCCAACCTGTCCGACGTCGACGACATCATCGCGAACGCGGCACCCATCATCGACAGCCAGGTGGACTCGGGCGACTCGATCGCGCAGTGGTCACGCAACCTCAAGGGACTCACCGCCCAGATCGCGAACAGCGACCAGCAGGTGCAGAGCATTCTGACCAAAGCTGCGCCGACCGCCGATCAGGTCAACAGCGTATTCAGCGACGTCCGCGAATCTCTGCCGCAGACGATCGCCAACCTCGAAGTCGTCGGCGACATGCTCAAGCGCTACAACAAGGGCGTCGAACAGTTGCTGGTTTTCCTACCGGAGGTCGGCTCAGTCGCCCAGACCTTGATCGCGTCGGCGCCGGGCTCAGTGTTGATGAATCTCGACCTGTCGCTGAACAATCCGCCGCCTTGTTTGACCGGCTTCCTGCCGGCATCGCAATGGCGCTCACCCGCGGACACCAGCACGGCCCCGCTACCGGCCGGAACCTACTGCAAGATCCCGCAAGATACCCAGGCCAACGACGTGCGCGGCGCTCGCAACTATCCGTGCGTCGACGTCCCCGGCAAGCGCAGGGCGACGCCGAAGGAATGCCGCGACAACAAGCCATACGTGCCACTGGGTACCAACCCTTGGTACGGCGACC
This sequence comes from uncultured Actinomycetota bacterium, assembly GCA_963737375.1. Classification (GTDB taxonomy): domain Bacteria; phylum Actinomycetota; class Actinomycetes; order Mycobacteriales; family Mycobacteriaceae; genus Mycobacterium. The sequence continues at coordinate 50,578 of CAVTSP010000008.1, forward strand.
CCAACCAGATCCGTAACTGCCCGGCACCCGGTGCCCGATGCGACCAGCCCGTCGACCCCGGGAGGGTGATACCCGCGCCGTCGGTCAACAACGGGATGAACCCACTGGCAGCCGATCGGCTGCCGCCGCCCGCACCGCCGGTCAACGATCCCCTCCAGCGGCCGGGTTCAGGATCCGTGCAGTGCAACGGCCAGCAGCCCAATCCGTGCGTCTACACACCGGCCAGTCCGAGCGCGATCTACCTGCCGTCCAGCGGAGAAGTGGTCGGACCCGACGGCGCCAGGTACTCCCTCGAGGATTCCCGCCACACCGGAGACAGCGGGTGGAAGGACATGCTCGCCCCGGCAGGCTGACTCGAAATGCCCTCATTCGGGAATCTTGTGCGCCTGGCAGTGTTGAACCAGCTATTCGCACCCGAGGAGAGGTCACCATGACCAGTCGACCCGTTCTGGAACCCACCGCTGAGCATCCGATCACCATCGAGGCGACCGGCAAGCGCGTGGTGGTTCGCGTCCACGGCGACATCGTCGCCGACACTAACCGCGCATTACAGCTGCAGGAGTCCACTTACCCTGCGGTGCAATACATTCCATTCGAAGACGTGGTGCACGATGGACTCACGCGCACCGACACCAGCACCTACTGCCCATTTAAGGGCGAGGCCGCCTACTACAGCGTGCGGACCGCCGCAGGTGACACCGTCGACGACGTGATCTGGTTCTACGAGCAGCCCTATCCGGCGGTGGCCGCGATCGCCGGCCACGTCGCGTTCTATCCGGACAAGGCGGAGGTCTCCGTCGGCGACGCCTAAGCGTTCGCCGGGCCGAACACATGCGCGGTCAGTTGGGTGTCGCTGTATTCACGCAGCGAGGTGATCAGCCCGTCCCGGGTTTCGAAGATGTAGACGGCCGGGCTGTTGTAGCGCACGCCGTCGACGGTCTCGCCGTCGGTTTCCGCTTCGATCACCACGCTTTCGCCGTCGTTGAAGCACCGGATGAAGTCCAGGTTCAACTCGACACGGCGTTTGCGCCGCTCGAACTCCTCGCGCAGCGCGGCCTTGTCGACCGAATCGCGGGTCAGGATGCTCCAGTAGGTGAAGTCGTCACTGAGCAGCTCGAAGCACTCGTCGACGTCGCCGCCCTCGGAGAGACACTGCAGGAACATCCACGCCAGCTCGGCGGACGGATCGTCGAACGGCGTGTTCATCGGCGCCCTTCCCCGTCATCGCTGCCCTGACCCGAAGACAGGTGACGGTCAATGAGGCCGCGGACATCCATACCCACGCCACGCCGGACTTATGATCGTCGGGATCGAGTAGTTGCGGTATCCGGCGGGAGCACATGGTGAGTAGCGCTCGCACGCTGACGTTCCCTAGTGCGGTCAGCCCGAGTAACACCCTCTTCCCGCTGCGCAGGGGTCCCGGTGACCCGTGTTTTCAGGTCGGCGAAGACGGTGCGATCTGGCGAACCAGCTTGCTACGCAGCGGATCTGTCACCGCGCGGATCAGCCGCGCGGCAGCCGACGCGGTCGACTGCACAGCGTGGGGGAGCGGCGCCGAGGAGTTTCTCGACGCGTTGCCGGCGATGCTGGGCGCGCACGACGACCTGTCGGGTTTCGCGCCGGTCGACCCGATCCTCGCCGAGGCGCATCGGCGGGTGCCGCACCTGCGACTGGGCCGCACCGATCAGGTGCTGGAGGCGCTGATCCCGGCCATCATCGAGCAGCGCGTGCAGGGCAAGGACGCGTTCCGGGCCTGGCGGCTGCTGGTGACCAAGTACGGCACGCCGGCACCCGGACCCGCGCCGCAGCGGATGCGGGTGCCGCCGTCGGCCGAGGTGTGGCGGCGGGTCCCGTCGTGGGAATTCCACCGCGCCAACGTCGACCCGGGCCGGGCCCGCACCGTCGTCGGGTGCGCGCAGCGGGCCGAGTCGTTGGAGCGGCTCACGTCGTGGCCGGCCGACAAGGCCCGCGAGGCGCTGATGTCGCTGCCCGGCGTCGGGATCTGGACCGCGGCCGAGACGGCGCAGCGGGCGTTCGGCGATCCCGACGCGCTCTCGGTGGGCGACTATCACGTCTCCAAGATGATCGGCTGGACGTTGCTGGGCCGTCCGATCGACGACGCCGAGATGGTCGAGCTGCTCGAACCGATGCGCCCGCACCGCCACCGGGTGGTCCAGTTGCTGTACGCCAGTGGCCTGGCCTACGAGCCGCGCCGCGGGGCGCGATTGGCGGTGCAGGACATCAGCGCGCTGTGACGTGCCGGGATTACTCCCGCGGGTCACCGGGTACACGCCGCCCATGACTCAATTCACCGTTCCCGGCCTGACCGAACAGCAGGGGGCCAAAGTTGCTGATCTGCTGCAGAAGCAGCTGAGCACCTACAACGATCTTCATCTGACGCTCAAGCACGTCCACTGGAATGTGGTGGGCCCCAGCTTCATTGGGGTGCACGAAATGATCGATCCGCAGGTGGAATTGGTCCGCGGATATGCCGACGAGGTGGCCGAACGGATCGCCACGCTAGGTGCCTCGCCACAGGGGACGCCGGGAGCGATTCTCAAAGACCGCACCTGGGACGACTATTCGGTGGGCCGGGACACCGTGCCGGCGCACCTGGCAGCGCTCGACCTGGTCTACAACGGCGTCATCGAAGACACCCGCAGGAATATCAGCGAAACCGAAAAGCTCGATCCGGTCACTCAGGACATCCTGATCGACCACGCTGCCGAGTTGGAGAAGTTCCAGTGGTTCGTCCGCGCGCACCTGGAGAATGCCGGCGGAGGATTGACTCACGAGGGCGCGTCCACCGAAAAGGGGGCGGCGAAGTCCGCCAAAGCGTAGAGCTTGAGCCTCTTCGGCGATCGTGATGGAATAATCGGACCGTAGTCCGGTTATAGCGGGTATCCGAATTACAGGAGGCCCGAGATGCCCGCGATTACCGCTGACACATTGACCTTGCCGCGGGTGTCCGCTGCAGGTCCCGTCGAGACCGAACGTCCGGTCCGGTCCATCACCACTGGGCCGCGCGGCCACGAGGGCGAAGGATTCCCAGTGGTCCGCGCGTTCGCCGGGGTCAGCAGCGCCGCACTGGACCCGTTTGTCCACATGGACCAGATGGGCGAGGTGGAATACCAGCCCGGAGAGCCCCGGGGAACCGACTGGCACCCGCACCGAGGGTTCGAGACGGTCACCTACATGATCGACGGCCGCTTCGCGCACCAGGACTCACACGGCGGCGGCGGGCTGATCGCCGACGGCGCGACCCAGTGGATGACCGCGGGAGCGGGCATCCTGCACATCGAAACGCCACCCGCGGAGCTGGTCGAAAGCGGCGGGATGTTCCACGGTGTCCAGCTCTGGGTCAACCTGCCGAAAAAGGACAAATTCGCCGCACCGCGCTACCAGGCGATCGAGGGCAACGACGTCGCACTGCTGTCGTCCGATGACGGCGGTGCGCTGATCCGCGTCATCGCCGGCGAGGTCGACAGCCACCACGGGCCGGGCGTCACGCACACGCCGATTACGATGGCGCACGCCACGATTCAACCCGGGGCGCGGCTGAACATACCGTGGAACCGTGACTACAACGCGCTGGTATATGTGCTGGCCGGGCGCGGCTCGGTGGGGCCGGTCTCGCACCCGATACAGCAGGGTCAACTAGCGATGTTGGGCCCCGGCGACCGGATCACCGTCGATGCCGCACCGTCGCAGGAGTCGCGGGTTCCGGCGCTCGAGGTGCTGATCCTGGGCGGGCAGCCGATCCGCGAGCCGGTGTTCCACTACGGCCCGTTCGTGATGAACACCAAGGCCGAGGTGATGCAGGCGGTCGAGGACTTTCAGGCCGGCAAATTCGGCAGCGTGCCGCCCGGCGCGTTGATGCCCCACCACTCGATGTAGGTCGGCTGGCAAACAGGGCTGTCGATTATGCGACAGCCGTAGGTGTGAGCTATGGCACAATCGAGATGTGGTGCAGCCCGCGAGCCGGGGGCCGGGTCGCCCCCCAGCAGCAAAGGCGGCTGAGACGCGTAAACGCATCCTACGTGCCGCTCGCGAGGTGTTCAGCGAACGCGGATACGACGCGGCCACCTTTCAGGCGATCGCGGTCCGGGCGGACCTGACCCGGCCTGCGATCAACCATTACTTCGCAAACAAGCGCGTTCTGTACTGGCAGGTGCTCGAAGAGACCAACAATTCGGTGGTCGTCGCGAGTACCCAGCGGGCGCAGAAAGAGGGGACCCTGACCGCTCGGGTGTCAGCGTTCATCGAGGCCGCCATCGAGGCTGAGGCCGTACACCACGCGGCGTCGGCGTTCTTGATCACCGCGACTTTGGAGTCGCAGCGTCACCCCGAATTGAGCCGACCCGGAACCGATTCGGTCACCACGACCCGGGCATTCCTGCTGTGGGCGATCAACGACGGCATTCAGAGCGGCGAACTGAAAGCGGACACCGACGCCGCGGCGCTCACCGAAATGCTGCTCGCGGTATTGCTGGGCGTCGGCTTCTACGCGGGCTTCGTGGCCAGTCGTCACGAGCTCGACGCGATTACCGATCAATTGAAATTACTGCTGGCCCGCAGCCTGACTCGGCCGCCCGGGTAAGTGCAGTGATGTAGCACACACAACTATATAGATTATCTAATTGGTTGGGTAGCATCAGTGGCGCTATGACTAGTGCACACGACGCGATCTCCATCCGTTCCGAAGGCGACAGCTGGGACATCACCGAAAGCGTGGGCGCGACCGCTTTGAGCGTTGCTGCGGCCCGTGCCGTCGAGACAGGATCGGACGACCCCCTGATCCGCGACCAGTTCGCCTACCTGCTGGTCTCCACAGCGGGTCAGCCGTGGGAACGGCTGGCCAGTTCGCTGGAGTGGATCGGCGACGACGAACACGGTCGCCGGGCACACCGGCTCGCCATCGACTATCAGGCAGTGCGCACGCACTACTTCGACTCCTACTTTGCTGACGCTGTCGCCGCTGGTGTCCGGCAAGTGGTCATCTTGGCCGCCGGCCTGGATTCGCGGGCTTTCCGGCTGAAGTGGCCCGCCGGCACCTCGGTCTACGAGATCGACCAGCCGCAGGTCGTTGCCTACAAGACGAGCACCTTGGAGTCGGCCGGCGCAGCGCCGACGGCTGAGCGGCGGACCGTGCAGGTCGACCTCCGGGACGACTGGGCAGCCGCGCTGACGGCCGCCGGCTTCGACTCCAGCCAACCGACCGCGTGGCTGGCCGAGGGCCTGCTGCCGTATCTACCGGCCGAAGCTCAGGACCGGCTGTTCGAGATCGTGACCGGGCTGAGCGCGCCGGGCAGCCGGGTGGCCGTCGAAGCGTTCAGCCTCGGTACCGCCGACAACGAAGCGCGTCGCGTCGCGCGGCGGGCGCGTTTCGATCGGATGCGTCAACGCCTCGGCCTGGACATCAACGTCGAGACCCTGACCTACCAGGAAAGCGACCGGGCCGACGCCGCGGATTGGCTGACCGAGCACGGCTGGCAGGTGAGCGCCGTCACCAACACCGACGAGATGGCGCGGCTGGGCCGGGCGATTCCCGCCGATCTGGCCGACGAAGCCTTCACCACCAAGCTGCTGAGCGCTCAGCTCGGCGTAACTGATTGATCACCAACCACTTTCGTAGAAGGCAGGACCGCGATGAGTAGCTTGCGTAGCCACGACGACACCTGGGACATCGCCACCAGTGTGGGCTCTACCGCGGTGATGGTGGCCGCAGCCCGCGCCGCCGAGACCGACCGGCCGAACCCGCTGATCCGCGACCCGTACGCGAAGGTTCTGGTCAGTGAGGCCGGCACCGGGGTGTGGGAAAAGATGCTCGACAGCTCGCTGCTCGACCAGGTGGCGTTGATCGACGCCGAGGCCGCGGCAGTCTTCGAGCACATGCGCGGCTATCAGGCGGTGCGCACGCACTTCTTCGACGCCTATTTCGCCCGGGCCACAGGCACTGCCGCGGGAATTCGTCAGGTGGTGATCTTGGCATCCGGCCTGGATTCGCGGGCCTACCGGCTGGAATGGCCGGCCGGCACCGTGGTGTACGAGATCGACCAGCCCAAGGTGCTCGAGTACAAGGCGGCGACGCTAGAGGCTCATGGCGCAACGCCGTCGGCCGACCGTCACGAGGTGGCGATCGATCTGCGTCAGGACTGGCCGGCGGCGCTGGTCGCGGCGGGCTTTGACCCGAAGGCGCCGACCGCCTGGCTGGCGGAGGGGCTGCTGATGTACCTGCCCGCCGACGCCCAGGATCGGCTGTTCACACAGATCAGCGAGTTGAGCGCACCCGGCAGCCGGATCGCCGCAGAAACCGCGGCCAACCACGCCGATGACCGTCGGCAGCAGATGCGGGAGCGCCTCGATCGGGTGGCCGCCCAGCTCGGCATCGAGCGCAACGTCGACATTCAGGACCTGATGTACCGCGACGACGACCGCGCCGAGGTCGCGACGTGGCTCAACGACCACGGCTGGCAGGCCACCGCGCAGAACTCCGACGACGAGATGCGCCGGCTGGACCGCTGGGTCGAGGGCGTGCCGTCGGGTGACGACAGGGATGCGTTCTCGCAGTTCGTGACCGCCGAACGCCTGTGAGCGGTCACTCGCGCACAAAACGGCGATAGCCGAGGGGACCTGTTGCCCAACCGGCTGGTTGATTAGGATTGGGATTTCGCCGGTCGAGGAAGGGATCCCCATGACGACCGAAATCACTGCTCCGGCCGCCCCCACCCACACCCACACCCACGCCTGCGGCCCCGGCCTCCGCCTCTGACGTCGCGAAGACGGTCGCCCGGTTGCGTCAGACATTCGCCACCGGTCGTACCCGCAGTCTGGAGTGGCGTAAGGAGCAGTTGCGCGCGCTCAACCGGCTGATGGTCGAGAACGAGACCAAGATCGCCGACGCCCTGGAGAAGGACCTGGGGCGGTCGCCGTTCGAGGCCTGGCTCGCCGACGTCGCCAGCACCAGCGGTGAAGCCGCGTATGCGGCGAAGAGCGTGGGCAAGTGGGCCAAGCGTCGCCACCGGCTGCTGGAGATGTCGCAGCTGCCCGGCCGCGGCTGGATCGAGTACGAGCCCTACGGCACCGTGCTGATCATCGGTGCCTGGAACTTTCCGTTCGCGCTGACGCTGGGTCCCGCTATCGGCGCGATCGCGGCGGGAAACACCGTGGTACTCAAGCCGTCTGAGGTGGCTCCCGCGTCGTCGGCGTTGATGGCCGAGTTGGTCCCGCAGTACCTGGACAACGACGCGATCGCCGTGATCGAAGGCGACGGCGACGTAAGCCAGGAGCTCATCGCGCAGGGCTTCGACCATCTCCTATTCACCGGCGGGACCGAAATCGGCCGCAAGGTCTACGAAGGCGCGGCGTCGCACCTGACCCCGGTGACCCTCGAACTCGGCGGCAAGAGCCCGGTCATCGTGTCAAAAGACGCGGACATCAAAGTCGCGGCCAAGCGCATCGCCTGGACCAAGCTGATCAACTCCGGCCAGATCTGCATCGCGCCCGACTATGTGCTGGCTGAAGCGCCGATCCGCGACCAGTTGGTCGAGGAGATCCAGAAGGCGGTCACCGGATTCGAGGCGAAGAACGTCACCGGCGGCAAGCGGATCGTCAACGAGCGGCACTTCAACCGGCTCACCGCCGCCCTCGCCGCCACCCAGGGAAAGGTCGCCATCGGCGGCGGCTCAAACGCCTCGAGTCTGAACATTCAGCCGACCGTCGTCGTGGACCCCGCGACGGACGAGCCGTTGATGACCGACGAGATCTTCGGGCCGATTCTCCCGATCGTGACTGTTCAAAACCTCGACGAGGCAATCGCATTCGTGAACGCACGGCCCAAGCCGCTGGCCGCTTACCTGTTCACCAAGACCAAGTCCGTGCGTGAGCGAGTGATCAAGGAGGTACCGGCGGGCGGCATGCTGGTCAACCACCTGCTGTTCCACTTCGCCACCCACAAGCTGCCGTTCGGCGGCGTCGGCCCGTCCGGTATGGGTGCCTACCACGGCAAGTTCGGCTTCGAGGAGTTCAGCCACGGCAAATCGGTGCTGACCAAGCCGACCCGACCCGACATCGCCGCCTTCATCTACCCGCCGTATACAGAAAAGGCGTGGAAGTTGGCGCGCCGGCTGTTCTGACGCGGCCGGCTCGTTTTCACACTGTTGGTCACTGACGATCGAGAGATAGGAATTTTTCATGCCCGGAGTGCAGGATCGCGTCATTGTCGTCACCGGAGCCGGTGGTGGTCTGGGCCGCGAGTACGCGCTGACCCTCGCCAAGGAAGGCGCGAGCGTCGTGGTCAACGACCTCGGTGGCTCTCGTGACGGCACCGGTGCCGGACACAACATGGCCGACGATGTCGTCAAGGAGATCAAAGACGCCGGCGGACGTGCGGTTGCCAACTACGACAGCGTGGCCGAGACCGAGGGCGCCGAGAACATCATCAAGACCGCGCTCGACGAGTTCGGCAAGATCGACGGCATTGTGAGCAACGCGGGCATCCTGCGCGACGGCACGTTCCACAAGATGTCGTTCGAGAACTGGGATTCCGTACTCAAGGTGCACCTCTACGGCGGCTACAACGTCATCCGCGCCGCGTGGCCGCACTTCCGCGAGCAGAGCTACGGCCGCGTGCTCGTCGCCACTTCCACCAGCGGACTGTTCGGCAACTTCGGCCAGGCCAACTACGGCGCCGCCAAGCTGGGCCTGGTCGGCTTGATCAACACGCTGGCCCAGGAAGGCGCGAAGTACAACATCAAGGCCAACGCGCTGGCTCCGATCGCCGCCACCCGGATGACCGAGGACATCCTGCCGCCCGAGGTGCTGAAGAACCTCACACCGGAATTCGTGGCACCGGTGGTGGCTTACCTGGTCACCGAAGAGGTGCCCGACACCGGGTCGATCTTCATCGTCGGCGGCGGCAAGGTGCAGCGCGCCGCGCTGTTCCAGAACGAGGGCGTCACCTTCAAGACCCCGCCGTCGGTCGACGACATCGCCTCACACTGGGGCGAGATCGACGATCTGTCTGCGGCTGAGGCAGCCAACTTCTCGATCCGCTGATCGACACCGCATGAAAGCTTGCGTCGTACAAGAGCTTTCAGGCCCGGACGGTCTCGTCTACACCGATGTCCAGGACGTCGCCGGCAACGACGACGTTCTGGTCATCAACGTCCGTGCTGCGGGGGTGTGTTTTCCGGATCTGCTGCTGAGCAAAGGCGAGTACCAGCTCAAGCTCCCGCCGCCGTTCATCCCCGGCATGGAAGCCGCGGGTGTGGTCGAGTGGGCGCCAGAGGACTCCGAATTCACAGTCGGTGACCGGGTTTCGGCGTTCGGTATCCTGGGCGGCTACGCCGAGCAGGTGCTCGCTCCGCTGGCCAATGTGACCCGCATCCCCGCCGAACTCGACGACGCCGAAGCGGTGTCGTTGCTGGTGAACTACAACACGATGTATTTCGCGCTGGCCCGCCGGGCGGCCATGCGGCAGGGCGAGAGCGTCCTGGTCCTGGGTTCGGCCGGTGGGGTGGGTACGGCGGCCATCCAGGTCGCGAAAGCGATGGGCGCGAGCAAAGTCATCGCGGTGGTACACCGAACGAGCGCAACGGAATTCGTTGAGTCGTTGGGCGCCGATGTGGTGCTACCGCTGGCCGATGGCTGGGCTCAGGCGGTCCGCGAGCACACCGGCGGTCGCGGTGTGGACATCGTGGTTGATCCGGTCGGCGGCCAAGCCTTCGACGACGCCGTCCGGGTTCTGGCCATCGACGGCAAGCTACTGGTGATCGGATTCGCCGCCGGCACTATCCCGACGGTCAAGGTCAACCGGCTGCTGCTGCGTAACGCCGGCGTGCTCGGAGTCGCTTGGGGCGAGTACCTGCACCAGGTACCCGGTTCGGCGGCGCTGTTCTCCTTCGGTCTCAACCAGCTGGTGGCAGCCGGGCTGAAACCGCCCCCGCCGCAACGGTATCCGCTATCGCGAGGACGTGACGCGCTCCAGTCTCTCGCCGATGGCGGGGTGTTCGGCAAGGTCGTGCTGGAGCCCTAAAGCCTTCTGGGACAAGAGAAAGGCGCCGCCCCCTCGCTGGTTGCGGCGCCTTTCTCCTTCCGTGTCTCTAGAACAGACCCGAGAAGGCGTTGGTGATTTCGGTGGCTGTGCTTTGCAGGACCTCGAGTTCGAAGCCACCCGCCAGCGTGAACAGTGCGGTGTCGGCGGCGATTGGCAGGCCGAACGCGTCGGCCAGGTCACCGGTGGCGATGTTCGCCGAGAACAGCGAGAGGTCGTAGGCCGGCAAGCTGGTCACCAGAGCGTTGATGATGTCGGCCGTCGGCAGCAACGCGGAGTAAGCCGCGGACGAGGCGGTGGTGATCGCGTTGACGAAGTCGGTCAGCGACGCCGCCGGGTTGGCCAGGTCGGCCTGCAGTGCCGCCATCACCTCGGCCGCGCTCTGCCCCGCTGCCGCCACGTTGGACGTGTACGGGTCGGTGTCAGTCGACAGGTTCTGGATGCCCTGCTGGGTGAGGGTGGACAGCTGGTTGAAGACGTCCGACATGCTCACGTTGGGGAACAGTCCGAAAGGAGTGTTGACGTCCGCCGGGCCGTTTGCCCAGCCCTGTGAACCGTCGCCGTAGCCCAAGTTGATCAGGTACGTCAGGTCCGGCCCGAGGAGCTCCTGCAGGGGCTTCGGCAGCAGCGCGACCAGCGGCGCGGTGATCTCGTTACCCGCAGTGGTGTCGGTTCCGTTGAGAGTGGTGATCATGTAGTAGTTGGTCGCGGTGTCAGCGCCGGAGACTGGTAGGGGTGTCGCGTTGTTGATGTCGCCGAGCGACGGGCCGCTTCCGAGCCCGCCGGTACCGTCACCGCCGTTCAAATAGGTGCCATGCAGCGACTCAATACCCAAAAACGCATTGAGGTCGGACAAGAAGTTGATCGGGTACTTCGGGAAGTCGGCGAAACCGTCGTATTCGATCGTGTAGATCTGAGTGGCGTATTCGCTGGAGGGGGTGGCGCCGTCGAAGGAGATCCCCAGGCTTGGAAGGTTGAGCGGGTCGGACACCGCGGGCCCCGATGCCGGCGTGAAACCGTCAAAGCGCGAGAGCAATCCACCGTTCGGCGCTGTCTCGTCGGCGACGAGGAGGAAGTTCACGTCGTTCTTGGGAATACCCGCGTCTGTCAGCTGCTGCATGACGAGGCCAGAGATCACGGAACTCTGGGAGTAGCCGAACACTGTGGCTGTGTTGCCGTTGGCGATCTCGGACTCGATGGTGTTCGCCAGAATGGTGTCGCCCTGGCCAACCGAGGTGCTTTGGTCCGGAAAACCGTCGGCGCCGGAGGGGTAGTTGAACGGCAGCGTGTGCACACCAGTCAGCGGGTAGAGGCCCTCGGGTGTGGGCAGCCCGTTGCCGAAGGGGTTCTCCGGGGTGGCCTGGTAGAAGGTGATGCCGTTGCCGTAGGTCGGGAACAGGTAATGCCCGGCGGCGGACTCCACGTAGTTCGTACCCGGGATGGGCGTGCCGCTGCCGCCCAGGACCAGGCCGATGTCGTCGGCGTGCGCGGTACCGGTGTTCATCATCGCGGCCAGGCTCAAGAAACCGGCGCCGGCGGTGGCGACCATCCCCAGACCCATGAGACGAAGCGTGCGACCAGACATTGTGCGACCTTTCGGACTGTGGGACGGTCGCCAGGCCAGGATGCGGCTCCAGCGGCGCAGGTATCAGGCATATGTTTACGCCTATAAACCGCAAATGTCTGAGAAATACACAGGTTTTCGTTGGCGAAAATTAAGTTTTGCATCCAAGATGTCGGACTGACACCAGGTGCCTCAGAAGCCCCAGCGGTCACTGGCTGCAGTGATGCTGCTTTTTCGAAACGAGATATCACCGCGGTGCTGCGCAGCGGCCTACTCAGCCCAGCAGCGCGCCGCGCAGCCTGCTGACATCAGCATCGGTGATGCCCGAGCTACGAAAGTAGCCGTCGAGGGAACCAAAGTTGTCGTCGATGGTCCGCCGGGCGGCGTCAAGGTATTCCGCGCGGACGCCGAGCACCTCTTCGGACAGCCTCGCCTCGGTAGTCGAGATCAGCTCAGGCGTCACCTCGACGTCGGTCCGCTGCCGGATCGTGTTCAGGATGCGCTCCCGCAGCAGCGGAACGGCCTGGTTGCTGGTCAGGAAGTCCGCCACGATCGCGTCGCGGCCGACACCGGCCGCCTCCAGCACCAGCGCGACCGTGAACCCGGTGCGGTCCTTACCGGCGAAGCAGTGGGCCAGCACGGTGCGTCCGTCGGCCAGCAGCGTCACCAGGCGGTGCACCGCCTCGCGGGCCCCGGGGTAGGTGGGAAACCGGCTGTATTCGTCGACCATGTATCGACTGGCCGCGTCGCTCGCCGATTCGCCGTCCGGCTTTTCTTCGAACAGCCGCCTGAACGCGTGCTCGTGCGGTGCTTCGCCGTCCGTGTTGACGTCGTCGGGCGCGAGGTCCGGGATCGGCAGCAGGTGGATGTCGACACCGTCGGGCACCAGGCCGGGGCCGTGGCGCAGGACCTCACTGCGGGAACGTAGATCGGCGACATCGGTGATGCCCAAGCGGCGCAGCTCGTCCCGGCCCCCGTCGGCCAACTCGCTCAGCTCGCCGGAACGGAACAGCCGGCCGGGTACCAGCACGCCGGTGGTGTCGGCGACGTCGCGAAAGTTCCAGGCGCCCTGTAGATCTCGTAGGCCGGTGGTCACTTAGGTGACCGCCGCGGCGAAAGCGCTCTTCTCCCGGCCGATCTCGGAGCGCGCGATCGTCCGCAAGTGCACCTCGTCGGGTCCGTCGAAGATGCGCATCGCGCGCTGCCACGAGTACATCCGGGCCAGCACTGTGTCCTCACTGACGCCGGCAGCGCCGTGTACCTGGATGGCGCGGTCGACCACATTGCAGGCCATCTGCGGGGCCACCGCCTTGATCTGCGAGACCAACAGATGCGCCGCCCGGTTGCCGTGTTTGTCGATCGTCCACGCCGCCTTTTCGCACAGCAGCCGGGCCTGGTCGATCTCGTTGCGCGACTGGGCGATTGCCTGCTGGACCATGACCTTGGTCGGCCAGCGGCCGGCCGAACGCGATGCGGGTGTTGGCCCGGTGGACCATCAGCGCCAGCGCACGCTCCGCGCCGCCCAGCGCGCGCATGCAGTGGTGAATGCGGCCGGGGCCGAGTCGCGCCTGGGCGATCGCAAAGCCGCCGCCTTCTTCCCCGAGCAGGTTGGTGACCGGCACCCGGACGTTGTCGTAGATGATCTCGCAGTGCCCGGGCTGATCCTGGTAGCCGAACACCGACGTCGAGCGGACCACCGTCACGCCAGGCGTGTCGATCGGGACCAAGACCATCGACTGCTGCTGGTGGCTTGCCGCCTCAGGGTTGGTGCGGCCCATCACGATCAGGATCTTGCAGCGCGGGTCCGCCGCCCCTGAGGTCCACCACTTGCGACCGTTGATGACGTAGTCGCCGCCGTCGCGGACGATCGACGTCTCGATGTTGCGGGCGTCGCTGCTGGCGACGGCGGGCTCGGTCATGGAGAACCCGCTGCGGATCTCGCCGTTCAGCAACGGCTCGAGCCACTTCTTGCTCTGCTCCTCGGTGGCGAACAGGTGCAGGGTTTCCATGTTGCCGGTGTCCGGCGCGGCACAGTTGATCGCTTCGGGCGCGATCTCCAGGCTCCACCCGGTCAGCTCGGCGAGCGGCGCGTATTCCAGGTTGGTCAGACCGGACTCCGACGGCAGGAACAGATTCCACAGCCCGGCGGCCTTGGCCTTGATCTTCAGTTCCTCGATGACCGGCGGAACGGTGTGATCGTGTGGACCGACTTCCTCGCGGTACTTGTCGTAGTCAGCCTCGGCGGGAAAGACGTAATCGGTGATGAACTCGCTCAGTCGCTTGTGGTAGTCACTGGCTTTGGCTGACATCGCGAAGTCCATAACCGTCACGATAAGGCACCCGCGCCGGGCCCACACCGGGGGCGCAGGATGATGGCCATGAGCGATACCCTCCCGCCGCTTCCACCATTCACATTGGCAACCGCCATCGAGAAAGTTCAAGCCGCCGAAGACGCCTGGAACACCCGCGACCCCGAACGTGTCAGCCGCGCGTACACCGTTGACTCGCAATGGCGTAACCGCGGTGAGCACGTCGTCGGCCGTGACGCGATCGTCGAGTTCTTGACCCGCAAATGGCAGCGCGAGCACGACTACGTCCTGCGCAAAGGGCTGTGGAGCTTTCACGACAACCACATCGCCGTGCGCTTCCAATATGAAAGCCGCGACTCCTCCGGTCAGTGGTGGCGTAGCTACGGGAACGAATTGTGGGAGTTCGACGAGGCCGGTCTGATGGCCCGGCGCGAAGCCAGCATCAACGACGTCGCGATCGAGGAGTCCCAGCGCCGCTACTTCGGCCCGCGGCCAACTGAGCGAGCACGGGCAAGACTTCCCGCTTTGGTGAGCTACTGACGTGACAGGTTAGGGTTGGTGCCGATCTACCGACGAGTAGGGAGTACAGGAAGTAGATGCGGACGCCATGACAGAAACGCAGACGACAGTCGGCGTGGTTGCCGAGTCGGGAGCCGACGAGCGACGGGTCGCGCTGGTGCCTAAGGTAATCGCGCCGCTGGTCAAAAGCGGGATCGCGGTCGTTGTCGAGTCGGGCGCCGGCGAGCGGGCACTACTGCCCGACGAGCTGTACACCGAGGCCGGCGCCACGATCGGCGACGCCTGGGCCGCGGACATCGTCATCAAGGTCGCGCCGCCCACCGCTGACGAGGTCGCGAAACTGCACAGCGGCCAGACCCTGATCGGCTTCCTCGCCCCCCGTAACGCCGACAACGCGATCGGTGCGCTCAAGGCGGCCGGGGTGCAGGCGTTCGCGCTCGAGGCAGTCCCGCGTATCTCCCGGGCGCAGGCGATGGACGCGTTGTCTTCGCAGGGCAACGTCGCCGGATACAAGGCCGTAGTGCTCGCCGCGTCGGAGTCGACCCGGTTCTTCCCGATGCTGACCACCGCCGCGGGCACCGTGAAGCCGGCGACCGTGCTGGTGCTTGGCGTCGGTGTGGCCGGCCTGCAAGCGCTGGCGACGGCGAAGCGCCTTGGCGGGAAAACCACCGGCTACGACGTTCGCCCCGAGGTGGCCGATCAGGTGCGCTCGGTGGGTGCGCAGTGGTTGTCACTGGGTGACAAGGACGTGGCCGCCGCCGGTGAGGGCGGGTATGCCCGTGAGCTCACCGAGGAGGAGCGCGCGCAACAGCAGAAGGCGCTCGAAGACGCGATCGCCGGATTCGACGTCGTCATAACCACCGCGCTGGTTCCCGGCCGTCCCGCGCCGCGGCTGGTGACCGCCGCCGCCGTCGAGGCGATGAAGCCCGGCAGCGTCGTCATCGACCTGGCGGGTGAGACCGGCGGCAACTGCGAGCTCACCGAACCGGGTCAGACCGTCGTCAAGCACGACGTCACGATCGCTTCGCCGCTGAACCTGCCGGCCACGATGCCCGAGCACGCCAGCGAGCTCTACAGCAAGAACATCACCGCGCTGCTCGACCTATTGATAACCGACGGCAAATTGGCGCCGGATTTCGAGGACGAGGTCGTTGCGGGCTCGTGTGTGACCCGCGCCGGCGACGAGTGCAGAGCGCGGCGATGCTGAGGAGCGGCGCAATCAGACAGGGGAGGGGTAGATGTACGACCAGCTACTGGCCAATCTGGCGATCCTGGTGCTTGCCGGGTTCGTCGGCTTCGCGGTCATTTCCAAGGTGCCCAACACCTTGCACACCCCGTTGATGTCGGGCACCAACGCTATTCACGGCATCGTGGTCCTGGGTGCGCTGCTGGTGCTGGGTGAGCTGCCCGCCGATGCCAGCTGGGGCGTGCGGGCTATTGCGTTCGTCGCCCTGATCTTCGGCACTCTGAACGTGATCGGTGGCTTCCTGGTAACCGACCGGATGCTGGGCATGTTCAAGTCGCGCAAGACCGCGGGCGACAAGGCAGTCGGCGCCAAGGAGGCTGTTAAGTGAGCGCCGAGACCGTCAACTACGGCGTGAACGTCCTGTACATCGCCGCGTTCGCGCTGTTCATCTTCGGTCTGTCCGGCCTGACCGGCCCGAAGACCGCGGTGCGCGGCAACTGGATCGCTGCGGTCGGCATGGGCGTCGCTGTGGTCGCGACGCTGATAAAGGTGCGCGACACCGCGTCGATCAACTGGATCCTGATCGCTGCGGGCCTGTTGATCGGCGTCGCGCTGGGCGTGCCACCCGCCAAGAAGACCAAGATGACGGCAATGCCACAGCTGGTGGCGCTGTTCAACGGCGTCGGCGGCGGTACCGTCGCACTGATAGCGTGGTCGGAATTCATTGGTACCAAGGGCTTTTCGGTTTTCAGGCCTGACCAGTCCCCCACGGTCGCGCTGGTCGTCGGGTCGCTGTTTGCGGCCGTCATCGGCTCGGTGTCCTTCTGGGGTTCGCTGGTGGCGTTCCTGAAACTGCAGGAGTCGATTCCCAAGAATGTGGAAAAGCGGCTGGTGGCATCGGCCAAGCTGTTCCAGTTCTCCAACTTCATCCTGCTGTTCGGCGCGATCGGTGTCGCGGTCTATCTGGGGTTGAACCCAGGAATGCCGGTCTGGTGGATCGTGCTGGTGCTGGTCTTCGCCGGCGTGATGGGCCTGTTCGTCGTGTTCCCGATCGGCGGCGCCGACATGCCGGTGGTGATCTCGCTGCTGAACGCGATGACCGGATTGTCAGCAGCCGCAGCGGGTTTGGCGCTGAACAACACTGCGATGATCGTCGCCGGCATGATTGTCGGCGCTTCGGGTTCGATCCTGACCAACCTGATGGCGGTCGCGATGAACAGATCGATTCCTGCGATTATTTTCGGCTCGTTCGGTGGCGCCGACAGCGCGGGCGGTGCCGCGGGCGGAGAGCAGGGCACCGTCCGGGCAACCTCGGCCGCTGACGTGGCGATTCAGATGGCCTACGCCAACCAGGTGATTGTGGTGCCCGGCTACGGGCTGGCGGTCGCGCAGGCGCAGCACGCCGTCAAGGAGATGGCGAGCCTGCTGGAGGAGAAGGGCGTAGAGGTCAAGTACGCCATCCACCCGGTGGCCGGCCGCATGCCCGGCCACATGAACGTGCTGCTGGCCGAGGCCGATGTCGACTACGACGCCATGAAGGAGATGGACGACGTCAACGGCGAGTTCAGCCGCACTGACGTCACCGTCGTGATCGGAGCCAACGACGTCACGAACCCAGCGGCCCGCAATGACTCGGGTTCGCCTATCTACGGCATGCCGATCCTCAACGTCGACGAGTCGCGGTCAGTGATCGTGCTCAAGCGTTCGATGTCATCGGGATACGCCGGCATCGAGAACCCGCTGTTCTTCCTGCCGCAGACGTCAATGCTGTTCGGCGACGCGAAGAAATCGGTGTCTGAGGTGGCCGAGGAGCTGAAGGCGCTTTAGAAACTGCCGGTCATCGAAATCGACGGTGGCGTTGCGTTCACTCGCAAAAGTTCGCGCTTCCGTCGATCTCGACGGGTGTGAGCGGCTTAAACGGGCGGATACGCCGGCGGCGGGTAGCCCTGGCCGTCGGTGACGCCACGCAGGCCCCACGGCAGGTACTTGAAGTAGAACTCGAGTTCGTCGGAAACGTCGTAGCTGGGATCAGGATCCGGTTGCATCTGACTACCTCTCGAGTCGGCTCGCGCTTCATGCCGAAGTCTAGTCCGGACGGGCAGCGCGCAACAGTGAACTGTCGTGTTGCCTAGACTACCCAACTAGTTGATTGACTCCGGGCGGCCCCCGGACTGCCGATAGCGAGTAGACATGCCATCCGAGAACGGGCTCACCCGCCGCGAAGAGCTGCTGGTTGTTGCCACCAAGTTGTTCGCCGCTCGCGGTTATCACGGCACCCGGATGGACGACGTCGCCGACGTGGTGGGCCTGAACAAGGCCACCGTCTACCACTATTACGCCAGCAAGTCGCTGATCCTCTACGACATCTACCAGCAGGCCGCCGAACGGACCCTGGCCGCCGTGCACGACGATCCGACCATGTCGGCCCGCGAGGCGCTCTACCAGTACACCGTGCGGCTGCTCAACCAGATTGCCGCCAACCCCGAAGGCGCCGCGGTCTACTTCCAAGAGCAGCCCTACATCACCGAGTGGTTCACCGACGAGCAGGTCGCCGCGGTCCGCGAGAAGGAGACCCAGGTGTATGAGCACGTGCACGGGCTCATCGACCGCGGCATCGCCAGCGGCGAGTTCTACGAAAGCGACTCACACGTCCTGGCCCTCGGCTACATCGGGATGACGCTGGGTGCCTATCGCTGGCTGCGGCCGAGCGGACGACGCAGCGCCAAGGAGATCGCCGCCGAATTCAGCACCGCGCTGCTGCGCGGCTTGATCCGCGACGAGGCGGTCCGGGTCGAGTCCCCGCTCGGAACAGCCAAGGCGCAGATCGTCGCGCCATGACAGACCTGTTTCGCCTCGACGGCAAGGTCGCCGTCGTCACCGGCGGCGGCCGTGGCATCGGAGTGATGATCGCCCGCGGACTGCTGCAGGCCGGGGCGACGGTGTACCTGTCCAGCCGCAAGAAGGCCGAGTTGGACTCCGCCGTCGCCGAACTCTCCGCCCACGGGCCGGTGCAGGCGATCGCGGCCGACCTCGGCACGGTCGACGGGGTCGACGCGTTGGTCGCTGAGCTCTCCGAAGCGAGAGGACGCCGTCCACGCGCTGTTCAACAACGCCGGCGCCGCCTGGGGAGCGCCGCTGGGCGAGTTCCCCGAGTCCGGCTTCGACAAGGTGATGAACGTCAACGTCAAGGGCGTCTTCCTGCTGACCCGTGCGCTGGTGCCGATGCTCACCGCCGCAGCGAGCGACGGCGATCCGGCCCGCGTGATCAACACCGGCAGCATCGATGGGATCGTTCCGCCGGGACGCGGCCGGGACAACTTCTCCTACAGCGCCAGCAAGGCCGCTGTGCACATGCTGACCCAGCACCTCGCCGGAGAGTTGGCGCCGCGGATTCTGGTCAACGCGATCGCGCCCGGGCTCTTCGAATCCCGGATGACCAAAGAGCTGTTAGCGGGCGGCTCGGACGCGGTGGGCGCGGGCTTTCCACTGGGCCGGATCGGGCAGCCCGACGACATGGCGGGCATCGCGGTCTTTCTCGCCAGCCGGGCCAGCAGCTACATCACCGGCGCGGTGATTCCGGTAGACGGCGGCGTCAGCGTCATCCGGTGACCCTGATTGTCCTGCTCATCCTCCTCGCGCTGCGGGCTCTGGGTCGTCGCCGGACGTAGGCAACACCCGGCCCAGGAATTCGAGTTGATCGGCGATCACGCGCTCGAAGGCGTCGCCGACATAAATCTCGAAATGCCCTTCCGGATAGAGCTTTACCTCGCCGCGGGGCGCCGTCGCCGCATAGCGGCGGGTCGGTCCGGGCGGCGCGACCGTGTCGGACTCACAGATGCAGAACAGAATCGGGCAGGGCACCTTCGCCGCGAGCCGGCCCGGCCGGTAGGGCAACAGCTTCACACCGATGCGAGCCGCCACCTCGTTGCGCATCTCGACGCCCTCTGGCACCAGAGCCAGATAGCCGGGGTAGGCGTCGGGCGACGTCATCAGCGCGACGTCACCGGGGTGGCCGGCGGTCGGCACCATCACCGGGTTGCCGCCGAAGCGGGCGGTGACGAGGTCGCGGGTGGCCAACGCGGTGAGGCGCGCGCTGATCAGGGGGTTGATCGCGCCCAGTGATGCGACGCTGTCGGTGAACGGGCACTGCGCCACCACCGCCGCGATACCCGGCACCCGAGCAGCGGTGGCGATCACATGGCCGCCGCTGAAAGACGTGCCCCACAAGCCGATTCGACGCGGATCGATCCCGGGCAGCGTGCGTGCAAATGCGGCGGCAACCGTCCAGTCCTGTAGCTGCATCCGGATGTCGAGCAGTTGACGGGGTGCGCCCTCACTGTCGCCGAAGTTTCGGTAGTCGAAAACCAGGCAGGCGTAACCGGCCGCGGCGAAACGTTCGGCGTAGGCGTCGAGACGCATCGTGCGAACCGCGCCCAACCCGTGCGCCATCACCAGCAGCGGCGCCTGTGCATCCGAGCCGCCACCGTCGGGCCGATACAGCCACGCGCTGATCCGGTCGCTGCCGGAGTTGAACCAGACATCTTCACGCTGCATGACACTCATCCTGCACGGCGGTCGAGGCGTGTGGTAAACCGGCGCCATGGCCGCGGATGTGCTGCAGCAGGTGTCGTCGCTGGTGGGGGCGAATTACGTCAGCACCGATCCCGACGTTTTGGCGGGCCGCAGCGTGGACCACACCGGCCGGTACCGTGGCCACGCCAGCGCTCTGGTGCGGCCCGGTTCGGCCGCCGAAGTGGCCGAGGTATTGCGGTTATGCCGCGACGCCGGAGCCCATGTGACCATCCAGGGCGGCCGGACGTCGTTGGTGGCCGGGACCGTCCCGGAACACGACGACGTGTTGCTGTCCACCGAAAGGCTCTGTGCCGTCGGCGATGTCGACATGACTGAGCGTCGTGTCACGGCCGGGGCCGGCGTGACGTTGAGCGCGGTTCAGCGGGCCGCGAGGGCGGCCGGTCTGGTGTTCGGCGTCGACCTCGCCGCGCGGGACACCGCGACCGTCGGGGGAATGGCCTCGACCAACGCCGGCGGATTGCGCACGGTGCGGTACGGCAACATGGGCAGCCAGGTCATCGGGATGGACGTTGCGCTGCCGGACGGCTCGCTGGTGCGACGGCATTCGCAGGTGCGGGCCGACAACACCGGCTACGACCTGCCGTCGCTGTTCGTCGGCGCCGAAGGAACACTCGGCGTGATCACTGCGCTCGACCTGCGCCTGCACCCCGATCCGGCGCATCGCGTCACCGCCGTCTGCGCTTTCGACGAGCTCAGCGCGTTGGTCGATGCCGGCCGGCTGTTCCGCGAGCTGGACGGCATCGCGGCGCTGGAGTTGATCGACGGCTCGGCCGCCGCGCTGGCCGAAGAGCATCTCGGCGTGCCCCCGCCGGTGCACGGCCGCTGGCTGCTGCTGGTCGAGCTGGCAGCCGACCATGACCAGACCGAGCGGCTTGCCGACGCGCTGGAGGGTGTACGAACATCGACCGAGCCCGCGGTAGGTGTCGATAATGCTGCGCAGCAACGGCTTTGGCGGGTCCGCGAGTCACTGGCCGAGGTAGTCGGGGTGTACGGGCCGCCACTGAAGTTCGACGTGTCCCTGCCGCTGTCCGCGGTGGCCGGGTTCGCACGCGACGCCGAGGCGCTCGTGCGGCGGCACGCGGCCGACGCCATCGGGGTGCTGTTCGGCCACATCGGTGAGGGCAACCTGCATCTGAATGTGTTGCGCTGCAGCGTTGAGCAGGAAAAGGAGCTGTACGCCGCGATGATGGACCTGATCGCCCAATGTGGCGGCAACGTCAGCTCCGAGCACGGGGTCGGCAGCCGTAAGCGTCGCTACCTCGGCATGTCACGGGACGCCGCCGATATCGCGGCGATGCGATCGTTGAAGTCGGCGTTCGACCCGACCGGCTATCTCAACGCCGCGGTGCTGTTCGACTAGTCGACCGGTTTGATTCCGACCGCGTGCCGCAGCTGCGCCAGAAATTCCTCAGCGTCATCGCTGCGAATCATGTAGTGCGAGAACGCCACTCGGATCGCAGTGGCCGCCTTGACCGCGGCATTGGGGCCGGGTACCAACCGCTGCAGACCGTCGCGCATCTGCGGGATGACGTACGAGAACTGGTTGATGACGTGCTCGGGTTCGATATCGACCATCCGCACGCCGGTGTAGGAATGTTGGTAATCGACGATGAAGCGCAGCGCCGCGTCGAGTTTGTCGGTGCCCTTGAGTCCGGCCGTCGCCCGGCTCATACCGCTTTCGAAGGTGAGCCGCTCGTACTGGGAGAACGCCGAGAGCAGGTCTTCTTTGGAAGCGAACCAGCGATACAGCGTCGGCCGGGAAACCCCCGCCTGAACGGCGACGTCGGACAGGCTGAGCTTGCGCTTGCCATTGCGGCCGAGGACCTCAGCGGTGGCCGCGAGGATCCGCTGCTGCGTCG
Source organism: uncultured Actinomycetota bacterium (assembly GCA_963737375.1). GTDB lineage: Bacteria > Actinomycetota > Actinomycetes > Mycobacteriales > Mycobacteriaceae > Mycobacterium. Next base: position 72,662 of record CAVTSP010000008.1, read on the forward strand.
AGGCGTCACCCTCGATGGTCGACGTTTGGTCCATACAGGCAACTTTACAAAACTAGGGCGAAGTGTCACGCTGTTTTCGTGCCACTGGTAGCTGACTACCCGAGCTTAGCTGGGCAAGCCCGAAATGCCGGGTGTCTGCGGTGAACCACGTCAGAGCGGTCGTCATCACCGAAGCATCGTCGCCGGTCGCATGCGCGACCGCGGCGCGGTTGGCGGCGAGCGGGCATCTGGTCATGATGGGCAGCCGACGGCCGCACATCTGCGAGGAGTTTGCGGCCCGGCTCCGGTCCGGGGGCGCGTCGGTGTTCGCCGCTCACCTGGACCTGGCCGACCCGCCTTCTATCGATCTCTTCATGGAGTCCGCCGACTATCTGGTCGGTCAGGTCGACGTGCTGATCAGCACCGCCGGTGTCGTGGATAGGTCTTGGGCGGGTGCGCAACACCTTGTGGGACAACTCGTTCCGCCGATGATCGACAGCGGCCGCGGTGACGTGGTGCTGCTCAGCCCGGAACTGGTCGGCGCGTCGCCAGTCGGGGCGGACCGGATGCTCGAGGCGTGGGTCAGCGGTCTGGACGCCGAATTCGTCGGAACCGGCGTACGTGCCTCGATCGTTCGCTCCACCGGCGCGGTGCCGCCCGCTGATGCCGGCTGGTTGATCGCGGCGGCCATCAGCGCGCCCGACCAGATGCACCTGCGTGTGGTCGACGTCATCCCGTCGGTCCGCGAAACTGCAACCAGCGACGGCCTATCTCGGGAAATGCGTTACTAGCTGCACTCTCGCGGTCAGCCGGGCCGACGGCGCACCAGCACCGACTGCTGAATGCTGCCCACGGCCCCGGTTTCGTCGAACAGCGTGCCCACCGTGGTCCCGATGCCGTCCGGGCCGTAGCTGGTCTCAGCGCGGACACCGACCCATTCGCCGTCGGGGATCCGGTGCACGTGCACGACGAGGTCGTTGTTCAAGAACGTCCACTTGGTGATGTCGATTTTGGAGCCAATTCCATTGGCGCAGTCGGCAACCGCGAACAGCCGCTCCAACGGCGTCATCGTCTCGCCGTTGACCAGGCTGGTCGTCGGCTTGATCCACGACTCGCCCGGCCCGTCGTTGAGTGGGTTGGTCAGCCAGCGCCAATCGAGGCTGTGCACGTAGTTGCGGTCGAAGTTCTTCGCCAGATCGCGGCTGCGGGCTTCGCTGAGGGGACGCGGCAGCGGCGCGGGGGCATGCAGTAGTTCTGCGGTGTCGAGCCGCTGCAGCCGCCAGCCGGTGGCCCGCGCCGTCGGCCGTGGCTGACCATCGGGCCCTAGCGCCAGCGTTTCGGCGCTGATCAATTCGATCTGCTTGCCGGGGCGCTCGACTTTCGAGCGGACCCACATGTCGCCGTCGGCCGGGACCGGGCCCAGCAGGTCGACCGCGACCCGGCTCAGGCGGGTGTCGTCGCGAGGCGCGCAGCGTTCCAGCGCGCGGACCAGCAGCGCCGACACCGGCGCGGCATGCTGAATCGCCGCGGTCCAGGTGCTGCGGACTAAGTCTGTGGCAGTGAACTTTTCGCCTACCGGGTCGGCGGCGTCGATCAACTCGTAGTAGGAATCGGTCATCGTCGGTCTGCCACGGCGGCCACGCCCGGAGTATCCACGATCACCGTGTCCACTCGGGAGAGCCGCGTGCCGACCAGACGCTGGGGGTAGGCGTCGCTGCTCGAGAGCATGAACAGCGTCCGGCCAGTTGCCCCGCCGAGCATGCAGGCGATCGCCGCGCGATCGCCGATGTCGATGCGATGCGTCACGTGCCCGTTGCCGCCGTCGGCGACGATCCGCTCGAACTGGTGCGCCAGCGTCATCGCCGTCCACACCCCGCCCTCGGCGTCGAGACAGATGCCGTCTGGCGGTCCGTCCAGGCCATCGGCGAAAACCCGTCGATCGGACAGGTCGCCGCCCTCGTCGATGGTGTACGCGGTCAACCGCCGGCCGATCGACTCGGCGACGATCAGCGTCTGGTGGTCGGGCGTGATCGCCATGCCGTTGGGGAAGTCCAGTTCGCGTGCCACCACGCTGACGGTGTCGTCGGGGTCGACCCGCAGGATCACGCCGCCTTCGAAAGCCTGCGACCCGATGTAAGCCCGGCCGTGACGGTCGATGACCATGTCGCCGAGGTCGGCCGGTGCGAGCGCACTCAAATCGGCTACGGTGCTGACGTTTTCGCCGTCATAAGCCAGCAGCTTCCGTTCTTCGGTGGACACGATCAGCAGCGTCCCGTCCGGCCGGAAGCCCAGGCCGGACGGCGCGTGTCCGGGTAAGGGCAGCGTGGTCATCGACCCGCCGACGGTGACGGTGTGCACGGCCTCGCCGAGCATGTCGGAGAACCACAGCAGACCCTCGAACCAGCGCGGGCCTTCGCCGAAGCAGAACCCGGTCGCCAGCGGGGTCAATCCGTCAACCATTGCCGTCATCGTCGTCGCTCCTTCGCGGCGGTAGAACGGACCGGCCTGTCACCCGGTCGGCTTTACAGATTATCGTACAAATGTCACGCGGTAGCTTGCAGGGACACCGTCGGGGCTCAGCGAAGGAGAGCGGCAGATGCATTTCACCATCACCCACCCGATGCACAGCCACCCCTACAACCCGGAGTTGGTCACGGGCGAGGGCATCGCGAAAGTCGCCGCGGCCGCTGAGGCCGCCGGTATTCACGGCTTCGGGTTCACCGACCACCCGGCGCCGACTCAGCGCTGGCTCGAAGCCGGCGGGCATGACGCGCTGGACCCGTTTGTCGCGATGGGTTACGCCGCGGCTCACACCACCACGCTGCGGCTGATCCCCAACATCGTGGTGCTGCCGTATCGAAACCCATTCGTAGTGGCCAAGTCTGGCGCGACGCTCGACCTGTTGTCCGGCGGCAGGTTCACCCTCGCCGTCGGTGTCGGCTACCTCAAGCGGGAGTTCGCCGCGCTCGGGGTGGACTTCGAGGAGCGCGCCGCACTGTTCGATGAGGCACTCGACGCCATCCGCGCCATCTGGACCTCCGACGACGTCACGTTCGAGGGCACGCACTTCAGCGCCCACGGCATCACCGCGCATCCCCGGCCGTTGAGCGATCCGCATCCGCCGATCTGGATCGGCGGCAACACCGGAGCAGCCCGCCGGCGGGTCGCCGAGAAGGGTGACGGCTGGTGCCCCTTCGCTGCGCCACCGCAGCTGGCGCAGACCGCGCGTACCGCGGCGATGGATTCCATCGAGGCCCTCGCCGACGGCATCGACGATCTGCGCCGTCGGCTCGACAACGCGGACCGGGACCCCTCGACGATCGACATCGTCTTCGGCAACTTCGAGGGCGGCAGCCCGGCCGCCGACGACTTCAACGCCGAGGCCTACCTGGGCGGACTGGAACGACTGGCGAAGCTAGGCGTGAACTGGGTGCAGGTGGGCCTGCCGGGCGACAGTCTGGCGCACGCGCTGGAAGCGATCGATCGGTTCAAGAGCCTGGTGATCGACGCTTCCTGACGACTGGATGGCTTTACAAGTTTTGATGAGAATGTCATTCTCGCTAAGTGACAACAGACTCTGAGCAGAAGCACTGGTCGGTCGCCGGCCTCTTGGACTTGTTCGATGCGCGCGAAGCCGGAGACGGCCGGTTCACCGCCGACACCGGCATCGCTGCCGAGGACGAACGTCAGGTGGTCGAGGGCACACAGGTGCTCGCGCAGGTGATTGTCGCTGTCGCCAAACGTTTTCCGGAGAAGTCGGTGCGCTCGGCGCACGCCGTGTTCGCCCGCGCCGTGCTGGTCGGGCCGCCGGTCGAGATCGACATCGACGTCGTCGCCGAGGGGCGCACGACGGCGACCGCGGTGGTTGGCGTGTCGCAGAACGGACGTCGCGCCATCACGGTGACCACGCTGCTGGACGTGCCGTCCGGCGACGTCATCCGCCACCACCTGCCCCGTCCCGAGGTGGCCGCGCCCCGTGACGCCAACGACGGCGGGATGCCGATGGCCGGCCGCGAACTGCGCCTCGTCGACGTCGTCGATGTGAACAGCCCCGACGAGGTCGGACCCCCGGAGTTGTACGCCTGGCTGCACTACGATCCCATCCCGGACCGCGACGATCTGGCCAAGGCGTTGGTCGCGTATTTCACCGGCCACCTTGGTATTTCGACCACAATGCGCGCCCACGAGGGCATCGGCACCGCCCAGTCGCATCTGACCGTATCGACCGCGCCGATGACGGTGTCGGTCAGCTTCCACGAACCGGTGACGTGGACGGGTTGGCTGCTCTACACGCACGAAAGCACCCAGGTGGGTGCGGGTATGTCGTATGTCCGCGGCGCCGTGCACACCGAGGAAGGTGAGCTGATCGCGTCGTTCGCTCAGGACGCGCTGATCCGGCCGCTGCGTACCACCGACAACGCCATCAAAACCGAAGCGCGGCTGTAGCGGTCATGGACTTCTCCGCCGTCGAGCTCTCTCCGGACGACACGGAATTCCGAGATCGGCTGCGGGCATTCCTGGTCGACGTGGTCACCGACGAGGTGATCCGCCGGGACCGGGAGACGGGGGAGAACTTCGACGAGGGCGTGCACTTGGCACTGGGCGCCGAGGGATATCTGGCCGCCGACTGGAACGACGTGCCCGACGGCGGGTTCAGCGCATTGCGCCGGCGCATCTGGGATTTGGAGATCGGCCGGGCGCACACGCCGTGGTTCCACTGGGGCACCACGGCCGTGGTGGCGAAGTTGGTGCGCCAATTCGGACCGCCGGAACTCACCGACGAAGTACTGCCCGGCGTGCTCGCCGGTGACACCCGGCTGTGCCTGGGCTACACCGAACCCGAGGGCGGCTCGGATGTCGCGACGTGCAAAACCCGCGCGGTGCGTGATGGTGACACTTGGGTCATTAATGGCTCCAAGATGTTCACCTCGAACGCCCACAATGCGAAATACGTCTTCCTGCTGACCAATACCGACCCCGATGCGCCAAAACACAAGAACCTCACCATGTTTCTGGTGCCCCTCGACACGCCGGGCGTCGATATCCAGGGCATCCGAACCGTCGACGGTGACCGCACCAACATCGTCTACTACAGCGACGTGCGGGTCGATGACAGATATCGCATCGGTGCGGTGAACGGCGGTTGGGGAGTGCTACGAGGTGCGCTCGACGAGGAGCACGGCACCGCCGAAAAAGAAAACGACGGTCTGCAGAGGGTCGCGGTGATGAGTGAGCACCTGACGCTGATGGCCGAGGCGATCGACAAGATCGCGGCACTGGTCACGCAGCAGAGGTGCCGATGGACGCCGCTTGATCGACGACACGTCGGTGGCATATCGGTTGGGCCGCAGCGTTGCTCGCACCGAGGCGGCGCTGAGCACGCCGGGGATGTTCGGTCGGGTGGCTAACGCGCAGACTATGCGCGACGTCGCGCCGGACCTGATGGACATCCTGGGTAGCGCGTCGGCGCTCCCGGTCGACACCGAGGGGGCCGCCGACGACGGCGGCGCCGAATACATCTTCCGACTGGCCTCACCCGTCGGTATCTACGGCGGCACCCTCGAGGTGTTCCGCAACATGATCGCCCAGCACGCATTGGGGCTGGGGCGACCGAACTACTCGCCGCCGACCCGACTTGGCTCAAATTAGTGCGTAGGTCAGCGTGGGTCTGGATCGAGGTATCGCGACCGAATTTCGCAGTACCTCAGCCTGTTTGGGCTTAGGTACGGTGCCGGTGATGACCGGCTCCGTTAGCCCATCTAGTTGTTGGTTGGTGGTGGTTGGGGTTGGAAGGGTTCGTACCACCACCAGTCGGCGCGCTCGCCGGTGGGTCCTGGGTAGGGCGGGACGGCGGGCGGGGGATGGTTCGGGGGACGTGCCAGCGATCCTGCGCGCAGTTCTTGGCCGGTGTTGTCGGTGACGGTGAGCGCGTGGGCGGGTCCGGTGATGGTGATGCCGCCGCGGTGGTGCAGCCGATGGTGATACGGGCATACCAGGACCAGGTTGAACATTTCGGTCAGACCGCCGTCTTCCCAGTGCTGGAGGTGGTGTGCGTGCAATCCTCGGGTGGCCCCGCAGCCGGGGACCGCGCACATGCGGTGGCGGTGCTCGAGGGCGCGGCGAAGCCGCCGGTTGATCAGCCGGGTCGCGCGGCCGGCGCCGATGACCTCGCCGTCGCGTTCGAACCAGACTTCGCAGGTGGCGTCACAGGTCAGGTATCGGCGTTCGGCGTCGGGCAGTAGTGGGCCCAGATGCAGCGCGGCGGCGCGCTGGGCCACGTCGACGTGCACCACCACGGTGGTGTGCTGCCCGTGTGGGCGGCGCGCCGCCTCGGCGTCCCAGCCGGCCTGGACCAGGCGCATGAACGCCTCGACGGTGGCCAGGCAACGGAGGCCGCTGATCTGGGGCGCCCGCGCCACTGCCGTGATCGTGTTTCCACTCGGCGAACAGCGCATCCCGATGAGACGCCAGGGCGGCGTCGAACGTCGCCGCGTCCTGGTGGGCGAGGGTGATCCGATAGCAGCTGCCCTGCTCGGTCGCTGGTCGTGGTGATCGAGGGCTGGGGCTCTCGGCCGAGGTTCGGGTTCGGGTCGCGGTTCGAGCTTGACCGCGGTGCGCAGCTGGTTGACCGTCGCGACAGCGGCGAGCTGCGCGTAGTGCTCATCGGAACCCTCGCCGGCCCGTGCGGCGATGACGCCGACCTGATCCAGCGACAGCCGGCCCTCCCGCATGCCTGCCGCGCAGCGGGGAAACTCCGCCAGCCGGCCCGCCACGGTGGTGACCGTGTGGGCGTTTCCCGATGACCAGCCCAGCTTCCAGGCCACCAACGCCGCCACCGACCGGGCACCGGTAGCCCCGCAGAGCTCGTCGCGATCCAGCTCGGCGACGATCTCCACGATGCGCCCATCAATGGCATTGCGCTGCCCGGCCAACTCCGCCAACTCCTCGAACAACACCTCAACACGCTCAGCAGGGCTCACCGCCACCGAAGATGTTGCGGTCAAGGACATAACGTCATCCTTGCAGCCGGGTCCGACATTGATGATGGAAGAGCGTTACCACACAGGTCGTGACTCTGGGTCTGACTGACGCCCTGCTGGGTTGTCTTTAACTTGATCTGTCCGGCCTGCGTGGTGCGCGTCTTGTTCACGCCGGACAGGACGGACATGACCTAATCAGGAGCCTGGCCGTTCCTCATCAATGTCTTGTCTGCCCGCCCTGGCCGGTGTGTGCCCCTACCCAACGCTCGTCAGAAGGGACACCATCATCTTGACAGAATCCGCGCTCATCGTCGCCGGTGCAGACACCCACGCCGACACCATCCACGTTGCAGCGATCTCGGCGACCGGTGCGGCGATCGGTGACCGCGAGTTTCCGACCATCCGCACCGGTTACGCCGCGGCGATCACATTCCTGACCTCGTTGGGGCAGGTGCAGCGGATCGGGGTGGAGGGCACCGCCAGCTACGGCGCCGGGTTCACCCGGGCGCTCACCGCTGCCGGCATCGAGGTCGTCGAGGTCACCCGCGCGGTGAAGTCGACCCGACGACTCAAGGGCAAGTCCGACCCACTCGATGCCTACAGCGCTGCCCGCACCGCTCTGGCCGGCGACGGGCTGGCCACCCCGAAGAACGACATCACAGCAGGGCTGCGCGCCTTGCACATCGCTCGTCGCTCGGCGATCAAGCACCGCACCGCGGTGATCAACCAAATCAAGGCCATGCTCGTGTCGGCACCGGACTCTGTGCGTGAGAAGTACCGTGGGTCAACGATATTGAAGTTGATCGAGGCGCTTGCTCGCTGCCGCCCCGACGCGCAGAGCGAGCCCTGGGCCCAGTCGGTGCTCACCGCGGCGAAGATGCTCGCTCAGCGGGTGCAGTTCCTCGAAACCCAAGCCGAGGCTCTCGAGGCCCAGATCGATACCTTCGTGACCGAAGCCAATCCCGGGCTGCGGGCGGCCTACGGCGTCGGCGCGGACACCTCCGCCCAACTGTTGATCACCGCCGGGACCAACCCACACCGGTTGCACAGTGAGGCCGCATTCGCCGCGCTGTGCGGCGTGGCGCCGGTCCCCGCATCATCGGGCAAGACCAACAGGTACCGACTCTCCCGTGGCGGGGACCGCGCCGCTAACAACGCACTGCATCGCATCGCCCTCGTGCGCCTGTCCTGTCACCAACCGACCAAGGACTACGCGCAGCGTCAATTGCTCAAAGGACACACCAAGATGGAGATTCTGCGCAAGCTGAAACGGGCCATCGCCCGCGAAATCTTCACACTGCTGACCCGCCAGATCGCCGTGCCCGAATACGCCGACCTGCGCCCAGCCCGCCAGGCCAAGAACATCACCGTCACCGCCGCAGCCAACCACTTCGGTGTCTGGCCCACCCTCATCTCCCGCATCGAACGCGGACTGCAACGCGACGACACCTTCGCCGAGACCTACAGAAACTGGCTAGAAGTCGCTTGACATGAATAGGAGCATCAAGTTTCGGCTGGCGACATTGGCTGCTCAACCCGCCGCGACTACCACGAACCCCGAATCGTCAGCCAAGTCAAGTAGAGGTGTTCCGCAACATGATCGCCCAGCCCGCGCTCGGGCTGGGGAGACCGAACTACTCGCCGCCGAGGTCCTGAACGGGCAGCTCGGCAACCACCGCCGCGCGGTCGGCGTCGAAGCTGAAAAAGCCTGTGATGGGCCGGCTTTCCGGCGGGGGATCAAGGTAACACCATGCCACGTCGTGGATTTCGGTATCGCCGACGACAGCCGACCAGTAGGTCGCGTAGCCCTTGTAGTTGCAGTAGGTCGACGTATCCGATTGCCGCAGAAGCTCTCTGCGCACGTGTGCCGGGTGGACATAAAGCCGCGGATCCAAGGCGGTCTCGAACACGATCACCGTTTCGTCGGTGTCCACCAGCGTGGTGTCGGCCACCTCGACCCGCAACCGCCGGGTGGTGGGCCGGCAGTCGACGCGGTGATACGGGTTGGGCGGATAGTGCATCAGGGTGCGGCCTTCTTCGATCCAGGTGTCGACCGCATCCCACGGCACCTGCACGAATCCTGGTGCCTCGGCAACAGGTTCACTGGGCAGGTCATGCACGAGGTCGGTGGGGAACGCGTAGCTGAGCGGGTGGTCCGGCCGGTGCACCAGCAACGCCCGTTCGGTGTCGATCACCGCCTGCCCGTCCCTGATCGCCTGAATTCGGCGCGGATGCGGCTCGACGTAGACCACCTGCGCGGGCAGCGCCGGCGTGAACCAGCCAACAGGAGCGCTGCTCAGCGGTCCGTGCCCGGTGACCATGCTCATGCCGCCTGAGCGTACGCGGACGATGTGTGACCACTCCAGAGTCGCCGACGACCAACCGTGGCATGGTGTGTGGCATGGCCGGACCGATGGAAGGCATCAACGTCGTGGAGCTCGGCGTGTGGGTGGCGGGGCCTGCCACGGGTGGCATCCTCGCCGATTGGGGCGCCGACGTCATCAAGATCGAGCCGCCGACCGGCGACCCGGCCCGGATGTTCGGCCGCATGCTCGGACTCGATGTCGACGTCAGCCCGCCGTTCGAGATGGACAATCGGTCCAAACGCAGCGTCGTCCTCGACCTGACCACCGCGGACGGCCGCCGCGCCGCACTCGAATTGATCAGCGGGGCAGATGTTTTCGTCACTAACGTCCGGCCTGGGGCATTGCGCCGGCTCGGGCTGGACTACGAGTCGCTCGCCGAGGATCACCCGCGGCTGGTGTACGGGCTGATCACCGGCTACGGCGAGACCGGACCGGATGCCGATCGCGCCGCCTACGACGTCGCCGCATTCTGGGCCCGCGGCGGGCTGGCGCACCTGCTGACCCGCCCCGGTGAGACGCCGCCGTTCCAGCGCGGCGGGATGGGTGACCACTCCGCCGGTATGACGCTGGCCGCGGCCGTCTGCGCCGCGCTGGTGGCCCGGGGCCGCACTGGAGCCGGTCAGCTGGTCAGCACCTCGCTCTACCGTCAGGGCGCCTACACCGTCAGCTTCGACCTGAACACTTACCTGATGTCGGGTCAGCCGATCGCGATCGGGCAACGCGAGACGATGTTCAACCCGTGCATGAACAACTACGCCACCGCCGACGGCCGCCGGTTCTGGATCGTCGGGCTGGAGGTCGACCGGCACTGGCCCCCGTTGTGCCGCGCCGTCGGCAAGGCCGAATGGCTGGGTGATCCGCGGTTCGTCGATGCGCGATCCCGCGCCGTCAACTCCGTGAAGCTGATCGGTGAGCTGGATCAGATCTTCGCCACCAAGTCGCTCGACGAGTGGGCCGAGATCTTCGCCGGCGAACCGGACTTCTTCTGGTCGCCGGTCAACACCATCGAAGATGTCATCGCTGACGAGCAGTTTCACGCCGCCGGCGGCATGGTCGACGTGCCGGATGGACACGGGGTCATACCGATGGTCGCGACACCGGCCGATTTCCACGGCACACCGTGGGCGCCGCGCTCACCGGCGCCGCAACTCGGCCAGCACACCGACGAAATCCTCGCGGAGCTCGAAGCTCGGCGACAGTATTGATCGAATCGCAACTTTACAGATTGTTGTAAAAGTGTCACGCTGGATCCCGGGGTTGTCGAACGCGCTGTGGCGTTCGATCTGCTGAAGGGATGAGATGGTGGCCTTCGAGGTGAACTTCGAGAGTCGGCAGCCACCCACGCCGCGTAGCGATGGCGGATCGGTCAAATACCGTCTGGACGTCGTTGCCTGCAGTGCCGCGGACGTGGTGGGCTCGATCGGTGGCTGGCTCTACGACCGGGTGCGGGCCGGTTGGGACGTCAATGTGCTACTACCGCAGGAGTGTGACGACCGTCCGCTGCAGATCCTCGGCGTGCAGGCCATAGATCTCGATCCGCACATCCTCGCCGCGAGCACCAAGTGCGCGGCCCGCGGTCTGGCGGTCAGCGCGGACATGTTTGCCGCCGACGGGCGCATCCGGCAAGAGGTTCTGGCGGCGCTGGATCACTGGATGACGGAAGTGACTCTCTGGCATGAGGATTGGCCGCTGAACGTCGGGTATCGAACCACCACCGTGCAGCATGTACTCTCCGGTGCTGCCCGCGCCTTCAAACGTCACGCGCTCGCCGCGGCCGGCCTGCCGGGAGAGGTCGGCCCGACCGAGACGCTGCGTAGCGACATGAAAGCCTCGCTACCGGTCGATTCCGAACTGATCCCGGTTGGCTGATGCGCACGTACCACAGCCATACCCTGCTGTACCTGCACGAGACGATTGCGCTGGGCTCGGGATCGAGCGACCAATTCAGCCAGGCATTCACCGACATCTATCAGCCGATGATGCAGGAGCTGGGCGCGCGATTGTTCGCCCTCTGGGAAGCGACGCCCTACAACGGGCACTGGCCGCAGGTGACGATCATCTGGGAGATCGACGCGTTCGCCGACTATGCGCGGATCGGGTCGGCCCAGGCGCGCGGCGGCAGTCACCACGCGGTCGCCGGGACGTGGGCGGCCTTTCTCGCCGGCATCGGGGCTTCCGGAGAGGGCCGGATCATGTATCCGGGGCCGAGCAACAAGAGCATCGCTGCACTACGGGATGCGAATTTCGGTGCGTCCGTGGTGATTCAGGAGATCATGCAGACCAAGCCCGGCCGCCAGGACGACTACATCCGCGAATTGGAGCGACTCTACGTGCCGTGGTCTGAACGTACTGGTAAGCACTGGCTGGGTTCGTTCACGACCACGTTCCGCTTCAACGAGGTGATCCACTACTGGGCGCTCGAAGGCGGCTGGGAGTGCTTTTCCGAGCACTATCCGTCGTGGAAGGAAAGCCCGCCGGCCGAGATCGTCACCTGGATGAGCGTTGCTCCGGCCTTGCGCGACGGCTGGGAAGACTCGATCCTGCAAGCACTCCCGCCGTCACCGCTGCAATGAACGATTTCAGCTACGACCCGTTCGACCCGGCGGTGATGGCCGACCCGTTGCCGTACTACCGGGTTTTGCGTGAGCGGCATCCGGTGTACTACCTGCCGAAGTGGGACACGTTCGCGCTGTCGCGTTTCGACGACATTTGGGATGTGCTGGCGCTCAACGACGGAACCTTTGTCGCTTCGGAAGGAACGTTGCCGCCGGCGACGGTGCTGGCCCACCACAATCAGGGACCAGTCGCTGATCCGCCGTTGCACCCGTTGCCCTTTCACGCCGTGTTCGACGCGCCGATCTACGACGGCGTACGCCAGGCGCACAGCCAGTCGTTCCGGCCGAAGCGGGCGGCGGGGTGGGAAGCCCGGATCCGCGAGCTGGCCAACGAGCGGCTGGACGAACTGCTGCCGCGCGGCACCTTCGACCTGACCCAGGACTACGGCGGCATCGTCGCCGCCTCGGTGGTGTGCGAATTGCTCGGTATACCAGTTGAATTCGCTCCCGACGTACTGAGCGCCGTGAATGCCGGCAGCCTGGCCGAACCCGGCAGCGGCGTCGACACCGCCGCGGCCCGGCCGAACTATCTGGAGCACCTGATTCCTGCTGTCCATCGGCGACGAGCTGCCGCCGCCGACGGTGAACTCCCGGTGGTCGACGGCCTGCTGGGCTACCGGCTGCCCGACGACAGCGCGCTCGACGACGTCGAAGTGGCCACCCAGATGCTGTGCGTGTTCATCGGCGGAACCGAAACGGTGCCCAAGGTGGTGGCCCACGGTCTATGGGAACTGCTGCGGCATCCTGACCAACTGGCCACCGTGCGCGCCGATCCTGCCGCCAATGTGGCTGTCGCGCGAGAGGAGATGATCCGCTACTGCGCACCGGCCCAGTGGTTCGCCCGCACCGCGCGCAAACCGTTCACGATTCACGACACTACGATCGAACCGGGGCAGCGCATCATCACCTTGCTCGCCTCAGCCAACCGGGACGAGCGCGAGTACCCGGCCCCCGACGAGTTCATCTGGAATCGCCCCGCCGGCCGCTCGTTGGCGTTCGGCCGTGGGCAGCATTTCTGTCTGGGCTATCACCTGGCCCGACTGGAAGTGTCGATCCTGGTGACCGAATGGCTGCGCCGCGTGCCGGACTACCGCATCATCGACGAGGCGGCGTACCGCCCGCCGTCGAGTTTCCAGTGGGGCTGGAGCAGGCTGCCCGTGGAGGTGTGACATGTGGTCCTACCGGATCGTCGCGCCCTATCAATTCGAACGGACCTCGATCGACGAGAAGACACCCGATCTGCCTCGCCGACGGCCAGGTGTTGCTGCAGTTCCTGGCCGCGGGTGTCTGCGGCAGCGACATGCCGGCTTTCCGCGGCGTCCGTGGCGTACTGCCCGGCGACGACGGGCGCAGCGGCGCCGAGAAAGACGGCTTTCCGATCCACGAAGTCGTCGGCGAAGTCATCGCCAGCCGGCACAACCGGCATCAGCCCGGAGATCGGGTGGTGGGCTGGGCGTCCGGCTTCGACGGCCTGATGGAGCGGGTTGTCACCGACGGCAACCAGGTGACGTCCTACGACCCGACGCTGAGCCCGGCGCAGGCAGTTGGGCTGCAACCGCTGGCCTGCGTGCTCTACGCGATCGAGCAACTGCCCGACCTCACCGGCCGCCACGTCGGCGTGATCGGGCAAGGCTCGATCGGGCTGCTGTTCTCGTCTGCGGCCAAAGCCGCGGGTGCACGCCAGGTCACCGGCGTCGACCCGGTCGACCGCGGCGAGATCGCCACCACGTTCGGCACCGACACCTATGTGCGGGCCACCAGCGACCGCTGGGTCAGCCACCTCCACCCCGACGACCGGCCGGACGTCGTCATCGAAACCGTCGGGCATCAGGTGGCGACCCTGAATCATGCGATCGAAGCCGCCGCGCCCGGCGGCACGGTGTTCTACTTCGGCGTGCCCGACGACGACAGTTACCCGATCAGCATGCGCACCATGCTGCGCCGTAACCTGACGCTGAAATCCGGTGTGGCGCTTGATCGTCCGCGGATGCTTGAACTTGCCAATAAATTCGGGGCGGAACATCCCGGCCTGCTGGCCGACTATTCGACCCACACCTTCGGCATCGACGATGTCCAGGGCGCATTCGAACTGGCCTGCCGCCCCGTTCCTGATCGCGGCAAGATCGCGATCGTGGCGTCATGATCGCCAGCCACCTGCAGCGAGCGCTTGCCTCCGGTGAACCCGCGTGGGGCGGCTGGATCACCGGACCGACCGCCATCGGGCCGGAGGAGTTCGCCCGGGCCGGATACGACTACGTCGGCTTCGATGCCCAACACGGCTACATCGACGATGCCGACATCGCAAACATGTTGCGCCGCATCGAACACGTACCCATCGGCACCGCGGTGCGGCTTCCCAACGCTGACGCGGCGCCCATCGGGCGGGTGCTCGACGCCGGCGCCGACGCCATCATCGTCGCGATGATCGAGTCGGCCGATCAGGCGGCCGCCGCGGTGGCCGCTACCCGCTATCCGCCCGCCGGCGCGCGCAGCTTCGGACCGCTGCGGGCCAGCCTCGGCGCCGATACCGCTGCGCTGGAGGCACGGGTCAGCGTGTTCGCGATGATCGAAACCGCCGCGGCACTGGCCGATGTCGACGCGATCTGTGCGGTGCCCGGGCTGGCCGGAATCTACGTCGGACCGGCGGATCTGGCGATCTCGATGGGTGTCGACGTCAGCTCGGCCACCACTGACCCGGACGTGCGGGCGGCCATCAGCGGCATTTACCAGGCAGCATCGGCCGCCGGACTGGTGCCGGCCATCCATGCCGGCAACGGTAAGGTCGGACATGCCATGGCGCAGATAGGTTTTCGTATGATCACCCTGGCCGCGGAATCGCAGGCGCTGCGCCGCGGCGCCGCTGCGGGCCTCGAGGAAGCGCGGGGTGAGCGATGACCGGACGGGTAGCGCTGGTCACCGGGGCCGCCCGCGGGCAGGGCTGGGCCATCACCCAACGGCTACGCGCCGACGGGTTTTCGGTGGCCGCGTGCGACGTCAACGCGGCCGAGCTGCGCGCCGCGGTCGAGAGCCTTGGCGATGACGCGGTGATCGGGCTACCGCTCGACGTGACACTGGAGTGGGAATGGCAGCAGGCGGTGGCGACGACCCTCGACCGGTTCGGATCGCTGAGCACCCTGGTCAACAACGCGGGCCTGCTGCACCGTGCCTCGATTGCCGACGAGTCGGTTGACGGCTTCGAAAAGTCTTGGCGGGTCAACTGTCTGGGCGCCTTCATTGGTATCCAGGCGGTGCTCGAGCAGCTGCGTGCCGCCGAGGGCGCGTCCATCGTCAACACGTGCAGCACCGGCGCGATCCGGCCGTTCCCGAACCACATCGCCTACGGCTCGGCGAAGTGGGCGCTGCGTGGGCTGACCCAGGCCGCCGCCGGTGAACTCGCAACCGCGGGAATCCGGGTCAACGCGGTGTTCCCGGGGCCGATCGCGACGCCGATGCTGGACACGGACACCCAGGAGCGGTTGGCGGCGACGTCGGCGTTCGGCCGGATCGGCCAACCGTCCGAGGTGGCCGATGCGGTGGCGTTCCTGGTGTCGGAGCAGGCGTCGTTCATCACCGGCTCGGAACTGGTCATCGACGGCGGTCAATGCCTCAAAATCCAGTAACGGACGAGCGCCTCGACCCGGTGCTGCGTGCCGTCGCGACCACCCGCACCGACCTGTCACATGTCGGCCCGATCCGCGCGGGGCTGGACGAACGTCGCCGCGCGGCGCTCGACGACACCGACGCCATCGGGGTATCGATCAGCGATGCGCTCGCATCCGGGGTAGCTGTGCGCATCTACCGTGGCGCCCGGCCGCCGGCGCCCACCGTCATCTATTGCCACGCAGGCGCATTCGTGCTCGGCAACCTGGACACCGACCACCGGCAGTGTATCGAACTGGCCCGCCGCGGACAGTGCTCGGTGGTCTCGCTGGACTACCGGCTGGCGCCAGAGCACCCGTATCCGGCCGCACTCGAGGACGCGGTCGCGGTGCTGAACTGGGTGGTTGCCCACGCCGACGAATGGGGCGTCGATGCCTCGCGCATCGCGGTGGCCGGAAGCAGCGCCGGCGGCGCGCTGGCGGCCTGCCTTGCGCAACGGGCTGCCGACGGGTCACTACCACCGGTGCTGTTTCAGCTGCTGCACCAGCCCGTGCTCGACGACCGGGTGACGGGATCCAAGACGGAGTTCGACGCGACACCGGCGTTCGACGGACCCGCCACCGAACTGATGTGGCGCTACTACCTGGGGGCGGCCGAGCCGTCGGCCGATTCCGTTCCGGCCCGACGGAATCCATTGCGCGGGTTGCCGGCAGCATTCATCACCTGCTCGGACATCGATCCGCTGCGTGACGAAGCGCTCGACTACGCGCTGCGGTTGCTACGCGACGGGGTCGCAGCCGAACTGCACGTCTTCGCGAGAACCTGTCATGGGTTCGACTCGCTGCTACCCGACTGGGAAGTCGCCGAGCAACTGTTCGCGCTCCAGGGTCGTGCGCTGCGGCGAGCGTTCTACGGGGCTTAGGCCGCGTCGAACGAGATCAGCTGACGCACGGCACGACCGTCGGCGAGTTGATCCATCGCGGCGTTGATGTCGTCCAAGGCAATCGTCGAGGACACCAGCGACTCCACCGGTAACCGGCCCGACCGCCACAGCTCCACGAATTGCGGGATGTCGCGGTCCGGCACCGCCGACCCCAGGTAACTGCCGATCAGCGACCGGCCTTCGGCCACAAAACCCAAGGGGGACACACTGATCCGCGCATCCGGCGGTGGCAGGCCGACAGTGATGGTCCGGCCGCCGGCGGCGGTGAGCGCGATGGACGTCTCCAGTGCGGCGGGATGCCCGGCGGCCTCGACTACCACGGCCGCCTTCACGCCGGCGTCGATGGCCTCTTGCGGGGTGTAGACCTCGTGAGCTCCGAGAGTGCTTGCACCGGTGAGCTTTTCGGGAAGCTGGTCGACGCCGATCACGCGGACGCCGGCATACGACAACGCTGTCATCACAGCGGCCATGCCGACACCACCGAGGCCGACGACGGCCACTGTCTGCCCCGGCTGTGGCTTACCGACGTTGAGCACTGCGCCCCCGCCGGTCAGCATCGCGCAGCCGAGCAGCGCGGCAACCGGCGCAGGGACATCGTCGGGTACCGGGACGACGCTGGCGCGATTGACCACGGCGTGCGTCGCGAAACCTGAGACACCTAAGTGATGAAAGACCAAGGCGGCACCGCGACTCAGCCGCATCCCGCCGCCCAGCAGCGTTCCGGCATTGTTGGCTGCGCTGCCCGGTTTGCAGGGAGTCAGTCCGTCGGTCACGCACGCCGTGCAGTGACCGCAACGCGGCAGGAACGTCATCACCACCCGCTGGCCGACGGCTACGTCGTTGACGCCGTCGCCGACCCGTTCGATGATTCCGGCCGCCTCGTGCCCGAGCAGCATCGGCGTCGGCCGGATACGGTTGCCGTCCACCACGGACAAGTCGGAATGACAGACGCCGGCGGCTTCGATGCGCACCAGCAGCTCTTCGGCCCCGGGCGGAGCCAGCGCGATGTCGGCGATGGTGATGGGCCGTGATTGCGCGTACGGCCGGGGCGACCCGATCTGCTCCAGCACGGCACCCCGGATTTCCAGCATGGTCGAATACAACCATGAGCTCGATTCCGCCCGCACCCGACGGGCTCACCAGCCGCGACTTCCCGGTGCATTGGCCGGTGCTGACCCGGTGGGCCGATAACGACATGTTCGGTCACCTGAATAACGCGGTGTACTACCAACTTTTCGACACCGCGATCAACGGCTGGATCGGCGCAGGCGTCACGCTGGACCCGGTGACGACGTCGGCGCAGGGCATCGTTGCCGAGTCGGGCTGCCGCTATTTCTCGGAATTACACTTCCCGGAACGGCTTGTCGTCGGGGTGGCCGTCACCCGGCTCGGCAACAGCAGCGTGACCTATCGGCTCGGGGTTTTCCGGGCACGGGAGGACTCGGCCGTGGGAGATGGAGCCGAGCCCCAGGCCGTCGCCGCGGTCGGCCACTGGGTGCACGTCTACATCGACAAGACCACCCGCCGGCCGACGCCCATTCCCGAGGACATCCGCGCGCTGCTGTCGACGGCCTGCGTGAGCTAGCGGTGGAAGCGTTCTCGTTATGCTCGGCGAATGCCTTTTGTCAGCAAGACCGTTGAGGTTTCCGCCAACGCCGACACAATCCTGGCCATCGTCGCCGACTTCGAGTCCTACCCCGAGTGGAACGACGGAGTCGAGGGCCTGTGGGTGCTGGCCCGCTACGACGACGGGCGCCCCAGCCAGCTGCGTCTCGATGCGAAGTTCGAAGCCATCGAGGACAGTTTGATCCAGGCGGTCTACTACCCGAGCCCGACTCAGATCCAGACCGTGCTGCAGCAGGGCAACCTGTTCAAGAAGCAGGAGCAGTTGTTCAGCGTGGTGGACACCGGTTCGTCGTCGCTGCTGACCGTGGACCTGGATGTCGAACCGTCGTTGCCGATTCCGGCGCCGATGGTGAAGCAGCTGGCCGGCAACGTGCTGGACTACCTCGCCGAGAACCTCAAGAAGCGCGCCGAGGACCTGGCGACAAAAACATCGGACTAGTTGCAGCTAGTCCCAGATCCCGCTGCTGGCCAACCGCTCGGTAAGCCGGCGCGCTCCGTCGCCGAAGCCCCACTCGGTGTGCTCGACGACCGCGGCGGTGTCCCGGCGGCGCAGCGCCGAGATCACCTCTCGGTGGTTGTGCACCGCGGCAGCGCCCCACTCCCGATCCGTGGCGTAGACCATCAGCGGGATGTACCGGGCGACATGCAGGAGAAACCACGCCAGCTTGATCCGCCCGGTGGAGCGGTTGAAGGTGCGGTGAAACGCAAACTCCGTCGTCGCGATCGCTTCGACGTCCCCGGCGGCGACAACGGCGGCCAGCACATCGGTGAGATGTTCGAGGTCGTCGATCTCGGCGTCGGTGATGCGCTGCGCCGCCGAGGTGGCAAGCTCCTTGGCGATGGTCGCCTGCACCCAGAAGATGTCGTCGACGTCCTGGCGGCTGAGCGGCAACACCACATGCCCGCGATGCGGCTCGAGTTGCACCATTCCTTCGCCGCGCAGCTTCAGCAGCGCCTCGCGCACCGGAGTCACGCTGACGCCGAGTTTGGCGGCGGTCTCATCGAGCCGGATGAATGTTCCCGGCCGCAGCGCGCCCGACATGATGGCGGCCCGCAAATGGCCCGCGACCTCGTCAGACAGCTGTGCCCGGCGCAGCGGAAGCCGCGTGGCGGCGAGCGCGCTCACCGAACTCATCGGGGTTGTCTTCGTGACGCCAAGACCATAGTGTGACCCAGACAACACCAAGTTTTATCAAATATCAACTTAAGCAGAGGGCTTACGACGGAAGGGAAGCGACCAGTTGACCGCGCAGTTGACCGGCCACGGCGCCCATGACACCCACGACAGTGTCGGTGACTTTTTAGAGCAGCCGTACCTGGCGCGACGACAGAATTGGGTCAACCAACTCGAACGGCACGCCTTCATGCAGCCGGGCGCGACTGCGCTGAGGTTCATGGGCAACACCCTCACGTGGGCCGACCTCCGTGACCGGGTCGCCAAGATCGCCGGAGCCTTGAGTCGCCGCGGGGTCGCCAACGGCGACCGGGTGATGATCCTGATGCTGAACCGGACCGAGTTCGTCGAGTCGGTCTTGGCCGCCAACTTGATCGGAGCCATCGCCGTCCCGGTCAATTTCCGGCTCACGCCCCCGGAGATCGCTTTCCTGGTCGAGGACTGCGAGGCGCGGGTGATGATCACCGAGCCGGTGCTGGCTCCGGTGGCCGCGGCCGTCCGTGGCGTCACCTCGGTGTTGGGCACCATTGTGGTGGCCGGCGATTCGGCCGATGAAGGCTTGCTGGCCTACGAGGATCTGGTGACCGAGTCGGGCGATCCGGCCACGCCGGCTGACGTCCCCAATGACTCGCCGGCACTGATCATGTACACCTCCGGCACGACCGGCCGGCCCAAAGGCGCCGTGCTGACCCACACCAACCTGAGTTGTCAGACCACGGCCAACCTCTATACCCACGGCTTCGCGGCGACGGACGTCGGCTTCATCGGTGTCCCGTTCTTCCACATTGCCGGTATCGGCAATCTGCTGACCGGGCTGCTGATGGGTCTTCCCACGGTGATCCATCCGCTCGGTGCCTTCGACCCCGGCCATCTGCTCGACGTGCTGGCCGCAGAAAAGGTCACCGGGATTTTCCTGGTCCCTGCCCAGTGGCAGGCGGTTTGTGCTGCGCAGCAGGCGAATCCGCGTGATGTGAAGCTGCGGGTGATCTCTTGGGGTGCCGCGCCGGCGTCCGATACCCTGCTGCGTCAGATGTCGGAAACGTTCCCGGGGTCGCAGATCCTGGCCGCCTTCGGTCAGACCGAGATGTCCCCGGTGACCTGCATGCTGCTCGGCGAAGACGCGCTCAGAAAGCTCGGCTCGGTGGGCAAGGTGATTCCGACCGTGGCCGCCCGCGTGGTCGACGAGGAGATGAACGACGTGCCCACCGGCGAGGTCGGTGAAATCGTCTATCGCGCACCCACATTGATGAGCGGCTACTGGAACAACCCCGAGGCCACTGCCGAGGCGTTCCATGGTGGCTGGTTCCATTCCGGGGACCTGGTCCGGATGGACGACGAAGGTTACGTCTGGGTGGTCGATCGCAAAAAGGACATGATCATCTCCGGCGGCGAGAACATTTATTGCGCGGAGGTGGAGAACGTGTTGGCCAGTCATCCCGCGATCGTGGAGGTCGCGGTGATCGGCCGGCCGCACGAAAAATGGGGCGAAGTGCCGGTCGCGGTCGCGGCGGTCGCGGCCGGTCGGCCGCAGAAATTAAGCATCGAGGACCTCCACGATTTCCTCGGCGAGCGCCTCGCCCGGTACAAGCATCCGAAGGGGCTGGAGATCGTCGACGCTCTGCCGCGCAACCCCGCGGGCAAGGTGCTCAAGACTGAATTGCGGACGCGTTATGGCACCTCGGCCGTCGCTCAAAGCGGTTCCCCATCAACAGATCCCGCGCCGGGCGAACCAAGCTGACATAACCAAAAAACCGCAGGTCAATAAGACGGAAGGCTAATAACGCCGATGCCATGCACGCCCCCAAGCCCATCGGGTACAGTCCTGTGGTCCGGCTTACTACCTGCCAGTAGTGAGACGCGGGTCACACACGTGGAAACGGGGCGAGGGGGAGCTGTGCGAGACTGTCCGCCGCTCCCCCGTAAGGCGCAGGGTTGCATCGGGAGGGGGTGCCAGTGACCACGACACAGCCGCGCGTCACTGATTACATCCGTGATCAGATTGGCCCACCGCTGGTTCTCATCGGCGGTTTTTTCCGGATGTGTGTGCTCACCGGAAAGGCGTTGTTCCGCCCGCCTTTTCAGTGGAAAGAATTCATCATCCAGTGCTGGTTCATCCTACGGGTCGCCATTCTGCCGACTATGGCGATCTCCGTGCCGATCACGGCGCTGTTCATCTTTACGTTCAATATCCTGCTGATCCAGGTCGGTGCCGCCGACCTCTCCGGCGCCGGCGCTGGCATCGCCGTCATCACCCAGATCGGCCCGCTCAACACCGTGCTGGTTATCGCCGGTGCGGCATCGACCGCCATCTGCGCAGACCTGGGCGCGCGCACCATTCGCGAAGAGATCGACGCGATGGAGGTGCTCGGCATCGACCCGATTCACCGACTGGTGGTGCCTCGCGTGCTGGCCTGCTCCTTGGTCGCAATGCTGCTCAATGCTCTGGTCAGCATGGTCGGGCTGGTCGGTGGATTCGTCTTCGGTGTCTATCTCCAGCACGTGTCGGCCGGCGCCTACCTGGCGACACTGACCCAGCTCACCGGGCTGCCCGAAGTGGTGATTGCGACGATCAAGGCGCTGTCATTCGGATTGATCGCCGGTCTGGTCGGCTGCTATCGCGGGCTGACGGTAAGCGGCGGTTCCAAAGGTCTGGGCACCGCCGTCAACGAGACCGTGGTGCTGTGCGTGGTCGCTCTTTTCGCGGTCAACGTGGTGCTGACCACTATCGGTGTGCGATACGGAACGGGGCACTGACATGTCGTCCCTCCAGGTACTTCGCTCCCGCTTCCCGCGGCTGTCCGGCGACGTTCGTCGCTTCGGAGACACAGCGACCAAACCGCTCGACGAAGCTGGAAAGCTCGGCTGGTTCACCATTATCGGTATCCGCGACATGGGTTGGGCGCTGACTCGCTACCGCAAAGAAATCTTGCGACTGATCGCTGAGGTCGGCATGGGTACCGGCGCCATGGCCGTGATCGGCGGCACCGCGGTGATCATCGGTTTCGTGACGCTCTCCGCCGGCTCGCTGGTGGCCATCCAGGGCCTCGCGTCGTTGGGCCATGTCGGACTCGATACCCTGCTCGGGTTCGTCTCCGCATTCATCAACGTGCGCCTGGTCGCGCCCATCGTCACCGGCATCGCGCTGGCAGCCACGGTCGGCGCCGGCGCCACGGCCGAGCTGGGCGCCATGCGGATCAGCGAGGAGATCGACGCGCTCGAGGTGATGGGTGTCAAGTCCAACGCTTATCTGGTGTCGACCCGGATGCTGGCCGGGCTGGTGGTGATCATCCCGCTCTACTCCGTCGGGTTGATCCTGTCGTTCCTCTCGCCACAGATCGTCACGACGGTTTTGTACGGACAGACCTCTGGTACCTACGACCACTACTTCCGAACGTTCCTGCGCCCCGACGACGTGTTCTGGTCATTCGTCGACGTGATCATCATCGCCGCGGTGGTGATGCTCTCGCACTGCTATTACGGCTACAACGCCAGCGGGGGCCCGGTCGGCGTCGGTGAGGCGGTAGGTCGGTCGATGCGTTTCTCACTGGTGGCTACCCCGGTCGTCATCCTGTTGGCCGAAATGGCGCTCTACGGCGTCAATCCCAACTTCAACTTCACGGTGTAAGGGGGGCTATGACGCATCCACGCGGGAAAATCAACAAGGCGCCGTTCCAGCCCTTCCGGATCGCCGGCGTCGTCGTCTTTCTCATTGCCGCACTCGTGCTGTTGTTCGTCTACCGGCAGTACAGCGGCTATTACGTCGACAAGACCAAGCTGACCATGCTGTCCGACCGGGCCGGCCTGGTGATGGACCCCGGTTCGAAGGTCACCTACAACGGCGTGCAGATCGGCCGGGTAGCCGACATCGACGAGATCCAGAAGGATGGCAAGCCCGCGGCCAAGTTCACCCTGGACGTCTATCCGAAGTATCTGCACCTGATTCCGGCGAACGTGGACGCGAAAATCGTGGCCACCACGGTGTTCGGTGAGAAGTACGTGTCGATGACGGCGCCGGAAAATCCACTGCCACAACGGATCACGCCAAAGAATGTGATCGACGCCCGGTCGGTGACGACTGAGGTCAACACGCTGTTCCAGACCATCACCTCGATCGCCGAGAAGATCGACCCGGTCAAGGTCAACCTGACCCTGAGCGCCGCGGCGCAGGCATTGAGCGGGTTGGGTGAGAAGTTCGGGCAGTCGATCATCAACGGCAGCGCTGCGCTCGACGAGGTCAATCCGCGGATGCCGATCATCCGCCACGACATTCAGCAGTTGGCGAAGCTGGGCGACACCTACGCCGACGCCGCCCCCGATTTGCTCGAGTTCCTGAATAACGCAGCGACAACGGCGCACACCGTGCATGCCCAGGAGAAGGACTTGGATCGGGCCCTGCTGGCGGCAACCGGATTCGGTACGACCGGTGCCGAGATCTTCAACAAGGGCGGCCCGTACTTCGCGCGGGCGGCCAAGGACCTGGTGCCGACGGCGAAGGTGCTGGATACCTACAGCCCTGAGCTTTTCTGCACCTTCCGCAATTTGCACGACTCCGAGCCGAAGGTTGCTGCGTTCACCAGCCCGTATTCGCTGCGGTCCGAAACAGAGATCTTCTCCGGCCTCGGGCTGGCGTTGAGCCTCCCCGGGCTGGGCATCACGGCGGCCACCATGGGTCTCTCCGCATTGACCGGCCTGATCGGTGGAGCCCCCAACCCGTACATCTACCCGGAGAACCTGCCCCGGATCAACGCGCACGGCGGACCCGGCGGCGCGCCGGGATGCTGGCAGACCATTACCCGCGAGTTGTGGCCCGCGCCAACGCTGATCCTGGATACCGGTAACAGCCTCGCTCCGTACAACCATGTTGATACCGGCTCCCCGTACGCAGTCGAGTACGTCTGGGGCCGCCAAGTGGGGGACCACACGATCAACCCATGAAAATGACCGGAACCCTCGTCAAGCTCGGCGCCGTCTCGCTGGTGTTGATCTTCTTCACCGCGCTGATCACCGTCGTGTTCGGTCAGATGCGCTTCGACCGGACCACCTCCTACACCGCCGAGTTCAACAACGTCAGCGGACTCCGCCCAGGCCAGTTCGTGCGGGCCTCCGGGGTGGAGATCGGCAAGGTCAAAGACATCGAACTGATCGACGGTGGCCATCGGGTGCGGGTCGAGTTCAACGTCGACAAATCCGTCCCGCTGTATCAGTCCACGACGGCCCAGGTGCGCTACCTCAACCTGATCGGCGACCGTTACCTCGAGCTCAAGCGTGGCGACGGCGAAGGCGGCGACTTGGCTCTTCCGGCGCACGGATTCATTCCGCTGTCGCACACTCAGCCGGCACTGGACCTGGATGCACTGATCGGCGGTTTCAAGCCGCTGTTCCGGGCACTCGACCCGGAGAAGGTGAACAACATCGCGACGGCGATCATCACCGTGTTCCAGGGAGAGGGCGGCACGATCAACGACATCCTCGACCAGACCGCGCAACTGACGTCCCGCATTGCCGAGCGTGACCAGGCGATCGGCGAGGTGGTCAAGAACCTCAACATCGTGCTGGATACCACCGTCAAGCACCGCAAAGATTTCGACGAGACCGTCGACAATTTCGAGAAACTGATCAGCGGCCTGAACGAACATGCCGAGCCGTTCGCCGCCGGCATCGCAAACATCAGCAATGGCGCCGGGACGGTCGGCGACCTGCTCGCCGATAACCGGACCCTGCTGCACAAGACGCTCAACTACCTCGAGCCCCTTCAGCAGCCGATCATCGACCAGCGCGACCTGTGGGATGACCAGATCAAACGGACGCCGATCGGGGTGAACATCGTGGGCAACGCCGCCGGCAACTACGGCGACTGGGTGAACTTCTACCTGTGCGACCTCACCCTCAAGACCAATGGACTGCAGGCCGGCGGCCCGGTCCGCACGGTCAAGATCTGGTCGCAACCGTCGGGTAGGTGCACGCCGTAATGAGGACGTTAGAGCCCGCCAACCGGAAGCGGATCGGCCTGATGGGGTTGATCGTGACGGTGATGGTCGTCGGTGTCGGCCAGACCCTCACCAGCACTCCGCAGTTGTTCGCAGAACCCAGTTACTACGGTCTGTTCACCGACTCAGGTCAGCTCAACAAGGGCGACAAGGTGCGTATCGCCGGGGTCGACGTCGGCGACGTCGAGGCCATCAAGATCGATGGTGACCACATTCAGATGAAGTTCTCGACCGGAAGCCAAACCATCGGTACCGAGAGTCGGCTGGCGATCAAGACCGACACGATCTTGGGCAAGAAGGTGCTCGAGATCGAGCCGCGGGGCAGCCAGACGCTGCGGCCTAACGGCACGCTCCCGATTGGGCAAAGCACCACCCCCTACCAGATTTACGACGCGTTCTTCGACGTCACCAAGGCCGCCGCAGGCTGGAACATCGACACCGTCAAACAGTCGCTGCATGTGTTGTCGGAGACCATCGATCAGACGGCTCCACACCTGAGTGCGGCGCTCGACGGGGTGGCCAAGTTCTCCGACACCATCGGCAAGCGCGACGAGCAGGTCACTCATCTGCTCGAGCAGGCCAACAAGATCGCCAGCATCCTGGGTGACCGAAGCCAACAGGTCGACCGGCTGTTCGTCAACGCCAACAGCTTGCTGGCCGCCTTCAACGAGCGCAGCCAGGCGATCAGCGCGCTACTGAGCAACGTGGCCACGTTCTCGGCCCAGGTCCAGAACCTGATCAACGACAACCCGAACCTCAATCACGTGCTGGAGCAGCTACGCACCGTCAGCGATCTCTTGGACGCTCGCAAAGACGATCTCGCCGCGACCATCAAGAACTTCGGCAAGAGCATCGCGGGACTGAACGAAGCGGTGTCGTCGGGCCCATACTTCAAGGTGCAGCTGACCAACCTGCTGCCGTATTGGATCCTGCAGCCGTGGGTGGACGCCGCCTTCAAGAAGCGCGGTATCGACCCAGAGAACTTCTGGCGCAGTGCCGGATTGCCGGCGTTCAAGTTCCCCGACCCGAATGGCACGCGGTTCCCCAATGGTGCGCCGCCGCCTGCGCCGCCCGTGCTGGAAGGCACGCCGGATCACCCGTACCCGGCGGTGGCCCCAGGTTCGCCGTGCTCGTACACACCGACGCCGGAGTTGTTGCCGCGGCCAGGTAACCCGATGCCGTGTGCGGGTATCGACCAAAACCTGGGACCGTTCGGACCGAATGGGCCTTACCCGGCCTTGCCCAATGTGGCTTCCTCGCCGCCGAACCCTGCTGGCCTGCCCCCGACCCCGGGAATTCCGATCGCCGGGCGACCCGGAGAGGTCCAGCCCGACGTGCCGGGCACACCCGTGCCGATCGCACCCGGACCGGCCGGGGGACGCACCGAACCTCTCGGACCGCTCCCAGGTCCGGCGCCGGCCAATCCCGCCGCGGCCCCGCCGCCAGGACCGTTGCCCGCCGGACCCCCGGCACCGGCCGGGCCAGGGCCGCAGGTACCGGCGCCGTATATCAGCAACACAGGTGGCGCCGGTGGCAGCGGAGCGCAAGGAGGTAACCAGAATTGAGTACCGTCTTTGATATCCGCAACCTCCGGTTGCCGAAGCTGTCACGTGCGGCGATCATCATCGGCGCGCTCGCCGTGGTGGCAGCGCTGGTGCTGGCGTACTTCGGAATCCAGCTGTACAAGAAGCTGACCAACAACACCGTGGTGGCCTACTTCCCGGTGGCCAACGCCCTGTACGACGGCGACCGGGTCGAGATCATGGGTGTCAAAGTCGGCGCGATCGACAAGGTCGAGCCGGCCGGCGACAAGATGAAGGTCACCTTCCACTACGCCAACAAGTACAAGGTGCCCGCCGACGCGCAAGCGGTGATCCTGAACCCGACGCTGGTGGCATCGCGACTGCTTCAGCTGGAGCCCGTCTACAAGGGCGGGCCGGTGCTGGCCGACAACGCGGTGATCCCGGAAGAACGCACCCAGGTCCCCACCGAATGGGACGAGCTGCGCAACACCGTCACCAACGTCATCTCCAAGCTGGGACCGACAAAGGAGCAGCCCAAGGGGCCGTTCGGTGAGGTCATCGATTCCTTCGCCGACGGCCTGGCCGGCAAGGGCAAGCAGATCAACACCACCTTCAACGACCTGTCGCGAGCGCTGACCGCGCTCAATCAGGGTCGGGGCGACTTCTTCGCCGTCGTGCGCAGCCTCGCGCTGTTCGTCAACGCGCTGCACGCCGACGACCAGAAGTTCGTGGCCCTGAACAAGAACCTGGCCCAGTTCACCGGCAGCCTGACCGGGTCCGACCAGGACCTGTCCAATGCGCTGCAACAGTTCGACAGCCTGCTGACGACGGTGCGGCCGTTCCTCGACAAGAACCGCGAGGTGCTGACGCACGACATCAACAACCTCGGCGACACGACCAACACTCTGGTCCAGCCCGAGGTGCTGACCGGGTTGGAGAACGTCCTGCACGTCGCTCCGACCGCGTTTTCCAACCTCAACTTGATCTACCACCCGGCCCACAGCGCCGTCGTCGGGCAACCGGCAGGAACGGTCGGCACGATGGGTTTCGCGAACCCGATGGAATTCCTCTGCAGCGCCATTCAAGCCGGCAGCCGGCTGGGTTACCAGGAATCGGCCGAGCTCTGCGCGCAGTACCTGGCGCCGGTTCTCGACTCGATCAAGTTCAACTACTTGCCGTTCGGCCTCAACCCGTTCAGCCTCGCCGCAACGTTGCCGAAGGAAGTCGCCTACTCCGAGGACCGGCTGCATCCGCCGAACGGCTACAAGGACACCACCGTGCCCGGTATCTGGGTGCCCGACACCCCAACCTCGCACCGCAACACCCAGCATGGCTGGATCACTGCACCCGGTATGCAGGGCGTCAAGGTTGGGCCGATCACCGCAGGTTTGCTGACGCCTGACTCCCTGGCTGAGCTGATGGGCGGGCCGGACATCGCACCGGTGCAGTCGAACCTGCAGACCCCGCCGGGATACCAGAATGCGTACGACGAGCAGCCTCTCGGGCCGGCGCCGTATATCGGATTGCCGGGAAATCCGGGCCCGATACCGCCGCCGCCGCCGGGACCCAACGTGATCCCCGGTCCCGTCGCGCCGGCGCCGGCGCCCGGACCGTCGCCGCTGGTCGGCCAGGTGCCGCCCGGACCCGCCTTGCCCGCTGAGGCAGCATCCGCAGGAGGCAACTGATGATGCGCGTGATGCTCAGTAAGGCCCGCCACCGGATCTGGCAAAGTCTGGTATTGCTCATGGCCGCTATGGTGTTGAGCTCGTGTGGCTGGCACGGCGTCTCGAATGTCTCGCTGCCCGGCGGTCCAGGTGACTCGTCCGGCGCCTACACCGTGTACGTGCAGATGCCGGACACCTTGGCCATCGACGGCAACAGCAAGGTCATGGTGGCCGACGTCTTCGTCGGCTCCATCCGCAAAATCGAGCTCAAAACCCCGGACTTCGAGATCAACGGCCACCGCGCCAAGAACTGGGTGGCCACCCTGACGCTGGGCATCCAGAAGAACGTCAAGCTGCCGAAGAACGCCACCGCCAAGATCGGGCAGACAAGCCTGTTGGGTTCACAGCACATCGAGTTGGCCGCGCCGCCCGAGCCGTCGTCGCAGATGCTCAAGAACGGCGACACCATCCCGCTGAAGAACTCGTCGGCCTTTCCCAGTACCGAACAGACACTGGCGAGCCTGGCAATGGTCGTGCGCGGCGGCGGCTTTCAGAATCTCGAGGTGCTGCAGAACGAGGTCACCAAGGTCCTCACCGGCCGGGGGCCGCAGATCCGTGCGTTCCTCGGCAAACTGGACACTTTCACCCGTGAGCTCAACGCGCAGAGCGACGACATCACCCACGCCATCGACTCGACCAACCGGCTGCTGGAATACGTCGGCAATCGGTCTGATGTGGTGGATCGCGTGCTGACTGAGTTCCCACCGCTGATCAAGTACCTCGCGGCTCCGGAGTATCAGAAGCATCTGGTGGACGCGGTCCAGTCGGTGGGTGCGCTCAGCCAGGCTGCCGCCCAGTACCTGG
Source organism: uncultured Actinomycetota bacterium (assembly GCA_963737375.1). GTDB lineage: Bacteria > Actinomycetota > Actinomycetes > Mycobacteriales > Mycobacteriaceae > Mycobacterium. The sequence continues at coordinate 101,983 of CAVTSP010000008.1, forward strand.
GTGAGGCTCGGGCTCCGTTGCATCAGGACCTGCTGTCACTGCAGTGCCCGTTGAAGGAACTGGGCAAGTCCTCGCCCTACCTGCTCTCCGCGTTGAAGTTGCTCTTCACCGCGCCGTTCGACCTGGACACCGCACCCAAGCTGATCCGAGGCGACTTCATGAACTCCTCGCTCGAGGTGGACACGACGCTGTCGGCAGTCGACAACGCCTTCCTCACCGGCACCGGGTTCTCGGGAGCGTTGCGGGCACTGGAGCAGTCGTACGGTCGGGACCCCAACACGATGATTCCGGACGTGCGTTTCACGCCGAACCCGAACGACGCGCCCGGCGGACCATTAGTCGAGAGGGCGGACCGGCAATGCTGACTCGTGTCATCAAGCGCCAGCTGATCCTGTTCGGCATCTTGACCGCCGTGGCCCTGTTGGTGCTGGGGATCTACTACCTGCGGCTTCCGACGTTGATGGGCATCGGTCAGTACCAGCTGAAAGCCGACCTACCCGCCTCGGGTGGCCTGTATCCGACGTCCAACGTGACCTACCGCGGAGTCACCATCGGCAAGGTAACCGCCGTCGAGCCGACGGAAAAGGGCGCCGAGGCGACGATGAGCATCGACAGCAATTTCAAGATTCCGCTCGACGCGGTGGCCAACGTGCATTCGGTGTCGGCGGTCGGTGAGCAGTATCTGGACCTGGTGTCGCAAGGCAAGTCGCAGGGGTTCTTCTCGCCTGGTCAGCGGATGACGAAGGGCACCGTGCCCAGTGAGATCGGGCCGGCGCTGGACACTGCCAACCGTGGTTTGTCGGTGCTACCGAAGGACAAGATCGGCAAGTTGCTCGACGAGACCTCCGAGGCAGTCGGAGGCCTGGGTCCGGCGTTGCAACGGCTGGTCGACTCCACTCAAGCGATCGTCGGCGACTTCAAGACCAACATCAGCCAGGTCGACGACATCATCCAGAACTCGGCGCCGATCCTGGACAGCCAAGCCGTCTCGAGTAACGCGATCGACCGGTGGGCGCGCAACCTCAATGTCTTGGGCAAGCAGACCGCGCAGCAGGACTCGCACCTGAAAAGCATTCTGACGCAAGCGGCCCCGACCGCCGACCAGCTGAACTCGGTGTTCAGCGACGTCCGTGAGTCGCTGCCGCAGACCCTGGCCAACACCGAGATCGTCGCCGACATGCTCAAGCGCTACCACCCCGGCCTCGAACAGACGCTGGTGATGCTGCCACAGCTCGGGTCGATCATCCAGGCGATCTCCGCGCCGTACGAAAAAGACCGGATGGCTGCCCTGGACCTCACCCTGGCGATCAACTATCCGGCGCCGTGTCTGACCGGGTTCCGCCCTGCGCCGGAGTGGCGATCACCATCGGACACCAGCATTGCCCCGCTGCGGGACAACAACTACTGCCGGATTCCGCAGGATTTCCAGGCGAACGCGGTGCGCGGCGTGCGCAACATGCCGTGTATGGATGCCCCCGGCAGACGGGCGCCGACACCGGCGGATTGCCGCAGCGGAAAGCCCTATGTGCCGCTGGGGACCAACCCGTGGTACGGCGACCCCAACCAGATCCTGAACTGCCCCGCCCCCGGAGGGCGCTGCGACCAGGCGGTGAAGCCGGGCTTTGTGATCCCGGCGCCGTCGGTCAACAACGGATTGAACCCGCTGCCGGCCAATCGCCTCCCACCAGGTGGACAGACGCCGCCGCCGAAAAGCGATCCGTTGCAGCGGCCGGGTTCGGGCTCCGTCCAGTGCAACGGGCAGCAACCCAACCCCTGCATCTACGCTCCGGGCGGGCCCCCAGCGGCCGTCTATAGTCCGATGAGTGGAGAGGTGACGGGACCCGACGGTTCTACATACTCCGTCAACAACTCACGCAATACAGGAGATGACGGATGGAAGGAGATGCTGGCGCCAGCCGGCTGACCCCGAATGACACGGACGAAGGTCCTTCGCTTCTGGAGGTGACGGCCGAAGATTTGGCAGAATCTGAGGTCGAATCCGACCCGACCAGCACTGCCGAGGCCGGATCCGACCACGAGATCACCGAGTCAGACGCCGAGGACCTCGACGAGGTCCCAGAAGGCGAGGCAGGCGAGGACCCGCGCGGCACCTCTCGTCTGGGCCGCAGCTGGTTCATCGGTATCGCAGCTGCTCTTGTGGTGCTCGCCGGCGGGCTCGCGGCCGGTGGCTACTTCGTCGCACTGCGCTTGCACCATGACAGCCAGGTCACCGCACGCCGGGACGCCGCCGCGGTGGAAGCCGCGAAGGATTGTGTCGGGGCCACCCAGGCACCTGACATCGGGGCGATGGCCTCCAGCGCGCAGAAGATCGTCGAGTGCGGCGCCGGAGCCTTCCGGTCGCAGGCGATCTTGTATAGCGGAATGCTTGTCGAGGCCTACCAGGCCGCGAACGCCCACGTCCAGGTGTCCGACCTGCGTGCGGCAGTCGAACGCAACAACCCTGACGGTTCCGTCGAGATCCTGGTGCCGCTGCGGGTGAAAATCTCCAACGCCGAGACGCAGAACCAGGAAGCCGGCTACCGCTTGCGGGTGACAATGGTGCTTGACGAGGGTAAGTACCGGATTTCCAAGCTCGACCAGGTGGCGAGGTGACGGTGCTGGTCGAAGCGGCCACAGATGCCCAAGCCCCACCGGCCGTCGAGGACGCAGCGCCAAACAGGTTGGTGCGCTGGCATATTCGCGCTGCTGCGCTGGCGGTCGACCTGCTGCCCGGTGCCGCCGTGTTCGTGACGATGGCGCTGGTCTGGCTTACGGCGCCGCCACAAAGTCTCTGGTGGTGGGCGTCGATATCGGTCCTCGTCTTCGTGACTCTGGCAACCTTGGTCAACCGTGCGGTGCTACCGGCGACCCTCGGGTGGAGCCTGGGTCGAGCACTGCTCGGGATCGAGGTCGTGCGACGCGACGGAGCCGCCGTCGGAGTCGGGCGGCTGATGTCGCGGGAACTCGCACATCTGCTCGACACGCTCTCGGTCTTCGTGGGATGGCTGTGGCCACTGTGGGATTCGCGACGGCGCACCTTCGCCGACTTGCTGCTGCGTACCGAAGTGCGTTGCGCGGCAGACGATCGGCGACCCGCAGACATCCGGCGGCACGCGGCGACCGTCGCCGGGGTGGCCGTGCTGCTGTGCGTCGCAGGCGCCGCGGTCAGTATCTTCGCGATCTACCTGCCCGAGCGGGCCTCCGGGCAGACCCGCGGTTCCTTGAACGCGCAGGGACCCAAGATCGTCGCCGAAATGCTTACCTACGACCCGAAATCGCTGCAACAAGACTTCGAGCACGCCCGCTCGCTGACCACCGACAAGTATCGACCGGAGTTGGTCAAGCAGCAGGAGTCGGTGGTCAAGGGACATCCAGCGGTCAACGAGTACTGGGTGACCGACAGCACGGTGCTGTCGGCAACGCGCGACACCGCAACGATGCTGCTGTTCATGCAGGGCCACCGCGGGGGCGGCGACGAACAACGGTTCATCACCGCCACGGTTCGGGTTTCGTTCGTCAAAGGTAAAGACGGCCAGTGGCTGGTCGACAACCTGGACGTGGTGACCAAGCCCAAGCCGGCTCCGCCCAAGGCGCCGGCTCCGCCGAAGGGCCAAAAATGAGCCCCCGCAGACGGATTCAGCCCGGCGAAGAGCCGCTGCTGAAGGTGCCCAAGCCGACGCTGTGGTCGCGATTGCCGTGGCGGCCCACGCTGCCGACACTGCCGGCGCAGTGGTGGAAACCGTCACGGACCTGGGCGCTGCCCGCGGCAGTGGCCGGTGCCACCGCGCTCACCGTGGGCGCCGTCACGACGTCATCACTCGTACTGGTCAATCAGCGTTCGCACCACCGGCAAGCCATGGAGGAAGTCGACGTGCTCGGCTACGTCAAGGCCTTCATGAACGGGTTCACCACGCTGGACCCGTTTCACGCCAACGCTTATTACGACCGGATATTGGCCAACGCGACAGGCGATTTCGCCAAGCAGTATCACGACAAGCAAAACGACATCCTGGTACAGATCGCCCAGGCAGAGCCGACCAAGGGAACCACACTTGCCGTAGGCGTGGAGCGGTGGAACGACGACGGTAGCGCCAATGTCATGGTGGCGACCGACGTTTCGTCCAAATCGCCTGACGGAAAGCAAAAAATCCAGAACACAAATCGTTGGGTGGTCACAGCTCAGCGGGAAGGCAACCAGTGGAAGATCAGCAGCCTGCAACAGGTGATCTGACCGAAGAATCGGCCGTAGACACCGCCGCCGCTGAGACCGAAGCCGCGCCTGTCGACGAGCCGACCGTCGCTGCGTCAGATGTGGACGAGTCCGATGTTGACGAGTCGGATGTTGACGACGAAAACGCCGACAGCCCAACTGAAGACGACGAGGCCGAGGGTGACGGCGCCGTCGTTCGTTTTCGTGAGCGACGGCCGGCCACCAAGTGGTCGGTGATCGCGGCGGCAGTGGCGGCCGTGCTGTTCGTCCTCGCGGGCGCATTCGCCGGTGCGAGCATGCAGCCATACCTGAACGATCGGGCCACCGTAGCCACCAAGCTGAACGTCGCGCGGACCGCCGCCAACGCGATCACGACGCTGTGGACCTACAACCCGGAGAACATCGACAAGCTGGCCGATCGGGCGTCGCAGTACCTCAGCGGCGACTTCCAAGCCGCCTATCGCAAATACCTCGATGCTCTCGTCGCACCCAACAAGCAGGCCAAGATCACCAACACGACGCAGGTCGTCGGCGCGGCCGTGGAGTCACTGAGTGCGTCGGACGCGACCGCGATCGTCTACACCAACACGGAGTCGATCAGTCCGGCCACCAAAGACGTCCCGTCGCTGAAGTACTTGTCTTATCGGCTCTCACTGCAACGAGACCATGCGCGCTGGCTGGTGACCAAGATGACCACGATCACCTCGCTGGACCTCACCCCCAAGTTCTAGTTGAACGCGAGCCAGCCCGGCAGCGAGCGTTCGTGGGCGTCGCACAGCACCTCGCGGGTATCGCAATTGCCCTTGGGCACACCGGCACCGGCCCACATGCCACCGGTGTCGCGGCGCAGCACAATCGCCGACGAGGTGCCGCCGTCCAGCAGCACCGCATTATCGCTGCCCAGCCCGCGAAACAGATCTTGGATGTTGTCAGGGGTATAGCTTCCGCCCTGGAACACGTACATCTCGTCGCGAGGCTTGGAGTAGGCCAGCGCCGTCCGGGCCGCGCTCGGGCCGCCGTCGTTGAGCTGGCCGGTATTTCCGGGTGCCAGCAGCCCGAGCCCGCTCACCGCCACGAATTGTTCGCCCCGATCCACCAATCCGGTGACGACCGACGTCGCGGCGTCGTAGTCGTGGCCGTCGCGACCACCTCGCGGCCACAGCATTGAGGGTGCCCCGCGGTTGGGCAGGATCATGGTCGCCAGTGCGCTCCAGTTTTCGTTTCCGCCGGACAGGCCCTGCTTGCCGGCGTAGGGGATGGTGCCGGTTACCGCTTGATTGGCCCGACCCTGCCCGTGGGTGTTGTCGACGTACGTCCCCAGCGGCGAACTGCAGCCCGTCGAGCGCCACGAGCCACCCTTTTGGCCACGAATGTCGAAGAAATTTGCATTGATCGCGATCGTCGGTTGGCCCAGCGCCTGCCAGGCCTGCACTGCCGTATACGTTTCCGAGGCCTGCACCAGCCCATCGCTGGTGCGCGCGTGTGGATTGCGTTCGCAGCGCGACTGAGAACCGCGGTGGCTATCCACCAGCAGATGCGGCTCGAGTCGCTGTGAGGCGGCCTTGATGACCATCAGGTGGCCGCCGCTGCCCCCGTCGTACCAGTTGCCGGCGGCATTGAGCATCGGTGCCGGATGCCCACCGCCGAAGTTGTACACCAGATACGAGCCCTGGGTGCTGGCGATGGCGCTGGCCAGCAACTCGCGGGCTTCGGCCCGCGCCAACGGTTGACCCGTGCTGGTCGCCAGCGTCAGGCACAGCGCGCTGCCCGCGCAGCAGGCCGCAATACGCCGGAAGGCGGCAGCAAGGTGAGGCACGCCGCCCCCTTTCGCGCGAATGTCGTTGCTGTGCGTACAGCAATTACCACAGGTATTACACAGCAACGGGCATAACAGCGGCGTGACGGTTCGGCGGCAGTCCAATGACGTTCGGCCGCTGAGCGTTTACCGGGGCCGGGCTTACTGGCTCGGGTAGGGGATTTCCGCAGGCGTGGAAGCCGGAGTTTCGACCGCGGTGCTCGCCGGGAGACGCGGGTGAGCGCGCCGGTCATAGCTGCGGGTGACGCCGGCACCGAACAGCACAGCGACCGCCAGACCGACCGCGGTCCACACGATCGACTGCGAAAGGCCCGAACCGGCGCTGCCGCCCAGATAGAGCAAAGACCTTGTGCCCATGAACACTTGGTGCATCGGTTCGAATTTCGCCAGCCATTCGAACCACGCCGGAGTCGCCTGCAATGGCACTATCGCACCTGCCGACGGGATGCCCAGGATGACGAAAACAAGCACGCTGACCCCAACACCGACGGCGCCCAGTACCGCAATCAGTGACGTGGATGCGACGCCCACCGATAAAATCGCGAAGGCGCCGAAAAGCCATAGCCTCACGCTGTTTTGGACTGGCATGCCCAGCTGTCCCGCGATCAGCAAGTACGCGGCGGAGGTCAGCAGCGCCAGCACGGCGACCATCGCCCACTTGATCAACAGCGTCCGCAACCGCGAGATCTTGGCCTGGGTGGTGAGCATCGAATCCACCAGCCTGCTGACCACCATGCTCGCGGTGAAGCCGGCCAACACCAGCAACAACGCATAATAGAAGGCGGACCACCCATTACCGGTGCCATCGGGTAGCGCATTGAGCACGGTCGACTTGACTTCGACAGGGTTGGCCAGCATCAGCGCAACGGCACCGGGCTCGGGGGCCTTACCGGTCTGCTCGGCAACCTCTTGCGAAAGCCGTTGACCGACGCGCTGATCGATCATCGTCACCGCGCGCTGCAGTGTCTGGCCGGCGATGCTGGCACCCAAGGTACCTGCGCGCGGATTCGTCGACACGATGATGACCGCCCGCTCGACGCGGCCCGGTGTCAGCGCGCTTTTCGCGTAGGCATGAAGCTTGGAGGAGAAGTTCGGCGGTATGACGGCAATACCGTAGATCTGTGCGGAGTCCATCTGTGCTCTGGCCTGGTCATGATTCAGCTCGCGGACGTCGTAGGCGTCGTGGTCGAAACCGGCCAGCATGCCCTTGACCACCTGGGCGCCCGTCGGCCCGGCGTCTTCGTTGAGAATGGCGACCGGAAAGTGCCGCAGGTTGGTCATCGGCTGCAGGATTCCGCCGAGGTAGAACGCTGCCAACGCCGACAACAAGGTGAGTGTGACGAGGATCGGCTTGGCCCAAAAGCGAACGGTGCCAGTCAATTTCGGCCTGGCCGAAGGATCGTCGCCGGAAGGATAGTCGTCGTGGGCGATGTCAGATGTCGCGTGACGGGCGTACGGTTCGGACATACCGGCTCCTGTTCCTTGGCGCCCACCCTAGTCGCCGAGAGCTGCGTGCATCTCCCAGACGAGGATTTCGGCGGGCACACGAGCCGCGACGCGCACACCCTCTGATGCGGTGAGCCGGACCGCGTCACCTTCGCTCAGCTCGGTCTGCTCGAAGTCGATCTGCCCGCGGGCGACGAACAGGTGTAAATAGGCCGCGTCGGGCAGCGTCAATTCGTCGCCGGGCCGTAACCGCGCACCGTGCAGCGCCGCCGATCGGTTGTTGATGCTGATCGCGGCGTCGTGGCCCGGCATTCCCGAAGCGATCGTCGCCAAGCGTCCGGCCAGTTCCTCGTCGCTGATCTCGTGCTGCTGGTAACCGGGTTGGATACCGGCGACGTCGGGTTGCACCCACATCTGCACGAAGCGCACCGGCTCGGAGGTCGAGGCGTTGTGCTCCGAGTGTGCGATACCACTGCCGGCCGACATCCGTTGCGCCAGGCCGGGATAGATGACACCGCTGTTGCCCGCCGAGTCGCGATGGGTCAACGAACCGTCCAGCACCCAGGTCACGATTTCCATGTCCCGGTGCGGGTGGGTATCAAAGCCGGCAGCCGCCGCGACGATGTCGTCATTGCTGACCAGCAGCACACCGTGGTGAGTGTTGCCCGGGTCGTAGTGGTCGCCGAATGAGAACGAGTGCCGCGAGTTCAGCCACGACGTCGTGGTGACCGCCCGGTCGGCGGCGCGCCGGATCTGGACACTGGCGGGCACGCTGTCACGCTACTCCGGGGCGCAGTAGCGCCTGGGCGTGGTGCAGGGCATCATCGAGGTCGGGCAAGGTCGAACGGGTCGAACGTGACGACACCTTCACGCTCGGCCTCCAGTGTGAGCGCAACTTCACGTTCGACCGAGGCGGCCGTACTAAAGCCGTTCCGGCAGGCCGAATTTCGCGAAGAGTGCGGTGTCCAGGAACGCCACCACCCGGGACACCCCGTCGGCCCGGACGTCCAGCACGTGGAGCTGGAAAGGCACGTGGCCGTCGCCGTCGCGCATGTACATCGCCGCCGCGGGCTGTCCGTTCGCGGTCAACGGGATCAGCCGCATGTCGCCGGGCGCATCCGCGGGGCACTGCTGATGTATCAGCGTGATGATGGCCTGCGGTCCTTGATACCAGCCGACGAACGGCGGCATCTCCCAGATCGCCTCGCTGGTGACGATGTCCACCAACCGGTCGATGTCGTAGGCCTCGAAGGCGGCGATGTAGCGGGTCAACTGTTCCTGGGCGTCCGGTGAATCGGGCGCTACCAGCGGGTCGTCGGCGCTCGGCCCGGCGGCTTCGAGTTGCGCACGCGCACGCTGCAGCAGGCTGTTGACCGCGGCGGTGGTGGAACCTATCGCGTCGGCCACCTCGGCGGCCTTCCACTGCAGCACGTCGCGCATCAGCAGAACCGCTCGCTGCCGGGGCGACAGATGTTGCAGGGCTGCCACGAACGCCAACCGGACCGACTCGCGTGATCCGACTATCGCTGCGGGGTCGCCCGCCGCGTCGGGCAACGGCTCGAGCCACGGCACCTCGGCACCTTCGACCAGGTCCGCGGTCGGGTCCGAACTCGGCGCCCCCAACCCAGTCGGCAGCGGCCGGCGCTGACGATTCTCCAGCGCGGTCAGGCAGGTGTTGGTAGCGATCCGGTGCAACCATGTGCGCACCGAAGACTTGCCCTCGAAGCGGTCGTAGGCCTTCCATGCACGCAGCAGCGTCTCCTGCACCAGGTCCTCGGCGTCGTGCAACGACCCGGTCATTCGATAGCAGTGCGCGAGCAATTCGCGCCGGTATGGCTCGGCGGTGGCAGAGAAATTCGTCCGGCCGTCATCGGCCAACTCGCGGGCCAGCACACTCACCGGACAGAGCTTACGTACTGACTCCGACGTTGGGTCTACGCTGCCCCTGATGACAACCACGCGCACCGAACATGCCTTCGACGGCGTCGGCGATGTGCGCATCGTCTACGACGTCTGGACTCCCGATACCGACCCGCGTGCAGTGGTGATCCTTTCGCATGGGTTCGGCGAACATGCCCGCCGCTACGACCATGTCGCCGAGCGGTTCGGCCGGGACGGGTTGCTGACATACGCGCTGGACCACCGCGGACATGGCCGTTCGGGCGGTAAGCGGGTGCTGGTCAAAGACATCTCCGAGTTCACCGGCGACTTCGACACCCTGGTCGGCATTGCGACTCACGAGCATCCTGGTCTTCCGCGCATCGTGCTCGGCCACAGCATGGGCGGCGGGATCGTGTTCGCCTACGGCGTCGAACATCCCGACAATTACGACCTGATGGTGCTGTCCGGACCGGCGGTGGCGGCCCAGACCGCCGTCTCGCCGCTGCTGGCCTGGCTCGCCAAGACAATCGGGGCGATCGCGCCGGGCCTGCCCCTGCAGCAACTGGATGCCGGCGCGGTCTCCCGCGACCCGGCGGTGGTGGAGGCCTACAACACCGACCCGCTGGTCTACCACGGCAAGGTCCCCGGCGGCATCGCCCGCGTGCTGATGCGGGTCGGTGAGACGATGCCGCAGCGGGCTGCCTCGCTGGCCGCGCCGCTGCTGGTCGTGCACGGATCAGAGGACCGGTTGATCCTCGAGATCGGCAGCCACCAATTGGTCGACGCGGTCGGCAGTTCCGACGTCGAACTCAAGGTCTACCCGGGCCTGTATCACGAGGTGTTCAACGAACCGGAGCAGGAGCAGGTGCTCGACGACGTGGTGTCCTGGATCAACGCGCGACTGTGAATGGCGGCGCTCGGAGCGTCGTAGGTTTCGCATAGTTTGGTCGCATGAGTGACGACAAGATGCTGGCGCGGATCGCCGCCCTGCTGCGTCAGGCCGAAGGCACCGACAACGCGCACGAGGCCGAGGCCTTCATGTCGGCCGCCCAACGGCTGGCCACCGCAACGTCCATCGACTTGGCCGTCGCCCGGTCGCACGCCGACAAGCGCACGCCGGCACAGACGCCGGTGCAGCGCACGATCACCATCGGCACGGCCGGCTCCAAGGGCCTGCGCACGTACGTCCAACTGTTCGTGGTGATCGCGGCGGCCAACGACGTGCGCTGCGACATCGCGTCGAACTCGACGTTCGTCTACGCCTATGGGTTCGCCGAGGACATCGACACCACCCACGCGCTGTATGCCAGCCTGGTCGTGCAGATGGTGCGCGCGTCGGATTCCTACATCTCGTCGGGGGAGCACCGGCCCACGCCGACGATTACCGCCCGGCTGAACTTTCAGCTGGCGTTCGGCGCGCGGGTCGGTCAGCGGTTGTGCGAGGCTCGCGAGCAGACCCAGCGCGAAGCGAAGAAAGACCGTCGCCGTCCGCCTGGTACGGCAATTGCATTGCGGAACAAGGAATTAGAACTTCGCGACTATTACCGCACCGCGTCGAGGGCGCGTGGTACCTGGCAGGCCAGCCGGGCAACCGCGGGATATTCATCGGCGGCGCGACGGGCCGGCGACCGGGCCGGTAAGCGGGCGCGACTGGGGAGCGGCCCAGAGTTGTCCGGAGCGCGGACCGCGCTGGAACGGTGAGTTCGGACGAGTCCGCGCGGGACTCGCAGCGCTCCAAGGTCTACGCCGCCGAGGAATTCGTCCGCACGCTGTTCGACCGCGCCGCCGAGCACGGCTCGAACAGCGTGGAATTCTTCGGTGCTCAATTGACGCTGCCGCCCGAGGCGCGGTTCGGATCACTCGATGCCGTGCAGCGCTATGTCGACGACGTGCTGGCCCTGCCGACGGTGCGGAAACAGTGGGATGAGGTGGCGCCCCTGCGGGTTCGGGCCCGGCGGGCATCCACCGCTGCTCACTACGAAAAACGTGATGGCGCGGGCGTTATCGCGGTGCCGCACCGTGCTGACGCCGACTGGGCGATGCGTGAACTGGTCGTCCTGCACGAGATTGCGCATCACCTCTGCGACGAGCAACCTCCGCATGGCCCGCAGTACGTCACGACGCTGTGCACCCTGGCCGAACTGGTCATGGGGCCCGAAGTCGGGCACGTCCTGCGGGTCGTCTACGCGAAAGAGGGAGTCCGCTAGCTGGCGACCTCGACCATCTCGTCGCCGCACTTGCAGACGTAGGCCTGGTCGCCGGAACAGTGACATGCGACCTCGATGCGTACGCGACATCCGCAACCATCGTGACCACAGCTCAACAGCGTGCCTGCTTCGTTTGACATCTTTTCCACCTCTACGGGTTTGGGACCGGACACCGGCCAGACTATACCCCTAGGGGGTATCCAGCAAGGACGGTTAATGCGGTGGCGGGCGGCAACGCCGGCCAGCTAGTTTTGACGCATGAGCCAAAAGCCCACCCCCGCCGACGTTGACGAGTTCCTGGACGACACTGTGCTGGACGACGACCCGGTGCTGTTCGCGGCGCTCGAGGCCAGCGATGCCGCGGGTCTGCCGAAGATCGCGGTGTCGCCGCAGCAGGGCAAATTCCTGAGCCTGCTGGCCGCCGCGACCGGGGCTCGCCGCATTCTGGAGATCGGCACGCTGGGCGGGTTCAGCACGATCTGGCTGGCCCGCGGCGCTGGGCCGGACGGCCGGGTCACCACGCTGGAATACGAGCCCAAGCACGCCGAAGTCGCTCGCGCCAACATCGATCGCGCCGGAGTCGGCGACCGGGTCGAGGTGCTGGTCGGCGCGGCCCTGGACACCCTGCCGAGCGTGACGGGCGGTCCGTTCGACCTGGTGTTCATCGACGCGGACAAGGAAAACAACCCCGGCTACCTGGAGTGGGCGGTCAAGCTCACCCGGCCCGGCTCAATGATTGTGGTAGACAACGTGATTCGCGAGGGTGAAATCCTGTCGCCCGGCGAGGACGCCATGTTGCTCGGAACGAGAAAAGTCCTCGAACTGATGGGTGCGCATCCCCGGCTGGACACCGCGGTGCTGCAGACCGTCGGCGCCAAACACTGGGACGGCTTGGCGTTCGCGCTGGTGAAATAGCCGACTAGCTGCAGATCGCTCCGTTGGCCGCCGAGCCGACCAACTTGACGTACTTGGCCAGCACGCCCGTGGTGTAACGCGGCGGCAACGGAGTGAAACCCTCACGGCGGGAAGCGAATTCGTCGGCATCGACCAGGACGTCCAGGGTGCCTTTGGCGACGTCGAGCTGGATCCGGTCACCGTCGCGCAGGAAGGCAATCGGTCCGCCGTCGACCGCCTCGGGCGCGACGTGCCCGACGCACAGCCCGGTGGTGCCGCCGGAGAATCGGCCGTCGGTCAACAGCAGCACGTCCTTGCCCAGGCCGGCGCCCTTGATCGCACCGGTGATCGCCAGCATTTCGCGCATCCCGGGACCGCCCTTGGGGCCTTCGTAGCGGATCACCACCGCGTCACCGTGGGTGATGGTGCCGTCTTCCAAGGCGTCCAGTGCCGCCCGCTCGCGCTCGAAAACCCTTGCCGTGCCCTCGAACACGTCAGAATCGAACCCGGCCGACTTGACGACTGCCCCTTCGGGCGCCAGCGAACCGTGCAGGATGGTGATCCCGCCGGTGGGGTGGATGGGGTTGTCCAGCGCCCGCAGCACCTTGCCGTCGGGGTCCGGTGGGGCGATGTGCGCGAGATTCTCGGCCATGGTCTTACCGGTCACGGTCAGGCAATCGCCGTGTAGGAGGCCAGCGTCTAACAGTGCCTTCATGACCACCGGCACTCCGCCGATGCGGTCGACGTCGAACATCACGTGCTTGCCGAATGGCTTGACGTCGGCCAGGTGCGGCACCTTTGCGCCGACGCGGCTGAAATCAGCGAGCGACAGCTTCACGTCGGCCTCGTGGGCGATCGCCAGCAGGTGCAGCACCGCGTTGGTCGAACCGCCGAACGCCATCACGACGGCGATGGCGTTCTCGAACGCCTCCTTGGTCATGATGTCGCGAGCGGTGATACCGCTGCGCAGCAGGCCGATGACCGCTTCACCGCTGCGCCGGGCGTACCCGTCGCGGCGGCGGTCGGTGGCGGGCGGAGCGGCGCTGCCGGGCAGCGACATGCCCAGTGCCTCGGCGGCGCTGGCCATCGTGTTGGCGGTGAACATGCCGCCGCACGCGCCTTCGCCCGGACAGATGGCCCGCTCGATCGTGTCGACGTCTTCGCGGGACATCAGTCCGCGGGCACAGGCCCCGACCGCTTCGAAGGCGTCGATGATCGTCACGTCGCGCTCGGTGCCGTCGGAGAGTTTGGCGCGGCCGGGCAGGATCGAGCCGGCGTAGAGGAACACCGACGCCAGGTCCAAGCGGGCCGCGGCCATCAGCATCCCGGGCAGCGACTTGTCGCAGCCGGCCAGCAACACCGACCCGTCCAGCCGTTCGGCCTGCATGACGACCTCCACGCTGTCGGCGATCACCTCGCGCGAGACCAGTGAAAAGTGCATGCCTTCGTGGCCCATCGAGATGCCGTCGGACACCGAGATCGTGCCGAACTCGAGCGGATAGCCGCCGGCGGCGAACACGCCTTCCTTCACGGATTTGGCCAGCCGGTCCAGCGACAGGTTGCAGGGCGTGATCTCGTTCCACGACGACGCCACTCCGATCTGTGGCTTCGCGAAATCTTCGTCGTCCATCCCGACTGCTCGCAGCATCCCGCGTGATGCGGCCTTCTCCAGGCCGTCGGTGACCTCGCGGCTGCGCGGCTTGATGTCGATGGTTCCAGAGGAGTGCGTGTCGGCCATGGGTCAAGTATGCGTGTTTGGGAAGGTCGGCCAAAATCATTAAAATACCCCCATGGGGTATATGCGGCGAGCCGGCGAAACGCGGCCCTACCAGGGTGGCGTGGCGCGAACGCGGGCCAATCGTTGACAATGGTGACAACACCGGCGCCGTCGCGATGGCCCGAGCATGATCTTCACGACCACGATGTTGGAGGGGCAAATGGCACCCACACACGGATACTCATCCCAAAAAGACAACTACGCCAAACGATTACGGCGTATCGAGGGCCAGGTGCGCGGCATCGCGAAGATGATCGACGATGACAAATACTGCATCGACGTCCTCACCCAGATCAGCGCCGCCAACAACGCATTGCAGTCGGTGGCGCTGAATCTGCTCGACGAACACCTCGGGCATTGCCTTACCCACGCGGTGGCCCAAGGCGGCTCGGAGGCCGACCAGAAGCTCGCCGAAGCCTCTGCGGCCATCGCGCGACTCGTCCGCTCCTGATCGTCTACGGATCCTTGCCACGCGTGGTTGAGTAGTGGCCGTGGTGCCTGCCAGTGCCGCCGAGGGGCGAACCGCTACCAGCGGGCCCTGGACTCTCCGAATCGCCCTCCAGCTGGCAGTTCTGGCCGCTGCGGCCTTCACCTATGTCACCGCCGAGCTGCTGCCGATCGGCGCGCTGCCCGCGATCGCCCGCGATCTGCACGTCAGCATTCCGCTGGTCGGTACGTTGCTGGCCTGGTACGCCCTGGTCGCCGCCGTCACGACCGTTCCGCTGGTCCGCTGGACCGCGCACTGGCCGCGCCGTCGGGCGCTGCTGCTGTCACTGTCCTGCCTGACCGCCTCCCAGATCATCTCGGCGCTGGCGCCCAACTTCGTGGTGCTGGCCGGTGGCCGGGCGCTGTCGGCGGTCACCCACGGGCTGATCCTGTCGGTGATCGCGCCGGTCGCCACCCGGCTGGTTCCGGCCAGCCACTCCGGACGTGCGACGACGATGATCTACGTCGGCATCAGCCTGGCCGTGGTGGTGGGCAGCCCGGCGACGGCGGCGATGAGCCTGGCATGGGGCTGGCGGATCGCCGTCGGGTCGGTGGCCGCGATCGCCGCGGTCGTCACCGTTGCGGCTGTCGCGGTCCTGCCGCCGTTGTCGCTGAGCGACGAGCAGCGCGCCCACGTCGGCCGGGCCGCCGGGCACCACCGCAATCGCAGGCTGATCTTCGTGAGCCTGCTGACCATGATCGCGGTCACCGGGCACTACATCTCTTTCACGTTCATCGCGGTGATCATCCGCGACGTCGTGGGCATTCGGGGTCCCGATATCGCCTGGTTGCTCTCCATCTACGGCATTGCGGGACTCTTGGCGATGCCGCTGGTGGCCCGGCCGCTGGATCATCACCCACGAGCCGCCGCGATCAGTTGCATGGTCGGCTTGTATGTGACGCTGCTGGTGCTGACCACGCTGACCTTCCACCGCTTGCCGGCAGTGGCGACCGCCCTGGTCGGCGTCGTTGCCATCGCATTGTGGGGTGCTTTTGCGAACGCGGTCTCACCCATGCTGCAAGCTGCGGCCATGCGCGCCGGCGCCGATGATCCCGACGGCGCGTCCGGCCTCTACATGGCGGCTTTCCAAGTCGGCATCATGGCCGGATCCTTCGCAGGCGGCCTGTTCTACGAGCACGGTGTGCTGGCCATGTTCGCCGCCTCGGCCACGTTGATCGGCTTTGGAGCGGCCGGAATGACCGCCGAACGGCAGCTCTTCGACGTTCCCGTCGCCGAGTCGAAGTAGCGGGTAAAGCCGCAGTTCAGCGGCCTTTCAGAGGCTGGTTTCGGCGCTCTGCGGCGACCGCTGGATTAATGGCTGGGCCGTTCGCTACTGCATACTGGGCTGAGACCGTGACTTGGAGGGAATCGAATGTCGCGATGGACCAAAGGTCCTCTCGCCGCTGCTTTCAGCGCAGTGGGAGTGACCGCTGCGCTGATGCTGGGCAGCGGTATGGCTATTGCCGACCCCGAGCCGCCGCCGCCCGCGCCCGGAGTAGACGCCCCAGCTCCGCCCCCCGGTGCGCCGCCGCCCCCGCCGATCCGCTAGCAGGCCAGCCGCCGGTCGTGCCGCCACCGGGTCAGCCGGTCGTGCCTCCGCCAGGAGACCCGCTTGCCGTGCCGCCGGCGGTCCCGGCTGCTGCGGCGCCGTCGGGTCCGGTCGTCGGACAGAACCCCGAGCCGTTCACCGGCCCGCCGCCGTTCGTGCCGCCGACCTTCAACCCGGTCAGCGGCTCCACTGTCGGCGTCGGCGAGCCGATCATCATCAACTTCGCCCGCCCGATCGCCGACCAGCACATGGCCGAGCAGGCGATCCACGTGTCGTCGACCCCGCCGGTGTCCGGCAAGTTCTACTGGCTGACGTCGAGCCAGGTGCGGTGGCGCCCGCTCAGCTTCTGGCCCGCGCACACCGCGGTGCACGTCGACGCGGCCGGCACCCAGGAGAACTTCGTCACCGGTGATTCGCTGATCGCTACCGCCGACGACGCCACCCATCAACTGGTCGTCACACGTAACGGCGCGGTGGAGCAGACCTTCCCGATGTCGATGGGCATGGCCGCAGGTGGTCACCAGACGCCCAACGGCACCTACTACGTGCTCGACAAGAAGGCCAAGGTCGTGATGGATTCATCCACCTACGGCGTGCCGGTCAACTCGACCTACGGCTACAAGGTCAACGTCGAGGACGCCGTGCAGTTCGACAACAGCGGCGACTACGTGCACAGCGCGCCATGGTCGGTGGCCGACCAGGGCAAGCGCGACGTCAGCCATGGCTGCATCAACATCAGCCCGACCAACGCCAAGTGGTTCTTCGCCAACTTCGGCGCCGGTGATCCCATCGTCGTCAAGAACTCCGTCGGGACCTACAGCAAGAACGACGGCTCCAACGACTGGCAGCTCTAGTTCCAGATCCTCACTCGTCGTTGGGGATCCAGGTATAGCTCGTCGGTCTCGGTGACCTCGAAGGCGTCGTAGAAGTCGTCGATATTGCGGATCACTCCGTTGCAGCGGAACTCCGGCGGCGAGTGCGGGTCGATGGCGAGTCGCCGAATCGCCTCGGCATCACGGGATTTGGTCCGCCACACCTGAGCCCAGCCGAAGAACACCCGCTGCACCCCGGTCAGGTCGTCGATGACAGGTGCCTTCGCGCCCTTCAGTGACAGCTGATAGGCGAGCAGCGCGATGGACAACCCACCGAGATCGCCGATGTTCTCCCCAACGGTGAACGCGCCGTTGACGTGGTGGGACGCACCGAGACTACGAGGCGTGAACACCTCGTACTGTTCGATGAGAGCTTTTGTGCGGGAACCGAACTCGGCACGGTCGTTGTCGGTCCACCAGTCGACCAGGTTACCGTCGCCGTCGTACTTGGCGCCCTGGTCGTCAAAGCCGTGGCCGATCTCGTGGCCGATCACCGCGCCGATACCGCCGTAGTTTGCGGCGTCGTCGGCTTCGGCGTCGAAGAACGGAGGCTGCAGAATCGCTGCCGGAAAGACGATCTCGTTCATGCCGGGGTTGTAGTAGGCGTTGACGGTCTGCGGCGTCATGAACCACTCGTCGCGGTCGACTGGCCCGCCGAGCTTGGCCAGGTCGCGGTCATACTCCAGTGCATAGCCGCGCTGGTAGTTGCCGTACAGGTCGTCGCGGGCGATGACGAGCGACGAGTAGTCGCGCCACTTCGCGGGGTAGCCGATCTTCGGTGTGAACTTGTCCAACTTCTCCAGCGCCCGCTGCCGGGTCTCCGGCGTCATCCACTCCAGGTCGGTGATGCTGACCCGGTAGGCCTCCCGCAGGTTGGCCACCAACTCGTCCATCCGGGCCTTGGCGTCCGGCGGGAAGTGCCGCTCGACGTAGAGGCGGCCGACGGCGTCGCCCATCAGGCCCTCGACCATGCCGACGCCGCGCTTCCATCTCATCCGCAACTGCTCGGTGCCCGACAGCGTGCGACCGTAGAACGCGAAGTTCTCGTCCACGATGTCATCGCTCAGCAGCGACGCCCGCCCGCTGATCACGCGCCAGCGCAGCCAGCGCCGCCAGTCCTCGATGTCCTGGCTGTCCCACAGCGCGGCGAACGTGATCAACGCGTCGGGTTGGCGGACGACAACCTCGGCGGCTTGCTCGCTCGTGACCCCCAACCCGTGTAGCCACAGCGGCCAATCGAAACCGGTTGCCTCCGAGCATAATTCAGCGAAGGTGCGCAGGTTGTAGGTCAGATCGGCGTCGCGGCGTTTGACCACGTCCCAGTGTGCGGCGGCAATTTTGGTCTCCAGCGCGACGATGTGCGCGGCGGTCGCGTCCCAGTCGCCCTCGTGCTCGCCGTAGACCAGCGAGAACATCCGCGCGATGTGCTTCGGGTACTCGGCGAGAATCGCCGCGTGCTGCGGGTCGCGGTAGTACGACTCATCGGGTAGCCCGAGGCCCGACTGGCTCAGGTGCAGCAGGTAGCGGGTGGAATTCTTCGCATCGGTGTCGACGTACAGGCCGGTGCCGCCGCCAATGCCGGTGCGCTGCAGCTCCCCGAGTTCGGCGGCCAGCTCGGTCGGCGTCAGCGCGGCGTCGACGCCGGCGAGCTCGTCGAGCAGCGGGCGCACCCCGAGGGCCGCGATGGTGTCGGTGTCCATGAAGCTGGCGTAGAGGTCGCCGATCCGCTGCGGGTCGGTGCCCTCGGCGCCGTTGGCCGCGGCGGCCTCGGTGATGATGTCGCGCACCTGCTCCTCGGCGCGGTCGGCCAGCAGCCGGAAGGCGCCGTCGGTGGCACGGTCGGCGGGGATGGCGTAGTCGGTCAGCCAGCGACCGTTGACATGTCCGAACAGGTCGTCTTGGGGGCGGGCACCAGCGTCGACATGGCTCAGGTCGATGCCCGAGCGGATAGCTTCTACCGTCACGCTTGTCATTGTTCCTTAAGCAACGCGGCGTGCCTTGATTGCGGTGCTCCTCCTCATCGCCTTGCGGGCTCTGCATCGTCGCCCGGCTAGGCTCACGGCCATGCCCGACGACGAGCAAACCGCCGTGGCGGCCGACGAGCCCGACGAGCCCGCAGACACGTCGACATCCGACGACGCCGACGGCCGGACCTTCACGCCCTACGGCATCGCCTCCGCGGTGTTGGGAGCGTTGTGCGTGGCGGCGATCGCGCTGGGCGCGGTGATCTGGACCGGCCACCGCAACGACGCCAACGAGCGCAGCTACCAGACTCGGGCCATGCAGGCCGCGGCCGACTGGACCGGCGTGCTGATCAACATGAACACCGAGAACATCAAGGAGAGCCTGCAGCGGCTGCACGACGGCACCATCGGCGAACTCAATGCCGATTTCGACGCGTCGATCCAGCCTTATCAGCAAGTGGTGGAGCGACTGCAGTCGCGCAGTCGCGGCGAGGTCGAGGCGGTCGCCTTCGAGACTGTGCACCACGACCTGGACGCGCAGCCTGATCGGCCCGCGCCGTCCGACCAACTGCCGGCATCCATCGCCCGCCGCACCGATGCGGTCATGGTGGTGGCCACGTCGGTCAGCGAGAACGCCGGCGGCAAGTCGCAGACGGTGCATTGGAATCTCCGGCTCGGAATCGCCGACGTAGACGGCAAGCTGATGGTCGCGCGGCTGGAGTCGATCCGATGAGGAACGCCTGGCGGGTACTGGCTTTCGACGTTGCGGCTCCGTTGGCCGCGATCGCGGCGCTGCTCGCGATCGGGTATGTGCTGGCGTGGCCGGCGTGGTGGGTGTCGCTGTGTTCGGTGCTGGTGCTGTTGATCGTCGAGGGCGTGGCGGTGAACATCTGGCTGCTGCGCCGTGATTCGGTGACGGTGGGTACCGACGACGACGCACCCGGCCTGCGTCTGGCGGTCGTCGCGCTCACCACATCGGCCCTGGTCGCGGCGGTGCTGACCGGATACCGGCATTGGACCTCGCCAGACCACGACCTGAAAACCGACTCGGCCGAGGTGGTGCGCATCGCCACCGAGATGGCCCAGGCGACGGCGACCTTCTCGCCGTCCGAGCCAATGGCCGCCATCGACCGCGCCGTGGCGATGATGGTGCCCGAACAGGGGAATACGTTCAAAGAGCAATTCGGCAAGGCCACAACGGATTTAGCGCGTCGCAACGTCACCGCCACCGCGGCGACGATGGAGGCGGGTCTCGAGGCGATCGGCCCCTCCGCGGCCGCCGTGGCGGTGGTCATGCGGGCGACGCAGAACGAACCTGGCCAGCCGCCCGACAACGCCGTGCTGGCATTGCGGGTAACGCTGACCAAGCAGAGCGGCCATTGGCTGGTCGTCGGCGTATCGCCGCTCAACCCCCGCTGAAACGGCTAACGAAGCCGCGCGTGATCGACCATCAGGCAACGGTCCATGACCACATGCAAGCCGGCCGCTTCAGCCTCGCGGCCGACGTCCTCGTGCCATAAACCTTCTTGCAGCCAGAGGGTTTTCGGCCGTTGCGGCAGAGCGAGCGTGTCGGCCAGTACCGAGGGCAGATCGTCGAAACGGCGGAAGACGTCGACCATGTCCGGTACCACCGGAAGGTCAGCTAATCGTGAATACACCTGTGCGCCATCGATTTCGGTGATGGTCGGGTTCACCGGGAAGACTTGATACTGGCCGGTTGCCACCAGATAGGAGTAGATCTCGTTGCTGGGGCGGGTCGGTTTGTCCGATGCGCCGACCACCGCGATGGTCCGCGTCTCGGCCAGGATCTGTCGCAGGGTGCGAGCGTCAGGCTGGCTGACCATCAGTAGTCGCGCGGCGGCCGCTGCGGAGCTCGTCGGGTCGGCTGCTGAGGAGGTTCGTGTGAGCGAGCCTTGGCGAAGCGGTCCGACAGCCGGCGCATCCGGATCATCAACGAGGCCGACGGGCTGGTGACCGCGTCGAGGTACTCGCCGAGTTCGTCGGCGGGCACGCCGATCCGGGAAGCGAATTCCGGCAGCTTCAGGCCGGACCGTTCGATCAGAACCCGGACATGGCGGGCCACCTCGGAGCGCTCGTTGGCCTCCAGGTGCCCGCGGGCCCGCTCCAGTACCTCCGCGAGGGCTTTGGAGATGCCGTACGGGTGTGAGCTCTCCAACACCTCTTCGACCTGGCGGGCGGTGCGGCCGAACGGATCGCGCTTGATCGCGACCGCGATCTGCTTCCAGGTGGCGATGTCGCCACCTTCCAGCGCCGAGCGAATCGCTGAAGTCGGCCAGAATTCGACGGGTCGGTCACCGTTGTTGGGGCGTGCCGGTGCTCGGTGCGGCGCCTGCCC
Source organism: uncultured Actinomycetota bacterium (assembly GCA_963737375.1). Taxonomy (GTDB): domain Bacteria; phylum Actinomycetota; class Actinomycetes; order Mycobacteriales; family Mycobacteriaceae; genus Mycobacterium. Next base: position 123,442 of record CAVTSP010000008.1, read on the forward strand.
ATGGCGTCGATCCGATGCCAACGTCACCTCGCCTCCTCCAACATCGCCACCGCTACCGCGAGGCAGCGCCGCCTTACACCTTCCCAGTCTGCCTTCGTATCGGACTCGGGCCAACTGTCCTTATCAATATCCGACGGATGTGGGTCAGCGAGGCGACGGACCAACTGGCTGGCGATCCATTGCCGCCGGGGTGATTGACCAGAGTAATACCTGTCCATCCCGGCCAGTACGACTGCGGCATTCTCGGCGTCCATGGTGTCGACGAGCTCAGCAAACTCGGTGTAATCGCGGCTGCTGTTGCGGCTCAGAATCAGGTAGCCCTTGAGCCGTAGCGTCTCGGCGCCGGTCGGGATCTGCAGTCGGTCGCCGGTGGGCAACTGGACGTTGGTGGTTTCCACCGGGCTCCGCCGCTCGAATTCCGGCTGGACGCTTTCGCTGGCGGCGGCTTGTGCTCCTAACGCATCCAGGGCGACCGAGAGCCGGCCCCGCCACAGCGTGACCGGGTGGACGGGCCGTACTGCGCGCGGTGCCGCGCGGCCGGTGCCGTTGCGCTGCGACCGCCCACCGACGAACTTCCGCGCAGTCGGGTGGCCGCCGTTGCCGCTGCCGCCGGTCGTGCCGTTGGGCGTGCCGATCACCGCCAATTGGCGAGATGCGGCGCTGGCGACGTAGTTGCCGCCTTTGACCTTGACGTGCGGGTCGCTGGCGCGTCCGCATCCGATGAACGCCAGCGGGTCGGCGACGGTGATCGCATCGGGCACCAGGTTCTTGAGCCGGGCCGCGGATTTGAGCACGATCCGCAGGTCGGCGCTGGGCACCGCAGGAGCTGAGATGTTGTCGGGGATCATCAGCACGTCACCGAGATCGACTGCAGGCAAAGGCTTTTCAAAGTCGACCGAGGGCAGGATGCGTTCCAGCCAGGCGGGCAGCCACCAGTTCCACTCGGCGAACACCGCCATCAGGGCGGGCACCATCACCAGTCGCACCACGGTGGCGTCCACCGCGATCGCCACCGCGCACGCCACCCCGATCTCGGCCACCAGCGGCATGCCGGCGAACGCGAAACCGATGAACACCGCGATCATGATCAGCGCGGCGCTGGTGATGGTCCGCGCACTGGTACTGACGCCGTAGGCCACCGCGTCATGGGTGTTACCCGTTTGCAGGAACCGCTCCCGGATGCGGGTCAGCAGGAAGATCTCGTAGTCCATCGACAAGCCGAACGTCATCGCCAGCACCAGAGGCGGAACCGTGCTGTCGATCGAGGTGATCGGTGCGAACCCGAGCTTTTCCAGCCAGCCCCACTGGAAGACGACCACCAGGCTGCCGTAGGCCGCGGCCACCGACAGCATCGTCATCACCACGCCCTTGAGCGCCAGGAACACCGACTGGATCGACAACAGCAGCATCACGAACGCGATCAGCGCCACGAAGACCAACACCAGCCATTGGGTGCGGGACACCTGGTCGTCGAAGTCTTTGATCAGCGCGGTCGGCCCGCCGACACTCACCTGCGCCGAATCGGTGGCGGCCGCCGGGAGGTGGTCCCGCATCCAGCCGATGGTGTTGCGGGCGCCGAGGTCCTCGGGGTCGACCGACAGCATCGCCGACAACATCGCGCTGCTGTTGTTGTCGGCGAAGACGGGCTGGGCCACCGACAGAATGTTGGGGGAGTGACCTATCTGGTCGCGGATCGCGGCGATCGTCTGGGTGTGGGTGGCCGACGACGCGTCCCCGTCGGGGAAGGTCACCAGCACCTGGACCGGGCCGAGTGCGCCGGGACCCAGCGCCTCGGACGCCGCCGACACTCCGGCGCGGATCTCGTGCGACGAGTTGAACTGGCGAAGCAGGCTGTTGCCCAACACCATCGACAGCGCGGGCACCGCCATGGCGAGCAGCACGACAGAGGCTGCCGCGGCCGACGCCCACGGGCGGCGCATCACCGCGCCGATCCAATGTGTCCAGAACCGCGACTGAGTGGTTTCCGGTCGCCGGGACCAGTGCAGCGCCGCGGAGCGCTTGGCGGCCGAGCGGCCGAACGTCGCCAGCACCGCCGGCGTCATGGTCGTCGACGTCAGCATCGCCACGGCAACCGCGAGGATCGCGCCAGTGGCCATCGATGTCAGGGCCGGAGTGTCGATCAGATAGATACCGGTCAGCGATGCGACGACGGTCATCCCGGACAGCGCGACGGCCAGGCCCGACGTCGCCATCGCCGCGTCGATCGCTTCCTGAGGCTGACGTCCGGCGCGCAGTTCTTCGCGGAAGCGCATCAGGATGAACAGCGAATAGTCGACTGCCAGCGCGATGCCGAACATCGACACCGTCGACGTGACGAACACCGACATCACCGTGTAGGCCGATAACAGATAGACCAGGCCCATCGTGACGATGACGGTGACGATGCCCAGCGCCAGCGGGATCGCGGCTGCCGCCAGCGAGCCGAACACCGCGAGCAACACGATCAGGATGATCGGAAGGTTCCACTGCTCGGCTTTGGCGATGTCGTGTTTGGTGTTGGCCGCAGCGGCCGTGCTGAGCGCACCCTGGCCGATCACGTAAAGCCGGACGCGGCCGTTCTGCATCTGGCCGGGACGTTCACCTTGCACGCCGACCTTGACCCGCAGCTTCTTGGCGGCGTCGCTGGCGCTGTTGTTGGTGGTGCCGTCCAGTCGCAGCGAGACCACATACGGCCGGTCCGGCTGCGGGGACGGCTGAGCCGGGTTGGGCACCACGACCACGTCGGGCATCTGCTTGGCGACCTGCTGCAGGAATGCGGCGGCGGCATTCATGTCCTCATAGCTGGCGTCCGCGCGCGGGGCCGCGACCAGAGCCAACGGCGACGTGCCCTGGTCCGGGTAATGCGCTTCGAGCTGGTCGTGGACACGCAGCGACTGGGACCCGGGCACGTCGAAGCCACCACCGGTGAGATGACCCGACGAGGTCAGCACCAGGTAGAGGGCGGGTATCAGCGCGAGCACCCAGCCTGCGAAGACCAGCCAGCGACACCTGCGCAGGCTGCTGCTCAAGCGCATCATGAAGTGCTGGATTTCGGTCTCCCCGCATTAGCATCGCGTGCCCGCGAGCCTACCCCAGCCAGCTGTGCGCCGAGGTCGCTTACGGGTCGCTGAGCTGCAACAACTCGGCAACAATGCCGATTCCCGTACAGGTTTTGCACAGGTGTGACGAGAACCCTGAACGCAGGGTTGGCGATGGCGACGGATTCGGTGGCAGGATTATCGGCATATGCCGGCCCCGCGCCGGCAGCTGTCTGCGGGGCGAACGTTCCCCCGGCAAGCTATGAGGAGTTGTGAATGAGGTCTCTGACTAGGAGTACCGCGACGGCACGCCGTCGACTGATGGCCGCGCTGACGGCGACCGGGCTGGGTGGGGCCACGGCGGTGGTGTTGCTGTCCGCGCCCTCGGCGGTCGGTGCGTCGGATCCGTGTGCCGCCAGCGAAATGGCGCGCACGATCAGCAACGTGGCCAGGTCCGCCGGTGACTACCTCGATGGGCACCCGGAGACCAACCAGGCGATGACCTCCGCCATGCTGCAGCCGCCGGGTCCGACATCGGTCAGCTTGCTGGAGACCTACTTCGACGCCAACCCCAAGGCGGCCAGCGATATCCAGACCATCGCGTCGCCGCTCGCCGGACTGTCCAGCCGTTGCAAGATGGCGATCAGCCTTCCGCAGGTGCTCGGATTCATGCAGTCGCCGCAGGGTGCCACACCGGGCACAGTGCCCGGCACTGTGCCCGGTGGTATGCCGAGCGGCGTGATCTCCGGAGCTCAGCACGTGATTCCGGGCGGCGCGGCCGCAGCGCCCGGCGCCGCCGCAGCCAATCCGGGACTGAGCGCCTTCAAATAGGGCGCCGTTCAAGTAGTTCGTTCGTCGTCGGACGGCGGCGAAGGGCTCTGCATGACACCCTCGGTCTCGGTCATCCGGGTCGAGATGTTTCTCGGTGCGGAACATGAAGAAGAACACCACCCAGCCGATCGCTGCGAGCAACAGCCAGCTGATCAGCCGGTAGATCAGCATCGTCGAGACGGCATTCGGCAGTGACATGCCGCTGGATACCAGGCCCGGCACCAGCACCGCCTCGACCACCAACAGGCCGCCGGGCATCAGCGGGATCGTTCCGACCGCCCGGGCGGCGGCGCACGCGACCGTCAGCCCGCCGAGTGAGGCATGCGCGCCGGCGGCGTACGCGGCGAACGCCAGGCATGCGACATCGGCGAGCCGGTTGACCACCGACCAGCTGAAGGCAGTCGCCAGGTCACGGCGGCTCAGGCTGACCGACTCCAATTGGCACAACATCTCGCGCCATTTGGCCAGACCGACGTCGGCCGGCCTGCCGCGTAACGAGTTGAACCGCGCTAACACCCGGCAGCCGATGCCCTCGATCAGCTCCGGTCGGGAAGCCACCGCCTGCGCCAGTAGCAGTAGAGCCACGAAGCCGCCCAAGGTGAACAGCAACGAGAATGGGTTGTTCTTGGCGCCGAGGACGAAGGCGCCGCCCAGCCCGAGCAGCGCGAGTCCGACGGCCTGCAGCACTCCCGACATCACCAACTGCCAGGACGCCACCAACGTCGATGCGCCCCAAAGTCGTTGCTGGCGAAGCAGAAACGTCGCGGCGATCACGGGACCGCCGGGCAGCGTGGTGCTCAGCGAGTTGGCCGCGTAGTAGGCCGCCTCGGAACGCAGCCCTTGCACGCGCACCCCGGCTGAGGCCAGCAGCGTCCGCTGTACCTCGGCGAAACTGTGCATCAACAACACCGCGGTCAGCGCGGAGGCCAGCAGCCACCACCACTGCGCCGAGTAGAGGCTCCGGGCGGCTTTGGCCAGCTGATCCCACGCCAGCGCCACCTCGACGGCCAACACGATCGCGACGACGGCCAGGGCGGCCCACCGCAGCCACCGGTACCTGCCGCGGTCATGCTCTGGAACCTGACCGTCGACATTGCGGGCCGGTGCGTCGTGCGACACGCGCTTAGCGTAGCTCCGCAGGTCGCGCCCGGATCGCTGCGCGACGCCGGTGTCCGCACCTAGTGTTGGCGCTATGCCATCGAAGGCCGCGTCCGATTACGCCGAATCGGTAGAACCGATAGTTCGCAAGACCGCAGCCTGGGCGTGGCGATTGCTGGTGATCCTGGTCGCTGTCGTCGCACTGCTTTTGGTCATCAAGCGGCTGGAAGTGATCGTCGTCCCGCTGCTGCTCGCCTTGATGCTGAGCGCGTTGCTGGTTCCCATCGTGGACTGGCTGGACAAGCGGGGTGCACCACGCGGCGGCGCGGTCGCGTTGGTGTTACTGGCCGGCTTCGCGATCCTCGGCGGAATCATGACTTTCGTCGTCAGCCAATTCATCGTCGGCGTACCGGATTTGGTGAAGGAGGTCACCCGCAGCATCGACTCCGCGAAGAAGTGGCTGATCGAGGGCCCGCTGCATCTGAGCCGCCAGCAGATCGACCACGCGGGCGACTCGGCGATCCAGGCGCTGCAGAACAATCAGGAGAAGGTGACCAGCGGCGCCCTCTCGACCGCGGCCACTATCACCGAAATCATCACCGCGGCATTGATGATGCTGTTCACGCTGATCTTCTTCTTGTATGGCGGACGCAACATCTGGGCCTACGTCACCAAGATCATCCCCGGCCATGTCCGCGAGCGGGTACAAGCGGCGGGTGGCGCCGGATTCCACTCGCTGACCGGCTATGTGCGAGCCACCTTCCTGGTGGCGTTGGTCGACGCGCTGGGTATCGGCACCGGGTTGGCGGTCATGAGTGTGCCGTTGGCGCTGCCGCTGGCCTCGCTGGTGTTCCTGGGCGCTTTCATCCCGCTGGTCGGTGCTGTCCTCAGCGGGTTCCTGGCCGTCATTGTGGCATTGCTGGCGAAAGGCTTTGTCTACGCGCTGATCACGCTCGGGCTACTCGTCGCGGTGAATCAACTCGAGGCCCACATCCTGCAGCCGCTGGTGATGGGCCGGGCGGTGTCGATCCACCCGCTGGCCATCGTGGTGGCGATTTCCACCGGCGGCGTGCTCGCCGGGATCGTCGGTGCACTGTTGTCGGTCCCGACGGTCGCGTTCTTGAACAACGCGTTCAAGGTGCTGCTCGCCAAGGACCCGGAAGAAGCGGCGGCCGAAACCGAGGACGACAACGCGACGGTCATGCAGGCCGATCCGGACCACGTGGGATCCAAAGGCTAATAGCGCGAAGCGAATTCGCGGCTAGATCCGGCCTTCGCGGCGAAGCAGGTCCTGGGCGCTGAGCCCGCCCCCGCGGCGTGGACGCGGCTTGTCGCCATGCGCGTTCAACTTCTCCGTGGCGGTGTCGGAATCCTTGTCCTCCCGCGGTGCGGTCGGGATCGCGGTGGTGGCGTCTTCGGGTTCGGTGGGCGGCTGACCCGACGGCTTGTCCCGCGGCGGGATCTGCAGCGCCCGGGTTTCGTCGGCGGACGGCTGCGGGGCCTTGGGAGCGGCGCCACGTGGGTCGCCGGACTTGCCGCCGCGCAGATCGCTGAGCCAGGACTCGATCTCGCGGTCCTCCCCACGCGGCGGTTGCGGGGGAGCGGACGGTGCCGGCGGTCGAACCGGCGCGGCCGGCGGTGTCGGCTGGGCCGAGAAGCGGGTCGTCGGCGCCTCTTTGGGCTCGGTCCGTCCCGGTGCGGACATCCGGGTGGTCCCGACGGCCGACGGCGCATCTGGAGCCGGCGGGCGAAGGTCCGGTCGCGGCGCGGTTGGGGTGGCCGGTGGCCGGGCCGGCCGCGAGGCACCCTCAGGGCTGGGGTGCGTGGGATCGTGCGGCGGACGTGGTGTCGGCGCGATCGGCGGGCGGGTGGTGGTGGCAGGGCGGCCGGACCGGGCCCGCGCCGACGGGACCTTGCGCTCGTCGGGCAGGTGAATCTCGCCGAGGCCCAAGCGGTTCTGCAGGCGCTTCATCCAATGCGGAGCCCACCAGCAGTCGTCGCCGAGCAACTTCATCACCGACGGCACCAGGAACATCCGGACCACGGTCGCGTCCAGCAGCAGCGCCGCCATCAGGCCGAACGCCAGATATTTCATCATCACCAGGTCGGAGAACACGAACGACCCGGCCACCATCGCCAGCACCAGCGCAGCGGCGGTGATCAGGCGTCCGGTCGTTGCCGTACCGATCCGGATGGCCTCTGCCGTCGACATACCGCGGGCTCTGGCCTCGACCATGCGCGAGACCAGGAAGACCTCGTAGTCGGTGGCCAGGCCGAACCCGACCGCGATGACCAACGCGATCAGCACGACCATCAGCGGTGTCGGCGTGAAATTCAGCAGCTTGGAGAAGTGGCCGTCGACGAAGATCCAGGTCAGGATGCCCAACGTGGAGCCCAGCGTCAGCGCGCTCATCACGGCGGCCTTGATCGGCAGCACCACCGATCCGAATGCCAGGAACATCAACAGCATCGTCGTGGACAGCAGCACCACCAGCATCAGCGGCGCCTTGTCGAACAGGCTGTGGATGCTGTCCTGCTCGAGCGCTGGGACGCCGCCGACCAGTACGGTCAAACCCCTTGGCGGCGTCATGGATCGCAGCTCAGTGAGCTTCTTGGCTGCGTCACTGGCGTTCGAGAGACCGTTCTGGATCACCCGCACCGAGTCGTCTTTGGGGTGGCTGCCGTTCGGTCCCGAGACGCACGGGTTGCCCTCGATCGTCGGGCAGGCCCGCTCCTGCCAGGTGGTGTCGGTGAACCCGTTGATCGAGGCGGCGGCGTTGCGGACCTCGGCCACCTGCTGGTCGGTGACTTTGCTTCCGTTGTTGCTCTCGATCACCAGCGTCAACTGGTTCGTGCGATAGCCGGGGAAGAGCTTGTCGAAGTTCTCCTGCGACTCTCGTACCGAGTTGTTCGGCGGCAGGTACTTCTCGCTCATGCCGCCGAACGAGAGGTTGTGCAGCGGGATGACCAGCGCGATCATGCCGATCACGATCGGAATGGCAAAGACCAGCGGCCGCTTCATCACGACGTTGACCAGCTTGCCCCAGAATCCGGCCTCGACCTCTTCGCGGGTCTTGGTCTTCTGCAGCCGATCGGCCAGCCAGTTCAGGTAGACGCGCGACGGCGTCCAGCTGGCCAGGAACGGAATCCGGAACAGGGTGCGCACGCCGAGCGCATCGACGTTGCTACCCAGGATCGACAGGATCGCGGGCAGCAATGTGATCGACAGCACCGCGGCCAGCGACACCGAGATGATCACCGCGTAGGTCAGCGATTTCACGAAGCCCTGCGGCAACAGGAAGAGGCTGGCCGCGGACACGGCGATCAAGACCGCGGAGAACACCACCGTGCGACCGGCGGTCATCACCGTGCGCCGCACCGCGGCCTCGGTGTCGTAGCCCTCGGCGATCTCCTCGCGGAAACGACTCACCACGAACAGCCCGTAGTCGATCGCGATACCGAACCCCATCATCGACACGACCGGCTGGGCGAAGAAACTCAGTGGACCGAACATCGTGATGAGTCGCAGGATGCCCAGCGAGCCGGCGATGCTCAGGCCACCCACGATCGCGGGCAGGGAGGCCGCTATGACCCCGCCGAAAACCAGGAACAGCACGACCGCCACCAGGGGCAGCGCCAGCACTTCCATGCGCTTCTGGTCGGTAGCGATGGTGCCGGTCAGCGCGTTGGCGATCGGCTCGAGCCCCGCGAGCTGGATCTTGCCGTCGTTCAGCTTCTGAAGATCCGGCTCGATGTCCTTGTAATTGGTCAGGATGGTGTCGTCGTCGTCGCCCTTGAGCGGGATGCTGACGAACGTGTGTTTGCCGTCCTCGCTGGCCATCCCCTTGATGATGGGGTCGGTGCTGGTCGGAGCGGCCAGCCAGCCGGCCCAGCCGACCACCTGGTCAGGGTGGTCCTTTTTGAAGGCGTTGAGTTCGTCGACCGTCTTCTTCTGCCACGCCGGATCGTTGATCGACTTGGGTGCGGTGAAGGTCGCCACGATGTGGCTGGTGCGGTCACGTCCGTAGGTCTTGTCGCCGAGCACCGACGCCTTGACCGACTGGCTACCTTCGTCGTAGAAACCACTCTGCGTCACGTGCTTGCCGAGACTGATCCCGAAGATGCCGCCGAGCAGGCTCAGCGCCACCATCACTCCGATCACGATGAACCGGTAGCGATATACAGTTCGACCCCACCAGGCGAACACGTAAGCTCCTTTGCTGGATCTGCAACGACCCGCGTATTGGTTTCAGTTGTCAGACACGCGAGGTCAGCAACGAGGACAGTGGCCGGAACGGTTGCAGCCACGCCCCCTTGTCAGGCAGCGAATCTAGGCTGATTCGCGGCAGGGGCTCCCGGAACACACCCGCGATGTCCTCCAGGTCGACAAACTCCAAGGTATCCGACGCTAGCGCCCAACTCGCATGTTCGCGAAATCCCAGGACTTGCACGGGTACCCCGCTGCGAGAGATTTCCTCCAGCGGACCGCGGAAGGCCTGACCATCGGCGGACGCGACCACCAGCGCCGCCAACCCCTCCCGTGAACGCTGCGCGATGTGCTCGAGCATGTCGCTGTCGACGTCGCTGTCCTCGTCGAGCTTCGGTTTGGCAAACACCGCGAACCCGACATTGCGCAGCGCATCGACCCACGGCCGGATCACCTCGGCACTGCCGGCGGCGATATTGGTGAACACGGTCGCCTCGGGTTCGGCTGCGACGGCGTCGTGGTGGGTCGAAACGTCAGCGGTGCGGCCCAGCAACCAGCGTCCGAGCGCGTCGAAGCGGGGACGTTCCAGGGCGGTGGGCCGTCGGCCCAGGATGGATCCGAGGCCCATGTCGAGGTTCGGCGCATCCCAGACCAGAAGCACCCGCCGCGCCTTCGGGTCCGATTCGGCCTGGTGCGCGCCAGGCGGCGCCACCGGGGCGCTGGTCGTTTCGTCCGTGAGACTCATAGTGAGCGTCTTTCCCAAAGGAATTCGGTGACGGCACTGCCGGCGTCGTGCGCCTTGCCCTCGTATTTGGTGGCCGGGCGGGCGGTGGAGACCGGGGTCTGTGCTCCGGTGTCCAGCCTGCTCAGCAGCGGTTCGGCGTCGCCGACCTCGGCGATCTGCTCGGCGTAGCCCGCGTGATCGGTCGCGGCGTGCAACACCCCGCCGGGCCGCAGCCGGTCAGCGATCATCGCCACGTTGGCGGGTTGCAGCAGCCGACGTTTGTGATGACGGGCCTTGGGCCACGGGTCAGGGAAGAACACCCGCACCCCGCTGAGCGAGCCGGGAGCGAGGAGTAGGTCGAGCACGTCGACGGCGTCGCCGCGGATCAGCCGGATATTGGTGACGTGTTCCCGGTCGATGGCCGAGAGCAGTTGCGCCAGCCCGCGCCGGTAGACCTCGACGGCGATGACGTCGACGTCCGGCTCTGACTTCGCCATCGCCAGCGTGGAAGTGCCTGTGCCACAACCGATTTCAAGCACCAGCGGAGCGTCCCGGCCAAACCAGGCCTGGGTATCCAGCGGTTCGGCCGGGCCTTGCGAGTCGTCCCCAGATACCGCGACGGTGCCGAGTTCAGGCCACAGCCGTTCCCAGGTCCGCTGCTGCGCGGCCGACAGTTGTGAGCGCCGCGTGCGAAAACTGGTGGTCCGACGGTATTCGCCAACCTCACGTTCCGCAGGCAGGGCGGAAGAAGGCGTCGGCGGTGTGGCCGCGTCCACCCAGGGCTGCGCGCGCATCCGTTCATCGTCGCCCATGAACCCATCATGTCGCTTCCCGCGGGGCAGATTGATACCCAACAGTTGCCTTTGCCTGGTATCGGGTGACTCGCTTCCCAGCGGTACAAATGTCACCATTCGACCGGAAAAGCCGTGGTGATGCGTCGCGATCGGCAGGTACTCGGCCACAATGAGCGGTTAGCAGCACCTGCAAGGCGGCCTGAGCGGATAGGGGCATCCGATTTTCGTCGAAGAGCTGGAGCGGTTTGCGGACGCGGTCTCCGACCCGCGCTGCGCCGCGATCGCGAACGGCTCGCTACCCCGATACGGGTGGCCGTCACCGGACGCCGCGGCGTCGGCCGCAGCACCGTCGCGCGCGCCCTGACGTGCGCCGGGCTGGCAGTGACGCCCCCGGCGGATGCCGACGTGAACGTCCACGTGCTGGCCGATGCGGTCAAACCCGAGGATCGCGCCGCCATCGAGGCGGCCGGGCGGCCGGTGCTGGCAGTGTTGAACAAGGCCGACCTGATCGCGACCACCGCACCCGGTCGTCACCCCGACGGCCCGACCTCCGCGGCCAGAACCCGATGCGCGCAGCTGTCCGCACATGCCGGGGTGCCCATCGAGCCGCTGATCGGCCTCCTGGCCGGCGCAGCGCTGGACGACGCATCGTGGCAGGGGCTGCAGGCGCTGGCCGGCGGGCACTCCCTCGAGGCCGCCATCCGCGCCCGGTTGACGGTCACCCTCGACGCGTTCGGTATCCGGCAGGCGATCGCCGCGATCCGGCGCGGAGCCCCCCGCGGCGACGTCGACGCCCTGTTGTGCCGGTTGAGCGGCATCGACGACGTCGTCGACAAGGTCGGCGCACACGCCCGCTACCGGCGGGTGCTGGATGCCGTTGCCGAGTTGGAGACGATCGCCGTCACCGACCGGCGGATCAGCGAGTTCCTGGCGCGCGACGACACCGTGGTCGCCCGGATGATGGCCGCTGTCGAAGTGGTCGAGGCGGTCGGCATCACCGTGGATCGGGACGACACCGCGGCGGGGCACCTGCGTCGCGCGAGACACTGGCAGCGCTACCGCCGCGGACCGGCCGCGGGTACCGAGCGGGCATGCGGCGCGGACATCGTCCGCGGCTCGCTTCGGCTGTGGTCGACGGTCGGAGGATCGGTGTGACCGCCAAGAAGGACACCAAAGCGGTTGGCGAAGTGGACGCCATGATGACGGCGATCGGTCCGGAGCTCGGTACGCCGGGCATCGAGCGCCGAGACGACGTGCTGGTGACCGGGCCATGGCTGGCCGGGGCGACCGGCGTGGTCGCGGCGCTCAGCGAGCGGCTGCCCAAGCAGACATTCATCGAGTCGACGGACCTGGAGATCGGCGAGGCGCCGACGGCGGTGGTGTTCGTCGTCTCGGCCGCCGCCGCGCTGACGGCATCCGACTGCGCGCTGCTCGACGCGGCAGCGGCCGAGACCGACGCGGTGATCGCCGTGGTGTCCAAGATCGACGTGCATCAGAACTGGGAAGGCGTCCTGGCCGGCAACCGAGAGATGCTGGCGGCGCACGCGCCGCGCTATAGCGACGTGCAGTGGGTCGGGGTCGCCGCCGCGCCTGAGGAGGGCGAGCCGCGCATCGACGACCTCGCCACTGCAGTGTCAGCCCACCTGGCCAACGCGGAGCTGGCTCGGCGAAACAGGTTGCGGGCGTGGAAATCCCGGCTACAGACCATTGCCGACCGATACGATCGCGACGCCGATGGCGCGGGCCGCCGCGCGCGGGTCGAGGCATTGCGGGAGCAGCGCAGCGAAATCCTGCGGCAGCGAAGGCTGTCCAAGTCCGAGCGGACGATCGCGCTGCGCAGTCAAACCCAGCAGGCCCGGGTGCAGCTGTCCTACTTCGCCCGCAATCGCTGTGCCTCGGTGCGTTCGGAGCTGCAGGAAGACGCCGCGAGCCTGAGCCGCGGCAAGTTGGCGGAGTTCGAGCCGGCGGCCGGCGCCCGGCTCCGGGACGTCATCGCCGAGGTGGATGAGGGCACGACCACGCATCTGGCCGAGGTCGCTCAGACCCTGGGCTTGGACATCGACCAGCCTCGCCGCTGCACCGTTGCCCACGGTGGACCTGCCGGCGCCTGCGCTGAAATCGCGAAAGCTGGAGACCCGGCTGATGATGCTGGTGGGTGCCGGTTTCGGGTTGGGTGTGGCGTTGACCCTCAGCAGGCTGCTGGCCGACCTGACCCCCGGGCTCACCGCGGCCGGGGCGGTCGCGTGCGCGGCGATCGGGCTTGCGCTCACCGTCTGGGTGGTCGGCATGCGCGGGCTGCTTCGCGACCGGGCCTTGCTGGACCGATGGGCCGGCGAAGCCACCGCGCTGGTGCAGTCCGCCGCGGAGCAGCTGGTGGCGACCCGGGTGCTGGCCGCCGAGTCATTGCTCACCGCCGCCCTCAGCGAGCAGGACGAAGGAGAGAGCACACAGGTGGCCGGGCAAGTCAGCGTCATCGACACCGAGCTGCGGGAGCACTCCGTCGTGGGCGCGCGGGCCGCGGCGCTGCGCGGCAAGGAAATGCCGACATTGCAGGCCGCCCTCACGGCGGTGCGGGCCGAACTCGGCGAGCCTGAACCGGCCGACGAGGGCAAAACGGCGTCCGACGATGCAGGCGAGGAGTCCGAGGTGCCGGTGCCTGAAGACGCCGAAGGCGAGCAAATTGACGAAAATACGGCGACAAACGCCGCTGATAACGCGTTCTGAATCGTTCCTGTGAGTTAACCAATACAGCCTCGACTTTTTCTGGGTATACCGCTCGCGATAACCTGTGGTGAAGCCGCCGCCACCTAGCCGCGCAATACGTGTAACGCGACAGCAGGAGATTCCCATGACTTCAGCGACGATTCCCGGTTTGGATACCGCCCCGACGAAACACCAGGAGCTGTTGGCCTGGATCGAGGAGGTCGCCGAGCTCACTCAGCCGGACCGGGTGGTTTTCGCTGATGGTTCCGAAGAGGAGTACCAGCGCCTCGCCGACCAGTTGGTCGCGGCCGGCACGTTCACCAAGTTGAACGAGAAGAAGCACAAGAACTCTTACCTGGCGCTGTCGGACCCGTCCGACGTCGCGCGGGTCGAGTCGCGGACCTTCATCTGCTCCGAGCGCGAGGTCGACGCCGGCCCCACGAACAACTGGAAGCCGCCCGCCGAGATGCGGGCCACCATGACCGAGCTGTACCGCGGCTGCATGCGCGGGCGCACCATGTGGGTGGTCCCGTTCTGCATGGGCCCGCTCGGCGCTGACGACCCGAAGCTCGGGGTGGAGATCACCGACTCCGAATACGTCGTCGCCTCCATGAAGGTGATGACCCGGATGGGCAAGGCCGCGCTGGAAAAGCTCGGAGATGACGGCTTTTTCGTGAAGGCACTGCACTCGATCGGCGCTCCGCTGGAGCCCGGGCAAAAAGACGTGCCGTGGCCGTGCAATGACACGAAATACATCACGCACTTTCCGGAGACCCGCGAAATCTGGAGTTTCGGATCCGGGTACGGCGGAAATGCGTTGCTGGGCAAGAAATGCTATTCCCTGCGGATCGCCTCGGCGATGGCCCACGACGAGGGCTGGCTCGCCGAGCACATGCTGATCCTGAAGCTGATCTCGCCGGAGAACAAGGCGTACTACTTCGCCGCGGCGTTCCCGTCGGCCTGTGGCAAGACCAACCTCGCCATGCTTCAGCCCACGATCCCGGGCTGGCGTGCCGAGACCCTGGGTGACGACATCGCCTGGATGCGGTTCGGCAAGGACGGCCGGCTGTACGCGGTCAACCCGGAGTTCGGCTTCTTCGGGGTCGCACCGGGTACCAACTGGGACTCCAACCCCAACGCCATGAAGACCATCGCGGCCGGCAACACCGTTTTCACCAACGTCGCGCTGACCGATGACGGCGACGTGTGGTGGGAAGGCCTGGAAGGCGAGCCCGATCACCTGATCGATTGGAAGGGCAACGACTGGGAGCCTCGCGAGACGGAGACCAAAGCCGCGCACCCGAACTCGCGTTACTGCACCCCGATGTCGCAGTGCCCGATCCTGGCGCCGGAGTGGGACGATCCGCAGGGCGTGCCGATCTCCGGCATCCTGTTCGGCGCCCGCCGCAAGACCACCGTGCCGCTGGTGACCGAGGCGCGCGACTGGCAGCACGGCGTGTTCATGGGCGCCACCATGGGCAGCGAGCAGACCGCAGCCGCTGAGGGCAAGGTTGGCGACGTGCGCCGCGACCCGATGGCCATGCTGCCGTTCCTGGGCTACAACGTCGGCGACTACTTCCAGCACTGGATCGACCTTGGCAAGAACTCCGACGAATCCAAGCTGCCGAAGGTCTTCTTCGTCAACTGGTTCCGTCGCGGCGAGGGCGGCAAGTTCCTGTGGCCCGGCTTCGGCGAGAACAGCCGCGTGCTGAAGTGGATCGTGGACCGCATCGAGCACACGGCCGGCGGCCACGAGACCCCGATCGGCGTCGTTCCCGCCGCCGAGGATCTCGATCTGGACGGGTTGAAGGTCGACGCTGCCGATGTGGACCAGGCGCTCGCGGTCAACGCCAGCGAGTGGCGCCAAGAACTGCCGCTGATCGAGGAGTGGTTCGAGTTCGTCGGTGACAAGCTGCCGACCGGTGTCCGGGACGAGTTCGAGGCGCTCAAGCAGCGCCTGGCCGAGTCTGACTAAGGCGCTCCCGCCGCGCTGGCAGGGTTGCCACATCTGAAAGATCGGGGATCCGAACTTTCGTTTGTGACGTTGCTGAGCAGCAAGTTTGATCCGCATCCAGGGGTTCATTCGGTAGCTGGGCTATGTTGCTGGATGGATCCCCACCGGGTACTTTAGCGACGTGACAACACCCGCGGGCGCTGTAACGGGGTCACGTGCCCGGTCGCGGACGTTGTTCCGCTCGCTCGCCATCGTCAGCGCCGTCATCTGCCCGGCTCTGGTGCTGCGTATCGTCGGTATTCAGCTCGATCCCGTTGTCGGCCTGATCGCCTACGGCGGCGCCGTCGTGGGTGCCAGCTTCGTGCTGGCGTGGGCCGCGGAAGCCGCCCAGGTCGACGTGTCAGGCAGCCTGGCCGTCGCCGTCCTGGCCGTGATCGCGGTCCTGCCCGAGTACGCCGTCGACCTGTACTACGCCTACACCGCCGGGCACCTGCCCGAGTACACCCAGTACGCGGCGGCGAACATGACCGGCTCTAATCGGTTGCTGATGGGCCTCGGTTGGCCGGTCGTCGTTCTGGTCAGCGTGCTGGTGGCCCGCCGGAAGTCGGGCCGCAAGCTCGACGGGTTGCAGCTCGAGCCGAGCAACCGGGTAGAGATCGGCTTCCTGATGATCGCCGGGGTCGCCGTATTCACCATCCCCGCGACCGGCCGCATCCACATCGGATTCGGGCTGGCCCTGCTGGGTTGGTTCGGCTATTACCTGTTCAAACTGACTCGCGGCGAGGTCGAAGAACCCGAGTTGGTCGGCACCGCTGCAGCGCTGGGCGCCCTGCCGGATCGTACCCGCCGCATCACGGTGGCCGCACTGTTCCTTTTCGCCGCCGCGGTCATCGTGACGTGTGCAAAACCGTTCGCCGACAACCTGATCGGTGCTGGTACGCAGTTGGGCATCGACCGGTTCCTGTTGGTGCAGTGGCTGGCTCCGCTGGCGTCGGAGGCGCCGGAGTTCATCATCGCGACCATCTTCGCGGCCAGGGGCAAGGGAGATGCCGCGATCGCGACGCTGATCTCGGCGAAGGTCAACCAGTGGACCCTGCTCATCGGATCGTTGCCGGTGGCGTACATGCTCGGCGGAGGAAGCGCCGCAATGCATTTGGACAGCCGTCAGATCGAGGAAATCGTATTGACCGCCGCGCAGACGTTGATGGGCGTGACCCTGTTGCTCGGCCTGCGGTTCCAGCGCTGGGCGGCCTGGGCGCTGCTCGGCTTGTTCGTCGTGCAGTTCCCACTCACGTCGACCGAGGGACGCCTGGCGCTCAGCGGTGTGTATGCGGTGATAGCACTGGTGGCCCTGATCCGCTATCGGCGCGAGCTGCTGCCGACGTTGTCGGCACCCTTCGCGGGTCGGGCCAAGCGGCATGGCGGGCACCCGCATGCACAGCCCGAACAGGTGCATTACCCGTAGTCAGCGGGCAGATCACGCCCTCTTGACAGCTGTCAATTTTTCCGGCGGTACAGTCTGCCCATGCAGATTCGCCAGCACACCTCCGGGCAGGGTGGAACCAACAAGCCCGCGATCATCCTTCACCCGTCCGGCACGGTGATCACGTTCGACGAGTTGGAAGCCCGTGCCAACCGGCTAGCGCATTACTTCCGGCACGCCGGCCTGGTTGAAGGCGACGCGGTGGCGATCCTGATGGAGAACAACGAGCACATCCATGCCGTCATGTGGGCGGCCCGGCGTGCGGGCCTGTACTACGTGCCGATCAACACCCACCTGACCGCGCCCGAAGCGGCGTACATCATCGACAACAGCGCCGCCAAGGCGATCATCGGGTCGGCCGCGCTGCGCAAGACGTGCGAGAACCTCGCCGAGCACCTGCCGAACGGTCTGCCTGCTTTGCTGTTACTCGCCTCCGGCGAAGGGGAGGCCGACCTCGACGGCTGGCAGCGGTATCCCGAATGTGTTGCCGGCCAGCCGGATACCCCGATCGCCGACGAGATCGAAGGCGATCTGCTGCAGTACTCGTCGGGAACGACCGGCCGTCCGAAGGGAATCAAACGGGCGCTGCCACACGTCTCGCCTGCCGAAGCGCCGGGCATGATGTCGGCGCTGGTCGGCTTCTGGATGCACCCGGATGCCGTCTATCTCAGCCCGGCGCCGCTCTATCACACCGCGCCATCGGTGTGGTCGATGACGGTGCAAGCCGGCGGCATCACCACGGTGGTCCTGGAGAAGTTCGACCCCGAAGGTTGCCTGGATGCCATCCAGCGCCACCACGTCACGCACGGACAGTTCGTGCCCGTCATGTTCACCCGGATGCTGAAACTTCCTGAGGCAAAACGCAACTCGTTTGACATGTCCAGCCTGGAACGAGTGATGCACGCCGCGGCGCCTTGTCCGGTGGAGATCAAGAAGCAGATGATCGACTGGTGGGGGCCGATCGTCGACGAGTACTACGCCTCCTCGGAGGCCATCGGTTCGACATTGATCAGCGCCGACGAGTGGCTCGCCCACCCCGGCTCGGTGGGTAAGCCGATGAACTGCCAACTGCACATCCTCGACGAGGACGGCAACGAGTTGCCGCCCGGCCAGGCCGGCGAGATCTATTTCGAGGGCGGCTTTTCCTTCGAGTACCTGAACGACTCGGAGAAGACGGCCGCATCCCGCGATCGACATGGCTGGAGCACGGTAGGCGACGTGGGCTACGTCGACGAGGACGGTTACCTCTTCCTCACCGATCGTCGCCACCACATGATCATCTCCGGCGGCGTGAACATCTATCCGCAGGAAGCCGAGAACCTACTCGTCACCCATCCACAAGTACTTGACGCAGCGGTATTCGGGATTCCCGACGATGAGATGGGCCAGAGCGTCAAAGCTGCGGTGCAGACCGTCAACCCGGCCGACGCGACCGGCGATTTCGCCGACGAGTTGCTGGTGTGGCTGCGCGAGCGCCTGGCGCACTACAAGTGTCCGAAGTCGATCTCGTTCGAAGCGCAGTTGCCGCGGACCGACACCGGGAAAATGTTCAAACACGAACTGGTCAAGAAGTATTCGGTGTGACGCTGCGCGTTGTCGATGTCTCGGAGCCGGACTCCTCGGTTGACTCTGCTCTGCTCGGCGACCCGGTCATAGCGGTCGGGTCATTACAGGACGCTTCCGAATTCTGGTTGCAGCAAGCAACATTCACGCTCACCGAGGATCACACCGACGATCGCCGGGCGATCACCGTCGCATCGATCGACACCGCGCTTGCTGAGCTGACCGCGCGGGTTCAGCAGTGGCCGATCGCGGCGGCGACCTGTGACGACGTCTTGCGCTCCGTGGATCCGGCAGGCGCGGCGTTGCCCGGGGTGGTGACGGAGTCACTGGCCTACTCCACCCTGCAGGCCGGCCCAGAATTCGCCCGCTGGCTGGCCGCCCGCGGCCCGGCCACGATGCCCGACATCACCGATCCGGTTCAGGCCCATCGCGACGGCGACACCTTGCACATCGCGTTCAACCGCCCACAGCGGCACAACGCCTTCTCCACCGACGCTCGCGCCGCACTGCTCGAGGCTTTGGCTGTGGCGCAACTGGATTCGTCAGTCGACCAGGTGGTGCTGACCGGACACGGACCGTCTTTCTGCAGCGGCGGCGACCTCGACGAATTCGGCACATTCACCGACCCGGCCAGCGCGCATCTGGCCCGCACCCGCTACAGCCCGGCGCTGGCGCTCGACGCGATCACCGCCCGGCTCGGCCCGGCGTGCCGTGCTCAAGTGCACGGCCAGGTGCTCGGCAGCGGATTGGAGATGGCGGCATTCTGCGGTCGCATCGAAGCCGCTGACGATACGGTGTTCGGGCTGCCCGAACTGAGCCTGGGGCTGATTCCAGGTGCCGGCGGCACGGTCAGCGTGACCCGGCGGATAGGTCGTTGGCGCACAGCTTATTTGGTGCTGAGCGGCCATAACATCGACCCGTCCGTCGCGCTGGACTGGGGCCTGGTCGACGCAGTGAGCTGACGGGTGCAGCGCGAGAAGTCGTCAGAAACCTTGGAGAAGCGAATGACCCAGATGACCGCACTGCGGGCACACCGCCGCGGCGGGCCCGAGGTGCTCGCCGTCGAAGACGCGCCGATACCGGTGCCGGCGGCCGGCGAGGTCTTGGTCGCGGTCCACGCGGCGGCGATCACATTCGATGAACTCACCTGGGAAGAGACGTGGACGCGGGACGGTGCCAGCCGGACACCGGTCATTCCGTCGCACGAAATTTCCGGAGTGGTCGTCGAAACCGGATCTAGCGCAGTGCATTTTGCGCAGGGTGACACTGTCTACGGCCTGATACGGTTCGATCGCGACGGTGGTGCCGCTGAATATGTCGCAGTGCCCGCGCAGGATCTGGCCGCCAAGCCGTCCAGCGTCTCGCACGTGAGCGCCGCTGCGCTACCCCTCGCGGGACTCACCGCATGGCAGGCCCTTGTCGACCACGCTGGGGTGCGTCACGGGGAACGCGTCCTGGTGACCGGGGGAGCGGGCGGGGTCGGCGCGCTGGCCGTGCAACTTGCCGCGCAGCTTGGTGCCGACGTGACCGCTTCGGTCCGTAGCGACGCGGTCGAGTTGGTCAGAAATCTCGGTGCGCGGAAAGTAATCGACGTTCGAAGCGCTGCCTTAGACGACAGCCAAGCGGCCTACGACGTGGTGATCGACACGGTCGGCGGTCCGACGCCGAGAGATTTGTTCCGGGTGCTTCGCGGCGGCGGGCGGCTCGTTGCTCTTTCCGCGCCTATTCCCGCCGGCGTAGCCGACGAGTACGACGTCACCGCAATGTTTTTCGTGGTGACTCCCGATCGGGATCAACTCGCGGCGCTCGCCGCTCTCGTCGACCGCGGTCAACTGCACGTCGAGATCGCCGCAACCTTTCCTTTGGCCGAAGGGCGGGAGGCATTCGAGAGCGGGCAGCGGTCCGGCCGGCGACCCGGTAAAACCGTGATCGTGGTCCGAGACTGACTGTCGCGAAACAGAAGCCACGGCTGCGGTTCTGCCTGCATGACTGCCACGTCTTCTGTTTCACGAGGCGTAAGGCAGGCCGCTTCTAACTAAGTCCGTGAGCTTGAGACGCAACGATTCGAGTCGGACCCACAGCGTTAGTCGCTCATCGAGCGTCAACGCGTCTGGCGGGAGCGCGCTGACTCGCTTCAGCGACACCTCCAGGTCATCGAACACTGCGAAGGCCTTCTTTGCTTCCCGTGACATCATGAGCGGACGCTACCGCCTGCCTCCGACATTTAGCCGACGTGTCGAGTGGCCACTCATTGCCAGCAATTCGCGAAAAACATCGCCATAACTGGCCACTCGCCAGCCGCTAGCTAGAGCCCGCCGCGGGATACCAGCTGCGCGGCGATCACGTTGCGCTGGATCTCGTTGGTGCCCTCGCCGACGATCATCAGCGGCGCATCGCGGAAGTACCGTTCGACGTCGTATTCGGTGGAATAGCCGTAGCCGCCGTGGATCCGCACGGCGTTGAGCGCGATCTCCATTGCCACTTCGGAGGCGAACAGCTTGGCCATCCCGGCCTCCATGTCGCAGCGCTCCCCGCTGTCGTAACGCTCGGCCGCGTAACGGGTGAGCTGCCTTGCCGCGGTCAGCTTGGTCGCCATCTCGGCCAGGTAATTGCCGACCGACTGATGCTTCCAGATCGGCTGACCGAAGCTCTCCCGCTGCTGCGCGTAGGCCAGCGCGTCGTCGAAGGCCGCGGTCGCCACCCCCAACGCGCGCGACGCCACCTGAATACGGCCCGTCTCAAGGCCTTTCATCATCTGCGAAAAGCCGTTGCCCATATCGCCACCGAGAATCGCCGAGTGCGGCACCCGGTAGCCGTCGAACGACAGCTCGCAACTCTCCACGCCCTTGTAGCCCAGCTTGGGCAGATCCCGCGACACCGTCAGCCCCGGGCCGTGCTCGGCCAGCAGTATCGAGATGCCTTGGTGGCGCGGCGTCGCCTTCGGGTCGGTCTTGCACAGCAGGGCGATCAGCCCGGACCGGCGCGCGTTGGAGATCCACGTCTTCGAGCCGTTGACGACAAGGTCTGAGCCATCCGATAGAGCGGTGGTCGACATGTTCTGCAGGTCGCTGCCACCGCCGGGCTCGGTCAGCGCCATCGTCGCGCGCAATTCACCGGTGGCCATCGGCGGTAGGTAACGCTGCTTCTGCTCGTCGGTGCCGAACAGCGCCAGCAGCTTGGCCACCACCGTGTGCCCGCCCATCGCGCCGGCCAGGCTCATCCAGCCGCGCGCCAACTCCTGGGTGACCAGCACGTAGCACGGCATCGACACCGGCGTGCCGCCGTACTCCTCGGGTACGGCCAGGCCGTAGATGCCGATGCGCTTCATCTGCTCGATCCACGCTTCGGGATACTCGTTGGCATGCTCGACTTCGCGCACTGTCGGCCTGACCTCTTTATCGACGAACTCGCGCACCGTCGCGACCAGCATTACCTCGTCGTCGTTCATGGGCCCATGTTGGCACGCCAGTCAGGCGGCACACGATGACAGTCGGTCCGTACTTCGACCAGGTGCACACCGGGCAGGTCTTCACCGGTGCGCCGTCGATGACGCTCACTCCCGGGCTGGCCGCCGTGCACCAGAGCATCCTGGGCGATCGGCTGCGGCTGCCGCTGGACTCCGAGCTGTCCGCCGCTGTCACCGGCCTGCCCGCGACGCTGGCGCATCCAGGGTTGGTCTGTGACGTCGCGATCGGACAATCGACGCTGGCCACCCAACACGTCAAAGCCAACCTGTTCTACCGCGGACTGACCTTTTTCCGGTTCCCGGCGATCGGTGACACGCTGTTCACCCGCACCGAGATCGTCGGGCTGAAGAAGAATTCGACGAGGCCGGGTCGGGCCCCCACCGGGCTGATGGCCCTGCGAATCACCACCATCGACCAGGCGGACCGGCTGATCCTGGATTTCTACCGCTGCGCGATGTTGCCGTTGAGTGCCGGCGCGGACCCCGATGGGTCCCACCACGCCGACGACCTGTCGACGATCGGCGCGGACCTGGCGCCGCCGCCATCGGCGGCCGCCGACTGGAACGGTGACGCCTTTCGCCAGCGGGTCACCGGGCCGCACTTCGACACCGGCCTAGCCGGATCGGTGCTGCACAGCAGCGCCGACGTGGTCAGCAGCGCACCGGAATTGGCCCGCCTCACATTGAATATTGCTGGCGTCCATCATGATTCACGCCTCGGCGGGCGGCGGCTGGTCTACGGCGGGCACACTATCGGGCTGGCGCTGGCGCAGGCCAGCAAGCTCCTGCCTAATCTGGCGACCGTGCTGGGTTGGCAGTCCTGCGATCACACCGCGCCGGTGTATGAGGGCGACACCCTTTACAGCGAACTGCACATCGAGTCCGCCGAGCAGACCGATGGCGGCGGGGTGCTGGGATTGCGTTCGGTGGTCTACGCGTTCAGCGACGACCCCGACCAGCCGCGGCAAGTTCTCGACTGGCGTTTCACCGCGCTGCAGTTCTGATGCTGGAAGAAGCCCGCCGGGTGGCAGCCGATATCGGCGGGCTACTCGGCGTGGACGTCGACGCCCAGACCACCCTGGCCGGCCGCGCGGCGATGTTGAATCTTGGTCCGCCGGGCCGTATCTCGGCGGGCGGCGCCACCAGACTTCTGCCCACCCTCGACGGGTGGTGTGCGGTGGCGCTACCGCGCGAAGACGATGTCACGGCGCTGCCTGCGCTGATGGAAGTCGATGCGGTCACCGGCGACCCCTGGGAGGTGCTGTCCCGCTGGGCCGCAACGCATTTAAGTGCCAACGTCATCGCCCGGACCCAGCTGCTCGACATCGCGGCCGCGACGCTGGGTGAAGCGTCGGCCGGGGCGCCGACGGTCCGGACCTGTGGCGCCGGTGTGGGGCCGCGACGAGCCGACGGGTTGCTCGTGGTGGATATGTCGTCGCTGTGGGCCGGACCGCTGTGCGGCCAGCTCCTCGCCCGCGCGGGCGCGGTCGTCGTCAAGGTGGAAAGCCCCAACCGACCCGACGGCACCCGGCGCGGCGAGCCTGCCTTTTTCGACTGGATGAATGCCGGAAAGCTCTCCTATGCAGTCGATTTCGATAGCCGGACGGACGCACTGCGCCGCCTGATCGAGGTCGCTGACGTCGTGATCGAGGGATCACGCCGCACAGCATTGCGACGCCGTCGACTCGGTGCCGACGACCTGTCCGGCCGGCCGGGGCGAATCTGGTTGCGGATCAACGGCTATTCCGATCAGCCGGACCGGCCGGCGTTCGGTGACGACGCTGCCGTGGCCGGCGGTCTGGTCGACACCGACGACGACGGACCGGTGTTTCGTGGCGATGCGATCGCTGACCCACTCAGCGGACTGGAGGCGGCCCGCGCGGTGGGGGAGTCGCTACGCCGCGGTGGCGGCGAGGTGATCGACGTGTCGATGGCCCAGGTAGCCGCCCGATACGCACTACTGCCGACCGGTGCCGCTGAATTGGCCGCTTCCCCCGAGGCGCCGTCGGCGTCACCCTTGGGCGCCGACAACGCCGCGGTCGAGCGACTGGTATCCGAGAGGCTCGGCGCTGCATGTTGATTCAGCGGGCTGTGACGCTCGACGGCACCGCCGTCGACATCAGGCTGACCGATTGCATCGATGAGGTCGCGGCAACCCTGTCGCCGAAGTCCGGTGAAGATGTGCTGGACGCGGCGGGCGGAACCGTACTGCCCGGCCTGCACGATCACCACGTGCACCTGCATTCCGCGGCGGCGGCGGCGGCGGCGACGTCGATCCGACTCGGCCCACCGCAGGTGCGCGATCGCGCCGCGCTGGCCGCCGCCCTGGCGAACGCCGAGGCCGGTGAGGACGGCTGGATCCGCGCTGTCGGATACCACGACTCGGTCGCGGGGCCGCTGGACCGCGACGCACTGGACGCTATCGGCCTCGCGACGCCAGTGCGGATTCAACATCGCAGCGGGGTGCTGTGGATCCTCAACTCAGCGGGCCTGGCACGCGTCGGTCTGGCCGATCATCCAGACGGCAGGCTGCGCAGCGCTGACTCCTGGGCGGACGCCGTGGGGCGCAGCGAAACCAACCTGGCCGATCTCAGCCAGCGGCTCAGCGGCTACGGCGTCACCGGAATCACCGATGCCACGCCGGATCTCGCCATCGCCGACGTGGTGCGATTCGCGGAGTTGCACCGCCACGGCGAACTACGTCAGCACGTGCACTGCCTGGCGCCGGGCAAACGCATCTTGCACGACGACGACCTCGACCTCGACCAGTTGGCCGACTGGATGGCCCAGCGGCACCGCGACGATCACCCGGTCGCCGTCCACTGCGTCACCGCCGCGCAGTTGATGGTGACGATCGCGGCGCTGCGCCAAGCCGGCTGTCATCCGGGCGACCGGATCGAGCATGCCGCCGTCGTTCCGTCGGATTGCTTGGCCGACATCGCCGAGCTGGGGGTGACCGTGGTGACCCAACCCAATTTCGTTGTCGAGCGCGGTGATCAGTACCTCGATGACGTGCCCGCTGCCGAACACGATCAACTGTGGCGGGTCGCATCGCTGCTCGAGGCGGGGGTGCCGGTGGCGCTATCCACTGATATGCCGTTCGGTGACGGTGACCCGTGGGCTTCGATGCGCGCCGCGGTGCATCGCACCACACCCAGCGGAGCCGTACTGGGTCGCAGTGAATGTGTCTCGGCCCAAACGGCTTTGAGCATGTTCCTGGGCAGTGCGGACCGGCCCGCCCGGCCGCGTGTGGTCGAACCGGGTGAATCCGCGGACCTGTGCGTGCTCAGCGTGACGCCGCAAACAGCGCTGGCCGAACTGGACGCCGGAATGGTCGCGGTGACCATCATCGGTGGCGGAATTGCCTACCCGGCAACCTGAATCAGGAGATGTCGCCGATGAGATAGCGCTGCAGCGTGGGCGCCATCGCGTTGACCAGGCTGTCGACGTCCATCGTGTGAATCGGCTCGACCCGCACCCCGTAGCGCATGATGCCCAGACCGACTACCGCCGAGGCGCACAGCGAGGCGCGGAACGCGACCTGGTCGGCACCCAACGCCTTGAGTAGCGGGTTGAAAACCGGGCCGATGAACAGGCCCTGCGCGATATCAACCGTCTTGGCCAAGCCCGCTGTGGCGATCGCGCTGGCGGCGAACGGCCCGCCACCAGTGGCATCCCAGGTGGTGATCAGCATCTGTAGCGTCCGCCGGCCGGCCTGGTCCACGCCCCCGCGGACGATCTTGTCGATGAAGTCTCTTGTGCCGAATGGCAGCTGCAGCTTGCGTGCCACCGGGTCGAGAATCGCGCGAAGCGGATTCTCGCGAGCGGCCACCTTGTCAGGATGGCATGAGCCCAATCAGTGCGGCAAGTCGCGGAACGGCGTGTTGCGATATGGCTCAGGTTCTTTCGGTAGTCCGAGCACGCGTTCGCCGACGATGTTGCGCTGAATCTGGTCGGTGCCGCCGCCGATCGAGGTGAAGTAGGCGTTCAGCGTCCGAAAGGTCACCGCGTCGCCGACGGGATTGTCCGGGCCGGTCAACAAAGCTTGCGCGCCGACGATTTCGGTTTCGACGCGCGCTGTCTCGTGCAGGATCCGCGACATCGCGATCTTTCCGAGCGCGAGCAGCGTCGCCGACTCCACACGATCGGTGGCCGCCTTGGAGCGTTGGGTGTTCCACCGGTTGACGGTGGCCCACGCGTCGACGCGGGCGATCTGCTGACGAATGTAGGGGTCGTCCAGCCGGCCGGCTTCCCGCGCCAATTCGACCAGGAGATGGGCCTTCTCGGCCTGGGGCCGCTTGGCATCCCTGGCCGTGCGGGCGATATCGGCCATGAAACGTCGCTCGTAACCGAGCGCGGTCTGCAGCACTGACCACCCGGCGTTCAGCTCGCCAATCAGGTTCTCGGCGGGAAGGCGGGCGTCTTCGATGAAGACTTCGTTGAACTCCGATTCGCCGGTGATCTGGTGGATCGGCCGCACCTCGACGCCGGGCTGATCCATCGGCAGCATGAAGAAGCTGATGCCCTGGTGTTTCGGCACATCCCAGTCGGTCCTGGCCACCAGCATGCCGTAGTCGGCGGTCTTGGCGAACGACGTCCACACCTTCTGCCCGTTGATCACCCACTCGTCGCCGTCGCGCTCTGCCCGAGTGCGCAGGCCGGCCAGATCCGACCCCGCGCCGGGCTCGCTGTAGAGCAGACACCACTTGCTTTCGCCGCGGATCGACGGCGGGATCAGCCGTTGCTTCTGCTCGTCGGTTCCCGCGTCGTGCAGCGTGCAGGCGAACAGGTTGCCGCGGTCATGCCCGCAGCCGTGCGCCCCGACGGCAGCGAATTCCGCTGCAACGATCCGGGATTGGGCATCCGAGAGACCGCGGCCGTAAAACTCCGGCTCCCAGCTGGGAGTCGCCCAGCCGGCGTCGACCACGATGTGGGCCCAGCTGGCGCGATCGGTACCGGGATTCCAGTTGGCCGCCAACCAGTTCCGGACCTCGTCGCGCAATTCGTCGTCAGTCATCCGTCAGGCTCCGATCTGCTGCATATAGCGTTCCCGGTGCCAGGACGCACTGCCCAGCAACTGTGCGTCGCTGCGGGCCCGGCGCAGATACAGGTGCGCCGGATGCTCCCAGGTGAATCCGATACCGCCGTGTACCTGGATGCTGGTCGCCGCCACGAAGACGAATGCGTCCGAGCAATACGCCTGCGCCAGCGCAAGATCCGCGACGCGGGTGGATATCTGTTCGGCGAATGCGCCGGCCACGAAGCGCGCCGCCGACACCGCTGACTCGGCCTCCAGCAACATGTCGGCGCACATGTGCTTGACGGCCTGGAAACTGCCGATCGCCCGGCCGAACTGATAACGGGTCTTCGCGTACTCGGTGGCCATTTCGACCGCCCGCCGCGCGCCGCCGGCCTGCTCGCTGACCAAGGCCAACGCCGCGTGGTCGAGCGCCGCCTCGAACACCCGGATACCGGTCCCCGGTCGGCCGATCAACCGGGCGGGGGTGTCGACGAATTGCAGTCGGCATTGCTTGCGGGTCGGGTCGACAGTGGTCAGCGGCGTCACGGCCACACCGGTAGCGCCGGCATCGACCGAGAACACCGCGGGACCGCTGTCGGTCGTGGCCAGTACGTAGAACAGTTGCGCCGAGAGCCCGTCGAGGACGAAATGCTTGTAGCCGGTGAGGTGCCAGGTGTCGCCGATCAGACCGGCGGAGGTGGAAATCGTCGCCGGCAACCGGGCGGAGCCGTCCTCGGCGAAGGCGGCGGTCGCGATCAGTTCACCCGCCGCGATCCGCGGGAGCACCGCGTCGCACTCGGCCGCATCGCCGGCTTCGGTCAGCAAGCCCGGCACCAGCACCGCCGTCGACAGGAACGGGCTGACCAGCAGCGCCCGGCCCATCTCCTCCATCGCGATGCCCATTTCGACCGGGCCCGCTCCGGCGCCGCCGTGCTTCTCGTCGATCAGCAGGCCGGTCAGGCCCATGGCTGCCAGCTCACGCCAGACGATTGGGTCGAAACCCGTATCGGTTGCCATCTGGGTGCGTACCTGCGCCTCGCCGGAGTGACGGTCCATCAGGTCGGCGACCGCGCCGCGCAGCGCCCGCTGTTCCTCGCTCACCGCAAAGGGTGCGCCGGCAGGCATCAGCTTGTGACGGCCAGAGCGGATCGCAGGCTCGCGCACTGGCTGGCGAAAAACGCTTTGGACACAGCCGCTTTCGGCACCACGAGATCGAAGCCATGGAACGCACCCGGGACGGTCTCGATCTGGCAGGGCACCCCGGCCGCGGTGAGCCGGGCGGCATAGGCGACGTCCTCGTCGTGGAACAGGTCGTGGGTGCCGACGCCGATCCACGCCGGGGGAAGCCCGCTGAGATCCTCGTGGCGGGCTGGCACGGCGACCTTTGGATCGGCGTTGCCGAGGTAGGCCGCCCAGCCGAAACGGTTGCTCTTCGGTCCCCACAGCCGGTAGTTCGGGTTCTCCGGCGTCGAGCCGCTGCGGTCATCGAGCATCGGATAGGCCAGCACCTGCAGGGTCGGCGTGATCTCGCCGCGGTCGCGCGCCAGCAGCGCCAGTGCCGCTGCCAGCCCGCCGCCGGCGCTGGCCCCGCCGATCGCGATCCGTGCCGGGTCGACTGCGGGCAGTGCAGCCAGCCAGCTCAGCGCTGCGTAGCAGTCCTCCAACGGCGCGGGATAGGGGTGCTCGGGCGCCAGCCGGTAGTCCACTGCCGCGACGGTGACGCCCAATACCCGGGCGAACCGGCGGCACAGTTCGTCGTCCTGCTGCGCGGAGCCGATGACATAGCCGCCGCCGTGAATCCACAGCAGCGCCGGACCGGGTTGGCTGACGCCGACCGGGCGGTGCAGTCGCACCCCCACACCGGAGCCCAGGATCAGTGCCTCGACGTCGCCGTGACTGCGGCCACGCTGCAGGCCGCTCAACGTCCGGATGACGCGCAGACTCCGCGGTCCGACGAGTGCGCGGGGCGCGAAGCGGGCGACTTTGCGAAGGTCAGGATGAAATTCTGTGCTCGGCATCGATCCAGTATCACCAACGGCTACCGACCCCCAGGATCCGGACTACCCGACCGACGTC
Source organism: uncultured Actinomycetota bacterium (assembly GCA_963737375.1). Classification (GTDB taxonomy): domain Bacteria; phylum Actinomycetota; class Actinomycetes; order Mycobacteriales; family Mycobacteriaceae; genus Mycobacterium. The sequence continues at coordinate 152,399 of CAVTSP010000008.1, forward strand.
CTCCGGGAACCGGACATGCTCAATTGCACCTGGAGGCGTTGACCCACCGACCGTTGTAGCCGACGCATCCGTTGACGTTCGGGGGCGGCGGCGGGTCGTACGGCATGGGGGCGTAATACGCCGGCGGCGGAACGTAGGGCGCAATGGGGTCAGCGAGATTCGCGCAGCCACTCACCGATATGCGGCGGCCGACGTTCGCACAGACGTCGGCGTGAGCGGCCCCGGGTGCGGGAATCGTGACGATGGCCCCGGGGACGGCCGCGAGCGCCAAGACGGCCGCCGCGGTGCGGGTCCATGACCGTTTCAAATGACTCATCTTGCTTCTCCTCGCCGACGTGACCGGCTATTGACCCGGGTGGTAGTCGCACCGATTCTGCAGGTCCGTGACGGGTTGGCGGATCCCGTTGATGTCGGACTCAACCCCGGGGTTGGCATCCATGTATTTCTTGACGTCGCCGTGAATCTCGTCATTCGGTAGCCCACGAAGGCCGGTGAAGAAGTTGTTGACGTCCGGGTGGCTGAACAGATAACCGCCCATCGCCGTCCCGACTGTGCCCGACGCCTGCGCCAGGTCGGCGGCCGTGCACCCAGGTGCCGGGGCCGGAGGTGGCGCGGGCTCAGCAGACGCCAACGAGGCACCGCCAAACAACGCCGCACCAACTGTCGCAGTGCCGATCACTCCCACCAGTGCGCTACGCATCGCACGCCTTGACAGCGTCATGCTTGCTCCTTGTCGTCCAGCGTCCGAAGGGACTACCGATGCCCTGAGCTAAGCACAACAAAATAAGGCATTGGGGCGAATGACAATTCAGAAAAAACCTCGGGAGCAAATCGCCGGGGGGATCGGCGGCGAGCGCCAATCCCAAAGATCGGTAATGGGTGTCGGCAGTCTGACGAATCCGCCAGCGAGCGTGGGGTTCTCATCGTCAGGCGGCCTGAAACGAACACCTACCGAGGGGCAGGTTGAGGGGACGCCATGTCAGTATGGAGCCAACGCTGAGGTAGGAGCTGAGGATGCACAGTGAGACCGCGTTCGTCCTCACAGTTTTGGTGCTCTGCTACGCCGCCGTCTCCGGATTGGTCCGCCGCTGGTACCTGGCGCCCGCGCTGATATTCGTCGTCCTTGGAGTAGCTCTCGGTCCATCGTGTTTGGGGTGGATCGAGGCAGGTTCTGGCGCAAAGGGTTTCAACGTTCTGGCGGAGCTGGCGCTGACGGTGATTCTGTTCAACCAAGCCTCGACGCTGAACCTGCAGAACGCGTTTCGGGGTGGTCATCTGCCGCTACGCCTGCTGGCGATCGGGGTACCCGTGACTTTCGCCCTCAACACGGCAGTGGCCGTCTTGGTGCTGCCGGTGCTGCCGTTTTGGGAAGCGGTGTGCCTGGCGGTCATCGTGGCGCCCACCGAGGTGACGTTGCTGGACGCCCTGCTCGAGGATCGGCGTATACCTGAGCGTGTCCGTGATGCGCTCTCGATTGAGAGCGGCCTTTATGACGGGTTTGCGCTGGCCGCTTTGTTGGCGGCGCTGGCGCTGGCGTCCGAACAGACTCATCCGGCGGCGGCCCGCTGGGCCTGGTTCGCGTTTCGTACCGAGTTCGCCTCGTTGGCGGTCGGCGTGCTCATTGGTGTGATCGGCGGCGTGGTGATCTCACGATCCAGCGCGCGCGGGTGGATGAGTGGCACCTGGGCGCAGCTGGCGACCCTGGCGCTCGCGCTCGTCTGCTTCGGGCTCGGCGAGCGATTGCACGGCAGCGGGTTTGTCACCGCCTTCGTCGGCGGGCTGGCCTACGCAGTTATGTTGCGTCGCAACGGTGCCCAGGTCGCGACGACCCTGGTCTCCGACGCGGCCGGCCAAGTTCTCGAACTCGTGGTGTTCGCGCTTTTCGGCGCGATGGCAGTGGTGCCTGCCTGGCGCGACGCTGGTTGGCGAGTTGTCGTTTTCGCAGCTGTCGTGTTGATCGTGGTGCGTAGTGCAGCACTGGCGATCGCGTTGGCTGGTAGCGGTCTGCCGCGGCGCAGCCAACTGTTCATGGGATGGTTCGGCCCCCGGGGAATCGGAACACTCGTACTCGGCCTGATCGTGATCGCGAAAGGCGAGATACAACAAGGCAGGTTGATTACCCAGACCGTGGTGGTGATCGTCACGCTCAGCCTGATCCTGCACAGTCTCACCGCTGCGCCGGGCATTCGACTCTGCCGGCAAGGAGACGAGACGCCAACCGACAACCCACCGGACCCGAATGACGATGTGAACCCGCAGACGCGGCGGGTCTGACACGATGACGCGGTGTCCACACCCAACGGTCCCGCCCATGCGGCAGGGCCCAGCCTGCATCAGTTGACGACGCCGCGAGCGGCGGCCGTGGCAGGCGTTCTGTTCGCCTTGCTTTTCGGCGCCACGCTGATCCTGATCCGCGTGAAAATGCCAGAGGGAGTGGGTAATTCGGCGGAATGGCTCGACTCGAAAAAAGGCGGCATTTCTGCGGCGACGAAGTTGATGCCGTTCGCCGGTATCACTTTCCTGTGGTTCATCGGCGTCGTCCGGGACAACCTCGGGCGCTACGAAGACCGGTTCTTCGCATCGGTGCTTCTGGGCAGCGGTCTCCTGTTCTTGGCGATGATGTTCTTCTCGACCGCCGTCGCCGCCGCGCTGGTGGCTACCAATACGGGCGCCATCCCGTCCGCGGCCCACGTCGCGGTAATCGCGTTCGGCAAGATGATCGTGGTGTCGGCGGCCAAAACCTATGCCATCCGGATGGCGGCGGTGTTCATGATTTCGCTGGCCACCATCTGGCTCAAGACCGGGCTGATGCCGCGGTGGCTCGTCGCCGTCAGCTATCTCGTAGCGCTCGGGTTGCTGATCGCGGGCGACGTCTCCATGTGGCTGACATTGGCATTTCCCGCCTGGGTGCTGGTGGTCAGCGCACTGATTTTGCTCCGCGCGGAATATATCGACGAACAGCGGGCCGCCCGCGATTTGTGAACGGGCAAAGCCAATGACGAGATAGAGGAGATGGGCGAATGGCTGGTCTGGCCGGACTTGCTTTGGGCGCGGCTCCGATTGCAGGTGGGGCATTGTTGGCAGCGGCGGCCGGCCAATTGAAGGGCCCGTTCAGGACTGGGGACTTTCGCGAGCTCATCAAGCAGGATCAGGAACTGCTGAAGGGTATTCCGCCGGAGCAGAACTCGCGTCGGGCCGAACTGCAGCGCACCATCGACGAGCGCATCGATGACCTCATTGCTGCTACCGACCGCAACCGCTCGCTACGCCAGGCGGCCAGCGGCTACCAGGGCAACTGGCGCGACGCGGTGCTGTTTGTCTGTATCGTGCTGTTCGCCGTCATCTGGTGGAATGTGTCTCACAGCAGGACCAACTGGCTGCCGACGTTCGTAGTGTTAATCCTGCTGGCGGTGGTGACTGCCTTCTATGCCGCGCGAGGCTTCATCGTGAGCGCCCGTAAAACCTTTCATCGACGTAATCAACGCCGAGTGACCGAGGCCGAGTAGCGCCGACGGAGAGGCTGGACAGTGGGAGAGCAACCGGTCGACGCCGCCACTCGCCTCGCGGTGCAACGCACTCGCTTGGCTGAGGAACGAACCCTGATGGCCTGGATCCGAACGAGTACATCTTTGATCGCTTTCGGATTCACCATCTTTCAGTTCTTCGAGTTCCTCGCAACGAACGAGAGGCGTCGCGAACCGATCGTCAGTCCCTGGGTCATCGGGATGGTCATGATCCTGATGGGCCTTACGGGCTTAACGCTGGCGTCGGTTCAGCATCGTCAGGCGATGAAGGCACTGCGGGCAGAAGCTGGTCCCATGCCGTTCTCGATAGCGGGCATCATGGCCGGCTTCATCGCTGTTCTGGGCGCCATCGCGCTGTTCGTCGTGGCCTTCAGGATGTAGCGCTCCCGGGGTGTCGACCATTTCATGGTCACTGCCGAGCAGCCCATCCCAGCCGGAAAGCACCAGGTGCGAATGGAATTCGCCTGCGACGTCGGCGCCGACACCGGCTCGCCCGCGTCCCCGGACTACGGCGCCACAGGCAACAAGTTTTCCGGTCAGATTCACTGGGTGCAAATCGACATCGGTGACGACAGCCACGATCACCTGATCAAAGCCGAGGATCGGCTCACCGTTGCGATGGCGCGGCAATAATATTGCGGCCCTTGGCGATTCGGAGGCGCACCGTTACAGGCGGTGCATCCCTGCGCGTCAGCAAACTTGGCGGGCGCCAACAAAAGCGCGAAACCGCTCGTCGTAGCGTTTTAGGTCTACGGTAAGCGAATGACCTGGCAAAATATCTCCATCGCGCAGTTCGGCGGCCCTGAGGTGATGGAGCTGACGGAACAGTCGACTGTTCCCGACCCTGGACCTGGCGAGGTCCGCATCAAGGTCTTGGCTGCCGGCACCGGCTTCACGGACATCTTCATTCGGCGCGGCCGCTACCCGGATTACAAGGGACCGGTGCCGTTCACCCCCGGGTACGACATCGTGGGAACCGTCGACAAGGTCGGTACGGGCGTCATCGGCCTCCATGAGGGCCAGATGGTGGCCGATCTGTGCGTCGTCGGCGGCTACACCCAGTACGCGATCCGGCCGGCGGAGTTCCTGGTTCCCGTGCCCGACGGCGTCGATCCGGCTGAAGCGGTCTGCATCCCGCTGGCCTACCTCACCGCCTTTCAGATGCTCACCCGCTACCGCCAGTTGTCGCCAGGCTCAACGATCCTCGCGATCGGAGCCTCGGGCACGGTCGGCACGGCCCTGCTCGATCTGGCGCGGCATTTTGGATTGAGCGCCATCGGCACCTGCTCGGCCGCCAACATGGCCGTGGTCGAAAGCTTTGGCGCCGAGGCGATCGACTATCGCGACGGCGACTTCGTCGAGGCGGTGCGCAAGCTCACCGCCGCACAACCCAACGCGCACAAGGGTCGCGCCGGGGTGGACGCCGTATTCGACGCGATCGGCGGCGCCCATTTCGCTCGCTCGTTCGCCAGCCTGGCCTCAGGCGGACTGCTGGTCGGCTACGGGTCGCAATCCATGGCCGACGGGCGCGAAGGCCTGCTCTCGGCCGGGCTTGGCTTGGCCAGGCTTCAACTGTGGGGCGCGTTCAGGTTCTTGTTCAGCGGCCGCCACGCGGTGTGGTACAGCATTACTTCCCGACGAAAGAAGCAGCCGGGAGATTTCAAGGCCGACATGGGCACGCTGTTTGGCCTTCTGCGCGACGGCGCCATTCATCCCGTCGTCATCGATCGGCTACCCCTGGCGGCCGCCCGTGAAGTCCACACCCGCATCGACGGCGGTGGGCTCGGTGGCAAAATTGTTCTGACGCCGTGGATCGCGCCGTTACCGGATGCTCACCCCATCACCGCGCAGGGCGGTGAATCACCCGTTTGACTCGTCAGATCGGACATCCGGCCCGGTGGTGGTGATGAAGTCGTCAAGGATGTCGATCACCGCTTTCGGGGATTCGGCGTGCGGGAAGTGCCCGACACCAGGGAGCACCTCGAGACGACTACCCGGCACCGCATCATGCGCGGCATAGCCATGGGCAACGGGAATGATTCGGTCCTGCTCGCCCCAAATCAACAGTGTCGGTAATCCGTAACTGACGTGGATCTTGCCCAGCGCACTGACCGCCTGGCCGCGGTAGTCCACCACCGAACGCAATGTACGCAGGAAGGCCTGGCGAGTCGGCCGATCCGACAGCGAGCAATAGGCGCTCCACATCTCGCCCGCGCGCGGCGACTGGATTCCGGCCGAGGTGAGCCACGATCCCAGCTTGTTGCCGAGGTTCAACACCGGCTGCGGAGCGACCACCGGCAGCACAAACTCCGCTCCGGGTGCCGAGAGGATCCGCAATATCCAGTTCAGGTCAGGGCCGAGGCCACCGCTGCTGATCAGAACGAGGCGCTGGCAGTAGTCGCGATGTTGATAGGTGAACTGCATGGCCACTCCGCCACCCAGTGATTGACCGATAACTGTTGCCCGGCTGATACCCAGCTCATCGAGCAGATCCCGCAGCCAGGCCGCGAACGCACCCAACGAATAGTCTCCGCGCGGTTTGGCCGATTCACCGTGCCCAAGCAGGTCCGGCGCGACCACTCGGTACCTTTTCGCCAACTCAGGGATGACCGCGCGCCAGGTTGTCGAGCTTCCCGCCATGCCGTGAATCAACAGCAAAGCCTCGCCGGTGCCTTCATCCCGATAGGCCATCCGCTCACCGTGCAGATCGAGATAACGCATCTCGCTCACTTGAACCGGCCTCCGTCTACGGTCGGACGCTGGCATATCCCAGCCGCTCCGCTGGCTTCAGGCTGACTCTACTGGTCAGTAGGTTTTGGCCGCCTGAGGTGTGGACTGGTCTCGATTGGCGCGCTCACCGGCACGCTGGTCGTGACGCCATTGGCGGACCGCCGCGATGGCAGTCTTGAGGCCGCGACGACGCCCGGTCGCCAGGTCGGTCCCGGTGAAGCCAGGCTGAAGCTCGATGAACATCCGCTCGCTGCGGGTCTCCGGGGCGTCGTCGACGGTGCTGCGCAAGTAACGGTCCGGCAGCGAAAGCTTGGCGATCGTGCGCCACGTCTTGGCGTATTGCGCCAGGAATGAGCCTGTGGTGTAAGGCAAGTCGTACTTGTGGCATACCTCGCGTACTTTCAGCGAGACCTCGTGTAGCCGATTGCTGGGTAAATCGGGGTAAAGGTGATGCTCGATTTGGTAGCACAGGTTGCCACTCATGAAGCGCAACGCCGGCCCGGCTTCGAAGTTGGCACTGCCCAGCATCTGGCGTAGGTACCACTGACCCCGGCTTTCGCCGATCATGTCCGTGGTGGTGAATTTCTCGGCGCCGTCCGGGAAATGCCCACAGAAGATCACCGCGGACGTCCAGATATTGCGGATCACATTGGCGACGATGTTGGCCTTCAGCGTTGACCTGAAGGTCGCCGCCGGCGACAGGGCGGTCAGTGCAGGGAAGGCGACGTAGTCCTTGACCAGCTGCTGTCCGGCTTTGACGGAGAACTCGCGGATCTGTCGACGGGTGAGGTCGTGGCCCGGGCCTTGCTCGAGAAGTTTGCCGAATTCGATGGGCTGCAAGCCAATTCCCCACTCGAAGCCGAGCGCGAGAAGGGTGTTGAAGAGCAGGTTGCCGACGTTGTAGCCCTTCCACGGCTGGTCGCGGGTGACCCGCAGGGTGCTGTAGCCGACGTCGTCATCCATGCCAAGGATGTTGGTGTACTTATGGTGCTGAAAGTTGTGGGTGGCCTTCCAGTGTTTCGATGCCCCGCTCATGTCCCATTCCCACGTCGAGGAATGGATCTCGGGGTCGTTCATCCAGTCCCATTGGCCGTGCATGACGTTGTGCCCGATCTCCATGTTCTCGATGATCTTGGCCACGCCGAGGGTCACTGTTCCTGCCCACGATGCGGAACGACGCGAGCTAACGCGAGCAGCAGCCGGCCGGCTACATCCAGCGCGCGTTGCGCTGCGATGGTGCGACGGATGTAGCGCGCGTCGCATTCGCCGAGCGGATCGTCGATATCCAGCCTGATCGCGTCCAGTTCAACGGCGAGGTTGTCGATGTCGGTATCAGTCAAATGGGCGAAGGCCGAAACGTCGGTGATCGCCATAGTTATCCGCCTTTCTTACGCGTTTATATATTGGGGTTGCCGGCTTTGTTCGCCGACGGAAGGCACCCGGCTCGGCCGCTCAATTTGCTGGCCGAGCCGGGGGGTCCATCCGGCGGGTCAGTAGTAGTGCCGGCGTCCGCTGACAACAGGGACGACTCCGAGGACGTTCATGATGTGAACCTGGTTTCAGCGATATAGGAGGATGGTCAGCTCGGTGCTGGGCCGCGTCATTGCGTTGAGGCTCAAGCGATTTGGTGCTGCATCACCCGATCGGCGCGTCTTGAAGCTGCGCGACCGGTATGTTCGGCAGACATGCCCGCTTGATCCATTCGGTTGATTCAGGATGTGCGGCGCGAGCGAAAGCTCATCAAGTCCGGCGGCATCACGGCCAGACTCGTTTCCGTAACGGCTGGGAGTCTCAGCGACTTCAACGGTACACCCGTCGGAACTCTCGTGCCGTCACCCGGCCCCTTCACTGATCGAAACCAATCGGGCCACCGCACGTTCGATACCGTCGGCAAGCTCAGTGACGTCGGGAACCGCGTCAAAGTCGGCGGTGATACCGAACACCAGATCGTCCCCGTAGCTGAGCATGGCTATACCCGTACGTAGGTGAAGTGCGATCGGCGGGATAGGCATTAGCCGCAATACATCTCGGCCCATCATGCGTAACCGACGACGGGGGCCCGGCACGTTAGTCGCCAATGCGACGATCCCGAATTGGGGAAGCCGTGTGAGCAGCCGAACCGCCCAGGCCGTCAAGGCGAACGGGATGTAGTTGGCCGCCGAAAAGAACGCCGATCCGGCTTGTCGTTGCCCGCCGGACTTGGCCCTCGTCAGTCGGCTGTGGACCGCCTGCAGCCGTTCGACGGGATCCTCGAGCTCGATAGGAAGATAGGGCAGCATGAGCGAGACGCGATTATCGAGTTGGTGCGATGCGTCGGCCGACCGCACTGACACCGGCACCAACGTGCGCAGCGAATTTTGTTGTGGGTGTTCGCCTCGCTGCATCAGCATTGCCCGGAAACTATCGGTAATCGCGGCCAGTGCAACATCGTTGATGGTCACATCAAACTTATGGCAAATCGTGGCCACATCGGTCAGGAGAACTTGGGCTGCACTGTAGCGCCGCAGGTTGCTGACCGAGCCGACCAGCGACGAATCCGCCGGGTTCAGGACGCCGGCGACGATTTGAACAGCGCCGGCCGCTATGCGAGTAGCGGCACTCGTGACTGCGGTAGAGAGGTGCCAGATGCCGCCGGCCCAGTCCAACGGATTCAGACTCAGCCCAGGCGGACGAGGCGCCGAGGACTCGGTGCCGGCACGGATCCGGTTGGCGAACGTCTCCGCATCCGCGCCGTCGCACAGCCCCGCGAGCAGGCGCGTCGCCGAAATCCCATCGGCCATGCAGTGATGCAGCTTGGTCAGGACCGCCCAGCGATTCTCGGCCAGCCCTTCGATGGTCCAGCTTTCCCACAGCGGTCGATCTCGATCGAGGCGTCGTTCCATGATGTCGGCGACGACCCGGTATAGCGCCGCGTCATCGCCAGGCTGTGGCAACGCAATTCGATGCACATGATGGGCGAGATCGAACTGGGGGTCATCGACCCATTCCGGCGCTGCGAGGTCGAGCGGATGGGTGCGCACCACCTGGGTGAACCGAGGGATCTCCGACACCCGCTCGGCTAGCACCGACACGAGCGAGGCGTGGTCGGGAGGCGGACCCTCCATGACGGCCAGGCCGCCGATTGCCAGACTCACGTGCCGATCGGAATCCTCTGCTTCGAGGAAGCCCGCGTCGAGGGTTGTCAAATGCTCCACTGCTGCCTCCAAAGTTGTTTCTTCAATCACTATCCGCCTCGTGCAAGACTCCGGCAGAAAAAGTCATCGTCGAGCACCATCGCCATCGGCGCCAGGCAGTTCGTCGTGCACGAGGCACTGGAGACGACGGTCTGCGTGCCGTCGTAGTCGCGGTGGTTGACACCCATCACGACGGTGAGGTCCGCGGCCTTCGACGTCGCGGATATCACCACGTCGTGCGGTAAGCGTCCGAGGACCGAGTCGTATTTGAGCAAGTGCGCCAGAGTCTTGTTGTCGGTGAGGTCATTCACCGCGACGATCTCGATGTCGGTGGTAACCGCGCGCGTTGTACGTCCACCGCACGAAAGAAGTTGCGGCCAACACGCCCAAAACCGTTCACGCCTACTCGGATAGCTTGCATGCTGGTCACTTCGCAAGCGTCCACCACCGACTCGTCGCTCCGGAGGGCCGTAAGTCACCGATTTACCGTGCCGGATGCCATCACCTGGCGGACGTCAATCGCCCCGCAATAGGGTCGCAATGCTCTGTTGGCCAGTGCCGTCGCGATCCATCCTGTGAAAGCGAAGGAGGCAACGATGCCTAAGAACTGGTTGGTGATGGAGGGTGACGGACCCGCTGCGCCTTTTCGCGCCCGATTGGCCGGGGCAGGGCGGCACCTGCCTGCCACCGTGCTCACCACCGATGAATTGATGGCGACCACGCGTCATCACACGCACATCGATCTGGAAAAACTGACCGGCATCCACGAACGTCGGATCTCGATCGGCGACGAAGACTCCTACAGTCTTGCAACGTCGGCGGCGCTGGATTGCCTGGATAAGGCGCAACAGCAGGCGGCGTCACTCGATGTTGTGATCAGTTGCAGTATCACGAAGTTTCGCGGCGGCCTGACGCAGTGGGTAGAGCCGACAATGAGTAGTGCCGTGGCCCGTGCGATCGGGGCTGAGAAAGCGGTGACCTTCGACCTGTCCAACGCGTGCGCCGGAATGCTGACGGGTGTCACGGTGCTCAACGATTGGATCCGGCAGGGCACCGTCGAACGCGGTTTGGTGGTCAGCGGCGAGTACATCTCGCAACTCGGCCAGAATGCGGCTCAGCACATCCGCAACATCATGAGCAAAGAACTCGCGTGCCTGACACTGGGGGACGCGGGAGCGGCACTCCTGCTCGAACGTGCCGCCCCCGAGTCTGCGGGAATCAGCCTCGCCGGTTTCACCACCGTTGCCGACCACAGCCGGCTGTGCCTTGCCTACCCCAAGGGCCACGATCCGGGTGCCCGGATGTTTACCGATTCCCGCGGGATCCAGCGGGCGGCCATCGCCGACACCCCGCTATTGCTGCACGAAGTCCTCGATGCAGCCGGCATCGCGATGCACGACATCGATCACGTGATCACGCACCAGACGTCGGCCCGCGCGATACGCAAGGGGATGGCCGCGGTGTCGGCTTCATTCGGCGACAGCCCACAGCACGACGCCGTGATCACGGTCGATCGGTACGGGAACACAGCCTCGACGACCCACACGGTGGCCTTGGTCGAAGAACTCGAGGCCGGGCGAATCCGGCCGGGCGAAACCATCGCCCTGATTGCTCTGGCATCAGGTCTGGAGATCGGCGTCGTTCTCCTCACCGTGGACGAGGATTTGGTGGGCCGCTATGGGCACAGTGATTGAACGCCTCGACGTCACCCGAGCAGGTTGGCGAAACCGGCACAGCGCGCTGCATCTGGCGGTCGCGGCGGGTAAGAGCTGCCTGCAACGGGCGGGCCGAGAGCCCGACGACGTTGATCTCCTGATCAATACCGGCATCTACCGTGACAAGAATCTGGCCGAGCCGGCCCTCGCTGCGCTCATCCAAGAAGACATCGGTGCCAGCCCTGAGGATCCACACGAGGACGCTCACGGGACGTTCTCGTTCGACATCGCGAACGGCACGTGCGGAGTCCTCACCGCGCTTCAGATCGTCGACGGCTTCCTGCGGTCACATGCCATCAACTGCGCTCTGGTCGTCACGAGTGACGCCGATCCGGGGCGTGGTATGAGCGAGCACTTTCCGTTCTCACCGGTCGGGGCGGCCCTGTTGTGCGACTGGAGCGAGGACGACTTCGGGCTCGGTCGTGTGCACTGGTTGAACATCCCCGATGACGGTGAAAGTTTCCGCGCCACTGTCGGACTCGAAGACGCACGCAATGTACTTCGATTCAGTGAGTCGGTGACGATGGACGACCAGTTCGCCGCCGCCGGCGCCCGAGTCGCGCAAAGTTGTCTTCAGGAGGCGTCGCTCAGCCTATCCGACGTCGAGATGATCGTCGCCTCGCCGGCCCGGCACGGCTATCGCGCGGCACTGGCCGCCACCCTCGGAGTACCGGTGGAACGGATCACCGTCGCCGACGACCAGAGTATGCATACCGCCTCGCTGGTGTCGGCACTGAGTAGCGCGGCCGAAAGACTCTCGCCCGGCGCCCGCATTCTGCTCGTTGCCGCCGGCGCGGGAGTCACCGCGGGTGCCGCTCTTTACCGCCTCGGTCTGAATCCGTTGTAGCAGAAGTGATATCACCGATGAGGTCGGGATCCACGATTGTGACCCTGACGATGAATCCGGCGCTCGACATCACCACAGACACCGATCGGGTCATTCCCACCGACAAGATGCGATGCGGGGTGCCCCGCTACGATCCCGGCGGCGGCGGTATCAACGTCGCGGGAATCGCGCATGTCCTCGGCGAGTCGGTGATGGCGATCTTCCCCGCGGGCGGCCACGCTGGCGACAAGGTGACGGATCTTGTCGCTGACTCGGGAGTCCCGGTGCAGCGGATCCCCGTGGCGGACTCCACCAGGGAAAGCTTCACCGTGGACGAGCGCAGTACCGGGAAGCAGTACCGGTTCGTGCTCCCCGGCCCCTGGCTCACTGATGCCGAGCAGACCGCGTGCCTCGACACGCTCAGCGCCGCAGCAGGATCCGCGGACATCGTCGTTGCGAGCGGCAGCCTGCCTCCCGGCGTGCCTACCGACTTCTATCAGCGGGTCGCCGACATCTGTCGCGAGCGCGGTGCGCTGCTGATTCTCGACACGTCCGGCGGTGGACTGCGACACATCACTTCCGGCGTCTTTCTGCTCAAGCCGAGCCTGCGAGAACTACGCGAATGCGTCGGACGGGAACTCGTCAGTGAGTCAGAACAGCTAGCCGCCGCGCACGAACTCATCGACCGTGGCTGCGCTCCATTCGTCGTCGTGTCACTTGGCTCCGAGGGCGCTCTGCTCGCCACACCACATGGAAGTCAACGTTATTCGGCTGTAAGGGTGCCTTCCGGCAGCGGTGTGGGCGCCGGGGACGCCATGACCGCCGGCATCACCGTCGGCCTCAAGCGCGGCTGGCAACTCGACAAGGCGGTGCGGCTGGGCATCGCTGCCGGTTCGGCCATGTTGCTGACTCCCGGCACCGCGCACTGCATCCGGGAAGATGTCGAGCGGCTTTTCGACGTCGTCGCCGATCCCATAGATATCGATAGCGACCAATGGTCGACCACTCGACCAAGGACATCGCCATGACGCTGCCGGTCACCGTGGACCCGCGCTACCACGACGCCGTGATCTTCAACCTCGACGATGTGTTAACCGGGACCGATGGTGTTCCGGTGTTCGAGTCGACGATCAACCTGGTGCGAAAATTGCGCGACGCCGGCCTGGCCGCCGCCGCATACTCGGCGCGCCCGGGCGGTCAGCAGCTCTTGAAATCCGCTGGGATTGAGGAACTCTTTATCGCCTGTGTCGACGGCCTACCTGCCGCGGCCCTCATCGAGGCCACCCGCCAGCTCGGTGTGCGTCCGCAGCGGTCCGTCGTCGTGGACAGCGCCGATGCCGGGATCGCGGCAGCCCGTGACGGCGGTTTCGCGCTGGTCATCGGCGTCGATGCCGTGAGTGCCGATCGACTGCTCGGGTGTGGCGCCGATGTGGTGGTTGCGTACCTGGATGAAGTCGCAGTCCGTAGCGGCGACAGGCGAATCTCGCAGCTCCCCGATGCGGTGGAGTCATACGGTCAGATCGTCGGCGTTCTGGGCTCCCGCGAACCGGTGTTGTTCCTCGACTACGACGGCACCTTGTCCCCGATCGTTGACGATCCAGGTGCCGCCGCTCTCGTCGACGGAGCCCGCGAGGCGCTGGAATGTCTTGCATCGCAATGTCCCGTCGCCATACTGAGCGGTCGTGACCTCGCCGATATCCGCTCCCGGGTGGCGATACCGGGGGTGTGGTACGCGGGCAGCCATGGCTTTGAGTTGACCGAACCGGACGGCACCTATCACCAAAACGAAGCCGCCCTCGCCGCCGTCGGTGTGCTCGAACATGCGGCCGCCGAGTTACACACGACCCTGGCGGGAATTCCCGGAGTGCGGGTGGAGCACAAGCGTTTCGCCGTCGCAGTTCACTACCGAGAGGTCGCAACGCAACACGTCGGCGAGATCGTCTCTGTCACACACAAACTCGGGCAGCGAGATGGCCTGCGCGTGACGAGCGGGCGCATGCTCGTCGAGCTGCGCCCCGACCTCGACTGGGACAAAGGGACCACGCTGGCCTGGATTCGTGATCGCATCGATGCTACGGGTTCGCTTCTGCCGATCTACATCGGCGACGACCTCACCGACGAAGACGCTTTCGATGCAGTCCAATTCGACGGCATCGGGATTGTCGTGCGCCACGACGAAGATAGCGACCGCAAGACGGCCGCTCGTTTCGCTCTGCAGAGTCCGGATCAGGTGCGGGAGTTCGTCCAGCGCGGGTCGAATTGGCTGGCGAACAAGCAGGAGACGTCAGGCAAAGCCTGGGATTTCACTTATGTGGGCTATGATCCGCAGGGCGAAAAACTTCGTGAATCGTTGTGCACGTTGGGAAATGGCTACTTTGCCACTCGGGCTGCGGCACCCGAATCGAAAGCCGACCAGGTGCACTATCCGGGCACCTATGCCGCCGGGGTCTACAACCGTCTCGTCGATGACGTATCGGGTACAACAATCGACAACGAGAGTCTGGTCAATCTGCCTAACTGGCTTGCCCTGACCTTCCGGGTTGACGGGGGTAGCTGGTTCGACATCGACGCGGTCCGTGTGCTGTCCTACCGACAGACACTCGACCTGCGCGGCGCGGTGCTGACGCGGGAGGTGCGCTTCTGTGACGATGCCGAACGCACCAGTTCGGTAACCCAGCAACGATTCGTCGCGATGCACATGCCGCACGTCGGCGCACTGCAGACGACGGTCGTTGCCGAGGACTGGTCAGGGACAATAGAGATTCGCTCGACGCTGGACGGCAGCGTCACGAACTCGCTCGTGGAGCGGTACCGGGATTTGGCCAACGATCACCTTGAGTTGGTGGAAAAGCGGCAGATCTCCGACAACTCTGTACTGCTGGCCGTTCAAACAACCCAATCGCGCATTCCCATTGCCATGGCGGGACGAACCACCCTGTGGCGTAACGGAAGTCTCGCGCCGGCCATTTATCGTCCTGTCGACGAGGGCGCCGAGATCGGGCACGATATCTCGGTCGAAATGTCGGTCGGTGATGCGTTGACGGCCGAGAAGGTCGTGACCCTGTTCACCGGACGCGATGTCGCGACGTCAGAACCCTCTGTCGAGGCGGAGCGCTTGTTGGGCCGACTCGGCCGCTTCGCCGAGTTACGCGACGGGCACGTCACTGAGTGGGCACATCTATGGGAGCGCCTGTCCATCGAGTTCGAAGATTTCACCGACGAATCACGTGTCCTGCGACTGCATCTCCTGCATCTGCTGCAGACGGTTTCACCCAACTGTTGTGACCTCGACGTCGGGGTGCCGGCGCGCGGACTCAACGGTGAGGCATATCGCGGGCACATCTTCTGGGACGAGCTGTTCGTCTACCCGGTGCTCAACCTACGGCTCCCTATGGTCACCCGGTCGCTACTGGCATACCGCTATCGGCGCCTGCCCGAGGCGCGTCAGGCCGCCAAGGCGGCGGGGTACTCCGGTGCGATGTTCCCGTGGCAATCCGGCAGCGATGGGCGCGAGGAAAGTCAACGCCTGCATCTCAATCCGCGCAGTGGCCGGTGGAACCCCGACTCCAGCGCCCGTGCGCACCACATCGGCATCGCCGTCGCCTATAGCTCGTGGCAGTTCTATCAGGTCACCGGCGATCTCGCCTACCTGATCGACTACGGCGCGGAGATGCTGGCTGAGATCGCGCGCTTCTGGGTGAGTCGGGCCGGCTACGACGGGGAGCGGGAACGCTACAGCATCCGGGGCGTGATCGGGCCCGACGAATTCCACGCGGGCTACCCGGACGCGCCTTATGACGGTATCGACAACAACGCCTACACCAACGTGATGGCGGTCTGGGTAATCCTGCGAGCCCTCGACGCACTGAAACTGCTGCCGCTACCGAACCGACTCGACTTACAGGAAACACTCGGACTGCACACTGCCGAATTGGCGCACTGGGAAGAAGTAAGTCGACGGATGTACGTCCCGTTCCACGACGGGATCATCAGCCAGTTCGCGGGATACGGCGAGTTGGAGGAACTGGACTGGGAGGGTTACCGGCAGCAGTACGGCAATATCCAACGCCTCGACCGCATCCTCGAGGCGGAGAACGACGACGTGAACCGATATAAGGCTTCCAAGCAGGCCGACGTCCTCATGCTGCTCTACCTGATGTCGGCAACGGAGTTGGGCGAGTTGCTCGACCGGCTTGGCTACCGCTTCATGCCAGACAAGATCCCAGAAATGGTGGACTACTACCTGGCTCGCACGTCGCACGGTTCGACGCTCAGCGGCGTGGTGCATACCTGGGTGCTTGCCCGGGCCAACCGTGAACGTGCCATGGAGTTTTTCCAGGAGGCGTTGAAGTCCGACGTCTCAGATATCCAGGGCGGCACCACGTCTGAGGGTATTCACCTCGCTGCCATGGCCGGCAGCGTCGACCTCATGCAGCGATGCTTCACCGGGATGGAGACCCGGTCCAACCGCATCATCCTCTCCCCGTATTGGCCGGAAAAGCTTGGCGTGCTGGCTTTCCCGATCCACTACCGTGGTCTGCACCTACACCTGCGGGTCAGCGGAAGGGGCGTGATCATCAGTGTCGATCCACGCGATGCTGCTGCGGGAGTCGAAGTGGAATGCCGCGGTCGAGTCATTCAATTGATGCCCGGGACCACTGTTCGATTTCCCGGCTGACCGGATTTCCAATACCGGCGCTGCCGCACCGCATCTTTCCCGGTGCATTAGCAGGAATTTTCGTACTCAACGCCCTTACGGCCGAGTGTTACCCCAGTCCAGTGACCTTCGGCCCTGGCATGGTGTTTGCCGCCGTGGGAGGTTGGCATTTGTGGCGCTATCGGCCGTACGGCAACGAACCGCCACACACCGAATGCACCGATGATTCTTGCACCGCCATGATGAACGGCGTTGGCGGCCAACGAACCCGGGCGAGTCCGACGTCGCATGACGTGCGCGTCGAGCTCGATTCCGCCGACAGCTTTGATGCGCTACGAGAGGACAAGTCATGACGACATCCGGGTACGTCCGCTTTTTTGAGGAGTTCGGCATCGACGATGTGCCGCTCGTCGGCGGAAAGAACGCTTCGCTGGGCGAGATGTTCCAAAAGCTGTCCGGGCAGGGCGTCCGCGTCCCACACGGATTCGCGATCACCGCCGAGGCCTATCGCTACATGTTGGATGAGGCCGGCGCCTGGGACCGCCTGCATGCCGAGCTTGACGATCTGGACCCCGCCGACGTCGCCGCGCTGGCGCCTAAAGGCAAGCGCGCCCGTGAGATCGTCTACGGCGCAGGGCTCCCCGACGATCTGGCCGCCGAGATCCTGGATGCCTACCGCAAGCTCCAACAGGAGTACGGCGAGGAGGTGAGTCTCGCGGTGCGAAGCTCGGCGACCGCCGAGGACCTGCCGACGGCGAGCTTCGCCGGCCAACAGGATTCGTATCTGAACATCAAAGGCGAACAGAGTCTGCTCGACACGTGCAGGCGCTGTTTCGCCAGCCTCTTCACCGATCGCGCCATTCATTACCGGCTCGACCAGGGCTTCGACCAATTCGTGGTGTCGCTGTCGATCGGCGTGATGAAGATGGTGCGCTCCGATATCGCTGCGTCCGGCGTGATGTTCTCGATCGACACCGAGTCCGGGTTTCGCGACGCCGTCTTGGTGACGGGCGACTATGGCCTTGGCGAGAATGTGGTTCAGGGCGCCGTCGACCCCGACGAGTTCTACGTCCACAAGCCGACCTATCTGGCTGGCCACCGCGCCGTGTTGCGCCGCCGCGTCGGCGACAAAGCGGTGAAGATGATCCTCGTCGAGGGAGACACGAAGAGCACGGTGCGAAACGTCCCGACGCCAAAGTCCGACCGTGCTCGGTTCTGCATCACCGATGAGGACGTCCTGGAACTGGCCGGCTACGCATGCACCATCGAGGCGCACTACGGACGGCCGATGGACATGGAGTGGGCCAAGGACGGTCTCGACGGAAAGCTCTACATCGTGCAGGCGCGCCCAGAGACAGTGGCCTCCCAACACAGCGCAACGGCGCTGGAGACCTATGTGCTCGAGGGTCGAGGCGAGATGATCGCCGAGGGCCGAGCGGTCGGCGACCGGATCGCCTCGGGCGTCGCGAGACGGATCCATAACCCCGAGCACCTGTCCGAGTTCAAGCCCGGCGAGGTGCTGGTCGCCGACACCACCACGCCCGACTGGGAGCCGATCATGAAGACCGCCGCCGCGATCGTCACCAACCGCGGCGGTCGCACCTGTCACGCGTCGATCATCGCTCGCGAACTCGGCATCCCGGCTGTGGTTGGCACCGGCGACGGAACCTCATGCGTGCCGGATGGCGAAACCGTGACGGTGTCGTGTGCGGACGGCGAATCGGGCCGCGTGTACCGGGGCGAACTCGGTTTCCACGTGGACCGTAGCGAGGTGGCGGATCTGGCGCGGCCGCGAACCCAGATCATGATCAACCTCGGGAACCCCGCGCTCGCCTTCAAGACGTCGTTCCTGCCGAACGACGGCGTGGGGCTCGCCCGGATGGAGTTCATCATCAGCGAGGACATCCGGGTCCACCCGCTGGCTCTGCTGCACCCCGAGAAGGTCGCAGATCCCGAGGCGCGCAGGACGATCGATCGGCTCACGCACGACTATCCCGACGGGAGCGCCTTTTTCGTGGAGCGCCTTTCCGAAGGAATCGGCACCATCGCCGCCGCCTTCTGGCCGAAGCCCGTCGTGGTTCGGATGTCGGACTTCAAGACCAACGAGTACGCAAGCCTGGTCGGCGGAGCGGCCTTCGAACCATCCGAAAGCAACCCGATGCTCGGCTTTCGAGGCGCCTCACGCTACGCGCATCCCGCCTACGCCGAGGGCTTCGCGCTGGAGTGCCGCGCAATGCTGCGGGTGCGCGAACAGATGGGCCTGACGAACGTCATTCTCATGCTCCCGTTCGTGCGCCGAATCGCCGAGGCGGACCTCGTCCTGCAGACGATGGCCGACCTCGGTCTGCGCCGCGGCGAGAACGGACTCAAGGTGTACGCGATGTGCGAGATACCCAACAACGTGATCCTGATCGATGAATTCGCCAAGCGTTTCGACGGCTTCTCGATCGGCTCCAACGATCTGACTCAGCTCACCCTCGGTGTCGACCGTGACAGCGAGATCGTGGCATTCGACTACGACGAACGCGACGAGGGCGTCAAGGAGATGATTCGACTGGCCGTTGAGGGCTGCCGCCGCAACGGAATTCACTCGGGGCTGTGTGGACAAGCGCCTTCGGACTACCCGGACATGGCCGAGTTCTTGGTCCGGATCGGCATCGAGTCGATGAGCCTTAACCCCGACACGGTGATCAAGGCCACCCGCCAGGTCCTCCAAGTAGAGAAACAGCTCGTACCGGCTCGATGAGCCGCGAGGCGTTCCACCGGCCGGCAGTCGTAACAGGACTGCACAATGGCGAACTGGCCCGTGGCAAAGAGCCAGGTCGTGCCGGCGTCGAAACATCGGATCAGAGTCCTGGTCTCGAAAAACATTCGGGCCGAACTTATGTCGATGCGTAACGCTCTCAGCGCTGCCCGATGCCCGATGCCCGATGCCCGATGGCTGCGGCGGTGGTGACCAAGGACCCTAGGGCCTGCGACTGCCGCGTTTAGGCTCGAGATGAGCCACTACGGCCCGCGGGTTGTCACGGTTCACACAACAGCCGCCTTGGAGGTAAAGACGATGCATCGCAACGATCCCCCCTCTCGCGACGCGACACGGTCGGCGATGAGCATCGCGGTCACGGAAAGAGGCGGACGCACTCAGGCCAAGGTCGAATTGCATTGGGCCGGAACGTGCCTGGCCGGAGCCGGAGTTGCGTACCGGCACCCGTCCGATTGTCTGACAGACAAAGCCAGTCAGGAATTGGCGACCGCACGTGCCCTCTCGGACCTTGCCGATCGGTTACTCGCCGTAAGTATCCGCGGCGACGACGCCCCGTGAATTCAACTCCCTCTCGCCCGGCTGGACTGCTCGCCGAGACCGAATTGGCAGCACACAGAACGCCCTCGCCGACAAGGCCGACCCACAATGTGGTCGGCCGATCATGACCAGCGATACGCGCGAGGTCCGCGGGACCTCCACGACAACTGATTCCAGGGAGCCCCTGAGCGCGCTGTTTCGCGACCTTCGAACCTCGGAGTTGGGGTTGACTACTCGAGAGGCAGCGCGGCGCCTGGTTGTGTACGGGCCGAACGAGCTGCCCCAAGGGTCGGGCCGCCGATGGCCCGGCGAACTGCTCAAGCAAGTCACTCACCCGCTAGCCCTGGTGCTGGTTGTTGCGTCCGTGCTGGCTTGGTTTACCGGAACCCCGGTCCTTGCGGCGGCAATCGTTGCGGTGATCGTGCTGAATGCCGGTTTCGCGTTCGTTCAGGAGGTCCAGGCGGAACGCGCGGTGGAGGCGCTGGCCGCGTACCTGCCCACCCACGCCCGCGTGATGCGGGACGGTCAGAAGGTTGAAGTCGAGGCCCGGGCCTTGGTGCCCGGTGACGTGCTGCTGATCTCGGAGGGCAATCGGGTCTGCGCCGACGGCCGGATCATCCTTGGCGACCTAGAGGTCGACCTGTCGACGCTGACCGGTGAGTCGCTTCCGTTGGCCCGCTCCGCTGATCAAATCGACCCAACAGTTCCTACCCTGCAGGCCCGGGAACTGGTATTCAGCGGCACGTCCTGCATCGAAGGGGAAGCGCGGGCGGTGGTCACCGCAACCGGCGCGCACACCGAACTGGGCCGGATCGCTGCGCTGAGCCAGCGCGTCGGCCGTACCGACAGCCCGCTCGAGCGGCAGGTCAAGCGGGTGGCCTGGTTGATTGCGTTGGTCGCGGTCGGGTCCGGACTGGTGTTCCTGCCGGCCGGTGTCGCCGCCGGTCTGAGCTGGGCGGCCGCGGCGACGTTCGCGATCGGGCTGATCGTCGCCAACGTGCCCGAGGGATTGCTGCCCACCATCACCCTGGCGTTGGCGGTGGGTGTGCGCGATCTGGCCCGCCGAGGTGCCGTGGTCAAGCGCCTCTCAGCCGTGGAGACGCTGGGATCGACGACGGTGATCTGCACGGACAAGACCGGGACTCTCACCGAGAACAAGATGCGGGTCACCAAGGTATGGCTGCCCGGCGGTGAGGTCGACCTCGAGAGCGGTGCCGACACCTTCGACTCGCCTGAGATGCGTACCCTGGCGTACACGGCGGCGGTGTGTACCAGCGCCGAATTAGCCTCTGCTGCAACGGCTTCAGCGGCCGGGGATCCGACCGAACTGGCATTGCTCGAGCTGGCCCGCACTGTGGGTGTGCCCCCCGATCCGCACGCTCGCGACGCCGGTCGACGGGCGGTATTCCACTTCGACCCGCACTTGCTGCGCATGTCCACGGTCGACGTGGAAGGCGACGCAACCGTCGCCGTCCATACCAAGGGTGCGCCGGAAACAGTGTTGCCGTGGTGCACCGCTATCGGCGGCGGCGCCGGCGGGCGGCGCGAACTCACCGACCGCGACCGAGCCCGCCTGGCCGAGTTGATCGACCAGTACGCCGCGCAGGGTTTGCGAATATTGGCGATCGCCCGCCGTCGCGTCGACGGCGATGCCGTGAGCGGCCTCTCCCGTGCCGATGCCGAGAACGGATTGTGTCTGCTCGGGCTGGTCATGATGTTCGACCCGCCCCGGCTCCAAGTCCGCGACGCGATCATTCAGGCGCACCGCGCCGGGATCCGCATCCACGTGGTCACGGGGGACAACGGCCTCACTGCAGCCGAGATAGCTCGCCGCGTCGGGATCGGCTCAGCGGGCACCCGGATCGTCACCGGGGAACAACTCGACGCACTCAGTGAAGCCGAGCTGGACGACCTGCTTTCCGGTGACGAGGAAATCATCTTCGCCCGCAGCTCACCGGAGGTGAAGCTGCGCATTGCCGACGCGCTGCGGGCCCAAGGGCAGGTCGTGGCCATGACCGGCGACGGTGTCAACGACGCCCCTGCCCTGCACCGCGCGGACATCGGCGTAGCCATGGGCCGCTCCGGCACCGACGTGGCCCGTGAAGCAGCCACCATGGTTCTCACCGACGACGATTTCGGCACTGTCGTCGTCGCCATCGAAGAGGGTCGGCGGGTCTACGACAACATCCGCAAATTCATCCTCTACATATTCACGCACGCCGTTCCGGAGGTCGTGCCGTTTCTGGTGTTCGCCGTCTCCGGCGGGGCGATACCACTGCCGCTGACCGTCTTGCAGATCCTCGCGATAGATCTGGGCACCGACATCCTGCCCGCGCTCGCGCTGTCGCGGGAACCAGCCGAACCGGGATTGATGGACCGGCCACCGCGTCCGCCCAAGGAAGGCATCATCCGTGGATCGATGCTGCTGCGTGCCTGGGCATTCCTGGGTGCCATCTCCGCGGTGCTGGTGATGGGCGGCTTTCTCCTCGTTCTGCACAGGGCCGGCTGGCATCCCGGTGCGCCCACCGGGGTCGGCACTCCCTTGCACCACGCCTATCAACAGGCCACCACCGTGGCGTGGCTGGGCATCGTCGCCTGCCAGATCGGTACCGCCTTCGCGGCCCGCACCGATCACGCGTCGCTGCGCGAGATCGGCGTATTCACCAATCCGGCCCTGCTCGGCGGCATTGCGGTGGAGATCGTGTTCGCGCTGACTCTCGTGTACACACCGTTCCTGCACCCGCTGTTCGGCACCGCCGCACTGTCAGCGGGCCAACTCCTGCTGGTAGTCCCGTTCCCGTTCATCGTGTGGGGCGCCGACGAAATACGCCGGCTGTGGCGAAGACGCGGCACACCCGCGCCGGAACCGCACCATCAGGCAGGCCCACCAGCGAGCCTGTGTTCGGCAAATGGCCGCTGACGAGCACGCCAGAGTCGTGCCGTCCGGAAGATCCCTCAGCGAGCCTATGCTCGGCAAATGGCTGCTGATGAGCACGCCAGCAGGGATGCCGGTCGAGGCACTGCCGGCACCGAGTCGGATCACCTGAGGTCACTTGCGGGACCTTCCGATATCGCGACGATTCTCAATCGGCATGAGCCAGACCGCACTGGGCTCCTCGACATCTTGTGGGATGTGCAACGCGAATCCGGCTACATTTCCGCAGAAGCCGCCACCGGGATAGCCGATTTTCTCGGGCTGTCCGTCGAGGATGTCCTGGAGACCGCGAGTTTCTTCCATTTCTTCCACACCACGCCCTCGGGCCGTCACCGAATTTATCTGAGTAACAACGTCATCGCGAAAATGCACGGTTACCGTCAAGTGTATGAGGCCCTGGAAATCGACACCGGGGCACGATTCGGTGGCGCCGGGTCGGCCGACTTCGGGCTGTTCGAAACCCCATGCATCGGGTTGAGCGACCACGAACCAGCAATGCTCATCGACGATGTCGTGTTCACTGACCTGACAGCGGCTTCGGTCGGCGAGATCATCGAGAGACTGAAAATGGGTGCTACTGCGACGCAGATCGCCAATCCGGCTGGCCTGCCACGCGACGACGTGGAGTACGTCGATGCGCTGACACGCACCGCCGTGCACACGTCTGGGCCGGTATTCTTCTGCGGCGAAACCGATTACAGCGCGTTGGTGCACCGCTGCCGGGCGATGACTCCCGAGGACGTGATCGCCACCGTGTCCGAGTCCGGCCTGCGGGGCCTAGGCGGCGCGGGTTTTCCGACCGGGAAGAAGTGGAAGTTTTGCCGCGCAGCCGCCGGCAACGAGAAGTACATCATCTGCAACGCCGACGAGGGCGAGCCCGGGACCTTCAAGGACCGGGCGTTGCTGACCTATTCCCCCAAGCAGGTATTCGCAGGCATGGCGATCGCGGCCCACGGTGTTGGCGCCCGGCACGGCATCCTCTACCTCCGCGCGGAGTACGCCTATCTGCGCGAGTATCTCGCACGGCAGCTGGCGGAGCTACGCGACGACGGACTGCTCGGCGACGGGTTCGACATCCGGATCCAGTTGGGTGCCGGCGCCTACATCTGCGGCGACGAAACCGCGTTGCTCGAGTCCTGTGAGGGTAAGCGGGGAACGCCTCGACTCAAGCCGCCTTTCCCGGTCGAGCACGGTTTCTTGGGCAAGCCGACGGTAGTCGACAACGTCGAAACACTCGCCGCGGCATGCCGAATCATGCAGGAGGGTGCCGGGTGGTTCGCGGCAATGGGGGTGCCGGGGTCAGCCGGCACCCGGCTGCTCAGTGTCTCCGGCGACTGCGTCGCACCCGGCATCTATGAGACGGAGTGGGGAATCACGTTGCGCGCGGTGCTCGACATGGTCGGCGCCGTCAACCCCCGGGCCGTCCAGATCAGCGGCCCCTCCGGGGAAATGCTCTCGGTGGCCGCCGACGCCGACCGCAGGCTCGCCTACGACGATCTGTCCTGCAACGGCTCCTTCATGGTGTTCAACCACGAACGCGACCTGATCGACATAGTTGCGGATTTCATGCAGTTCTTCGTCGACGAGTCCTGCGGCATCTGTGTGCCCTGCCGTGCGGGCAACGTGATGCTGCGACAGAAGGTCGGCCTGGTGGCTGCGGGTCGGGCGGTCCGATCCGATCTCGACGACATGGTTGCCTGGGGCGGCATCGTCGCTCACACCAGCCGATGCGGGCTGGGTGCCACCGCGCCCAATCCGATCCTGACTACGCTGAAAAAGTTCCCGGACATCTATTCGGCCCGACTTCGTGAGCGCCACGGCGACCTGCTGCCGTCCTTCGACCAGGAGGCTGAGCTGACCGGTTACGCCCAAGCCGTCGCCGCACTCGCACCGCAGGAGTCGCTGTGAGCATCCGGATCGAGATCGACGGCAAAACCGTTTCCTGCGATGAGGGCAGGACGCTCGTCGACGTCGCCGCCGAGGCGGGCGTCTACATCCCGACCCTGTGCTATCTGCCCGGACATCCTGTCCTGGGTACCTGCCGGGTGTGTTCGGTCAAGGTCAACGGGGCGGTCGCCGCCGCCTGTGTGGTCAAGGTCAGCGACGGGATGCGGGTGGAAGTCAATGACCCGGAGACCATCGATGCGCGTAAAGCGTTGGTGGAGTTGCTGTTTTCCGAGGGCAACCACAACTGCCCAAGCTGCGAGAAGGCCGGCCGATGCACGCTGCAGGCGGTCGGCTACGAGGTGGACATGATGGTGTCCCGTTTCCCGTACCAGTTTCCCAAGCGGGTCGCCGACCACGCGGCGGAGACGATTTGGCTGGAGCGCGACCGCTGCATCTTCTGTCAGCGTTGTGTGGAGTTTGTCCGGGATCGCGAAACCGGCAAGAAGATCTTCAGCATCAGCGGCCGCGGCGCGGAAGCCCGCATCGAGATCGATGTCGAACTGGCCAACAAGATGCCCCCCGAACAGGTTCGCGAGGCCGTCGACATCTGCCCCGTGGGAACGATACTCGAAAAAGGGGCGGGGTATGACGAGCCCATCGGCGAGCGGCGCTACGACGTCGAATCGGTGAAGGACCGGGCACTGGAACCATCGCGGAGGCATGAAAAGTGACGACGTCGGAATCCAATGAGGTTGCATCGCATGAACTTCCGGCTACGCCACTCGACCCGAAACTGGCCGCCAGCCGCGCCGGGAAGATCAAGGTCTCGATGATCAGCCTGTGCGGCTGTTGGGGATGTAGCTTGTCGCTGCTCGACATCGACGAGCGGATGATCGACTTGCTGGACAAAATCACCATACTGCGATCGTCGTTCACCGACATCAAGCGCATTCCGGAGCGGTGCGCGATCGGATTCATCGAGGGCGGGGTCGCCAACGAGGACAATATCGAGACACTGCGGCACTTCCGGGACAACTGCGACGTCCTGATCTCGGTTGGCGCCTGCGCGATCTGGGGTGGTGTCCCGGCGCTGCGTAACTTGGTGGGGCTCAAGGATTGTCTGGCGGAGGCCTACACGAACTCCCCGACGGCACCGCCCTCCTCCAGCCCGGTGGTGCCATACCATCATCGGATCCCGATCCTCACCAACAACGTCTACCCGTGCCACGAGGTCGTGCACATGGACTACTTCATCCCGGGCTGCCCGCCGGGGGCGGATGCGATCCTCGACGTCCTGGAGGACCTCGTCAACGGACGTCCCGTCAATCTGCCCAAGTCTCTCAACCGTTTCGACTGATCGGGGAATGGCCACTGTGGCAAAGACACTCGTAATTGACCCGGTCACCCGAATCGAGGGACACGGAAAGGTTGTCATCGAACTCGATGACGACCGCAACGTCATCGACGCGAAGCTGCACGTGGTGGAGTTCCGGGGCTATGAGAAGTTCATCCAGGGCCACCCGTACTGGGAAGCGCCAGTTCTCATGCAGCGGATCTGCGGGATCTGCTTCGTCAGCCACCACCTTGGCGGAGCCAAAGCCCTCGACGACATGATCGGGGTCGGGCCCGCGTCGGGCACGAGTCTCACCCCGACCGCAGTCAAGATGCGCCGGCTGGGTCATTACGCACAGATGCTGCAATCACACGTCACCGCCTACTTCTACCTGGTGGTGCCCGAGATGTTGTTCGGGATGGACGCCGCGCCCGAGCAGCGCAACTTAATTGGACTGATCGAGGCCAACCCCGATCTCATCAAACGTGTTGTGCGGCTGCGCAAGTGGGGCCAGGAGGTGATCGCCGCCGTCTTCGGAAAGCGCATGCACGGCCTTTCCGCGGTGCCCGGCGGCGTGAACAAACGCCTCACGGCGGCCGACGTCAACCGATTGCTGCGTGGCGAGGACGGATTGTCCTCCATCGACGAGGTCATCGACGACGCTCAACTGGGTCTGCAGATGTTCTACGACTTCCACGACGAGCACCGTGCCCAAGTCGACGGCTTCGCCAATGTGTCGGCGCTGAACATGTGTCTGGTGGACGATGAGGGCAACGTCGACTACTACGATGGGCGAATCCGGGTCGTCGACGAGCAGAAGAAGCTCATCCGTGAGTTCGATTACCGCGACTATCTCGACCACTTCTCCGAGGGTGTCGAGAAGTGGACCTACATGAAGTTCCCTTACCTCACCGACCTCGGCCGCGACGCCGGATCGGTAAGGGTGGGCCCGCTGGCCCGGCTCAACGTCACACGGAGTCTGTCGACCCCAATCGCCGCCGAAGCGCTGGAGGAGTTCCACGCTTACACCGGCGGACGCGCCAACAACATGACGCTGCATACCAATTGGGCGCGCACCATCGAAATCATCCACGCCGCCGAGGTCGTCAGGGATCTGCTCAACGACCCCGACCTGCAAAAGGATGACCTCGTGGTGTCACCCGGTGCGGATGCCTGGACCGGAGAGGGGGTCGGCGTGGTGGAAGCCCCCCGGGGGACCTTGCTGCACCACTACCGCGCCGATCACGAAGGCAATGTCACGTTCGCCAACCTGATCGTGGCCACCACCCAGAACAACCAGGTGCTCAACCGGACGGTTCGCAGCGTCGCCGAGGACTATCTCGGCGGCCAGGCTGAGATCACCGAGGGCATGATGAACGCCATCGAGGTGGGGATCCGCGCCTACGATCCCTGCCTGAGCTGCGCCACCCACGCCCTTGGGCAGATGCCTTTGGTTGTCACCGTTGTCGACTCGCAGGGGCGGGTGCTCGATGAGCGAGTGCGCTGAACCCGACTGTGTCACGCTCGGGCTGTTCGACAACCCCACGTCGCTGGTCTACGGCATCGGCAACGTGGGACGTCAGGACGACGGATTGGGCTGGGCCTTCGTCGACCGGCTCGAGCAAATCTATCCTCGGCCGCACGGATGTCTGCGCCGCACCTATCAGCTTGGCCTCGAAGACGCCGATCTGATCAGCCGATACAGGCGAGTGCTGTTCGTGGATGCCACCAAAGACCCTGCGGTCGAATCGTTCACCTTGAGCCGTCCGTCGCCGAAGTTGGATTTCAGCTTCACTTCGCATGCACTGTCCGTGCCGGCAATCCTGGCGACCACCCAGCAGTGTTTCGATCACGTCCCTGAGGCGTATGTGCTGGCGATCCGCGGCTATCAATGGGAACTGCAGCAGGGACTGACGAGCGCAGCCCAGCGCAACCTGAACAACTCAACGAAGTTTCTGTCGAGAGCCCGGTAGCGCCTGTCAGATCCCGTCGAGCCGCGGGGAAATCGAGCCTTACCGTCCGAA
The DNA here is from genome assembly GCA_963737375.1 of uncultured Actinomycetota bacterium. Lineage (GTDB taxonomy): Bacteria > Actinomycetota > Actinomycetes > Mycobacteriales > Mycobacteriaceae > Mycobacterium. The sequence goes on from CAVTSP010000008.1 coordinate 180,504, forward strand.
CCAGCCGCGAAAGCGGTTGCGCTTGAACTGCTTTTCGTCACCCTTGACGTCGGTCCACGCACCCGGGCCATAGCTGTGCGGCTCACCGGAGCCGTCGCGGATGACATCGAGCGTGCCGTCGTCGTTCTTGACGTAAGTGTCACCGAACCGCATGTACTTATCGGTGTCGCCATCTTGGCGTGTCACGGAAACTCTCATGATCCAAACCTCTAGTTGCGCAGGCGAAATGCCCACAACGATTGTCGATGATGCGCCCTTCTTCGACGGATCACGGAGTCAGAGGGGCACACGAACCGGGAGGCCGTGTGGTCACCGAGCGCGGAAGCGCCGCAGTTCGGCTCAGCGAATCTTTTCAGGAATCGAATTCAGCGCTTGCAGAACGTGTTCCGCCAATTCGCTGGCTTCCTTGTCTTTGAGCTTGGAGTGGGACATCAGAGTGTCCCTAACCAGTTCCAGACGAAGGAAATAAGGTGAACGAGTCGTGGTCAGTGAAGCCATCAGATTTTCCTTTTCGATCGGGCATTTCCGCTCGTCACCGAGCTGCCCGACACCTCAGACGCTACGCTGATTCCCGTCTTTAGGTGTGGCTACTGGGATCGGCGACGAACTGGGCAGGATTCTGGGTTGGACCGCCATACCTCGGGGTACGCTGCCCCGATGACCGTACGACCGGCGCCGCGCCCCGCTGGGCGCTCCCTGGCGTCGCACATCACATGGTTACTGCGGGCCCGCCCGGGTGACTACATGCTGGCAGCCAGCGATGCGATGGCGTCACTACCGGTGGTCGGCCGACACCTGGAACCACTCGGCGGCATCACCGCGATGAGCATCTGGGGCACCCGGTTGGCGCCCGAGTTCATGTCGGCGTCGGCCAAGTCGTGGCTCACTCCCGGCATCGGCGAGACACGCAAGGCCGAGCGGGATCAAACCCAGGCGGTCACCGATGCCGCGCTGCGCGGCTTGGTAGCCACCAACGACCTGGACATCGAGTGGCCGGCGCCCGACCGGACTCCGCCTTTCTGGCGGGCGCGGCAGCATCGCCGCCACCTGCACCGAACGTCCGTGAGGTATGGCAAGGAGCCATCGCAACTGTTGGACGTGTGGCGTCGCAAGGACCTGCCGGTTCGCCCCGCACCCGTGCTGATCTTCGTGCCCGGGGGCGCCTGGGTACACGGTGGCCGGCAGCTGCAGGGCTACGCGCTGATGTCACACCTGGCCGAGCTGGGGTGGGTATGCCTGTCAGCCGAGTACCGGGTGTCGCCACACAACCGCTGGCCGTCGCACATCACCGACGTCAAGACCGCGATCGCATGGGCCCGCGCCAATGTCGACAAGTTCGGTGGTGACCGCGATTTCATTGCGGTAGCCGGTTGTTCAGCCGGCGGGCACCTGGCATCGCTGGCGGGACTCACCGCCAACGACCCGGACATGCAGACCGAGCTACCGCCGGACTCGGATACCTCCGTCGATGCGGTGGTAGGCATTTACGGCCGCTACGACTGGGAGGACCGCTCGACCCCCGAGCGGCAACAGTTCGTCGACTTCCTCGAGCGGGTGGTGGTCAAACGCAAAATAAGTCGGCATCCCGCGGTGTTCCGCAACGCCTCGCCGATTGCTCGCATACACGCGGACGCGCCACCGTTTTTGGTGATTCACGGCAGCAGCGACAAGGTGATCCCAGTCGCGCAGGCGCGCAGCTTCGTCGAGGGCCTGCGGGCCGTTTCCCGTTCGCTCGTCGGCTACGTGGAGTTGCCTGGCGCCGGACACGGTTTCGACATGACCGATGGTGCGCGTACCGGAGCCATGTCGACTGCGGTCGGGCTCTTTCTGAACCAGGTTTATCGCAACCGGATGATCGCGGCCAAAGAGGTTATTTAGGCCGCCGCACGGTTGTAGGGTCCCTCCCATGAAGCGGCTGAGCGGCTGGGATGCGGTACTGCTGTACAGCGAAACGCCGAATGTGCACATGCACACGCTCAAGGTTGCTGTGATCGAGTTGGACTCCGACCGTCGTGACTTCGACATCGACGCATTCCGTCGCGTGATTCACAGTCGGCTGTACAAGCTGGAGCCGTTTTGTTATCAGCTGGTTGACATTCCGCTCAAGTTGCACCACCCGATGTGGCGGGAAAATTGCGACGTCGACCTGACCTATCACGTGCGTCCATGGCGTCTGCGGGCACCGGGCGGCCGCCGTGAATTGGACGAGGCGATCGGCGAGATCGCCAGCACGCCGTTGGACCGCGACCATCCGCTGTGGGAGATGTACTTCGTCGAAGGCTTGGCCGACAACCGGATCGCCGTGGTGGGCAAGGTCCACCACGCACTCGCCGACGGGGTGGCTGCGGCGAACCTGTTGGCGCGCGGTATGGATCTGGCGCCGGGGCCGCAGAACGGCGAAAGCCGTTACGCGCCCGATCCGACGCCGTCAACCGGGGAGTTGGTGCGGTCGGCATTTGCCGACCACATGCGCCACATCGGGCGAATCCCAGGGACCATCGGCTACACCGCGAAGGGCATCAACCGGGTGCGTCGCAGCTCGCGCAAGCTTTCCCCGGGGTTGACGATGCCGTTCACGCCGCCACCGACGTTCCTGAACCACATGCTTACTCCCGAACGCCGTTTCGCCACAGCAACTTTGGCGCTGAGCGATGTCAAGGAGACCGGTAAGGCGCTCGGCGTCACGATCAACGACATGGTGTTGGCGCTGTCGGCGGGGGCGTTGCGCAAGCTGCGGATCCGCTACGACGGCGTGTCCGACCTCCCGCTGCTGGCATCCGTGCCGGTGAGCTTCGACTTCTCACCGGACCGAGTCTCGGGAAACCTCTTCACCGGAATGATGGTGGCGCTGCCCGCCGACGTCGACGATCCGTTGGAGCGGGTCAAGCGTGCACACGATTACGCGGTCGACGCCAAGGAAAGCCATCACTTGCTCGGCCCGGAACTGGTCAGCCGTTGGGCGGCTTACTTTCCGCCGGGGCCTTCGGAGTCGCTGTTCCGTTGGCTGGCCGGCCGCGACGGCCAGAACAAGGTGCTCAACCTGCCGATCTCCAACGTCCCGGGCCCGCGTGAGCACGGCCGGGTTGGCGGCGCCAAGGTCACGGAGATCTATTCGGTGGGACCGTTGACCACCGGAAGCGGTCTGAACATCACCGTGTGGAGTTACGTTGACCAACTGAACGTTTCGGTGCTCGCCGACGGCGCCACGGTCGACGATCCGCACGAGGTGACCGAGGCCGTCATCGACGAGCTCATCGAAATCCGGCGAGCCGCAGGGCTTTCCGAGACGCTGACGGTGATCGAAGGAGCGCTGGCTCAGGCCTGATCTTGCAGATGGCCATGGAGGTCACGCCGGGAGATTTTGCCGGTGCTGCTGCGCGGCAATTCGTCCAGCACGATGATCTCGCGCGGCACTTTGTAGTTGGCCAGATTGTCGCGGACGTGCTGCTTGAGATCGTCGACAGTGACGGATGCGGCCGGCGTCAACACCACAAACGCCGCCAGTCGCTGCCCGTACTGCTCGTCGTCGACACCGAGCACCGTGGCTTCGGCGACATGGGCGTGCGCGGCCAGCGTCTTCTCCACCTCGATCGGGTAGACGTTTTCGCCGCCGGACACGATCATCTCGTCGTCGCGTCCCACGACGTAGAGTCGCCCGGCCTCATCGAGTCGGCCGACATCGCCGGATGCCATGAAGCCGTCGTGAAAATTCCTGCCGGCGCCGGAGGTGTAGCCGTCGAAGCGGTTGGAGTTGCGGACGAAGATCTGACCGACCTCTCCGGTGGGCACCGACTGATGCTCGGAGTTCAGAATGCGAATCTCCGTGCCTACAGCGGGTTTTCCGGCGGTATCGGGTGCGGCGCGCAGATCCGCAGGCGTCGCGGTGGCGATCATCCCCGCTTCGGTGGCGTTGTAGTTGTTGTAGAGGATGTCGCCGAACTCGTCCATGAACTTCGTAACGACATCGGGCCGCATCCGCGAACCCGATGCGGTGGCGAACCGTAGCGACCGACCGCTGTAGCGGCGGCGCACATCGTCGGGCAGATCCATGATCCGGTCGAACATCACCGGCACAACACATAGTCCGCTGGCCTGATGACGGTCGATGAGATCGAGCGTGGCTTCCGGGTCGAACTTGCGCCGGGTGACCACCGTGCAACCCAGCGACGCGGCGAAGATCAGTTGGGAGAAGCCCCAGGCGTGAAACATCGGTGCCACGACAACCGTGGTCTCTTCGGTGTGCCACGGCACCCGGTCGAGGATCGCCTTGAGTTCTGTTGCGCCGCCGCCGGAATGCTTGGCGCCCTTGGGGTTACCGGTCGTTCCCGACGTCAGTAGGATCATCTTGCCCTTGCGATCCACCTTGGCGGCTCGCTTGCCGAGGTGAGTGCTGATCAGCTTCTCGACAGTGCAGTCGTGCCGCTCAGGATGGTCGGTCCACGCGACGATGCGGGTGGTGTCGGGCCCGTCGGCCAGCGCGCGGTCCACCGACTCGGTGAACTCCTCGTCGAAGATCACCGCGTCCGCGCCCTCGCGATTGACCACGTCGGCCAACGCGGGGCCGGCGAACGACGTGTTGAGCAGCAGCACGTCGGCGCCGATCCGGTTGGCGGCGATCAACGCCTCGACGAAGCCACGGTGGTTGCGGCACATGATCGCCACCACCTCAGGGGTCCCGCCGGGCAATCCCTGCAGTGCAGCGGTCAACGCATTGGCGCGCTCGTCGAGTTGACGGTAGGTCAGCGAGCCCAGTTCGTCGATCAGCGCGGGACGGTCCGGGCAGCGCTGCGCCGACATCGCGAATCCGCTGGTGACAGCGAGTCCCTCGCGGCGGACCACCCCGACGATGCGCAGATACTTGTCGGGCCGCATCGGCGCGATGATCCCTGCGCGGACCATGCTGCCCAGCAGACCGAGCGCTGCCATCGTGCTGCTACCCGATTACCGGCAGGCGACGTTGTTTGGCCAGCCCGTCGAGCGCTTTTTGCATGACGCGCCGGATGTGGGAGTCAACCGTGTCGATGTCGGGCTCTTCGCCGAATTCTGCTGTCACGTCGATCGGTTCGAGCACCTGCATCACGATCTTGGTCGGCAGCGGGACGTTGACCGGCAGCACCGCGGACAGGCCGAACGGAAAGCCCACCGAGATAGGCAGGATTTTCACGCGCATCAGTTTGTCGAGTCGCAGCGCCTTGGCCAGTCCGGTTCCGCGGGACAGGTAGAGCTGGCTTTCCTGGCCGCCGATCGCCACCGCCGGAACGATCGGTACCCCGGCGTTGATCGCCGCCCTGATGTAACCGGTGCGCCCGTCGAAGTCAATCGCGTTCTCCGACAACGTCGGTCGGTAGACGTCGTAGTCACCGCCGGGGAACACCACCACCACGCCACCGGATCGAAGTGCCTCGTCGGCGTTTTCGTGGTTGGCCCGGATGAAGCCGGTGCGGCGGAAGAACTCGCCAGTGGGTCCGGTGAAGATGATGTCGTGGCTGAGCGTGTAAACCGGACGGTCGTAGCCGAAGTGCTCGTAGAAGCCAGTAGCGAACACCGGGACGTCCATCGGGAACAGTCCGCCGGAATGGTTCGACACCACGAGCGCGCCGCCTGCCGGGAACGACTCCAGCCCGCGCACCTCGGCGCGGTGGTAGCCCTTGATGAACGGACGCAGCCAGCCCATCACGCGTTCGGTGAGCCCGGGATCCCATTTGGACAGCTCGCTGGGTTCGATATCGGTCGCAGCCATTTGGCTGTGATGCTAGCCGAGCCGCACCGGCTCGATACCATCTCTCGACAGACACCTGTCACTAACCAAAGGAGCGCACACCGCCGTGAGCACTGAAGAAGCCGCAGAACCCGAAGTCCTCGTCGAGCAGCGGGACCGGATCCTGATCATCACCATCAACCGGCCGAAGGCCAAGAACGCGGTCAACTCCGCGGTGGCCCACGGTTTGGCCGACGCGGTGGACCGGCTTGACGGTGATCCCGGACTATCGGTGGGCATCGTGACCGGGGCGGGTGGAACGTTCTGTGCGGGCATGGACCTCAAGGCCTTCGCCCGCGGCGAAGTTCCCATCGTCGAGGGCCGCGGGATGGGCTTCACCGAGCGCGGGCCGGACAAGCCGCTCATCGCCGCGGTGGAGGGCTACGCGCTGGCCGGTGGCACCGAACTGGCGCTGGCCACCGACCTGATCGTGGCGTCGAAGGATGCGTCTTTCGGCATTCCCGAGGTCAAGCGTGGGCTGGTGGCCGGCGGCGGTGGGCTGCTGCGCCTGCCTGCGCGAATCCCGGCGGCCATCGCGATGGAGTTGGCGCTGACCGGCGAAGCCTTCACCGCCGAGCGGGCTCATGCGCTGGGCATGGTCAACGTGCTCACCGAACCCGGCGGCGCGCTGGACGCGGCGATCGAGTTGGCCGAGCGGATCACCGTCAACGGTCCGCTGGCCGTGGCCGCCACCAAGCGGATCATCGTCGAGTCCCGCGGCTGGACCCCGGACACTCAGTTCGGCGAGCAGAACAAGATCCTGATGCCGGTGTTCGGCTCCAACGACGCCAAGGAAGGCGCGATCGCGTTCGCCGAGAAGCGCCCGGCCAAGTGGACGGGCACCTGAGCTCAGGCGGCCCGATTCTCGTCGAATTCCTCGGTGTTCACCGCGCAGGTGCCGAGGCCGAGCAGCAAGAGTACGAAGGTGCCGAAGAACTCGGCGAGCATGGCGCCTGCTATCCCGGCGCGCACCCCGGTGAAGGTGGAGTGTGTGGGCGATAGGTCTGCTGTGAAGGTCGTCAAAGCGTTGTCCCCAACTCGCTCGTGGTTGCTTGGTCAACTACTGGCGAACTCGGACCGGGATAACACCCGCGTGCGCAGGTAAACTCCGTCGCCGTAGTGACGTCGGCCACGACGCGGGTGCGATTGTGACGTCATCTAAACTGGCATGACACTTCGGGAAAGTTTTGTAACGTGCGGACAGCACAGAGAGAGCGACCGTGAGTATTTCGTTACTTCTCGAGATGGCGAGCTCGAGCGATCCCGAGCGGACGGCCGTCGTCTCCGGGGATGTTCGGCTGACAGCGCAGCAGCTCAGCGATCTGGCCGACGGCGGCGCCGGAATCATCGCCCGCTCGCAGGCTTCGCACGTCGTCTACGTCGGCGTCGGGGGCGCGATGTTGCCCCTGCTGATCTTCGCGTCGGCGCGGGCCGGGTTGGCGTTCACGCCGATCAACTATCGGCTCTCGGCCGAGGGCATCAAGACCCTGATCGCGCGTCTGCCCGACCCACTGGTGGTCGCCGACAGCCGCTATCTCGACGAGCTGGGTGGCCAGGCCGGGCTCGAAAGTGTGGCCAAGCAGGTGGTCCTGTCCGACGACTTTCTGGCGCAAGCGCGCGACGCGGAGCCGGTTGTGGAGTTTGCCGACCCGGACTCGGTGGGCATCGTGCTGTTCACCTCGGGCACCACGTCGCAGCCCAAGGCCGTTGAGCTCACCCACAACAACCTGACCAGTTACGTCACGGGCACAGTCGAATTCGGGTCTGCCGAGGAGACCGATGCCGCGCTGATCTGCGTCCCGCCGTACCACATCGCCGGTGTCAGCGCGGCTCTGTCGAATCTCTACGCGGGCCGCAAGATGGTCTATTTGCCGGTGTTCGACGCGCAAGAGTGGCTGCGCCTGATCGACGCCGAGCACGTGACCAGCGCGACGGTGGTCCCGACCATGCTGGACCGGATCGTCACGGTCTTGGAAGGTGGCGGGCATCGGCTGCCGTCGCTGCGCAATCTGGCCTACGGCGGTTCGAAGGTGCCGTTGCCGCTGGTGCGCAAGGCTCTGGAACTGTTGCCGCAGGTCGGTTTCGTCAACGCGTACGGATTGACCGAGACGAGTTCGACGATCGCCGTGCTGACGCCCGACGACCATCGCGAGGCTCAGGGCGCCGACGACCCGGCCGTGCTGAAGCGGTTGGGTTCGGTAGGCCAGCCGGTGCCGAGCGTCGAGGTGCAGATCCGCGGCGAGGACGGCGCGGTGCTGCCGGCGGGGCAGACCGGCGAGCTGTTCGTCCGCGGTGAGCAGGTATCGGGTCGCTACACCGGGATCGGCTCGGTGCTCGACGCCGAGGGGTGGTTCCCGACCAAGGACATCGCCACCCTTGACGCGGGCGGCTACCTCTTCATCGGTGGCCGCAGCGACGACACCATCATCCGCGGCGGAGAGAACATCGCGCCCGCAGAGTTGGAAGATGTGCTCGTCGAGCACCCGCATGTGCGCGAGGTTGTGGTCGTCGGGGTCGAGGATCCGCAGTGGGGGCAGGCGATCGTCGCGGTCGTGGTGCCGGTCGTCGGAGCCGACCCTGACGCCGAGGAATTGCGGGAGCATGTCCGCAAGAGTTTGCGGGGGTCGCGGACCCCTGACCGGGTAGTCTTTCGCGACGAGCTGCCCACCAACGCGACGGGCAAGGTGCTTCGCCGCGACATCGTCGAAGAGCTTCGCGCCGCTCCGGCCGAGCAGTAAACGAACCGAGGATCGAAATCATGATCAAGAACGGAACCCGGCTGGCGAGCCAGGTCTGCGACACCCAGGTGATCGTCGTCCGCAGCGCCGACAGCCTCGATGATCTGCGCTGCGGAGGCGCGCCGATGGTGGAGTTGAACGCTGAGCGTTCCGGCGAGCTAGATCCAGCGTTCTCCGACGGCGCGATCATGGGCAAGCGTTATGTGGACGACGCGGGCGCCGAGGTGCTGGTGACCAAGGCCGGCGCCGGGACGTTGGCCGTGGGTGAGACTGCGTTGAGCCTCAAGGAAGCCAAGCCGCTGCCGGCCAGCGACTAACTCAGCCCTGTCCGGGAACTCCGTTGCGACGGACGAATTCCCTTGCCTTGACCAGGAATTCGAGTTGCTCGTAAACCTTGTGCAACGGGTCGGTGCTGCGGCTGGACCGGCACAGCACGACCGCGCCCTCCAGCGCCGCGATCGACATCACCGCCAGCGACTCGGCATCCGGCTCGGCGAAGCCGTCGGCGACAAATGCCCACGCCAGGGCCGTACGCCAGTGCGCGAAGATCCGCGCCGCCTCGGCGGCCAACGGAACCTCGTCTTCGGCTGAGCCGATCGCCGCGGCGACCACCGGGCAGCCGGCGTGGTAGTCGCTTTCGGCGAGCACCCGTTCCCAGAAGTTGACGAACTGTCGGAGCAGTACCTTGGCGCCGCGGCCGGCGGCGTCGTCGATGTCGGCGGTGATCGCCTCTCCCGCGTAATGCAATGCTTCGGCGAGGATCTGATTACGCCCGTTGGGGAAGTGGTAGTAGACCGAGCCGCGGGGCGCGCCGCTGCGGGTGAGGATCTCGTCGATGGTCACACCGGCGGCGCCGCGTTCGCGCATCACTTCGGCGGCGCTGATCAGCATCTTGGTGCGGGTATCGCCGCGCTTGCGGCGTGCCTGTGTCGCGATTGTCATGCGTGGGTTACCAGCCGGTTGTCAGGCTGCGCGGGTGTGGCGCAGCTGCGGCATGCGCCACTGAAGGGATCGCGGGTGGAACCGCGTGGGTCGCAGCGTGTTGCGGCGCAGACCCGCCCACTCACCGCTCAAGCGGTAGCCGGCGACGTTCAGTTCGACGATCAGCATGATCTCTCCTGAGGACTATGTAAGACACCATATAAGACTCGCGTCGAGCAAGCAAACGCTAGGGCCTGGCGTTGCTGGATAGAGACCTAAAGAGACTGACAATCTGAAAACTTCACGGTGGGCCGAAGGCGGCTTGATTAAGTTTTATGCCCTATTACATATTCACCTCGTGCGCTCAATCACGAAGAAGGCATGCAGTCGTTCATCGAGCGTCGCCAAGCCCAATTCCGAGGACGCTTACGGCGTTAAGCTCTGCCCACGCGATCGAAAGGCGTCAGCCATGGGCCACTACAAGAGCAACGTGCGCGACCTCGAGTTCAACCTGTTCGAATCGCTGAAGTTGGACGAGGTGCTGGCCGACGAAGCATTCGGCGACCTCGATGGCGACTCGGTGAGGCAGATGTTTTCCGAGGCCGCCCGATTGGCCGAAGGACCGGTGGCCGAGTCGTTCGCCGAAAGCGACCGTCATCCTCCGACATTCGACCCGGACACCCATGTCGTGACGCTGCCGGATCCGTTCAAAAAATCGCTGGGTGCGTGGCGTGACGGCGAGTGGTTCCGGGTTGGGCTCAACGAAGAAGTCGGCGGTATGCCGGCGCCGTCGATGGTGCAGTGGGCCGTCAACGAGCTGGTGCTCGGCGCCAACCCTGCGGTGTTCATGTACGTGGCCGGCCCGTTCATGGCGAACATTCTCTATGGCATCGGCAATGAGCAGCAACAACATTGGGCGTCGCTCGCCATCGACCGCAACTGGGGTGCCACCATGGTGCTCACCGAACCCGACGCCGGGTCCGACGTCGGTGCCGGTCGGACCAAGGCGATCGATCAGGGCGACGGCACGTGGCACATCGACGGGGTCAAGCGGTTCATCACCAGCGGCGACAGCGATGACGTGTTCGAGAACATCCTGCACTTGGTGCTGGCCCGCCCCGAGGGCGCGGGGCCGGGCACCAAGGGGTTGAGCCTTTTCCTGGTCCCGAAATTCCTGCTCGACCCGCAGACCGGTGAGCCCGGCGAACGCAACGGTGTGTTCGTCACAGGTCTGGAACACAAGATGGGCTTGAAGGTCTCGGCGACATGTGAATTGACGTTCGGTCAGCATGGCGTGCCGGCGACTGGCTGGCTGGTCGGCGATCGCCACAACGGCATCGCGCAAATGTTCAAGATCATCGAGTACGCCCGAATGATGGTGGGCACCAAGGCTATCGCAACGCTGTCGACGGGCTACCTGAATGCGTTGGACTACGCGAAGACACGCGTCCAGGGCGCCGATCTCACCCAGATGACCGACAAGTCCGCGCCGCGCGTCACCATCATCCACCACCCCGACGTGCGTCGCGCGTTGCTGACCCAGAAGGCCTACGCCGAAGGGTTACGCGCGCTGTATCTCTACACCGCGGCCCACCAAGACCCGTCGGTCGCGACCGTCGTATCCGGCGCCGACGCCGATATGGCCGACAAGGTCAACGATCTGCTGTTGCCGATCGTGAAGGGGGTTGGCTCCGAACGGGCTTATCAATGTTTGACCGAGTCACTGCAGACGCTCGGTGGGTCCGGATTCCTGCAGGACTACCCGATGGAGCAATACATTCGCGACGCCAAGATCGACAGCCTCTACGAAGGCACCACCGCGATTCAGGCGCAGGACTTCTTCTTTCGCAAGATCGTCCGCGACCACGGTGTCGCGCTGAACCATCTCGTCACACAGATCCAGGCATTCATCGACAACGCCGAAGCGCGGCCCGAACTCGCGGACGCCCGTGCGCAACTCACCACGGCGCTCGATGATCTGCAAGCCTGGGTCGCCACCATGACTGGTTATCTGATCGCCTCGCAGGAGGACGCCCGCGAGCTGTACCGCGTGGGTCTGGAGTCGGTGCGATTCCTGCTCGCGGTCGGTGACCTGCTGATCGGATGGCTGCTACTTCGGCAGGCCGAGATAGCGCTGAACGCGCTCGACGGTGATCCCGGTCCGGCGGAGAGCGCGTTCTATGCCGGAAAAGTCGCTACGGCAAAGTTTTTCGTCAAGAACGTGCTGCCGCGGCTGACCGCAGAGCGCGAGATCGCGGCGAATGTCGACCTCGCGGCCATGCAGCTGAGCGAAGAGGCGTTCTAGCTCGAGCGTGACGCCACAGGCACATTCGAACTCCAGCGTGCCTGCAGCGTCACATTCGGCGCAACGTACTTACGCGTCGGTGGTGTAGCCCATCGGCATCAGCACGCTCTTCTGCTGAGTGAAGTGCTCGACGCCCTCCGGGCCGTTTTCGCGCCCGATCCCGGAGTTCTTGTAACCGCCGAATGGACAGCACGGGTCGAACGCGTACCAGTTGATCGCATAGGTACCGGTGCGGATCCGCTCGGAGATCTTGATGCCGCGCGGCACGTCGGTGGTCCACACGCTGCCGGCCAACCCGTACGCCGAGTCGTTGGCGATCTTGATCGCGTCCTCTTCGGTGTCATACGGAATGATGCTCAGGACCGGGCCGAAGATCTCTTCCTGAGCGATCGTCATCTTGTTGTCGACGTCCGCGAACACCGTGGGCTGTACGTAGAAACCATTGTCCAGGCCTTCGGGCCGCCCGCCTCCGGTCACCAGCCGTGCGCCCTCTTCGATGCCCTTGGCGATGTATCCCTCGACGCGGTCGCGCTGCTTCGCCGAGATCAGCGAGCCGATTTGCGCGCCTGGGTCAGACGGCGGCCCGACGGGCAATGACTGCGCGAAATTGCCGATTGCCTCGACGATTTCGTCGTAGCGAGAGCGGGGAGCCAGGATACGGGTCTGGGCCACACAGGCCTGCCCGGTGTTCATGATTCCGGAGAACACCAGCATCGGCACCGAGGCGGCCAGGTCGACGTCCTCGAGCAGGATGGCTGCCGACTTGCCGCCGAGCTCCAGGGTGCACGGCTTGAGCATCTCGGCGGCGCGCTTGCCGATCTCCTTGCCGACAGCCGAGCTTCCCGTGAAGGAGAAGATGTCGATGTCCGGGTTCGACGTCAGCGCCTGCCCGGTTTCGATCCCGCCGGGGACGATCGACAGCACGCCCTCGGGCAGGCCGGCCTCGGCGAACACCTCCGCCAAAGCATTTGCGCTCAGCGGTGTTTCGGCGGCCGGCTTGAGTACCACCGTGCAGCCGGCCAGCAGCGCCGGGCCCAGCTTGTTGATCGCCAGGAACAGTGGCACGTTCCACGCCACGATCGCGCCCACCACCCCGAGCGGCTCGCGATGGACGATGGTCTGCCCGTACCCGCCGTTGCGGACTTCCTGCCACTTGACCTGATCCACGGCGGGGCCGGCGAAGAAGTTCAGGCATCCAATGCCACTCATCCACTGCATGGTCTCGACGGACATCGGCGGCTGGCCGGTCTCGTCGCCGAGCAGTTTGACGAAGAGGTCTTTGCGCTCTTCCATCAGCTTCAGTGCGCCGGCGATGACGGCCGCGCGCTCTTTCGGCGGTGTCGAGGGCCATGGTCCGTTGTCGAACGCCGCACGCGCCGCGGCAACCGCGGCGTCAACGTCGGCCGCTGCTGCCATCGGCACCTTGCCGACGTACTCGCCGGTGGCCGGGCAGTGCACTTCGATGACCTCGGACGTCGACGGCTCGGTCCACTTGCCGCCGATGAAAAGCTTGTCGTACTCCGTTGTAGCTTGCTCCGTTGTGACACTGTCAGTCATCGCTGCTCCTCCTCATCGCTCCGCTCTGCATCGTCGCCAGCGGGCTCATGGCCGCCACCCTACCCAAGCCGCCGCGAAACGAGAACACGTTTCATTATTGCGGTTGGAGCACCAGCACGAGATTGCTCACCAGGAACTCACGCACCACCGGCATCTTCGTCAGCTGCCACGCCCATTTCGGGTGGTAGCGCGGGAAGGCGGCGATCAGCGCACCCGTGCTCGCCGCCCAATCCAGCCCTTCGGCCGCCGACACCGCGAACAACGACGACCCGTAGTTGTTTTTCGCCGGATGACCGTGTTTACGGGCGTAGCGGGCCGCCGCCCGGGCCCCGCCGAGGTAGTGGGTCAGTCCCATCTCGTGGCCGCCGAACGGGCCGAGCCAGACCGTGTAGGACAACACCACCAGGCCGCCGGGCCGCGTCACCCGAAGCATTTCGCCGCCGAGTTCCCAGGGCCGCGGGACATGCTCAGCGACATTCGACGACAGGCAGATGTCCACGCTGTTGTCGGCGAACGGCAGCGCCATGCCCGACGCGCGGACGTACGTGGCTGCTTCACGCGCCAAAACCGGTTCCGCAGCGTGTATCTCGGTGGGATCCGGCTCGACACCGATGTAGTCAAGGCCTGCATCGCTGAACGCCCTCGCGAAATAACCGGGCCCGCCACCGACGTCGAGCACCCGGCGGCCGACCGGTCGTTCGCCCTTGATGCCCTGCCACAGATCGCCGATCAGATGCACGGTGTCGGCGGCCAGCGGACCGTAGAAACGCGGTGGCTCAGCCTGCTCGTAGCGAAAGCTCGACAGCAGCCGTACCGAGCGGCGCAGGGTTGCCCGCCGCGCGAACACCTCGGTCACGGCCACCGGCCAACCCTAAAGCCCCAGCATCGCTAGGCTGACCGGATGTCTGGTGTGCGCTCAGTGCTGCTGCTGTGCTGGCGCGATACCGGCCACCCGCAGGGCGGCGGCAGCGAAACCTACCTGCAGCGCATCGGTGCCCAGCTGGCCGCATCCGGTGTCGACGTCACACTGCGCACCGCGCGCTATCCGGGTGCACCGCGCCGCGACGTCGTCGACGGTGTCCATGTCTGGCGCTCCGGTGGGCCGTACTCGGTCTACATCTGGGCGCTGCTGGCGATGGCGGCGGCCAGGCTCGGCGTCGGGCCGCTACGCGGTGTGCGACCCGACGTCGTCGTCGACACCCAGAACGGCCTGCCGTTTCTGGCCCGGCTGATCTACGGATCGCGCGTGGCGGTGCTGGTACACCACTGCCATCGCGAACAGTGGCCGGTGGCGGGCTGGTTTCTCGGCCGCGTCGGCTGGTTCGTCGAATCGTGGCTGTCGCCGAGGGTGCATCGCCGCAACCAGTATGTGACGGTGTCACTTCCGTCGGCCCGCGACCTGGTCGGCCTGGGTGTCGACAACGAGCGAATTGCCGTGGTGCGCAACGGGCTCGACGAGGCACCCGTGGCATCGTTGAGCGGCTCGCGGTCGGGTACGCCCCGCGTTCTGGTGTTGTCGCGGCTGGTACCGCACAAGCAGATCGAAGACGCCCTGGATGCGGTGGCACAGCTGCGGGCATCGATTCCCGATCTGCACCTCGACATCGTCGGCGGCGGTTGGTGGAGCCAACGGTTGACCGATCATGCGCAGCGGCTGGGCATCGGCGACGCGGTGACATTCCACGGGCACGTCGACGACAGCGCCAAACACCATGTCATGCAACAGGCTTGGGTACACGTGCTGCCGTCCCGGAAAGAAGGCTGGGGGCTGGCGGTCATCGAGGCTGCGCAGCATGCAGTGCCGACCGTCGGTTACCGGTCCTCGGGTGGGCTGGCCGATTCGATCATCGACGGGGTCACCGGTGTGCTGGTCGATGACCGTGCCGAATTGGTGAGCCGGCTCGAGCAGTTACTCGCCGATCCCGTGTTGCGCGATCAGCTCGGCGTCAAGGCGCAAGCGCGTAGCGCCGAGTTCTCGTGGAAGCAGAGCGCCGACGCGATGCGCTCGGTGCTGGAGTCAGTCGTCGCCGGTGACCGCGTCAGCGGCGTGGTCTGACGGCAGCCGCCGGACCGCGACGGCCGAGCCGACCGCCCCGCCGATGAGCATGGCCAACCACACCAGATGCGCGATGATGACCGCTGCCCGACGGCCCGCCGATGCGCCGGCCGTGTCGCCGCCGACCCGGTACAGCATCAGGTCCGGCCCGCGGTACGCAACCGGGAGTCGCTCCAATGTCTCGGTGGCTGTGCTCATATCGCCGGCGGTGCCCTCCTCGACGACCAGCCATCCCACGCCGGCCCCTCGGAGCTGATCTGGGTCGGCGCCCGCCAGCAGCAGCCGCTGCACTTCACGGGCCCGGTCGCCCTCGCCGAGAACCGTCGTCCCAGAGACCGTCAGGTCACCGGTCATCAGCACGTCGGCACGCAGCCATCGCGGCAGCGGATCCAGCACCGGTGCGGGTCCCGACCAGGTGAACCGCCGCATGGTGTCGGCCGGTAATACCGCGACCTCTGCGGGTGCCCGGTTGATCATGCCCGCGACCGCCGCCCAGTCGCCGGGGTAGTGCACGGACTGGACCTTTCCCCCTATGCCCCAGGCCAAGTCGGGCAACGCCAGTAGCAGTGCGGCGCAGCAGACCAGCGGCGCGAAGGTCGGTCCTGAGGAGCCGAGCCATCGTCGTAACGTCAACACCGCACCCGCGCCGGCCAGCGCGTAGCCGGGCATCGCCAGCGCGACCCACTTCTGTGCGTCGCGCAGCACGCCCAGGCTGGGCACGGCCTCGACGGCCGCGTGCAGGACGGCTAGACCCGGGCCGGTGGCCAGCGCGGCGGGTGTGAGGATCGACGCCACTGCCAGCACCAGCAACGGTCGTGCGGCGCGCGAATGCCGAAGCGTGAAGAACCCGGCGGCGACCAGCGCGAGCAGCACGACAGCGGACACCAAAGTGAAATAGGTTGTGCGCGAGGCTGGTACGGCGTCACCATTCCAGATCCCGCCCAAGCTGGCCAGGCTGCCCAACGTACCCAGCGCAGGCTCGGCGCGCGCAGCGAATGCGGCGATGCCCGGGGTGTGTGCCCACATCCGATCCGTCGACGACAGGCCCAGTATTGCGGCGGTCAACCATGGCAGCGCCGCCAGCGTGGCGTCACCCAATACAATTGCAGCGCAACGTCGGCGTGATACGCCAGTGCCCGTCACCGCAACGCATGTCAGCCCGACGGTGGCGGCCAGGATCAGCCCGGTCGGGGTCAGACCGGCCAACGCGATCCAGAACGCCAGGCCGAAAATGCTTGGCCAGATGCTACTTTCGGCCGAACGCAGCGTGATCACCGTAGTCGCAACCCACGGTAGGCAGCCGTAGCCGAGCAACAGGCTCCAATGCCCCTGCAGGAGCCGCTCGCCGACATACGGGATTCCAGATCGCCAGCGTGATCGCCACGAATTGGCCGCCGGCACCGGACTCCGGTAGCAGCTGCGCGACCAGTCGCGCCGCGCCCCAGCCGGCCAGCCACAGGCCGACGACCAGCAACGCTTTCACCACGATGCCGCCATCGACGACATGCGAGGTCAGCGCAATCGCGAAATCCTGTGGTGTCGCGCGCGGAGCCGAGACCAGGCCGAGAGCGCCGTCGGTGAAGTAGGACCGCGGCGTCGAGACCGCGTCGCGCAGTAGCAGGTAGCCGGGCCGCAGCAGCGGCGCCACCACGAGGAGCGCCAACGCCAGTGCGTACCCGGGACGGGTCCACCGTAGAACCCGGTGGGGGAGCGCCCGCACGCGCTGAACCAGCTAGGAGCGGTCGGGTGGCGCGGGAGTCGAAGGACCTCCCGAACTCGAGGGTCCGTCTCGCTTGACGTCCTTGGGCTGGGTGGGAATCTTCTCGGTCTCTGCTTCGGCACCGGGCACCCGCTCGGCCGGCTGCTCGCCGCGACCGAAGAATCCGTGATCGGCTGCATCCTGGCCGGGTTCGTTCAGCGCGGTCTCGGTGCGCAGGCTGAACGAGCCGAGCAGCAGTCCGCCGATCAGAGCGATCACGCCCGCCGCGGTGAAGGTGATCGGCAGCACCCGGGACCACAGTGCCAACCGGTCGCGCTCGTTGCGCGCATTGTTGACCTGGGCCTCGACCGTCTCCTCGTTAGAGGTGATCTTGTAGTCGACCAGCGTCACCTCTGGCTTCAATGCATCGCGGGCGTAGTAGTGGTTGGCCCGCTCTTGTTCTTTGACGATCGTGCCGGACTCCGGGTCGACCCAGAACGTCCGCTGCGCGGCGTAGTAGCGGGTCATGGTGATCTTCTCGTCCGGATCGCCCGGTAGGCCCCACATGAACGCGGTGTTGGTGACCTTGCTGTCCGCGTCGTCGGCGTACAGCGACGGGTACCTGATCGGTTCGGCCAGCTTGCCGTCCGCGTCGTACCCGACGTCCTGCGTGAACTTGTAGGCCGACAGGCCGTTGACGTCTTCTTCACCGTTGTAGTTGGCCTCGAACGCCTTCTGCGCGATCGGGTCGAAGTACGGGTACGAGCGCTTCTCGGTGTGGAACGGAAAGCGGTAGGACAGCCCCTCGTGCGGTAGCGCGATGTTGGTGGCCGGACTTTCGTCTTTGAATCCGCGCGGCTTCTGCACCGCGCCGCCGGGATGAGTGTCGTCGGACACCGCTGTCGCCGTCTTGCGGTTGAGGGTGACCGTGTCGACCAGAGCGAGTAGCAGGCCGGAGTCCTTCTGCTTGTCACTGCGCCGAACCGAGCTACCCACCTGGAACGTGACGACGTCGGCGTTGGCGGGGGATTCGACGTCGATCTGTTGCTGCGATACCACCGGCACGTTCTTGTCGACGACGAGCTTCGGGCTGTACAGCGACGCGGGGTCGACGGTCGTCCCGGTGCCTTCACCGATCAACGTCGAATCCAGATCGAGCGGAATCTTGGTGATCCTGCTGCCGGTGTAGGTCGACAACAGCAGCGCGGCGATCAGCAGCGCGGCTCCGAGTCCCATGATCCCGCACGCGGCCATCCGCAACATGACTGCTCGGTTCACGTTGCCGTGACCTCCTTCTGGTCTCGTCCGGTTCAGGCCAGTACACCTGCTCCGCCCTGAACCCCCGGGACCTGGGGTTCTACCCGCTGGCGGCGCTGCAGCTAAGCAAAACTCGTTCGACCCTAACAGCATTATTTAAGGTCGCTGTTTATGTCCCCAGGGTGGGCAAATCGGGTTTGCTCGTTCACCCGGCAGACTGTCGTTATGGATCCCAACGGGCAGGTGGGCGGACAGGTGGGCGGCACGCGCAAATTCCTGCCCGCGGTCGAAGGGATGCGGGCCTGCGCTGCAATCGGCGTCGTCGTCACCCACGTGGCGTTCGACACCGGGCACTCCAGCGGATTCGACGGTCGGCTGTTCGGCCGCTTCGATCTGGCGGTGGCGGTGTTCTTCACGTTGTCGGGGTTCTTGCTGTGGCGCAGCCACGCCGCCGCGGCTCGCGGTCTGGCGCCGCGCCCGGCCACCGGTCACTATCTACGGTCGCGGGTTGTCCGCATCATGCCCGCGTATCTGGTTGCAGTCGTGGTGATTCTGACGCTGCTGCCCGACGGCAATCACCCGAACCTCACCGTGTGGCTGGCGAATCTGTCGCTCACCCAGGTCTACGTGCCGCTGACACTGACCGCCGGACTGACGCAGATGTGGAGCCTGTCGGTCGAGGTCAGCTTCTATCTGGCGCTCCCGATCCTGGCGGTGCTGGCCGCCCGCCTGCCGGTCCGCGCCCGGGTGCCGGCCATCGCGACTTTGGCTGTCGCAAGCTGGTTTTGGGGTTGGCTCCCGCTGCACACTGCGCCCGGGCTCAATCCGCTGACCTGGCCGCCGGCGTTCTTCTCGTGGTTCGCCGCGGGCATGCTGCTCGCCGAATGGATCTACAGCCCGATCGGCTGGCCACACCGACTCGCGCGGCACCGCCTGCCGATGGCCGTGGTGGTGCTGGCGGCCTATCTGGTCGCGGCCTCGCCGCTGGCCGGGCCTGCCGGGTTGGTCTCGAGCAGCGCTGCGCAGTTCACCGTCAAGACCGCGATGGGTGCGCTGGTGGCCGCGGGCCTGGTGGCGCCGTTGGTGCTCGACCGTCCCGGCGACGCCCACCGACTTCTGGGTAGCGCCCCGATGGTGACGCTCGGACGCTGGTCCTACGGAATCTTCATCTGGCATCTCGCCGCACTGACGATGGTGTTTCCGGTGATCGGTCAGTTCGCGTTCCACGGCCACATGCCCGAGGTGCTGGCGTTGACGCTGGTCTTCAGCATTGCGATTTCCGCGGTGAGCTACGCGCTCGTCGAATCGCCGTGCCGGGAAGCGTTGCGGCGGTGGGAATCACGCAAGAATCCCGGCCCGCAGGAGGGTCGGGCCGTCAGCCCGCGTCAAGAAGACGCCGTCGCGCCATGATTTCCGCGCGGACCGCGGAGCGGCGAGCCTTGCCGGCGTCGTCGCGCAGCGGACCGTCGACGAACTCCACGGTCGCCGGCACCTTGTAGCCGGCGATCCGGTCGTGCAGAAACGCTTGCACCGTCTGCTCATCCAGTTCGGCACCGACCTGAACCAGGGCGTACGGCACCTGGCCAAGATCCTCATGCGGCACCCCAACGACCAAGCAGGACAACACATCCGGATGCTCGGACAGCGCCGCTTCGATCTCGGCCGGATACACGTTGCGGCCGCCGACGGTGAACATGTCCACCCGGCGATCGGAGATGTAGAGAAACCCGTCGGCATCGAAGTAGCCGAGGTCGCCCAAGGAATCCCAGCCGTCGCGGGATTTCGCCGTCGCGCCGACGTAGCGGTAGGTCGGCGCGCTGCCCGGGCTGGGGCGCATGTAGATCTCGCCCACCTCCCCGGGCGGGCACGGGTTACCGTCGTCGTCGAGCACCTTCATCTCGCCGGCCACCACGATGCCGACCGAGCCGCGGTGAGCTAGCCACTGATCGCCGGAGATGAAGGTCAGCGCCTGTAATTCGGTGCCGCCGTAGAGTTCCCAGACCTTCTCCGGGCCGAGCAGGTCGATCCACGCCTGCTTGACGGCGGGCGGGCACGGGGCGCCCAAGTGCCAGAACCGACGCAGTGACGACAGGTCGTAGGCGTCGGGGTTGTCGTGATAGACCGGCAGCGCCCGCTGCATGATGGTCGGCACCGTGGTCAGGAAGGTGACCCGGTGGTCGCTGATCAAGCGGAGGAATTTCTCCGGTTCGAACCGGCTCATCAGCACGAGGTGGTGGCGCATCAGCAGCGCGATGGTCGCGGTGGTGAAACCGGTGTTGTGCGACAGCGGGACCGGGACCAACGTGATGTCGCCCTCTTGGGCGCCGAGCGGATAGCCGATAGCTGCAGGAATGCGGCTGTCGCCGCCGGATTCGATGAGCTTCGGACGTCCGGTGCTGCCACCGGACCCCATTGCTTTCCACACCGGCGACACTGCTTCGGGTAGTGCGGCATCGGACAGCGCCGGGTCGGGTTCGAAATCTGCGGGCACACTGGGTATTTCGCTATGGACCCTACCGACCAACAAAGTGGGTGGCCGCAATTCGAGGAGGCCGGCCAGCTCGGTGTCGGGCAATCGGGCGGACAGTGGTTGCGGCACGGCACCGAGCTTCCAGCAGGCCACCGCGGCCTGGATCCACTCGATCCCGTTGGGCAGCACCATGGTCACGTAGTCACCGACGCCGACACCCCGCTCGGCGTACGCGCGGGCCAGCCGGTTCGTCGAGCGATCGAGCTCACCGCGGGTCAGCGTGCGCCCGTCGCAGGTCACGGCCGGCTCGTCGGGAGCCAGTGCGGCCAGCGCAGCGATCTGGGCGCCGATCGGCGGGATCGGCGCGCTCACGAGTAGGCGCCCTGCCGCTCGAAGATGCGACGCGGGTTGTCCACGAGCATGGTGTGCAGTTGCTCGTCGGTGACCCCGCGTTCTTTGAGTGCGGGAATGACGTCGTTGTGGATGTGCAGGTAGTGCCAGTTCGGCGCCATCTGTGGCACCACCTCTTCGGGGATCGCGTCGAAGTAGCAATTGGCATCGTGGGACAACACCATCTTGTCGGCGTGCCCGCGTTCGCACATCTGCGCGACGATGTTGACCCGGTCCTCGAACGGCGAGATCACGTCGAGGCCGAAACGGTCCATGCCGAGGTAGGAGCCGGGGGCGATCAGGTCTTCGAGATAGCCGATGTCGGTGCTGTCGCCGGAGTGCCCGATGATCACCCGGCTCAGGTCGACGCCCTCTTCCTCGAAGATCTTCTGCTGCTCGAGCCCGCGACGAAGCCCGGCGTGGGTGTGCGTGGAGATCGGCACCCCGGTGCGCTTGTGCGCCTGGGCGACCGCGCGCAGCACCCGCTCGACACCCGGTGTGACACCGGGTTCGTCGGTGGCGCACTTGAGGATTCCCGCCTTGACGCCGGTGTCGGCGATGCCCTCCTCGATGTCGCGGACGAACATGTCGGCCATGATCTCCGGGCCGCCCAGCAATCCGCCGGGGCCCTCGTAGTGGAACCGGAAAGGGATGTCGTTATAGGTGTAGAGACCGGTCGCGACGACGATGTTCAGGTCGGTGGCCGCGGCCACCCGGGCGATGCGCGGGATGTAGCGGCCCAACCCGATCACGGTCAGGTCGACGATGGTGTCGACGCCGCGGGACTTCAGCTCGTTGAGCCGATCGATGGCATCGGCCACCCGTTTGTCTTCGTCGCCCCAGGCTTCCGGGTAGTTCATCGCGATCTCGGTGGTCATGATGAACACGTGTTCGTGCATCAGCGTGACGCCGATATCGGTGGTGTTGACAGGTCCCTGAGCGGTATTCACTAATGACACGTAGCCGACTCTAGGACTCCGGCGGCGTCCGATGGTCCGGATCGGGGAGACGGATCGAATCGGGAATTCGTCGGCCCAGCCCCTTGAGAAGTGGCGTAGCTCACAGTAAAGTGACCAGTGGTCATCCACCGAAAGAGGACTGATGCCGACGGTCACCTGGGCTCGCGTCGATGCCGCGCGACGTGCCGCAGTGGTGGAAGCTGCGGAGGCGGAGTTCGGCGCACACGGCTTCTCCGGCGGCAGTCTCAACGTGATCGCCCGGCGTGCGGGCGTGGCCAAAGGCAGTCTGTTCCAATACTTTGCCGACAAACGCGACCTGTACGCGTTCATCACCGACGTCGTCAGTCAGCGCGTGCGGGCTTACATGGAGGACCGGATCCGTGAGCTCGATCCGGGTCGGCCGTTCTTCGACTTCCTGACCGACTGGCTCGACGTGTGGATCGCCTACTTCGCCGACCACCCGCACGAACGTTCGCTGCACGCGGCCGCCAGCCTGGAAGTCGACACCGATGCCCGGATCAGCGTGCGCACCGTCATCCATCGCCACTACCTGGAGGTGCTGCGGCCGCTGGTGCGCGACGCCCAGCTGCGGGGCGAGTTTCGCAAGGATGCCGACACCGATGCGTTGATGTCGTTGCTGCTGTTGATCTTTCCGCACCTGGCGCTGGCGCCGTACATGCGCGGGCTGGATCCCATCCTGGGTCTCGATGACCCCACTCCAGAGCAGCCGGCGCTGGCAGTCCGCCGACTGGTAGCCGTGTTGGCAGCGGCGTTTGCTCCGATTCCCCTGAACAGCAACAAAACTCAGCCACAAAAGATCTGAGGAGGTCTGATGACACGCACACATTCAGATTCGCTGGCCGCCGGTGGTCTCAACTGGGACAGCCTGCCGCTCAAACTGTTCGCCGGCGGCAACGCCAAATTCTGGAATCCCGCCGACATCGATTTCTCGCGCGACCGCGCCGACTGGGAGCGGCTGAACGACGATGAGCGCGATTTCGCCACCCGGCTGTGCGCGCAGTTCATCGCCGGCGAGGAAGCGGTGACCGAGGACATCCAGCCGTTCATGTCCGCGATGCGCGAAGAAGGACGGCTCGGCGATGAGATGTACCTGACTCAGTTCGCCTTCGAAGAGGCCAAGCACACCCAGGTCTTTCGCCTGTGGCTCGACGCCGTCGGGATGACCGAGGACCTTCAGCCCTACCTGGAACCGCTGCCGGCGTACCGGACGATGTTCTACGACGAGCTGCCGGACTGCCTCAACGCCCTATCGTCCGATGCGTCACCTGCGGCCCAGATCCGGGCCTCGGTCACCTACAACCACGTTGTCGAGGGCATGCTGGCGCTCACCGGTTACTACGCCTGGCACAAGATCTGCGTCGAGCGCGGAATCCTGCCCGGAATGCAGGAATTGGTGCGGCGCATCGGCGACGATGAGCGCCGCCACATGGCGTGGGGCACCTTCACCTGCCGCCGCCACGTCGCAGCCGACGACGCCAACTGGGGGGTGTTCGAGTCGCGGATGAACGACTTGATGCCGCTCGCGCTCGACGCCACCGGGCAGGGTTTTGCGCTGTTCGACGTGCCGCCGTTCGGTCTGGTTCAGGACGAAATGATGCAGTACGCCGCCGACAAGGGGATGCGCCGGTTCGGCACCATCAGCAGTGCTCGCGGACGTCCGCTCGCTGAGATCGACCTCGACTACTCGCCGGTGCAGCTCGAAGACACCTTCGCCGCTGAAGACGAGAAGGCCCTGGCGGCCGTCTAGTCAGCCCACCCACACGGTCTTGGCGTTGCAGAACGCGCGGATCCCGAGGCTCGCGAGTTCACGGCCGTAGCCGGAACGCTTGACGCCGCCGAATCCGAGTTCCGGGTAGGACACCGTCATCCCGTTGATGAAGACCTGGCCGGCTTCGATGTCGTCGATGAAGCGCTCCTGCTCGGCCTCGTCGTTGGTCCACGCGTTGGACCCGAGCCCGAACGTGGTGGCGTTGGCGATCTCGATCGCCTCGTCGATGCCTGAGGCGCGATACATCGAGGCGACCGGGCCGAACACCTCCTCGGTGTAGAGCGCCATGTCCTTGGTGATGTCGGTGACCACGGTGGGCGGGTAGAACCAGCCGGGCTGGTCGGGGGCCTTGCCGCCGAGGCGGACCTTCGCGCCCGCGGCGACGGCCTCGTCGACCTGCTTGGCGATTTCGTCGCGGCCGGACTCGGTGGCCAGCGGGCCCACGTCGGTGTCCGGGTCGGTCGGGTCGCCGACCTTGAGCGCCTGCATCCGCTCGACGAACTTGTCCACGAACGCGTCGTAGATGTCGGTGTGCACGATGAAACGCTTTGCGGCAATGCACGATTGGCCGTTGTTCTGGGTTCGTGCGGTGACTGCGGTTTTGACCGCCTCGTCGAGGTCGACCGACGGCATCACGATGAAGGGGTCGCTGCCGCCGAGTTCCATCACGGTGGGCTTGATCTCGTCACCGCAGATGGCGGCGACGGACTGGCCGGCCGGCTCACTTCCGGTCAGCGTGGCCGCCTTGACCCGCGGGTCACGCAGGATCGCTTCGACGGCGCTGGACGACACCAGCAGTGTCTGGAAACAGTCCGCGGGGAATCCGCCGCGCGCGATCACGTCGGACAGGTACAGCGCCGACTGCGGAACGTTGGAGGCATGCTTGAGCAGCCCGACGTTGCCGGCCATCAGCGCAGGGGCGGCGAACCGGACGGCCTGCCAGAGCGGGAAGTTCCACGGCATCACCGCCAGCACCACGCCGAGCGGCTGCCAGCGGGTGTACGCCCTTTTCGCTCCGACCTTGGACGCCTCGGCCGGCTCGTCGGCCAGCAGCTTCTCGGCGTTCTCGGCGTAGTAGCGAAAACCCTTGGCGCACTTGAGGGCTTCACCCTTGGCGGACTTGAGGGTCTTGCCCATCTCGAGGGTCATCATCGCGCCGACTTCGTCGGCTTCCTTCTCGAGAAGGTCGGCGGTGGCGTTTGCCCACTCGGCGCGCTGGGCAAACGTAGTGGAGTGTCGGTAGTCGAGGAAGCGCGCGTGGGCGCGGGCGATAGCGGCGTCGACTTCGCTATCGGTCGCGGCGGTGAAGGTTTTGACTGTCTCGCCGGTGGCCGGGTTGATGGTCGCGATGGGCACGGTGGCCCCTCCTTCGTGGAGTCGTGTCAATCAATGGCTGAAAGTTTCAACACATAGCCTGCCACTATCGTTCCCCCAAAGGGAGGTGCCGATGAGCAAAGCGGCCGAGTTGATTGTCAAGTGCCTGGAAAACGAGGGCGTGGAGGTGGTCTTCGGGCTGCCGGGTGAGGAGAACATCCGCTTCGTGCAGGCGCTGGCCTCCTCCAGCATCCGCTATGTGCTCACCCGCCACGAGCAGGCGGCGTCGTTCATGGCGGAGATGTACGGACGGGTCACCGGTCGGGCGGCCGTGGTGTCGGCCACGTTGGGCCCGGGTGCGATCAACATGCAGCTCGGCGTCGCCGATGCCACCACCAACAGCACCCCAATGGTCGCGATCTCCGCTCAGGTAGGCCAGAACCGGCAGTACAAGGAGTCGCACCAGTACGTCGACCTGGTGTCGATGTTCGCACCGATCACCCGGTGGTCCGCCGGTATCCCGACCGCGCAGGCCATCCCGGAAATGGTTCGCAAGGCGTTCAAGCTCGCCGAGACCGAGCGCCCCGCAGCGGTCTACCTCGCCGTGCCCGAACACATCGATGCCGACGAAGCCGACTACGACCTGGGGCCGTTGCCGCGCAACGTCGTTCGCGCCGACGCGCCGGCCGCCCGCCAGGTGGCGCGCGCCGTCGACATCCTGCGCACGGCTGTGCGGCCGGTGCTGCTGGCCGGACACGGCGCCGCCCGTTCCGGCGCGACCGACGCCCTGGTGCGGTTCTCCGAGAAGTTCGGCATCCCGGTGGCCAACACGTTCCATGGCAAAGGCGTCATGCCCGACGACCATCCCAACAGCATCGGGGCGCTCGGGTTCATGCGGCACGACTATGTGAACTTCGGGTTCGACAACGCCGACGTCATCATCGCGGTGGGCTATGAGTTGCAGGAGTTCGACCCGGTTCGGATCAACCCCAAGGCCGACAAGAAGATCATCCACATCCATCGATTCCCGGCCGAGGTGGACGCGCACTACTCGGTGGACGTCGGGATCATCGGGGATATCAGTGAGTCGCTGGACGCGGTGGCCGAAGGGCTCGACGACCACGTTTTCGTCGCCAATCCGGAGATCCCCGGTTCTGGACTGCTCGACGAGGAATTCGCGCGCGGACAACAGGATTCGCGCTATCCGCTGGCCCCTCAGCGGTTAGTCGCCGATATCCGTGCGGCGCTGGGCCGCAGCGATGTCGTGCTGGTCGACACCGGCGCCACCAAGATGTGGATGGCCCGGCTCTACCCGACCTACGAGCCCAACACGTGCCTCGTATCAAATGGCTTGTCCACCATGAGCTTTGCGCTACCGGGAGCGCTTGGAGTCAAGTTGGCGAAGCCGGATGCGAAGGTGCTCGCGGTGGCGGGTGACGGCGCGTTCCTGATGAACTCGCAGGAGATCGAGACTGCGGTGCGCGAGAAGATACCGCTGGTCGTGCTGATCTGGGAAGACGGCGGCTACGGTCTGATCGAGTGGAAGATGGACCTCGAACTCGGCGAGCAT
Source organism: uncultured Actinomycetota bacterium (assembly GCA_963737375.1). Taxonomy (GTDB): domain Bacteria; phylum Actinomycetota; class Actinomycetes; order Mycobacteriales; family Mycobacteriaceae; genus Mycobacterium. Next base: position 207,287 of record CAVTSP010000008.1, read on the forward strand.
CACTACGTCAAGTTCGGCAACCCCGACATCATCAAGTACGCGGAAAGCTTTGGCGCCAAAGGCTATCGGATCAACAGCGCCGACGAGTTGCTGCCGACGCTGCAGACCGCTCTGGCTGACGACGGGGTTTCGCTGATCTGCTGCCCGGTCGACTACTCCGAAAACCTGCGGTTGACCGACCGTCTCGGCGAGCTCGACGAATCGCTGTAGCGGCCGTGCTGATCCGCCAGCTGGAGTACTTCGTCGCACTTGCCCGGGAGCGTCACTTCGCCCGCGCCGCCAGTGCGTGCCATGTGTCCCAGCCCGCGTTGTCCGAGGCCATCCGCAAGCTGGAGCAAGAGCTCAAGGTGCCGCTTGTCCGGCGCGACAAGAAGTTCGAAGGTCTGACGCCCGAAGGCGAGCGGCTGGTGCACTGGGCCAGACGCGTGCTGGCCGACTGCGACGCACTGAAACAAGAAGTCACCGCCTTGCAGACCGGGCTGGTCGGTGAGCTTCGCTTGGGAGTGGTTCCGGCGGCGGCCACCACCGTCGCGTTGCTGACCGATCCGTTCTGCGCCGCGCACCCGTTGGTGCGGACTGCAGCTGAACACCAACTTGCGATCGGCCGAGATCGTCGAACAGATTCGCCGATTCGAATTGGACGGCGGGCATCATCTATCCCGAGCGGCAGGACACCGCCGACCTGACGGTGACCCCGCTGTATCAAGAGCATCAGGTGTTGATCGCCGGCAGCGAACTGCTCACCGGAAAGGCGGACGCGATCAGCTGGGCGGACGCGCTGCAGCTACCGCTGTGCCTGCTGAGCGCGGGAATGCGGGGCCGCAGGCTGATCGACGACGCCCTGGCCGGCCAAGGTCTCGCGGTGACACCGCAACTCGAGGCCGACTCGGTGGGCACGCTGCTCGCCCATGTCGGTACCGGGCGCTGGGCCAGCATCGTGCCGCACACCTGGGTTCACACTCTCGGCATGCCGCCGGGCGTTTCGGTGCTTCGGCTGCACGAGCCGTCGGTCACCGCGCTGCTGGCGCTCGTCACCCCTGCGGTTGAGCCCGGCTCACCGGTGACCCGGGCGCTGGTGCAGACCGCGCGAGATGCCGGCATCGCCGCGGCGCTCGACGGGGCCTGATCGGCGCTGCCTATCGGCCGGTCGGAAATACGTCTTGGACAGCCGCGCGCCGGCGAGGACGAGACTGGAGTCAGTTGAAAAAGAATCAAAGACATCCACCCAGAAGCGTTGAGCGGCAACGCATCTTGCGGGTGGACGACTCGAGGAGGAGGTCATGGCCAAATGTGTGATGGTGCTGTACCCGGACCCGGTCGACGGATATCCGCCGAAGTACGCCCGCGACAGTATCCCGGAAATTCACAACTACCCGGGCGGCGCCACCCTGCCGACCCCGTCGAAGATCGACTTCACCCCCGGTGAACTGCTGGGCAGTGTCTCCGGGGCTCTGGGGCTGCGGAAGTTCTTCGAAGAGAACGGCCACGAGCTGGTGGTCACCTCGGACAAGGATGGCCCGGATTCGGAGTTCGAACGCGAGCTACCCGACGCCGATATCGTTATCTCCCAACCCTTTTGGCCTGCCTACCTGAGCAAGGAGCGCATCGCCAAGGCGCCGAAGCTGAAGCTGGCGCTGACGGCCGGCATCGGATCGGACCATGTCGACCTCGACGCGGCGAAAGAGCGTGAAATCACGGTCGCCGAGGTGACCTACAGCAACAGCATCAGCGTGGCCGAGCACGCCGTCATGCAGATCCTGACGCTGGTGCGCAACTTCGTCCCGTCGCACCGCTGGGCCGCCGACGGCGGCTGGAACATCGCGGACTGTGTCGAGCGCGCCTACGACCTGGAAGGCATGGACGTCGGTGTGATCGCCGCGGGCCGGATCGGCCGGGCCGTGCTGCGCCGGCTGGCGCCGTTCGACGTCAACCTGCACTACACCGACACCCACCGGCTCTCGCCCGAGGTCGAGCAGCAGCTGAATGTGACCTATCACCCCGATGTGGAGTCGCTGGTCCGCTCGGTTGACGTGGTGTCGGTGCACTCACCGCTGTACGAGGACACCCGCGCGATGTTCGACGAGAAGCTGATCGCCTCGATGCGGCGCGGCTCCTACATCGTCAACACCGCCCGCGCCGAGGAGACCGTGCCGGAGGACATCGCTGCCGCGCTACGCAGTGGCCAGTTGGCGGGTTACGCCGGCGACGTGTGGTTCCCGCAGCCGCCGCCGGCCGACCACCCGTGGCGGACCATGCCGAACAACGCGATGACACCGCACGTGTCCGGGACGACGCTGTCCGCGCAGGCCCGCTACGCCGCAGGCACCCGCGAAATCCTGGAGTCGTTCTTCGCGGGCACGCCGATCCGGCCGGAATACCTGATCGTGGAAGGCGGCAAGCTCGCCGGAACCGGGGCCACGTCGTACCAGAAGTGATGCAGCACAGGTTGCTTCGGCGCCACAGCATTCTCGGTAGAGGTGCTGTGGCGCCGTTTCTTGTCACGGCGGCGGCACGCCCGCGATCACCGCGCCGAAATTCTTCAGCGCCGTATTGCCGTCCAACCAGTAGCTGCTGTGCGCGCCGATGCTGGCGAGCCCGAAAGGACCGGCCGGGCCCGGGTCGGCGGCAAGTCGATGCGCACCGAAGCCCGGCGCGATCGGGTCGGCGCCCAAGGTCCATTCGGTAACGACGCCGCTCATGCTGATCGCATCGTTCTCGGCGCGCATCACGTAGACATTGCCGCGGGTGTGCAGGTCCAGCCGGTCGGCGCGGTCGACCAGCATGCCGGGGCTGCCCACCGCGATGACGTTGTCCGCGTCGAGGTGATGCCCGCCGGTGGCAGCCGCTCCGACCACAGTTGAGCCGTAGCTGTGCCCGATCACGGTATCGATGGACGCCGCGCCGACATGGGAGGCCCGCTGCCCGTTTTCGAACGCGTCCAGCCGGTCTGCGCCGCCATACGCGGGTTGCGGAAATGCGGCGCGGCTCAGATCCATTGGACGGTCGTAGCCCATCCACGTCGTCACTGCGACGTCACCTGGCCCTAGGCCGGGGTCGGCGGTCATGGTGGCTTTGTACATCGCCAGCGACTTCTCGTCGCTGAACGACAGCCGGGCCAGCCCCTGGCCGGTTCCGGGTACGAAGACCGCATTGCGGGAGGCGGTGTCAGGATTGCCGATCGACACCGCGCCGCGGCCCGACTCGTCTAGCAGCCCCAGATACCGTCGCGGCCCCGTGGTGGAGTCGACAGTCGCCCGCACTGCCGCGTAACCCGCGAGGCGGTTTGTGGCTGCGGTCAGCTGCGACTGCAACGCATAGAGGGCGCCATCGTCGACGTGCGGCACACTCGTCAGCGCTTCGATGTTCTGCTGTATCCGGTCGACGTCCGATTGAGACTGCAGTTGCACGTCGGCCAGGTGCAGCCGGTTGTAGTGATCCTTGCCCAGGTGGTCCGGGGGGTCCCACGACATCCCAGGGTGGTTGCCGACGCCGTGGTCCTGGTTGTACAGCCAATCCTTTTCTTCGCGGCTGAGCTCATTCCACAGCGCGTTGAACTGTTTCGGATCGTCAGGCAGTGGCCCGGACAGCGCAGCCTGGACTCGCGGTCGATTGTCGTGCGGGCCCGGCGGAACCGGCGCGTCCCCGTCGGCCATGTCGATCGCGCCGGCCAGTTCCCGATCCGTTGAATCGGCTTCTGCCACAATTGCATCCAGCCGACGCTGCAGCTGCATTTCGGCGATCAGCGCTGCCATCGGCGGTCCGCTGAAGTTCGAACTCGGCATCACCGTGTTGGTGGCACGGTCGATCGTCATCTCCAACTCGGTCGCATCGCGGCGCAAAGTGTTCAACGCCGACTGCACATGGGCAATGTCGTCGGCCGCCTTGACGGCCGCTCTGGCCACCGCCAGTGATTCGTTGCCGTGCGCATCGAGGTCCAGCCGTATCGACGCGCCTGCGTGCCGGCGGGCCTGCGCGGTGGCACCCTGCCACGTGTCGAACACTGTCAACGAATCCAGTTGGCGCGCAGCCTCTAACGTCGCCTGCCCACGCGCGACGGCGGCGTGGAACACCTCGCGGACCGCCTCGGCGTTCCATCGGTCGATGTCGGCCACCGTGAGTGCCGTGTCCCCAGCCGCCATGTCTCACCACCTCAGAAGGAAAAGCGCTGCCTATCCCGTAACAGCGGCGCAGCGGCGCCGCAAGTCACCCGGCGACGCGTCACCCTGTGGATGGGGAGCTGCATGCACAGCTGCGCGTTAACGCTCAACGGGACGCGTCACGGTTGAGGCGGCCAGTGCGGCAAGGGAAATCAGTGCCAGCAATTGCACGCCCGCGGAATGGCCGGCGTACCCGTCGACCGATCGCCACGGGTGGCGGGACAGTGCTGCGCCGGCCAGGGTCAGTCCACTGCCGCTCAACCACAGCGTGGTGCTGTCGCGTCGTTGCGGGCTCGTCCGCAGCGCCCAGCGCAGGCCCAGTGCAGCGGCGAAGACCGCGACGCCCGCGACGCCGGCGATGACGGCGCCGGCCGCCAGCACCGGGACGGCGGCCCAGAGTCCGGGCGTCCACGGGTTTGCCGCGGGATCGGTGGGCCGACGTCGCTGTGGCCACCACGCCATCAAGGCCAGCAGCGGCAACAGTGCCAGCCCACCGGCCAAGCCGGCTCGGTACAGCGAGTTGGGCGCGAAGCTGAGCGTGATGGTGCCCGACGTTCCGGCCGGTACGACCCACGCCTGCTGCCAGCCGTTGACTGCCAACGGCTTCAGCCGATCTCCGGTGCTGGTGCGCGCCACCCAGCCGGCGTTGATGCTTTCCGGCACCACCAATACCCGCGCCGTTTTCGCGTCCGGGACGTTGACCTCGCGGCGGGCCGGGCCCCACGCGCCGGTGGTCGCCGGTGTGGCGGTGGCGGTGGTTGATTGCGCGGCCAGCTGACCGGCCAGCTGCGCGCCGTCGACGACGAATTGTGCCCCGGGACTGACGACGAGCTCCTGCTGGCCGGCTGGAAGCTGGATCGGCTCACTGTCACAGGGCTGGGCGCTCACCGGGGCGCCGTCCAGCAGGGCGCCGACCGTCGTGTGCACTTCGGTGTGCACGAATCGGCCGGCGATGGCGATGATCGGACCGTGTTCGCAGTCGACGGTGATGTCGCGACCGCGGTTGCGGGCCGCGTCGGCGGCGGCGATCGGTGTGCCGTCGGTGTCCAGCGCCGTGACCTCGGCCAGCCCCGGCGGTTTGAGCTGGTCGAAACCCAGTGCGGTCCGGTCGATGACGTCTTTCCAGTCCAGCAGGCTGACCGTGACGGTGTCGGTGACCCGCGGATTTAGCGAGAGAGTCTGTGGCCCAGATGTTTCCAACGTGCGAGCCTGCGGGCCGTCGCCGAGGTCGACGGCCACCATCGTCGGGTGCGCGGGCACCGAGGACGAGGTGGGTGTGAGTCGCAGGCCGGTCACCTCGGTGGGCTGGGGAAGCGTCAGGGTGAGCGTCGGGGGTGTCTTGTGCTGCACCACCCGCTGCTGCGCCGTCCATGCGGTAGTCGGGTCGCCGTCGGTGGCCGCGTACGCAGCGCCGAGGACGTCGACGGAATCGGAGTCGCCGTGGGCCTGGGTGGTGTCCGGCTCGGCGACCAGGTCGGCCAGCTTGGGGCCCGAACGTGCCCGCACCCAAATCGTCGGCACCACCGACATCGGCGCGGGCACGCTCAAGGTGCGGCTGAAGGAGGCCGGCGACTCCGGTGCGAGCGCCATCGAGGGCGCGCACTGCATGTTCGTCAGGCCGATCGCGCAGCCGGGCCTGCCCAGCGGTTCGGTTCCCAGATCCCATTGCGCGACAGCTGTATTGGGCGGAGCAGCCGGGACCAAGGCGGTGTGCCGCACGTTGATCGGATGCGCGTAGCCCTTGGCGTCGTATTGGGTGATCGACAAGTCGGTGATCGCGAACTGCACCCCCGGCGATCCGTCGTCGGTGCCGATCGCGGTGATCCGTACCCACGGGGTTTCGCCGTAGGGAAGCGCGCCAGTGACGGGTTTTCCGGCCTCGTCGAACCTCAGTGTTGTTGTGCCGGTTGCAGTTTCGATCTCGACCCGGCGGACCTGAGCCCCGATTGTGGTTGGGCTGGGGGTGATGGTGATGACGGCATTGGTCACCGGATGGTCGAAGTCGACCTGTAGCCACTGGCCGACAGCCGACTGCAACGCGTTGGACACCCAGGCGGTGGCCGAATCGGCGTCGATCGCGGCGGCGGGCGACGCGGCGGTGGCGACGTCAGGCAGCGCCGTCGAGTCCGAAGACGAACTGGATGCCGTCAGCCGGCCGCCGGTCCACGCGCCGTAGACGGTGTCGGCGCCCGGGGTGGGATAGTCGGGCACCCGGTTGAAGGTGTGCCGGGTGTCGCCGGTCGCCCGGATCGCCGACGAATGGTCGTCGACGCGGCCGTAGTCGGTCTCCCGGGCCAGCGGCGTATCGGTCACCACGGCAACCGGGACTGGTACGCCTGCGGCCATCGCATCCGCGGTCAGCAGCGCCGGACCCAGTGCCGGTTGCCCGGTCAGCCGTCGACGTTCGTCGAGTCTTAGCAGCGACTCCGGGCCGCCGTCGATGCGAGGCATCTGGTCGATGTCGGCGAGATAGGGGGCGCCGGGGTTGGCCTTCGCCGCGTCGACTCGGTAGATCTCGACCGCGGGATATCGCGGGCGCAACCCGCTGTCGGATACGAATCCCGCCACCGGGTCAGACCCGACCGGTGCGCCGAACTGGGCGACCTTCTGCAGTCGGGGTGAGCCGGTGATCGCCCGATGCACCAGGATGGGACGGGCCGACCGGGACGCATCCGGATCCAGATCGTTGCGCACTACCAGATAGGAAATGCCCTGTCCGGCAAGCGTATCCGCGAGTCCCGCGGAGGGCGTACCGGCGGCGAACAGACGCTGGACCGAGTCCAGCGCTCGGATGGTCGGTGGCGGGGTCAACGGGATGGAGTCACGCACACCCCACGGGCTGTCGCCGAGCACCTGCAGTGGCTCGTCATGGCTGGTGCCCCACAGTTGGGTGGCGAACGGCGCGCCGGGAACCACCAGCACCCGGCCCGCAGTCGGCGCCCCGGTGTTGTGGGTGGAGAGCCAGTCCGCGGTCTCGTGCCAGTACCGCGGTATCGCGGTGAACGTGCCGGGCGGGGTGATCCGCCCGGTCCAGGCCAGCGACGTCGCGGCCAGCAGCGCGGTCAACGCCACGATTCCCACCGCGACCCGTTTGTCACGCTCCGGATGGGCAAAAGCATTCACCCACAATGCTTTCGGCGCGCTACCCGGCAACGGGACCCTGCCCAGCAGCTGGGCCAGGCCTAACACCACGGGGATGCGGATCAGCGACTCCAGCTTGTGCACATTGCGCAGCGGCGCGCCGCCCGCATCGAGGAAGGCCTGAACCTGTTGCGCCACTGGCGAACCCAGCCCCCCGCTGTATCCGGCGCCCAGCAGTACCACCCCGAGCAGCAGCATCGTCACCAATCGGCCACGGGCGGGCATGCCGCTCCCGGCCAGGCCGGCCAGCCCGGCCGCAGCCACCAGGCAGGTGGCCACGATCGCGACCGACCCGGTGACCAGGGACGCCCCCGCGGTGGCGTTGGGCGCCACGAACGGTGTCCAGCTGTCGGTACCGCGCAGCACCTCGACCACCGACGACCACTGCGTCGTCACGCCGGAAGATTCGATGAAATCCAGAAACGGCGGGCTGATCCGGGCCATCAGAACCAGCGCCACAACCCACCACGTCATGGCCAGCACCATCGCCAGCGACCACCACGCCGTGTAGCGCCACCATCGCCGGTTGGGCCGGTGGCAGGCCCACCAGATCACCGCGGGCAGACACCCGGCCAGCGTCGCGATCGCGTTGACGGCACCCATCAGCGCGACGGCCACCCCGGCTTGGCCGGCGAGTCGGCGCACCGATCGCCCACTGTGATCGGTGCCGCGCAGCGCCAGGATCGTCGGCAGCAACACCCACGGCGCCAGCATGATCGGCAGGGTCTCCGACGAGATCGACCCCAGCGTGGTCAGCACCCGTGGCGACAGCGCGAAAGCCGCGGCCGCGATGACCCGCGAGGTCGGGCTGCCGATGCCCAGCGCCGCGGCGACCCGCAGCAGTCCCCAGAAGCCGACGGTCAGGAGCAGCGCCCACCACAGCCGTTGGGTGACCCAGCCCGGCAACCCCAGCAGATGGCCGGCCAGAAAGAAGGTGCCGTGCGGGAAGAGGTAGCCGTAGGCCTGATTCTGCGCCTGCCCGAACGGCAGCTCGCTGTTCCACAGATTGGTCGCGCGGGACAGGAAACGCAGCGGGTTGGCGGTCAGGTCGAGCTTGGTGTCCGGGGAGATCCGGCCGGGTGAGGAGGCGAAGCTCAGCGTCAGCGCGACCGCCGTGACCAACCACAACCAGCGTCGGGACGCCTGCGTGACCTCAACGGGCCCTGGTTCGGCCCGCATCGTCGTCGGGCGGCTAGCTGCGGTTGCCGTACTCGACCCGGTTGAGCACCGACGACTGCGGGTCGCCTCCGGGGAGCGGCGGCTTGGTGTCCTGTTGCACCATCAACGTGATCCCGAAGATCGCCGCTGCACCCAGCAACAAGCCGACCACGACACTGGCGGCGGCGGGCGCGACGAAGCGATTCATAGCTGCCCAACCTAGCAGAGGTCGAGGTCGAAGCCGCTGAGGTCGCTGGCCGCGGGCCGCGCATCCCATGACAGCATGGCCTGATGGGTTTGCCACGCATCCTGGCCGTGCTCGCCGCCGTCACCGCGCTGATGACGGGGTGCAGCCACGCCTCGAAGCCGGTGGCCGCCCCGCCGCCCTCGTCGCCGGCCAAGGCGGTCCCACCGGCCCGACCCGCGTGCGGAGACCCGGCATCCATACCGCTGCGCGACAAGCTAGCCCAGCTGTTGATGGTCGGCGTGCGCAACGGCGACGACGCCAAAACCGTGGTGGCGACCTACCACGTCGGCGGCATCTTCATCGGCAGCTGGACCGACCTGTCGATGTTGGGGCCCAACCTGGTCAAGGACCTGAGCGTCAGTGCGGCGCTGCCGCTGGCGGTCAGCGTCGACGAGGAGGGTGGCCGGGTTGCCCGGTTGTCCAAGCTGATCGGACCGGCGCCGTCGGCCCGTGAGCTGGCTGCCAAGCACACTCCCGACGAGGTCTACGGGATGGCCCTCGACCGGGGTCACCGGATGCGCGGCCTCGGCATCACCGTGGACTTCGCGCCCGACGTCGACGTGACTGACGCCCCCGACGACACGGTGATCGGCGACCGCTCGTTCAGCTCAGACCCGGCGAAGGTCACCGAGTACGCCGCCGCGTACGCCCGGGGGCTGCGAGATGCCAGCGTGCTGCCGGTGATCAAGCATTTCCCCGGTCACGGCCACGGCTCTGGTGACTCGCACACCGGCGGGGTGGTCACGCCACCGCTGTCGGCGCTGCAGACCGACGACCTGATTCCCTACCGGACGCTGGTCACCGCCGCCCCCGTCGGCGTGATGGTCGGCCACCTGCAGGTCCCCGAGCTCACCGGCGACGAGCCGGCCAGTGTCAACCGGGCCGCGGTGCAGTTGCTGCGCACCGGCACCGGCTACCACGCCCCCGCCTTCGACGGCCCGGTGTTCAGCGACGACCTGTCCAGCATGGCCGCCATCAAGGACCGCTACAGCGTTCCCGACGCGGTGCTCAAGACGTTGCAGGCAGGCATCGATGTCGCGCTGTGGGTGACCACCGACGAGGTACCCGCGGTGCTGGACCGGTTGGAGAAGGCCGTCGCCACAGGCGAGTTGACGGTTGCCGGCGTCGACGCGTCGGTGCAGCGAATCAAGAAGTTCAAGGGCGCCAAGTCCGACTGCGGACCGTAATTCGGCGGCGCGACCTCGAATTGCTTAGTCTGGACTGACAAGTGGTCTGCCAGGAGGGGACAGCATGGCCGGTGGAACCAAGCGGCTACCGCGTGCTGTCCGCGAACAGCAGATGCTGGACGCCGCGGTGGAGATGTTCTCCATCAACGGCTATCACGACACCTCGATGGACGTGATCGCTGCCAAGGCTGAGATCTCGAAGCCGATGCTCTACCTGTACTACGGCTCCAAAGAGGAACTGTTCGGCGCTTGCCTGGATCGCGAACTGGCCCGATTCATCGACGCTGTGCGCGAGGACATCAACCTCGATCAGAGTCCGAGAGAGTTGCTGCACAACACAATTGTCGCTTTCATGCGCTACATCGACTCCAACCGGGCGTCGTGGATCGTGATGTACGCGCAAGCCACCAACTCGCAGGCGTTTGCCCACACCGTGCGCGAAGGGCGTGAGCGGATCATCGCGTTGGTGGTCCGAGTCCTGCAGGCGGGCACCCGGAATCCCGAACCCGACAGCGACTTCGAGATGATGGCGGCAGCATTGGTCGGCGCCGGTGAGGCGATCGCGACCCGGCTCAGCACCGGCGACACCGATGTCGACGGCGCGGCCGATGTGATGATCAACCTGTTCTGGCGCGGGCTCAAGGGTAAACCGACCGACAAAGACGCCGCCGAGCCTGTCGCCGAATCCGGCTAGCGGTGATGCGCCGCCGCAACGTCGATTTCCTCTGTGCGGTCGTCATTGTCGGGCTGCTCGCGGGGGTTGCCGGGCTGTCGACGACACTGCTGCTGCGTGCCCTGGAACATCTCACCTACCACTACACCTTCGGATCATTGCTGGAGGGGGTGACCGGTAGCGACCCGGTCCGGCGGGCCTTGGGGCCGATGGTCGGCGGAGCGCTGGCCGGGCTCGGGTGGTGGCTACTGCGGTCGAGAACCGATGTTCCGTCATTGGCGGCAGCCATCGCAGACCGTAAGCGTATTCGGCTGCTGCCGTTCAGCATCGACGCTGCGCTGCAATTGTTAGTCGTCGGCTCTGGCGCATCGCTGGGCCGGGAAGTGGCTCCTCGCCAATTCGCAGTGGCCCTAGGGGATTTCGCCACGGGATGGCTGAGACGGCTGTCGGCTCGAGACCGCGAGATCCTGCTGGCGTGTGCAGCGGGTGCCGGACTCGGTGCGGTATATGCGGTGCCGCTCGGTGGTGCGCTGTTCGCGCTGCGGATCATGTTGAAGACCTGGCATCCCCGAGCGATGGGCGCCGCATTGATCACCTCGAGCCTGGCTGTCGCCGTTGCCTCGTTTGCCACCCACGATCAGCCGATCCTGAACTGGCCCAGCCCGCATGTGTCGTATCGGCTGATCGGTTACGCACTGGTGTTGGCCCCGTTGACCCTTGGCTTGGGACTTGCCTTCAACCGCCTCATGGCATCGGCACGTCGGGCGGCGCTGACTCGATCGTGGCAGCTGATCCCCGCGATCGGCGGAGCGGGGTTGCTGATCGGTGTCTGTTCAAGCTGGTGGCCTGAGCTACCTGGCAACGGCAAATCGATCCTGACCGCAACCCTCGCCGGCGGGATGACCCTGGAAACGGCGGCGATAGTCCTGGTTCTGAAACCCCTTCTGACGGCTGTGTTTTTGCGCGCCGGCGCGAGGGGCGGGATGCTCACCCCTGCGCTGGCCACCGGCGCCGCGGCCGGCACGCTGTTGGTCCTGATCATCAACGCGCTGGCAGGAACTCAATATCATGTTCCGGCAGTCTCAATGGCCGGGGCAGCAGGCGTGTTGGCTGTCACTCAACGCGCGCCATATTGGTCCGCGATCTTCGTCTGGGAACTCGCTCGGCCTCCGCTGTGGCTGCTGCTGGTTTTCCTGGTCGCGGCTTTGAGCGCCTACTGGTTGGGGCTCCTCGTCGAGCGCGGCCGCGCGTTAATGCGACCGTAGCGTGCCGGTCAGGTGTGGATAGCCCTTGGAAATGTTGCGCAGGCTGAGGTCCCAGCCGTCCTGGACATGGTCGACGTACAGACCGACGCTGGCCGGTAGCAAAACCGGCTTTCCGAATCGCACCGAATACGTCACCGCGTCGGGAAGGCTGGCTTCCAGGTTGGCCAATACGGCTGCTGCGCTGAACATTCCGTGGGCGATCGAGGTCGGGAATCCGAACAGCTTGGCCCCGACCGAGCTGGTGTGGATCGGGTTGTGGTCACCACCCACCGAGGCGTAACGACGAATCTGTCCTGGGCTGATCCGCAGAATCGCCTTGGGTGCAGGCAACTTCGGCTGCTTTTTCGGTGGCGTCTTGGGCTCGTCGGACAGGCTGGTGCGTTGCTGATGCAGGAACGTCGTGACCTGATGCCAGGCCACCTCATTGCCGACGCTGACATCGGTGACCACGTCGACCAGCAGGCCTTTGCGGTGTTCGCGCAGGTTCTCTGCGTGCACCGCGATGTTGACCGTGTCGGTCACGCGGATCGGGCGATACTGGGTGATCTCGTTTTCCACATGCACGGACCCCATTGCGGCAAAAGGGAAGTCGAAGCCGCTCACCAGCGACATCACCGACGGGAAGGTCAACGCGAACGGATACGTCAGCGGCACCGCATCGGCGTAACGCAGACCGGTGACCTCGGCGTACTCGGCCACGTTTGCGCGGTCGATGGGCAACTCGTCGACCGTCACCGTCCGATCCGGCAGTTGGCCGCCGCGCGGCACGAACGGCAGTGCTCCGGCCGCCGCGCGCAGCATGTTCTTCAGACCACTTGGCTGCGTCATCACGCCCCCAGCATGGCCTGGCCACAGACGCGGATGACGTTGCCCGTCACCGCGTTCGAGGCGGGGCTGGCGAAGTAGGCGATCGCCTCGGCCACGTCAACCGGCTGGCCGCCCTGGTATAGCGAGTTCAGCCGACGACCGACCTCGCGGGTGGCCAGCGGGATCGCCGCCGTCATCTGGGTCTCGATGAACCCGGGCGCGATGGCGTTGATCGTGACGCCCTTGTCGGCCAGTTGCGGCGCCAGCGCCTGGGTGAGCCCGATCATGCCCGCCTTGGTGGTGGCGTAGTTGGTCTGCCCGCGGTTACCCGCGATGCCGGCCATCGACGACAGGCCGATCACCCGGCCACCCTCGCCGATTACGCCGTTGTCGACCAGGCCCTCGGTAAGGCGTTGCGGTGCAAGCAAGTTGACGGCCAGTACCGAGTTCCACCGTGCGTCGTCCATGTTCGCGAGCAGCTTGTCGCGGGTGATCCCGGCGTTGTTGACCAGAATGTCGGCATGGCCGTCGTAGTGTTCGCGCAGATGTTCGGTGATCCGCTCGACGGCGTCGGGGGCGGTGACGTCGAGCGCCAGCGCCGTGCCGCCGACGCGGGTGGCAGTCTCGGCCAACGCCTCCGCGGCGGACTCCACGTCGATCGCCAACACGCGGGCCCCGTCGCGCGCGAAGACCTCGGCGATCGTCGCGCCGATACCGCGCGCGGCACCGGTCACGATGCCGACCTTGCCAGCCAGTGGCCGGTCCCAGTCGGCGACCGGGGTGGAGTCGGCGGCGCCGACGTAGAACACCTGGGCGTCCACGTAGGCCGACTTGGCCGACAACAGGAACCGCAGGGTCGACTCGAGGCCGGTGGCGGCAGGTTTGGCGTCGGGAGACAGATACACCAGCGAGACCGTCGCGCCGCGCTGCAGTTCCTTACCCAGCGATCGGGTGAAGCCCTCCAGCGCGCGCTGCGCGATCCGCTCGTCGCTGCTCTCGGCGTCCTCGGGGGTGGTGCCGACGACGACCACCCGACCGGAGTGGCCGATGTTGCGCAGCAGCGGCGTGAAAAATTCGTGCAGGGTCGTCAGCTTGGTCGGGTTGGTGATACCGGTGGCGTCGAATACCAGCCCGCCGAACGAATCCGCCCAGCGGCCACCGAGGTTTGCACCTACGACGTCGTAGTCATTGCTCAGCGCCGCCCGCAGCGGCTCGACAACTCGGCCTTCGCCGCCGATCAGCAGCGATCCGGCCAGCGGTGGCTCACCCGCCCGATAGCGCCGCAGCGTCTCGGGCTGCGGTACGCCAAGTTGCTTGGCGAGGAACGCCCCGGGCCCGGAGTTGACGACTTGAGAGAATAAATCGGGTGCCACTGAGTTGCCTTCCATGCTGTGGGGTACCAGTACCGTAGTCGAGAGCTAACTTACTCCAGAGTAAGAACAGTGGGTAGGATGGCTCCCAACACCGGATAACCAACAATTGACGGAGATAAGCGTTGCCTACTCAAAGCACTCCAGCTGAAAGCTCCTCGGCAAGTTCCCAGGCGACTGCCGCCAAACGACGCGTTGTGGTGTTGGGTGGCAACCGGATCCCGTTTGCGCGCTCGGACCGTGCCTACGCGCAGGCGTCCAACCAGGACATGTTCACCGCCGCCCTGGGCGGGCTCGTCGATCGGTTCAATCTGTCCGGTGAACGACTGGGCGCCGTGATCGGTGGCGCGGTGCTCAAGCACAGCCGCGACTTCAACCTGATGCGCGAATCCGTGCTCGGCTCCGCGCTGTCGTCCTACACTCCGGCCTTCGACCTACAGCAGGCATGCGGGACGGGCCTGCAGGCGGCCATCGCCGCCGCCGATGGCATCGCCGCCGGCCGCTACGAGGCCGCCGCTGCCGGCGGGGTCGACACCACCTCCGATGCGCCGATCGCGCTGGGCAACAACCTGCGCCACACCCTGCTCGGGCTGCGCCGCGCCAAGTCCAACGTCGACCGGCTGAAACTGGTCGGCAAGCTGCCCGCCAGCCTCGGCGTCGAGATCCCGGTGAACAGCGAGCCGCGGACCGGCCTGTCGATGGGCGAGCATCAGGCGATCACCACCAAGCAGATGGGCATCAAGCGGGTCGACCAGGACGAACTGTCTGCCGCCAGCCATCGCAACATGGCGGCGGCCTACGACCGCGGCTTCTTCGACGATCTGATCACGCCGTTTCTGGGCCTGTACCGCGACGACAATCTGCGGGCCGACTCGTCGGCGGAGAAGCTGGCCAAGCTCAAGCCGGTGTTCGGCGTGAAGGCCGGCGACGCCACCATGACCGCGGGCAACTCGACGCCGTTGACCGACGGTGCCTCGGTGGCATTGCTGTCCACCGAGGAGTGGGCTTCCGAGCACTCTTTGACCCCGCTGGCCTACTTCGTCGACGCCGAGACGGCAGCGGTCGACTACGTCAACGGTGCCGATGGCCTGTTGATGGCGCCGACGTACGCGGTGCCGCGACTACTGGCGCGCAACGGGCTCACCCTGCAGGATTTCGACTTCTACGAGATCCACGAGGCGTTCGCTTCGGTCGTGCTCGCGCACCTACAAGCCTGGGAGTCCGAGGAGTACTGCAAGGAGCGGCTGGGTCTGGACGCGGCACTGGGGTCCATCGACCGGTCCAAGCTGAACGTCAACGGGTCGTCGTTGGCCGCTGGGCACCCGTTCGCCGCCACCGGCGGGCGGATCCTGGCGCAACTGGCCAAGCAGCTACACGAGGCCGCAAAAGAAAGGGCGAAGCAGAAGGATTCGGACAAGCCGTTGCGCGGGCTGATCTCGATCTGCGCAGCAGGCGGTCAAGGCGTTGCCGCCATCTTGGAAGCCTGATCGCCGCGGCTTCGGCCGCGTTTAACCACGTCAGCGCCCGGGTACTACCTGGTCGGATGGCTCCGCGCTGTCGTCAGACCCCCGACCCGATGGCAGCGCGGGGCGTCCTCTGAAGACCGGGGCCGCCGCCGGAAAGAGGGGATCCCGCGGCGGCCCCTTTCGGGTACCGAATCCGGCACAGCAAAATCCCCCGTCTCAGAGAACGGGGGATTTCGCTGTCTAGCTGCGTGCTGGATCAGAACGAGGCTTCGTCGAGCTCCATGATCTCGTTGTCGATCGCTTCCAACACCGCACGGGTGCTGGTCAGCAGCGGCAGGAAGTTCTTCGCGAAGAACGAAGCCACGGCGATCTTGCCCTCGTAGAAAGCCCGGTCGGCCTCGCTGACATCGCCGGCGTCGAGCGCCTCCAAGGCCACGGCGGCCTGACGCTGCAACAGCCAACCGAGCATCAGGTCGCCGACGCTCATCAGGAAGCGCACCGAACCCGTACCGACCTTGTAGATGCTCGAGATCTCGTCCTGCGCCGCCATCAGGTAGCCGGTCAGCGTCGCCGCCATCGCCTGGACATCGGCCAAGGCGGTGGACAGCAGCGCCCGCTCAGCCTTCAGGCGACCGTTGC
This sequence comes from uncultured Actinomycetota bacterium, assembly GCA_963737375.1. Taxonomy (GTDB): domain Bacteria; phylum Actinomycetota; class Actinomycetes; order Mycobacteriales; family Mycobacteriaceae; genus Mycobacterium. The sequence continues at coordinate 223,397 of CAVTSP010000008.1, forward strand.
CGGACTCGTTCTTGATGAACTCCTCGATCTGCCCGGACACGTGGGCCAGGGCCACACCCTTGTCGCGGACGATCTTGCGGAAGAAGAAGTCCTGCGCCTGGATGGCCGTGGTGCCCTCGTAGAGCGAGTCGATCTTGGCGTCACGGATGTACTGCTCGATCGGGTAGTCCTGCAAGAAGCCGGACCCGCCGAAGGTCTGCAGGCTCTCGGTGAGCTTGGCGTACGCCTGCTCGGAGCCGACACCCTTGACGATCGGCAGCAGCAGGTCGTTGACCTTGACCGCGAGGTCGTTGTCGATGCCGTGCACTGCCTTGGCCACCGGCGCGTCCTGGTAGGTCGCGGTGTAGGCGTACAGCGCGCGCAGACCCTCGGCGTAAGCCTTCTGGGTCAGCAGGCTGCGACGGACGTCCGGGTGGTGCGTGATGGTTACGCGCGGCGCGGACTTGTCGGTCATCTGCGTCAGGTCGGCACCCTGCACCCGGTCCTTGGCGTAGGCGAGGGCGTTCAGGTAGCCAGTGGACAGCGTGGCAATAGCCTTGGTGCCCACCATCATCCGAGCCTGTTCGATGACCTCGAACATCTGCGCGATGCCGTTGTGTACCTCGCCGACGAGCCAGCCCTTGGCCGGTACGTCGTGCTGACCGAAGGTCAGCTCACAGGTCGCGGAGGCCTTCAGGCCCATCTTGTGCTCGACGTTCGTGACGAAGACGCCGTTGCGTTCGCCGGGCTCGCCGGTCTCGAAGTCGAACAGGAACTTGGGCACGAAGAACAGCGACAGTCCCTTGGTGCCCGGTCCGGCACCCTCGGGGCGGGCCAGTACCAAGTGGAAGATGTTCTCGAACAGGTCATCAGAGTCGGCAGAGGTGATGAAGCGCTTCACCCCATCGATGTGCCACGAGCCGTCGTCCTGCTGAACGGCCTTGGTGCGACCGGCGCCGACGTCCGAGCCGGCGTCCGGCTCGGTGAGCACCATGGTCGAACCCCAGCCGCGCTCCGCGGCGATGATGGCCCACTTTTTCTGCTCTTCGGTGGCCTGGTGGTAGAAGATGCTGGCGAAACCGGCGCCGCCGCCATACATCCACACCGCGGGGTTGGCACCCAGCACGTGCTCGTGCAGCGACCAGACCATCGCCTTGGGCATCGGCATGCCGCCGAGTTCCTCGTCGATGCCGACCTTGTCCCAACCACCCTCGAGCAGCGCGCGAACCGACTTCTTGAACGGCTCGGGCAGTGACACGGAGTGTGTTTCAGGGTCGAAGGTCGGGGGATTGCGGTCCGTGTCGGCGAACGACTCGGCGACTGGCCCCTCGGCCAACCGGCTCATTTCCACCAGCATCTCGCGGGCGGTGTCGGCATCTAGGTCGGTGTAATCGCCTTCGCCGAATGCTTTGTCAATGCCTAGGACCTCAAACAGGTTGAAAACCTGGTCGCGGACATTGCTCTTGTAGTGGCCCACTGGTTCCTCCTCGATGAGAACGCCACTTTAAGGTTGGGTACTTGGCTTAAGTTACCCACCAGTAACACGCTTAAGTTATACCCAAGAGATACCCCGCGCAACCGACTGTGAGCTAAATTTCATCGGCTAATCAACCAACTAGTTGGATTCCCGCTGATCAGGACCCTGGCGTACTACTTCACCTGCGTTGATGATGGATAGGTGGCAACTGTGTCAAGCGTCACCGCGGTGCCGGAAGTGGACCTTTGCCACCCCGTCGGCCAACTGCGGACACGCCTGCGCGAGGTCGCCCACGAGGTCGGTTTCTTCTACCTGACCGGACACCAGGTGCCCGAGTCGCTCACCCGGCGGGTGCTGGCGGCCGCGCGTCAGCTGTTCGCGTTGCCGCAGGCGGACAAGGACGCGATCGCCATGATCCGCAGTCCGCACTTCCGCGGCTACACGCGGCTGGGCGGTGAACTGACCCAGGGCGAGGTGGACTGGCGCGAGCAGATCGACATCGGCCCGGAGCGCGAGCCGATCGGCGGTCCGGGCAGACCGGATTATCTGTGGCTGCAGGGGCCCAATCAGTGGCCCGCGGGACTGCCGGAGCTGCCAGGCATCATCGGCGAGTGGGACGCTGCCCTGGCGGAGGTGTCTCGCAGCTTGCTGCGGCACTGGGCGGTGGCGCTGGGCGGTCCGGCGGACATCTTCGACGCCGCATTCGACTCGACGCCGGCGACCCTGATCAAAGTCGTGCACTACCCGGCGACCGCGGCCAGCTCGCAGGGCGTCGGCGCGCACCGGGATTCCGGAGTGCTGACGCTGCTGCTCGCCGAGCCGGGTGCGGGGTTGCAGGTGCGTGGACGCGACGGTGGCTGGGTCGACGTGCCCGCGCTGGACGGCGCGTTCATCGTCAACATCGGCGAGCTGTTGGAGTTGGCGACCGGTGGCTATCTGCGCGCGACCGAGCACCGGGTGAATCTGCGTCAATCGGCGGACCGCATCTCGGTGCCCTATTTCTTCAACCCGCGACTGGACGCGCAGATCCCGACGTTGCCGCTGCCCGCATCGTTGGCGCGGCGGGCCGATCCGCGCGCGGACCCGTCGGACCCGATCTTCTCGCTGTATGGCCGCAATGCCTGGAAGAGCAGGCTGCGGGCGCATCCGGACGTCGCAGCCGCGCACGGCTACGTGACGGGCAGCGCGGAAGTTGTAACGCCCGACGGGTAGGGTCTTTTGTACGAAATCCCCTCTACGCGAGTGAAGCCCGGTGAATACACCTGACAACTTGACGCCTACCTCCCTGCGCGAGGCCTTTGGCCATTTTCCCTCGGGCATCATTGCTATCGCCGCCGAAGTCGACGGGGTCAGAGAAGGACTCGCGGCGAGCACATTCGTCCCGGTGTCACTGGATCCGCCGTTGGTCTCGTTCTGCGTACAGAACACCTCGACGACCTGGCCGAAGCTCAAGGATGTCCGCGCGCTGGGTATCAGCGTGCTGGGCGAGTCGCACGACGGTGCCGCCCGGAAGCTGGCGGCCAAGACCGGCGATCGTTTCGCCGACCTGGAAACGGTGTCCTACAACAGCGGTGCGGTCTTCATCCACGGCACCAGCCTCTGGATGGAAACCGCGATCGAGCAGCTCATTCCCGCCGGGGATCACACGATCGTGGTGTTACGGGTCAGCGACGTCCGAGTCGACGCAGAAGTCGCGCCGATCGTGTTCCACCGCAGCGTCTTTCGGCGCCTCGGCGTCTAGCCTGCCGGGTTCGCCGCGTCCTACCGACGGAAGAGCTTGTTGCCCAGCCAGACGACCGGGTCGTACTTGCGATCGGCGACGCGTTCCTTCATCGGAATCAGGGCGTTGTCAGTGATGTGAATGCCCTCGGGGCAGACCTCGGTGCAGCACTTGGTGATGTTGCAGTAGCCGAGCCCGTGCTCCTCTTGCGCCTCGTCGCGTCGGTCGCGGGTGTCGAGCGGATGCATCTCCAACTCCGCGATCCGCATCAGGTAGCGCGGTCCGGCGAAGCTCTCCTTGTTCTCCTCGTGGTCACGGATCACGTGGCAGACGTTGTTACACAGGAAGCACTCGATGCACTTGCGGAACTCCTGCGAGCGCTCGACGTCCTCCTGCTGCATCCGGTACTCACCGGGCTGCAGATCCTTCGGAGGTGCGAATGACGGTATTTCCCGGGCCTTTTCGTAGTTAAAGGACACATCGGTCACCAAGTCGCGGATCACCGGGAACGTCCGGATCGGCGTCACGGTCACCACTTCGTCCTCGGCGAAGGTCGACATCCGCGTCATGCACATCAGCCGGGGCTTGCCGTTGACCTCAGCCGAGCACGAGCCGCACTTGCCGGCCTTGCAGTTCCACCGGACCGCCATGTCCGGTGTCTGGGTCTGCTGCAGGCGGTGGATGATGTCGAGCACCACCTCGCCCTCGTTGACCTCGACGGTGTAGTCCTCTAAGGCGCCGCCGGCCTCGTCGCCACGCCATACCCGCAAAGTTGCGTCGTAGGTCATCAGCTTCTCCGTCCTGGGTGGTCGGCCAACTCTTCGTCGGTGTAGTACTTCTCCAACTCCGAGACCTCAAACGCCTCGAGCAGGTCGGGCCGCATCGGGATCTGGTCTTTGTGCGTCACCGTGACGTCGGGGACTATCGGGTCGTCGCCGGAGGCGCTGCACACCAGCAGCACCTTGCGCCACGACGAGTCCATCCCCGGGTGGTCGTCGCGGGTGTGGCCGCCACGACTTTCGGTGCGTTCCAGCGCGGCCTTGGCGACGCATTCGCTGACCAGCAGCAGGTTGCGCAGGTCGAGCGCCAGGTTCCAGCCGGGGTTGTACCGGCGGTCGCCCTCGACGTGAATGTGCTTGAACCGCTCGCGAAGCTGGTCGAGCCGCGACAACGCCTCGGTGATCTCTTCGGACTTGCGGATGATGCCCACCAGGTCGTTCATCGACTGCTGCAGCTCCAGCTGCAACGTGTACGGGTTCTCCGCGGCGGTGCCGTTCGTCGGGGTTTCGAAGGGAGCCAGAGCCCGCTTGGCCGCGGTGTCGACGGCATCCTCCGAGACCTTCGGCCGGCTGCTCAGCGCGCGTACGTAGTCGGCAGCGCCCAGCCCGGCCCGACGACCGAACACGAGCAGGTCGCTCAGCGAGTTTCCGCCCAGACGGTTGGAGCCGTGCATCCCGCCGGAGCACTCGCCCGCGGCGAACAGCCCCGGAACGGTGGCGGCACCGGTGTCGGCGTCCACCTCGACGCCGCCCATCACGTAGTGGCAGGTGGGTCCGACTTCCATCGGCTCCTTGGTGATGTCGACGCCGGCCAGCTCCTTGAACTGGTGATACATCGAGGGGAGCCGCTTTTTGATCTGCTCGGGCGTCAGTCGCGAGGCGATGTCGAGGTAGACGCCGCCGTGCGGGGTCCCGCGACCAGCCTTGACTTCGGAGTTGATGGCGCGGGCAACTTCGTCTCGGGGCAACAGGTCGGGCGTACGACGAGCCGAGTCGTTGTCCTTGAGCCAGTCGTCGGCCTCTTGCTCGCTCTCGGCGTACTGGCCTTTGAACACCGCTGGGATGTAGCCGAACATGAAGCGGGTGTCCTCGGAGTTTTTCAGCACTCCACCGTCACCACGCACACCTTCGGTGACCAGGATGCCCTTCACGCTGGGCGGCCAGACCATGCCGGTCGGGTGGAACTGGACGAACTCCATGTTGATCAGCGTCGCGCCGGCGCGCAGCGCCAGCGCGTGGCCGTCGCCGGTGTACTCCCAGGAGTTCGAGGTGACCTTGAACGACTTGCCGATACCGCCGGTGGCCAGCACCACGGCGGGGGCCTCGAACAAGATGAACTTGCCGGTTTCGCGTACGTAGCCGAAGGCTCCGGAGATCGCGTCCCCGTCCTTGATCAGCTCGGTGATCGTGGTTTCGGCGTACACCTTGATGCGGGCTTCGTAGTCGCCCAGCTCGGCGTGGTCTTCCTGCTGCAGCGAGACGATCTTCTGCTGCATGGTGCGGATCAGCTCCAGGCCGGTGCGGTCACCGACGTGCGCCAGCCGCGGGTAGGTGTGCCCGCCGAAGTTGCGCTGGCTGATCTTGCCGTCTTTGAGGCGGTCGAACAGTGCGCCGTAGGTCTCCAGCTCCCACACCCGGTCGGGCGCTTCCTTGGCGTGCAGTTCGGCCATCCGCCAGTTGTTCAGGAACTTCCCGCCGCGCATGGTGTCGCCGAAGTGGGTCTTCCAGTTGTCTTTGGGGTTGGTGTTACCCATCGCTGCGGCGCAACCGCCCTCGGCCATCACCGTGTGGGCCTTGCCGAACAGCGACTTGGACACCACCGCAACCTTCAGGCCGCGTTCCCGCGCCTCGATGACCGCGCGCAAACCCGCGCCGCCGGCACCGATGACGACCACGTCGTAGGAGTGCCGTTCGACCTCAGTCATGGAATCCTCGCTCAGCTATTTCGGTAATTCTGAAATGGCTTTTCAGCCAATAAATCTCAGGTCGGAAATGGTGCCGCTGGCCACCAGTGCAACGTAGAAGTCCGTGAGCATCAAGGTGCCAAGAGTGATCCAGGCGTACATCTTGTGCCGGGTGTTGAGGTGACTTACCTGAGTCCAGATCCAGTACCGCACAGGGTGTTTGGAGAAGTGCTTGAGCCGCCCACCGGTGACGTGCCGGCACGAGTGGCAGGACAGCGTGTAGACCCACAGCATGATCACGTTGCCGAGCAGGATCACGTTGCCCAAGCCAAAGCCGAAGCCACCCGGCCCGCTGTCGGAGTGGAACGCGACGATCGCGTCGTAGCTGTTGATCACCGAGATGATGCCGGCGGCGTAGAAGAAGTACCGGTGGGTGTTCTGGACGATCAGCGGGAACTTGGTCTCGCCGGTGTAGTGCACGCGAGGCTCGGCGACACCGCAGGCGGTGGGCGACTGCCACACCGTGCGGTAGTAGGCGCCGCGGTAGTAGTAGCAGGTCAACCGGAACAGCAGCAGGAACGGCAGCGTCAGTGCCGCGTACGGCAGCCACCACACGTCGGGCAGGATCTGCGGCCAGAAATCACTGGCCTCCTTGATGCAACCGCGGCTGACGCACGGTGAGTAGAACGGCGTCAGGTAGTGGTACTTCGCGACGAAGTAGTGGTCCTGCTGGAACGAACGAAACGTCGCGTAGATGACGAATGCGGCGAAGCCCAGATCGATCCGCAGCGGCGAAAGCCACCACCGGTCGGTGCGTAGCGTCCGTTGCTGGATCTGGGCGCGCGTGGGTGAAAAGACACCGGACTCAGGATGGTTCGCCGTTGGTGCGCTCATCAATTGTTCCTCTTCGAACGGGCTGTTGGTCGAAGAGTACCCAGGGACGGGCTAAAGATTCTCGGCGGGGCTGAAATTAGGACCTACTGTGACCACCGACTCCTTCGTGGTCGACGTCGCGCCAAAAATCGCGGTCGTAATCGGTGTCGGGGATGGCGATCTTTTCGCCGGATTGCTGCACCGTAGCGTGCATTAAGTCGAATTCGGAAACATCGGTGTCAAGTAATTCGACGTCGCCGAGGATGCGGTCGGCGTCGATCACGATGCGGCGCATCGCGGGGCTGTCGCCGTAGCGCCCCTTGAGCGTGCTCACGCACCGCCGCAAGCCGCCGATGAGGTCGTGCAGTTCGGCCAGTTCGGGCGTGGTGGACAACGGATCTCCCTGGGGGGCGAAGGGTGTCATGGATCACAGTGCGCCTCCCATAGTATCCAGCGGACGGCCTCAGCGTGAGACAGATCACGTGTGGCGGCTAATCCGGGTAGATCGGCTCCAACATTCGGTGCGGTTGGCGCAACACCATGCTCACTGCGTCGTCGTGATCGCGTGGTCGGCGCGGCGGGTGCAAGACGAGGTCGGCGACGTCGGGAACTCGTCGGCACTTTCCGCACACGCGGTCCGCGCCGATCCTGCCCGCGCAGTCCGCGTGCCGGTAGGTGCGCCGTTGCGATTGGTCGACGTAGTTCTCGTTGCCCCAGCTGACCAGGGACCAGATCGCCGGCCACAGCCGCCGGCCCTTCGGGCTCAGCACGTATTCGTCGCGACCGCGGCCGCCCGCTTCCTTGACCAGCACTTGTTCGCTAACTAGGAGTGAAAGGCGTTCGGCTAGAACAGCTTTTGGGATGTTGAGGTGGGCGCGGAAGTCGCTGAACCGGCGAACCCCGTAGAAGGCGTCGCGGATCACGAGCAATGTCCAGCGTTCGCCGACGATCTCGAGAGACCGGGCGATCGGACAGATCTCTTCGCTGTATTCCCGGGGGAGGGCCACGTAGGCGATCTTACCCTTGCAGGTTCGTTCACCGAACCATATACTTCGAGTTTGAGAGTTCGGTCAATGAACCAACGGAAAGTCGAATCCGATGTCCTTCCACCGTGAACAGCACGAGATGACCCGCGTTGACATCGCCACCGGCGTGCCCTTCGATCAGTTCGTCGCCGCACTGGAGAAGGCGGCACCACCGGTGGACCGGGCGGCCTTTGCGAAGATCGCGGAATCTGGTGGCGACTGGGATGACGTTCTTGCGGCGGCGGCGAAGAACGCGCCTAACGACTTGCTGGTCTACGCCAAGATCGATGCGACCGAATTCTTCAGTCTCGCGGGGCATCGCACCCGGGCGATCGAATATCTGATCGGTAACCACGTCATCGCTGAGACGATGTTTCGCCACGACGCGAAGGCGTTGTTGTACGCCCCGCTGCGGATGCTGGTCTATACCGACGGCGACGGCAACGCGATCTTCACGATGGACCAGCCCGGTCCGGCATTCGGCAGTCTCGGCATCGACGAGGTGTCCGAGGTCGGGCAGGGCCTCGACCGGAAAGTAGCCAATTTGCTGCGGGTCGCCGGAGTCGATGTCGGGCAGGCCTTTGGCTGACCGAAGAACTCCGGCGAGCTAAGCCGCTCCGGAAGTTTCGTCGATCGCCAGCCGGTAGCCGCGTTTGACCACAGTCACGACAATGTTCTTGTCGCCCAGCGCTTTTCGCAGCCGGAGCACGGCCGTGTCGACAGCGTGCGGATCGGCGGCACTGCCCGGCAGGGCGCGGAGCAGTTCGCTGCGCGCGACGACAGACCCCGGGCGCAGCGCCAGCGCACGAAGGATGGCCATCGTCGCCGGGGAGAGCGACTGCACGGTGTCGTCGACCGTCACGCGGGAACCACGAATCTCGATCCGATGACCCGCTGCGCGCAGGGTGTGCAGTCCCGGTAACTCCTCGACGATGTGGCGAGCCAGCGCGCCCAATCGCATGCGATCCGGCCACGACGCCGGAACGCCCAGTCGCAGTAGTGGCGCCGCGGTCACCGGGCCCACGCACATCGCCCGCACATCGGAGCGCAACGCGTCGAGCAGTTGGCCCGAGATCCGGAGTTCAGCGGCGCGCATCAACGTTGCGGCCACCGCGGGCGCCGACGTGAAGCTCACTGCGTGAAACTCGCGATGGGCGATCCCCTGGATCAATTGGTCGAACTCGCCGCCGGCCGGCGCCGGCTTCCATCGGTACACCCGGATCGGAATGACGTCGGCCTGCGCGGAACGTAACTCGTCGAGGAACTCTGGAAACGGGTCCCAGTCATCGGTGGCACCGTGCATCTGCAAGGCAATGCGACAGCCGCTGATGCCGGATCCGCGCAAATACTGCGAGATGTCGCGGGAGGATTCGGATTCCGGGGACCACTCCTCGCGCAGTCCCGCACCGCGCACCGCGCCGGTGGCCTTCGGTCCGCGAGCCACGATGCGGGCTCGGGAAAGCGCTGCGGTCAATCGCTCGGCCAGGCCCCATTCGCCGGCGGCGGCCAGCCAGCCGCGCAGCCCGATGCCGGTTGTGACGATCACGATGTCCGGCGGGTTGTCTATCAATGCTTTTGTGGTGGAACGCAATTGATCATCACCAGACAGAGCGACCATGGTGATGGCCGGGGCGCTGGCGACGATGGCGCCGTGGCGCCGCAGCATGGTGCACAGCTCGCGGGCGCGTCGCGCCGCTGTGACGGCCACCCGGTAGCCGACCAGCGACGGCTCCTCGGGCTGATTCATATGAAGTGTGTATGCCAACCGAATGTCGGCGGCGTTACCGCGCAATTTCCGCGGCGTTGCTCGCGGTGGGCGCGATTACCAGACGTCCCCGTCGCGCCAGTCGCACGTCAACGCAGCGGTCGGGTCCAGGTTGGTCAGCAGCGGGAAGACGAACACCGACCCGTCGTCGTCGGGAGTCTGCGCCGGTCCGGTGGGCGCCAGCACCGACGTCGGCCCGCGCCACGGCAACCAGCCCCGCAGCGCGTACAGCCGCCGGCCCCGGTCCGAGGAACTGAGCGCACCCAGCTGATAACCGCCGCGGATCACCTGCTCACATGCGTCGAGAATCGCGATCGCCAGACCCTGGCCGCGCCAATCCTCGCGCACCGCAACAGCTTCGACGTAGCCGCAGCGCAGGGCGACGCCGCGGTAGATCAGCCGCCGCTGGATGACGGCGCCGTGCGCGATGAGCGCGCCGCGATGCCAGATCAGCGCGTGCATGCCGCCGAGCGCGTGGTCCCAGTCGGTAGGGGTGAAGTCGCCGCCGAACGCGTCGCTCACCATGTCGTGGGCGCGCTGGAGCGCGTCGCATTCCAGGTCGGCGGTATGGACCAACCGCGCGGTATGAACCTGGGTCTGCATACTGTTGGTCTACCAGTTCGGTGGGTCCGCCGCTACTGCTCGGGGGCGTGACCAACGCAGTCGCACCTGCTGGCCGGGCCGAACCTGGCCGACTTTGTCGATATCGCGGTCGGTGATCACGCCGATGACGGGGTAGCCGCCGGTGACCGGGTGGTCGGGGCCGAGGATTACCGGTAACCCGTTGGGCGGCACCTGAATCGCACCACGGGCCGCGCCCTCGCTGGGCAGTTGACGGCCCGGGTTGCGGTGTGCGAGCGGGCGTCCCTGCAGCCGCATGCCCACCCGGTCGCTGCGGTCGGAGGCCACCCAGACGGTGTGCACCAATCCGTCGGCATCGGCGATCCAGTCGTCGCGCGGACCGGGCACCACGGTGAGTTCGACGAGCCGGTCGGCGATCGGCGCGACCGGAGCCTGGTCGAGTTCGGGGTATTGGTCGGTGTGGTCCGCGATCGGCAGCACGTCGCCGGGTTGCAGCGGCGCGGGCCCGATCCCCGACAGGATGTCGCGGCTGCGCGAGCCGAGCACCGGTGCCGAGTCGATACCACCACGCACCGCCAAGTAGCTGCGCAGCCCAGTCTGTGGAATGCCCAGGGCGATCAGCTCGCCGTCACGGACATGCTGAATGCTGTTGGTGCCGAACATTGTTGAGCCCACCGTTGCGCGAGCGTCGGCGCCGGTGACCGCGATGTCGATGTCGCCGCCACGGACTCGCGCAGCGAATCCGCCCATGGTGAGCTCGAGGGTGGCGCGGTCGTCGGGGTTGGCCACCAGTCGGTTGGCCAAGGTGTGGGCACGCCGGTCGGCGGCTCCGGACCGGGTGACGCCCAGATGGGCAAGCCCGACCCGCCCGAGGTCTTGAACGAGGGCCAGCGGTCCGGTGCGCAGGATCTCCAGGGTGGTCATCGGCTACCCGGCCCGGAACTGAACCCAGGTGCCCGGCGTCAGCAGCGCCGGGTCGGGTCGGTCGATGTCCCAGAGCGCGGCGTCGGTACGGCCGATCAACTGCCAGCCGCCCGGGGAACGACGCGGATAGATCCCGGTGAATTCACCGGCCAGGCCGACCGACCCGGCCGGTACGCCGGCGCGCGGCTCGGACCGTCGAGGTACGGCAAGGCGTGGGTCGCCGCCGACAAGATACGCGAAACCCGGTGCAAATCCGCAGAATCCGACGTTCCAGGGATTCGCGGTGTGCGCGTCGATCACCTGTGCCGTGGTCAACCCGGTGAGTTCGGCGACCTCGTCCAGGTCGGCGCCGTCGTAGACCACGTCGATCACCAGCGGCTCGCCGGGTGTGATCGACTCGACGCCGGCCACCACCTGCATCGTGTCGAGTCGACGGCGGATGGCGCCCTGTCGTCCGGGCCCGTCCAGCTTGAGGAGCACCGTCCGAGCGGCCGCGACGATGTCGAGCACATCGGGCATTGCAGCATCGCGCAGCGCGGCGGCCCACGCCAGAACCTGTGCGGTGCTGTCGAATTCCAACAGCAACGCCTGGTCTCCGTAGTCGAGAACGCTCACGGTTAGTGCAGGACGTTGGCGATCAGCGCGGGCAGCTGGTCGGCCACCAGCGGGTAGCTCAGCGGGGAGGCATAGGCGATCGCGCCGGCCTGATCCTTGGTGGTGAACACGCTGCGCGAACGATGCGCTGCCACATCGGGATTGGCCAGCAGATCGGCCTGATCTTTATCGCTTTCGGTCGTCCAGATCAGCAGCTCCGCGTCGCCGAGGACTGACGTGATCTTGTCGCGCGGGATGAACGCGCGCTGCGGGTCGACGGCCAACGCGGCGAGGCTTTCCGGGACTGCCAGCCCCATCTGGGTGAGAAAGTCGGTTTGCCAACCGGTGGTCGCAACGACATTGTCGTCGTGCAGCCTGCCCTGCAACAGCAAGACCCGCTTGTTCTTGAACTGCTGGTACTTATCGGCGACGGCGGCAAATCCTTTGTCGACGCCGCTGATCAGCGAGGCCATCTGGCCGGATTGGAAAACCGCCTGCCCGATGGCTTTTGCCTGGTCCTTCCAGGGTTCGAAGAATGCATCGGGGTCGGACTGCGCCAAGGTCGGCGCGATCGCCGCCAGCTTCTGATAGGTGTCCTGATCGAGACCGGCGTCGGTGGCGACGATCAGATCGGGCTTCAGAGCCGAGATCTGGTTGAACTGAATTCCGTTGTCCAGGTTCAACACAACGGGTTTGGCTTGGCCGAGCTTGGGCTGGGCCCACGGCCACACACCGAACGGTTGGTCGCCGAACCAGTGGGTCACCGCGACCGGGACGATGCCGAGCGCCAGCAGGTCGTCCTGCCCGGTGAATCCCGCGCTGACCACCCGTTTGGGCGGTTCGGCGATACTCGTTTCACCGAAGATGTGCGTGATCGTGACGGGCCCGCCGCCGCCGGTCGCCGCGGGTGTGGATTTCTCCGACGAGCATCCCGCCATCACGAGCAGGCTCGCTGTCGCGCCGACGCGTAGGAACCCTCGCCGATTCCACTGCTCGCCCATGGCGTGAGCCTAGCGCGGTCAACGCGTCCGCTTATCCCTTCCAAGGGCTGTAGTCGGCAATCAAATCCTCCTGCGGCGGCCGCTGGCCATCCGGCACATGCTGCAGGTTGATCCGGATCCGGTACCAGATCGAACTCGGTCCACGCATGCCGTCGACCAGTATGTCGGCGGGTTGCAGACGTTCGGCCGCCGCGGGATGACGCTCGCGCCAGGTATCCAGCGCGGCCATGGCTTCGTCTTTGGTTTTGGTGCGGGCGATCTCGATGAGCGGCATCACCGACTGCCGTCGCCCTGACCCGTCACGCCCCGCGCCCTTGGGTGCTTTCTCCGCGGGCCCGAGTTCCTCGGCCAGCGTGAGCAACCGGTCGAGCCCGCCGGCGGAGGCGTCCATGGCGGCCCACGGGTCGCCGATCTCAGCAAACCGCTGCGGCACTGTCCTGACGGTGAAGTCGGCGGGCTCGCAGTCGGCAACCTCGTCCCACGCCAGGGGTGTGGAGACGCGCGCGTCCGGCGTGGCCCGCACCGAGTACGCCGACGCGACAGTGCGGTCTTTGGCGTTCTGGTTGAAGTCGACGAACACGCCTTCGCGTTCTTCTTTCCACCATCGGCTGGTGGCCAGTTCGGGTGCGCGCCGCTCCACCTCGCGCGCCACCGTCTGGGCAGCGAGCCGCACCTGCCGGAACGACCAGTTCGGTGCGATGCGCGCGTAGATGTGGAATCCGCGCGAGCCGGACGTTTTGGGCCAGGCGGTGAGCCCGTGATCCGCCAGCACCTCGCGGGCCACCTGCGCGACGGCAACGATCTGCCGCCAGGTCAAACCGGGCATCGGGTCCAGATCGACGCGCAGTTCGTCGGGATGCTCGAGATCGTCGGCGAGCACGGGATGCGGATTGAGGTCGACGCAGCCCAGATTGATCGCCCAGGCCAGTCCGGCCGCGTCATGGATGACGGCCTCTTTGGCGGAGGTGCCTCGTGCGTAACGTAATTCGGCGACGTCGACCCAGTCGGGTCGCTTCTCGGGGGCCCGCTTCTGGAAGACGGCTTCCTGGTCGATCCCCTTGACGAACCGCTTCAGGATCATCGGCCGCCCGGCCACCCCGCGCAGAGCGCCGTCGGCGACCGCCAGGTAGTAGTGGATCAGGTCGAGCTTGGTGAGACCGGCCCGCCCGTCCCGGTCGGGGAAGACCACCTTGTCGGGGTGGGTGATCTCAACTTGGCGTCCGCCCACGTCCAGCGACACCGGAGCCATGGACCCATGCTAATTCGGCAAAGCGTTCCGGCCGCGGTGCGACGTCCGTCACATAGGGTGGAAGGCATGCCTAATCTCATCGATCTGCCCGGGCAGGCGGTTGCCAAGGTCCAGCAGTATGCCGAGCGCGGCTTATCCGAACTGCATTATCTGCGAAAAATCATCGAATCCGGCACGTTCAGGTTGGAGAACCCGCTGAACTACGCCGCGATGGCCGCCGACATCGCGAAGTGGGGCGAGATCGGAATGTTGCCGTCGTTCAACGCCCGACGCACGCCCAACCGCGCGGCGATCATCGACGACGACGGCTCGCTGACCTACAAAGAGCTCGACGAGGCCGCGAACGCGGTCGCGCACGGGTTGCTGGCCAAGGGCGTTCGCGGTGGCGACGGGGTGGCGATTCTGGCGCGCAACCATCGCTGGTTCGCCATCGCGGAATTTGGCTGCGCCCGGGTCGGTGCCCGCATCATCCTGCTCAACAGCTCGTTCTCCGGCCCGCAGATCACCGAGGTGTCCGAACGCGAGGGCGCCAAGCTGATCATCTACGACGACGAGTACACCGAAGACGTCAGCAAAGCCAACCCGCCGCTGGGCAAACTGCGGGCCCTGGCCACCAATCCGAACGGCGAGGACTCGGCCAGCACCGACGAGACGTTGGCCGACCTGGTCGCTGCCAACAGCAAGTCGCCCGCGCCCAAGGCCGCCAAGCGTTCGTCGATCATCATTCTGACCAGCGGCACCACCGGAACACCGAAGGGCGCAAACCGCAGCACCCCGCCTACGTTGGCACCGATCGGCGGAATCCTGTCGCATGTGCCGTTCAAGGCGAACGAGGTGACCTCGCTGCCGGCGCCGATGTTCCATGCCCTGGGTTTTCTGCACGCGACCATCGGCATGTTCCTGGGGTCGACGCTCGTGCTGCACAGCAAGTTCAAGCCGGAGCAGGTGTTCCAAGACATCGAGAAGCACAAGGTGAGTGCCGTTGTCGTGGTGCCGGTGATGCTGTCGCGCATGCTCGACGCGTTGGAGAAGATGGACGACAAGCCCGACTTGTCGAGTTTGCGGATCATTTTCGCCTCGGGTTCGGCGCTGGGCGCCGACGTTGCCGAGCGGACGCTGAAGGACCTCGGTCCGGTGATCTACAACATGTACGGCTCCACCGAGATCTCCTTCGCCACGATCGCCCAGCCCCGGCACCTCGAGTTCAACTCCACGACGGCCGGACCGCCGGTCAAGGGCGTCAAGGTCAAGATCTTCGATGACAACGGCAAGGAGTTGCCGCAGGGCGAGGTCGGCCGGATATTCGTCGGGACCAGCTTCCCGTTCGAGGGCTACACCGGTGGCGGCAACAAGCAGATCATCGACGGGTTGCTGTCATCCGGCGACGTTGGCTACTTCGACGAGCACGGCCTGCTCTACATCAGCGGCCGTGACGACGAGATGATCGTGTCCGGTGGTGAGAATGTCTTCCCGGCGGAAGTGGAGGACTGCATCAGCGCGCACCCCGATGTGGTGGAGGCCACCGCGATCGGCGTCGAGGACAAAGAGTGGGGTCATCGGCTGCGGGCCTTCGTGGTCAAGAAGGACAACGCGAACCTCGACGAGGACTCGGTGAAGAAGCACGTCAAGGATCAGCTGGCCAAGTACAAGGTGCCGCGTGAGGTGATCTTCCTCGATGAGCTGCCGCGCAACCCGACCGGAAAGATCCTCAAGCGCGAGCTGCGCGAGATCGACGCCGACTAGCTCAGGAGATCGCGAAACAGAAGCCACGGTCGTGGCTTCGTGAGTCCGACAGCCGTGCTTTCTGTTTCGTGGCGAATAGGACTAGTCGAAGCCGGTGGTGCCGTCGAGCTGCTCGCGCAGGATGTCGATCTGCCCGGTGTGCCGGGCTGTCTCCTGGATCATGTGCTGGTAAATCCAGCGCAGCGACACCGTGGTGTCGAGTCGACCGTGCCGCAGCTCGTGCTCGAGCGGAAACTCTGCGGCGATGCGGCGGGACACCTCGCACTGCGCCTGGTACTCGGCAACCAGGGTCGGCAGGGATTCGTCGGGCAGAATCTCGAACTCCCAGTCCCGCTCGTGCGTGCGGCGGTTGTCGTCGCGTCGTCCCTGCAAGAACTGGTCAAACCAGCCGTATTCGGCCCAGCGCAGGTGCTTGACCAACCCGCCGACCGTCGTCGCTGAGGTGACGAGATTCCGCCGGGCATCGGCATCGGAGAGGCCGGAAACCTTGCGCACCAAGATGTCACGGTAGTCGTCGAGGAAGGCTTCCAGGATGGCGCGCTCGCCGGTGACGTCTTGCTCGCGACGATTGGTGCGCTGTGTATCTGCCATGACGGCGAAGCTAGCACTGCCGAGATCAGCGTCGTTCGCGGATGCTCCGGGTCACCTCTGCGGAGAGTTTCCCGTCCTTCAAGAGCAGCTCGATCAGCGCGGAGATCACTTCCTGTCCGGTCACTCGGGCGTATCCGAGCTGGTCGGCTGCGTCCCGCTGCCAAATGTCGAGGGCCCGGTGGGTGGCGGGGGACAGATCGACGGTGCGGCGGGTGCGCTGGCTCCGCGATGGCGGATCGGGCTTCTTGTGGTCCGTGTTATTCCGGAAGCTCTGAAAGCGTTCGGTCTGCGCCGACGCATCAGCGCGCGCGGGCGGCCTGGCTCGAAACGACGGCGAGCTGGAATCCATGCGGCGGAGGACCTTCGGTCGGCGTGAGCTTTCAGTAGAAGAGGACTCAAGTATGGCGGTCAAAGCTATATCGCGCAGTGACGGCACGCCGCGCGGCGACGCTGCTCGCTGCGACAGGGCATTCGCGGCGAGGTCGGCGGCCCGCTAACCCATGATTGCTAGTTGTCGATGTCAGTCGCTCAGAAGGCGGGGAGATAAGTGCAGTAATATTTAGCTGTATTCGAGCAGATGTCGACCTATGTGACGGATTTGCACAAATGCATGAAAACGTAGATCCTGAAGTGAGTAAATGCCAAGATACTGATATCAGTAGATGCGGAAAGCTACCTTCAACTGCATTTAATAGTAGTTCAGTGTCTACTGAAATCAGTATGCTATGACTTCATGAGCTCCTGAAAGTAGTAATGTCGGAACAAGCTCTTTCGGCGATCGGCCGCGAAATACGTTAATTAGCTGGTCAGGGTCTAAAAAAAAATTCTCAGGCTAACTAACAGTGTAATTTAGCGTTTGCTAAGTAATGGCATTTAACGTTCTCGGTGTCAGTCACCAGACGACGAAGGAGCAACACGATGACTTACGCACTCTCTTCGGCCCGCCGCTTCGCCGTGAGCGCAGTCGGTGCAGGCGCGGTGGCTGGCGCAATGTTTTTAGGTGCCGCACCCGCGGCTGAAGCCGCGCCCGCCCCCATGCCGGCAGTCGGCCCGGTACATGCCGCCCCGCCGGCCTGGGGCGGCCACGGCTGGGGTGGCGGTCACGGCGGCTATGGCCGCGGCGGCTGGGGCCCGGCGGCTGGGGCCCCCGCGGCTGGGGTTGGGGCCACGGCGGCTTCGGTCGCGGCGGCTTCTGGGGACATCCCGGCTTCTGGGGTGGCCACCGCGGCTGGTGGTGAGCCCCAGTACTAGGGGGAACACGGCTGGCCCCGTTCTTGGACAAACGGGGTCAGCCGCCTCTGGGCGATTTTTGCGCGCAGGCTACGGATCGCGGGGCAGTCCCAACAGCCGCTCGGCGATGATGTTGAGCTGTACCTCCGAGGTGCCGCCGTAGATGGTGGTGGCACGACTGGACAGCAGGAAGTCGTCCCACTTGCCCGGTGGTGTGTCCTTGTCGCCGATCGCCGCGTCGGACCCGAACGAGGACACGGCGAACTCGGCGTATCCCTGTCCGGTCCGCATCGACAGCAGCTTGGAGATCGCCGCCGACGGCATCGCGTCGCCCCCGGCCAGGGTCAGCAATGTGGAGCGCAGGTTCAGCAGTTTAGCCGCGTGCCCTTCGGCGATCAACTGCCCGGCGCGGTGACGAGCGACCTGGTCGAACTGGCCATCGCGCACGAACTCGACTAGTTGCGGCAGGCTGGCCAGGAAGGCCAGATCGCTACCGCCGATCGAAACCCGTTCTGCTGTCAGGGTGTTGCGACTGACCTCCCAGCCCCGGTCCACCTCACCGAGTACGTACTCATCGGGCACGAACACGTCGTCGATGTAAACGGTGTTGAAGAACTCCTGGCCGGTGAGTTCGCGCAGCGGCTTCACCGTCACGCCTTCGCTCTGCATGTCGAGCAGGAAATAGGTGATGCCATTGTGCTTTGGCGCGGACGGGTCCGTTCTCGCCAGCAACGCGCCCCACTGGGAGAACTGCGCGGCCGTCGTCCAGATCTTCTGCCCGGTGATCCGCCAGCCACCGTCGACACGGGTGGCCTTGGTGCTGAGGCCGGCCAGGTCGGACCCGGCTCCAGGCTCGGAAAACAGCTGGCACCAGATCATTTCGGCGCGGAACGTCGGCGGTAGGAAGCGCTGCTTCTGCTCGTCGGTCCCGAAGGCGACGATCGACGGGATGATCCATGCGGCAAGGCCGACCTGCGGACGTTTGACCCGCCCGTCGGCGAATTCCTGGGCGATGATGATCTGCTCCACCGGGCTGGAGTCTCGGCCCCACGGCTTCGGTAGATGCGGCAGCACCCATCCGCCCTCGGCGAGCGCCACCGTGCGCTGCTCGCGGTCCATCTCCTTGAATGCGTCGACTTCGGAACGGATTTCAGCTCTGAGCTTTTCGGTGTCGGGGTCGAGATCGATGTCGATGGCGCGCATACCGGTGGTGGTGGCGGTATCCACCACTTTCTGCGGATAATCCGAGGCCCGCCCGAAGCTGGCGGCCAGGATCAGCGCGCGGCGGTAGTACACGTTGGTGTCGTGCTCCCAGGTGAAGCCGATGCCGCCGTGCACCTGGATGCAGTCCTGCGTGCAGTGCTGGGCCGCGGCGGGTGCCAGCGTGGCCGCTACTGCGGCAGCGAATTCGAGGTGCTCGCTGGCCTCGTCGACGGCGCGCGCGGCGTCCCACGTTGCGGCCGTGGCGCGTTCGGTGTTGGCGATCATCTCGGCGCACTTGTGCTTGACGGCCTGGAACTGCCCGATCGGCCGGCCGAACTGCTCGCGGATCTTTGCGTATTCCGCGGCGGTGTCGGTGGCCCACCGCGCGACGCCGACCGCCTCCGCCGACAGCAGCGTGGAAATCAGTGCCTGCGCGGTCACCGCGTCGAGGTTGCTCAGCGCGACGTCGTCGGAGACCTCGATGGCGTTGGCGCGCACATGGGCGATCGGCCGCAGCGGGTCGACGCTGGTGACCGGCTCGATCTCGAGTTGGTCGGCGGGCAGCACGACCCACTCTTCGCCGCTGTCGATCGCCACCGGTAGCACCAGCAGCGACGCTTGCGCTGCGGCCGGCACCGCCCGGACCTCGCCGCGGATGACCAGTGAACTGCCCTGCCGCGTCGCGGTCAGCCCGGAGTCCAGCGCATACGCGGCGATAGCCGAGCCGGCAGCCAGATCGGCCAGCACCTTGGCGTCCGGGTCGTGTGCCGCGATCAGCGCGCTCGCGATCGCCGACGGCACGAACGGCCCGGGTACCGCGCCGTAGCCGAACTCGGCGAGCGTGATGGCGAGCTCAAGGATGCCGAATCCTTGTCCGCCAACGGATTCGGCCAGATGTACACCCTGCAGGCCCTGGTCGGCCGCGGCCTGCCAATACGGCGGCGGGTTCTCGATGGGTGTCTCCAGCGCGGCGTGCAGGACCTCCGATGGCGCTACCCGCGCCACCAGTGATCGCACCGAATCGGCCAGGTCTTGATGCTCAGCATTGATTGCGATCGGCATTGGTCGCCTTCCTTGGAATTCCCCGGGGCCCGTGACAGCTTGACTCCCAAGCTAACAACCGGTGGGTTGGTTGACTACATGGGCCAGCTCCTGCCCGTCCCGCATCCGGCGGCAATTGGCGGATTTGTCCAAGGCCTCGGTTGGCCAGCGCCGCATGGTGTCGACGGTGTACCAGGTGACGTGCGGCGTGAGCACGACGTTGTCGAGCCCGAGCAGTGGGTTGTCCGGCGGGACCGGCTCGACGCCGAAGACGTCCAGGCCGGCCGCGGCCAGCCGGCCGTCGCGCAGCGCCTCCGCCAGCGCATCCTCGTCGACAATCGGGCCGCGCGAGGTGTTGACCAGTACGGCACCAGGTTTCATCCCCGCGATCGCGGCCCGGTCGATCAGCCCCTCGGTGTCGGCGGTCAACGGCAGGTGCAGCGAGACGACATCGCTGGCGGCCATCAGTTCCGACAACGGCCGCCAGCTGGGCAAGCCGTCGTCGCGGGTGCTGGTGTGTAACACTGTCGCGCCCATCGCGGCGACAATGTTCGCGACCTGTTTGGCGATGTTGCCGTAGCCGACCAGGCCGACGATGCAGGCGCCGATATCGCGGACGGTCTCGCCCAGCTGCG
The DNA here is from genome assembly GCA_963737375.1 of uncultured Actinomycetota bacterium. Lineage (GTDB taxonomy): Bacteria > Actinomycetota > Actinomycetes > Mycobacteriales > Mycobacteriaceae > Mycobacterium. The sequence continues at coordinate 243,712 of CAVTSP010000008.1, forward strand.
GATCGGAGGGCCAGCCGCGGCCATCGCGGGTGGCGCGATCGAGCACCGGCAGGCGGCGCAGGGCGGCCAGCATCAGCAGCACCGTTCCTTCGGCCACCGACGGCGCGTTGGCCCCGGGCATGTTGGCCACCGCGATGCCGTGCTTGGTGGCGGCGTCGACGTCGATGGTGTTCACCCCGGCGCCGAACTTGTGCACCAGCCGCGCGCGGGTGGCGCGGGCCAGGTCGGCTGCCGACAGCGGCCGCAGCACATGCCAGACCACGTCGGCCTCGGGTAGCTCGCGGTAGAACGTCTCATCGTCGGTACACCAGCGGATATCGAGCCAATCAGTCTCCGGCGCAAGAAAGTCCAGCACCTTGGGACCCGGGACGAAGTGAGCGAGGACCCTCAGCGCCACCGCTTGGCAATCCATTTGGCAATGGTGTCAGCTTGCTCGCTGCGCGCGCCGGGCGTGGTGAAGTAGTGGTCGGTGTTGATCGAGCACCGGGATTTGTCGGTGCTGGCCAGCGCGTCATAAATGCGCTGAGCGTCCGACGGGAACACGCCGGTGTCGGCCTCGGCGTTGATCACCAACGCGGGGGCGGTGATCCGGGCCAGGTGCGGCTCGGCCCGGGTCTGCGCGGTGCGCAGGCTCCACATCGCCAGCCAGCTGCGCAACGTGCAGGCGGCGGCGATGCCGTGCGCGGAGCGGTTGGCCTTCACCGGTAGCCCGGCGTAGCACATGTTGGGCTGGCGATGAGTCGGCTCAATCGTCGGATCGACCATCCGCGGGTCGGCCCACGTTCTCATCACCGTGAATGGCCGATCCGAAAAGCCAGCAGCCCGAACATGTTTCATCTCAGTCTCGACCCAGTCGGTGATCGCGTTGTTGCGAGCGACCTGTGCGGAGCGGTAACGGCTCAGGAAGTCCGGTGAGTACGGCGGACCGTTTCGATCATCGAACAGATCGAGGGTGCTGTCGGTGGCGACGGGATCGTTCTCGTCGACGACGGAGCCGTCCATCCAGGCGGTCAGCACGTCCGGGCGGCCCGGGTGCGCCGCGCTGGCCACGTAGCCGTCGGCGGGCAGCAGATCGGTCAGGCCCGCGGCGGGTCGCATGCCGTGCACCGCCGTGACGTGCGGGTCGGTCGCCTGCGCCTGGTAGGCGGCCATCAACGAGCCACCTCCGGAATTACCCAGCAGCACAATCGTTTCCACGGCCTGTGTGTCGCGCAGCCAGCGCACCCCGACGCCGATGTCGACCAGCGCGTGGTCGAGTAGGAAGCTGCTTTCGAAACCGCGAAACCGGGTGTTCCACCCGAGAAATCCGATGCCGCGGGTGGCCAGGTAGTCCGCGAGGTAATGCTCGGAGAAGTCGATTTGGTAGTGGGTGGCGATCACCGCGACCTTGGGTTTGCGACCGACGCCGCGATGATAGAGCCCCTGGCATGGATGTCCACCTGCACCGGCGCGTCTGCCGGTCGGCGACGGCAGACCGATGAATTCGCGGACGACCCCGGGTGTGCCGGTGGTACGAGGCACCTCAGCTGCCCTCCTTCGTCGTGACCGTGGACCGCCGCGATCCCGGGAACTGCGCTTTTTCTGGAATGGACCGGAATCTGATGTTAGGTTCAGATTTTGATCCTCGCCACGGAACCAGCGAAGCGGAGGGGAGCCCGGGGATGATCAAGCCGCACAACCCTAATTCCGAATTCGAGCTCGGCGGCATCAACCATGTCGCGCTGGTGTGTTCGGATATGGCACGCACCGTGGACTTCTACAGCAACGTCCTGGGCATGCCGTTGATCAAATCGCTCGATTTGCCCGGCGGAATCGGACAGCACTTCTTCTTCGACGCGGGCAACGGCGACTGCGTCGCGTTCTTCTGGTTCGCCGACGCACCCGACCGGGTGCCCGGTTTGTCGTCGCCGGCCGCCATCCCGGGCATCGGCGAAATCACCAGCGCCGTCAGCACCATGAACCACTTGGCGTTTCACGTGCCGGCCGAGAAGTTCGATGCCTACCGTCAGCGGCTCAAAGACAAGGGAGTGCGGGTCGGCCCGGTGCTCAACCACGACGAGAGTGAGCGGCAGGTCGCGGCCACCGTGCATCCCGGGGTCTACGTGCGATCGTTCTACTTTCAGGATCCTGACGGGATTACCCTCGAGTTCGCCTGCTGGGTCAAAGAATTCACGGCCAACGACGCGCAGACTGTGCCCAGGACGTCGGCCGATCGCCGTATCCCGACCGCACATTAGGCATCAATCGCGATACAGACTCGGGTTGGCCAGCTCGTTGATAAGGGACGTGAGCTGGTCGACCAGCTGATCGGGATCGAGCCGCACGTCACCGGTCAGCCAGGCGTTGATCGTTTGCCCCACCCCGCCGACCACGAAATGCGCGGCGGCCTTGATCCGGTCATTCTCCGGCACGCGCAGCGCATTCTCGACGTGGCGGCCGGACAGCATCGCAAACAGAGCGCTGGATTCGACACGCTTACGCACCAGCACCGCGTTGGCCGGTTGCGCGCTGAACAGCAGCCGCCCGACCCGCGGATCGCCGCCGATCGTACGGACGATGTTGGCCATGCCGGCCCGGGTCTGCTCGTCCGCCGGCGCCGCGGTGACCGTCGCCTGAGTGGTGATGGCCAGTTCGCCGATCACCCAGTCGAACACCGCCGCGACGAGTTCGTCTTTGTCGGTGAAGCTTTCGTAGAAATAACGAGCGGCCACGCCGGCCTGCCGGCAGATGGCTCGCACGGTCAACTCCACCGGCTCCTCGCCACCGAGCAGATCGAGGCCGGCCTCCAGCAGGCTGGCCCGGCGGCTCGCCAACCGGTCGGCGGCATCGACCCCGCGGTAGGGCCGCGCGTTCGTCGCCGGGGCTGAAGCCATGAGCCCATCTTGACACCGGTGCACGCCGGGCTGCAATATCAGGAAACAAGCGTTCTCAGAATTAGCGGGCAGGTGGGCGATGATGGTCGGCGAACCGATAAGGCATGTCGAGCGCGCGGTGGGCGAGCCGCCGATCATCGGCCGCCCCCCGCGGCGCACGCCTCGCCTCGACGACACCCTGATGGGCATGGCGTTGCTGCTAGGCCCGGCCAACGTGATCATGCAGCTGGCCCGGCCGGGCGTCGGTTACGGCGTGATGGAGAGCCGGGTGGAGAGCGGGCGTATCGACCTGCACCCGATCAAGCGGGCTCGCACCACGTTCACCTACCTCGCCGTCGCGATGGCGGGTACCGACATCCAGAAGGCGGCATTTCGGCGCGCGGTGAATCGTGCGCACGCGCAGGTGTACTCCACTCCCGACAGCCCGGTGCAATACAACGCCTTCGACCTCGATCTGCAGCTGTGGGTGGCGGCGTGCCTCTACAAAGGCGGGGTGGACTTCTACCGCACGTTCATCGGCGAGATGGACGACAGCGATGCCGACCGGCACTATCGCGAAGCCGTGGTGCTCGGCTCCACGTTGCAGGTGCCACCGGAGATGTGGCCGGCGGACCGCGCCGCGTTCGACCGCTACTGGAACGAGCAGCTCGACAAGGTCCATATCGACGACGCTGTGCGTCACTACTTGTATCCCATTGCGGTGGGCCGGATTCAGGCACTGCGCCTACCGGAAGTGCTGCGCCGGCAGCCGGAAAAGCTCGGCCTGCTGCTCACCGCCGGCTTTCTGCCGCAGCGCTTCCGCGACGAAATGCAATTCTCCTGGGATGCAGCCACGCAGCGGCGCTTCGACCGGGTGATCACAGTGCTCCGCACGCTGAACAACGCGATGCCGCACTTCGTCCAGCGGTTCCCGTTCAACGTCCTACTGTGGGATCTGGACCGGCGGATCAAAGCCGGGCGCCCGCTGGTGTAGTGGCCAATACCCCCTACCGGGACGGGGTCTTGTGTCTACGACGCAATGTCGTATTCAATGCCGTCATGGCTGAATTGGGCGCGCGTAGGGTCGGTTGCCGTGCGTACTCACGATGACAACTGGGACATCACTACAAGCGTCGGTTCGACCGCGTTATTCGTGGCCACCGCTCGAGCATTGGAAGCGCAGAAACCCGATCCGTTGGCCGTCGACCCGTTCGCCGAGATGTTCTGTCGCGCGGTGGGGGGCCCCGCTGCTGATGTGCTCGACGGGAAGAACCCCGACCATCAACTCAAAACGGCCGAATTCGGCGAGAATTTCGTCAACTTCCAGGGTGCCCGCACCAGATTTTTCGACAACTACTTCCTGCAGGCCGCCGAGGCCGGGGTCCGTCAGGTGGTGATCCTGGCCGCGGGGCTGGACTCGCGTGCCTACCGGCTGGCCTGGCCCGACGGGACGACGATCTTCGAGCTGGACCGCCCACAGGTTCTCGATTTCAAGCGCGAGGTGCTTGCCGAACAGGGGGCTACACCCAACGCCGAGCGCCGTGAGATTGCCATCGACCTTCGAGAGGACTGGCCGCAGGCGTTGCGCGACAGTGGTTTCGACGCATCTGAGCCGTCTGCCTGGATCGCCGAGGGTCTGCTGATCTATCTGCCGGCCGCTGCTCAGCAGCAGTTGTTCGCCGGCATCGACGCATTGGCCAGCGCGGGCAGCTACGTCGCCGTCGAGGATGGCGCACCTATGCCGGCCGAGGCGTTCACTGCCGCGGTCGAGGCCGAGCGGGCGGCGCAGGCACAGGGGGACGAGCGACTGTTCTTCCAGTTGGTCTACAACGAGCGGCACGCCCCGGCCGAGGACTGGTTCGCGGAGCACGGCTGGGAATCAGTCGCGACTCCGCTGGCCCATTACCTGAAGAAGGTGGGCCGCCCGGTACCCGGGCCCGACACCGAGGCCGGACCGATGATTGCGCGCAACACCTTGGTCACGGCGGTGAAGACGTGAGGACCCGATGGCGTACAGTCCTTCGGTAATGACACTCATTTTCATTAAGCCGAGTGGCCGGAAGGTTCGAGAACCTATGAGTTTCGTCGCGGCGAAATCTTGTTCTCATCGCTCACTACCAGGTGTGACCTGCGGCGTCGCAGGTTGCACGGCGGAGCGGACGAGACCGCGTATCCAGAGGTTACGTGCGTCTCGACACATACCGTGTGCAATGCTAACTTCGCCGAAGTTAGCTTAGGCAACACTACGTCCGAAGGGGAGACTGAGGCGTGGAAACCGCTGAGACCGGCATCATCGCCACCCGGCCGAAAACGGCCCGGGTCGACGACGATGTAGCGAGCCGATTCGCGACCTGCTGCCGGGCGCTCGGGCTGACCGTGTACGACCGCACGCGTCCGGCAGATCTGGCCGCGGCTCGATCCGGGTTCACCGGACTGGTCCGCATCGCTCACGATCAGGCCGACGCGTGGGTCGGGCTGGCCGCGGCCGGCGACTTGTCGCTCCAAGTGCTGGAAGCGATTTCGCACAACACCGCAACAGCAGGTGTTCTGCAGCGGCAGGTTCAGCTGACCGAGGGTGCGCTCGGTTTCCTCTACGACACCGGCCTCTACCTCAAGTTCCGGGCGACCGAGCCCGACGACTTCCACCTGGCTTACGCCTCGGCATTGGCCGGCGATGGCCGGTTTGCTGCGGCCTTCCAGCTGGTCAGCGACGTCAGCCGTCGTCGACCGAGTTCGCACGAAGCCCGCTGGGTGACCTCGACGATCCACTACCGCGCCGAGCGCTGGGCTGACGTCGTCAAACTGCTGTCGCCGATCGTCAACGACCCCAAGCTGGACGAGCGCTTCGCCCACGCCGTCAAGGTTGCTCTCGGGATCTCCCTGGCGCGGCTCGGCATGTTCGCCGCAGCGCTGTCCTACCTCGAGGAGCCGGAAGGCCCGGTCGCCGTCGCGGCGGTCGACGGAGCCTTGGCCAGGGCGCTGTCGCTGCGCGCCGACGGTGACGAGGACACCGCCCGCGAGGTGCTGCAGGACCTGTACGCCGCCAACCCGGAAAACGCTCAGGTCGAAGAGGCGTTGACGGATACCAGCTTCGGGATCGTGCCCACCACCTCGGACCGCATCGACGCCCGCAGCGATCCATGGGACGTCGGCACGGAGCCCAAACCCGGTGACTTCGTCGACCCCGGCGCCCAGGAGCGCAAGGCCGTTCTGCTGTCGGAGGCCGAGCGTGAGCTCGACGAGTTCATCGGGTTGGACAAGGTCAAGGATCAGGTCGCGCGGCTCAAGAGCGCGGTGGCGATGGAATTGGTCCGTAAAGAGCGCGGACTCGAAGTGGCTCAGCGCACCCACCACCTGGTGTTCACCGGCCCGCCCGGGACCGGTAAGACCACGATCGCCCGTGTCGTCGCCAAAATCTATTGCGGCCTTGGCCTTTTGAAGAAAGAGAACATCAAAGAGGTCCACCGTGCCGACTTGATCGGTCAGCACATCGGCGAGACCGAAGCCAAGACCAACGCGATCATCGACAGCGCACTGGACGGTGTGCTGTTCCTCGACGAGGCGTACGCGCTGGTGGCCACCGGTGCCAAGAACGACTTCGGCTTGGTGGCCATCGACACGCTGCTGGCCCGGATGGAAAACGACCGTGACCGTTTGGTGGTCATCATCGCGGGGTACCGCGCTGACCTGGATCGGTTCCTGGACACCAACCAGGGTCTGCGATCACGGTTCACCCGGACCATCGACTTCCCGTCCTACCAGCCGCCTGAACTGATCGAGATCGCCAACTTCATGGCCACCCGGCGCGACAGCACATTTGAGCAGGCGGCGCTCAACGACCTCGAGGCTCTGTTCGCTCATCTGGCCAGCACGACGAAGGAAGATTCGGTGGGCGTCGAACGTCGCGGCCTCGACATCGCCGGTAACGGACGATTCGTTCGTAACGTCGTCGAAAAGTCGGAGGAGGAACGGGAATTCCGGTTGGACCACTCCGAACATGCGAAGACCGGTGAATTCACCGACGAGGAGCTCATGACGATCACCGCCGCCGACGTGGCCAACACCGTGCCGCCGCTGCTCGAGGGCCTTCGGTTGGAGATGCCGGCATGACCAACCTTGAGTCGCCCGACGACCGGCGCTCGTTCGCCTCACGCACCCCGGTGAACGACAACCCCGAAAAGGTGGTCTACCGCCGGGGCTTCGTCACCCGCCACCAGGTAACTGGCTGGCGATTTGTCATGCGCCGCATCGCTTCTGGTGTTGCTCTGCACGACACCCGGATGCTCGTGGACCCGTTGCGGACCCAGACGCGCGCGGTGCTGATGGGCGTCATCGTGTTGGTCACCGGGCTGGTCGGCTGCTTCGTGTTCTCGCTGATCCGGCCGAACGGCTCAGCGGCCAATAACCCCATCCTGGCTGACCGGTCGACGGCGGCGCTCTACGTGCGGGTGGGCGATCAACTGCATCCGGTGCTCAACCTGGCCTCGGCCCGGCTGATCGCCGGCAAGGCGGCTAACCCCACCCAAGTGAAAAGCAGTGAGCTGGACAAGTTTCCGCTCGGCAACCTGATCGGCATCCCGGGTGCACCGCAGCGGTTGGTGCAGAACACCCGGAAGGACGCCGACTGGACGGTGTGCGACGCGGCCAGCGGTACCGCCGCCGGCGTCACAGTGATCGCCGGAGCTCCGGACAGCACCGGCGCCCGCGCCGCGGCGCTGGAGACCGGTAAGGCCATCCTGGTCAGCAACCCCAGCAGCGCCTGGCTGCTGTGGGACGGCCGGCGCAGCCGGATCGACCTTGCCGACCATGCGGTGACCAACGCTCTGGGCCTGGGTAACGACATTCACGCACCGCGCCCCGTCGCCCCCGGTCTGTTCAATGCGATTCCTGAGTCGCCGCCACTGGCCGCACCCGTTATCCCCGAAGCCGGCGGCCCCGCCCGATTCCCGGTGCCCGCCCCGATCGGCGGCGTCGTGGAATCTCATGGGCTGGAAAACAACTCATCCAACTACTACGCAGTGCTGCCGGACGGCCTGCAGCAGGTCTCACCGGTGCTGGCCGCCATCCTGCGCAACGCCAACTCCTATGGCCTGGACCAGCCGCCGCGGCTGGGCGCCGACAAGGTGGCCAAACTGCCGGTTTCGCGGCAGCTGGACACCAGCCGTTACCCCGAGCAGCGCATCAGCCTGCTCGACGCGACGCATGATCCGGTCACCTGCGCGCACTGGAGCAAAGGCTCCGGCGCCAGCACGAATTCGCTGACTCTGCTTGCCGGTTCGGTGCTGCCGATTCCTGACGCGGTGCACACCGAGGATCTGGTCGGCGCGGGCGCCGGCGGGACAGCCAGTCGGATCGCGATGGCTCCGGGGACCGGGTACTTCGCCCAGACTGTCGGGCAGAACGCGTCGTCACCGGCAGTCGGGTCGCTGTTCTGGATCTCCGACACCGGCGTGCGGTATGGCATCGACAACGAGGCCGCCCAAGGAGGTGTCACCGGAAACGCGAAAACCGCTGATGCTCTTGGGTTGACGCAGCCGGCCACGCCGATTCCTTGGTCGGTCCTGTCGCTCTACGCCCCCGGGCCCACACTGTCGCGGGCCGACGCGCTGCTCGCGCATGACGGACTGGCACCCGACTCCCGACCTGGCCGTACCTCTGCCGAAGGGCAAAACCGATGAGCCGCTTGATCTTCGAGGCACGCCGCCGGCTGCCTTCGCCGGTAGCCCGCAAGGGCAGCATCAACATCGAAGCGCCACCCGAGTTGCCTCGGGTCGTCCCGCCGTCGCTGCTGAAGCGAGCGCTGCCGGTGGTGATCGTCTTGCTGATCGTCGGGATGATCGTCGCGATGGTCGCCACCGGAATGCGACTCATCTCGCCGCAGACCCTGTTCTTCCCCTTCGTTCTGCTGCTGGCCGCCACCGCGTTCTTTCGCGGTGACAACAAATCGAGCACCGCAGAAATCGACGCCGAGCGCGCCGACTACCTGCGTTACCTGTCGGTGGTCCGCGACAACGTCCGCGCGCAGGCCGCCGCGCAGCGCGCCGCCGCCGAATGGTCGCACCCGAAACCGGCGGATCTGGCCGCCATCCCCGGGTCGCGACGGCAGTGGGAACGCGACCCCCAGGACGGCGACTTCCTGGTGGTGCGTGCCGGCGTGCATTCGGCCGCGTTGGACACCGCGCTGCGGGTCAACGACACCGCCGACGAGGTCGACCTGGAGCCGGTGTCGCACAGCGCATTACGCAGCCTGCTGGACACTCAGCGGACCGTGCGCGACATCCCGGCTGGGATCGACCTGAACAAGGTGTCGCGGATCACCGTGCTCGGCGACGAACACGAGGTTCGCGGCGCGCTGCGAGCTTGGGTGGCTCAAGCGGTGACCTGGCACGACCCCACGGTGCTCGGTGTGGCGGTCGCGACGCCAGACCTCGAGTCCCCGGACTGGTCGTGGCTGAAGTGGTTGCCGCACGTGGACATCCCGGCCGAAGCAGACGGGGTGGGCCCGGCCCGCTACCTGTCCAGCAAGCCCGACGAGCTGGCCGCGCTGCTCGGGCCGACGCTGTCCGACCGCCCGGCGTTCGCCGCCGGACCTGCGGATGCGTTGCGGCACTTGCTGATCATCGTCGACGATCCGGACTTCGACCTGAGCGCCTCGCCGCTGGCGGCCGCACGGGCCGGTGTCACCGTCGTCTACCGATCGACCACCGCGCCGCACCGGGAGCAGTACTCCGATCCCGAGCGGCCGATCCTGCGGCTCGCCAACGGCACGATCGAACGCTGGCAGACCGGCGGTTGGCAGCGCCACATCGACAGCGTCGACTCCCTCGGCGCCGACGACGCGGCGCACGTCGCGCGCCGGCTGTCCCGCTGGGACTCCAACCCGACGCACAGCGGTCTGCAGTCGACCGCCACCCGCGGCGCGACATTCACGAAGTTGCTGGGAATTCCGGATGCGTCGCGACTCGACGTCCCGACGCTGTGGGCACCGCGACACCGCGACGACGAGTTGCGAGTGCCGATCGGTGTTACGGCCACCGGTGAGCCGCTGATCTTCGACCTCAAAGACGAAGCCGAAGGCGGGATGGGGCCGCACGGCTTGATGATCGGTATGACCGGTGCCGGCAAGTCGCAAACGTTGATGTCAATCCTGTTGGCGCTGTTGACGACTCACTCGGCCGAGCGGCTGATCGTGATCTACGCGGACTTCAAGGGTGAGGCCGGCGCGGACATCTTCCGCAACTTCCCCCAGGTCGTCGCGGTCATCTCGAACATGGCCGAGAAGAAGTCGCTGGCCGACCGGTTCGCTGACACGCTGCGCGGCGAAGTGGCTCGGCGGGAAACGCTGCTGCGCGAGGCCGGTCGCAAGGTCCAGGGCAGTGCGTTCAACTCGGTGACCGAATACGAGAACGCGATCGCCGCCGGGCATGACCTGGCGCCGATTCCGACGCTGTTCGTCGTCGCCGACGAGTTCACGCTGATGCTGGCCGACCACCCCGAATACGCGGAACTGTTCGACTACGTGGCCCGCAAGGGTCGCTCGTTCCGGATCCACATCCTGTTCGCGTCGCAGACGCTGGACGTCGGCAGGATCAAGGACATCGACAAGAACACCTCGTACCGGATCGGCCTGAAGGTGGCCAGCCCTGCGGTGTCGCGGTCGATCATCGGTGTTGAAGACGCGTACCACGTCGATGCGGGCAGGGAGAACAAGGGCGTCGGCTTCCTGGTGCCCGCGCCCGGAGCCGCGCCGATCAAATTCCGCAGCACCTATGTCGACGGCATTTACGACCCGCCGCAGGCGCCGAAAACACTTGTGGTGCACTCGGTTCCCGAGCCGAAGTTGTTCACTGCAGGCCGGGTGGAACCCGATCTGACCACGGTGATCGCCAAGAACGGACACGACGAGCCGATCGCGCCGTCACGTAAGCTGATCGCCACCATTGGCGACCAGTTGGCGCGTTTCGGCCCCCGCGCCCCCGAGCTGTGGCTGCCGCCACTCGACGAGGTGATTCCACTGAGCGCCGCGCTCGCGCGTGCGTCGCTGCCTCGGGGCGAATGGCGTTGGCCGCTGGGCGAGATCGACCGGCCCTTCCAGATGCGCCGCGACTCGCTGGTGTTCGACGCACGGTCCTCGTCCGGCAACCTGCTGATCCACGGTGGTGCGAAGTCCGGTAAATCGACTGCGCTGCAGACCTTCATCTTGTCGGCGGCGAGCCTGCACTCGCCCCGTGAGGTCAGCTTCTACTGCCTGGACTACGGCGGCGGTCAGCTGCGGGAGCTGGAAGGCCTGGCCCACGTCGGCAGCGTCGCGTCGTCGCTGGAGCCCGAGCGCATCCGCCGCACCTTCGGTGAGATCGAGCAGCTGCTGCGCTCGCGTCAGCAGCGGGAAGTCTTCCGCGACAAGCAAGGTCCGGACGACGGGTTGGGCCAGGTGTTCCTGGTCATCGACAACCTGTACGCGTTCAGCCGGGACAACACCGATCAGTTCAGCACCCGAAACCCGTTGCTGAGCAAGGTGACCGAATTGGTCAACATCGGTCTGGCCTACGGCATCCACGTCGTCGTCACTACGCCCAGCTGGCTGGAGGTGCCGTTGGCGATGCGCGACGGTCTCGGTATGCGACTGGAGCTCAAGCTGCACGACGCGCGGGACAGCAATGTGCGGGTGGTCGGTGCACTGCACCGCCCGGCCGAGGGCGTGCCCGCTGACCAGCCGGGTCGTGGTCTGACCATGGCCGCCGAGCATTTCCTGATCGCCGCACCCGAGCTCAACCAGGTCGCCGCCATCAATGCCCGGCACGAAGGGATCACCGCACCACCGGTGCGGCTGCTGCCGACCAACCTGGAGCCCGCAGTGCTCGAGCCGGTCTACGGTGGCGCCGATCGGATTGTGATCGGTCAGCGCGAAGAAGACTTGGCCGCAGTGCAAATCGACTTCGCTCAGGATCCGCTGCTGTTGGTGCTGGGTGACACCAGGACCGGCAAGACGACCTTGCTGCGGCACATCATTCGCACCATCCGGGACAACTCGACACCGGACCGTGTCGCCTTCACGGTGGTGGATCGCCGACTGCACCTCGTCGACGAGCCGCTGTTCCCCGACAACGAATACACCGCCAACATCGACCGGGTGACTCCCGCGATGCTCGGGTTGTCGGGTCTGATCGGGAAGCGGCGGCCGCCGGCAGGTCTGGACGCGTCGCAGCTGACCGGGTGGTCGTTTGAAGGCCACACCCACTATCTGATCATCGACGACGTCGACCAGATACCGGATTCGCCGGCGATGACGGGACCCTATGTGGGTCAGCGTCCTTGGACTCCGCTGATCGAACTGCTGGCACAGGCGGGCGATCTGGGTCTGCGGGTCATCGTCACCGCGCGAGCGAGCGGCGCTGCGCACGCGCTGATGACCAGTCCGTTGCTGCGCCGGCTCAACGACCTGCAGGCGACCACGTTGATGTTGTCGGGCAACCCGGTCGACGGCGGCAAGGTTCGCGGTCAGCGGTTCGACCGGTTGCCGCCCGGTCGGGCAATTCTGCTGACCGACAGCGACACCCCAACCCACGTGCAGTTGGTCAATCCGCTCGTCAACGAAAGTGCCGCCGTCGATGGCGGTCGGTGAGTTTCAACGAAAGGGGTATGAGTCATGACACTGCAAGTTGTCCCAGAAGGTCTGGCGTCGGCCAGCGCCGCCGTCGAAGCGATCACGGCCCGACTGGCGGCCGCGCACGCGGGTGCCGCACCGGCCATCACGGCCGTCATCCCGTCGGCGGCTGACCCCGTATCGCTGCAGACCGCGGCCGGCTTCAGCGCCCAGGGCACCGAGCATGCAGCGGTCGCGGCCGAAGGCGTCGAGGAACTCGGCCGCGCCGGTGTGGGCGTCGGCGAGTCCGGTGTGAGTTATGCAGCCGGCGACGCCGCTGCCGCAGCGACATACTCGGCCGGCCACTGACGATGACCGCGCCGGTGTGGATGGCTTCGCCGCCTGAGGTGCATTCAGTGCTCCTCAGCAGCGGTCCAGGACCCGGGTCGCTGTTGGCGGCCGCGGGGGCTTGGACTGCGCTGAGCACTGAATATACGTCGGCAGCAAGCGAACTCACCTCACTGCTGGGCGCGGTCCAAGCAGGCGCATGGCAAGGTCCGAGCGCCGAAGAATATGTGAGCGCACACCTGCCCTATCTGGCGTGGCTCACCGAGGCCAGTGCGAACAGCGCAGCGGCGGCGGCGCAACACGAGGTCGCCGCTGCCGCCTATAGCGCTGCGCTGGCGGCGATGCCCACGATTCCGGAGCTGGCGACCAACCACGTCATCCACGGCGTGCTGATCGCGACGAACTTCTTCGGTCTCAACACGATTCCGATCGCGCTCAACGAAGCCGACTACGCCCGGATGTGGATCCAGGCGGCGACCACGATGGCGACTTACCAAGGCGTCTCGGGTTCGGCGCTGGCGGCGGCTCCGCGTACCGAGGCGGCACCGCCAGTGCTCAAGACCAACAACGCGTCGGCGGCAGCGGCAAATCCGGCGGCGTCGGGTGGCGACTTTTTCACCGACATCTACAACCAGTTGGTCCAGCTCATCCAGGATCCAAGCGGGACGATCGCCGCAATCATCGCCAACCCGTCGACCTATTTCCCATTGTTGTTCTTCGTGGCGTACGAGGTAGCGACCAGCATCGCTGCGTCGATCACCTATCCGTTGTTGACCGCCGCCGCCATCCTGGCGGTCGTGCTGCCGGCGGCGTTACAACAGCTGCTGGCGAACCCGGCCGCGTTGCCGACGCTGATCGCGCCCGCGGGCAACACGGTCACCCCTGGATCGGCTGCAGCCATCCCGCCCGTCGCGGGCCTGGCTCCGGCACCCACATCTGCGACAGCTCCGGCTCCGACATCATCGGCTGCCGGGGTCGCGGGCGCCACCCCGGCGACCGCACCGGCTGCGGGCTTCCCGTACATGGTGGGCGGCATCGGCCCCGACGGCGGCCCCGGGCCGACCTTGATCGACCGCGACGAGAACAAGGCGCCGGCCGGCTCCATCGCCGCCGTAGCCGCCGTGGGCGCGGCGAGTCAAGCGAAGGCGCGGACCCGTCGGCGGCGAAAGTCCGAGATGCATGACCATGCAGATGAATTCGCCGACATGAACGTCGATGTCAACCCGGACTGGGGTTCGCCGAGCGACCGCGAGCCGGTTTCGGCGACGGTGGCCTCGCGCAGCGGTACGGGTGCCCTGGGGTTCGCCGGGACGGTGGAAAAAGACAGCTCTGCGGAAGCGTCGGGACTGGCGGCGCTGAGCAGCAACGGTTTTGGCAATGGTCCGCGCATGCCGATGGTGCCGGGCACATGGGGTCCGGCGGCATCGGAGGGGGAGGGGGACGACAGCTGAGCGGGTGTTTGTGTGGCAAGGGTAATCGGATGAGGAGAGGATTTCTGGGATGAGTTTGTTGGATGCTCACATTCCGCAGTTGGTGGCGTCGCAGTCGGCGTTTGGTGCCAAGGCGGGGTTGATGCGGTCGACGATTGGTCAGGCTGAGCAGGAGGCGATGTCGTCGCAGGCGTTTTTCGTCGGTGATGGTGCGGCGGCGTTTCAGGCTGCGCATGCCCGGTTTGTGGCGGCGGCGGCGAAGGTGAATTCGCTGTTGGATATTGCTCAGGCCAATTTGGGTGATGCGGCGGGCACGTATGTGGCTGCGGACAGTGCTGCGGCGAGCAGCTACCCGGGCTTTTGAGCCGTACTAATTAGTCGAAAGGTTTTGTGATGTCGCAGATCATGTACAACTATCCGGCGATGCTGGCGCATTCGGCGGATATGGCCGGGTATGCGGGCACGATGCAGAGTGTGGGTGCCGATATTTCTGCTGAGCAGGCTGCGTTGCAGTCGGCGTGGCAGGGTGATACCGGGGTGAGTTACCAGGCGTGGCAGGCGCAGTGGAATCAGGCGCTGGAGCAGTTGGTGTTGTCGTATCGGGCGATGGCGGGCACGCATGAGAACAACACCACGTCGATGCTGGCCCGCGATGCGGCCGAAGGCGCCAAGTGGGGCGGCTAACCACCGCCACGGCAGCGCTTGTGGGGCGGATCGAGTCGCGTGGATCCGCAACGTAGATGACCAACGAGCCCAACGCCGTCGAGCTGACCGTCGACCAGGCGTGGTGTATCGCCGAAACCGTGGGAGCGGGAACGTTTCCGTGGGTGCTGGCGATCACCACGCCATACACTGATGCCGCCGAAAGGGGTGCGTTCCTCGCAGCCCAGACCGCCGAACTGGCCCGCCTGGGCATGGTGTCGGCCGAGGGCGTCATCAATCGGGCGGTAGCCGACTGGATTCGGGTGGTGTGCTTTCCGGATCGGTGGCTGGACCTGCGCTATGTGGGTTCGGCCGCCGGATCGGGGAGCGAGGATCTGCTGCGCGGGATCATCGCCCGGCGCGGCGGCAAAACTGTTGTGGCACTGCGTAATGCGCAGCTCGTCACGTTCACGTCGATGGATATTCACGACGCCCGCGCGCTGGTGCCGATTCTCGGTGTCGGACTGGCGCAGCGTCCGCCGGCACGATTTGACGAATTCAGCCTGCCCGCCCAGGTCGGTGCGCGCGCTGACGAGCGGCTGCGCAACGGCGCGCCGCTCACCGAAGTCCTTGATTACCTGGGCATCCCGCAGACGGCGCGTGCGGTCGTCGAATCGGTGTTCACCGGGCCGCGCAGCTACGTGGAGATCGTCGCGGGCTGCCACCACGACGGGCGGCACACCAGCACCGAAGTGGGCATGAGCATCGTCGACACCGCCGTGGGCAGGGTGCTGGTCAGCCCGTCGCGCGCGTTCGACGGCGAATGGATCTCCACGTTCAGCCCCGGAACCCCGTTCGCCGTCGCCGTCGCCGTCGAACAGCTCACCAGCCAACTGCCGGAAGGCCACTGGTTCGAAGGCAACCGGCTCTCGCGAGACTTCACCAGCACCAACCCACAAACTGTCTGACCCAACACCGGACAACATCGTCATTCGCAAAGAGAAAGAGAAGCAATGTCCACCAGAATCCTGAGGAGTCGCTGATGTCCAGCGCTGTCATACCCATCGTGCGGGTCGCCATCCTTGCCGACAGCCGGCTGACCGAGATCGCACTGCCCGTGGACTTGCCGCTGCGCGAAATCCTGCCGGCGGTAGAGCGTTTGGTGGTACCTGCCGTCGCTGACGACGCGCCCGCCGCCGGCAGCTCCGGCGCCGAGCCGACGACGCCCGTGCGGCTCAGCCTTGCCCCGATCGGCGGGGCACCGTTCAGCCTGGATGCCAGTCTGGGAACAGTCGGCGTGGTCGACGGCGACCTGTTGGCGTTGCAGCCGATCCCGGTCGGCCCGGCCGCGCCGGGCATCGTCGAAGACATCGCCGACGCCGCCGTGATCTTCTCGACCTCGCGGCTGAAGCCCTGGGGTACCGCGCACATCCAGCGCGGCGCGATCGCGGCCATCGTCGGGTTGATCTGGGCCGCAACAGGTCTCGGAGTCGTCCACCGGGTGGCCACCGGTTCGCCTGCCGGTGTGTTCGCGGTCGGTGCGATCGCGCTCCTGGCCGTGGTGGCGGGTCTCGCGGTGCGTTCGCCGCGGGCCGGTGCGGCCTTGTCCGCCGCCGCTCTGGTGCCGATCGCCGCGGCCTTGGCCCTGGCGGTACCGGGCCACTTCGGCACGCCACAGGTGACGCTGGCCGCTGCCGGCGTGGCCGCGTGGTCACTGATCAGCCTGATCCTGCCGCGACGCGAAAGCCGGGGCACCATCAGCTTTTTCACCGCGACCACGGTGCTGGGCGTGGGCGTGCTGCTGGTTGCCGGCGCGAGTGCGCTGTGGCAGCTGCCGCTGGTGACGCTGGGTGCGGGTCTGCTGGTCGTCGCGTTGCTGTTCACCGTCGAAGCCCCGCAACTGTCCGCGCTGTGGGCACGCTTCCCGCTGCCGGTCATTCCCGCGCCCGGCGACCCGACCCCGTCGGCTCCGTCGTCGCGCGTGCTCGAAGACCTGCCGCGACGGGTCCGGATCAGCGACGCGCACCAGACCGGCTTCATCGCCGGCGCCGTGCTGCTCAGCGTGATCGGCTCGCTGGCCATCGCGTGGCGGCCGGAAACGCTGTCGCCCTGGGGCTGGTACCTGGTGGCCGCGACCGCTGCCGCGGCTGCGCTGCGGGCCCGGGTGTGGGACTCGGCGGCCATCAAAGCATGGCTGCTGGCCCAGCCGCCCCTGGTCGGCGTGGCGTTGGTGGTCCTCTACACCGCGACGGCGCACTACCTGGCCGCACTGGTGATCGCGGTGGTGCTCGCGGCGCTGGTATCGGCCTGGGTTGTCGTCGCGCTGAGCCCGGCCATCGCTTCGCCGGAGACCTACTCGCTGCCGCTGCGTCGACTGGTGGGATTCGTCGCGTCCGGAATCGACGCGTCGCTGATCCCGGTGATCGCGTACCTGGTCGGGCTGTTCGCGGTGGTGCTTGATCGATGAGTTCTGCCCGCACTCGGCGATTCGGTTGTCTCGCAGCGGCTCTGGTAGCCACGCTGTGGGCCTGCCCGCCCGCAATGGCGATCGACCGCCCTCAGGTCGATCCCGGCGCGGCGCCGCCCCCCGGTGCACCCGGTCCGGTGGCGCCGATGGAGAAGAACGGCGAGTGCAGCGCGACCGGCGTCATCTCGGGCACCGATTTCACAGCGGTGCCGCCGAGCCAGCAGATTCTGGATCCGTCTGCCGCGTGGCGGTTTTCCCGCGGCGACGGGCAACTGGTCGCAGTGTTGGACACCGGTGTGCGGTCGGGGCCACGGCTGCCCGGCGTTCAGCCGGGCGGTGACTATGTCGAGTCGACCGACGGGCTGACCGACTGCGACGGGCGCGGGACAGCGGTGGCCGGCCTGATCGCCGGCCAGCCGGGCGACGACGGCTTCGCCGGGATTGCGCCCGGGGCCCGGCTGGTGTCGTTGCGGGTGACGTCGGCGAAGTTCTCGGCGCGCAGCACGGGTGGCGATCCTGCTCTCGGGCGGGCCGTCGTCGACGTGACGGCGCTCGGCCGCGCGATCGTGCACGCTGCCGATCTCGGTGCGCGGGTGATCACGGTCTCGGGGATCACCTGCCTACCCGCCGACCGCAACGTCGATCAGGGCGCACTCGGAGCGGCGATCCGGTATGCCGCCGTCGACAAGGATGCCGTGATCGTGGCCGCGGCCGGCAACATCGGTGCCGCCGGTGCGGCCAGCGGCGCGGCGTGTGACTCGAACCCGCTGACCGATCTGGGCCGTCCCGACGATCCCCGCAATTGGGCTGGTGTGACATCGGTTTCGGTGCCGTCGTGGTGGCAGCCCTACGTGCTGTCGGTCGGATCCCTCACGCCCGGCGATCAGCCGTCGAAATTCACGATGGCCGGTCCGTGGGTAGGTGTGGCCGCACCCGGCGAAAGCATCGTGTCGGTGAGCAACCGCGACGACGGCGGACTCGCCAACGGCCTGCCGAACGAACATCAGCAACTGGTGCCGCTGGCCGGTACGAGCTATGCGGCCGGATACGTCTCCGGAGTCGCGGCGCTGGTGCGCAGCAAGTACCCGGAGTTGACCTCCACGCAGGTGATCCAGCGGATCACCGGGTCAGCGCACAACGGTGCCCGCGCGCCGTCGAACATCGTCGGTGCCGGCGCCGTCGACCCGGTGGCCGCCCTGACCTGGGAGCTGCCCGCCGCCGCCCACGGCGACAAGTCGCCGGTGAAACATGTTGCGGCCCCGCCAGAGCCCGCACCGAAGAACCAGCTGCCCCGGATTGTCGCGTTCGGCGGCACGGCTGCTCTGCTATTGGCCGTCGTGGCTGCCGCCGCGATCGCCGCACGCCGACGAAAGGAACCATCGCTGTGAGCGCGCACCCATTCCCCTTGCCGCCCACCGGACGGATCACCTTGGTGCTGCTCGCGGCTGTGGCCGCAGGCATCGCCTTCCCTTGGCATTCGGTGCGTGAGCGCTGGGTGGTCGGTGTCGCGATTGTGGCGGTCATCGTGCTGTTGGCCCGGTGGCGGGGGCTGCCTGTCACCACGATCCTGCGCCGCCGCCTGGCGATCCTGCGTCCCAGCCGGGGAGTACGCGCGGCCGAGGAGTCGGTCACCGATGTTCGGACGACCGCGCTGCTGCGAGTGACACCGCCGCTGGGTGATGCCGACTCGCTGCCGCTGGCGCTGATCGCCGGTTACGTCCAACGCTACGGTCTGCGCGCCGACGCCATCCGCGTGACCAGCCGCGACAGCACGTCCGAAGTCGGCACGCGGGAACGGGAGACGTGGATCGGCGTGACGCTGTCCGCAGCAGACAATCTCGCTGCGCTGCAAGCCCGTTCGGCGCAGATTCCATTGCGCGAGACGGCCGAGGTCGCGGCTCGCCGGCTGGCGGATCACCTCCGGGAAAGTGGTTGGACGGCCGCCCTGGCGAACTCCGATGACGTTCCGACGCCCTACCCTCGATCGGCCCGCGAGACGTGGTCCGCCGTCAGTCAGGGAAGCTCGAATCACACTGCCGCATACGGGGTCAAGGTCGACACCGCGCTGCCCAACACGCTTGCGGCGATCTGGTCGTACCCGGTCCGCGAAGTCTGGACTGCGGCCGAGGTGTCCGGCTCGGGCGACGACCAGACCCTCGCGGTTGCGTGCGCGTTCCTGACCGACGCCGCTCCCAGCGCGAGCGGGCCGCTGCCCGGTCTGATCTCGAAGGCGGGGATCCAGCGCGCGGCGCTGACGGCGTTGGACCCGCTGTCGAGTCAGCGTCTCGACGGCCACGTCGTGCTACCCGAATCGCTGCTCCTGGAGCGGCTGCGCTGGGCTAGCACCGCGCAACCGCAACCGGTCGCCTGACCTAGCCGGCCGGCGAGAACAGGGCGGCGGCGTTTTCGTAGAACACCCCACGCAGCCATGCGTCGTCGATGCCCGGCAACCGGGTGAGTGACCGCATGGCGTCGGCGTAGCTGTAGGGAATGTTGGGAAAGTCGCTGCCGAACAGGATGCGATCACCCAAGTCCCGCAGTCTGTTCAGCTGCGATGACGGGAACGGCATGAGCTCGTCGACGAACGGGGTGAACGCCATCGTGGTGTCGAGCCGGACATCGGAGGAGCTTTCACAGATGTCCATGAAGTCGACGTACTCCGGCATCCCCATGTGCGCGATGATCAGCCGTAGCCGCGGAAAGCGTTGCAGGAGAAGCCGTATCGGCTCTGGCCCGGTGTGCTCGCCGGGTGCGGGGCCGGAACCGCAGTGAATGACGACGGGAATCCCGGCGTCCTCGATAGCGCCCCAGGCCGGATCGAGCAGCGGATCGTTGGGCTGGTACCGGCCCACCTGAACGTGCGCTTTGAACACCTGTGCTCCACCGGCGATCGCCGCGGCGACGTACTCGCCCGCATCCGGCTCCGGGTAGAACGTCGCGGTGGCAAGGCAATCCGGCGTCTCCCGCGAAAACTGCGCGGCCCACTGATTGAGCCATGCCGCCATTTGAGGCTTGTGCGGATAAACCAGCGCGGTGAAGGCGCGCACCCCGAACTGTCGCAGCATGTGCACACGTTCGGATTCCGCGGTCCGATAGTTGATCGGCCATTCGCGACCCACCAACGGACCGGCGGAATCGAAATACTGCCATACCTTGTCCATCACCGATTTCGGCATGAAATGGGTGTGCACGTCGATCACGCCGGGCAAGCCCAGCGCGGACCACACCTGCCGTACCTGGGCGGCCTCATCGTCGTCGGCCATCGTCCATCCTCGAGTCGTCGGGCTGGTGGTGGGGAATACCGTTTGTCTATATCAGTCGCCGCGCAGGCCGTTGAACAGGAGCACCAGTATGTGGGATCCGGACGTCTACTTGACCTTCGCCGATCATCGCGGTCGTCCGTTTTACGATCTGTTGGCTCGGGTAGGTGCGAGCGATCCGCGGCGGGTGGTCGACCTGGGCAGCGGCGCGGGGAACCTGACTTCTCAGCTGGCCCGGCGCTGGCCGGACGCGATCGTCGAGGCGCTGGACAGCTCACCGGAAATGGTTGCGGCTGCCCGGGAGCGGGGGGTGAACGCGTCGGTCGCGGACCTGAGAACGTGGACGCCGCAGCCTGATACCGACGTGGTGCTCAGCAACGCCGCAATGCATTGGGTGCCCGAGCATCGCGACCTGCTCGTCCGATGGGCCGGCCAACTGGCCGCCGGGTCGTGGCTGGCCGTCCAGATGCCGGGTAACTTCGAAACCCCTTCACACGCTGCGGTACGCGCCGTGGCCCGACGGCAGCCGTACGCGGAGTTGTTGCGAGACATTCCGTTTCGGGTCGGCACGGTGGTCGATACGCCGACGCGTTACGCCGAACTGTTGCTCGACGCCGGATGCACCGTCGACGCCTGGGAGACCACGTACATCCATCAACTCGCCGGCGAGCACCCGGTGCTGGATTGGATCAGCGGCACCGCGCTGCGGCCGGTGAGCGAACGGCTCGATGAGCAGCAATACCAACAGTTCCGCGACGAGCTCATCCCGCTGCTCGCCGACGCGTACCCGTCCCGGCCGGACGGAACCACCTTCTACCCGTTCCGTCGGGTGTTCTTCGTCGCACAGGTAGGCGGCTGAGAACCGTCGGCTACTCCGGTAGTCCCAATCGCCGGGCGTCGTCACGGTAGCGCTGCACCCACTCATCGGAGTGTTCGTCGGACCGCGGAGAAGGCGCCGGGGCCGGAGCCAGCCGGGGATCCTGGCCGATCGCTTCCAGCACCGTCGCGACGATCGTGGTCAAGTTGTGCCCTAGCGTCGGATACGGCACATCGATCGGCTCGATGCCCTCTTCGGCGAACCAAGCTCGCCAGCACTCGTTCTGCTCGCGCAACATGTGCACCGCGTGGGCGATCGCACCGGCGTGGTAGGTGGCCCGCGAGCCATGCTCGGCGTGCGGCCGGGCACGCCACATCCGCGTTTGGACGGCGCGCCAGAATGACACCGCCTGTGACACCACGTCGGATCGGTGGACGTGAATGTAGACCGGCTCGCTGCCGATGACGTCGCGAATGGCTGCTCGTAAACCATCTCCGGACCGATCGGGCAGCGACGACACACGCTGCTGCAGAAGCGGTGTCTGATTCCACATCAGCTTGCCGCCCCAGATGCCGTTCGGCGTCCGGCCCGAGCTGCGGATGTGTTCGCGCCACGCCACTGACGACGCGGTATCCGGCGTGCCGGGGTCAACCGGGTCGAGCAGATGCAGGATCGACTCGTCCTCGACGTCGGCGAACCACTGCCGCGGCTGTGGCGCCATCCCGGTGGTCGGCAGGTACTGGAAGAACTCCTGCGGCTCGCCCGCTGTACCGGTTGCGCGTAATGACTCGGCCAACAACGTGCTGCCACAGCGCTGCGAGGCAAGCACGAGATAGGACGTCGGATGCGCGGGCACCGAGAGAGCCTAACCGCACACCCGACGGGTGCGACTACGGATCTGTTTGACGGGTTGCATCGTCGATGCCTCGGTCGGTGGCGATCCCTGACCGACTGGTCGGTACCGTTTCGTGAATCTGCAGATACGTCTCGGTGTAGCGGGCCGCGATGCGGCTCCCGGCGAAGTCGGACGGAATGACGTCGTTCGTCCGCTGTCGCCAATCATGTAGGCGGACAGCAAGGTCGGCGGCTACCTTGTCCGCGCCGTCGGTTCCGTCTCCGGTCAGCAAATTGGTGGTCTCGGTGGGGTCCGAGCGCAGATCGTAGAGTTCGCGTTCTGGTCGCGGAGAGGTGACCAACTGTGCCACGGCCTGTCCGGATGGGCTTTCCTCGATGTCCCATGGCAGGTCCAATAGTGGTCGGCGCGCGTAGTTTTCGATGTAGCTGAAATCTTTCGTCCGGATCGCGCGGATAGGATCGAACGAGTCGTGGTAGGTCTTGGCGGTGTAGACATGGTCGCGCACCGGCTCGCCGTGATCGCGGGCGATTAGCGCCTTCGCGTGCGACACACCTTCGATGTCGGACGGTGTCACGACTCCGAGCAGCTCCAGCAGGGTCGGCAGCAGATCCACCCCGCTGAAGAGATCGTCGTAAACCTTGTGCGCCAGCTTCATTCGAGTCGGCGGACGGACGATCATCGCGATTCCGGTGCCCGCCTCGTACAGCGTGGATTTAGCTCTCGGGAATGCCGCGCCATGGTCGGTGAGGAAGACCACCCAGGTGCTCTCGTCCAGTCCGGTGGCGGCAAGCGTGTCCAGTATCCGACCAACCGCGGCGTCGGCGGTCGTGATGGATCCGTAGAACTCAGCCAGATCCTGCCGTACCTCAACGGTATTGGGTAGATAGTCGGGCGGATCGACAGTGTCGATGGCGGCGGGCTCGTAACGGTCTCGCGGATAAGGCCGGTGGGTTTCGAAGAACCCGGCAGTCAGCAGGAATGGCTGATCGGTGTCACGGTCACGCAGCCACTGCTGAGCGCGTTCAACAACGTACTCGCAGTAGGAGTTCGACACGTCGAACTCATCGAAACCCAGCCTCGCCGGATGGGATGTCTCGTGCTGCATTCCGAAAAGTGCGGAATACCAGCCGCATTCGGAAAGAATTTGCGGCAGCGTTCGGACGCCGGGGCGATATTCCCATCCGTGGTGCGCCAGTCCGACCAGTCCGTTGCTCTGCGGGTAGCGGCCGGTGAACAGTGACCCGCGCGACGGCGAGCACAGTGGCGCGGTGGCATGCGCGCGGGTGAACAGGATGCCCTCGGCGGCAAGCTGGTCAAGCCGGGGGCTGGAGACATCCGGGTGACCGTAGACGCCGAGATATCGGCCTAGGTCGTGCCAGTGCACGAGCAACACATTGTCGCGTTGCGGATGCGCCGCGCCTGGGTTTGCGTCTGCGCCGCCGATAGCCGCCACCTCCTGAGCTTTGCCGGGCCCCGTCGACGTTATCGGCCTCGGCTGTTCGCGGCATGTAGCGGGGCCTACCTGGCCCGGCCGCTCACCACTGTTGCGGTGGGCCGGGAGGGGTGTATTGCGGGGGTGGAGGTGGTCCGGGCGGCCACTGTCCGCCCGGATATCCGCTGGGTCGCCCGGTCAACTGCGGGGGCAGGCCCAGCAGCACCCGGAAGCCCGGGATGAACATCAGGCCCCCGGCGACCGCGATGATCAGACCTGCAATCAGGTCGTAGGTAACTCGACCCGTCGCGCCGTAGCGCGCCTCGAGACCGATCGACAAGACGAGCATGACGATGCCGCCGCCGAGGATCAGGAATTGCCCCAGTGGCCTCTTGCGAAAAAGCATCACCGTGCCGGCGGCTACCGCAAGGCAGGCCGCGATGATCAGGAAGAGGCACACGACCATGGCCACCGGCACGCCGGGCACCATGGTGTGGATCTGGCGGCGGCACATGTCGGCGTACTCACCGCCGAACCGGTTGCACATGTCGGCGGCGCGACTGACAGCGCTGTTCAGGTTGATCCAGAGGGTCAGCGTGAGGATCCCGCCGAGCAGTCCCAGCAACCCGATGGCCGCGAGGGTGATCCAGCCGAACGTCTGCTGGGAAGTCGGGGCCGGCACCGGCGGGCCGTAACCGCCCCACTGCGGCGGTCCGTACCCGGGTGGTGGCGGTTGCTGGCCGTAGTTTTCCGGGCCGGGCTGGCCTCCGAAGCCAGGCCCGACGTGCCCCAGGGAGTCATCTGGTGGGGGTCCCCATTGCGGAGGGGGGCCTGGCGGCGGTGGTTGCACCCCGGAATCGTAACCGCCATGGGGTCAGCGGCCCCGGTCAGCGACGCATGAGCGATGCGCTATGCCCCCGGCAGAACGATGCGTCGCCGGGCGCGGTATCCCGGTCGGACCGGGTAGCCGCCGTGGGCGGCCAGCGAGCGTAGCTGGCGCAGCGCGAAATCGCGGCCGCGGCCGGACTCCGGAATCACCACCCCCGCCCAGAGGCCCTCGGAGCCCGGCGTCTCCCACGCTTCGCGGGCGCACCGCCAGCGCAGCGGGCAGGCGCGGCAGAGCGCCTTGGCTTCGTCGTCCGGGTGAGTGGTCCATCGCTCCGGGTCGGTGGTGCAGACCGGGACGAACTCTTCCGCCCGCGCGGCCAGCGTCATCACTGTTGCAGTCATAGCGTTACTCCTCCAATTGTGGTGCGCTCGCACTACTAATGCTACGACTTTAGGGCGCTGACAGTTGCAGTGCAACAGGTAAAGCGAAGCAGTGCCCGGTCATCGCGAAGCGTGGTGGCGCGCCAACCGCAACGCGGCCTTTGACGTGGGGTAATCGCTAGTTGAGGTGTTATTGTGATCGTGCTAAGAACGTGGTGAGACCGTAAAAGCGTAGCGAGAAGTGCGTCATTTCGGTCCTGGAACCGAAGCGTGAAACGGATAGCGTCAGGTGGCGCGTCGTAGCGAAGACGTAGCATCCAACCTGACATCGAAGGAGGGAGCGCGCGATGACTACCGGCCCGAGCGTGTCGGCACCCGTACCCGGTCTGGTGGTCCGGGTCGGATCCCAGTCGCACCCGCTGAGCGCTCGCGACGGCGTCGCGGTCGTCGGCAGGGACCCGTCCGCGACGGTGCGCATCAACGACGACCGGATCTCGCGCTCCCACGTCCGTTTGGAGCCGCGCCGCGACGGCTGGCAGGTGATCGACACCAGCACCAACGGGATGTTCGTCGAGGGCGTGCGGCGAAACTCTGTGCTTGTCACCGTCCCCACCACCGTCCATCTCGGCGACCCGAACGGAATCCCGGTGACGTTCGAGCCCGGTGGCTCGCGCGACGAGACCGTGGTGACGGCCGTCGAGCCTGACGGCGACGACGAGGACAACTGGGACGAGCTGGCCGAGACCGATCCCGCGGTGGCCCGGGCCGGCCGGGCCGTCGCCGCCCGTCGCCGCGAACTCGACATCACCCAGCGCAGCCTGGCCCGAGACAAGGTCATCAACGCCGGGACCCTGATCGCGTTCGAGAAAGGGCGCAGTTGGCCGCGTCGCGGAACGCTGGCCAAGCTGGAGGAGGTGCTGGACTGGCCAGCCGGCACCATCGCGCGTATTCGCAACGGCAGTCCGGTCGCCCAAGGCGGCGAGCGCACCGAAGTGCTGACCGAGACGGTCCACGCGCCGCTGATGGCCGAGGCGGTCGAACTGGCCATGCACAGCATCGGCGCCGCGGTGGACGCGCTACCCGGCCCGGGGGAACCGGATTTCACCCAGCGGGCCACGCCGATCCTGGCTGACCTGCGCAAGCTCGAGACGGTGGCGGCCAACGCCGCGCGCAACGCCCGCGGCACCCCATCCGTGGTGCTTGCGCTCAGCGCCGTCCGGCGGCGCTACAACGAACTGATGCTGCGCGCTGCGAAGTCGCCGTCGGCGACGCTCGGGCAGCGGCTCTATGGCGCACGCCACCGTGCCGAACTCAGTGTCGACGAGGCCGCCAACGCTGCCGGTGTCTCGACGGAAGCCTTGCTCGACGCCGAGTCCGAACGCTCGGTACCCCCCGATGTCGTCGCGGCGCTCAACACGCTCATCGCGCAACTCGCGATGAGCTGACGTTCAGGTCGCGCGGTGCGGCGGTTGGCCCCAGCCGTTCTCCGAGACGAATTCACCCAACGGGCGACCCAGCGCCCAACCGTCCAATTCCAGCGACGGCCGGTCCGGGAAATCCGGCACCGGGCCGAGGCACAGGATCGCCACCGGCTCGGCGTCGGCGGGCATGGACAGCAGCGATGCCAGCCTCGGCGGATCAAACAGCGACACCCATCCCATTCCGAGGCCCTCGGATCGTGCTGCCAGCCAGAGGTTTTGGATCGCGCAGGACACTGATGCCAGATCCATCTGCGGCATGGTGCGACGGCCGAACACGAAGCTGTCCCTACCGTCGGACAGGGCGACCACCAGCAGTTCGGCGCAATCGAGAATGCCTTCGACCTTGAGCTCGAGAAATTCCTGCGCGCGTGGGCCCAGCGCGTGCGCAGTCTGCTGGCGTTCCTCGTCGACCAGCGCGTGGATGCGCTCCCGTAGTTCGCCGTCGGTGATCCGGATGAAGCGCCAGGGCTGCATCAGCCCGACGTTCGGAGCGGCGTGGGCGGCCTGCAGCAGGCGGGCGAGGACGTCGTCGGACACCTTGCTGTCGGGGACGAACCGGCGCATGTCGCGGCGCTCGGCGATCACGCGATAGATCGCCTTCCGCTCCGGCGTGCTGAATGCGTGCTCGTCCATCTCGTCATCCTAGGAAGCGTGGGGTGCGCATCGTGGTAGGCCAGACGTGTGAACATTCCGGAGTCAGTGCAGCAATTGCCCGTCAACGGCACTCGTGGACACGTCTACGGCGAGCCCTACCGCACGGCGGACGGCGGGACCGTGATCACCGTCGCCAAGGTTCGTGACGGTGCCGCTACGCCGATGGGCGTGTTCGTCGTCCACGCCGGTGAGGCTCGCTGGGTACCGGCGGTCGACAAGAACCGGATCGCGCTGATCGGGGCGATCACCGGCCTGCTCTCGGCGGTGCTTGCCTTGGTGGCCGTGCTCCGTCGCCCGCCCTGGCCCGACTTGTCGGCGACGTCGTCGATCTGGCCGCCACGCTGACCACGTTACGGCCGGTAGGTGACGCCGACGGCGCGGAGCACGTATTCCGGCGGCATGTCGAAGGCCAGCGAGCGGCGGGGGAGCCTGTTCAGCACCTCGTCGGGAACCTCGAGCTTGTAGTGCAGCGACAGATGTCCGGTGAAGGTCTGATCCAACTCGTCGACGTCGGCATCGACCTGCAGGCCGGTCGACGAGATCTCGGCCGCCGCCACGCCGGATTGCGTTGCGTCCCAACGGACGTCGACGGTCGGGCCGGCCAACTTCGGCAATGACGACAGGGTCGCCAGAACTCGCTGCGAGGTGAACACGACGGACCCGACATAGCTGGCGACGCTGTGCGCCGACCGCAGACCCGGAATGGCGCCGCTGAATCGCCGGGTGACGGGAACGAAGTCGGCGAGATAGATCAGCCCCTCGGCCTCGACTGCGGCGCGCACGTCGGCGGGCAGCTTGCCGATGCCGAAGAGCTTGCGGACGAAGACCGGCATCAGCGGGCCCGGTTGCCCAACCGCAACCGGTAGCGGACCAGCCCGCCGAGGACGACGGACAGGGCGACCAGCATGCCGGCGTCCTGCAGCCACGCGCCGGGCCCGTGGCGCCACAACCGGTCGATGGGCAGCCCCGCCTCGACGCTGTTCAGGCCCACCGTCGACGCCGAGGCCGCGAAGCCCCATCGCGCGGGCACGAACCAGGACAGCTGATCCAGGACCAGCCGTCCCGTCACCGGGATCAGTCCCCCGGCCAAAACCATCGACACCATGATGGTCGCCACGAGCATCGGCAGGACCTGCTCGGTGGAGCGGGCCAGCGACGACAGCATCAGTCCCACCATCGCCGAGGTGATCGCCGTCAGGGCCAGGCCCAGGTACAGCTCCACCACGCCGGACGGCACGCCACTTCCCAGTAGTGCGCCGCCGTGCGAGGGCGTGCCCTTGCCGATCGTCATGATGGCGACCATGACCGCGGTGCCGATCAGGGCCGCGACGCTGTAAACGACGACTTTCGCGATCAGGTAGGCCGACGCGGACAGGCCGACGGCCCGCTCGCGCTGGAAGATCATTCGCTCGCTGACCAGATCGCGGACGGTGAGCGCGGTACCCAGGAACACCGCGCCGATGTTCAGCAGGATCAGGATGTCGATCGGCTCCTCCGGCCCGGCCGGGTTGGCCGCTCCCAGGCCGCTGTTGCCGGGCACTGCCAGCGACACCACGCCGAGGACAACTGGGAGCACCGCGAGGAACGCGAAGTAGCCGCGGTCGGCGGTGATCAGCCGGGTCTGGCGGCGCACCAGCGTCACGACCTGGCGCCACGGGCTGGTCCGCGGCGGCTTTCCCAGTGGAGCCGCACCGGCGGTCAGCGACAGCCGGCGCGGGGACGCGGGATGCCGGGACAGATACGCGCGGTGCGCGCCGTCGGGATCGGTGCTGACGCGTGCGAAGATGTCGGCCCAGTCGGTGCTGCCCATCGCCGGCCCGATCAGCGCGGGCGGGTCGGCGAAGGCGGTCTTGCCGCCGGGGGCCAGCAGCAGGATCTGGTCGCACATCCCGACATAGGTGAGCGAGTGCGTGACGACGATGACCACCCGGCCGGCGTCGGCGAGCCGGCGCAGCATCGTCATCACCTGGCGGTCCAGCGCCGGGTCGAGGCCCGACGTCGGTTCATCGAGGATCAGCAGCGACGGGCCGGTCAGTAGTTCCATCGCCACCGATGCGCGCTTGCGCTGCCCACCGGACAGCTTGTCGACACGAGTGTCCTTGTGCGGGGCCAACTCCAGCTCGTCGAGCACCCGCTCGACCACCTGCCGGCGATCATCGGCGGTGGTATCCGGTGGGAGCCGCAGTTCGGCGGCGAAGTTCAGCGCCTGCTCGACGGTGAGCTGGCGGTGCACCACGTCGTCCTGGGGCACCATCCCGATGCGCGAGCGCATCGACGCGTACTCGGCGTGTACGTCGTGGCCGTCGAACGCGACCAGGCCCGCACTGCGTGGCATCGCGCCGCCGATCAGCTTGACCAGCGTCGATTTCCCGGCGCCGGAGGGTCCGATCACGGCGGTCAGCGTCCCCGGTTTCGCGGTGAAGGACACGTCTTGCAGAAGTTGGCGACCGTCGATCGCCAGTGCCAGCCCGTACGCGGTCAATCCGCTGGTCCGAGCTGCCGCGGGCTGGGGGACCAGGTTGTCGCCAGTGGCGAGCAGGTCGGTGTTGCCGATCGTGACGATGTCGCCGTCGCGCAGCTTCGCGCTGGTGATCAGCGCCCCGTTGACGAAAGTGCCGTTGCTGCTGTCGTTGTCGCGAATCTCCAGGCCGGCCGGAGTGGAGGTGAGCGTCGCGTGCACGCGGGAAGCGAGTGCGTCCTCGACGACGATGCTGTTGCTCTTGGCGCGGCCGATCGTCGCCGAGCCATGGAAACGCACCGGGGCCGGCCGGCTCGGCAGGGGTGCCGGGGGCCGCGGCTGAGACTGCGGCTGCGACGGGGGTGGTAGGCCGGTAGGAGGTGTCGGTGCTGCCGGACGGAACATCTGCGTTGCGGGGCTGCCACCGCCGGTCGGCGAGCCCGATGCCGGCGCCGCGACGCGGAAGGTCAACTCCGGCCCATGCGGGCCGCCCAATGCGACGGTGAGGCGATCGCGGATGGGGATCACCGTGGCGCGCGAGCCGGCGGCGAAGATGCCGTTCTGGCTCTTGTCGACGACCACCCACTGCTCGCCGTCGAACCGCAGAATCGCGTGTACCCGCGATATCAGGGTCAGATCGTCAGGATTGACGTCGTGAAAGCGGATGTCGCATTCGCGGTCGCGGCCGACGATCACATCGCGGTCGACCGGGAAGGTGTACATCGCAGATCCGAGCCAGACCGTCAATGGCGGCACGCTGACGCCGCTCGCCGTGGCGAGCTTGGCCGTCGTGCCGCCCACCGCGGGCTGGTGGCGGCGATCTGTCGGTGACATCCATCGCTTTCTATACCCGGGAATCCAGCTGATAACGCCTACGAACATATCCGTGTACCAGCGGCGACAGGCGACGAGCGGTGCGTCGCAGCCGCGCGGTGACCTGATCGACGCTAAACCTTGACTTGACCACCCGATCGGGCTGCGCCGACGATAAGAACGTGCGCCGACTGCTGGGTCTACTGTGCGCTGCGGTGTGCGCAGCCGTTGTACCCATGGCGACAGCTCCGTTGGGGGGTGCAGTCGGCGCACCTTGGTTTGCTCCGATGGTCGGCAACGCCACCCAGGTGGTCTCCGTGGTCGGAACCGGCGGTTCGAACGCGAAAATGGACATCTACCAACGAAGTAACACCGGCTGGCAACCGGTCGAGGCCGGCATTCCGACTCATATCGGCTCGGCAGGTCTTGCGGCACAGGCCAAGAGCGGTTATCCGGCGACGCCGATGGGTGTCTTCACGCTGCCGTTTGCGTTCGGGACCGCGCCCAACCCCGGTGGCGGTCTCAAATATGTTCAAGTCGACTCGAATCACTGGTGGAACGGCGATGACGGCAGCGCGACGTTCAACACCATGCAGGTGTGTCATCGGGCGCAGTGCCCGTTCGATACCGGAGCAAGCGAGAACCTGCAGATCCCGCAGTACAAGCACGCGGTCGTGATGGGCGTCAATCCGAACCGCGAGGCCGGCAAGGGTGCGGCTTTCTTCTTCCACACCACCGACGGCGGCGCGACAGAAGGCTGTGTCGCGATCGATGATGCCAAGCTGGTGCAGGTCATCCAGTGGCTGCGGCCGGGCGCGGTGATGGCGATCACTCAGTAACTGGTTGCACCCCAACGGTTCTGACTTTCACGCGAGAGCGATGCCCGCGGTCACCTTGAAATCCAGGTTCTTCAACGACAGGGTGGCGTCGTAGGTCCGGTCGTAGCCGACCGCGCTGATCCGCCATCCGTCGGCGGTGCGGCGGTACCGATCGTGATAGAAGCCGGCGCCGATCAGCATGAAGTCGAACTCGGCCACGATCACCTTGTCCTGCAGATACCAGATGCCCGTCGCCTCGTCCCCGTTCACCTCGATCTCCGGGTGGGTGACGCGGTGCTCGGTGATCACGTTGGACGGCAGCGATGACCGCATGTACTCGACGAGGTCGGTGCGGTTGGTGAAGTGGTGTTCTTCGCCCATCGACGACCCGTAGTCGCCGACCACGTCTTCGGTGAGTGTGTCGGCGAAGTCGTCCCAATGCTTGGTGTCCAGTCCACGCAGATAGCGGTACTTGATCGTTTCTATCTCAGTCACGTCGGCGAGCCAGGCGCCGTGATCTCGGGAGCTCATCTCGTCATTGCAGCACATGCCGACCGGTATTCTCCGGGCATCCGAGACTATCCGCCGGCATCTGCACATCGCCCGGCTCGAAACGAAGGACATACGCCCGCATGTTGAGCCCCGGTTCGATGTTCGCCGGATACCAGATCGAACGGGTACTGGGCGGCGGCGGGATGGGCACCGTGTACCTCGCGCGCAACCCTGATCTGCCGCGCAGCGAGGCGCTGAAGGTGCTCAACGCCGAGCTGTCCGGCGATCAGGACTTCCGGGCGCGGTTCATCCGGGAGGCCGAAGTGGCCTCGGCGCTGGATCATCCCAACATCGTGTCGATTCACCAGCGCGGCGAATTCGACGGCCAGCTCTGGATCGCGATGCAGTTTGTCGACGGCACCGACGCGAACGCCGCGCTGCGAGCCGGCACGATGACGCCGGCGCGCGCAGTGCACATTATCGGCGAAGTCGCCAAGGCGCTGGATTACGCACACCAGCGCGGTGTGGTGCACCGCGACATCAAGCCGGCCAATTTTCTGCTGTCCGGGCCGATCGGCCCTGACGAGCGGGTCTTGTTGGGGGACTTCGGGATTGCGCGCGCCCTGGACGACGCGAGTTTGACGGTCACCGGATCGGTGACGGCGACGGTGGCGTACGCGGCGCCCGAGGTGCTGGCCGGCCAGCCTTTTGACGGCCGGGCCGATCTGTATTCCTTGGCGTGCACACTCTTTCGGCTGCTGACCGGACAGGCGCCGTATCCGACCGCCAACGGGCCCGCGGCCGTCGTTGCCGCTCATCTGCACGCCCCGCCGCCAAAGGTCACCGATGTGGTGCCCGGGTTGTCGGCGCAGATGGATCAGGTGATGGCCACCGCGATGGCCAAAGACCCGTCGCAGCGCTTCACGTCTGCGCGCGCCCTCGCCGACGCGGCCACCGCGGCGCTGAACGAGCAGCTAGGTTCCACGACGGCACCATGGCATCCGGCGACCATGCCGGCTCCGCCCATCGACGGCCCACCGCAGTGGGCGACAGGCCCGTATTCCGCAACGGCTCCACTCGGTTTCCGTCAGCCACCGCAGTTTCCGCCACCGGCTCGGCGAAGCCCACATGTGGCCGCCGTGATCGGCGCCGTGGTCATCGTCGTCGCCGCGGTGGTTGTGGTGGCGGTGTTGACCACGAAATCTCGACCGGACACCGGGGCTGCGGCGTCGGCGACCGGCACGCCGAGCGCTGCTGCGCCCACCGGCCCGTTGGACAGCACAGCACTGTCGGGTCTGCTGTTATCGCCCGAGCGGGTCGCCGGAATGGTCGGAGCCGCCGCGCTGGTTCAGGAGTCGTTCGCCGACTCGGTGATCGACGACTCGGAAAAGCTGCTGCAGAAAGACTGCATCGGTGTGATGGCACCGGCGCAGCATCTGGTGTACGGCGACGCCGGGTGGACCGGGGTGCGGTCACAAGCGCTGCGCAACGCCGGCGAAGGCCCTCGCATCTACGCCGTCATCCAGGCGGTGATCAGCTTCCCGAACGCCGATGCCGCCAAAAAGCTTCTCGCCGAACAACAATCGCAGTGGGCGAGCTGTTCGGGGCGCACTCTGACGCTGACGTTCCCCACCCCGCCGTCGCCGCAACTGTGGGTCGTCGGCACACCGGCTGACATGGACGGAACGACAGTCATGACACAGACCCTCAAAGACGGCGGCGGCATGCAGTGCCAGCGCGCACTGGCCGTCCGCAACAACGTCGCTGTCGATGTCTCGGCCTGCCGCTACGACGTTTCCGAGCAGGCTCTCGAGATCGCGCACGGGATCGCCGCGAAGATTCACGGGTAGTGCTCAGCGCAGATAGAGCGTGACCATCTCGATCAGCGCGTGCCGCTCCCGTTGCCAGTCGATCGGTGTCCCGATGATCATCTGCGCCAACACCACACCACGAAGCGTGGCCCAAATAACCTCGGCTACACCGTCATTGGCGGGGTCTTCCGTGATCAGGCGGCCAAGCTGGTTGATCGCCGCGTTCATCTCCAGCAGGTGCCGACGCGATGAGCCTGCGCGATTGGCCCGCAGGATCTCAAACGCCGCCATCGACGTCGGGCTGCTGTAGCAACTCCACGCGATGTCGACGACGACCTCGATGCGCTCTCGCATCGCCAGGTCGCTGACATCGGCCGACGAGAGGCTCTCCAGCAGCCGGGCCACCCCGTCGTCGACGACGGCCATCAGCAGGCCGTTGCGGTCGCCGAAGTGGTACTGGATCACTCCCCAGGTGACGCCGGCGCGTTCGGCGACATGCTTCGCGGTCGCGGCGACAAAGCCTTCCTCGACGATGCAGCGGACGGTTTCATCGATGATCTTCGCGCGAGTGTCATCGCCGCGTTTGCGTGGCGCACTCGTCCGCCGGGTGGGGCTGACGGTCGAGCTGGCCTTGTGGCCTGCGGAAATAGACATTGTTGACTTTATAACATAGTCGGCTCTATTTTTGGTGAGTGAGCCGATCCCACTATGCCCAGCTGTCCCGCGAACAGCTCGCCGTCCTGCTTCCCGAGCTGCTGTTGATCGGACAGATGATCGACCGCTCCGGCATGGCCTGGTGCATCCAGGAGTTCGGGCGCGACGAGATGGTGCAGATCGCCATCGAGGAGTGGGCCGGCGCCAGCCCGATCTATACCCGACGCATGCAGCGGGCGCTGAACTACGAAGGCGTCGACGTCTTCACGATTTTCAAGGGCTTACAGCTCGACATCGGCGCGCCGCCTCAGTTCATGGACTTCCGCTACACCATTCACGATCGCTGGCACGGCGAGTTCCATCTCGACCACTGCGGCGCGCTGCTCGACGTGGAGCCGATGGGTCCCGATTACGTCTTCGGCATGTGCCACACCATCGAGGACCCGACCTTCGACGCGACCGCGGTCGCCACCAACGCGCGCGCGCAGGTGCGTCCCATCCACCGCCCGCCCCGGGTCCCATCGGACCGGGCACCGCACTGCGCCTGGACAGTGGTCATCGACGAGTCGTATCCGCCGGTCGAAGGCATTCCAGCGCTGGACATCGTGGCCGAAACCCTGGCTGCCAATTGGGAACTCGACGCGATCGACCATTCCGACGAGGGGCTGGCCGACTATTCGGGTCCGGTGGTGTCGGACTTCGACTTCGGTGCGTATTCGCATTCGGCACTGGTGCGGATGGCCGACGAAGTATGCCTGCAGATGCATCTGCTGTATCTGTCCTTTGCGATCGCGGTACGGGCGCGCGCGGGATCAGACATCAAGCTGGCCGACTCGATCTGCACCCGCGGATTGATCGGCGTTGCCGGTCTCGGCGCGGAGCGCATTCATCGGGCACTCGAGCTTCCCGCTGGAATCGAGGGAATCCGAAAGGTTTTCGAGCTGCATCCGTTGTTCAACCCGACTGGATACGTGAACGCCGAGTTCGGCGACCAAGCAACCGTCCACCGGTCACCGGCCCACGACGACGCAGCCTGGATCTCGCTGTGTTCGCCGGAGTCGATCCAGCCGTTACAGGCGATCGCGACCGCAATCGATCCGCGTATCGAGGTCCGGGTCACCGGCACCGGCACCGACTGGACCGCCGAGCTGTCCGAGACCGACACCGCGGCAAAGGAGTTGTCCGAGGTTGCGATCGCCAAAGTGAGCGGCGGGGCGACGTTCGAATTCCAGCCGCGGAAATCGCTGCCACTGACCGTGGTCTGACGCGATCCCGATCTGTCAACCCGAGGGCTGTCTCACTTCGGTGACGCAACCGCATCGACCGGGTACCGATGATGTTGTGCCCGATGGTCATACCGCGACCCGCCGTTATCGTTGACGCTGGCCACCGAATGTTGTCGACGAAAGTATTTGAGTTATGTATGACCCGTTGGGGTTATCGATCGGCACCACAAATTTAGTCGCGATACGTAACGGCAATCCGCCCGTGTCGCGGCGCGCCGTGCTGACGCTTTTTCCGGACCGCGCGCCGGAACTCGGTGTGCCCGTAAGTAACCCGGACGCCGAGGACACCGGCACGCTGATGACCGGCTTTGTCGAGCGAGTAGGCGGCTCGACGACTGTGAAATCTGCGGATGGTTCGAGTCACGACCCGTCCCTGTTGCTGGTCGAAGCGCTGGATGCGTTGATCGCCGAGACCGGCGGAGAAGCCGCGACCTCGAATATCACGATGGCCGTTCCGGCCCACTGGGGCGCTGAGGCATTGCGGGGCATGCAGGCCGCGCTGAACACCCACGCCGACTTCGTCCACGGCGGCATCGCGCCGCGACTCGTGCCGGACTCCGTTGCCGCGTTGACCGCACTGAATGCCGATTCCCGCCTGCCCGGTAAGGGCGTAGTCGCCCTGCTCGATTTCGGCGGCGGCGGGACCAGCATCACCTTGGCGGACGCCGCGTCGGACTTCACTCCCATCGCCGACACGCTGCGTTATGAAGACTTCTCCGGCGACCTGGTTGACCAGGCCCTGATGCTGCACGCGCTGGACAACGCGGGCCACCATAACGACGTCGATCCCGCCAGCACCGCAGTCGTCGGGCAGTTCGCCGGCCTGCGTGAAGAATGCCGGCTGGCCAAAGAGCGGCTGTCGACCGAAGACACCACCGAGCTGGCGCTTGACCTACCTGGTCAGCGCACCCGCCTGAAAGTAAGCCGAGCCGAGTTCGACGACCTCATCGAAGAGCGGCTCGACGGTTTGTTCGCTGCCTTCGACGATATGTTGCGGCGCAACAGGATTCGTAGCAAAGACCTCGCAGCTGTAGCGATGGCCGGTGGTACGGCCAAGATTCCAGTTGTCGCCCAGCGTCTTTCGTCGCACACCAAGACCTCGGTGATAACTGCCATGCAGCCCGGGCTCGCTACGGCCGTCGGCGCGGTGAAGCTGTCCGCCCGCCAGCCGATCGAGCAGCGAGACGGAGAACGCGAAGGAACCACGATGTCTGCGCTGGTGGGCGCATCGACAAGCGGTTTCGCCACGATGACCAGCGGCCTCGCCACCACCGGCCGCTTCCTTGCGCCGACCGGCGCGCTCGCCACCCCCACCGGCACGTTTGGCGCGTCGACCGGCACGTTCGACATCCCGACCGCCGGTGCGCTGCTCGACGACCCGTCGGAACGGCTGACCGAGCTGGCCTGGTCGCAGGCCGACGATTCCGACGACGAGCCAGTTGGCTACATCGGCGAGCCGTACGACACCGACGACAACCGCGCGACGCCTTCGCAACTGATGCAACTGCCGAAGTATGAGCCGCCCGACGTGGGCCGGGGCCGCGGAACGCGACTGCCGCAGTTGTTCCTGGGACTCGCCGCGCTGGTCTCGATGGTCGCGATCGGCGGGGTGGCCTTCACGATGACCAGCAGCGACCGCACGCCGACGCTGCCCAGTAGCACCACCACGGCGCCACCACCGCCGCCCTTGAGCTCGCAACTTCCGTCGCCGAGCCCGGTGCCGCCGCCTCCGCCCAGCGCAGAGCCGTCGCCGATCGTGGTTCCGCCGCCGACCAGCGAGGCGCCCCCGCCGCCGCCTCCGCCGCCTCCGGTGCAGACCTACGAGCCGCCGCCACCACCGCGAAAGACGGCGCAGGCCACGACGACCGTGCCGCAGCCGACGACGACGCCGCCGGCAGCGACCACCCCGAGCACGACGCCGCCGCCTCCTCCGCCACCACCGACGTCGAGCGTGCCGCCGTCACCGGCGATGACGACGACGTATCTGAACCTGCCGTTCGTGCCGGTCCCGATCCCGATCCAAGTTCCCGAGGGCCAGGGTGGGGCGAGCCAGCAGCCTCAGAACCCGTACCAGCAGCAGAACCCCTACCAGCAGCAGAACCCGTACCAACAGAGCCCGTACCAGCAGAATCCGTACCAGCAGAGCCCGTACGCGCCGCAGAATCCCTACGCGGGCCCGGGGTACGGCTACTAGGGCATGGCGCGAGCCGCCCGAAATGCGCACACTGGGTGTATTCGGTGTGAGCAGCCAGGAGGCCGCAATGGACGACGACAAAGGTCGGTTCGGATTTGAGCCGGAAGACTTCGAGCACGTGATCCGCGATGCGACCGAAGGCCTCCGCGAGGCACTCGGGGGTTTCGGCCGGTTCTTCACCATGCCCAACGAGCGGGCCGGGTGGTCGTCGGTCTTCGAGGATCTGTCGCGGCGCACCCGGACCAGGCCGGAAACCGCCGGCGAAGCCGGCGACGGGGTGTGGGCGATCTACGTGGTCAGTGCCGACGGCGGCGCGCGCGTCGAGGAGGTCTACGCCTCCGAACTCGAGGCCTTGCGGGCGAACCGGAACAACACCGACGCGACCCGCAAAGTCCGATTCCTGCCCTACGGCATCGCGGTCAGCGTCCTCGACGACTCCGACGAAGCGTCATAGGCCGTTGTGCTGAGCCGCGACGCTGATCACCGGCTGCGGCACGTTCGCGTTCTTTACGACACAATGGTGACCATGTCCCCACGCCACCTTGGCCATGTCCTTTTCGCCGCAGTCGCCATCGCTGGCGGGTTGTTGAGCGCGCCGATGCCGGTCGCCGCTGCACAACCGTGCCCTGACGTCGAAGCGGTGTTCGCCCGCGGCACCGGTGAGCCGGCCGGCGTCGGCGGCATCGGAGAGCCGTTCGTCGACGAATTGCGCACCGCGATCGGCCCCAAGTCGCTCAACGTGTACCCGGTCAACTACGAAGCCAGCGGCAATTTCAACGACCGCATCGAGTTCGCTCAGAGCTTCCTCGACGGGGTCAAGGACGCCGGCAGTCATATCGAGGCGACCGCCGCCAACTGCCCCAAGACCAGGATTGTGCTCGGCGGGTATTCCCAGGGCGCGGCCGTGGCCGGCGCCGTCACCTCGGCGTCGGTCCCAGCGGGAGTGCCCTCGGAGTACTTATCGTTCATGCCCAAGCCGATGCCGCCGGAGATCGCCAACCATGTGGCCGCGGTGACGCTCTTCGGGAAACCGTCGCAGGCGTGGCTGCAGAATTACGGCGCGCCGCTGATCACGGTCGGCCCGCTGTATGTGCCGAAGACCGACGACCTGTGCGCCGATGGCGACACCATCTGCAACGGCGATCCCGGTGGGCTGCCGAGCTTCGCGCACTCGTCATATCCGGTGAACGGGATGACCGCGCAGGCAGCGGGCTACGCCGCCAGCCACCTCTAGCCGTCAGCCGGCCTGGTCCGCCATGATCGTCGCGAACAATGCGGCCATCTCGTCGGCGGGCCCTGCTGGCACGGTGTAACCGGCCTCGTCGCGGATCTCGTCGAGATGGTCGCGGACTTGCTCGACAGACAGCGTTGGGCTGTAGAAGCCCTGAGTTCGGCCGATGAAGAACCGGGCGACGTGCCCGGCGCCGACGGTGTAGATCTCGCCGGAGACCGGACAGTCCCGATGCGTCAGGAATGCGGCGACCGGGGCGACGAGCGCCGGATCCAGCTTCTGAAGGTATTGCGCCACAAGATCATCCAGGATCGCCTGAGCGGCCGGGTCGTCTGGCTGGCGCGGCAGTCTCGACCGAATGCGCCAGCATCCGGGTGTAGGCGATCGGTGCGATCGCGTTGACCTTGATGTTGTGGTCGGCGCCTTCGGCTGCCAGCACCCGGGTCAACCCGACCAACCCGGTTTTCGCCGCACCGTAATTGCTCATCCGCTCGGCGCCAAGCAGTCCGGCTGCCGAGCAGGTGTTCAGGATTCGTCCGTACCCCTGGTCGCGCATCCGTATCCAGGCGGGCTTGGTCACATGGAACGCGCCCTTCAAATGCACGTCCACCAACGGATCGAGTCGATCGGCGGTGATGTCCTCGAACGGTGCATCGCGGACGATGCCGGCGTTGTTGATCACGATGTCGACACGTCCCCATGCGTTCAGCGCGGAGTCGATAATCGCTTGTCCGCCTTCGGGTGTGGCGACGCTGTGGGTGTCGGCGACCGCCTCGCCGCCGTGGCGGTGGATCTCCTCGACGGCCGCGGTCGCCGCGTCGGTGTTCGAGCCCGATCCCGTCACCGAGCCGCCGATGTCGTTGACCACGACGCGGGCACCGCGGGAGGCCAACAGCAACGCGTACTGCAAACCCAAACCGCCGCCGGCGCCGGTGATCACGGCAACCTGGTCGTCGAACCGCAAGTCGTCGCTCACCAGGTGACCGGCAGTTCTTTCATGCCGTAGATGTCGGCGTCCTTGAACTTCAGCTCATCCCGCGGCACCGCCAGTCGAAGCCCGGGAAGCCGCCGCGCCAGCGTCGAGAACGCCACCTGCATCTCGGCTCTCGCGAGGTTGGCGCCGATGCACTGGTGAGTTCCGTAGCCGAAAGCGACATGCCCGCGGGCGTTTCGGGCGATGTCCAAAGTCTCTGGGCTGTCGACGAACTCGCTGTCCCAGTTCCCGGCCGGCAAATTCATCAACAATCTGTCCCCGGCGCGAATCTGCTGGCCGCCGAGAATGAGGTCCTCGGTCGCGATCCGGTCCACCTGGGCGTGCACGATCGAGAGATAACGCAGGAGTTCCTCGACGGCGTTGGCAATGACGGCGGGGTCGTCGGTCTGTCCGAGACGTTCGAAGACTTCCGGATGTTCGAGCAGCGCAACGGTACCCAGCGAAACCATGTTGGCGGTGGTCTCATGGCCGGCCAGCATCATGATCACACCATTGACGGCCACGGTGTTGTAGTCGAGCTGGCCGGTCGCGACGTAGTCAGTGATGAGACGGCTGATCAGGTCGTCGCCGGGCTCGCGCTCTTTACGCGCCACCAGCTCCTGGATATACACGTACATCTCCATGAAGCCTTGCGCCCGTTGCTCGTCGGTGGAATTCACGTCCAGTCCGGCAGTGGAGTTGTGCTGGAACAGTTCGAGGTCTTCAGGAGGGACGCCGAGCAGCAGCGCGATCACCAGCGATGGCACCGGGAGGCCGAAGTCGCGCACGATGTCGGCAGGCGGCCCTTTGTCGATCATCGCGTCCAGGTTTTTGTCGACCAGTTCCTGGATCTGCGGCCGCATTGCCTCGGTGCGCCGAAAGGTGAACTGGCTGGTCATCATGCGCCGCAACCGGTGATGCTCGGGATCGTCGATCCGCGCGAAAACCACGGGCGCCGTCGCTGTCGACTGGCCGCATCGAACAAGTCCGGCAGGGTCTCCGCCGACAACCGCGGGTCGACCAGCGCGGCCCTGATGTCCGCATAGCGGCTCACCGACCACACCTGTTGGCCGTTCCACGTCGCCCGCTGAAGACCGGGCTCTTGTCGCCAGTCGGCGAACTCGGCCGGCGGTGCAAGCGGGCACTGTGCGGCGCGACGCATCGGGATTACGGGCAGATCGGACGTTGTCGACGTCATCGGCATCTCTCGCTAAGTGTCAGATGGCTGTCAATTGCACCCGAGCGTAGAGCGCGCCTAAATGGCAGTCAACAGTCAGTTACGCTGGGATCATGACCGCGGTGTCTGACCGGCCGTTGCGTGCCGATGCCGCGCGTAATGCAGAGCGCATCCTGCGTGCCGCGCGGGATGTCTACGGTGAGCTCGGGCCGGAGGCGCCGATCGAGGCCGTGGCCCGTCGTGCGGGGGTCGGTGAGCGCACGCTCTACCGCAGGTTTCCGACCAAGGGCGAGCTGGTCCGCGCCGCTCTGGACCAATGCATCGCCGAAGACCTGACGCCGACGATCGAGGCCGTACGCGGCGCCGCCGACCCGCTCGAGGGTCTCGCTCAGCTGATCGACGCCGCGATATCGCTGGGCGCGCGTGAACACAACCTGTTGACCGCGGCCCGCAGAGCGGGGTCGCTGACACCTGATGTCTCCACGGCTTTGTACAACGCGCTCAACGACCTCGCCCGCCGCGGCCAGCAAGCCGGCGTCGTGCGGGCCGATCTGGTGCCCGCTGACCTGCCACGCATGATCGCGATGCTGCACAGCGTCCTGTGGACGATGGACTCCGACAACGACGGCTGGCGGCGCTATGTCGCGCTGATGCTGGACGCAATATCGGTGGATCACCGGCGCTCGCTGCCGCCAGCGGCCGCCTTGCGATTCGCGCCCGCGCCG
>CAVTSP010000009.1:0-23607 GCA_963737375.1 uncultured Actinomycetota bacterium
CTGGGTCCAACCGGCGTCCGGTGGTGGGGTCGGTGGAATTCAGCATCAGGTCAAGCAGGTCGCGAGACTCGGACCCGGCGCCGTCGCGACGGGCCTGGATCACATCGTCGACAATGCGTCCCATCACCGCGCCGGACCGCCGGATGGCCGGCCGAAGCAATCTGGTCAGCAGCGGGAACGTCGACCAGCTGGCGTACTTCAGCATCCGGTTCATGGCCGAGATGAAGGCGTGCGGCCGGTGGCGATCGAAGGAGCCAAACGGGTAGCCGAAGCCGGCCCGCCCGATGGATTCCAGGGCCAACCGCGTCGCATCAGCGGTGACGTCGACCCGGCGCCCGGTGTCGGCGGCGCCGTCCCAGTGATCCAGCATCTCCCGGATCGCCTGCAGCATGATCGAGTGGTAGCCCTGCATGGCGTCGCGGCTGAACGCCGGCTTGAGAATGTCGTGTGCCAGTTTCCAGTTCGGGTTGTCGGTCTCGACGGTGATGAGCGCGTCACCGATGACCTCGCGCAGCGGCGTCAGGTGGTGCCCCACGTATTTGCCGAAGCGGGTTTCGTCGTGCACCTCGGCAACCAGGTCGAGTCCGCTGACCGCAACCATCTCGGTTCCGAGCAGCTTGCGCGCCGAAATCGGGCCCAACTTCTTCGTCTGGGGCAGCGACGACTGGAACGGGGTGCGGGGGTTCAAACCCAGAACATCACCCAGGAACGGCACCCGGTACGGCGGGTGGGGAAGCTCGCCGGTGTCGACGATCGTGCGGCTGGGCAGCTTGAATACATCTGCCACTTCAAGCGGGGCATCCGGAAGCCACATACTCGACATGGTCATATCCGGAGTATTACATACTTTTTGACTGATTCAATAGCTAGATCTCAGACTATGGTCTAATTCATGCTCAAAATAACGCTAGTTGGCAGAAAAACGCCCATTTAATATACGGGCGGTCCGCAGAACGGCAGATTAGGCGTTGTCGATGCGGCGCGCGCCCAACTCACTCTGCAGGAGCTCCAGCGCTGCTTCTTCGGGATCGCGGCGCGGGGCCGACGCGTCGTCCTGATTGGCCTCGGCGAGCATGCTTTCTTCCTCGGCCCGCTCCGATTCGTCATCGACAGCGGCTTCGGCCGGCGGAGGTGGCGGGACCACCCGGCGAGACGGCCGCTCGACGGGCCGCGACGGAGCGGGTGCTTCGGGCGCCGCCACCATTGTCGAGGCGCCGGCTTCGCAGCGCACCCGCCAGTTCACACCCAGCGCATCTTTGAGTGCTTCGGCGATGACGTCGGCATTGCGCTGTTCGCTCAGCCGCTTGGCCAGCGGCGCCGATTCGTGGCTCAACACCAGGGTGTTGCCCTCGACCGCGCGGACGGTGGCACCGGCCAGCATCACCTCGGTGGTTCTGCTGCGCTGCCGGACCTTGTCCCGGACCGTCGGCCACAGGGTGCGGACCGCGGCGGCGTTAGGTTCGGCCGAGCCGGGCTCAACCGGGGCCGCCTCAACCGGGGCCGGCTCAGGCGGAGCCGGCTCCGGCGGGACAGTCTGCTCCGGCGGGACAGCTGGCTCCGGTTCGGCAGCGATGACCGGAGTCGGCGACGGCTCGTCGGGCACAGCGGACGGTCGCACGAATGCGGGTTGTTGCACCGGCTGGTCAACGTTCGGGATGGACATGTCCAGCCTGGTCTCGATCCGCTCGACACGTTGCAGCAGCG
The DNA here is from genome assembly GCA_963737375.1 of uncultured Actinomycetota bacterium. Classification (GTDB taxonomy): domain Bacteria; phylum Actinomycetota; class Actinomycetes; order Mycobacteriales; family Mycobacteriaceae; genus Mycobacterium. The sequence continues at coordinate 1,705 of CAVTSP010000009.1, forward strand.
CCGCTTCGGTGTCGCTGGCCGACGGCAGCAGCAGCCGCGCGCAGATCACCTCGAGTAGCAGGCGCGGCGCCGTCGCGCCACGCATCTCCGTAAGGCCGGCGTGGACGACTTCGGCGTAGCGGGTGAGCGTCGCCGTGCCCATCCTGGCCGCCTGCTCCCGCATCCGATCCAGCACGTCCTCGGGTGCGTCGACCACTCCGCGGGTGGTGGCATCCGGAACAACTTGCAGGACAATGAGATCCCGGAATCGCTCGAGCAGGTCGGTGGCGAAACGACGAGGGTCGTGACCGGCGTCGATCACCGATTCCACCGCACCGAACATCGCCGCAGCATCTCCGGCGCCCAGCGCGTCGACAGCCTCGTCGATCAGGGCCACGTCGGTGGCGCCCAGCAGCCCCAGCGCTCGCTGGTAGTTGACCCGATTACCGTCGGCGCCGGCCAACAGCTGGTCGAGGACCGACAGCGTGTCGCGCGGCGAACCGCCGCCGGCCCGGATCACCAGCGGGAAGACCGCATCGTCAACGACCACGTCCTCCTGTGCGCAGATCCGCTCCACGAGGCCGCGCATGGTCCGCGGCGCCAGCAGCCGGAACGGATAGTGGTGGGTGCGCGAGCGGATGGTCGGCAGCACCTTCTCCGGCTCGGTGGTGGCGAACACGAAGATGAGATGGTCGGGCGGCTCCTCGACAATCTTGAGCAGCGCGTTGAACCCGGCAGTGGTCACCATGTGCGCCTCGTCGACGATGAACACCCGATAGCGCGACTGGGCCGGCGCGTAGAACGCGCGGTCGCGCAGCTCACGGGTGTCGTCGACACCACCGTGGCTGGCCGCGTCGAGTTCGACCACGTCGATGGTGCCGGGCCCGTTGGGAGCCAGCCCGACGCAGGAGTCGCAGACTCCGCAGGGCGTGGCCGTCGGCCCCTGCTCGCAGTTCAGCGAGCGGGCCAGGATGCGCGCCGAGGACGTCTTGCCGCACCCACGTGGGCCGGAGAACAGGTAAGCGTGGTTGATTCGGCCGGCAGTCAGCGCGGTCGACAGTGGCTCGGTGACGTGCTCCTGCCCCACCACTTCGGCGAAGGTCGCGGGGCGGTATTTGCGGTAGAGAGCCACGGACAGCAAGGCTACCCAGCCCGTCCGACGATGCGAACCCGAAGGGTTCGCTGAGGAGGCGGGCCATTCAGCCCAGCCCGTCCGACGATGCGAACCCGAAGGGTTCGCTGAGGAGGCGGGCCATTCAGCCCAGCCCGTCCGACGATGCGAACCCGAAGGGTTCGCTGAGGAGGCGGGACCTAGCCGCGGTTCAGCAGCGACTCGCTGGCAGCCAGCAGAGTGCAGGTCGCCAAGCCGTCGATCGCGTCACGCAGATCGGACTCCGGCGGGAACGTCGGTGCGATGCGGATGTTCTTGTCGTCCGGGTCTTTCCGATACGGGAACGACGCGCCCGCCTCGGTGACCGCGATGCCGGCATCCTTGGCCAGCGCGACCGTCCGCCGGGCCGTGCCGGGAAGCACGTCGAGGCTGATGAAGTACCCGCCCTCGGGTTCGTTCCAGGAGGCGATCTTGGACTCGCTCAGTCGCTGGTCGAGAATCTCCAGTGCCAATGCGAATTTCGGGGCCAGCAGCTGCTGGTGACGCAGCATCTGCAGCCGCACACCATCGGCGTCGCCGAAGAAGCGCAGGTGCCGAAGCTGGTTGATCTTGTCGGGCCCGATCGACTTCTTACCGGCGTACTGCAGGTACCAGGCGATGTTGCCCAGCGATCCGCCGAAGAAGCTGACGCCGGCACCGGCGAAGGTGATCTTCGACGTCGACGCGAAGACATATGGCCGGTTGGGGTTGCCCGCGGCGGCGGCCAGGCCGAGCACATCGATCGGACGGGGGAAATCCAGCGTCAGCGTGTGCACCGCATAGGCGTTGTCCCAGAAAAGCCGGAAATCGTTTGCGGCCGTCTGCATTTGGACGAGCCGACGGACCGTCTCCCACGAGTAGCTCAGGCCGGTGGGGTTGGCGAACACCGGGACCGCCCACAGCCCTTTGATGGCCGGGTCGACAGCGACAAGCTCTTCGATCAGGTCGACGTCCGGCCCGTCCTCGTGCATCGGGATCGGGATCATCTCGATGCCGAGGGTTTCGGTGATGGCGAAGTGCCGGTCATAGCCGGGCACCGGGCACAGGAACTTGATTCCTGCCTCGTCTTTCCAGGGGCGCGGCGAATCCACGCCGCCGTAAAGCATCGAGAACACGATCACGTCGTGCATCAGCTCGAGGCTGGCGTTGTTGCCGGCGATCAGGTTCTGCACCGGGATGCCGAGCAGCTCGCCGAAGATGGCCCGCAGCTCGGGGAGACCGTGTTGTCCGCCGTAGTTGCGGGTGTCGGTGCCAGCGTCGTCGCGATAGTCCGTGCCGGGCAGGCTGAGCAGGGCGTTGGACAGATCGAGTTGCTCGCTGCAGGGCTTTCCCCGGGTGAGATCGAGAGCCAGCTTCTTGGATTGCAGCTCGGCGTAATCCTGTTGGTGGCGGGCATGCAATGCCTCGAGGTCGGTACGGCCTAGGGAGCTGAACGAGCCGTACGACACCATCCGCCTTCCGACGATTCCACGACATATAGGGGACCCCGCGCACCCGCCAGAGCCCATTGACCCTTGCTGCCTTCCGGCCCTGGGGGAGTTCACAGGTTGGACGCCGCGCGGGGTCCAACGAAAGTCTAGTACCCGAGCCGGACGCGATCGCCCGAAGACCCTGACCTGCGCTCGGCTACCATGGCCGACGGAGGATTCGCCTAGTGGCCTATGGCGCTCGCCTGGAACGCGGGTTGGGTTAACGCCCTCGCGGGTTCAAATCCCGCATCCTCCGCACTGAGTCCGGGACGTGACCAGGCCCAATTGATAGGGTCTGGTCGCTTCCGGATCACCAGCTCAAGGAGGAGCATGCGACGCAGGGCCGCCATCTTCTGGCACGCGACGCTCTCGGTCGCCGCCGGGGTCCTCTACTTCTTCTTCGTGCTGCCACGTTGGCCCGAGTTGATTGGTGACACCTCCCACGGCCTGGGCACCGTCGCCCGGATCGCCGCCGGTGTGCTCATTGCGCTCGCGGCTCTGCCCGTCGTGTTCACGCTCCTGGAGTTACGCAAGCCGGAGTTCGGCACGCCCGCCTTGGCGCTGACCCTGCGGACCTGGTCTGTGGTCGCCCATGTGGCGGCCGGTGTGCTGATCGTCGGCACGGCGATCAGCGAGATCTGGTTGAGCCTGGACAGCGTGGGCCAGTGGTTGTTCGGCGTCTACGGCGCCGCGGCCGCCATCGCGCTGCTCGGCATCGCCGGGTTCCACCTGTCGTTTGTTGCCGAGTTGCCGCCGCCACCGCCGAAGCCGCTGAAGCCCAAGAAGGAAAAGAAGCAGCGCCGACGTCGCGGCAAGCAGGACGACGATGCCCACGACACGGTGGGCGATACCGACGACACCGATGCCGAATCGGACGACTCGGAGACCGACGCCGCCACCGTGGATGACGACACCGAAGCCGCAGAGGACAAGACCGAAGCCGAGACGACAGCGGTGGAAACCGAGTCGACGGCGCAAGAGGCTCCGGCTGCCGATGGCGCTGACGACGACGACGGCGCTGACGACGATGCCGACGAGTCCGGCGGACTCCGCAATCGGCGCCCGTCCGGCAAAGGTTCAGGAACGCATCGTCGCCGGCGTTCGCGCCGCGGCGTCGCCGTCGACGAGTGAGCCGTCCAGCCAGGTATCGATCAGCCGGCTGACCGCCGCGATATTGCCGAGCTGACAGTGGTTGCTCGCCTGTTCGGCAGCCGTGAACAGCCTGGTGGTTACCGACCGCGCGTTGGTCAGACTGGCCGCTTGACGCGCCAGCTGCGAAAGCGGCACATAGTGGTCGTCGGCGCCTGCCAAAAGTAATACGTCGGCGCGAACGCGGTCCGAAATTTTCCGGGTGCTCATCGCTGTCGTCGAGCGCAGGAAGTCATACGGCGTGGCAGTGCCGGTGACGTGCATGCCCTGTTGCAATCCCCATTCTGACACCGGCTTGCGGGCCGCGGCCCGACCTGCAATGGCGTTGACCAGCCGCCGGGCACGCGCACTAAGCAACGTGCGCAACGGAATCCGGACCCCGCGGCCGATTTGGCGCGCGATGGCCTCGAAGAAGTCGTCGAGGATATCGAAGGCCACCGCACGGCTGATCCGTGGTTCGAATGCGGCCGCGCGGATCACCAGACCGCCGCCCAGTGAAATCCCCACTGCGGCAACGTCGTCGAGGCCGTAGTGATCAAGAATGGCTGCCACCGGCCGCTCCCACTCGGGAATCATTGTGAGGCCGAAATCCTCGAGTGCACTGCCCTGGCCCGGCCCCTCGAACACCACGATGCGACGTCCCGCGTCGACCATGCCGGCGAGCATCGGCAGGAATTCTTCGACGTAGCTGTCGAATCCGCCGAACATGACGATGGTGGGACCGACCTGACGTTCCGGCCGCAGGTCGTATGCCGGCAGGGAGCCAGCACCGAACGGTATGAGATCGGGCGTCACGCCGTAGCCGGTTCGCATCGCACTCAGAAATCGTTGACGGGCGGCCGGGCGGCGCGGGTCTGTTGCCGACAGGAAGAACTCAGCCGCCCGGTCGTAGTAGGCGCCGGCGATCGCGCGCCCCTGACCGCGCGCACGCTCAGCGAGCGTGAGGAATGCGTCGGTCAACTGCGGGTAGGTATTGGCATGTGCGGCCAGTTCGGCGACTTCGTCGATGGCCGACGGGCCGATCCACTGCACCCAGCGGTTGCACTGAAAGTTGATGCTGACGTCCGGATGAAAGCGGCGGTAGCCGATCGGCGGAGTGGCGCCGTTGAGGTCCAACCGGGGTGCAGATGCGTCCATGATCACTCCTATCGCAAGTCGACTTGCAATAGTATGCGCCTGTCGACTCGATATTGCAAGTGGAGTTGCGATAGGCTTGGACGCATGCCGTCCGAGGTCTCGCATCGCCGTGGCGAACATGTTCGCCAAACTGTGCTTGCCGCGGCGTTCGAGGAATTGGCCGCCAACGGCTTCGACGCGGCCACGATTGCCGGGGTCGCCAAACGCTCCGGCGTGCACGAGACCACCGTCTATCGGCGGTGGACGACCCGGGAGAACCTCTTCGTGGCGGCCTTGATGGAGCGCAGCGCAGACGCCATTCCTGCGCCCGATACCGGCTCGACCCGAGACGATCTGCTCACGATCGTTCGGGAGGTGGTCGCCTACGTCGGGTCGCCGGCGGGGACCGCCGTGCTGCGCGCGGCGACAGTACCGGTGGACAACGCATACACCGAAGCACGCCAAGTCTTTTGGGCGCATCGACTCGACTCCTTGGCGCCCGTAGTGGCGCGCGGGATCGAGCGTGGCGATCTCCGTACGGACATCGACGCCCGGCTGCTGCTGGAGATGCTCATCGCGCCGATCCACGGCCGGTTGCTACTTACCGGTGAACCCGTCGGCGAGGAGTTGGCCGAGCCTCTGGTCGACTTGGCGCTCACCGGCGCCGCCGCAAAGCTCGCTCAATGAGAACATCGTTTCCGATTCGGCGAATGCCATTACCGGCTCGGACGCGCTTCCCTATGCTGAGCGGGTGCCAAACACTTATCGAGTAGTTCAGTGGAACACCGGAAACGTCGGCAAAAGCTCCCTCAAATCGATTGCGGACAACCCGTTGCTCGAACTGGTGGGATGTTTCGCCTGGTCACCCGAGAAGGCGGGCCGTGACGCCGGCGAGCTGGTCGGCATCAAACCGCTGGGGGTCGCGGCCACCAACGACGTCGACGCGCTGCTCGCGCTCAAGCCGGATTGTGTTGTCTACAACCCGATGTGGATCAACGTCGACGAGTTGGTCCGCATCCTGTCTGCCGGCGTCAACGTCGTGACAACCGCATCCTTCATCACCGGCAAGAACCTCGGCGCCGGCCGCGACCGACTCATCGAGGCGTGTGAGAAGGGCGGCTCGACAATGTTCGGATCCGGCGTCAGCCCAGGCTTCGCCGAGCTGCTGGCCATCGTCTCGGCGATGGTGTGCAACCGGGTCGACAAGGTGACCGTCAACGAAGCCGCCGACACCACGTTCTACGACTCACCGGACACCGAGAAGCCCGTCGGGTTCGGCCAGCCGATCGGCCACCCCGACCTGCAGGCGATGGCCGCCAAGGGCACCGCGATCTTCAGCGAGGCTGTTGCGTTGGTGGGCGACGCACTCGGCATCGAACTCGACGACATCCGCTGTGAGGCCGAATTCGCCCAGACCACAGCCGATCTCGAGATGGCTTCGTGGACTATCCCCGCAGGATGCGTGGCGGGTGTCTACATCAGCTGGCAGGGCATCCTCGACGGCAAAACCGTCATCGACCTCAACGTCCGGTGGCGCAAGGGCCAGACGCTCGAGCCTGACTGGAAGATCGACGGCGACGGCTGGGTCATTCAGGTTGACGGCCAGCCCACGGTGACCACCAAGGTCGGCTTCCTGCCGCCACCGTATTTCGAGGCCACCACGCTCGAGGAATTCATGGACTTGGGCCACATCATGACGGCGGTGCCCGCGATCAACGCGATTCCCGCTGTCGTTGGCGCAGCGCCGGGGATCGCGACCTACGCGGATCTACCGTTGACGCTGCCGCGAGGGTTCGTCAAAACCTAACGCGCAGGGATGTTCTGCAGCTTGCCTTGGAGATCGGGGCAGTACTGTGCGATGGCGCTACCCAGGAACTGGTACGTCTGTACCTGGGTGGTGCCGCGCGGAAGGTTTTTGGACAGAAAGCTTGCGGTTGCGGCGGCGTCGGGATCCACGCCGGCAGCCAGCCGGTGGCAGGAGATCTTGGCCAGGTAGGGGTTGTAGTCGTGCGGCCCGTAGATGCCGTAGTGCTGGATTTGGTTGTCGAAATCGGTGTCCGGGTCGGCGTAGGCCGGCGCGGACAGGCTGATCGCCGCGGCGACGGCGGCGATCGCAACACCCGTGAGCTTCATGGGCTGGATCCTACCGCTGCTGAGTCTGCGTCCGCTCATTGTCACTGCGTCCCTTCGGCCCACTGAGCCATCGGTCCGGGCTCGCGCTACGGTCGTCAACAACCGCCTCGCCCGGTTTCTTTCTAGTCGCCTATTCCGATTAGAGTAGCTAAGGTTACACACAGGCTAATTAGTTGAGCAGCCTTCGCCTCTGGTTAGGAATTGAAGCGCCCATGACGACGACTGAGCCAAGGACCGAGCCATTGAAGACCCCGGGCTCCGCCGGCAGCGACAGTAAGCAGGCCCCGCGTAAGCCCGCTAAACGGAAAGGCCTGGCAGGTCTATTCACCCGGTTTTGGCTGGTGATCACGCTCGCGGTTGTCATCACGCTGTCCGGATTCGTCGTACACCGCTTGCACGGCGTTTTCGGCATCCACAAGGGCACGTTCGGTGGCGGCACGTCGGGCGAGGTCCTCGACTCGTTCAACGCCAAGACGATCACACTCCAGGTCACTGGGCCGCCGGGCAGCACGGCAACGATCAACTACCTCGACGAGAACTCCCATCCGCAGCAGGCCCTCAACGTGCCGTTGCCCTGGAGCAAGGTATTGAGTTCAACGAAACCCGGTATCCCGGCCAACCTGGTGGCGCAAGGAGACGGCAGTTGGATCGCCTGCCAGTTCGTCGTGAACAAGCACGATGGGAGCGGTGACGTCGTCAAGACTCCGACTCACTCGCCTCCCAACGAGAACGTCAACGCCTTCGTTTCCTGCCTGGACAAGTCCGCATGAGCGAGACCACCGAGGCCCCGCCGCGCATCGACCAGCCGCTGATCCCGCCGTTCCTGCCGAAATGGATCCATCGGCTTGCGGTGCCGATCGTCCTGGTGTGGTTGGCCATCGTCTTCGTCACCAACACGATCTCCCCGCAGCTAGAGGTCGTCTCCAAGAACCACTCGGTGTCGCAGAGCCCGAAGGACGCGCCGTCGTTCGTCTCGCAGATGCGCGTCGGAAAAACATTCGACGAGTACAAATCCGACAGCTCGGCGATGGTGCTCCTGGAGGGCGACAAGCCGCTGGGGGCGGAGGCGCACCGCTACTACGACGAGATCGTCAGGCGACTCGAGAAGGACACAAAGCACGTTCAGCACATCCAGGATTTCTGGAGCGATCCGCTGACCGCCGCGGGCTCCCAGAGCCACGACCAAAAGGCCGCGTACGTCCAGGTGTACCTCGCCGGCAACATGGGTAGCGGTCTGTCCACCGAGTCGAGCGAGGCCGTCCGTAAGATCGTGGACTCGGTGCCCGCGCCGCCGGGGATCAAGGCCTACGTCACCGGGGCGGGTCCGCTGATTGCCGATCAGTCCCACGCGGGTGAGAAGGGCGTCGCGAAAGTCACCCTCGTCACCCTCCTGGTGATTCTGGTGATGCTGCTGTACGTATACCGGTCGGTGAGCACCGTTTTCATCATGCTGTTCATGGTCTTCGTCGAGTTGCTAGCGGCCCGCGGTGTCGTCGCGACGCTCGGAAACTACGGCATCATGGGGCTTTCCACATTCGCCAACAACATGCTGGTGTTGTTGGCGATCGCCGCCGGAACGGACTACGCGATCTTCATCGTCGGCCGTTACCACGAGGCCCGCGGTATAGGCGAAACGCGTGAAGAAGCGTTCTACACGATGTTCCACAGCACTGCACATGTCGTGCTGGGGTCGGGCTTGACCATCGCCGGCGCGATGTACTGCCTGAGCTTCTGCCGGTTGCCGTATTTCGAGTCGCTGGGTGTGCCCTGTGCGGTCGGCATGCTGGTCGCGGTCATCGCCGCATTGACCTTGGGGCCGGCGGTCCTGACGGTGGCGTCGTTCTTCAAGCTGTTGGACCCGAAGCGCAGGTTGCAGACCCGCGGCTGGCGGCGCATCGGCACCGCCATCGTCCGCTGGCCCGCACCGGTTCTCGCGGTGACGATCGCAATCGCGCTGATCGGTCTGCTCGCGCTGCCCGGCTACGAGACGGACTACGACACCCGTCACTTCCTGCCGCCCGAGACCCCGGCCAACGTCGGCTACGCGGCGGCCGACCGGCATTTCGACCAGGCCCGGCTGAACCCCGAACTGTTGATGATCGAGACCGATCACGACCTGCGTAATCCGGCCGACTTCATCATCCTGGACAAGGTCGCGAAAGCGGTGTTCCACATCCCCGGTATCGGTCGGGTGCAGACCATCACCCGGCCGCTGGGCACGCCGCTCGACCACAGCACGCTCGGTTTCCAGATGGGCGCGCAGGCCGCGGGGCGGATCCAGACCCAGCACTACCAAGAAGAGCAGGCGAAGAACCTGCTGAAGCAAGCGGATGAGCTCCATAAGACGATGGCGACCCTGCATGAGCAGATGGAGACCACCCAAGAGCTCAGCGACACCACGCACGAAACCACCAAGCTCACCAAAGAAACCGTGAAGATCACCGAGGCGTTGCGTGACGACATCGCCAACTTCGATGACTTCTTCCGCCCGATCCGTAGCTACTTCTATTTTGAGAAGCACTGCTACGACATCCCGGCGTGCTGGACGCTGCGGTCGATCTTCAACGCGCTCGACGGCATCGACGCGGTCAGCGAGAACATCGAGAATCTGAGCGCCAATCTCGACAAGCTGGACAAGATTCAGCCGAAGCTGGTGGCGCTGATACCGCCGCAGATCGCCAGCCAGCAAGCAAACCTCGACACGATCATGTCGAACTATGCGACGACCCGTGGTCTCAACGACCAGGCGAAAGCGCAGTCGGACAACGCCACCGCCCAGGGCGATGCCTTTGACAAAGCGAAGAACGACGACACGTTCTATCTTCCGCCGGAGGCGTTCAAGAGCCCGGACTTCGCGCGCGGCCTCAAGCAGTTCATATCTCCCGACGGCCACGCCGTCCGGTTGATCATCTCGCATGAAGGCGACCCGGCGACGCCGGAGGGCATCAGCCACATCATGCCGATCAAGCAGGCCGTGCACGAGGCGATCAAGGGCACGCCGTGGGAGGGCTCCAAGGTCTACCTCGGCGGCACCGCGGCGACCTACAAGGACATGCATGACGGCTCCAACATCGACCTGTTGATCGCCGGAATTGCCGCGGCCACCTTGATTTTCGTCATCATGCTGGTCATCACCCGAAGCGTTGTTGCGGCCTTCGTGATCGTCGGGACCGTCCTACTCTCGCTGGGCGCCTCATTCGGGCTCTCGGTGCTGCTCTGGCAGTACATCCTCGGGATCAAGCTGCACTGGATGGTGCTGGCGATGGCGATCATCCTGATGTTGGCGGTCGGGTCGGACTACAACCTGCTGCTGATATCCCGGTTCAAGGAAGAGATCCACGCCGGACTCAAGACGGGCTACATTCGCGCCATGGCCGGCTCGGGTTCGGTGGTGACCTCTGCCGGTCTGGTGTTCGCGGCCACGATGGCCACGTTCGCCTTCAGTCCGCTGAAGGTGATGGCCCAGGTGGGATCCACGATCGCACTAGGTCTGTTGTTCGACACCTTGATTGTGCGGTCGTTCATGACGCCGTCGCTGGCCACCCTGCTCGGACGCTGGTTCTGGTGGCCTCAGCATGTGCGTCCGCGCCCGGCCAGCGTCATGCTCCAGCCGTTCGGATCGCGTCCGGCGGTGCGTGAGCTGATTCACCGCGACATCGAAGATGAGACCGAAGCCGGAGTGGTGGAGAAGGTCTAGTTACCCTGAGCGACAGAGCGATTCGTCAGCCGAGGCCGACGAGACGCTTCGAGTCGTCCCACAGCGTCAGCGCACGCTGCTCGTCGTAGGACCTCGTCGAGGACCGCACTTCCGAGAGCTTGCCGTCCTGCGCTTGGAAGTATTTGCCCGATCCCGTCGCGTACTGCGGGTCGACGGCCAAGTCCGCGAGCGCGGCGCCGGAGAACGCGAGTGTGGACGTGGTGATGCCGACGCGCCTGGATACCCAATCCATCAGCGATGATTTCGCCACTCGCTGAACCACTTTGGGTAAATTCCGCGACAAGCCCGTCTCGGGTACCGAGCCTGGGTCGTAGGCGATCGATGCGATCCCACTTCCCTCGCGTTCGAGTCTCCTCGCGAGCTCGTAGGCGTACATGACCGTGCAGAGTTTCGACGTCGAATATCGCTTGCCCACCGACAGTGGCTTTGTGCCATCCTTACCGACGTTGGCGAGCGCGTCAGCGTTCGGCTCGACCGCCGCCCCGACCAGCTTGCCGTCCATAGTGTCGGGGTCGTGCGTGCCGCTAGCGGTGAACACCACGCGGCCTTCGGTGGGCAGGGTCGGACGCAGCAGCTCGACCAAGAGGAAGTGGCCGAGACAGTTCGTCGCGAAGGTCAGCTCGTAACCCTCCGGGCTGTACTTGACCTCGCCATCGAAGCGACCGCCGGCGTTGCAGAGCAGCGCATCCGGCACTTCGGCGTCACCGCGATCGATCTGTGCAGCGTAGGTGGCCGCTGCGCTACGCACCGATTCCAGCGACGAGAGGTCGATCGCGAGGGTGGCCACGTCGACATCGTGGGCTATCCGCAACTCGTCGGCGACCGCCTGCATCGCCGCCGGACTACGGCCCGCGAGGACGAGATTGACGCCGCCGGCGGCGAGTTGCCTCGCACACTCGAGCCCGATGCCGGCATGACCGCCGGTGATGAATACCGTTGCCATACCGCTCCTCGCGCGTAACGACTTGTCAGGCAGTCGAATTCGGCAACGGCGCGGTGCGCTCGTCCTCGCCGGGCTCGCCGAAGCTCGAACCGAGCAGCGACCGCACCGCAGGACGGGGCCCGCTGGTCCTCAGCATGGTGCTGGCCGGCCGCGGCCGCACCTTGATCGGCCACCAGAACCAGCGTCCGAGTAGCGCAGCGATGGACGGCGTCATGAACGAGCGGACCACCAACGTGTCGAACAGCAATCCCAGGCCGATGGTGGTACCGACCTGACCGATGATGCGCAGGTCGCTGACCACCATCGAGGCCATCGTGAACGCGAACACCAGACCGGCGGATGTCACGACCTTGCCGGTGCTACCCATCGCGCGAATGATGCCCGTCTTCAACCCGGCGGGGATCTCCTCTTTCAACCTGGATACCAGCAGCAGGTTGTAGTCGGATCCCACGGCGAGCAGCACGATCACCGACATCGCCAGCACCATCCAGTGCAGTTTGATGCCCAGCAGGTACTGCCACACGAGCACAGACATGCCGAACGACGCACCCAGCGAGATCGCCACCGTGCCGACGATCACCATCGCGGCAATCAAGCTCCGGGTGACGATCAGCATGATGATGAAAATCAGGCAGAGCGAACCGATTCCGGCGATCATCAGGTCGTATTTCGAGCCGTCCTTCCAGTCCTTGAAGGTGGCCGCAGTGCCGGCGAGGTAGATCTTGGCGTCCTCCAGTGGCGTGCCCTTGAGCGACTCCTCGGCGGCCTCCCTGATCGAGGCGACGCGCGTGATGCCCTCCGGCGATGCCGGATCGCCCCGGTGCGAGATGATCAATCGCACCGCTTTGCCATCCGGTGAGAAGAAGTTGTTCAGCGCTCGCTTGAAGTCCTTGTTCTGGAACACTTCTGGCGGCAGGTAGAACGAGTCGTCGTTCTTCGCCTGATCGAATGCATGGCCCATCGCATTCGCGTTGGTGCTCATGTCATCCATCTGATTGAAGATCCCGGCCATGGTGCTGTGCATCGTCAGCATCATCGTCCGCATGTTCTCCATGCTGTCGATCATCGGCGGGAACTCCGTGATCAGTTGCGGCATCAGCGAATCGAGCTGACCGAAATCTTTGGTGAGGATCTGGAACTTGTCGTCGATCTCGTCGATACCGTCGACGGCATCGAAGATAGACCGCAGCGAATAGCAGACCGGGATGTCGTAGCAGTGCTTCTCCCAGTAGAAGTAGCTGCGGATCGGCCGGTAGAAGTCTTCGAAGTTGGCGACGTCATCGCGCAATTCCTCGGTGACCGCCTGCATTTCCCGTGTCTCACCAATCATCTTGTGCGTGATGCCGGTCAGCTGGGTCATGAGGCCGTACATGTGCCTCATCCGGTTCATGGTGTCTTCGAGCTCGTCGGCCTGCTTGAGCATGTCCTCCATGCGAGCCTTCTGAAACTTCATCGTCTGCACTTGCCCGGCGTTCTGCATGCTCATCTGGAACGGAATCGACGTGTGCTCCATCGCCGTGCCCTCTGGGCGCGTAATCGCTTGCACGCGTGAGACTCCGGGAACCCGAAAGATGCCCTTGGCCAGTTTGTCGAGCACCAGGAAGTCCGCCGGATCGCGCATATCGTGGTCAGACTCGACCATCATGACTTCCGGCATCAACCGGGCTTGGGAGAAGTGTCGCTCCGCGGCGTCGTATCCCTTGTTGGCGGCGATGTTGTGCGGGATGTACAGCCGGTCGTTGTAGCTGGTCTGGTACCCCGGCAGGGTCAACAGACCGATCAGCGCGATCCCGCAGGCAGCGGCGAGAATTGGCGCGGGCCAGCGGACGATCGCGGTGCCCACACGCCGCCAGCCACGCGTGCTGATCCGCCGCTGCGGATCGAACAATCCGAAGCGACCGCCGACCACGATGACGGCCGGCACCAGGGTCAGCGCAACCGCGACGGCGACGATCATGCCGACCGCGCAAGGGACACCGATGGTTTGGAAGTACGGCATCCGGCAAAAACTCAGGCAGAAGGTGGCGCCCGCGATCGTCAGACCGGACGCCAGCACCACATGGGCAACACCGTGATACGTCGTATAGAACGCGGCTTCACGGGTCTCGCCGTGCTGGCGCGCTTCTTGATATCGGCCGAAGAAGAAGATCGCGTAGTCGGTACCCGCCGCAATTCCCAGCGATACCAGCAAGTTGACGGCGAATGTCGAAAGCCCGATGAGCTGGTGGTAGCCGAGAAACGCGACTATTCCTCTGGCCGCGGTCAATTCGATGAAGACCGTGAGCAGCAGGAGCACCACCGTCACAACGGAGCGGTAGACCAGCAGCAGCATGGTGAAGATCACCAGCATCGTCACCATCGTGATCTTGACCAGCGTGCTGTCGCCACTGTGGTGCATGTCCGACACCAGCGCCGAGGGACCGGTCACATACGTCGTGACACCCTTGGGAGGGGGCGTCCGATCGACAATGTGGCGGACCGCGGTGATCGACTGCTCCGCCAGCGTCGTTCCCTGGTTGCCGGCAAGGTTGAGCTGAACGTAAACCGCTTTGCCGTCCGGACTTTGGGCGCCCGGCGCCGTGAGCGGATCGCCCCAGAAGTCCTGAACGTGCTGGATGTGCGCTGGGTCGGCACGCAGTTGCTTGATGATGCTGTCGTAGTAATGGTGGGCATCGTCACCGAGCCTGCTGTCACTTTCCAGAACAAGCATCGCGAAGTTGTCGGAGTCGGACTCCTTGAATTTCTTGCCCGTGGCCTCCATCGCAATCACGGACGGTGCGTCCTTGGGGCTCAACGAAACCTGGCGTTCTTCGGCGACCTTCTCCAGCGGCGGAACGGCCACCGTCATCAGGACGATGATCCCCAGCCACGCGAAGATGATGAGCACCGCAAACCGGCGGATCAGCCTCGGGCCGCGTGGCCGCGTAGTGTCCTCGTCAGCGCTGGTCGGGTGGCTGGTCATGCGCCCTTGAGAACGCAATAGGTAAAGGCGTTCACCTCATTCGACACGTGCTCCGCTTTGACGACGTCATCGATGATGATGCGGCAGCCCAGCGAGTTGCTGTTGCCTTGCGCCACAATGTTTCCCACGACTGACGCCGCCTTCGTCGTCATGTTGAGGGTCCAGGGCAGCTTGGCGCCGTCGACGTGCTGCGGATCGGCGTTGGTATCGAAATAGCTGATGTCCGCGGTGGCGCCGGGCGGCCCGTACACCTCATAGGTGATCCGCTTGGGATTGAAGGGCTTGCTGTCGTCGGTCGCGCTGTCGGAGTACTGGGGACGCCTCTCAGAGCCGAAGATGCCGTGGATCCGGGCCACGGTGAAACCACCCAGCCCGATCACTATCGCAATGACGAGCGGAATCCATACCCGCTCCAGCACCCTGAGAATCGAAAACCCCTTCACCCGTTGCCGCTTTCCTGTTCGGCGACTCGCCGATCGGCGGGGCGTTTCAGGGCGCTTGCGTGGGCCTCGCGGCACCGCCGGATCATGACGAGTAAACCATGCTCGCACCCCGGGTTGTCGACTGCTTACCCCGCCGGAACAGCGATTCAGCTATAACGCATGTTACGTGCGTAAGCGGACGCTACCGGGTTCTCCAGCTGCCCGCAATGCGTCCGTGTGCGCTATCCTCGCGCGGTGGCGCAGCTTACGTTCCAGCGTGCCCGCACCGACGACAAGAAGCGTCAGCGGGCGGCAGCGCTTGTCGAAGCCGCCCGCTCACTGGCTCTGGAATCCGGTGTCGCGTCGGTGACCCTGACGGACGTCGCCAGCCGCGCCGGCGTGCACTACTCCGCGGTGCGCCGGTACTTCACCTCGCACAAAGAGGTCTTGCTGAATCTGGCCGCCGAAGGTTGGGCCCGTTTCTCAGACACCGTGTGCGCGAGCCTGGCCGAGCCGGGTGACATGTCGCCGGGCCGGGTCGCCGAGGCACTGGCCCAGGGTTTGGCGGACGACCCGCTGTTCTGTGACCTGCTCGCCAATCTGCATCTGCACCTCGAGCACGAGGTCGAGCTGGAGCGGGTTCTCGAGTTCAAGCAGGTCAGCAATGCTGCCGTGCTGTCGCTCACCGACGCGATCGAAAACTCGTTGCCGGGGCTGGGACGTTCGGGTGCGTTCGACGTCCTGCTCGCCTCGTACTCGTTGGCCGCGCCGATGTGGCAGATGGCGAATCCGCCGAAACGACTTGCCGATGAGTACGCCAAGCGGACGGACGTCCCGCCCGACTGGAAGATCGATTTCACCGCCGCGCTGACGCGGCTGATCACCGCGACCTGCGTGGGTCTCTTGGCCGAGGCCGCGAGATCAGATGGTTCCGGTTAGGACCAGTTCCAGACCGACATGTCGCCCTTGGGGTAGTTCTGGCAGTTCTCGGTTTCGTGGGCGACGACGCCTTTGTTGTTGAAGAAGATCTTCATGTGGTTGGGCCAGGCCAGATTCAGGGGATTGATCTGGGGAGCATAGAAGTTGGCCGAATAAGCCCTGCGGTCCGCTGGCGACAACGAGTAAAACCAGTGCACCTTGTTTTGGACGTCCTGCGCGACGTTCTGGTGGTTGTTGTAGTCGATCATGTACCGCTGGTAGTACACCGGTGCGTAATCGCGCGCGGCGGCGAGAATCTGCTCGGCGTCGCAGGTCGTCGAGATCATCCGCCGCGGGATCGGGAAATCGTCGGTGGAGTCGTTGGACGAGCAGCCATCACACGGCGTGAAGCCCGGGTCTGCCGAGGCGACCCGCGGGAACGCGGTGGGCAGGGCGAAGACGGCGACAGTGAGCGCGAGCGCTGCCAGTCCGGCGCGAACGGCGAGGCTCAGACGATAAAGACGCATCCGGCTACTATAACGCTCCGATTACGGCAGCGCGCAACGCCTGGGAAGCCTGGCTAACCAACGGGCTGGGTGATCTCCAGGCCCACGTGAACCTTGTCGATTCCACCCCGCACGACGGAGTGCACGTAGAACCACGGGGCGTGGTACCAGTACCGCTTCAGCACCGCGTTGTAGACCCGACGGGTCTCCGATTTCGGCAGCACCCGGGCGATGCCCTCGACGTCGTCGCTCTTGGGTTTGCCCAACGAGCCGCTCTTGGCGAGCGTGACCCGAGGGGTGTTTTTGATCCGCTTGGTCTTCCATGACCCGTCGTCGGTGATCACCAGCAGCTTGCCGTCCTCGGGCACACCCCAGATCGCCGTCGGCTTCGGCCGACCATCCTTGGTGAAGGTGGTCAAGAGCAGGTACTTGGACTTCATGACGTCAGCAAAGGTGGTAGCCATGCCCTTCTTTATAGCCGTCACGCGCTGGTCGCGCTGAATGCGTGACGCCGATCCAGGCTCGGCTTACTGTGTCGTCATAGCCAAGGATTGGTGCAGATGAACCCACGCGACGAATCCGCCACCACGCTGGAAGACCTGCGCGGCGATCTGGCGCTGCGCTACAAATGGACGCCCAGCGGCGGCACCGCGGTCGATCCGGCACTCGTCGAGGCCGACGCGGCGGCGCTGGCCCGCGACGGCTACATCATCTGGGAGAACTTGCTCACCCCCGAGCAGTGCAGCGAGATCCGCGATGAGGTGGCGCCCTGGCTCGGGCACACCGGACGCAACACGTTCGAAGGACGGCGGACCCAGCGCATCTACAGCGTGCTGAGCCGGACGCGGGTCTGCGACCCGGTGGTCGACCACCCGCGGGTGCTGGCCGCACTGGATCGGCTGCTGATGCCCAACTACCTGCTCTCGGCGTTGCAGGCGATCAACATCCAGCCTGGCGAGGCCGCGCAGTTGGCTCACCACGACGACGGCTTCTACCCAATCCCCCGCCCCCGGGACCCGTTGGCCGCAGCGACGATCTGGGCGATCGACGACTTCACCGCCGACAACGGTGCGACGGTGCTCTATCCGGGCAGCCACCGCTGGGGCAAGCGGCGCCCGGGCCCGGACGACGAGGCCGTGCCCGTGGTGATGCCGGCTGGCTCGTGTGTGTTCTTTGTCGGCACCCTTTGGCACGGCGGCGGGGCCAACACCACCTCCGCCGACCGGCTCGCCGTCACCGCGCAGTATTGCCAGCCGTGGCTGCGGCCGATGGAGGCCTTCACACTGTCGGTGTCCCGTGACATCGCCCGCGCGGTGTCCGGCGACATCCGCCGCATGCTGGGCTACAGCATCCACCCGCCGTTCGTCGGCGCGGTCGACGGCCTGCACCCGCTGCGACTGCTGGAAGACCGGTAGCACGCACGGGCCTCACGGAGGGATGGCAACATTCCCTCCATGACTAGTCGCAGCGTCGCTCGCATCGTTGCCGGTGCGCCACTGATGGTTCTGGCCTTTCTCACCGCTCCGGGTTCGGGCCTGCTGGGCCCGACAGCCTCAGCCGATGAATGCCCGAACGTCGAAGTGGTGTTCGCCCGCGGCACCGGTGAGCCCGTCGGCCCCGGCGGACCCGGCCAGGCCTTCTACGACGCGCTGACGTCGCAGCTTCCCGGCAAGACGATCAATCTCTACCCGGTCAACTACCCGTCGACCACCGACTATGTGAACAGTGCCCATGCGGGTGCCGACGACGAGGTGGCTCACGTCCAGGCCACCGCCGCGAGCTGCCCGAACACCAAGATCGTGCTGGGCGGATACTCGCAGGGCGCCGGCGTCGCGGACATGACCAGCCACCGACTGTCCCCGCAGGTCGCCAAGCACGTTGCCGCCGTTGCCCTGTTCGGCAACCCGCAGAGCAGCTACGCAAAGAGCTTGTCGGACAGCCAGATTCCGGCGCTCGACCCGAGCTACAGCCCCAAGACGATCGACATCTGTCTTCCCAACGACAACATTTGCGCCGAGGGTGGCAGCATCATCGCGCACCTGGGCTATGTCCCGGACGCGACGAACCAGGCCGCGACGTTCGTGGCGGGCAAGCTCTAGGGCTTTGGAGCGGTCACGCGAGTACCACCGAGTCCTTGCCGGCCGCCTTGGCTTGGTAGAGCGCAGCGTCGGCCAACCGCATCAGTTCGTTGATCGTGGTGGGCGGTGCGACGGCGACTCCAATTGAGGCCGACACCCCGATGTACGACGGGTTGGACCGAAGGACCGCAGAGAGTCCTTTTCGGAGACGTTGAGCGGCGCGCAACGCGTCGGCACTGTCGCCACAACCGTTCAGGATGATCATGAACTCGTCGCCGCCGAGCCGGCCCACCGTGTCCGCGGCGCCGACGTTGGTCGAGAGGTGCTGGGCAGCCGCCTGTAGGAGCTCGTCACCGACGGTGTGCCCGTATCGATCGTTGACCGACTTGAAGCCGTCGAGGTCCACAATCAACACCGCTGGCGCCTGGGCGTTCCCGGCGCCATATAGCTCGAGGTGCGCCGTCAGGTCGTGGATCAGCAGGTTTCGATTGCCGATGCCCGTCAGCGGATCATGCGTGGCGCGCCAGCGGTCGGCCGCGTGTGCTTCGATGCGGTGGGAGATGTCGTGGATCTGCGAGACCAGCATGCTCACGCTGCCGTCGTCGTCGTAAATGGCGGCGACATGCAAGACGGCCCAGACCGTGTGCCCGTCGCGGTGAATGTAGCGCTTGTCGACCTCGTACCAGTCGCGCGAACCCTCGAGGAGTTGTTGGTGGGCAATGGCATGGATGTCACGGTCGTCGGGATGTGTGACCTCGGCGATCGACATGCCGCGCAGTTCGCGAGCGCTGTAACCGAGGATCTTGCTCATTGCGGGATTGGTCAGCAGGACTTCGCGATCGGCGCTGACGAATGACATGCCCACCGGCGTTCGCTCGAACGCCATCCGAAGGAGGTCCTCGCGCGGCTCGAACCGGCGGTGCTCATCGTCCATCATGGAGCACCCGCCCCCTTCCAGCCGGGTGAATCTCGGCCATGCTATTGGATGACTGAGACTATTTCTCGTCGTCCTTGCGCTTGCGGTCCGTATCTTTGCTCGGCTGAACGCGTTTCGGCTCGCCGGGCATCTTCGGATAGTTGGGCGGGTACGGCAGGTCGCCGAGTCCGTGCTCCTCGTCGGCGGCGACCATCTCCAGTAGCGGCGCGATCGACTGGTCGACCGAGTCGATGTCGGCCCACGGGTCGTCGCGGTTGGCCACCAGCTCGGCCGCGGTGGCGATCGTGTAGTCGTCGGGATCGGCGCGCGCCAGCTCATCCCACGTCAGCGGCATGGAGACCGTCGCGATCTGGGTGCGCCGTACCGAATAGGCCGACGCGAAGGTGCGGTCGCGGGCGTTCTGGTTGAAGTCGATGAAGATCCGCTTACCCCGCTCTTCCTTCCACCACGACGTCGTCACCGCATCCGGGGCGCGCCGCTCCACCTCCCGCGCGAGCGCAATCCCGGCGCGACGCACCTGGATGAAATCCCACTCGGTTTTGATCCGCAGAAAGATATGGATGCCACGACCGCCGGAGGTTTTGGGATAACCCACCAGCCCGAGTTCGTCGAGCAGCGGCCGCAGTACGTCGACGGCCACACCGCGCGCTTCGTCGAAACCGGTACCCGGTTGCGGATCCAGGTCGACGCGCAACTCGTCGGGATGCTCGGCGTCCGGGCAGCGGACCTGCCACGGATGCAACGTGATCGTGCCCATCTGGGCCGCCCAGACGATCGCGGCCGGGTGGGTCACCCGCAGCGCGTCGGCGGTCCGGCCCGACGGGAAGGTAATCCGGCAGGTTTCCAGGTAGTCGGGATGGTGCTGCGGGATGCGCTTCTGATAGATCTCCTCGCCGTCGATGCCGTCGGGGAAGCGCTGCAGATGCGTCGGGCGGTCCTTCAGTGACGCCAGCATGGGACCGGCGGCGACGGCACGGTAGTACTCGACGAGCCGTCGCTTGGTGCCGTCGCAACCCAGCTTCGGGAAGTAGATCTTGTCCGGGTTCGTCAGCCGGACCGCGATCCCGTCGACGTCGATCTCTTCCGCTGGTGCTGCCATCTCCCGATTCCAGCACAGGGTTCCAGCACAATGTGCACATGGACTTGCCTGTGATGCCGCCGGTTTCGCCGATGCTGGCCAAATCGGTGAAATCGATCCCGCCTGACGCGTCGTATGAGCCCAAATGGGATGGGTTCAGGTCGATCCTTTTCCGCGACGGTGAGCAGGTCGAGGTCGGCAGCCGCAACGAGAAACCGATGACCCGCTACTTTCCCGAACTGGTCGCGGCGGCCGCTGCCGAGTTGCCCAAGCGCTGCGTGATCGACGGCGAGATCGTCATCGCCAGAACCCGCGGTGCCTATCAGGGCCTGGATTTCGAGGCACTGCAGCAGCGCATCCATCCGGCCGATTCGCGGGTCCGGATGCTGGCCGAGAAGACGCCGGCGTCGTTCATCGCGTTCGATCTACTCGCCCTCGGCGACGAGGACTACACAGTGCGGCCGTTCTCCGAGCGGCGCGCGGCATTGGTCGACGCGCTCGACGGGTCGGGTCCGTCGTTTCACGTGACGCCGGCAACCACTGACATGGAGACTGCGCAGCGCTGGTTCGACGAGTTCGAGGGAGCCGGCCTCGACGGCGTCATCGCCAAACCGTTGGCGATCACCTATCAGCCGGACAAACGCATCATGTTCAAGATCAAGCACGAGCGCACCGCCGACTGCGTAGTCGCTGGTTATCGGGTGCACAAATCCGGTGCCGACGCGATCGGCTCGCTACTGCTCGGGCTGCACAAAGACGATGGCACGCTGGCGTCGGTCGGTGTGATCGGGGCGTTCCCGATGGCCAAGCGCCGCGAGCTGTTTACCGAATTACAGCCGCTGGTAACCGGTTTCGACGATCATCCGTGGAACTGGGCCGCGCACGAGGCCGGTGAACGCACACCCCGCAAGAACGAGTTCTCCCGCTGGAACGCGGGTAAAGATCTGTCGTTCGTCCCGCTGCGGCCCGAGCGGGTGGTCGAAGTCCGTTACGACCACATGGAAGGCGAGCGGTTCCGCCACACCGCTCAGTTCAACCGGTGGCGGCCCGACCGGGAGCCGGCGTCGTGCACCTATGCGCAGCTCGACAGCCCCGTCACCTTCAGCCTCGGCGATATCGTCCCGGGTCTCGGCGCGACCGGGGAGACTGATTGAGATGAGCGACTTCAACGAACAAAACATGGCCGAGTTCCGGGCGAATCACGGACGGGTCGGCGGCAACTTCGAGGGCGCGCCGCTGGTCATCCTGCACACCGTCGGTGCACGCAGCGGGCAGCCGCGGACCAACATCATGATGTACTTGGCCGACGGCGAGCGGTACCTGCTCTTCGCGTCGAAAGCCGGTG